>CANTEG010000040.1 GCA_947652735.1 uncultured Lachnospiraceae bacterium | reverse complement strand
CTCCTGAAACTTCAAAATCAAACGCATTGACAGAGATTCCCGTCCCTGAATTTGCAACCTCAATTCCATCTGTTGTCCGTGTAAATTCAACTGTATACCCATCATTCCAGCTTTTCGTCTCATCCCCGTGTGTCGCTTCCCAACTTAATTCTTTTGCCTCAGTGATTTTATACTCCGACAGACCCAAGTGTTCCAGATATTGGTATGCGACAGATTCCACATCCTCATGTGGAATACTGCATTTATTATTTGTACCTGCATCATTTTTATCATAAACACTTCCATAGAATGCATTCACGTAATCGCCCTTACTTTGTCCTTCCACAAATGCAGCCCAGTTATAATCAAGGGGATTCCATCCAAACTCCGTCTGATAATTGGTAATTTCAAATCTATGGTTATTTTTCATTCCCAGATAACAATATCCGTCATATGCTTCTGCAACCTTGTAATCGTCAGGTGCATTATTATATCTTTGCTCCAATTCTTCTATTGCGGCAGCATATTCCACATCAACCTCACTATTACTTAATGCAAGTTCGGATAAGTCACCACCCCTATTATTCATCCATTCTGCTTTCTTGTTTTCCAGCCTTTCTCTCCATATCTCTTTCGGTATATTCTCCTCATCCATATAAAACAGTTCATCAAACTCACCTGCACTTATGTATTGTTCTGCGGCTTCTGCCCCAAAATCGGCAGCTTCCCCCTTATAAATCTTCATTCCGCTGCACGAAGGCACTATGACCTTGGCATACACATTAACATCCCTTTGATTATTGCTGACCAGCGTTTCCTCCCAGCTATCCTCAATACCAAGCTGCTCCTTTATGTCTCCCTTTTCAGTGGATACCTTGTATTCATTCTCCGTCTGCTCCCCTGATACTCCCTGCATGTCAACAGGCTCCCGTTTGTCACAGGACGTCACCATAAATACAGCAGCCATGGCAGCCACAACGACTATGCTTGTTTTTAATTTTCTTTTCATGTTCAGTCTCCCTTAATTAAATGTACCGTTATGAGCAAATTTCTACTTTGACAGACATCAGTTGTACACGATTTAAGAAATACTACATTTTACTCATCACAATGTTTTAAATATATCTATATATTTACTCTTTCTCCTTTGCATAGTCAAGCAACGTTTTTCCGTCCTTACGGCACTTTTCAAACAGCTTTATGCGGTCACGCAAAAGTTTTCCGTAAATGAATTTTGCAAAAATAAAATAGTATACAACAAACATGCAGCCTGCTAACATTCCAAAAAAAGCCACTCCATCGGCAAAGCTTTCAAATCCTTCTGCCACACCTATGGTCACAGTTGCTAAAATACATAACATACCCCACAGGATTGGCATTCGTTTGGAGTCTTTCTTTAGCTTAACATTTTCCCTCTCCAAAAAATCCATAAATTCCTCTGGTGTCAGGGCAGGCTCATTTTTCTTGAGCCGCTTTGCATTTTTCTTATCATAAAACTCCGAAAAATGTTGAATCATTAATTGCCCATACTCGGAAATAGCTTCACCATCATCCAAAACATAAAACGCTTTCTTTATCGTTTCTTCTTTTGGGACCCAGATGGAACCATATTGCTTATAATTTTTTATCCGTTTGATAATAAAGCATACAACAATGACCGTTATACATACCGCAAATGTAGGTACCAAAGGCAGCAGCAATTCTATATTCATAGTATTGCCAATTATAAGCCCGATGGCCGCACTGCCGATGCCGGTTGCGAATATAATACTAACCAGCTTATCTGACTTCGCCAGTTTGTTACGGTAAGCGACACTAAACACAATATCTAAAATAATGGAAACCAATACTGCTACTCCAATACAGCATATCATAACGGTCCAGTCCGTCTTTCCCCTTGCCGCAAGCCCTACAAATTTCATATCTTCATCAAACATATCCAAAATACAATTAGCCAGCCCAAGCCATGCATACATGGTAATCATAAAGAAAATTTGCTCCAGCTTTCCTTTTTGTTTGTCATATGCAGTGAAATAATCCTCACAAAACTTTCTGACATCGTTTCCTACAATCCGCTCTGCCCCTTTTCCCTCTGTCTGTGCCGTCAGAAGCATATCCAGCAGATTCATCATCAGTTCTTCTTTTCCCTCACCTGCATAGTTGTTTATGATTGCATATGCCTCAACCTCGTCAAAAATTCTTTGGTATTCTCCCTCTAATTTCTCTTTCATGTCCATATAACTCATCGCTTTCATCCCTCCTCATTGAAGCATTAGCCCATTACTTAACATTTTCATTCAAAATATTTCCTGCATTTATGACAAGCTGTTTAAAATTTTTTTTGAATTCCTGATATCGTTTTTCTCCATCCGCTGTGATGCTGTAATATTTTCTTATGGGACCAAGGGGTGACTTTTCCTTGCGGCAGGAAATAGCTCCCTTTTTATCCAGTCTGGTAAGCACAGGATACAAAGTCCCCTCTGCCATATTTTCAAAGCCTGCTGCCTCAAGCACCGATAGAATTTCATAACCGTAGGTTTCGCCCTTTCGGATAATACCGAGGACACAGCCCTCCAAAACTCCCTTTAATAGTTGTGTATCTTCCATGGATTTATGTATCACTCCGTTTCCAATTCATTTACAGACATGAGCAAAATATTTCTTTTGCGAATACCGCTGCACAATACAGACAAATCACTGCAAGGCACACTTTTGTTATGCGGCACACATAATAGTACTAAGTGCGAAAAAAGCAAGCTACTTTGTTTTACTTAGTAGTTTATTAGAAAATATCACAACTACTTTGTATTGTCAAGTAGCCATTATAAGTTTTTAAATGATAAAATATTGATTGTTCAATTTGTA
>CANTEG010000039.1 GCA_947652735.1 uncultured Lachnospiraceae bacterium | reverse complement strand
AGGCCTTTCTTCATCCATGCACCACCATCAGACTGGAAATAAATTTTTTCCATTTCTTCTGCTGCATACTGTTTCCCTATATATGTTTTTACCTCATTCCAGAGTTTTCCATTATCTTTACCACGGTAAAGCCCGCCAAAATATACCACATTTTTTAGCACCTTCCGGTCCGCTCCAATGTCTGTATACCCTTCATGTACATATACAAGCTTCACAATCTGGTTATTGCCTGCATGCCCCTTGAAGCGTTTTATATCACCTTTCTTTTCATGGAACTGCAATGCAGCGTGGTCTTCATCTGCTTCAACATACAGATACCTGGCTTCCTTTTTTCCTGCAGGGCCTTTCTGGTTTCCAGGAGGTATTTCCATCCCACGGACATGGCGCATCACTGTTTCCCTGGACACACATTCCCCAGGGCATGCTTCCCTTCCAGCTTTTTCATAACTTGTCTGTACTGCTTCTTCAAGGATGGCTGCTTTTACACCATCACACATACGGGCATGTGGTCCAAATCCCAGAACCCTGTCCAGAAGGTATGCTGTTTCTTTTGTTTCCTTGTTTTTAAACCTTGTGCGTGTAAAAGACAGCATACCCACAGGTGACATTATATTTTTCTGGCTGTGGTCTTTAACCTGCCAGTGCAGCCTCCTTTTTAAACTTTCTTCCAGTAATGTATTACATTCTTCCAGCACTTCAGAGATTATATGGCATCCAAAATCTAATACTATATTTTTTACTTCTTCTATATATTCATCAAAATACATTGCATTTGTAAAAAAATCTTTTTTTATTTTTTCTAACCCAGGTATTCCATTTTCCAAAAAATACTGTATACTGTTATTCATAGGGACACCTTCTTTCTTTGTATTTTTTTCGGTGATTACATTATACTATAAAGAGGTGTCTCTTTTCCATTTTTTTCTAAATATTCCCCAAGTAAAGTTACACTATCACAAGAAAAAGCTTGATTTATTCGATAATATCGAATACAATCGAATAAAAGGAGGTGCTAATATGCGGCAAAAATTTACAGACAAACACAAAATGCTTGCTTACATTATGATGAATGACCCATCTGTTAGGCAGAATAAAACAATAACACAAAATGAAATTGCGTCATTATTTGGTGTTTCACAATCAACTGTTGCAAAAGGTATCCAAGAGATGGGATACAAAATTCAAATCAATAACTTACAAAAACAGGTGGCTTCCCTAACGGGTGAAGCAATGGATTTAATAAAAAAGTTACCATTTTTAGGTTAGTATGCGCATATTGTTGGCTTTTAACTAAACACAAAAATCCTTATGATTTTATGCCATAAGGATTTTTGTGTTTATAGCCAATTTAGCATTTTCTATGATAAACCCTAGTAGCCATCTGGAACATAATGTTCCAGATGACGACAGCACCTCGCATCCCCATAACTATAAAAGGGGGACCTAGGGAGTTGCCATATTAATTTCTTCGCATAAAATCAGGTTGCTTGGTAGCATTGGCTTTTATCTTTTTTCTTTCACCATCACATAGTTCAAAAAATTCGTTCCTCCACTCAATTTTATCGTAACTAGTTCCTGCTGGCACTTCAGCACCTAAAAAATATCGTTTATTTTGATATATTATTCCAAAATTTTTAGCGACAGTATTAGGCTTTCGATATATACCTACAAGTTGTGGCGGCCCACCGCAATACATATCCTTTGTATTAAAAAGAGTATCTATAAAGCAGTGAAAAACATTTCTGCTAGTATCTCTATTAACTCCTAATTGGTAACGTAAATAATTTTGATTGAATTCATTTTTACCTGAACCTAAAACATACAGTATATCCGATGTCTGAGGTAATACGACTTTTTGAAATTCCCAACCTTTTATTTTTGTCCAAGAAAGAAAGTAACCATAAAATTGAGGGTATTTATCAAATACCGTATCACGTGAAATATGTAATACTTGAACAATATCACCTGTAAATTTAGTTGGATATTTAGAAAATGAATAACACAGTTTTTCAAATATCAATCTATTTTTTTGATCACAGTTCATTTTAGTATCAAATAGAACTCCTGTATCTATCATTTCAATTATTTGTGATAAAACAGTAGATGGGAATAATACATCTCCTGCATATCCTAAAATTTCTGGATATGTATGAGAGGCAAATACTTTTTTCCCATAATCAAAATATTCATTTTTATTCCAACTAAATCTACTATCACTAACAATATATGCTGATGTAGGACCATGAGTATCTATCCCTATCCAAGAAGCCAATAGTGTCATGCTTTCTCTCCGCTAAAAATAACAAAACCTTAACTCCCCAAAAATATTAATTGTTTTCACAAATAATAACAAATACTGTAGATATCTATAAACGAATTATACCATATTTACAAATTTTACGCCACTCAATTTTACAAATGAATGGCGTAAAATTTACAGTTTTTCACATCTGCCGTATCTCATTTTTCAGCATACGCTTGATTTTGTCGCTCATGGTTTCCTTGCTGTTCTTGCTGAAATGAACCCGCACAATGTAGGTAGTCCTTCCAATCTTCTTCACCAGTGCGGGAGCGTCCTTAGCCGGTGCTGTGGTGGTAGTGTCCTCTGTGATTTTCTCGCTTCCCATAAATTCTCCTTTTCATGCAATCAAACTTTGTTATCCTTCCTCACAATCTCCTTCGCCGCCGCTTTGGTCGCCCTGGCTCCTTCCTCCCGGAAATTCTTTCCGGAAAAGAGAACCGGCGCACACCGTTCCAGTATGCGGTCATAAATCCTTGCGTGGGCAAGGTCTGGCGGGTTCTTGATTTCTTCCAGTTTCAGGTTTGTTGTGACGATCAGCGGCTTCTTGCTCCGATACCGGCTGTCAATGACGGTGAACATCTGCTCCATGGCATACTCGGTATTCCTTTCCACGCCTAAATCGTCAATGACAAGCAGGCTGTAATCGTCCAGACTGGCGATAAAGGCCGCCCTGTCCTCGGCAAACACGCCGGTCAGCCGGTTCAGGA
>CANTEG010000038.1 GCA_947652735.1 uncultured Lachnospiraceae bacterium | reverse complement strand
GTGTAATCCATTTGCCTATCTTCCTCCGTAAATCCTGCTCTTTCGGTTTTCCATCCAAAATCAATGTCATGTTATTCCTTTGCCAAAAAGTAATCCTCCCGCTTTAGTTCCAGCTCAAGAATTTTCCACTTCTCTCCAAACAGCTCACATGCCTCTTCCCGTTCTGACTGCACATCATGAAATCCTGCTGCCTTATAGCAATAATAGGCAGGCATATTATTCTCAAATACGCCAATCGTCACCTTCTTTGCTCCTGCAATTTCAAACGCATATTTCATGGCAAGACGTATCATTTTCTTTCCATAACCATGTCCTCTTTTTTTATCGTCCACAATTACAAACCCAATTCTTAAAATACTATGGTTTCCATCAACATACCGAATAATAAAATGTCCCACCAATCCATTTTCATCACATGCAACCATCGGATAAAAATTATCATACTCTGCACAGTCTCCGTTGCAGGCAAAATATTTTTCATTCATGTCCTGTTCCGTAATCGGATAGGAATTGTACCGCTCCCCTGTCCACTTTCTGAATACAGTTTCATCCCCGCACCATGAAAGAATAGTCGTTGCGTCCTCTTTTTTATATGGTCTTAAATATAACATCTATAATTCTCTCCTCGTAATATTACCGGCTTGCAGTATGGCACAACATATACAGGGAACTGTTTGCGTGTATAATATGTCAAATGTTCCTTTTTCCGGCACAATGCATTATAGTCCATATGATTTCACCTCATCCCTGATGATATATCGTTTTCAGTGTATCATAAAAAATTTGAAAAGACAACGAAACGCCTGTTATTGCAATATCCATATGCTTCTTCCGCCTCCAATTGCCTGATTGAAATATCTATTTTTTTATTCCACATTTAAATTCATAATCACCTAATTCGCTCATTTCATACCCCTGTAACTTTATCCTTAGCAGGTTTCGCAGGAAGCAGCTTGTCCTTAGGATGTATGCATAGCTTCTGCTTTCTTAACCATAACCCCAACAAAAGTTGTATATGGGCAAATAATGCTTTCATAATAGTTTTCATCATTCAATGCAAATTCATGCTTCGTACCAAACCATTCCTGCCAAGGCAATTCAAAGGATGACAGTTCCCATGTTCTGACATCTTCGATGTCTTTATGGCTTCCAATCATCCGCTTCCAAAAGTCAGCACTTTGAAGCATGTATGCATCTTTCCCTAACCACGGTGTAAGCAGCTCCTTGCTCCGTCCGTCATATTCATGTTTGATACCGGGAATTGCAACAAGGGCAATACCTCCGCTCTTTATGTAAGGTAAAATATTTTGAGTAAAAAATTCCTCTTTTCCTGCAAAATAATGATACGAATCAATGCTTATCACTGCATCGAACATTTCCTTATCAAAATGCAGATTTGTAGCATCTTCACACACAGGAATTATCTTATCCTGCATATTCCAACTCGCAAAATGCCTGCGGTTTTCCTCTTCCGATACCCATAAATCATTTGCGTACACAGTTGCTCCTGTTTCCTTTGCAATAAACAAGCTTGTTATACCGCTTCCACACCCCAAATCCAAAACCAGATTATCGGATGTATATTGTAATGGATATTCTTCCAGTAATTCATCCAAAAGCCTTAAACAGTTTGGTCCCATCATAAAAGGAACCTTGAAATACTTTCTGTAATGTTCACTCCGCATTGTACTTCTCCTTTTCATCAAAGCTTCCTTATTCATCATCCATATTCTCTATCACATCATCTGTATATTTTCTTTGCATATTATGCCGCTTTTTTCGGTTCTCGGCTGTATCAAATACAATTGAAAAATCATAATCCTCAGGATAAAGCTTTGTTGCTGCCACACGAAGCTTTACCCGTTTGTGGTTAATCCAAATCTTTTTGTTTGGCAGTTGTACCCGCAGTACACCTTTTTCATTGATTGGCTCACATACTATCCCTATCTTTTTCTCAGGATAAACCATAACGCTGTCCCCAATGTTATACTTCATGCTAAGTCCCGTGTTATGCTTTGACTTTTTTCGCTTGGAAATGGTAGCTGTATTAATTTTCGTAATATTGCTTTCAGTATTTTGAAACTGGTAAGATGCCACCGCAGCTTCGCCATACGCTGCACGAACCGCCACCTTCAACATTTCGTTTGGCATCCCCAGCCTGTCTGCAATATAAAATGCACAGCTTTCACCAGCCTCACCGATAACCATTTTATAAGTCGGACTTAATGTCTCCTTATCAAACACCATTCTTGCATTGACTGTATCCTCCGCATGAGCCGCATATTCCTTTACTTCGGGATAATGGGTTGTCACCAAAAAAATGGCACCGCTTTTTCTAAGCTCCTCCAAGATTGCAATTGCAATTCCCATCCCTTCCGTAGGGTCTGTCCCTGAACCTAATTCATCCATAATAACAAAGCTATCTTTATTTGCTTCACGTAAAACTGCAAGCACATTGGTAATATGTGCTGAAAATGTGGACAGGTTTTCCGACAAATTTTGTCCATCCCCAATATCACACAGGTATGCACTATTCATACAGATATCCGCCTGCCTACATGTCACATGCAAACCACATTGTGCCATGATACAATTTAACATAACTGTTTTAATTGCCACCGTTTTACCGCCTGTATTTGGTCCCGTTATGACAATACCACGCACCTGCTCTCCTATATCAAACTGCAATGGCACTGCTGTATTTTTATCCATCAATGGATGTCTTGCATCCGCCATTTTAATTGTGCGTCCTGTGTTCACCGTAGGTTCTGCTGCCTCCATATCAATGCTTAATTTCCCTTTGGAAAATATAAAATCCAGTTTTTCTACCATAGCCAGATTTTCATTTAATATTGGAGCGGATGCGGACACAATTGCTGACAGCGTGTATAAAATGCGGTATACTTCGTTTTCCTCTTCTATTTTTAACAGTTCAAGTTCTTCATAATATTTTGCAACACCTGTGGGTTCAATAAAAAGCGTGCTGCCTGTGGCAGACTTTTCTATCACACTGCCGGACACCTTAAATTTATACTCCTTTTTCACCGGGAGACATATTCGTCCATTTCTAAGCGTATACCAGTTGTCCGCCATGCACTCCTTATGGGAACGCAGGATTTGCTCTGCCTTTTGCTTCATTTGTTCTTCACATTTTATCATTTCGCTTCGTATCTGCCCCAATTCCTTCGATGCGTAATCATCCACCATTCCATTCCTTATTTTAGCTGCTATTTCTTCACGCAGTTCCGAAATTAAATCCAGATTTTCCTCATAATAAGCCAGGGAATTATGATGCTGTTTCCCTCTTTCCAGATAATCCTTCATCCGTTTTACTGCCGCCAAAACCTTTTCTACCCGCTCTAGCTGATACGGTGTTAAGCAATCACCTTTTTGGGCAATCATTAAAATATCTTTTATTTCCGATACATTTTGTAGCGGCGGCGTCCCCGCCTGCTCAATCAGGTTTCGGGCATCTGTAGTATCCCGCAACTGCTTTTTTAACTCTGTTTCATCAAAAAATAAGGATATGTTCCTAATTTTTTCTTTTGCTGCGTCCGTAATTGCTAAACCACTCCATATTTCTCTAACCTTGTCAAATTCTATTTGTTTATCAATATTCATTTTACTTGTCCTTTCACTCTGAAAATTTAATGCCGCCTTAACCAAAACATTGATTCCCATGAAATAAAAAGACCACAGATACCTTAAATACATTAAGATACTATGGTCTTTTCATCTTTATATGATTATCCAATTAAATAAAAATGGCATGACAGAAGCCACACCAAAATCATCTATGGACGATACCACAATATTAAGCGTGTAAGGCGAAAACACTGACAACCTTGTTGCCAACAAATGGGCAGACTCCTAGCACAAACTAAAAATCATCCCTTGCAATATTTATTTTGCAATTTTCTCCATTACAACCACACTTAACATGCAAATCCTCCTAAGAATTTTTTTTAATTATACTTCATATCCTATGATTGGTCAAGCCTAAACACAATGCCAATGGATAAAGTAGGCAGATAAATCTCTCCCACGGAAACGATACTTATTCTTCCATAACCGGTGTAATCCCATGATTGGAAAAAAGTGCCTTTAACTCATCCCAGCTTTGTGTTCCTGCATAATTATCATCCATAACATACTTTGTCTGCTCTGCATCATTTTCCTTGATTATCTGCTCAATGTCAGCAAGTGTTACTTCCTTGCCATCAATGAAATACTGTCCCTGCTTTACCTCGATTGTAACTGTGTTTTCCTCTTCACGCTCCGTTGTATCAGCTTCGGTTGTTTTTGGTGTTCCTTTATCACCTGAATTAAAAAACCCAAAACCCCCTCCTTTGCCGAAAAATATAATGGCAGCAATAATAAGCACTAACAGCACGAAAAGAAGAAAAGGGAATTTTCTTTTCTTTTTCTTCTTTTCCTTTTTTGTTTTTTCCTTTTCATTCATCTCATT
>CANTEG010000037.1 GCA_947652735.1 uncultured Lachnospiraceae bacterium | reverse complement strand
CTTATACTTGCCTTTCATTTTCAACTACCTCCATGAATACATCTTCAAGACTATGGCTTCCTTTGATTTCTTCCATTGTTCCACTTTCTATCAATTTACCGTTATTGATAATAGTAACCTTGTCGCACAATTTTTCGGCAACTTCAAGCACATGAGTGGAGAAAAAAATTGCTGCCCCTGCATCACATAGTTCACGCATCATCTTCTTTAAATGAAAAGATGCTTCAGGGTCAAGACCTACAAATGGCTCGTCCAACACTAAAAGATGTGGGAAATGTATAAATGCACCTATCAACGCAAGCTTTTGTTTCATACCATGCGAATAGGAGCTGATTAAATCCCCCAGACTGTCCGTTAATTTGAGAACATCTGCATATTTTTGTATTCTTGAAACTCTTTCCTTTGCAGGGACAGAAAACATATCACACATATAGTTTAAATACTGGATGCCTGTTATATAGTCATATAAGCCGGGATTGTCTGGAATATAAGCTGTCATGGATTTGCATTTCACAGGCTCGTCCTTCACGGAATGGCCATTTACAAGGATTTCCCCCTCGTCAAAGTCCATTATCCCGACAACCGCACGGATTGTTGTTGTTTTCCCTGCACCATTGTGACCAATAAAAGCATGGATTTCTCCTGCTTTTACCGTCAAATTCAAACTGTCAACAGCCTTTTTATTTCCAGAATAAACTTTAGTATAATTCTTGATTTCTAATACATTGTTCATTTTATGAGCCTCCTTACTGTTTTAGTTTTTGTATTTTTTCGCAATTGCCCAGAAAAGGATTGCTGGTACAGGAACAAATAATAGAATACAATATTTATTTACGACTGAACCAGAACCAGATACCCCAAAGTGTAATGGGATTTCCTGCGGCAATATAAAAGTCAGTGCCACTAATACAACAAAGGTTACGACTGTAATGATTATACATTTTTTCTTCATGTGTATTACCTCCTTTTATTATCATTTTGATAATACTATCATAATGATAATAAAAAGTCAAGAAAAATCCCATCCATCACAGAGGATAGATGGGAAATTTTTATTCCATTTTAGGTGGAGAGATTATAACACCAATAGAATGCAGCTTTCGTCCCGCTGCTGATGTGTTGTTCCCATAAGGTTTTATTACATCCCGGATATTTCCAATTAACATTTCAAGCTCCTCATCCGTTAGATAAAGAGGGGATAAGGAAAAACCAGATTTATCCTTTACAATGTCTATATCATCCCGTTTGCAATAATCTTGGAATAGTTCCGCAAAGCCAATGATATATTGCATAAACGACTGCAAATAGGCTTCGCCAGAGTTACTGTCTAAGATTTCTTTAAAATCCTTTGTCATATCAATATCTACCGCATAAGTTTTTTCTAAAGCACCTCTGACTTGTGTTTGATTCACTATCTTTAATACTTTGTCATTTGTCATTCTTTTCAAATAGCGGTAAAGCGTTGCAGATGGAATATCCGAAAATGTTTCAGATAAATGTTTTGCTGTAGTTTCCCCACACTTTTGTATTTCCAGAAATAATTTACATTTAACAGGGTTCGTCAATACATCCATAATTTTTTTGTCCATGCGTATCCCTCCAACAATTCAGTTTATGTGATAATATTATCATTTTGGCAACAAAAATTCAATAACTTTTCATGGGTGATAATTTATGATTACTGACCGATAAAAAATGCATGGAAATAACCTGGTTAGTTATTATCCATGCACTAAACCTAATGCCATCTGTCATGTATATATTTACACCTGTTGCATAAATTCCTGTTTTATTTCTATAATATCACCTTCATCTAACTGCGGAAAAAGTTCTCCTATTTCATCAACTGAACACCTTCCTGCTTTTAACAACTGGACAACGGTTTCTTTCCTTGTCCTTCTTTCTGCTTCCTTTCTTTCACTTTTAACATAAGTATCAAATACCTCTTCCTGGTCAAATAATGCCATCATAATGCCAACAACCTCCTTTTCCCTGCTTTCAAAATAATAATTATTTTCTTTATCATGCTCCCTTATTTTTGCAGAGGAAAATCCGGTGTAACAATCCAAATAGATATTCTGCTCTGCACGTTCCACATCTATATGCCCGCTGTTCTCAATATCAAACCGACGGTCATTGTGCTTTGGATTGTAAGCGCCATTTTTCCGGCTCTGCCGTTATGCCTTGTCAGTTTCATTCAATTATCGTTTTCCTCCCTTCTTCCGATTTTCTCTCCAACGGAAAATGCCTGTCTTCATGCACGCAGGGTGACAAGGTATTTCCTTGCATTTGGCAGCTTTGCTGCCAGTCCTGCCGGTTCCAGCGTCAGGCAATACCCAGTATGAAGTGACGCAGGCATCACTTCTCTGGGCAATGGCTGCCGCCCTTGACCTGCTAAGAGGGCTGCGCCCTCTTAACTCCCGCCCACGCAAAACCATGCCGCATTTTATCCGATAAAATACGCCCGTTTTTGCGTGTTCCCTTCAAAATACGCTGGCAGCTATTTTGAAGGTGGCATTCCATCCGTGTCCGTTTTTCTGCCTTGGAAAGCACAAAAAGGACAACTACAAACCATTACGTTCATAACCGCCCTTACGCTGTTTTTCCACACAAAAAATATAGTTTATACTTTCCTACGCACTGCTGTAATCCATTTGATTGCAGAAGATAAATACCCCTGCAATTTTTTCATCTCTTTTACTCTCCATGTTGATAAATGCCTATAAATTTCCCCCTTTGTCAAAATGATGGAATGGACAGTAAAGCATCTTGAACCACCGCCCAATAAACTTGAATTTACCTGTTTTCCATAATCAATTCTTTGACCTTCCATTCTTCACCAAGAATACAATATTTTTTTGCTGTATCAGGAACTACATCGCTAAAACCGACAGCTTTATAGCAGTAATAAGCTGGAAGATTATTCTCAAAAACACCCAATGATGCTTTTTTTGCCACATACATTTCAAATGCAAATTTTAGACCTAGCTGGAGCATAGCTTTTCCACAGCCTTTCCCTCTCTTGTGAGGATTTACAATAACAAATCCAAAGCGTAATTCATCCAATGATTCACCAGGGTTCCTCAGTGTAAAAAAGCCAACAATTCCGGTTTCATCAAATGCGGTAAACGGCATTAGAGATTCAACAAAACAGAATTCTTTTTGTGTTATAGGGTAATTACCGAATTTACCTGCTGTCCATTGATAATATGCTTTTTCATCTTGGCACCACGATAATATCGTATCTGCATCCGAAGCTTTATACGGCCTTATTCTGATCATATGTTTTTCCTCGCAAATTTCGTTTTTTTGATTTGATTATAGCACTGCCAGCGATTTGTTTCAAGCTACGGTTCGTGAAATCGCCGACGCTTCAATCCATCACCGCAAAAAGTAAAAGAGATATTTTTTTCCTGTTTCCTAAATCCATAAAACCACATACAGGTGGCAGTTCATTACGCTGCCCACATCGGAATTGCACCGTCATCCTGTGACCGGATCTTATCCAAAATCCAGAAGTATCATTATCACGGATATGCTTTATCGCCCCGCACATCTGCTGTGCATTTTGTCAGGTTCTTATCGCTCCATGCCTTTGTTTCAATGCCCTGTCCTGCATTTCCTCACGTCCATTCCAAAACCGTTTTGGAACAGGCATATCGTGGCACACCAACATCGTGGCTACACATATCCTCACGTTCTGTATGCATCACAATATTCAGTTGTCAATTCTGCTGCAATACAAACCTGTATCGCCAGTTATCCTGCTGTGGCATGACCGCAGACCACAAGAATGCTGGTAATACCCATCCTGCGGTCTGTGACGCCCATGCTGCTCTCTCCTTCTGTCCAACCCCAAGACCATTGTATATGATAAAAGTGTAAAACCCTTTCCTATTTAAAAAAATATTTTAAAAATTTTTCTGCTATAGCCAAGAAGTAATACCTATCCCAAAAACGAAACAATTTAGGTATAGAAAAAGGCGTACTGCCTGATAGTTTTAACTCCAATGCAGTACGCCTCGATGTGTATAGTAATTCTATGTTTATATCATTTCTTAAAATAAAGCAATAAATTGTGTTTATTTAGTCAGCAATCTTTTATATAGATTATCTATGCAGACTGCGCCCAAAGTGGCAGTAATGAGAATGGATAAAACGGCAACCGTCAATACCGTCTGTCCGCAATTTAATCCCATTGTAAGTGGGATTGCTCCAATCGCCGCCTGTACGGTAGCTTTTGGCGTGCAGGCTATCATGCAGAACCATTTTTCATATTTTGTAAGTTTGGTTTTAATCAGTGATATTGCGACACCTGCCATTCTAAACACCAATGAGCAGGCAACCAGCAGGACTGCAAGAATACCTGCTGTAACGGCATATCTTAAATCAACAGTTGCGCCGACAAGGACAAACAGAAAAATTTCTGCCACTACCCATAGTTTATTGTATTTAACGGACAGCCTTTCTGCTAAGAGTGAGTAGCGTTTTTTTATGATAATTCCCAAACTCATAATGGCTAAAAGCCCGGAAATGGGGATAATCCCCTCCAAGCGGTTTTGCAGTTCAAGAAGCAGAAAGGAAAAACTGAGTATAATCAAAATTTTAACAGAATCACGCATATGAAAATTTTTGAAAAAAATAACCAGTAAATTTCCTATAAATGCGCCTGTCATAACTCCTGTCAAAATTGAAACGGGTATCTGTAAAAAACTGACAGCAGATACTGTGCCAGTAGAAGCTAAAGAAATAAGCGCAGTAAATACTACAATTACAAAAACATCATCTACAGATGCACCTGCCAGTATAAGCTGTGGTATACTGTGTTCCCTTCCATATCCCTCATCAATCAGTTTAATCATTCTTGGAACAATAACTGCCGGAGA
>CANTEG010000036.1 GCA_947652735.1 uncultured Lachnospiraceae bacterium | reverse complement strand
CCAGTGGTGCAGACCAAAAAATAACTGGCGAAGAATTACTCGCACTGGCATGGGATAAAATTAAAGAGATACAGTATTTGGGCGGAGGCGTAGTGACCTTCTTAGAGGCAGAAAATGAGGAAAAGCTGTTATCATTTTACCGTGACAATCGTTTTTCACAGTTTGATACAAGGCAGACCGCATCAGATGCGGAGGAGTCGCATGAGCTGGTACAGCTTTTAAGGCTACTCTGATGCGATTTCGTAGCACTGAAAGATATGGATTTTGTCGAATCCCGTTTGTCGAATGTCGAATTGGGTGGGGTAAATGGGGTAAAGAGGGGTAAAAGTCATCAAAGTATAACAGCGGCACAGGCGGCTATTTCCAAATGATGCCATAGGAATTTGGGTACTAACAGGCAAAAGTATTGAAGAATGGCTTAAAATCAAGGGATTTTTAGGCTTGGTGGGGTTCATCACGGTGGGTGGTGGACCCCGCTTTTTTGTGATTTTGGATGCCGCTGATAGTAGGGCGATAGGGGAAAAAATCGTACTATCAGGCAAAAGTATACTTTCACGCAAAAGTCGGGGGTTTCCGTGATAGTATAAAACGGAAAGGTAAAAAGGAGTAGGATATTGGCGGTTTTGGCTGAAAGGCGTATTAGCTTGACGGAAAATGCTGTTGAAAAACGGGGGATATGATACAAACACGGAAACTGTATGGAGTTTTCGCGTTTGTATGAAGTTTCGCTTGTTTGTTTAAAGAATTTGCAACTTTTTTCGTCCAATAAATTGATTTTACGTCCAAAAAGACTTATAATTGGATGAAAAAGAATGACATTGGACGAAGGGAGATAATATGAGAACATTTGATTATATTCGCCTTGCAGACCAAACATGGGATATGGATATACTTAATCTTGTCGCAAAGATACATGAATATAAGGGACGTCAGGACTTATATATCAGGCAGAAGCCTGTTGAACTTGAACGTTTGGTTGAGATTGCAAAAATCCAGAGTACAGAGGCATCCAATAAAATAGAAGGGATTGTTACGACAAGTACCCGGATGAAGCAGTTGTTTGAAGAAAAAACAACACCCCGCAACAGGGAAGAAGATGAGATTATGGGATACAGAGATGTGCTTAACACAATTCACGAAAGTAATGAGTACATTCCAATCAGACCATCATATATACTACAGTTACACAGAGACCTTTTGAAAAGAGCGGGATTTTCTTACGGCGGGAGTTTTAAGAGCGTACAGAACTATATTAATGAAACAAAGCCGGATGGAACAGTAGTCACAAGGTTTACTCCAATCGCCCCATATGATACACCAGATGCAGTGGAGCGGTTATGTACGGCTTATGAGCAGGCAATTGCGAGTGAGAAGGTGGATTCCCTTATATTGATTCCTGTTTTTATATGTGATTTTTTGTGCATTCACCCTTTTAATGACGGAAATGGAAGAATGAGTCGATTGCTTACTCTGCTTCTTTTATATAAGAATGGGTATAGTGTTGGTAAATATATAAGTATTGAGAGGCAAATTGAGAAAACAAAAGACAGGTATTATGATGTCCTTGAAACCTCAGATATAGGGTGGCATGAGGGAAAAAACGACCCGACACCATTTATACGTTATATGCTAACGGTCATATTGGCTTGTTATACTAGATTTGAGGAACGTGTAGGAATCATAGCGAGAAATGGAGATACCAGTAATGCTTATGATATTGTTAAAAAATATACAGAAGAAAAAGTCGGGAAATTTACAGGTGCAGAAGTTGTTGCACACTGTCCAAGCATAGGGAGATCATCAGTTCTGGCGGCATTAAGGAAACTGGTGGATGAAGGAAATATTATTCGGTATGGGAGCGGCAGAAGCACCTATTATGTAAAGGCTGACAGAAAGTAAGTTAAATTCGGAAAGGGAATAAGCAGAGTGATTCAAGTAAATTTAGTAGATTATAGCAGGCTGACGGATCTTGGAATGCAAATAACAAAATACGTCAATAGAAATTTGAAGGATATAATACGTGTATTAATTGATGTATTGGAAACAGATCCAGAGTTTGAGTTAGATGGATTTTTTCCAAGAGATTACTTGGAAAGAAAACCGCAGGAATGTAAAAATGCTGTGTATGAGTTATATGAATTAATATGTTCTGCAAATATCAGAGATTATATGAAGCCTAAATACGAATATTTGTTATATGCGATATTAGGGTGGTGGGAAGATTGTGCTGACAGTGAAGAAGATTTGATAATCAATTTGGTAGATGATAAGCTTAGGTATGCTTTGGACAACGAGAAAGGTCGAACTATTTTAAAACGTATAACAGATTACGAAGAATATTATTATTTTTGCTTTGAGGATCATGATTTTTTGCCGTCTCAGTTAAGCAATATGGTTATGATGTATTTGCGGAATCCAAAGTTAGTAGAGACATTTTTACAATATGATAATCTTGATGATTATCTTGATCTAATGGAGTGTGATTTAAGAGAACGTTATCTGGAAGTGCGACATATGAGCGAAAATAGAAATCATACTTCACTATCTCAAAATATTATTATGGAGTTATGTTCCGTAATTCGGCGTTTTCAAAAGAGAATCCCGCATTTTGAAAAGAGGGGTGAGGTGCAGATTACTGCGGATTTACATGATTCTGTAGAAGGTATTTTGAATAGCAAATATGGATTAAGCGTTGCAAGAGAATTTACAATGGGTAGGGCAATTAAAAAATTAGGTGAAACGGATTTATACATATACAAAGAGTCAGATGGAATAATTACAGATTACGCAATACTTGAAAATAAATATATTGAGAACTTTACGGAACAATATAATCAGCTAATGGGATATTTAAATCCTTATTTTAAATTTGGAATTACCCTTTCTTTAAATAGAAAGATGTCTCTGAGTCAAGGATTTGATGAAATAGAAAAAGAATTAAAAATAATTGAAGGAGATTTTGCTCCAATAAATATAAGAAGGATTGGTGAAAGTGAAACGTTAATGATTGTTAGTGAACATATTGTACCGGAAACTGGCAATAAAATGAAAGTGTATCATTTGATTTTTCAATTGAATGACAAGGAAAGAAAAGAAGTGGCAGCATTGGCAAGAAAGAATCGAGCTAATCATGCGTAGACCCAATAATATCAAAGACCGTTAATTCGCTTGGAGTTTCGCCTGTTTGTTGCAAATGTTGTTGAAATATGGGTGATATTGTCATATTTTGTCAAGGTGTCTCCGTCCCCGGCAGATACGGACACGGAAATCCAACAAAGCCCGTAAACACGGCACTTTCGGCACTACATAGCTTTCAAAGTTGCATTATTTTCGTGTGCTTTTAGGGGCATTTTTACATTAGCGAGGGTGCGAACTTTTGTTCTGAGGTTCTTTTGCTTGATAGTATATACTCGCAGGCAAAACCCATATACGAACACGGAAACTGTCTGTACGATCACGGAAACAGGTTGGGAGTTTTTGTGATAATATAAGGGTTTCCGTGATAGTATGCAGAGTTTCCGTGTTTGTATATGGGCAAAGCGGCAAAAATTGAATGAAATAGTAAAAAGGGCTGGATGACGGCTCTTTTTTGCTTTCCACTCCCGGAAAATACTCGTTTCGTGCAATCGGGTAAAAAACAGAAAAATTTTATGGTATAATTCAGTGGATGCGTTTGCTTTAGCGGAAACGGTTTTCTGCCGAAGTAATAGAAAGAACACAAGAATCAAATAGAAGGATATGGAGGCTGGATAGTCAATGAGCAATATTGTTATTTTGGTTGGGAGCATGAGAAAAGGCGGCAATACAGACTTGCTTGCGCAGGCATTTGCAGAAGGAGCCCGTGAAAATAATTCTGTGGATATTGTATCTGTTGTCGATTACAAGGTCAATCCATGTATTGGCTGTAATTCATGTTTTATGAGGGAGGGGAATAAGTGCTTTCAAAATGATGACATGGATGGGATATATGAAAAGTTGAAAGTGGCTGATATGGTGGTGGTGGCATCGCCGGTATATTTTTATGGCATTAGTGCAGAACTAAAAGCGGTAATTGACAGACTGCATACGCCTATGAGAAATGAGTTTTCAATCAAAAAACTTGCTTTACTTCTGGTTGGGGCGGCAGAACTGCCAGAATTGTTTGATGCAATAAAATTGCAATATCAGCTTGTGCTTAATTTCTTCCATTTGGAAGATGCAGGTATGGTGCTTGTGAGGGGAGTTAAGGATAAAGGGGATATCAAAGGAAATGCGGCACTGAAGGAAGCATACGATTTGGGTTTGTCGATTAAATGATGAGATTTGGAATAACTCAAAGATTTGTTAAAGAACAATAAGAACCGGCAGGAGTATAAGAAGTATGCGCTATTATCAATGCGATAAGTATCCAATCGAATTTGTGGTGTCAGAGAATATTGATAAGTATTTTGATCTCCATAACCATGTAGGGCATTATGTCATATCAGTGGTCACGCAGGGAACGGTGACAGTTTGCTTGGAAAACGGAGAAGTGGAGTACCGCAGAGGCGATGTGTTTACCATTCCGCCTTATGCTGTACATTCCGTGCGTCAGGGGAGGGATGCGTGTCTGCTGTCTATGTGTGTAGGAACTGCTTTTATTGAGGAGACAGATTCAGAAACAGCAGAGGGTATTGTGCAGGAGTTGTTAATGGAGGCAATGGGGCAGGGAATTTTTGGAAAAGAGCAGGGGGAGAAATTTCTGATTTCTGTGAAGGAAGTTTACCGTCTTCGGGATAACGGATCAAAAGACATGGATGCTGACATAAAAATTCTGACTGATAAAATCACCAGCCACCCGGAACAGGAGCTGCTTATAGAAACATTGGCGGCGGATATTTTTGTCAGCAAATATTATCTCATAAGGAAATTTAAAAGCAGTATCGGGATGACACCGCATCAGTTCTGTATCCAGAACCGAATACGAAAATCACAAGGGCTGCTGGATGAGGAAAAGACAGTCAGCAGGATTGCTGTGGAAATGGGATTTTATGATCAGAGCCATTTTGACAAGGCGTTCCAGAGGATCGTCGGGATATCCCCATCAGAATATATCCATTCTAAAAAACTGATAAGGCAGAGTATATAGGGCAATTTTTTACAAGACATGATTGCTTCCGGGGAATATGATTGAAACGTAAGACAGATAACATATTTTATCGGAGGTGCAGAATGGATACATTTGAATTGTTTAACAATGGAAAATTAGTTTTGCCGGAAAAGGAGGCTGGCTTTGCAGGGATTGAATGGTCAAAGCATCCGACTTTTAAGGGTGTCGAACTGAAACACATCATTACGGCAAAGGACACAGACGGGAAGTTCAGTTACCATTTAGTGCGGATTGCTCCCGGTTGCAGTATTGGGAACCATACTCATGAAACCCAGTTGGAAACGCATGAGGTGATAAAGGGGAGCGGGAGATGTGTGAATGCAGGCAGCACTATTCCGTATGAGGCCGGTACGATATCCATCATGCAGACAGGCGTACCGCATGAAGTCACTGCAGGTTCAGAGGGGTTATATCTGTTTGCCAAATTTATGCCTGCATTATGTTGAACTGAATAATAAGGATAATAAGCAAGACCGCCGCACTATGGCCATCATCCGCCATATGCGGCGGTCTGCCTTTTCCGCAGGCAGGCCGGGCGGCCTGATAAGGGAAATCATTTGGAAAGCGGGGAAATCAGAGGTAATATGCCTACACGGTGGTTTGCGTTTCCCCTATATCGGACGAATGGCGAAAAACTTTAGACCTGTTTTGGAATTTTCCGTACTGCATTTATGCCTTTCGTTCCCGAAAAGTGGTCGTTTCGTTCCCTC
>CANTEG010000035.1 GCA_947652735.1 uncultured Lachnospiraceae bacterium | reverse complement strand
TTATCAATGCTTTTACGCCGGGACCGGGAAATATACTGGCGTTAAATACGGTAACGAACTATGGATACAAAAAAGGAAGACCGCTCTATTGGGGGATATTTGCAGGATATTATGTTGTGCAGGTAATATGTGCTATTTTCGTGTTTGGAGTAAGCACTTTTTTACCGGATGTGCTTGGTATTATGAAATACATAGGCGCTGCTTATATTTTGTGGCTGGCAGTCCATATTGCGTTAAGCAAACCAACTACAAGCACTGTGGAGAAGTCAGCATCATTTCTAAAAGGATTTTTGCTGCAGTTTGTCAATGTGAAAATTTATTTATTCGGAATTACTGCATTAACAGGATATATCACGGAATATAGTGGCTCTTTATGGGTTTTGCTCTTATTTGAGATTATCATAGCCACGATTGGAACGATTGCAACTCTTACTTGGATTGGTATGGGTGTCCTGATACAGAGAGCATACCAAAAATATTACAGGGTAATTAACATTATTCTTGCATTAACGTTATCAGAGTGTGTGTATAGCATGTTGAAATAGCGAAAGGGGTGTTACAAAATGCAGATAAAGAGAAATGTTCTTTTAAATCCCGGTCCCGCAACAACAACAGATACCGTAAAAATGGCGCAGATTGTACCGGATATTTGTCCTCGTGAAAAGGAATTTGTGTCAATGATGAAACAGATGCGCAAAGATTTAGTTCGGATTGTTCACGGCGATTTGAATAAATACACGTCTGTACTTTTTTGTGGTTCCGGAACAATTACAATGGATGTGTGCATCAATTCCCTTTTGCCGAAAGGGAAAAAGATACTGATTATTAACAATGGCACTTACAGTATGAGGGCAGTGGAAATCTGTGAGTATTATAATCTTCCGTTTGTTAATTTTGATTGTCCGATAGATGAAATACCAGATTTGAATCAGGTGGAGCAGATATTAAAGGAAAATCAAGACATTGCACTTGTCTATACCACACATAATGAAACAGGAACGGGTATTTTAAATCCGATAAAGGAGATTGGTTTTCTTGTACACAAATATAGTGCTGTTTTTATCGTAGATACAATTTCTACCTATGCAATGAAACCGATTGACATTGAAAAAGATAATATTGATTTTTGCATGGCATCGGGACAAAAAGAACTTATGGCGATGACCGGACTTTCATTTGTTATTGGAAATACAGAACTGATAAAGAAGTCAGCAGCTTATCCAAAACGCTCATACTACTGCAATCTGTATATGTAGTATCATTTTTTTGAAACAACGGGACAAATGCACTTTACGCCGCCTGTCCAGACGATTTATGCTGCCCGTCAGGCACTTGATGAATATTTTAGGGAAGGCGAAGAATCAAAATGGAAAAGACATTCAGAGGTGTTTGAGGCGATATACGCAGGACTTGATAAACTCGGCTTCAAGGACATTATCAGGAGGAAATTACAGGCAGGTCTTGGTGTTACAGTAAAATACCCAGATGATGAAAACTGGAGTTTTGAAAAGGTACATGATTATTGCTATAAGCGTGGATTTACGATATATCCCGGAAAGACATCGGCGCAGAACACATTTCGGCTTTGTGCACTTGGAGCTATCACAAAGGAGGATATTGAGGACTTTTTTATTGTTTTATATGAAGCACTTAAAGAAAACAATATCCAGATACCAATTCATTATGATGTTTAATAGTCTGTTTCATGTCAAAAAACAGAGAGAAAAATTTAGGAGGAATTGATTTGAAAGACGAAACGAAATGTTTACATGCAGGTTATCAGCCTAAAAACGCAGAACCGAGAGTTATGCCGATTGTGCAAAGCACTACATATGTTTATGATTCTACGGAAGAAGTTGCAGCCGTGTTTGATGATCCGATGAAATCACTGATTTATTCCAGATTTGGGAATCTGACAGTAATGGCGGTTGAAGATAAGATTGCAGAACTGGAAGGCGGAATTGGTGCGATGTGTACTACATCAGGTCAGGCGGCAGTGTTATTGTCACTGCTCAATATTTGCAATGCGGGGGACAGCTTTATCAGCACAATGGAAATTTACGGAGGCTCTGTCAATTTGTTTTCACATACCCTCAGACGGTTGGGGATTGAGTGTATTTATATTGATAAAAACGCAACGGATGAAGAAATAGATGCAGCATTTCAGTCAAACACAAAGGCGGTATTCGGAGAAACGATTGCGAACCCTGCCTTGACAGTTTTTGATATTGAGCGGTTTGCTGCCATTGCGCACAAACATAAGGTTCCGCTGATTATAGATAATACATTTGCAACGCCTATCTTGTGTAAACCCTTTGAATTTGGAGCAGATATAATCGTTCATTCCACATCAAAATATATGGACGGTCATGCAGTACAGGTAGGAGGAGTGATTGTAGATAGCGGGAATTTTGACTGGACAAATGGAAAATTCCCGGATTTAACGGAGCCGGATGAATCTTATCATGGTATTTCTTATACGGAAACATACGGAAAGAAGGCATATATTGTAAAGGCAAGGATGCAGCTCATGCGTGATTTTGGTGTTTATCCTGCCGCACATTCCGCATTTTTACTGAATCTTGGTCTGGAAACATTGGCTGTCAGAATGAAGCAGTATTGTGAAAATGCTATGACAGTAGCGAAATATTTGGAGCAGTCCGACAAAGTGGAAAAAGTAAATTATCCGGGATTAGAGAGCGATGAAAACTATGAATTAGCAAGGAAGTATCTAAGCGGGTGCAGCGGCGTTATTTCTTTTGTTATCAAAGGCGGAAAAGAAGCAGCGGTAAAGTTTATGAATAAGTTACAGCTTGCATCAAATGAAGTTCATGTTTCCGATATACGAACCTGTGTATTACACCCAGCAAGTGAAACGCATCGGCAGTTGACGGATGAACAGTTGGCTGCTGCGGGGAATGTAGTAGAATTTGTCCCCAAAATGCAATTAGTGAGGGAGATTTTAGAAAGACAAATAATGAATTGTGTATTGCCTGTGGTGTCTGCATAAAAGTGTGTCCTGCTGGGGCAAGAAACTATCACTGTGAGGCTTATGAGGAAGTCAAAAAAGATTTTGAAAAGATGTGTTCAGAATACAGAGTGCCAGAGTTGTTTTATATAGAGGAGGCAGAGTGATGAAGAAAATTCCTTTAGCTACTCCTACCATGCATACGGAGGAGCAGCAGTATATTCAGAAAGCATTTGAAACAAACTGGATTTCAAAAGGGAAAATGACAGGTACTTTCGGGGATTATGGAATTTACTCATTTAATGGAAATAAGATTATCACAACTTCGGGTGGAGGTATTCTTGTTGCCCGGCAGGAAAAGGATGTAGAGAAAGCCCGGTTTTTATCCAGACAGGCTCGTGATCCTGCCAGGCATTATCAGCATTCCACAATCGGCTATAATTACAGGATGTCAAATATTGTTGCGGGATAGGATGCGGTCAGATGCAGTATTTGGAGGAACATATACAAAAGAAGCATGAAATTTATAAAGCGTATAAAGATGCCTTTTCTGATATAAAGGAAATAGAAATGAATCCATTGAATAAGGCAGGTATTGATAATAACTGGCTTTCCTGCATGACGATTTCCGCTGACAGTGATGTGACACCTACGCAGGTTATGGATGTCTTAGAGGCTGAGAATATTGAAACAAGACCGATATGGAAGCCGATGCATATGCAGCCTGTATTTGAAGAATACGATTTTATTCAGGTAGAGGACGGTATGAGCGTAAGTGAAGATATTTTTAGCAGAGGGCTTTGCCTGCCAAGTGATATTAAAAACACCAGAGAAGATATGGAGCGCATCATAAAAGTTGTGAGGAAACAGTTTGGGCAGTAGTAAAATTACTGTTACTGACAGGATAGAAGTTTAGGAGGTTTTCTATGAGAAATGTATATAATTTTTCTGCGGGACCGGCTGTTTTGCCGGAACTCGTATTGCAGGAAGCAGCGGATGAAATGTTGGATTATAAGGGAAGCGGTATGTCTGTTATGGAAATCAGCCACCGTTCTTCTTTGTTCCAGTCTATTATTGATGAAACAGAGCAGGATTTACGCACGCTTATGAATATTCCAGATGATTATGTGGTTTTGTTCCTGCAAGGAGGAACTTCCCTGCAATTTTCCATGATACCAATGAATTTTATGCGGAATGGAAAAGCAGATTATATTTTGACCGGATATTGGGCGAAGAAAGCATATGAGGAAGCGAAAAGATACGGTCAGATTAACATTGCAGCATCTTCAGAAGGGGATAATTTTTCTTATATTCCAGATTGCAGTGATTTGGAAATATCTCAGGATTCGGACTATGTATATATGTGTGAAAATAATACAATTTATGGAACAAAGTTTCATTGCTGTCCGAACAGTCATGGAAAAATACTTGTGAATGATATATCTTCCAGCTTTTTATCAGAACCGATGAATGTTTCTGATTATGGTATGCTTTTTGGCGGCGTGCAGAAAAATCTGGCACCTGTCGGACTGGTTATTGCGATTATGCATAAAGACCTGATTTCCGATACGGTTCTGCCTAATACACCAATTATGCTGCAATACAAAATCCATGCAGATAAAAAGTCACTTTACAATACACCGCCGACTTACAATATCTATATGGCAGGGAAAGTGCTTAAATGGATTCAGTCATTGGGTGGTTTAGAAAAAATGAAGGAAATCAACAAAAGAAAGGCATCAATCCTATATGATTATCTGGATTCCAGTTCATTGTTTTATGGTTTGGCAAATGCAGGCAGCAGGTCGCTTATGAATGTGACTTTCCGTACAAAGCCGGATGCGGTTGATGCGGAATTTATAAAGCAGGCTGAAAAACATGGAATTGTCAGCATAAAGGGACATCGTGCGATTGGCGGAATGAGAGCAAGTTTATATAATGCGATGCCGATAGAGGGTGTACAGCATTTGGTTGACTTTATGCGTGAGTTTGAAAATAGTGGTGATTATTATGCAAAATAGTGATATTTTTGAGAAAGACCGGAAGTATATTGCACATACCTATCATCGTTTTCCTGCGGCGGTAAAAAGCGGGAATGGAGCGCAGGCGGAAGATTTTGAGTGAAAAAGATATATAGATTTTGGCAGCGGAATCGGTACAAATTCGTTAGGATTTTGCAATGATAAATGGATTCAGGCTGTTGTTTCTCAGGTAAAACAATTATAGCATACTTCTAACTTATTCTATACGTTGCCAGACAGTCTTTTGGCAGAACGTTTATGTAAGGTAACAGGATATTCCAAAGTTTTCTTTGGAAATTCCGGTGCTGAAGCAAATGAAGGGGCAATAAAAATTGCAAGAAAGTATGGCAAGGAAGTCAAAGGGGATCATTGCAATCGTATTATTACATTGGAAAATTCCTTTCATGGGAGGACAATTACAACACTTTCTGCCACAGGGCAGGATATATTCCACCAGCATTTTTTCCCTTTTACAGAAGGTTTTTTGTATGTTCCAGCAAATTACAGTTACGCACTGCATGAAGCTATGGATGATACGGTGTGTGCAGTCATGCTTGAGCTTGTGCAGGGTGAAAGCGGAGTAAATGTACTGGAAAAGGAATATGTAAAAGAGGCAGAACGAGTATGCCGTGAAAAGGGCATTTTACTTATTGTGGATGAGGTTCAGACAGGAGTGGGAAGAACCGGAACGTTTTTATGTTGTGAACATTATGAAGTATGTCCAAATGTGATTACTCTGGCAAAAGGATTGGGAGCAGGACTTCCAATTGGTGCTATCCTCATGGATAAACTGACTGAAAATATTTTGCAGACAGGCGATCATGGCTCAACCTTTGGAGGAAATCCGGTTGTTTGCGCTGGTGCGCTTGAAGTGTTAAATCAGATTGCCAATGCGGATTTTCTGGCTGCTGTTAATTCCAAATCCGATTATATGCGTGAGAAATTATCAGCTTTGCCTCATGTTACAAATGTATCAGGTATGGGATTGATGTTTGGTATGACTTTGGAAAAGGATATAAAGGCAGGAAAAATTACAGAGAAGTGTGTGGAAAATGGACTTTTGATTTTGACTGCGAAAGAAAAACTTCGGATTATGCCGCCTTTGAATATTTCTAAAGAGGAAATTGATACAGGATTTAATATTTTGAGAAAGTGTTTATCAGGTGCATTGTCTTAGATAAAAATGAACACAAAAGCCAGTAGTTTTTCAATTGAAATTCGACTGGTTTTCTTAAAAATTAGTGATAAAAATATAGATAAATTTGATTTTAAAATTAGATAAAATTATAACTGTCTGTATCTTTGATCAGCAATTTGTCATATATGGTATTAGCATGAAAAAATCCATATGAAGATAAAGGAAAAAGGATTGGATATACATAAAATGATATGAAGAAAAGCAGGCAAAAAAAGAACAATAAATATGTGCATCGCAATGGAGTTTTTGTATCTAATGCGATGCACTTTTTTGTTAAGTGATTTGAGTGAAACAACTTTGTTAGAACATTCAGGGGGTTAGGGGGATTTTCCCCTTATGAGCAATTTTTACAAATTTCCATTTATGGAAAATCTGTAAAAAAACTGTCTATGGACGTCCATAGGCAGTGCTTGCTGTTTGCTGTTTGGTGTTACAAGGCGAACAATATTACATGATGTTTCAGTCCTCTCATATGGGTATCCCATATACACAAAGCCAGGGAAGGCGGGGGAATTTTTATCATAGACAGTTACAAGCCATACAATAACACACTCACTCCTTTAGAGCAGGAAAGGCTAAAAAAAATGTATGATGCGGCAGAGGGGGAAGATAAAAAAATCCTCGAACGTGTCCTGCGGAAATACGGGGCATATAAGCTGGAACTGTAGCTGAATGAAAAACTGAATATTGTTATACATACAGGACGTGAGAATATGTGTAGCCACTATGTAGGTGCGCCACGATATGCCTGCTCTGATTTGTTTTCGGAGTGAACGTGAGGGAATGGATAGAAATCCACGGAGAACAATCCATTGAAGCAAAGGCATTGAGCGATAAAAACCTGACAAAATGCACAGCAGTTGTGCGGGGCGATGAAGCATATCCGTGATAATGATACTTCTGAATTTTTGATTAAAATTCAGTCATATAATGACGGTGCGATACCGATGTGGGCAGCGTAATGACCTGCCACTTGTATGTAATTTATTTGATTATGGAATAGGAGAAAATGACAGGGAATTTGTAATCTTTTTTGTGTATCAAAACAGCGTAAGGGCGGTTATGGACGTGACAGTTTGTAGCCGTCCTTTTTGTGTTTGAAGGGAGGAAATGAATGGTAAATAAGAAAAAAATTAGGAAAGAAAAACGGGAAAAGCCGACAAGGATTGTTGTGGAGCGTGTCTATCTTGGCGGTCAGAGCATGGAGGACGCTTTCCGCCAAATCAATGAAGAAACAGTTAAAGAAAATATTATTGAAATCATGGAAAAAACGGTTTAATTTTGGGGGCGGTCATGCTATACTGTGTGTAGTGTGTTCCGCCCTTTTATGGAGGTAGGAAGATGAAAGGGAACGGAACAAAA
>CANTEG010000034.1 GCA_947652735.1 uncultured Lachnospiraceae bacterium | reverse complement strand
ATGTGACAGGTAAAGAGTGTGCTTTGATTACTTGCTGCGAGGAAGATGATATGTCTGTTATGGATGGAGTCCGCAATCCGATTGAGCGTTCAGCCGCCCTGCTGAAATGGAAAATGATCGGTGAAGTCCTTGTGCCTGGCGTTTTGAATACAGGGGACATAGAAAAGACAGATGGATGTAAACAGGCATCTGCATTGGCAGATAAGTTCTAAGCAGAATGGAGGGAATATGGAAGCGGGCGATATTGAAGGGAAGCACGAACTGGAATAGTCAATGCACAAATACATCAATTATCAGGTGGAAAGTTTCGTGCTTACCTCGCCGCTTGATATATCTGCAATTGTTCCGTCTTCGTACATGACTTTTAGGGAAAAGTCCTTGTTTATTTCGAGGGCTTTTGCATTTTTGCCTGAGTTACCTGATATGACCTTTATATCCTTGCCTGTGGTTATATTAAGCTTACGGTATTGTTTCAGGTATCGGTCACGTTCATGTGGCCAATCTTTCATCATTGCGTCAAGCTCATTTATAATTTCGGCGGCAAGCTGTGCTCTTGTTGTTTTTTTGCCTGTCTCAGCATATATTGAGGTGGCTATATTTTTTATTTCATCAGGAAAATCTTCTGATTCTTCGTTTGTGTTTATACCGATTCCAACAATAATATGCTGAACATGTCCACCCTCACTCTCAACTGAAAGCTCAGACAGTATGCCGCAAATTTTTTTGTTATTTATAAGCAGGTCGTTTACCCATTTGATGGATGGAGAAATACCAGTAACCTTTTCGATTGCATTGCATACGGAAACAGCCGTCCATGCAGTAATGGTTGGACATTCGTGCGGAAGACAGTCAGGTCTTAGGAGAATTGACATGTAAATTCCTGTATCTTTCGGTGAGACAAAGCTTCTGCCACGTCTGCCGCGGCCGTTTGTCTGTTGGTTGGCAATAACAACGTAACCTGTCGGTGCGTTATCAAAGGCAAGCTCCCTGAGCTTTGTATTGGTTGAATCTATTGTATCAAGGCAAAGAATCTGCTCTATGCGTTCTTCTGGTAAATAAGTCATCAACTCACCGATGGTAAGCTTGTCAATTTGAGGATTTTCCTGAAGCAGATAGCCTTTATTTGTAACGGAGATAATATTATAGCCATCATTTCTGAGGGATTTTACGGCTTGGCTTACCGCCATTCTGCTAACACCAAGTCCAGCGCTTATTTTTTCCCCTGAAACATAATCATTGTTTTGTTTTAATATTGCAAGAACCTTGTCTCTCGTCATTTTTAACTCCTTGTCAGAATGCCTTAAATTTGTAAGTCATATTATAGCACTTAAGGAGTTGTGTCAAGTTTTCTATGAAAACTGAAAAATTCTTAGCCTGCCATAATAAAAACGGTTGTGACAAGCATATTATCTGCGTTTATTTCGGCAAAAATTTCACCGTTCATTTTGTGCATAAGCTGTCGGCAGATATAAAGCCCAAGCCCACTGCCCGATATGTTTTCGGAATTTGCACCTCTCCAAAAGCTGTCAAAAATGTGTGGAAGCTCATTATCCGAAAGTGTGCAGCCGCTGTTTTTTACGGATATGAGTTTACAGCTTTCTTCCTCGGAAAATGTAATTTCAATTTTTTGACCATCGCCGTACTTGATTGCATTTTCGATTATATTTTGTAAAACCTCGATACTGCGGTCAAGGTCACCCTTAATAATACAGTCTGAATATTGTTCTATAAAAAAATCAGTTTTCATAATAGAAAGCTTTTCCTGATAGTAGGCTGAAATATCTGATACAAGCCGGGATAAATAAAATTCGTCTATGTTGACATCAAGCTTTAAAACTTCTTCGTTCTGGCTTTTTATAATTTCTGACACAAAGCTTTCAATTTCGTCCGCCTTGGTGTTTATGCTTTCAGCAATCTCAATCTGCTTTTCCCTGTCGTTATAAAGTCCCTTTGAAAGTGCTTTCGAGTATAATTTTATAGCCAAAAGGGGTGTTTTTATGTCGTGGGAGAGTGAAAGCACCAGTGTTTTTTTCTCCCGAAGCAATTCAAGCTCCCTCTGCTTTTGCAGCTCAATGTTTTCCCGCAGCATATTGATTCCCCATACAAATTTTCCAAAAAAACGATATTTGTTTTCCGTTATTGGGACGGTAAGGTTTCCCCTTGAAAGCTCGTAAGGAACATCACGCAAATCATAAAAGGGCAATAAAATTTTGTATTTTATAAAAATAAATACAACAATAATGACTGCTGATATTGCAGCCAGAATTATGTTTATAGTGGTTATTATTTTTCTATCCCTATAATTTTTTACAGTATAATCAAATCGGTATAGCTTACCGTTTATTTCTCTGACAAGGTAATCATAATCCGAATTATAAAAGTCCCCATCGTATTTTTTTATATTTACAACATACGAGCAATCCGATAAATCAATATTTTCAAAACCGCCTGTTTCTATTTGCAGGGCAAGACGCTGGATTTCAACACGGTAGGGTCTGGATTTGTTGCTGTTTTCAGATAGCAGGATACGATTTGTCACAAAAAACGCTGAAACAATTATGACAAGAACCGCTACAAAAATTCTGTTAAAGCTTTTCATACGAATTTGTACCCCACACCCCATACCGTCAGAATTCTCTGCGGGTTTTTGGGGTCTTCCTCAATTTTTGACCGAAGCCATTTTATATGGACAGTCAGTGTCTGCTGTTCGGAAAAGCTGTCACTGCCCCAAACCTGATTGAAAATATATTCCTTGGAAAGTGTTTTGCCCTTGTTCTCAACCAACAGCAGAAGCAGCTCAAATTCCTTTGCTGTTATTTCAAGCCTGCTGCTGTTTTTATATATGGTTCGGCTTTCTTTGTTTATTGTTATATTTCCCTCGGTAATTTCATCAAGAGAGTACCTGCGTTTGAAAATGCCTTTAATTTTAGCAAGCATAATATCAATGTCATAGGGTTTTTCAATGTAATCGTCTGCACCGAGTAAAAGTCCGTTCAGCTTGTCGTCTTTTTGGGTTTTGGCGCTTACAATTATGATGGGAGTATTATCTTGTCTGCGTATTTTGGAACAGACGGAAAATCCGTCTATTCCGGGAAGCAAAATATCCAGCACAATAAGCCTTGCACCGTATTTTTCATACATCCACAAGGCTTTTTCTCCTGTTTGGGCAATACTTACCATGTAATTTTCCGCACGTAGAAAATCACATAGCAGATTTGCAAGCTCCCTGTTATCTTCAACAATAAGAACGTCAATCATTTCCTACCAGCCCATTTCCATTAACCAATTATTTAGTGCTTTGTTCCGCTCCCGAAGCTCTGAGTCCGAAGTATATCTGCCTAAACTATACTCGCCCTTAATGTTTCCGTCAACTATATAAAAAATTCTGGTGCATTTTGCCGCAACCTTTATATCGTGGGTTACAAGCATAATCGTTGTACCCTCATCGTTTATTTTCGTAAGCTCATCCATGACCTCCTCGGAGGATGCACGGTTCAGTGCACCGGTAGGCTCATCGGCAAAAATCATTTTTGGCTTGTTAATCATACTGCGGCAAATGCAGGCACGCTGGAGCTGTCCGCCTGACACCTCGTTTATGTCGTTGTCTGCAATTTCGATTATGTCCAGCTTGCGCATCAAATCCTGTCCCCGCTTTACCGTATCGTGTCGGCTTTCCACAGTCTTTTTTGACTGGCAGGCGGGCAGGATGATATTATCAAGTATTGTAAGATTTTTCAGCATGTACATTTGCTGGAAGATAAATCCCATTTCATCGAGACGGAGATTAGCAAGCTCTTTGGAATTTAGTGCCGTAATATCACTTCCGCAGAAATCCACCTCACCGGCAGTAATGGAATCCATGCCGGAAACAGTGTACAGTAGTGTGGATTTCCCTGAACCGGAAGGTCCCATGACTGCAACCATTTCTCCCTTGGCAATGGTGAAATTCACGTTTTTCAGGACGTTGTTCTGACGCTTGTTTACAATATAGGTTTTGCAAAGATTTTTTACTTCAAGAATATTCATATCGGTTATTTCCTTTCATTATTCAATATTTGCCGTGTCGGAGGACTTTATTTTTCCCGTGTAAAGCGAGGTGAGGAACGCTCCTGCAGAAACCACAGCAAGAATTGCCACAGGGAACAGGGTATATATTTCGACAGGATTTTGTATATATTTCACACCCATTTCCAGTCCCATTATTTTGAAAAGAGGATTGATACAAAGTCTTGTAAGGGGCATACCCAAAAGCTCTGCTGCAATGATCGTTGCTGCCGTCACGATAAAAAATCTTGCGGTATGGTGGGCATATATTTTGGAATTTCTCATGCCCATCGCTTTCATAAGGGCTATCTCCTCCTGTTCCTTTGCGATAAAGGAACGCTCCATAAGCACGGTTATAAGTGCGGTTAAGATAACTGTAAGTAGTGCGGATATTTCCTTTGTTGCATTAATTGCGTCGGCAACGCTGGTTGTTTTTCTTACCCACTCGCCCGCTGTTTCAATGTTTGAAAGCTTAGGATAAATTTCTCTAATCCTTTCGATTCTGCGGGATATTTCCTCATCGTCGGGGTCGTCGGTAAATTTTATCTGCATACTCTGGTAGATGGTTGTTAGTATATAGTTTATGTCCTCCCTGGTATAAAGCCTTGCGGCGATACCCAGATTATTCATTGACTGGTAGAGAGCCGTTACAATATATTCTCTTTCGCCTGTCCCGTCGTATAAAATAACGGTATCGCCTATATTTGCTTTAAGCGCTTTTGATGCAAGCGTCGTCAGCGCTATCTCACCGCTTCTTTGGGGCGGAGTACCCTCGGTGTACTCGTACATATCCATTGTTGTTCCCGTGCCCTGAAAGACAAGTATCTTGCTTTCATACTCACCATGTTTTATATTGGAATACATCCCAAATTCCATCATACACTCAGCGGGCATATCGCTTTTGGCAAGGCTTTGCTCCATATCAGCAAGATATTTTTCAAGCCTTTCATGTCCGTCACTGGTCATAAATTGCATAGCGTCGTCGCCTATATCGACAAAAACGTGGCAGTCCGCAAAATTGAAATATTTCAGTAACTTTCCACTTTTAAGGGACGTTGCTGTATTGGAAAGTATTATCAGCAGCGACATACACAGAAAAAATGTCAGTGTGATAATTCCGTAGTGTTTGGGATTGCTTACAATGTCGTTTGTGGCAAGGAATGTCGTTCCGGGAAGCCGCGATTTTCCGAGGCTCATCAGGCTCTTTTTGCGGAAACGTTCTCCTGTCTGACCATTTCTCACAGCGTCGATGGGGGACATTTTGCTTACTCTGCCTGTGCAGCCAAGGCAGAACAGGAGTATTACAGCCGCTACTAAAACAGCACAGATAACGTTGACAAAGCCATTATTGCCGGTGCTTATTATTATCGAATCCGAAGTCTGGTTCATAAGCATTTTGCCGAATGGGTAGCTCAGGGCCAGACCCACCGCCGCACCGACAATCGAAAGAGCGGCATATTTTGCAAGGTAAAGTCCCTGAATTTTTATGTTTCGTATACCGATAGCTTTCATAACACCTATCTCACGGAACTCCTCGGAAAGGGTAAAGATTATGGTAAAGCGCAGCATCACAAAGGATATGATAATAAGTATAAGGCTTACTACAAGAATAATGCCCGTAACCATCATATTGAAAACATAGCTGAATGCCAGTTTTCCCCTGTCACCGTTAAATATAAAAGCTTCGGATATATCCGCTATCTGGGATAACATCTTGTCAAGGTTGGCTGTGAATATGTAGCAGAAATTTCCTCCGTACATATCCGTTACCGTTTTGTCGGACAGATATTCGTCAAAGTCCTCGGTGTTTATGATAAATCTTGTAAAACCATTCATTTGTGAGCCTAATACGGCGTCCTTAAAGCTGCCCGCAAAGGTAAACTCGTGGCTTATGCCCTCTATTTCAATCGTGATTTTGTCGCCTGCTTTCAGGCCGGCGTTTTTCTCCGCAAAATAGGTAGCGTAGACTTCCCCTTTCGGTACGCTTTCAAGAATGCTTCCGTCGTCCAGAAAATAATTCAGTGCCATATCCCCGTCACTCTGCAACATCTGATATCCGTTTGAAGCGTTAAGTGGCTTGCCGTTTCGTGTAATATTCGACTGGGACATATAAACGACCTCCTCGATACGAAATTCGTCTATCGCCGAGACATTTTCAAGGACTCCATAAATGTCCTTGTCAGAGGATTTGTTTGCGGTTGCTGCAAAATAATCGGGAGCCTCCGCCATTTCAAAGTAGTTGTCCAGTGCGGTAGTCACGCTGATAATGTTGTTCATGCTTGAGGAGACGAACATTGACGCAAGTATAATAAATACCAGCACTATCACGTTCGTTGTCCTTTTGCGTTTAAGGTCTTTTTTTAGTATGTTCAGGTACATTTCCTATGCTCCTTCCAATGTTATGGGTTTAGTGTAGCATGAAAATTATTAAATAATCCTTAAATTTTTTAGTAAACTGTATAATTGTATAAAGGGGGGAGATGTAGTAGAATGTGATGGTGGGAGAATGCTATGGTAAAGGAGAGACAAAAATGCGGGTTAAACATGTAGGATGCTTGATTGGTATGATGATAGGATTATGTGTGTTATCCGGCTGTGGAAATACAGTTGCGGATAGTGGAAATACGTTGGAACAGACCGATACGAATAATGGGATGACATTGGAACAGATGGTTGTGGATTATGAAGTGGAAAGGGTTATGTCAGAGGAGGAACTGGCAGGGCTAGAGTGGAAGGAGACCATTTCTCCCTATATGGAATATGATTGGTTGGGTGATGGACATGTGGAGCAGTATTATGACACACAGTGGCTTATGCAGCTTGCTGATTTGAATCAGGACGGGCAGGAGGAAATGCTGGTGACACTTCCCATTTATAATGGGGATTCTCTGACTTACGTCTATACAGTGGAAAATGGAACTGTAGTTTATTGTGGACAGATTATTGCAGGTGCGGCATATGAGGACAATGATGCATTTATGGAACAGACAGGCTGTCTGCCCTTGAATTATATTGATGTATATCAAAATGAAGACGGAGAGCTGCGTTATCTTAGTGGAAATACTTTCCTAAAGGGTGGTAGCGGATATTACCAAATTTATGAAATTGAATTTGATGGAAAACAGATTGTCGGTAAGCCGTTGTATGCGATTAATTTCTATCAGGATGCGGATGGGAAGATGGTCTACCAGTATACGGAGGGAGACTGGTTGAAGCGGGAAAGTGAAGTGACGGATGACCAAAACTTTACAGCCTTTACACAGGAAATGGAAGCTTATATGAAAGGATGGGAACGAGTGGATATTACATTTCAGGTATCAGAATTCAGGGTGCCCGGATTTGTAAATGTTTTATCGGAGGAAAAGAAGGAGATTATTCGTGATAATATTGTAGTGGGCTTCGCAAGGGTTGGAGAATTATAAGCTCTTCATCAGAAGAACAGGAAAGAATAAATTTAGGATGTGCAGAATGTGAGTTTTATTGACAAAATTTTACATTTATAATAGAATTTAAACATAAATTCTATAAAATAAGGGGGAGCTTATTATGAAAAAAAGTCTATTTACGTTCTTTTTAGTTGCAGTGATGGTTTTATCTATAGGTGGAGCTGCATACGCCAAATCCGCAAAGTATCGTTATTCAAATGGATATGTTATGGAGTATCAGTTGTATGGGATTAAGGTAGCTGGAGAAAGCGGCGCAGCAGGAGTAACTTCTACGGAAGACCCGGCAAATGCGTTTGTCTCAGTGTTCTCATATAAAAACGGAACAGCTAAAAACAGTGCTTCAAAGCAACAGTCGTACTATGTGTATCTTGGACTGCCGGGTAAAGGCGGAAATTCTTTTAGAAGTGGTCATGCACTCAAGGATGGTAATGTGCCATATGGTCAGGTTTTGTACTTGACGCAGTAATAATAAGCTGCTCAATAAAACTATGTGATGCATATATTTTATTGGGTAGCTTATTTTGATTTTATTGAGAAAAAAACACATGTCTGATGACATAGAAAACAATGGTTCTTTCACTAAAACTATTTTAATAGAGGGAAATATATGAGTAAAGAAAACTCCAAAAAGCATTTTAAAATTATAATAGCTGTTGTAATAATCATGATTATACTTTTTACCGTAGTAGCCGTATGTTATTTTCGCAAAACAGAATGGGTAATGGAAAGGGGAACGAGGGGGCAATTTAGCAAGGAAACCTATTTGGAGGGAGGAACAGGGGAATGGGAATACGATGAAAACATGAGAATATATTATAGTTACGTTATATCTTCTGGTAGTATGTGTTTTCAGCTTACAAATGAGAACGGGGATATCGTATATGATATGGTAGTTGACAAATCCAGTGAGGGCTATATTTATCTATCTGATGTTGGGTCAGGTGTACTTTATGACCATGAGTTTGCATTAAGTGAGGATACCCGGGCAACGAGTTATACGGAAATACAGTATAAAAGAAGCAATTGGAAGAAGTTTATAAGTCGTGTCAAGATGAATATGTAGGATTTTAAATGATAATGTAGGGATGAGCAAAACACTATTCCGAAACTGTAGCCATAAACGGCTATTTATAAAAGCAGAGTTTTGCTCATCTTTTAGGTAGTGTTCAAGAGAGGGGAGATTGACGTATGAGGAGTGTATTTAAGGAAATGTTCCGCTATAAAATATCAGGTACTGCAATGCTTGTATGTCTTGTGGTTTCCATGTTTGCTGCATACTATGGAGTCACAATTTATAAGAATGTCTTCTTTGAGTACATGGACAAAAATGAATACAAATACAAATCAGAGACACATTTTACATATATGCCTGACGAAGCAGGTACATTTCCTTCTGTTCCGAAGGATTCTCATGCAAATCTTAAAATAAAAAACTGTTCAGCGCTTGCAGATGTTTCAGGAGATACAATCATAATAGATGTAGTGTTACATTCCTATCAGGAAAATTATCCGTTGCAATCAGGACATTATCCTGATGTGGACGAGCAGGAAGAACGGGTTGTTGTTCTTGGCAGAGAACGTATGGAAGATGCATATGAAAGAGACAATGCAACCTATTATTCCTTGTTTGGGGAAGAATATAAGGTGGTTGGTGTCATTGGGTCTGAGAATAGTGTCTATTTTGATACATGTGTATTTGTATATGGCATGGGAGATGAGTTGAGGCAACGGCTTGCTTCCACTGCTGAAATGGGATATAGCATGGTATTAGAAAGCAATGACTGTGATACAAGGCAGATTTATGATGAGTTTGTTGATGCTATGGATGCAGTGGTATCTGTGGAAACAGAAGATCTTGCCACTGGTTCGGCAGAACCAATCTATGGGGAAAAACTGTATTGTATTATTATTTTTCTGTTTTCCTTTACATGTATCGCAGTGGTTATAAGCTTTTGGATGAACCAAAGGACACATGAGCTTCAGGTATGTCGGGCATGTGGATTTACAAATTTTATGATAGTGAAGCGTATTTTTAAGTCTTTGCTGTTGCTTTGCTTATTTGCGTTTTGTATTTTTGTCTGTTTGGCATTAGGCGTCAATTTTTTGCTGGGAAGTGTCTCGAAAGAATATAATCTGGGATTTTCAGCATCTATTATTTTACCATATGCAGGTGTGTTTATTACTGCATTAATCATTGTATGTATTATTCCAATAACAGGCATGCTTCATATGGGCATTGCGTCGTCATTAAATAGGAAGGAGTGATTTGGGTGAGATTTAAGAATTGTCTTTCCTTTAGTATTAGCCATTTACATAACAAAAAAAAGCTGTTTTATATCAATTCCCTTATTATGGTCGTGTCGGTTATCATGGTGTTTCGGGTTTTATTTGTTTATATAGCCTGCAATTTTGAAATGATACAGGCACATGATTTTTTAGGTGATAACAGAAACAGGCTTTATAAGCTGGAGTCGGATTTTTTGGTATGGGATTTCGGTTACAGTGAACAGTATCACGACTGCATTTTGGAGCTGCGGGATAAATATAATCTTGTGTTATACGAAAATTCAGGTATGTTTTTGAAAGGAGATTTTAAACAGGATATTATAGAATACACGCTCATGAATACCAAAGATGATATGGTATTACAAACAGGATTGCCACAGGTGCTTTTTGCAGATAATGAGCTGCTTGAACTGACAGGTGTAAAAGATAAAAATGGGAATTTAATAAAGCTTGGCACTAGGGAAGGTAAAATTGAGATTGCGGTTGGCTCATTTTATGAAAATATCATGCCTGTGGGAACGGTGTGTTGCGATGGGTATACAGGACAAGAATATATTGTAACATCTATTCTTGCGGATAATCAGGAATGGATGTATGGCACTATTTATAATAACGGTAATTTGAAAAGCATGGATGAATGGATTGTTGCATTACCTGATATGGGCAGATATACAGGTGGGTTTGTGTCATATATGAATGATGTGTATCTGATAGCAGACAAGGACGAGGCTGAATATATAAAGGCGGACATAGAAAAGATTGCAGAAAAATATGGTGTGTTTCTTTCTGTGGAATCATTTGATGTGTATGAAAAAAACTACAAAGAACTTAATCATGATTTGTATTTTTTCAGCAGGGTACTGGTAATATTGCTTTCCCTTTCTGCTATGATAGCGGTTGTGACAATTTCGCTTGTATCATGGCTGAAGGATTATCACGATATTGGTGTATTGTGTACAAATGGATTTCTGAATAAGGATTTTTTTAAAATTATTCTTATTGAAAATCTGATTAAACTTGTTTTTCCCGGGGTAATTGCATTTGCAATACTATGGGCAGGAGATATAGGAAGAGGCATGCCGCTTAAATTGCTCTACATAACATTTTTTGGGGTTATGCTGTTGTTTTTTGTATGTATGGTGATTGTATCTGGCATTATTTATCATGAGTTTAAGAAAAACAGTCCTGTCAATTTGATGAAAGGAGAACGCTGATGATTGAAATTAAAAATATAACGAAAGTTTATAAGGGTGCGTCATTTGAGATTACCGCACTTTGCGATGTGAGTTTGAAAATAAATGATGGTGAATTTG
>CANTEG010000033.1 GCA_947652735.1 uncultured Lachnospiraceae bacterium | reverse complement strand
ATACTTCTTGCAATGGAAAGCCCTATTCCAAACCCTCCTGTACTTGAATTTCTTGATTTATCACTTCTGTAAAATCTGTCAAATAATCTGTCTAAATCCTCCGCATCTACTTTTTCGCATTCATTGATTACATGTATTACAACATACTTTCTCTCCTTTTCCATGGATATACAAATAGGTGTATTTCCTGATGCATATTTTACTGCATTGTCAAGCAAAATTGATACCAACTGTCTGAGGGCATACTCATCCCCGCAATATTTGATATCAGGTGCAACAGACATTTCCATTTCATGTCCCTTTGACATGGAAAAATCATAAAATGAATCCGCCACCTCCGCCACTGCATCACTAATAGAAAACTCAGCAAACTTAAGAGGCGATTCCTCCTCATCCAAACGTGAAAGTGTCACCAACGAGTTTACCAGCTCTGATAATTTTTCCGTTTGTTCCCTTGCCTTATCTATCCATTTATGCTCTCCTACTTCCAGTTCCAGCACCTTAAGATCTGTGGCAATAACAGTAATCGGTGTTTTTAATTCATGGCTGGCATCCGTGACAAACTGTTTCTGCCTTTGGTTGCTTTGTATCACTGGAGTAATTGCCCTGCCTGAAAATATGACAACAAGGATATAAACAACCGCAATGCAAATCACACCTGCCAGAACCGACCATATTGCAACAAGCTTAACTGCCCGAAGTTCCTGGTAGCAGTCAAGAAAAATCGCCATATACCTGTCCTCGCCATGCTTTACGACATAATATTTATAGCCTGAATAATAGCCGAACTCATTATTTGTATTTAGGGCAATCGCTACATATTTATCTATTTCCCCCTCTGTGACAGCCGCAATATGCTCAAGGTCAAACTCATCCAAGCTACCATTTTTCCCAAAGCGGAAATAAAAATATCTTGTGGAAAAGGGTGTCTCCGGATTAAATGGTCCCCCTTGGACATCACTCACACTATCAGGAAGCTTAGCATCATATACATTATCCGGTTTGTTTCCCGGAGGTGGATTATGCATGGGAATCGCCCCCTGATTTTCATATATGAGTCTTAGCATATCGTTTAAGTCGGAGTTTGTGGATACAAAATTTGCAACATTAACAATAATAATGAGCAGCACAATAACAACCGATACCGAAACCATCGCTATTCTGATAAACCGCTTTCTAAGCCTTCTAATCATGCCTTACCCTCTCTTATTCTTCCTTACTCCAACATATATCCAAGCCCACGGTTGGCATAAAGTGACACCTTTGAACCAATAGATTTTATTTTCTTACGGAGATTGGAAATGTGCACCCATACAACATTTATCTCTGCCTCACTGTCCCAGCCCCATATTTTTTCCATAATGCGGTCTGCCGAAAAAACCACCTTGGGAGAACGCATAAACAGTTCCATCATCTGAAATTCACGTCCGCTGAGCCGAACCTCCTTGGTTCCACATTTCAGGATACCCGTATCCTGGTTTAGTGTAATATCCTCAAATGTAAGCTCTGTGGGTTTATATTCCCCGCCCCGACGCAAAATAGCACGTACGCGGCATATCAGTTCATCAGGTTCAAAAGGCTTTGGAAGATAATCATCTGCCCCCTGATTAAAGCCCAAAATGCGGTCATCCTTCTGTCCCTTTGCCGTAAGCATCATGATTGGTGTTTTGATTCCATCCTGCCTAAGCTTCGTAAGAACCTCAATTCCATTCATTTTGGGCATCATAACATCTAAGATAATAGCATCATACTCACCCGACAGTCCATACTCATACGCGGAAAATCCATCATTTACCGCATCCACCGAAAACTTATTTTTTTCAAAGAAAACAGTTAGTGCCTCCGCCAAATCAAGCTCATCTTCTGCAATCAGTAGTCTCATATCAATCACCTGCCTTGTTTGTTATAAGTCATAGGCAAAACTCTACTTTACCAGACATTCCTTTTGCTCATTTCTAATATTATAGGTATATCCGTCAAAAATCAACCGTTCACTTAAAGTGCCTCCATGTATGTCTCCCGCCCGCACACAATATTAAGGTTTCCGTTTCTGCATCGTATTTCATCCAGAAACTGCTTTGGCAATCGGTTATTCTTAAGTGTAATATTATATTGAAGTTCATATAACATTCCCATGTTTGAAGTCTTTACCCTGTCCAGACTGTACGTTTTTAAATATTGCTGGAATAAATCGTCAAACAGACCGTCATAATCCAGATTTTCAGGGATTATGATTTTCAGTACACGTTCTGATGCATTTGTCTGTCCGAAATTTACAACTGTAAGTAAAATAAACACCACTGCAATCACAGCAAAAAATATGCATGCCAGCAGGACATATCCCATTCCCGTTGCAAGCCCTACCGCCATAGCAAGAAAAATTGACGTAATTTCCCTTGCCGTTCCCGGCGCGGAACGAAATCTGACAAGACTGAATGTGCCTGCCACGGCAACACCAGCCCCGATATTTCCATTTACGAGCATAATAATAATTTGCACAATTGCCGGCAAAATAACAAGAGTCACGGCAAGACTTTGTGTACACCTTGTTTTAAACATCCCGAGCAATGCAATTAAAATACCAAGAACAAGAGATACTGCCGTACAAATTAAAAATGACGGTATTGTGATTTCAGTACCCATAATTGAATTAAGCACAGCTTTTCACCTGCCTTTCCTCTTTTAACACCCATGCGCCGTACCATGTTCCATATTTTGAAAATGATACAGGGAAAATTTTTGCTTCCGAAAGTGCCCTGCCAAGCCATAACGGACATGCCTTGGAAATTTTTATTTCCATAAGTATACTGCCACTTGGCAAAAGCAGTTTGCCATAATCGCCCAACCGTAAATCCAAGTCCTTATCCCTACATCTTATATTCGTATCAAAGGTAATACGCAAATCAGGATTATCCTTTGCACAAAATGCAACACGGTCATATCCGATAAAAACCTTTGGCTTTGTTTGGTTCATTTTTTGAAACCATGCAATTTCCTCACCAATCTGTCCAAACGGCTGATTCAAATTGTATTCATCCAAAAAAGGCTCCACCATATTGATATCCGCTGCAATTCTTCTTTTATAAACGATACCGTTATATTTTTTCTTAAGCTCCACAAAAGCCTTGTCATGCTCTGACAAGGTGCCGTAGCTTCGCACCCGCAATTTTTCCTTATATTCAGGTTTTTCCCTCGAAGCACGAATAATCTTGTAATCATCTGTATCATAGTAAATATTGCAGATTGTATATTTGTGATATTGTTCTTCTTTTATATTTTCCTGTATATTTTTTAAAAAAGCCTCCTTACATTCTGATGTCAAAAGAAACTTTTTCTCGTAACGCTCAAAGCTGTACTGTACATCTGCCATTGTTATTGCCCTCCTTTTAAAAATAATCTGCTTTACTCATCTTTTGCACTATCATAAATAACAAACCTAAAGAAATCCTAAAGGAATTTTATTTTTTTCTTTAGGATGGCTTTAAGTATATGTTTTAGAATTTTCTGCATGGAAACAACTAATTTCCCATTGTTAGGTACTTGCGAAACTCTATCTTTTGTAAACATTCATTGTACAATTAGCTTTTAAAAACAAGGAGGATACTTCAAATGAAACATGTAAATAAAATTTTAAGGATGATTTTATGCTCCATCTTAATAATGGTCTGCATTTGTTCCTGCGGCAATGGCTCAACTTCAGATGCAGTTTCCATTACGGAAAACACAGTTACGACCATTACAAAAGGCGGCACCTACGTTGTTACAGGTGAAATATCCAATGGACGTATTATCGTAAATGCGCCAAAAGAAAATGTTACACTGGTGTTGGATAACGCCAGCATTACATGCCCTTATGGCAGTCCCATTTATGTTTATGACGCAGCATCAACAACCGTTTATTTAAAGGAAAATACAGAAAACACATTGACTGACGGGAACACTTACACCTTTGATGACAGCTTTTCTTCCTCTGTGGACGTTGAGCCAAATGCCTGTCTTTACTCAAAATCAGACCTTGTAATCACAGGTGACGGCAGGCTAAATGTCAACGCAAATTTCAATAACGGCATTACAGGCGAGACCCTGCAAATAGAGAACTCGTCCGTTTCCGTGACAGCAAAAAAACATTGCATCAACGGAAAAGATTCCTGTGTTCTGACAAATGCCAACATTGAAGTCACAAGCGGAACGGATGGTGACTGTCTCCGTTCAACAAAGGGTGATTTAAAAATTTGCGGTGGAACATATATGATATCCGCAGATGATGACGGCATCCACGCCCTTGGAAATGTAGAAATAACAAGTGGCACAGTTACCATAGATAAATGTAATGAGGGAATTGAGGGTTCAACCATAGATATAGCAGGTGGTACGATTAACATTACCGCTGACGATGACGGCATCAACGCTGCCAATTCTTCGGATGGAAATGCCTCTTACTACTACATAAACATTTCAGGTGGCTTGATTGAAATCAATGCGTCAGGTGACGGACTTGACTCCAACGGAAACCTTACAATTTCAGGCGGTGAAGTTTACATTAGCTGTGCAAAAAACAACGGTGACTTTGCAATTGACTATGATGGTACAGCAGCCATTACAGGAGGTATTGTAATTGCTTCCGGTTATTCAGGAATGGCACAGAATTTTGGAAACACATCAACCCAGGGCAGTATTTTGCTCACCTTCCAAAACGCCTCTGCCAATCCTATAAGCATAAAGGATTCATCCGACAGCGTATTAGCCCAATATACTCCTCCTAACAGCTATAACTGCATTGTAATAAGCTGTCCCGACATCAAAGACGGAAACACATATACCGTAACTGCCTGTAACGAAACATCCTCTGTCACTATGGACGGTCTGATATACGGTGGCACAAATGGTGCAGAGCCGCCTAATGGCATGCAGGCTCCAAACGGACAAACACCGCCTAATGGCATGCAGACTCCTGACGGACAAACACCGCCTAATGGCATGCAGACTCCTGACGGACAAACACCGCCTAATGGCATGCAGACTCCCGACAGTCAAACACCACCTGATGGCATGCAACTTCCCGACGGGCAAACACCACCTGACAATCCCCCGACAACTAACAGTACGGAAGCACCAAACAGCATTTGAATTGATTAATAGCATAAGAAATAACTTTCTTCTAAATACTTTTAAGAGCACCCGCAAAGGTGCTCTTATTTACAGTTTAAAAATATCTAATAATAATATTGACAACGTTAACAAGATGTGCTTCTTCAATATTTCCATTATAAATGACTGCGCCGTCCAAAGCATTAATTGTTAAACATGCATCCCTTTGTAGTTCATTTCTGTCACCATCAACAGAATAATAACGCCACACCGGTACGATAGCATATGAAAGACCGTCATACGTAATATAAACATATCCAAACTCTATCGTGTCTATATCGAAAGTTTTGCTTTGAGATTCTGTCATCATCCCCCTCAATTCTTCTTTGGCAATCTCATTTATCCTCTCAAAAGAAAGCATCTTGGAATTTTCGGACATAATTTCAGGTTCACTATAATTTCCAATAATTTTTATTCCGTAGATACCATTGCTGTTTACTATTATTTCCACATAAGGCTGTGTGGCACTGTAAGCTGATTCCTGCTCGATGGCTACCTCAATTGCTCCACTGGCAAACAACAGATGTGCTCCATTTTGTGACATTCCAAATACCATTGTATAACCATCTATCAATAAATCCCCTCTCTGCCCCATATTATTTTGAACAATATGCAGCAGTTCCATATCATCAAACCCAAGCTGTTGTAACAATTTTTTTGCTTTCTTTTCAGCATCCTCACGGTTACACGCATTATTTAAAAATGTCTCTCCTATATTACTTGTACTCCATACATCATACGCCTCGTCTATACAACGTGCGTCTATACAGGGAATATATTTAAGATTATCTGTTTTACCATTCTCCGTCCAATTGGAATGTCCATCTCTATAATTAAATCTCCATAGTCTACCATCCACATATCCCCTGAGATTGACTTCATTATTAAGTACATCCCCTTCCACTCCATCATATGAGTAGTCATAATCTTCGGAATATAACACTTTATCATCTGGCATCTTTTCAGTGGGGAGATCATAGTTTTCAAGGGCATATTCCAACTGCATAATATCGTTAGCAATATCGATACTGCCTGACTCCCTTTCCTTATATATTTGAAGCTCTGCTTCAAGTTCTTCTCTTGTGAGTACCGTATACGGCTTAACGTTCGTGTATTCCCCGTTATCAAACAGTTTTGCTGCATAATTTAAAACCCACGTTTCTTTATTCTCACATTCTTTCACTGAAAAAGTAGGCACGTTTCCATAACCATCTGCATATATTTTGGCATCTACCTTTGTAGTTCTGCCTCCCACTTCGACTGTATAAGAAATATTCTCTGGTACTTCATCTGTTTCACTTTTTTCTTCCGTATTGCTGACACTGGCACTCACACCAAAATCTTCTCTTAAATCTTCCTCAATATCATCCTTTTTTGCTTTTCCACATGAGGAAAATAACAACATAGTACTTAAAATAGCAACACCCACATATACCTTTTTTGTGTTTTTCATTAATAAATCCTCCACTAAATAATATCCAGAAAATATAAACCATTATGGTATATACATCCTTATACTGTCACTATAATACATAAATGCATCATTTTTGCATCATCCTTTCATCCACACAATTCCTATTCAACCAAAAAAAGGAAAACACCCTCCTTGCTGGGCATTTCCCTTTTAAAATACATATTAATTTTATTTATTATTTCTATGCAAGCTTTGACTTTGCTACATCTACAAGCTTTGTAAATCCTTCAGCGTCGCTGATTGCCATCTCAGAAAGCATCTTTCTGTTAAGGTCTACACCTGCAAGCTTAAGTCCATACATGAACTTGCTGTATGATAAACCATTCATTCTTGCAGCAGCGTTAATACGTGCAATCCAAAGCTGTCTGAACTGTCTCTTTCTCTGCTTTCTTCCTGCATATGAGCTTGTTAATGCTCTCATTACGGACTGCTTTGCTACTCTATACTGCTTGGAGCGTGCTCCTCTATATCCTTTTGCAAGCTTAAGTACTCTGTTATGTCTCTTTTTTGCGCCTACGCCGCCTTTTATTCTTGCCATTCGTCTATCCTCCTAAATCCTATAAATATGGTAAAATCTTCTTCATAACCTTGCTGTTTGTTGCATCAGTCATGGTTGCTTTTCTGAGGTTTCTCTTTCTCTTTGCACTCTTCTTAGTAAGAATATGGCTCTTGTAAGCCTTATTTCTCTTTAATTCACCTGTTCCTGTTTTCTTAAAGCGCTTTGCAGCAGCCTTCTTAGTCTTTAACTTTGGCATTTCATTTCCTCCTTGAATAAATCAAAATAAATATAATTAATTTAACGTTTTTCAGCTAAAAACATTACCATGCTACGGCCTTCCAGCTTTGCAGGCTTATCAACAACTGCAATATCTGAAAGTAATTCTACAAACTCATCTAATATAGCCTTTGAGGTATTAACATGAGCAAGCTCCCTGCCTTTAAATCTGAGAGTAACCTTTACCTTATCTCCCTTTGAGAGGAACTTTCTTGCCATATTTACCTTTGTATTAAGGTCGTTTGTATCAATGTTCGGTGAAAGTCTTACCTCTTTTACCTCGATAACTCTCTGCTTCTTCTTGGCTTCTTTTTCCCTGCGGGACAGCTCATAGCGATATTTGCCGAAGTCCATAATCTTGCATACAGGCGGCTTTGCCGTCGGAGCTATCTTAATCAAATCAGCTCCTGCTTCTTCAGCCATCTTCATGGCTTCCTTAGCTGACATAATACCAAGCTGCTCGCCACTTTCACTTACAACACGGACTTCCTTATCTCTTATCTGTTCGTTAATCATTACCTCGCTAATAATACGCACCTCCAATTTGCTAGGTATCACATTTAATAAAAATTAATTTTCTACTAATAAATAAAAAATGGATAGACAAACTATCCACCAACATACTATAATAAAAATTGCCTGTTTTTTTAAGACAACATCTATTTTAGATATTATTAACCCAAGTCGCCTCATGCGCTAAGGTGAGAGTGGATACTCTGCTTCTTCAAAATACCTTGATAATTTATCACAAAAATCCCACGGTGTCAACATCTTTTTCTTCATAATTAATCATCTTTTATTTGTGCTAATTTTCAATCTTGACACATGCACCCATTGTATATAGAATAATAACGAAATAACTATTAGAGTTGCGCAAAACGTATTATTATTTCAAAAAAGTATCGTTTTGCTCATAACTATAAATATATGAACGGAGATGATTTTTTTTGGACGGAAGCCCCATTATTCAATTGATTATTCTTGTTGTATTACTTATTTTGTCAGGTTTCTTTTCATCAGCCGAAACTGCACTTACCACGGTAAACAGGCTGAAGCTGCGCACCTTATCGGAAGAGGGTAAAAAAAGAGCTGCCAAGGTTTTGGCAGTGACGGAAGATTCTGGCAAGCTGTTAAGTACAATACTGATAGGTAATAACATTGTTAATATATCGGCATCTGCACTGGCAACTACCCTTTGCACACAGGTATTCGGCAGTAAGTATATCGGAATATCAACAGGTGTTTTAACACTGCTGGTTCTTATCTTTGGCGAAATAACCCCAAAGACACTTGCAACAAAATATTCCATCCAGCTATCCATGATATTTGTTTATCCTATCTGGATACTTATGATTATACTTACACCTGCTGTCTGGCTGCTAAACATTATAACCGGACTTATTTTTAAAATCCTTCGCGTTGACCCGTCTGACACAGGTGACGCTATGACGGAATCCGAGCTTCGGACAATCGTTGATGTCAGCCACGAAGATGGTGTTATCGAACAGTCAGAAAAATTTATGATTTCAAATGTGGTAGATTTCGGAGACGCTTTATCAAAGGATATCATGATTCCGAGAGCGGATGTTATTTTTGCTGACGCGGGTTCTACATATGATGAGCTTGTCTCCATATTTACAAAGGAAACCTACTCACGTATACCGATATATGAGGACTCAAAGGATAATGTAATCGGTCTTCTTTACTTAAAAGATCTGTTCTTTTACAACGAGGCATACGGACAGGAAAATTTTGATTTAAGGAAAATATTAAGGAAGCCTCTGTTTGTTTACGAATACCAGAAGACAAGCCAGATATTTGCCGACATGAAAACCTCATCGGTTACTATGGCAGTTGTTCTCGATGAATACGGTGTAACTTCAGGTATCATAACAATGGAAGACCTGATTGAAGAAATCGTTGGAGAAATTCGTGACGAGTATGACCAGGATGAAGCAAACTCCATAAAAACCATCGCAGAAAATGTTTACGATATTGATGCATCCATAAAATTAGGAGATTTAAATGATGCAATAGGAACATCACTTGAATCAGATGACTATGACTCTCTTGCGGGCTTTGTAATTGAACTGTTGGACAAGCTTCCTGATGAAGGAGAAATTGCCACCTTTAAAAACCTGACCTTTAAGGTTACAAAGGTTCATAAAAACCGTATCGAACGTATTACACTTACAAGAGAACCAATAGAGATTGAGGATGAAGCTTCGGAAAACTAAAAATAACTATCGCGTTTAGAATACTCTGGGTCCTATTAAATAAAAACTGCCGGTTTGAGATATCCTTATGAGGGATTACCTTAAACCGGCAATTTATTTGCCATAAAGCTTTATTTCTTTTCTTTGGAATCTGTCTGCTTCGACTTTTTGTCGGGCTTATTTTTTTCAGCCTGAGCCTCCTCCTCAGCAGACATTTCGTCTATAATATGCTCCATTAATTTTTTCTTCATAAAAATGTCATATCCCAGCAAAGACAGAAAATTAATTTTCTTTAAATATGCATCATCACTTTCGTTAAATGCCTTATCTGAAAGCTCATATGCTTTTACAACACTATTTTCCACATTGAAATACTGATATTTCTCAAGGTTGTATAAATTGGTATATATTTCCTCAAGATTATGCGACGCCTCAGGGTTATCATAATAATGTTCAATAAGCGGCTTAAGCATAACATGAATATCACTTATGGATATAACATTCTTCAAGTAATAAATATAGATAAGAAGAATAATGTGTTCCTTGGAATACCGCTTCTTGTTAGGCGGAGGAAGCAAATCGTTCTTAGTATAATTATTTATCATCGTCTTTGTAAGGGTCTTATCTTCATCCTTGCGCTTGTTTTGCTCAAGATGTTTATCCATAAAAGTCGTAACCTGATCCATATAAAGCTCTATGGAAGGAATATCATCAGGCTGAATGTATCCCAGCTTTATCCATTCACGTATCTGTTTTTTTAAATTATCCTTGCCGAAATCCATATAATACACTCCCAAATTCCACATCAGATTAAAAATCTGACATACATCAAATAAGTTAGGTTTTGTCACATATAGCATTATATAGTAATAAAAACTATATGTAAAGGTATGCCTTACCTTATTTGACCAATTTGGAAAAGTGTCAACTTATAAGTGCCTTAACCATATCAAGCTGTTGGACACTTTTTGCCCTGCCATCCTCAGTTAAATACATTCCTGATTTTTTAACCTGGGCATTATGTGAATTGTCTTCATCAGACTTCATTGAATATTCCGTAACCATATTACCAAGGTAAATCGCTCCCACATTTGCATCTTTTAAGCTCATAAGCTTGTCATTGCCTGCATCGTCCTTCTGCCATACGGACAGCTTGCTGTATATTGCATCATTTTCGTCTATCCAGCCGTTTCCGTCATCGTCGTATTCCGAAAGCTCAGCAAATCCATTCCCAGTAGTCGCTCCAAACAATTCCTTGCCATCGTTAATTTTCCCATCACCGTTTTTGTCATAAGCCAAAAACGCAGAACCCTTTGAGAGCATGGATATTCCATCCTCTACTCCATCACCATCAATATCAAATTTCCATTTCTGGTCACTGACACCAATTGGCGAAGAATCAAGGCTGATAACAAGCGGGTCGGTCATAATTGCAACCACATCATTTGTTAAATTTTCTGTTTCTTCAACATATTCTCTTGACATTTCAAGCGTCATGTTAAAATCAATTTCCCGACCATCCGCAGTTTTAACTTTGCCTGTAGTCTCAAAATTTAAGGACTCTGATTCCTCATATGTGTATGACGTATAATTGACACGTCTCCACAAATTAAAGCTGCCACCTGATGAAATATTAAGCATACCGTTATTATTGCCCAAAATACCGCCAAACAGACCACGTCCCATAAACAGGGAAAGCCTTCTTCTGAATCCAAATAAAAATCCTCTGAGCTGTGATGCAAGCTGCTGGATAGGATCTTCCTGTACCACAGGTATCCGATATGTACCAAGCTGTGACATTACATCATCACCCGGAAGTCTTCCATTTTTGTCGTACGTCGGCCTCTGCTCCTGAAAGTCATTGTAACTCTCAAAGCTCTGCTCATATCTGGCACCGAACGTATTCTCACTATAATTTTTTTCACCGGTTTGCATGTTTGTTAAAAATGTTGCTTCTTTTTTTGTGTAGCTCACACTTTTCGATGTTTTTGCCGCCATTGATACGGCACTTGAATTGATAACCATACATTCCCCTCCTATATTTTGAACATCAGTCCATTATTTAGCAAGTTCCTTTAGGAACGTGCCTATGGAAAACACAGTTTCCCATGAAACCAAATTTGCTTACAGCAAATGGACCAGCACAAATATTTTCTACTCAGGCGGTCAATGTACCTGTTAAATATATCGGCAGGGATTGTATTTATATTGAGCAAAAAAAATGTCCTGTTGCGAAAAAGAGCTGTCATACTAAAACCTTCTATACAGAAAGCCTTAGTACGACAACTCCACCTCATTTAGCATTATTTATTTTTATTATTCAATCGTGCAAATACCATCTCATATCCGTCATTTCCATAGTTTAGTGAGCGGTTGACACGGCTTATTGTAGCTGTGGATGCCCCTGTTTCCTTTGCAACCTCAAGATACGTTTTATTGTCCTTAAGCATTTTTGCAACAGAAAATCTTTGCGCTATGGATAAAACTTCATTTACCGTGCATACATCCTCAAAAAAATCAAAACACTCATCAACATTTTCGAGGGTAAGTATTGCCTCAAATAATTCTTTTACAGCCTCTGTTTTTATAGTTTTTCCCATACATACACCTGCTACTTGTTCTCTTTATTTACCCACACTGAAACAGCTCCACGGTTTACATAAAACTCACCACAGCCCTCATCATCAATCTTAATATTATATTTTGCATTTCCCATAGCATCTGCAAAATGATGACCTGCAAACTGTTTTCCAATATACATTCTCTTTGTTCCGCCTGTGCCGTCAGAAATAACAACAGCAAGACCGGAATCTGGGTGTTCCTCGTCACCTTCCCTTGTCCATCCGATACAGTTCGGGTCGTCAAAGTAATCATGCTGCGGTCCGTATGCCTTTTGCTTTCTAATTTTCAACAGCTTGTCGATGTCCTTTTTCTTGGATTTGATTTTGGAGGATGGAATTCCCTTATAATCTCCGTAAAATACACACGGATATCCCTCCTGCCTCAGCAATATGGTTGCGTAAGCCATCGGCTTAAACCAATCATCCACCCACGACTCAAGGGATTGTCCCGGCTGACTGTCATGGTTGTCCACGAACGTTACTGCCTTTGTAGGATTCGCCTTCATAAGTGTACCATCCAACAACGTCCTAAGATCATAATTACCATTTGCTTTTGAGCAGTTATGGAAATTAAAATGAAGCGGCACGTCAAAAAGCTGTACCTCATTTTCCGTTGCGTTAATATAATCCATAAGCACATTTACATCCCAGTGCCAATACTCTCCGACAGCAAACAAATCCCTGCCTGCCGCCTCCTTCATGGCACGCATCCAATCCTTGTAAAAATACTTATTAATATGCTTTACCGCATCCAATCTGTATCCATCAAGAGCAGCCGTTTCCGTATACCATTTACCCCAGCTAATAAGCTCCTGCCTCACTTCTTCATTTTGGAAATCAATGTCCGCTCCCATGAGATAGTCATAGTTCCCTTTTTCAGAATCTACATCACCGTCCCAATCCTTTCCCTGAAAACGGAAAATGGCATTGACCGCCCTGTCCTGATCCCAATCTATACCATCAAAATGGTTCCAATTCCATGTGAATTTTGAATACTTTCCTTTTCTTCCCGGGAAAGTAAACTTCGTCCATGCACCAATCGTCTTTTTCTCGCCTATCATTTGGTTCCTGCTGTTTGAATTAAATTCCTCAGCAGTAACTTCCTCAATCTCATCAGCTCCAAGCTTATGGTTTAAAACAACATCTGCGTAAACCTGAATACCTTTCGCATGCAGAGCCTTAATAGCCGCAATGTACTCAGCCTTCGTGCCATACTTTGTAGGTATTGTCCCTTTCTGCTTGAATTCGCCTAAATCATACAGGTCATACACACCGTAGCCCACATCTGCTGCCCCGTTCGCACCCTTATATGCAGGTGGCAGCCATACCGCAGTAATGCCTGCGGACTTCAATTTTGCAGCATCCTCTTTCAGGTTTTTCCAAAGAGTCTGGTCTGCCGGAAGCTCCCATTCAAAATATTGCATCATAGTACCGTTAATGCCCATTTCACTATCCTCCATGTAGCCTTCGTAATTATATATTTCACTTTCACAACTTAAAGCGATTATAGCAAAATATTTTCACAGAGTAAAGTGTAAATGAACACTTTCCCCAAAGGTCTTTGATTTTATACATGGGCTACTGTGTCTGCAATATCAGACTGCCGCTAACCGCATTTAAAACGATACATGCCTCTGTCCATGCACCCTTACCATCACTTAAAAACCATGCTGGAATAATCGTAAATTCTTCCTCATTGTCAGGATTATACAACATAATATATTTAAGCTCCAACTGCTTTAAGCTGACCACGCTTTGTGTGCTGCTGTTTTGTATCGCCAGTCTGAATAACTCCTTAATTTGCTCAAAATCCAGCAATTCAACATTTCCTGCCACCACATCAGTAATTGTAACTGGATTTCTGTGTTGAAACGCTAATATCCCTTCATCATTAAACAGCAATCGTATCTTGTCATCAGACCACACAGGCTCAATTCTTTCGATTTCAATGTCTCCTCCTGAAACTTCAAAATCAAACGCATTGACAGAGATTCCCGTCCCTGAATTTGC
>CANTEG010000032.1 GCA_947652735.1 uncultured Lachnospiraceae bacterium | reverse complement strand
CAAGAAATTCAAGTACAGGAGGGTTTGGAATAGGGCTTTCCATTGCAAGAAGTATAGCGGAGGGACATAAAGGTTCTATTAAAGCTGTCTGTCCTGCAAATAAGAAAATTGATTTTGAAGTTTTGCTCAGATGCTAGGCAATTTGCGGTTCTTCTGACAATTTGTAAAAAAATGAAAAAAACAGTTGACATTGTATTATCAAAATGGTAATATACTACTTGCGTTGAGCATAAGCCCAATGCTTTTATATTGAATGCGGGAGTGCTGGAATTGGCAGACAGGCTAGACTAAGGATCTAGTGATGGCAACGTCGTGTGGGTTCAAGTCCCATCTCCCGCATTTTTATTTTTTAAGCTTGAGAAACGGATGGTTCTCGGGCTTTTTTATTCCAATAAAAACTATATAATTTTGCAAAAGAATAAAATGTTTCATTTTGGAGAATGGTGTGCTATGATAAAACAACAAAAAAGAGAAGCAGTAACTTAGCCTCTCTTTTCGGTCATATGAGTATGGTTATTGCCCAATTTGTTTTAAACTGGAAGATTGATATAAGAATGATATTTTTTATTTGGTTTCATATGACTTCTGTATAATACTACAATTTACAATAAAATGCAACAAATATTTGAAAGGACACGGGAATGGAAAGGAAAGAAACAATAGAAAAAAAATACGCATATGAGACAGTAAGAGTATCTGATTTCGTTAAGTATTTATATATAGCATTTGTATTTAGTGCGTATCTTATCGTAATGAATGACCAGTACTTTGATATTACAAAGACGAGGCACAGCGTATTTATTATGGGTACGGTTGTCTTTCTTCTGCTTTATGCATGTGTTGCATTTATAGAAGCTTATTTAAACCCAAATATAAAAAATGATTTTCAACATATGTTTGAGAAAAAAGAATTGTTAAAGCATCCTGCTGCATGGATGATGATTTTTTTGGTCAGCCATATTATTTCTTTTGCACTGACATACGACAAGAAAAGTGCATTCACGGGTGTAAATGGACGCTATATGGGCTTTTTTACATTTATGGTTCTTGGCATTATGCTTTTTGCGTTATGCTTTCGGGTAAAAACGAATGAGAAGCTTTATATGCTGTTTCTTGTTGTTACACTATTTGCTTATATTGTTGCCATATTCCAGCACATGGGAAATGATTTTATGCATTACAGGGATGAAATATCAAAAAAGGATTTTCACATATTTATGTCCACATTTGGAAATATAAATATTTTTGCAAGCTTTATTGTAATGTCTCTGGCTGTCGCTTTTGCAGTGTTTGTCTTTACCAGGCGGATTGTTTACAGATACCTGGCGGGGAGTGTGATTGTGGCAGGCGGAATGGCAATTATGATAGCGAACAGTGACAGTGCGTATATGGGACTTGCTGCCGTTGCTGTTATTTTAATTACCCTTGCAATTCAAAACGGACGGGCGTTTTTTATGATGGCAGGCATGGTGTTGTTTGCACTGGGAAACTTGTGTGTCGTACTGATAAACAAATATGTTGTTATAGAGTATGATAAACGAGGAGGTGTTGCACAACTGCTTGATAAACCTGTTTTGGCTGTTGCACTCTTTGCGGCGGCAATTGTAATAACACTTGCAACGTATTTTGCCGAAAAAAAGATAAAGGAAACAAGCCGAAAAAAGGCATCATATATATTTTTGGCAGCATTTGTCGTTTGTACAGTTCTTGTTGTTGCTGTCGGCATAAAAATGCATCTGTCGATATTTGAGTTTAACTATAAGTGGGGTACATACAGGGGATATATTTGGACGAAATGTGCACAGCTTTATGCAGATGCACCATTTATCAATAAGCTGTTTGGATACGGGCAGGAGACAATCAGGTATCTTACCACGTCAAATTTCTATGAGGAAATGCTTGATGTGACAGGCAAGGTATATGAAAATGCACATAATGAACTGCTTCAATACCTGTTGACGATAGGGGCATATGGAGTAATCGCATATATTATGCTTGTTGTGTCATCGTTTATCTATATTTTGAAGAGCAGTAACAAAAATGTTATATCGTTTGTATCATTAGCCGTTATAGGAGGATACTTTATACAGAGTATCATTAATTTGTGCCAGCCCGTCACAACACCTCTGTTTTTTGTGTTTTTGGCGGTTGGTGTTGGAAATGCGGGATACTGTAGGAGAGCAGTAAGTAATGAGTGAATTTTTTGAAAAAAGATTTATAAAAAACTATAAAGACGTTGAAGACCCAAAGGTACGGGAACGCTATGGTGTATTCAGTTCAGTTGTGGGAGTCATCTGCAATATTTTGTTATGTGCATCGAAGCTGTTTGTTGGAACAATGGCTGGTTCCATTGCGATTATTTCAGATGGATTTAACAATCTGTCTGACTGTGCAAGCTGTATTGTTACTATGCTCGGATATAAAATGTCGGCAAAGCCTGCTGATAAGGATCATCCGTTTGGACACGGAAGAATTGAATATCTTACATCGCTTATGATTGCAATCGTGATTTTGCTTGTAGGTTTTGAGCTGTTAAGAAATTCCGTGTCAAAGATTATACATCCGAAACAAATTATATTTTCTTATTCAGCAGTGATTGTTATAATCATTTCCATTGGTGTTAAGGTATGGATGGGACTATTTAACAGAAGGCTTGGTAAAAAAATTAATTCGAGCATCATGCTTGCAACCTCAAAGGACAGTATCAATGACGTGTTTGCCACTGCGGCAACGCTCGTTGCGCTTTTTGCATCCCTGAAAACAAGTGCACCAGTTGATGGGATTATGGGTGTTATAGTATCTGTTTTCATTATGCTGTCGGGCTTTGGAATTGTGAAAGAGACGGTAGATTTGCTGTTGGGACAGCCTGTGGACGAGAAATTGGCAGGGGAATTAAAGGATATCGTGGATGCCAATGAATATGCACTGGGCATGCACGACCTGATTATACACAGCTATGGGCCGGGAAATATGCTGGGGAGCGTGCATATTGAAGTGGATTGCAGGAAAAAGATTATGGATATCCACGAGGCGATTGATTCACTGGAGCGGGAAATATACGCCAAGCTTAAAATAAGGATTACAATTCACATGGATCCTGTTGACCCTGAGGATGAACTGACAAATACCTGTAAGCAGATGATGGAGCAGATTGTTAAAAGTATAAATGATACATTATCTATCCATGATTTTCGGGCAGTGGATTGCGGGGAGCAGACAAAGCTTATATTTGACATGTTAATACCATACGAGTGTTCCATGAATGAGCAAGACATCCAAAAGGAGATAGACAGAAAGCTTGGTGCGTCAGAAAAAAACTATGCGACCATCGTAACTTATGATAAGGGCGGTTACGCAGAAGTAAAATAATTGTAAGGAGACATGTTCTGCCAATATTGATACTTGTACTGGTTTTGCCTTTCAAGGGGAGTTTGTAATGCTGGGGTGAATTATGTATTGACAAAATCCATATTTTATTGTAGGATGACCATGTTAAAGGCGTTGAAGAAAACAAGTAGCATGTATAGGGCTGCCACAGAAAGTCGCTGGTTGATGAGAAGCACGGTAAGATATGCATGTGAATACATTTTGGAGCTGCACTCTGAATTTAGTAGGAGCTGACGGTTTGGCATCCGTTATTTTGCCTGAGTATTAGTTTTGATACTTGCTAAGGCGGTGATTGTGAGGTCATCGTGAATTAAGGTGGTAACACGAAGTTATTGCTTCGTCCTTAAATGGGACGGAGCTTTTTTATTTTATAGGAAACTTTGTTTCCTATAGGCACGCTTCTTACGAAGCCTGCTAGGATTCGAACTACAGTGCCGAAGGCACTTTGTTCTTTATCTATAGAGATGATTTTAGGAGGTAGATATGGAAATTTATGAAGAGTTGGTTGCCAGGGGACTGATTGCCCAGACAACAAATGAGGAAGAAATACGAAGACTTATCAATGAAGGTAAGGCAACCTTTTATATTGGTTTTGACCCGACAGCGGACAGTCTCCATGTGGGACATTTTATGGCACTCTGTCTTATGAAAAGATTGCAGATGGCAGGAAACAAGCCTATCGCTCTTGTGGGCGGCGGAACAGGAATGATTGGGGACCCGTCAGGAAGAACGGATATGAGACAGATGATGACGCAGGAAACCATAGCACATAACTGCGAATGTTTTAAAAAGCAGATGTCCAGATTTATAGATTTTTCAGAGGGAAAGGCACTTCTTGTCAACAATGCAGACTGGCTGTTAGACCTTAATTACGTTGAGGTATTAAGGGATGTGGGAGCACATTTTTCTGTTAACAGAATGCTTGCTGCTGAGTGCTACAAGCAGAGACTTGAAAAAGGGTTAAGCTTCCTTGAGTTTAACTATATGATTATGCAAAGCTATGATTTCTATGCCCTGTTCCAGAGGTATGGATGTAATTTACAGTTTGGTGGTGATGACCAATGGTCAAACATGCTTGGCGGAACGGAGCTTATCAGACGGAAGCTTGGCAAGGATGCCCATGCCATGACCATAACGCTGCTGCTTAACTCTGAGGGAAAGAAGATGGGAAAAACCCAAAAGGGTGCTGTTTGGCTTGACCCTGAAAAAACTTCACCGTTCGAGTTCTTCCAGTATTGGAGAAATGTAGATGATGCGGATGTCATCAAGTGCATTAAGATGCTTACATTTCTTCCGCTTGAGGAAATTGCCGAGATGGAGAAATATGAGGGAAGCGAGCTTAATAAGGCAAAGGAAGTTCTTGCATATGAGCTTACTGCACTGGTTCACGGTGACGAGGAGGCAAAAAAGGCTTTGGAGGCAGCTAAGGGACTTTTTGCAGGTGGCAATACCGATAATATTCCTGCCGCAGATATATCGGCAGATGATTTTAAGGAGGGAAAAATAGATATTGTTACTCTTCTTGTAAAGTCAGGACTTGTAAATTCACGGAATGAGGGAAGACGTGCCGTCGAGCAGGGAGGCGTTTCCGTCAACAAGGAAAAGGTAGGAGATATATCCGTTTCTTATACAAGTGAAGATTTTTCGTCCGAGTTTATTTTGCAGCGGGGCAAAAAGAATTTTAGAAAGATTACCCTTGTTTAGACCTTAGATATGGTGAATGAAAACCATTTTTACGTAGAATTATTTTTAGGGCAGATGCATATATTTGTAAAAAAATGTGAGAATGATATGCTGAATCTTCCTGAGGTAAGTGGAAATAACAAGAGATATGTAAAGCTAATCATAGGAATTATGATTATCATGGCTGTGATAATGTGCATACTTGATTATAAGGAAGAGGTCTTTGCAGTGGTTGGAGAACATTACGAGGACTCTCTTCCGATTTATTGTGTTGAGACGGATGAACAGGTGGTGAGCCTTACATTTGATGCCGCGTGGGGTGATGAAGATCTTCAGGATATATTGAAAATACTAGATAAGCATAACTGCAAGGCTACTTTTTTCGTGACAGGTGATTGGGCGGCAAGGTATCCTGATGCAATAAAGAGTATATATAAGTCAGGGCATGACCTGGGAAATCATGGTGCAAACCACAAGCACATGACTGAGCTTAGCAGCAGTGAGATGCTGGATGAAATTCAGGGCTGCCATGACCTGATAAAAACAATGACGGGCGTGGATATGGAACTTTTTCGGGCACCTTATGGGGATTATGACGAGAGGGTAATTCTTGCAGCAAAATCCAAGCACTATTATACAATACAGTGGGATGTAGATAGCTTAGACTGGAAAGATTATGGTGTTGAGGATATCATAAGCAGGGTTTGCAGTCACAAGGCGCTTGGCAACGGGTCAATCATTTTACTACATAATGGTGCGAAATATACATGTGATGCGTTGGATAGATTATTGACAGGTCTTGAAGATAAGGGGTATACATTTTTACCTGTATCAAGACTTATTTACAGGGAAAAATACCACATTAATCATGCGGGAAGACAGTTTCAGTGAAATTTTCATTGCATAAAAATACATATAATAGTAAAATCATTTATATAAATTTTGAATGGACTCATATTCAAAAACTAATGGAGTTACAGTATGAAAAAAATAATAGATAAATTAAAAAACGGAACAGGATATGAAAAAAGATTTGCTCTATTGACCATATTATCTGCACTTGCGTCCGCAGGGCTTGGTGCAGCGTTTGCCCTCACGCGCCAGATGCTGTGTTTTTTTGGAACGGTTTCGGGAATATTTTCAACTGCTGCCTTGAAGCTGACCTTGGATCTTGCACCTCCGGAGGATGAAAAAAAGCTTGTGCCGCTTTCGGAATCTGAGGAGGAGGAAGAAGAAGCTCCAGATGAACCATATAGTGACCAGATGAACGCTGACACGGTACAGGATAAGGCTGAACAAAAGCACCGCAGACAGCATAGTACTGAACCAAAAGCTGCGAAGTTGCAGGATGTTGCACCGAAGCAGACATCTGTCGCAAACACAGATGAAAATTCTGACATGTGGGCAGATATTAATGATAAATTTGCCGAGTATGATTATGATGATGCGTACTATGACGATGATGACGAGACAGATAAAACTGTAAAGAAAAAAAGGACAAAGCAGAAAAAACAAAAGGTAAGAAAGCCAAAGGTTAAAAAACCCAAAATTAAAATGCCAAAGGCAAAAATGCCTGCCGCAGATGAAGAGTTGGATATGGCAAAATCGTCTGATGATTCTGACTTGTCAAGGGAGGAACGCAATTCTAAGTATGAAAAATATATTGGAAAGCGTGTTGGTGATGTAGAAGAACAAGAGACGAAAAAACTGATTGTTTTCAGGCCGGCATCCGATGAAGAAATTGAATCATATGATAAAAAGAAAATCAAACATACATTGCACGAATATAAGGTTAAGCGGGATAACCGCAAGGTTCTTGTTGACCGAAGTGATAAGTATAAAATTAAACAGACTCCGGCGTATATCTGGGTTACAGGCAAAGAATTTCATATGCTGCTTATCGAGGAGGAACCAAGGCATGTTATCATACCAGTGCATTCCATTAGGGAAATAAGCTACCTCAAGAAACAGCCTGTCAATGCAGACACGGATTATCCTGCATTCCACAGAAAGAATTTATTTACGGACTTATTCAGACCATGTCTGCCTGACTATACCTACAATACTGTAGCTGGGGATATGAATTCCTACAAGAATCTTTATGGTATACTTGGAGATATTTATTTTACTAATAACTCTGCAAAGCACCTATTTGATTTGCTGGGTGTAAAATTCAGGGTTGATGATAAGGTTACGATGTCGCCTAAGGTGAACTTTTTCTTCAAGGATGCATATAAGTCAAATATTCTGTTAAGGGATGGAGTTATAGATGCAAACGGATATGCTGACCGCATATCAGATACCTTGGACGCAATGGCAAGGTCTTCCATAGGATTTAATGAATTTAAGGATACGCTTGATTTAATGATAAGAAATAAGCTTATAACAACAGAGTTTGCAAACCATTATATTGATGTAAGAGAAAAGTACAAACTTGGATAATAGAATGGAGGAATCGTATGTTAGGTGAGGAAAGGCCGGTTGGCTCATGGGATTACAGGTGCCTTCCGAATAAAATGCTTGAGCTTGTCAAAAATTTAGGTGATATGAAGCAGGAGGGTACTGGATATTATGCAGATACGGAATCTGAAATGCTTACAGTTCTTGCATATTTAAATTATGGAGAAAATACAAACATAACTGAATCCATGAAAGAACAGATTGACAGCGCAGTTAAAAATGCTGAAGAAAGAAAGCTTGGAACCAGGGATGAAGAAGACAGCTTTATAAATATTAATTTTTAATCATAAGCGGTTATTTATTTTTATGATTTTAAATGGCAATTAGGGTTTTTCAGTGTTTAAGGATGTTTTGGCTCAGGGAGTAATAATGGATATAAGAATTCTAAAAACACGCACAAGTATATTTAATGCTTTTGTTGCACTTCGTGAAAAGAAAGATTTGGAAAAAATAACGGTAAAGGAACTTACGGAAAATGCACAGATAAGCAAGCAGACATTTTATCTTCACTACATGGATATATATGATTTATCCGAACAGATTGAGGATGATTTAGTAAATGAATTATTGGCTTCTCTTTCGCATAAGGAGAACCTGCTTGCCCATATAGGAGAGACAACGGTAGAGCTTTTCAGTAACGCTACGGCGAAAGGGAAATTATTTAAGGTTATATTTTCCGGCTCAAGGGTGAATAATCTTGTATCGTCAATAGAAACCAAGCTAAAGCAGCTTATATATGCTGAAAATCCTGAATTGCGCAGTGATCTAAACACAAACATATATATAACCGTCCTTGTACAGGGCTGTTATTTTGCGTACCAAAAATACGCATCGATTGACAGTGAACGTGTTGCCAAAATACTTGGAAAAGTATCGAACAGCATTACGGAATGTTATCTTCAGGACAAAATGAAATTCTAAAAAATCCCATCTTAAACTGTAAAATGTTGATACGTGTTTTTTTTTGATGTATAATAGTTAGATAAATTTACGAGAGGATGTTGTCGAAAAATGCGTGTGATTGTAGTTGGAGCCAGTAAGGTTGGCGAAGTCGTTGTAGAATACCTCTGTAACGAAGGGTATGACGTTGTTGTAATTGACAGTGACGCGGCTAGAATAAATGATATTACGGATAAATATGATTGTAACGGATTTACGGGAAATGGGGCATCCGTAAGTCTTTTGAAAAAGGCAGGGATAGATTCCTCAAAGATGCTGATTGCAGTGACAAAGAGCGATGAGACGAATATTCTTTGCTGCTCGGTATCCAAAAAGCTGGGGATAAAGCACACTATAGCGGCAGTCAGAGGACCAGGATACAGGACGGAACACAAATTTTTGAAAAAGGAATTGGGCGTAGATTCTGTTGTTAATCCTGAGAGAATGGCAGCAAATGAGATACATAGAATGCTCAGATATCCTGATGGCATCGAGATAGAGCGGTTTGGTGACGGAAATGTATTTGTGGCAAGTATAACAATAAAAAAGGGAAACATTCTTGATGGAACAAAGCTTGTACACTTAAAGGATAAGGTGGATGCGGATATTTTAATTTGTGCCATCAATAGAAACGGAAAGGCAATGAGCCCCAACGGTAATGCAGAAATAAAGGCAGGAGACAAAATAACGGTTCTTGCCATCGGAGAGGAAATGGATAATTTCCTCAATAAGATTGGAATTATCGGCAAAATCATAAAGAATGTGCTTATCGTTGGCGGAAGTAAAATAGGGTATTATTTGGCGGGGCTTATGCTCAACAGCGGAATAAAGGTTGAGATTATAGATAAAGACCCGAAACGCTGCGGCATTCTTCTTGAACAATATCCAAAAGCAAAGGTTTTATGTGGTGATGGTACGGACGCCGAGCTTTTAAACAGGGAGCTTAAGGGCAAGGACGGCTGTGTTACGGTTACAGGCAGTGATGATGTAAATCTTATCATTTCGATGTTTGCCAAATCCTTTGGAATCGAACGAATATCTGCTGAGGTTGACAATATCAATTACGCAACAATGATAAGGAGCAGCGGAATCAGTCATATTTTCTCCACACAGGATGTCAGTATGGCAGGTGTGATAAGAAATGCAAGGGCGACCGCAGGATATGGGGACGAGGAGTCAGGTGATATCAAGTGGCTGTACACCTTGGATGATGGAAAGGTTGAAGCTGTCGAATTTGAGGTTAAGGAAAGCTTTAAGTTTCGCGGCAAGCCTCTGATGAGTGGTGAGGTTAAGCTCAAGGAAAATGTCCTGATTGCAACTATCATCCGAAACGGAGTTACAGAGGTTGCAAGGGGTTCCTCTACCATTGAGGCAGGGGATAAGGTAATTGTTGTATCAGCAGGCATTAAGCTGAAAGAACTATCAGATATTCATGCTTGAGGAAAGGATTACATAGGATGGAGTATGTACTTGCAGGATTTTTATTTATTCTGTTTTTAGTTATTGTAATAAGCATTGTAAATGAAAAGACAATTAAAATACCAAATGATATCGCATTGGTCTTATTTGCTTTTGTTTTTAGTGCGGGAATTAAGGTGCTGGAGGAAACGGGGCTTGTCAGTTTTAATCACACTATAGTTGGCAGACTGGAGAATTTTAATTTTCAGGAGTTCCTGATGGATGGAATTCTTTGTTTTATGCTCTTTGCAGGTGCCAGTGGTGTTAATTTTAACCGTTTTGTGAATAATATTAAGTCTATCAGTCTGTTGGCACTGTTTACAACGGTTTTGTCATCATTTTTATATGGCGCATTGTTTTACCTTGTGAATTTAGGGCTGAATCTTGGATTTTCCATATGGCTTTGTATACTGCTTGGCTGTATTGTTTCACCGACAGACCCGATTGCGGCAACATCCATATTAAAAAAGGCAGGACTTTCAAAAAATGTATCAACTGTTATTGAGGGGGAATCACTTTTTAACGATGGTACAGGTGTTGCGGTATTTGTCTGTATTAAGAATATTGTGAATGACACGTCGGATTTGAGTTTTCCTGTGCTTATGGCAAAAGAGCTTTTGGGGGCAATTGCAATCGGTCTTGCAATTTCATTTGTAATGTTTTCACTTTTAAAATGTACCAACAATCCGATACTTCATATATTTATCAGTATGTTTGATGTTATGGCCTCGTATATTGTGTGTGAGCATTTAGGATGTTCGGGTGTAATTGCATCTGTTATATGTGGCATTTATTTTTCAAAGGCAATGGCAGGAAAAGAGGAGTGGAGAAAGGTTGTTGACCCAAAAGATTTGTATGAGGACTTTTGGCATATTGCAGACACGTTGTTTAACAGTGTATTATTTATACTGATTGGTGTTTCGCTTTTGAATATGCCGTTCCATAAAAATCTTTTGCTGCTGATACTCGTTGCAATCATCGGAAACTTTATTGCAAGATATGTGGGTGTATTTGTGTCAACATTGATTATCGGAAAAAATAAAATTCCGAACAGATATAGTGTAAATGAATTTACAACACTTATGACATGGAGTGCGTTAAAGGGCGGTTTATCCCTTGCACTTGCATTCAGTTGTGCTGAGTTTTTGCCAAAGGATGCCTACAATGTTGTGTTGATTGTAACGTATGTCACTATGTTCTTCACCATAGTGATACAGGGGCTTACAACCAAAAAGGTGTTTGCGGTTGTTGAGGCAATGAAAGCAAAAAGAGTATTGAATGATAGATGAGAGTATATTGCAAATAGTGTTTGATATAATGGGTAAGGGTAAGACATAAACACCAGGTATTTGATATATTATAAACGTGTAAATATAATGTGAGTGCAGAAAGGGAGTGGTACGCTTCATAACTGCACTTATATTTTTTTCGGAAGGAGTGCGGCTTATGGAATCAAATATTTATTCTCTTGTCAAAGTCGGACATAGCAAAAAAGAAATTGACGAAAGCGCAGAGTATCAAAATAAAAGAGCTTTCTTTAACAGCTCAGTGTGATTTTATCACGGAAGTCGGGTTCTTTATCAGGTAAACTATGTAAAACGCAGTCCCTGTTTTGGAGGAAATCGCAGGAGTTTGCTTTTCGCAATGCTGTAGGGAATTGCGGCACATGGGTTATCTCCATGTAAAAAATATTGGCGGAATAACCGCCTATACTGGAAAGGTGGAACAAGTATGAAAGTTGTTATCGTAGGCGGTGTGGCGGGAGGCGCTACGGCAGCGGCACGTATTCGTAGATTGGACGAACAGGCTGAAATTGTAGTTTTCGAGCGGTCGGGATATATATCCTATGCCAACTGCGGTCTTCCCTATTACATTGGAGATGTGATTTCCAACCCTAAGGCGTTGACCCTCCAGACACCTGAGAGCTTCTTTTCCCGATTTAGGGTTAGCATGAAGGTGCATCACGAAGTTACAGCCATCTGCCCGAATCAAAAAATGGTTTGTGTCAAAAATCTGGAGACAGGGGAAACGTTTGAGGAAAGCTATGATAAACTCCTTCTATCTCCTGGCGCAAAGCCTACCCAACCTGAGATTTTGGGGCTAGGGCTATCTCGGGTGTTTACCTTGCGGACAGTGGAAGATACTTTCAGAATTAAGGAATACATTGATAAGTACAACCCGAAATCAGCGGTGCTGGCGGGAGGTGGGTTTATCGGTCTGGAGTTGGCGGAAAATCTGCGGGAGCTTGGAATGGAAGTCAGTATCGTCCAGCGGCCCAAGCAACTGATGAATCCCTTTGACCCGGATATGGCCGCATTTATCCACGGAGAGGTGCGTCAGAACGGTGTTAAGCTGCTTTTGGGTCATACAGTGGAGGGCTTTGCAGAAAATAGCGGCAGAGTGGACGTTCTGTTGAAAGATGCACCAGCCATTCATGCTGATTTGGTAGTTCTGGCAATTGGTGTTACTCCAGATACTGTCCTTGCAAAGGATGCGGGATTAGCACTGGGCGTGAGGGGCAGTATCGTGGTGAATGACCGGATGGAAACCTCTGTTCCGGATATCTACGCTGTAGGAGATGCGGTTCAGGTGAAGCATTCCGTTACTGGACAAGATACCCTGATTTCTCTGGCAGGTCCAGCGAATCGGCAGGGAAGGATTGCTGCTGACAATATCTGTGGCGGAAACAGCCGTTATTCTGGTTCGCAGGGTAGCAGTGTTATAAAGGTGTTTGACCTGACCGCGGCCGTTACTGGCCTCAATGAAACCACTGCAAAAAAGGCAGGGCTGGATGTGGATAAAGTTATTCTCTCACCAATGAGCCATGCGGGTTATTATCCTGGTGGAAAGTTGATGACGATGAAAATAATATTTGAAAAGAAAACTGACCGCCTTTTGGGTGCTCAAATTGTTGGTTATGAGGGCGTGGACAAGCGTATTGACGTTTTAGCCGCGGCTATCCACGCAGGGATGAAGGCTACAGAGCTAAAAGACTTGGATTTGGCCTATGCACCTCCGTATTCCTCCGCCAAGGACCCGGTTAATATGGCGGGGTTCATGATTGAAAATATTGAAAAAGGAATTGTTCGGCAATGGTTTTTGGAGGATTTGGCTCAGCTTCCACGCAATGGAAGTGTCGTTCTACTGGATGTTCGGACAACGGGGGAATATAGCAGAGGACATATTGACGGATTCCAAAACATCCCTGTAGACGAACTGCGGGAACGGATGGGTGAGATGGAGAAAAATAAACCAGTCTATGTAATTTGCCAAAGCGGCCTGCGCAGCTACATTGCATGTCGGATTTTGGACGGGTATGGTTATGAGACATATAACTTTGCTGGCGGCTACCGATTCTATGAAACAGTGGTCAATGATAAACGCATGATTGCGTCCGCTTCTGCCTGCGGGATGGATCAGTAGGAGTGGCTATTTCCCTGCCAGAACTGCCAATTTCTCTCGATTTGTGAGTTCCACTATACCTCGAGTCAGTTTGACCGTGCCCTCGTTTTGGAAGTAGCGGAGCATTCGGGTTACCACCTCTCGATGGGTGCCTAAGTGATTTGCGATATTCTCATGGGTGATATGCAGACAGTCCGTGCCTGCAATGGCCGCCTCCTCCAGTAAAAACGCAGCTACGCGTTTATCCATACTGTGCCACATGACCTGTTCCACCAGCCACATGACCTCAGAGAATCGGGAGGCCATAATTTCGTTCGTGTAGTTGGCAACTGGGGCGGACTGTTCCATGAGTTGCCTATAGATATCTGCTGGGATGGTCCATAGTTCTGTGTCCTTTTCTGCTGTAACTATTATGTCAAACTGAATGGAGTGCAGGACGCAGGGGGCGGAAAATAAGCAGAGGTCCCGGTCGAATAACCGATAGATGGTGACCTCCCGCCCTTCGTTGGAGAGGATAAACGTTCGGAGTTGACCGGATTTTACCAGTAACAAACCAGTACAATCCGTGTCGTTGTGGAGTATAGTTCCTTTTTTAACTGCCTGAAGGGTTACTTTGGCGGCAATCATTTCCCGTTGCTGGGGTGTCAGTTGATTCCAGATGGGAAAGTATTTGGAAAATTCCATTGTTTCCAGGCATTCTTGTGAGATGCGGCGTTCGTTCATTTTCAAACTCTCCGTTAGGTAAGTATATAATGTAAATGTAAGTATTGCACTTAAATGTGCGTACTTGTTTTATGTTTCATGCTCGTTATAATGATAATATCAACAGCAGGAAAAGTCAATCCTGCGGCTAGAGGAGGAATTATCTTATGAGTAAAAAAATTGTTGTAATCACTGGAAGTCCCCGAAAAAATGGAAACAGCTTTGCCATGACGGATGCATTTATCAAAGCGGCTGAGGGGAAGGGGCATATGGTTACCCGGTTTGATGCTGCCATGAAAAATGTAGGTGGATGCCATGCTTGTGAGACCTGTTTTAAGACAGGAAAGGCCTGTTCTTTTGATGACGATTTTAACGCCATTGCCCCAGCTATTCTGGAGGCAGATGCGGTAGTATTCGCTATGCCTGTTTACTGGTATTCGATTCCAGCACAGATAAAGGGAGTGATTGATAAGCTGTTTTCATTCTGTGTTGCCGGTAAGGATGTGACAGGTAAAGAGTGTGCTTTGATTACTTGCTGCGAGGAAGATGATATGTC
>CANTEG010000031.1 GCA_947652735.1 uncultured Lachnospiraceae bacterium | reverse complement strand
ACCTGCACCATGACGCTGACCGTCCCCGCAAGTGTAAAGCCAACCATCACCAGCCTTACGGCGGAGAGGGTTGACGGAACAGTCCCATCTTCCTGGGGGATCTATGTGCAGTCAAAATCAAGGGCGAAGCTGACAGTGAACGGCGCAGCGGGAAGCTATGGCTCGACCATAGCCTCTTATTCTATTTCGGGAGGCGGTTTTGCAGGAGCTTCCGCAAGCCTTACCACGGGCTTCCTGAACAGCTACGGCGACATCACTTTCACGGCGACCGTGACCGATTCCAGGGGCAGGGTTTCAGCGGCTGCAAAGGTCACCATTACGGTGGAGCAGTATTTTGTGCCATACTTTGAAACCTACACATCACAGCGTTGTGACAGCAGCGGGAACCTGCAGGATGACGGGACATATATCCTTGGAAATGCACTGTATAACCGTGCGCCTTGCGGAAATAACAACCGTGTCACGAGAACGATTTATTACAAAAGGTCAGCAGACAGCCAATGGACAAATGCGGGCGTAATCTTCTCCTCCGGCGACCCAATCGTTTTCGGTGGTGGGAATATTTCAACAGAATACTCCTATGACATACACTATACCATTACAGACCAGTTCAACACGGTCTCCGTTCAGGATATTGTTTCAACGGCTGCTGTGGTGATGGACTTCAAATGCGGAGGAAAAGGTCTTGCAATCGGAAAGGTGTCCGAAACGGATAACTGCTTTGAGGTTTCAGAGGATTGGGATGTAAAAGTGTATGGGAAACTGCTGAAAGATTACATCAGATCCATAGCAGGCGCGGCATATCCCATTGGCAGCATTTATATGAGCGTTACGAATACCAATCCTTCTGCATATTTTGGCGGCACATGGGTGGCATGGGGTTCAGGACGGGTGCCGGTTGGCGTGAATGCATCGGATACGAATTTCAGCACAGTGGAAAAGACAGGCGGTGCATCCACGGTCACGCTTACCACAGCGCAGATGCCGAGCCACAGCCATGCAAAAGGAACACTTGCGGCTGACAGCGGCGGAGCCCATAAGCATAACCTGAACCTGACGAAATCAGGATGGGGAGTTGATAATGCCAGCAACAAAGTTGTGGTTGACAGTACAACATATACGGCGCTGACCAATAAGGCAACTGCCAGTGCAGGCGCACATGAGCATACAATTTCCGGTTCCACAGCGTCAGTAGGAAGCGGGAACGCACACAGCAACCTGCAGCCGTATATCACCTGCTATATGTGGAAACGGACGGAATAATCATTCCCGTTCCATCACAGAAACGGTTCCAGGGCAGAAGTGGCGGTAAAAATGTAAACAATCCCCGCTCTGGATGTTTGTGCAGTTTATGCTACGAAATGGCTTGATAATATGTTCTTTCAGAGCGAATATGTGTACTACCGAAAGGGAAAAACACAAAACGGAGGGGAAACATAATGACAAGGTTTGAAAGAGAGATAAGCGGCAGTCTTGGAGCATTCTGGAAAAAGAACGCAGAAGACGATGTAAGGAAAGCAGTGGCGCAGGCAGACTCCCAGGCCACGGTCGAAGCGGACGGTGCAATCAAATGGAACAGCAACGGGCGGTATCTGATGGACGACTTCTGCGAAAAGCTGGAATACGCAGGCTACGGCTTCAGCAGGGAGGCGACCGCAGAGAAGCGGGAGGAGCAGAATGCGGAGAGCCTTGCGGAATACCGTAAAAACGATAAAGGACTCATTGGAGAGGAACTTGCGGAGGCAAGGGCGGCATTTGGAGAAGGCACAACGATTGTGGATGTGCTGACAGGAAAGAAAACAAGGCTATAAAGCATAAACAAAAATTAAATATTTTCTTGGGAACAGGCGGCTGTCCGGATATGGGCACCCGCTTTTTCTATACAAAAATTTAAGAAACGGAGGGATTCATCATGAAGGAATTCTGGAACACGATCCAACTCATCTTTACGGCCATCGGAGGGTGGCTCGGCTGGTTTCTTGGCGGCTGTGACGGCCTGCTGTATGCGCTGATTGCATTTGTGGCTATCGACTATATCACAGGCGTTATGTGTGCGGTCATCGACCACAGGCTGTCAAGCGAAATCGGATTCAAAGGTATTTTCAAGAAAGTGCTGATCTTCCTGCTTGTGGGGGTTGCAAATATCCTTGATGTGCAGGTTATTGGAACAGGCTGTGTATTAAGGACTGCAGTTATCTTCTTCTACATTTCCAATGAGGGTGTGAGCCTTTTGGAGAATGCAGCGTATCTGGGGCTGCCTGTCCCTGAAAAAATCAAAACAGTATTAGAGCAGCTGCACAGCCGCTCGGAAAGTGAGGACAAATAATCATGGCTTATACAAACAGTTCTATGGCGGCTTACACCAGGCTCAGCCCGAACCACTCAGGACAGAGGACACACAGCATTGACCGCATCACTCCCCACTGCGTGGTCGGGCAGCTTACTGCAGAGAGTATCTGCGGATGTTTTACAAGCCCGTCAAGGCAGGCAAGCTGTAATTACGGAATTGGCACAGATGGAAAAGTTTCCCTGTGCGTGGAAGAGAAAAACCGCTCCTGGTGTTCTTCAAGTAATGCAAATGACCAGAGAGCCGTCACTATCGAATGTGCCAGTGATAAAACGGAACCGTATGAAATGAACAGCAGGGTTTATGATTCGCTCATTAAACTCTGCGCAGATATCTGTAAGAGGAACGGCAAAAGGAAGCTGCTGTGGCTCGGTGACAGGAACAAAACCTTAAACTATACGCCAAAATCGGATGAGATGGTGCTGACAGTCCACCGCTGGTTTGCAAACAAATCCTGCCCCGGCGGCTGGCTGTATGCAAGGCTTGGCGATCTGGCGGCAAAGGTTACAGCGGCACTCGGCACAGGAGCCTCTGCAGATAAAGCAGCATCCCAGCTTTACCGTGTGCGTAAAACCTGGTCAGACAGTAAGTCGCAGAAAGGTGCGTTCAGCGTCCTTGCCAATGCTAAGAAATGTGCCGATTCCAACAAAGGTTATTCTGTATTTGATGGGAATGGGAAAAAGGTATACCCGGCTGATGCACCAGATACAAAGAAATCCATTGACGCCATCGCCCGTGAAGTCATCCGTGGCGATTGGGGCAACGGTGATGAACGTAAACAGAAACTCACTGCCGCAGGATATGATTATTCGGCTGTGCAGAAAAAAGTAAATGAATTATTGAGATAACTGAATATAGATGATGGATTTATGCCCATTGGAGATCTGTTTCTCTGATGGGCATTATTTTTTTTGCTTTTTTATAGGCGTGGGTCCCCAAAAGCATGATTTTTTCTCCGTATTATGAAGGGACTTTCCTTCCGATTGGAGGAATATGATGCAGATAACAAAATTAATGCCGGAGCAGAAGTCCCCGGTTTCTTATGTAAAAACCTTTACCACAGAAGAACTGGAACAGGAATATGACTATTATATGGCTCAGAAACTGCTGGAAAAGATGCTCAGCACAGGGCTTATTTCTGTGGATGAATTCAACAAAATAACCGCAAAAAACCGCCAGACTTTCTCACCATTTTTGTCTGAAATCATGCCAAAAATGACTTGATATTACCAGCTTTTAGAGTGAATATGTCACGTACCGGAAGCGAGGTGAGTTGATGAAAAGGATTACAAAGATTGAAAGCAGCAATGCAGATATTTTTACAAAACCGAAACTGCAGGTGGCTGCCTACTGCCGTGTTTCCACAGGGAGCGAAGAACAGCTTGTGAGTCTGGAAGCGCAGAAGAAACATTATGAATCATATATAAAAGCAAATCCGGAATGGGAATTTGCCGGCCTGTATTATGATCAGGGAGTGACAGGGACAAAGAAGGAAAAACGTGGCGAGCTGCTCCGTATGATTTCCGATTGTGAAGATGGAAAGATTGATTTTATCATCACCAAATCCCTCAGCCGGTTTGCCAGGAACACCACGGACTGCCTGGAACTTGTACGGAAGCTGACCGACCTTGGGGTCTACATTTATTTTGAAAAAGAGAACCTGAACACACAGTCCATGGAGAGTGAGCTGATGCTTTCCATTTTGAGCAGCCTTGCGGAGAGCGAGTCAGTTTCTATTTCGGAAAATAACAAATGGTCTGCCCAGAGACGTTTCCAGAATGGCACATTCAAGGTTGCCTATCCTCCATACGGTTACGATAACGTGGATGGACAGATGGTAGTCAATGAGGAACAGGCAGAGACCGTGCGGTGGATGTTTGATGCGGCGCTTGCCGGGAAAGGTACCCACTGGATAGCCTCGGAATTGAATGGGCAGGGCATCCCGACAAAGAGGGGTGGCAGATGGACGGCGTCAACAGTCAGGGGGCTGCTGTCAAATGAGAAGTTTACAGGGGACATTCTTTTTCAGAAGACTTATACGGACAGCCATTTTAATCGCCATACCAATCATGGCGAGAAGGATATGTATTACATGGAAAACCACCATTTTGCCATCGTAAGCAGGGAAACATTTGAGGCGGTGGCGGCAGTCATCAGCCAGAGGGGAAAAGAAAAAGGTGTGACCAAGGGGAGCAAATATCAGAGCCGGTATCCGTTTTCGGGCAGGATTATCTGCTCAGAATGTGGAGGTACATTTAAGCGGAGGATCCATTACTCCACCCACCAGAAATACATTGCATGGTGCTGTTCCAGGCATATAGAGAAAAAAGAGGACTGCTCCATGCAGTTTATCCGTAACGATGTGGTGGAGGCGGCATTTACAACGATGATGAATAAGCTGGTTTATGGACATAGGAAAATCCTCCGCCCGTTCTTGGACAGCCTGCGCAGGGTGGATGATGACGACAGTTACCACAGAGTTAATGAATTAGAGGATAAAATTGAGGCAGTCATGGAACGGGGACAGGTACTGGCCGGACTGATGACGAAAGGGTATCTGGAGCCGGCTCTGTTCAGCAAGGAAAAGAATGAACTGGCGGCAGAACTGGATCATCTGCAGGGGCAGAAAGATATCCTTATAAAGATGATGAATGGAAACCTGTCAAAGATTGAGGAGGTCAGCAGGCTTCTGAAATTTGCATCGAAGTCTGAAATGCTGACTGCATTTGACAGCGGACTGTTTGAAGAATATGTAAACCGAATTATAGTATATTCCCGAACAGAGGTGGGGTTTGAACTGAAATGCGGGATTACGTTGAAAGAAAGGCTGGTGAGGTAAATGGGTCATACACCGTTTGGTTATAAGATTGAAAATGGATGTGCTGTGGTGGAGGAAGCGGCAGCAGGACAGATACGGCAGATTTTCCAGTTTTATCTGGAAGGCGACAGCCTGACAACTGCCGCAAGAAAGGCAGGGATTATTTCTTTCCACGGAGGAATCAGCCGGATGCTTAAAAATAAACATTATCTTGGAGATGGATATTATCCGGCAATCATAGACAGGGAGACATTCGACAAGGCAGAACAGGAACGGATGAGGCGGGCGGCAGCCCTTGGAAGGATAAAAGAGCCTGAGGAGCAGGAGGAGATTCAGATTCCCACAGTATTCCATACAAAGCCGGCGGAGCAGACATTTGATGATCCGTTCCTGCAGGCGGAATATGCTTACAGCCTGGTAGAAAGCGAGGGATAGAGATGGTGATAAACAAGAATGCAAATGTGACAGTCATCCCGGCAAAATATCATGCTGTGAGCCAGGAAAAGGATGAGGGTAAGCCAAAACTGCGGGTTGCTGCTTACTGCCGTGTTTCCACGGACAGCGAGGAACAGGCGACAAGCTATGAGGCACAAATCGAACATTATACGGAATATATACAGAAAAATCCCGAATGGGAACTGGCCGGGATATTTGCGGATGAAGGCCTTTCCGGCACTGACACCCGCAAACGTGGGGAGTTTAACCGCATGATCGAGGAATGCATGGCTGGAAAAATCAATATGGTCATTACCAAGTCCATCAGCCGTTTTGCAAGGAACACACTGGACTGCCTGAAATACATCCGGCAGTTAAAAGACAGGAATATCCCCGTATTTTTTGAGAAAGAGAATATCAATACCATGGATTCCAAAGGGGAGGTGCTGCTGACCATCATGGCATCGCTTGCACAGCAGGAAAGTCAGTCCTTAAGCCAGAATGTGAAGCTTGGGCTGCAGTACCGCTACCAGCAGGGGCTTGTGCAGGTCAACCATAACCGTTTCCTTGGATACACGAAGGATGAGGAAGGGCAGCTGATTATTGAGCCGGAAGAGGCAGAGGTTGTAAAGCGGATTTACCGGGAATACCTGGAAGGGGCGAGCCTCGCACAGATTGGGAAAAGCCTGGAGGCAGACGACATCCTGACAGCGGCAGGAAAGGCAAAGTGGCGGCCGGAAACGTTGAAGAAAATATTGCAGAACGAGAAGTATATCGGGGATGCCCTCCTGCAGAAAACCTATACAGTGGATTTCCTTTCCAAGAAGCGGGTCAAGAACAATGGCATTGTGCCGCAGTATTATGTGGAGAACAGCCACGAGCCAATCATTCCACGCGACCTTTATATGCAGGTTCAGGAGGAGATGGTGCGGAGGGCAAACCTCCACAGCGGGGCAAAAAGGAAGAAACGGGTCTATAGCAGCAAATATGCTTTGTCAAGCATTGTTTACTGCTCCAAATGTGGGGACATTTACCGCAGGATTGCATGGAACAATAGGGGAAAACATTCCACGGTCTGGCGGTGCTGTACCCGTGTGGAGCATGGGCCAAAGAAATGTGATGCATCAACCATTCAGGAATCGGATCTGCAGAATGCGGTGGTAAAGGCGGTTCAGGAAGTAATGGGTGGAAAGGATGTATTCCTAACTGTTTTAGAAAAGAATATCAGAGAGGTGCTGGAGGGTGAAAGCGGGGAGCAGATTGCGGAGATTGACCGTAGGCTGGGCGAACTGCAGCAGGAGCTTTTGAGGCTGGCAAACGGCAAAAAGGAATATGGAGATGTTGCGGATGAGATTCATAAACTGAGGGAGCAGCGGCAGGATGTTCTGACACAGGATGCGGAGAGGGATGGCAAGCGGCAGAGGATTGAGGAAATGAGAGACTTTTTGAGGGAACAGGCATATGAGTCATTGGAGTATGATGAGCAGTTAGTTCGGAGGTTGGTGGAGAAAATTACGGTGTATGATAATAGGCTGACGGTGGAGTTTAAGTCAGGCTTGAAAATAGATGTGGAGAGATAAGAGTTAGGAACGACAAATTGCCTTGCAGTTCGACAATGGATTGCAAGGTTCTTTGGTTCGCCCAGCATGGGCGTAATCTAATCGGTGCAAGTCCGCAAAGTGCCCTGATAGTGGGAAACTTACAGCCAATGGCAAGGGTGTCCATCGTGAGGTGGAATCTGAAGGAAGCCGGATGGCAAACCTCTGGTCTGACGGACAGAAATCACATATAAGGCTTGGTATATCGGGTAAGGTTGCCAAACAAACTGAAGCCCAATAACTATCCGAAGGTATACTGGGTAAATGTGGCAGATAGGTGGAGGGAAAGATTACGCACCTTAACTGGGGAGGTCTGTATGGTATGCTTTGAAGAGTGATACAATATTCACTCCTTAGTAACCCATGTTGTAAGGCATGGCTGAACATACAGAAGTCAGTTCAAGTCGTAGTACCGAGGAAGTCTATGAAAGTAGATGGAGGAAAGGACTTGACGGTTGGGATAAGACAGACGCTATTTATCTGAAACTTGAAGATAGCAGTTGCTCGAAAGAGGTTACTTATCTGAGGGTAGGTTGGAAACCGAGAGTAAAGGATAAGAACGCTTAGAGTTAGGAATGGATAGTGCAAGGCATAGGCACATCTTTGAACAACCGAACCGCCGCTTGCGGAACCGCATGAGCGGTGGTGTGAGAGGACGGGGGTTAGTCACCCCCTCCTACTCGATTAGTTCGACAAAGTATGGTGTAGCCATATTGTATTATTTAATGTAAAGAATATAATAAATTATGAGAAAGGATTGATTTTATTGAGAGGTTTACAATGCGAAATAAATTATCATTCCTATTTGTGTTCAGATGAGTTGAAAGGAATGGTTGGTTATTTATGAAAAAAAAAGTATTAAGTGTTATACAAGTGTTAGTTGCAATGGGAAGTTTATTAATTGCCGTGGATAAGGTGTTAACTATATTTATTAAGGGGAGCAATGATTAAGTAAAAAAAGGTGCTACAGATTGAAAAACAAAATTGGTTAAATAAATATATGTTAATTTCAGATCAGGATGAATCGCTGCATGATGATAATATAATTATAATCAAATCTTGTGTTTTTTGATTGATATTAAAATATTAAATTCAGAATAGTAAAAAATCAATGATAAGGAGAATATTTGATAATATGCTGATAGATTTTTAAATTACAATTGGAGGGATAGTGATATGCAAGGGAATAGTATCTTTGATAATTTACTAGAAGCATTTATGTATATGGAAAGATATGTTAATGATGGTTCGCCATCAGGGTGGACAAAGCTTCGATCAACTTCCAAAGAAACTAATCCATTTACGGGAAAAGATAAGTTTCCAATTTTAGAATTTGATGATGACGACTTGGATTGTTTGAAGCTAGGAGAAAAAAATTCATTGTTTGAAAATAATGTGAATTACGCACATCCTGATAGTTTTAATTCTGAAATTTTGAAAAGGGCGAAACGAAGACCTAAAAAATCTTCTTTGCAGGTGTCACCAACTTCTGGAGGAAGAACCATGCTTATACGAAGCAGTGAGTTTGATGGATTTATTAAATTGACTTATGATATAGGACGTATAGGAAGAGTTGATAGACAATTACAATATGGTCATTGTATGTCTAGTATAGAAGTCAGCAATTCTATCAGAGGTGCTATAGACCGTGGTTTATTTAAAAATACTTATGGTACTTTACTGGAAAAAAGTGCAAAAGTCAGTAAACTGATGATGGGCGATTCTATATATGAGTGGGGGACAATTTTAAGAGAACGACAGGCATATCCGTATGTTGCTGAAAAAAGGCAAATGATTCCGGGTTTTTCACTTTTCGGAAGAGATTGTTATTGTCAGGAAACAATAACTGACGAATTGTTAATTAATCAGTTCATTGAACTGAGTCAAGAGGATCCTAAAACTTATTTATTAAATGTGATGAAAATGACAATAGATGCATGGTTTGAAACATTACTCAATTGCGCGTTTATATTGGAATTGCATGGACAAAATTGTTATTATGAAATAGATGAACATTATATTATTAAACGGATTATAATTAAGGATATGGATTCTGTTGACAAGGATATAACATTAGCAAGGAAGTTGGGATTAAACGATAAATGGAAATCTTATCCATTTGAGTGTTTTTATGAAGATGTTCCAGAAAATCATCCATGTTATTATAAAATTCGCCCATCATATATGTATGATTTTAAATTAGGAACATATCTTTTATATCCTATTATGTGTGCTGTATGTAAGAGGTTTGGAATTGCTAAAGATGATATCAGAAACCAACTTAAAGAATATGTCTCAGATGTGTATATGGCACAAATTCCGAGAGGGTATTTTCCAGAAGATGGCACTTGGTATGATTGTGATAATACTGAACGAAAACCTGGGGAACGGCGAAAATATTTTGCACATCAAAATCCATTATTTAGATAGGAGAGAAACAATGAAAAAATTAACGAAAGAATTATTTGATTCTGTAATAAGTGAAATGGAAAATTCTCTTGATTCGAAAGGAAATCATCTTGACATGGTTGGGTTAATCGTATCTCAAGGAGAAACATTATTTAGCCATTATTTTAGGAAACGTGAAAAAATAGATATCAGATCAATTGCTAAACCAATTACATGTTTGGCTTTTGGGGCAGCAATTAAAGAAGGATTATTTTTTGGAGATACACAGATTACTTTGGACACAAAAATAGGTCCTTTATTAAGAAGATATGCTACTATCCATACATCAAAAAATATAAAGGCATGGGATATTCTGACAGTACGTGATTGTTTTAAAATTACATTAGGTCACGATAAAGGAATTATGTTCAGCAAAGATGTTTCGGAACAAAGGGAAGATAAGCTAATTGATTATATCGTAAATTATCCAATTACAGCTACGCCAGGCTTTGATTTTGTTTATTCTAATGCAGGAACATTTGTGTTGTCTACATTGGTAACAGAATATTTGAATATTTCGTTAACAGAATTTGTAGACAAGTATATTTTTAAACCATTGGATATTTCTGACTATTCTTGGAAAAATTATGGGAAATATTGTGCAGGATGTACAGGTTTAAAGATGCATTGTGAGGATTTGCACAAAATTGCTAAACTTTTTGCTGATGATGGTAAGTGTAATGGTATACAGGTAGTGCCAGAAGAATGGGTTAACAATATGAGATTGCCATTAGTATATGGACCTACTCACAGATATAAAAAGGGGAGGGCATTTCCAAAATTTAATTATGGTCTAAATATGTGGATTTGCGGAGATGTTGGAGAATTAGGAATCTATTCATATGATGGAAACTATTATTGTGATGGTACAGATGGACAATATATTATTATAATACCTAATAATAATATCGTCATTGCAGCGACAGGATATCAATCAGATACAGAACCTGTTTCTAGAATATTAGGAAATTTTAAATAAAAAATAATGGCTTATGTACTTTAATTTTAAGTAATGATTATCATAAAGTATGGAAGATTTTAGATATTAGTCTATTAAATCGACATAGATTCTTTTAGTATTATCAGCACAGATATTAAGTGATTTATTATAAGTTTGTTGAAATTTCCATCTGTTGTATTAGATATCTGATATAGTAGATGGAAATTTGCTCTATATTTAATTGAAACTAATGATTACTATGCTATCTTATGGTCGTTTGATAATTTGGAGAAAAGTATGTATAGAGTAGCAATAATCGTAAACGAAAATGAAACATTACATTCTGTTTATGCAAATACAGAATTCATAATAAAAAAAGCATTAAGTAAAGTGTATTTAAATGGTGGAGTAGATAGAATGTATTCATTTGAGACATTCGATAAATTTAATATTTCTACTTTATTTGAAAAAGGGAATAACAATATTTTTACTTTTGACAGCATTTTTATAGCAACAAATGCCTGTAATAATATAGAAATATATAATGAATTAGTAGAAAATAAGGGTATTATTGCACAATATATTGATGATGCAAATGGCAATTGTCATGGTATGTGTATTTCTAATCAACAAAAATTAGGAGCAGTAGAAGGAGATGCACATTACATAGAATTTTTAGCGGATTTATTTACATATAAACTTATTAAAAGAAAAGAAAAGAAATCGTCCGATGGGACTGTTACTATATATGATTCTAAAGATTGGTTAGTAAATTTTCCAATAAAAATAGATAATACAATAATAGAGAGATGTTGTAGTGGTGAAAAAAATCAATTTATGCCACATAAATATAGGTACATATTATCTCCCAATATTAAAAGTTCCTATGATATAATTTATGAAGATAAAAGTTATAGTAAAGTAGAAACAAATGATTCAAGGTCTCTATTGCTTAAATCAAGAGTTGGAAATGAACGTCTCATAATTTCATCTGTAGTATTAGATTGGTCAGAACACTTGGAACAATTGGCTAATATTTTAATATACATTACGGAAGGGATAAATCAAGTAGCATTTATATATAAAAGTTTTGCAATAAATAAGCGTTTTTCACGTTATATAAATAAAGCGCATGATCAAAAGATGGCGTTAAAACAATATAACGAAAATGAAATTTTAGAGGTGCTTAATAGTATAAAACAAGAGGGGAACGGGTTGACAACACAATTATATCCGCATAGTATTTTTGTGTTTTCAAGTGAATGGTTAGAAAATGAGATTAATGATTTTTGGGAAAAATATGTTATAGATATAAAAAAGGATATTGTTTTTTATCGTATAGTGGATGGAGATTCTAATAGAAAAAATGAATTGACTTTGGTTAGTTCATTTTCTAAATCCGTAAAAAATAGTTATATTTTTTTAAGTGCAGAAGAATGGCTCATGGCAAATTATACTACTTCGCAGTGGAGAAAGAGTATATGGACATATGAATATATATTAAGATTATTTGATTATTTGTCATTTAATGCAACAGGATATATCATTCCCTTGTATAATGAAATTATAAGTCATTATAAAATAAAAGAAAGCGATTCCGAGTTGAAAGCTACTAATAGTTATTTGGATTTTACTAAACTGAGAAATCCAGAATTATTTGAAAACTTGACATATCAGACTTATGACAATGTATTTAATTCAACATGTTCTTGTTGTAATGTTTTGGATAAGCTGTATTTATTATGCAATAATAATAATATTAATGAAGTTGTCGTAGATAATCAAAAAATAAATACGTCTGTGCTTTTAGAAGAGAGAACTAAATGTGGTAATTGGATTTTATATAAATTAAATAGTATTGAATATAGTCAAAGGATTTCTTGGCAGGATCGAATAATGGCATTCGTTGCATTGTATGATTCTGGCTATATAATAAATATTGAGAATAATAACATCGCATTGTTTGAGTTGTTGAAAAATGAATTAAAAAATTGTACTTCCATTTTTGATAGGATTTTACTAACAGTTGATAGAAATACATATAAGGTAGATTCCGCAATAGCTTTGATTGACTTATGCAAAATTTTACAATTTTTATATGTTGTCAATGAAATTTTGCCATCTAGTTTAGAGTGTGAAAAATTTGCGATTGCTGTTGAAAAAAAACTATTCGATGAACAGAGTTATAATGGTGCGTGGAAAAATTTAAGTAAAACATCGGAGATTTCAGTCGCTTTACTTTCTCGCTTAAAATATAATTGGAAACATAAAAATTCTGAATATTTTGAAGTAATGATAAATAGAGCGGTAAATTTTATACAAAATAATTTTGACTATGATAAGACTTGTTGGCTAAATGATGAGAATACAACTGCTAAGTCTTTGAGTGCTATTTTATTGTATGACAAAGTATATGATTTTGCTTTTGATGATTTTTTAGTTGATTTAATTAATTCAGCAAATAGAACTAATCCTATATTCAGTGTAAGCAATAATATTAAAGCATTAGATTTTGCGCAAAGTCAATATAACCAATTAATTAGTGAAAAGCAAAAAAGTGATTTACAAGTTAGAGAAATTAAGAAAAATAAGCATTATTTATTAAAGCTAATAAAAAGATATAAGTTAATAGTTGGATTTACAGCTACTATGGCAGCATTAGCTATATTATTTTCAATTTGTTTGATAGGCATATTTTCAACAACATATCCAAAAGAATGGCAAACAATTTTAAATGATAATATTACAAAAATATTAGCTACAGTTTTGGGATTAGTTGTTACAACTATATTAACTGGAGTAGTACAGCATACAAAAACTAAACTTATCGAAGATTATAATAAAGAGGAACTTAAGCTATGAGTAGAAAATATTCTATATCAATGATGTGCGCACAAAAAGATATGCTTGAATCGGCATTAGAATTTATAGTAGTTCATAATGGATTAATCCATATAGACATTATGGACAAAGATTTTTCAAATTTTGAAGGGTTTGATTATGAGAAAATTGTTTGGATTCGCAAGAAATATCCTTTTGCTATAATGGATGTCCACATTATGTCAAGACATCCGGAAAAGTATGTGAGATTTTGCATTGATAATAGATGTGATATCATATCATTTCATATCGAAGGAGACCAAAAAACAGCGGTTTTATTAGCTGAAATACATGAAGCAGGTTTAAAGACAGGCTTGGCAATTAAGCCAGATTCAAAATTAGATATATTATATGATTATCTTAATAATGTTGATTTAATTAACGTGATGACTGTATATCCGGGATTGGCAGGACAAGAGTTTCAAAAAACGGAGTTAAATAAAGTAGTATGCTTAAAAAATATAAAAAGTCAAAATGGATATACATATGATATTGAAGTAGATGGGTCATGTAATGAGAAGCATTTCTATATGATAGAAGAAGCCGGGGCTGATATTTTTGTTATGGGTGCTTCAGGTTTATTTGATTTAAGTAATAGTATTGATAAGGCTTGGGAAAAAATGATTGCGTATACATCAGTAGAGCCTTTAATTTATTTGCATGCTGATTTAGTTGGAAATCCTCTTAAAGAACATATAAAAGCATGGTTAGATATTAACAGGTTGCATTATATTGATTTATATACTGATGGATTAGAAGAATATCCTGAATGTGCACGAATGTTATGCAAATTTGTCTTAGAGAATCCTCGTAATTGTGGAATTTTATGTTGTGGAACAGGGATTGGTATGTCTATGGTGTCAAATAAGATTCCGCAAATAAGAGCGGCTGTTGTTTCTGACTGTTATTCGGCAAGAATGGCCAAAGAACATAATAATGCAAATGTTTTATGTTTGGGCTCAAGAGTAGTTACAAAAGAAAAAGTATATATGATTCTTGATATTTTTTTTAATAGTAGATATTTATATGGAAAACATACTTCAAGAGTAGAACGCTATGAGATAAAGGGTCATTAAAAATAGGAAATAAAAAAGGAAATGAGTTGATAAATTTCTGCATACTGAGAGGGGCATAAGACGTACTTCCTGTCTTCTCGTGCCATGTGGAGACGGTTGTAATGCTTTCCCACAAAAAACCTGACAGCGTAATCAACGTAAAAGTCGAGTTTGGCGAGGGTGAGGGCAAAGTGCCGCTTGATAATATCGCCAAGAGAGCCGAAGCGTACAAGCCGAAAGAGCGTGTTACATATAAGATGATTAAGGAGTACATAGAAGCGAAATATGGCTTCAAAGTACATACCGCATATATCGCAGAGGTAAAAAGAGATTTAGGATTGCCGATGTATGATGCCCCGAATGCGGTAGAGGAATTGAAACAGCCGAGGAAACATCCGACAGCGGAGAAAGTGGAAGCGATAAAGGATGCCTTGAAACATTTTGAGGTTATCTGATAATCATAAGCGTATCATTAAGAAATAGTGGTACGCTTTTCTTGAAAGAATTTGTTGGAAGTAGTAATATAACGTGAGTTCGACAAAATAAAAATCCATAAGCAAAGTTATAAGGTATAATTT
>CANTEG010000030.1 GCA_947652735.1 uncultured Lachnospiraceae bacterium | reverse complement strand
TTGCGACAGCTATTAGATAATAGCACAGTGATTTTTGAATGTCAACACCTTTTTTGTATTTTTTTAGGAGATATTTACATACGATTTTATTTCTTTTCTAATAATGTCAAAACAAGCCCTTGTATTCTCGTTCTCCGACTCAAAACTCATCAGCTTTTCCAAGTATCCCTGCTCATAAGCTATGGCTCTGCTGCCTGCAAATACAAGCTCATATACAAGTGAAATATGACCCACAAGCTGGTCAACGACTGTTCTCCTTATACTTCTCAGTGTTGCATGGTGCTCCAAAAAGCTTTCCATAACCTTGTCAGATACATCTGCCCTGTTTAATTCCTCGCGGGTTGTATTATATATGTCCTCCATAGGTGTTTCCGCACACACGCGGAATATATCTATCTTGTCAGCATCCCGGAGGATGTTACAAAACATTTGTGTGCGCCTGTCTAAATCGCTGTTTATTCTATATACACTGTGCTGCCGTATGGCTGTTTCAATCAGATAATCCTCTGAGCTATCCTCAACATACGCTCTGATTTCAAGCTTTGGCATATGACTTCCCGTATCCATTTTCTCATCCATTCCATGAGATTTAAACAGTATATCTGCCCCAAGCTCAGCATGGTCCACCGAGTCAGCATCAATAAACGTATTATATCTTCGCAACTGTTCAAAGCGTCCTATATCATGGAGCATACCGAGAAGCCATGCAAGCTCCTGCTCCTCATTACTCATATTTTCAGACTGTGCAATTTTTCTGCACAGACCTGCCACACGGTATGTGTGGTCTATTTTAAGCTTTACTTTTATGTTGCTGCTGTCATAGGCATCCGTGTAATACTTAAATTTATCCAGAACTTTATTTTTATCTATCTTCATCCTATGCCTTTCTGTTTTTTCATATATTAAAATAAGAATTAAATAATGAACTAAAATTCTCTTTGGCTATCTGGGAACGCATTAAACCATGCCCGCTCCCCAAATGCCCGTTTTTTAGGTAAAGCTGGTTCTGTTTCGGCAATACCAACAGGCAAAAAGCACACCAGTTCAAAATTGTCAGGAACGTTTAAGATTTGTGCCATTTGATAGCCAATTTTATCTTCATCTGTAATGTGACCTTCATACCAACAGCTTTGATATCCAAGCTCAACTATTGCCAGCAGCATATTTTCGATGGCAGCTGAGTAGTCCTGTACTGCAAAACATTTATCTCTATATGCATTTACTCTCTGAGTTAAAACACATATCATGGCAGGAGCCGTTTCTCCAACTGGTGGATTTATAACTTCATGTAGTTTCTTCAATACATCTTTATCATCTACTGCTATTAGGCTTGTTGTTTGCTTATTGCAGCCTGATGGAGCGTTCAGACCCGCTTTCATTATTGTTATTAAATCTTCTCTGGGAACAGCATCAGATTTATATTTACCTCTGTAACTATGCCTTTTGTTAATTGTATCTATAATACTCAATTATATTACCTCCGCAAATTCCCACTTTATCAACTACATGCCTTCAATTGCCTGTGCAAGATTTGAAACGCAGGAAAGCTCTATGCCCAGCTTCTCCATTTCCTTATCGTAATTTGATTTTGGCATAATACATTTCCGAAAGCCCAGCTTGTCAGCTTCCTTTACTCTCTGCATAATATTTGTAACTCCACGTATCTCTCCTGCAAGCCCAATTTCTCCTATAATCATTACGTCATCACCTACAGGCTTATTGTTCATGCTTGAGGCAATTGCAAATGCAATGCCCAAATCGATTGCAGGGTCATTTATTTTCATACCGCCCGCTATACTAACATATGCATCATAGCCCCACAGGTTCATGCCAACCCTTTTTTCCATGACAGCGGTTATCAGGTTCACCCTGTTATAATCAACACCTACGGACGTTCTCCTCGGCATATTAAAATTTGTCTGGCACACAAGTGCCTGAAGCTCTACCAGTATACTTCTTGTCCCCTCTATGGAAGATACGACAACCGAACCCGGAACCCCCTCAGGTCTTCCGTTCAACATAAGCTGTGACGGATTTTGCACCTCACAAAGTCCCTTGTCTGTCATTGTAAATACACCAATTTCATTTGTGGAACCAAATCTGTTTTTCACACCCCGCAGCACACGGAAGCCGTTATTCCTGTCCCCCTCAAAATAAAGAACCGAATCGACCATATGCTCCAAGGTTCTTGGTCCAGCAACAGTTCCCTCCTTCGTCACATGCCCCACAATAAAAATCGCTATGTTGTTTTGCTTTGCAAGCTGCATCAGCCTTGCTGTAACCTCTCTCACTTGGGTTACGGTTCCCGGAGCCGAGCCTATCTCCGATGCAAGTACAGTCTGAATGGAGTCGATAATAACAACACCCGCCTTACTTTTTTGTATTGCGGCTGAAATATTATCCATGTCATTGTCACAGAGCAGCTTCATATCTTTGGTAAAGCTCCCAATTCTCTCTGCTCTCATTTTAATTTGGGATAACGATTCCTCTCCCGAAACATACAGCACCTCCGTGCCTGAATCCTGAACAAGATTACGACACATCTGTAACAGTATTGTTGATTTACCGATACCAGGGTCTCCACCCACCAAAACAAGGGAGCCTTCTACAATGCCTCCACCTAACACTCTGTCTAATTCTGAAATTCCTGTTTTGATGCGGCTCTCATTGGCAGTTGTAACTTCTAAAATACTTGTAGGCGCAACAGCATCCTTTTTTATATTTGCATGCTTGCCTGCGCCTACCGATATTTTTTCTTCTACAAATGTGTTCCAGGCTCTGCAACCTGGACACTGTCCTACCCATTTTGCTGATTCATAGCCGCAATCCTTACAGAAAAAAATCTGTTTTTCCTTTGCCACTACATCTTCTCCACTAAAATATCCACCTGTTTACCCGGCTCAAGCTCAACACTCATATTCAGCTTTCCGCCTAAATTTGTCTTAAGCTTACCGACATAAATCTTATCAATATGAATTTTATATTCCTTTTCAGCCTCAAGCTCCAATGTTACCTGAGCATCCTCTTTTCCTTCCACAACAAGGCTTACTGTCTTGTCTGTTGCCTTAAATCCGTGCACTGTAGTTCCTGGAACTGACTCATACACAAACATTCCGTTCCTCTCTAATTTCGTGATTTCATTAAAGGTCTTTATCTTATAAATATCACCGTTGTACTTAAACCCATCTTTCTTAGTCTTTGTGCTAAGCTCATAATTGCCGAAACTAAGAGTACCCGCTGCTTCCTCGCATATTAAATCATCAATAACTGCCATATTTTATTCCTCCATAGTATCTAAATAGACCGCAGTTCCAATTACTGCAAGCTCCAAATATAGCAGTTTCCAATGAAAACATACCAGTGAAAGGAGCCTGCCGGCAGGAAATATAATTTCCTAATAGAACATCAATACATCTTATGCACATTATACAATACATATTGTTTTTTTTCTACATATTTCTACATATATTTTTTGCCATTATTTGTTCTTAAACACGACCTTACCATCAGAGGCTGAAATACTGACTTTATCTCCCTTTGCAATGTTCCCGCTTAATATTTCCTCGGCAAGCTTATCCTCAATTTCATTTTGAATTGCACGCTTTAACGGTCTTGCACCATATTTCTTATCATAGCCCTTATCGAATATGAAGTTCTTAAGTGTATCTCCGTATGTTATGCTGATGTCCATCTGCTTTTTCACTCTATCCTTAAGCTCTTTCAGCATAAGTGAAGAAATATTCTTCACATCCTCTTTTGTGAGGGTTCTAAACACAATGATATCATCAATTCTGTTAATAAACTCAGGCTTAAACATATGTTTAACCTCATCCATAACATTTTTCTTCATATCCTCGTGATCTTTTTCCTCGCTGCTTGTATTGGAAAATCCCAAATGTTTCGGGTCAATAATCCTTTGTGCCCCTGCATTACTTGTCATTATGATAATTGTGTTTTTAAAGTCCGTCTTGCGTCCATGTGAATCTGTAATATGTCCATCATCCAAAACCTGAAGTAAAATATTAAACACATCAGGATGTGCCTTTTCTATCTCATCAAACAGTATAACGGAATATGGATTTTTCCTTACCTTTTCGCTTAACTGTCCGCCATCATCAAAGCCTACATATCCCGGCGGTGAGCCTATCATTTTTGACACGCTGTGCTTTTCCATGTACTCTGACATATCCACTCTGATAAGTGCCTTTTCATCACCGAAAACAGCTTCAGCCAGTGCCTTTGAAAGCTCTGTCTTACCTACACCTGTAGGTCCGAGGAACAAAAATGAACCGATTGGTCTCTTCGGGTCCTTAAGACCCACACGACCTCTCCTGATTGCCTTTGCCGCTGCACTGACTGCCTCATCCTGACCGATCACTCTCTTATGCAGCGTTTTCTCAAGGGAAAGCAGTCTGTCCTGCTCAGACTGGGTAAGCCTTGTAACAGGCACCTTTGTCCAGACGGACACAACATCCGCAACTGCCTCCGCGTCAACAGGAAGCATACTTGCCTCAGAATCCTTAATTTTATTTTTTGCTTTTTCTATTTTGGCACCAAGCTTTGCAATCGCTGCTTTTTTGTCTGATGCCAACCCGAAATCGCCATCTGTTATGGCATTTTCCATATCAAGCTCAAGCTGTTTATATTCGCTCTCCATATTGACAATCTTCTTATTTCCTGAAAACAGGCCAAGTTTTTTCCTTGATGCCGCCTCATCTATCAGGTCAATTGCCTTGTCAGGTAAAAATCTATCATTAATATATCTCGTTGAATATTCAACTGCTGCCGAAATTGCCTCGTCAGATATTTCAACATTATGATGCTGCTCATACTTTTCCCTAAGGCCCTTAAGTATTTCAACTGTTTCATCATAGGTTGGTTCCTCAACGTAAACAGGTTGGAACCGCCTCTCAAGGGCAGCATCCTTCTCAACATACTTTCTATACTCGGTTCTTGTGGTGGCGCCTATCATTTGAATTTCGCCGCGTGAAAGTGCAGGCTTCAAAATATTTGACGCATCGATTGCACCCTCGGCTCCACCTGCCCCGATAATTGTATGCAGCTCATCAACAAATAAAATGATATTCCCTGCATTTCTTACCTCGGCAATCACCTTTTTGATTCTCTCCTCAAACTCGCCTCTGTATTTGGAGCCTGCAACCATACCTGAAAGGTCAAGGCTTAATATTCTTTTTCCCGCAAGAAGCTCTGGAACATTTCCTGACACAATAAGCTGTGCCAGTCCCTCCACGACTGCTGTTTTTCCAACACCTGGCTCACCTACCAGACATGGATTATTTTTCATTCTTCTACAGAGAATCTGCATAACACGTTCCATTTCACTTCTTCTGCCTACAACAGGGTCAACCATGCCGTCAAGAGCTGCTTTTGTTAAATCCCTGCTATACTGGTCAAGTGCTGGTGTTGGTGATTTCTTCTTTGATGCTACATTTTTAGATGCCGCATATTCTTTCTTTGCAGCATTACTGTCAACGCCACAGGAAACAAGTAATTCCATATATATTTTCTGTATATTTACGGACATGGAGCCTAAAATCTTTACGGCTAAAATATCCTCCTGCTTGAGCATGGCAATTAAAAGGTGTTCTGTCCCCACCTTTTCACTTTTCAGACGTGCTGCCTCCTTGTGTGCCGCATCAATCACCCGCTTCAGCTTAATTGAGTAAGCGTCCTTATTTTTTATTTTGTTTTTCTTTGTCTGAAGGTTCTTCTTTAAATAATCCTTGATAGGCTTTGCATTTACTCCATTCTTTGTCAGAATCTTCCATGCTGTTCCATTGTTGCTCTCTATCATTGCAAACAGTAAATGCTCTGTTCCCACATAGGTGTGCTTCATTGCCTTGGCTGTCTCCATAGCAATGTCAAGCACCTCCCTGGCTGCTTCCGTATATTCAAGTTTCATAGCTTACCTCCGTTTTCACCAAATTCTTTATACATATCAGTTATAATCTGGTGCATTTCTGCAAGGCTTATATCCTTGCATATCGCCTCGGCAACCATCATTCTCATTTCAATATTTATGGTTTCAAGATGCCGTGGTTTTGTATCTACCGAAACGCAGACAACTGCGCCCTTTCTCCTGTCAAGCGTCAGGTAACCATCATTTCTAAGCATGGCATACGCTTTATTTACCGTATGCATATTTACACCAAGCTCATCCGCAAGCTGCCTGACTGACGGCAGAGAATCCCCATTTCTTATCTGTTCCTGGGCAATTCCCATTATAATTTGGTTTCTGAGCTGCATGTATATAGCTTCATCACTGTTAAAATCTATAGAAATAATTATTTTACTGTTCATCTATAGCCTTCCCAATATCGTGCCGCATGTACTTATTTTCAAAACTAATCCATTCTGTTGCCTTATATGCATTAGCCCTTGCATCTACCAGAGTTGCACCTTTTGCAGTTACACCAAGCACACGTCCTCCGTTTGTTACTATCTTTCCATCAACCAACTTTGTTCCTGCGTGGAACACATAATAATCATCCTTATCTGCAAATGTATCAAGACCCTCAATTGGGAACCCCTTTTCATAATGCTCAGGATAACCGTCTGAAGCAAGCACAACACACACTGCTGCCTTATCCTCAAACACAAGCTCTATCTCATTAAGTCTTCCCTCTATACATGCTTCCATAACATCAATAATGTCATTTTTCATACGCGGAAGTACAACCTGTGCCTCAGGATCCCCAAATCTGGCATTGTACTCAAGCACCTTTGGTCCATCCTCTGTAAGCATAAGTCCGCAAAACAAAATTCCAACAAAGTCCCTGCCCTCAGCCTTCATCGCATCCATTGTAGGCTGATAAATATGCTCCTTGCAGAATTTGTCAACATCATCTGTATAAAACGGGCTTGGGGAAAATGTTCCCATTCCGCCTGTATTTAATCCCTGATCTCCATCATGCGCCCTCTTGTGATCCTGTGCGGATGCCATCGGCTTAATATGGGTTCCGTCACAATAACAAAGAACCGATACTTCCCTGCCTGTCATAAATTCTTCAATTACAATCCTATCACCTGCGGCGCCAAATTGCTTATCAAGCATAAGCGTTTTTACCCCTGCCTTTGCTTCCTCAACGTCATTACATATCAGCACGCCCTTGCCAAGTGCAAGTCCATCCGCCTTAAGAACGATAGGCATCTTTGCATTTTCAATATATGCAATTGCATCGTCAGCATTGTCAAACGTTTCGTATGCCGCTGACGGTATACCATATTTTTTCATTAAATCCTTTGAAAATGCCTTTGAGCCTTCTATAATAGCTGCCTTCTTTTCAGGTCCAAAAACCTTAATTCCAGCATCCTTAAAGCAATCCGCCACACCTGCCACAAGCGGGTCATCCGGTCCTACGATTGCCAAATCTATATCCTTTTCTTTTGCAAATGCTACAAGAGCCTCACCATCCATAACAGAAATGTCAACACACTTGGCAAGCTGGGCTATACCCGCATTTCCCGGTGCTGCATAAAGCTTTGTCACTCTCTTGCTCTCACTGCATTTTACAGCTATGGCGTGTTCTCGTCCGCCCCCTCCTACAATCAGTACATTCATGGTTTTGCTCCCTTCTTTACTTTGATTCTTTTTCATCTGCTATTTTACTTATGGCTGCCGGCAAAAGCTTCCACTCAGCTTCCTCCATAACTCTGCGCTGAAGAATTTCAGGGGTATCCCCCTCCTTTACCTCAACTGCCTTCTGCAAAATAATCGGTCCTGTATCCGTACCCTTATCTACATAATGTACGGTTGCTCCAGTCAGCTTTACACCTCTTGCAAGTGCGGCCTCATGCACCTTAAGTCCGTAATATCCTGTTCCGCAAAAAGACGGAATAAGTGACGGATGAATGTTTATGATACGGTTTTCATATGCATCTATCATTTTTTCAGGTATAACAACAAGAAATCCCGCAAGCACAATCAGGTCAGGCTCATAACTATTCACCTTATCAAGCAGTGCCTCATTAAATGCTGCCCTGTCCAAAAAATCCTTTGGACAAACCACGGCAGACTCTATCCCTGCTTTTTTCGCCCGCTCAAGGGCATATACACCGTAGTTGTTGCTGATTACACCCACAATGCCTGCATTTTTTATTTCACCTGCTGAGATACTGTCAATAATAGCCTGTAAATTTGTACCGCCGCCAGATACCATGACAACTACCCTTAACATATTTCTACTCCCTTTTCGCCTGCCTTTGTTTCACCGATAACGAAAGCTGTTTCTCCTGCCGCATTAATTGCCGCAATTGCACCCTCTGCATCTGAACTGTCAACTGCAATCACCATACCAAGTCCCATGTTATAGGTATTGTACATCATCTGTTCTTCTATATTTCCCTTTGACTGCAACAGCTTAAATATTGCAGGAACCTCATAGGATGACTTGTTCACAACTGCCTTGATTCCGTCAGGGAGCATACGCGGAATATTTTCGTAAAAACCGCCGCCTGTAATATGGCTGCATCCTTTTATTTTTACGCCTGCATCCTTAACCTGCTTTAATGCCTTTACATAGATTCTTGTAGGTTCAAGCAGTGCCTCGCCAAGTGTCTTCCCAAGTTCATCATAATATGTGTTAAGTGACTCACTTGTCATATCAAATACTTTTCTCACAAGTGAAAATCCGTTGCTGTGTACTCCGCTTGAAGCGATTCCGATTAATGTGTCCCCTTCAGCTATATCCTTGCCTGTTATAAGGTCTTTTTCGTCTACAACTCCCACTGCAAAGCCTGCCAAATCGTACTCATCCTCAGGCATAAGTCCCGGATGCTCTGCCGTCTCACCGCCAATAAGTGCAGCTCCCGACTGTGCACACCCCTCGGCAACTCCGCCGACGATTGTTGCTATCTTTTCAGGGTAGTTTTTTCCACATGCTATATAATCAAGGAAGAAAAGCGGTTCTCCTCCTGCACATGCTATGTCATTGACACACATAGCAACACAGTCGATACCTATTGTGTCATGCTTGTCCATAATAAATGCAAGCTTAATCTTAGTTCCCACACCATCTGTACCTGAGACAAGTGTCGGTTTTTCCATATCCTTAATCTTATCCAGTGAAAATGCTCCTGAAAATCCTCCAATATTGGTGAGAACCTCAGGTCTCATTGTCTTTTTTATATGCTCCTTCATAAGCTCGACTGACTGATATCCTGCCTCAATGTCAACGCCTGCATTTTTGTAATCCATTGCTTATTCCTCCTGAAATATGTAAATGTTTTTTCATCCAACCTATTATAGTTTAAATAGAACAGTTTGTAAAGGATACATCAAAAAAACTATGAAACCACCTGCACATTTTATTGATTAGAGCTACTAAATATGCTAGAATACTTAGTAATTTATAAACTAATGGGGTTATGTTTAAATTTATTTTTGGGGGTGCACGTATGAGTAAAGGTAAAAAAAGATTAAATATCGGATTTTTCACATGTCATCTTGACAATGATTATGCATACGAAGTCTGCAAGGGTGTAGATTATGCAGCAAAGGAACTGGATGTAAATCTTATCGTTTTTCCGGGAATGTACATGAACGCGTCATACAATGATCCGAAAAATGCACGGTTTGATTATCAGTACAATTCCATATTCTACTATGCTTCAAAGCATACGCTGGATGCTCTTATCGTTTCCATTGGTTCTATTGGAAGCTTTCTGTCCCAAAACGATATGCTTGCATTTCTTAAGAACTTTGACATTCCTATTCTTACAATTGAAATTGAAGTTCCAGGATATCCTTGTCTTTACACAGAGGGACGCACAGGTATGCGTGAAGCTATCGAACACCTTATCAAGGTTCACGGAAAAACAAAAATTGGTCTGGTAAGCGGACGTAAGGAAAATGCAGATGCACGTGACCGTCTTGACACATATTGTAAGGTGCTGGAAGAAAACGGAATTCCTGTAGACCAAAACAGAATCGTATACGGCAACTTCTCTGAATTTACAGAGGATATCGTAAATGACCTCCTTGACCGAAACAGGGATTTGGAAGCAATCGTATTTGCAAATGACCAGATGGCTATCGGCGGATACAACGCAATCAAGGCACGGGGACTTGAAATAGGCAAGGATATTCTTGTAACCGGTTATGATGACTCACCTGTTTCTACCGTATTAAATCCACTGCTTACCACTGTTCATAACGGTATTATGGACATGGGATATCACGCCGTCCATGAGGTTATTAACCTTGCACAGACAGGCAATACCAATATCAGCATATTAAATTCAAGTCTTGTTGTACGTTCATCCTGCGGTTGCGGAGATTTTGCATTACAAAATATACTCAACCAGGGACTTAGCCTGAGCAAATCCGAAGATTATACAAAGACAAAGAAAATTATAGATGACTTCCTTTTCAGCAATTACAAAACAACTTTTTATTACAACAGGCTGTTAGAGACAATCAATCCATTTTTAAACAACATCCTTATTCCTATTTTTGAGACAGGCGATTTTAAGTTTGACGTTGAACAAATCACCCTTGAGCTTGAAGAATTACTGGAAACACAAATAATCAGCAGCTATTTCAGTACCGACAAATTCCAGTATACGTTGCGGGAGTTAAAAAATCTTTTGCTGTCACTCTCCGATGACGAAGGAAAGCAGAACAAAATATCTCAATTATTTAACCAGATATTTGAGAAGTTTTTATTCCACACATCCAACAAGCTATACAATTCCATAAAAGAGCAAAAAGCCACTATTTGGTCATCTATGTACATCACCCGTGATACGCTTACATACAGCACCGACGAGGAATCCTGTTTCAGGCTTATTTTAGAGAAGCTTTGGGACGCTAATTTTACAAGCTCCTTTATTTATATATATGATGAGCCTGTCATGCTGCTCCCAAACGGTTCATGGAGAGTACCGAGCACACTGTATCTTCAGGCATGCCATGACCATGAAAATATAACATTTTTATCCGGAGACAACAGACTTATCTCATCCAACAAAATATTCCGCAATGACTATACCAATCAGGAACGGCGCAAAACCATGGTAGTCACGCCTCTGTTCACAAACAGTATACAATATGGTTTATTTGTTGGTGAAATAGATATCGAGCACTTTGGAAATATTTATCCGCAAAGCCTCCAGTTAAGTATATCACTGAACTTTGTGTCACTGATGAAACAGCAGCTTTCCATACAAAAAAAGCTTGCCGTCTCAGCATCGGAGCTTAACAGCAAGAACGAGCTTTTAAATAAGCTTTCCATAACAGATGCGTTAACAGGCATAAACAACCGGCGCGGTTTCCTCGACAGTGTACAGTCACTTGTAAATTCCCAGTTCAATGAGGGTAAGCTTGCGATGGTAGTTTTTGCAGATATGGATAACTTAAAACAGGTAAATGATAACTTTGGTCACAAGAATGGTGACTTTGCGATAAAGAGCATTGCCAAAATACTGCAAAACAGCTTTGGAAAAGAAGATATTATCGGACGAATCGGTGGTGACGAGTTCGTTGCATTTTCATTTTTAGATGATGCCGGAAGACCAACCCAGATAAGAAACACAATTGCTTCCCTTTCAAAAGAGCTGAATGATACATGCGACAAGCCGTACTACATTGATATAAGCGTAGGTATCACAACCTTTACATGTGCGCCAACCCTCAATATAGAGGAGATACTCCACAACGCTGACGAGGCACTTTATGAAAATAAGAAGCATAAACGTAAGAGTGTTATAAAACCGACAATATAGAACAAAAAGAGTTAAACCACTTTAGGCACGGATACAATCCATGTATCCGTGCCTAAAATTTTCAAATCAGCACATATCTTAATTATTGACAATTATTAAGCACAAATTCTTCCTTCTTTATAACATTCACATATATATTCCCGCGACTGATAATAAAAATCTGTATTGTAATTTGATATGGCATTATCAATCCATGATGAATACACCTCTACAATCCAGGTAACTATATTTTTTTCTGAATTCCCAGAAATATCCTCAATCAATCTCTCATAAACCTCTCCAATTGTCCAATAATCAGGAACCTCATATCTGCATTTTGCAACATTATCAAAGGAATCCTCAGGGATATTATAATTATTGATAAATTCATCAGCCACCTTTTCTATTGGCTCACAATGAAAAACATCAGCATATTTGTAAATTCTTTTTATGCCATCATTGCCTAAAAACTTTACTATCATTGACCGTTTTTGCTTTTGTTTTCTTCCGATAAATTCAATCAGGCTACATGTAAAAAATAAATCGCTGTCATTCTTCATCCCTCACTTCACATCCCTTCAAAAACTTCAATGTTGTCAACGCATTTTCTGTATGAAAACTAATCTGATGCGTAGGCTTCTTAAACTTTGCCAAGCTCCAAAAAGCCTCCCTGCTAATTTTCCCATCAACAAAATTTTGCACATAATTGAAAATAGTGTCATCTGCCATAGGACCTTCCACGACGTCATAATTATGCGACTTCCCCGTTCGGCAGGCAGTGATAAAATCCAACCATTCTTCTGTCATTTCTGTAAAAATCTTTATATTAAGTTTATCATCAGGTATATATTTATATTCATTCAAATAACCAAATCCATCAAATCTGGTTGCCCACCGTTTAGCCTGTTCCATATATTCAGTACAGTAAAATCCAAAATAAAAATCTTTATTATATTTTTGAACTCTTATCTCTGGTGTCTCAACGAGCTCTCTACTCCCATGATATAAAATAATTTCATTTGACATGTTAATCTTCTCCTAATTCTACAAATGAGAATACTCAACTTTCTTGTCATCTTCCCGTGAAAAATTAATAACCTTACACCGCCTCATATATTGCCATTGTCACATCCGCCTTATTCATTGTATACAGGTGTATTCCATCAACTCCATTTTTCTTTAAATCCTCTATTTGTCCAACAGCATAGTCTATGCCCGCTTTTTTCATATCATCGGCATCTCCACCATACTTTGCTATTATGGAACTGAGTTCATTCGGAACCGATGAGCCTGAAAGCTGCACACTTGTTCCAAGCTGCTTGGCAGTTGTAACAGGCATAATACCTGCCAGTACAGGCACATTAATTCCTGCTGCCCGTAAATCCTCCAAAAAACTGTAGAATACATTGTTGTCAAAAAACATCTGGGATATCAGACAGTTTACCCCCTGATCCACCTTGTATTTCAGATGTTCAATATCCTCCTTACGGTTCGCTGACTCCGGATGAATTTCAGGATAGCAGGCTGCCGCAACAAACATGTCCTTTTCCTGTTTTCTAATTTCCTTTATCAGATCGGAAGCATATCTATATATTCTGTTTTCAAACTCCTCATCTAACATGGCTTTCGGCTTATCACCCCTCAAAGCCAGCACATTATTTATCCCTTTTTTCTTCAGTTCAAAAAGAATTGCCCTTAAGGTTGCCTCATCCATCCCGACAGCCGTCATGTGGGCGATAGCCTCAACCTCACATATATTTTGAATGTATGCTGCTATTGTGGCTGTCTTCTTACTGTTACTTCCGCCTGCCCCATATGTTACGCTTATAAAATCAGGCTTCAACAGCTTAAGCTCATCCAATGTTTTATAAACCTCGTATATGTCGTCATTTCGTTTTGGTGGAAATACCTCACATGAAAATCCCATTTCATTTTTTTTAATATTAAGCATACTGTCCTCCCTGTGCCGTCAAAAGCTTTTCGTATAGTTTCGGCTCCTTTTTCTTTAAGCTTACTAAATTAAAATTTGTATCCAAAAAACAATGTGACGTCTCCGCCAAATGCTTTACATGTGTCATTGTCTCATCATAAATTATGTATGAAAAATAAAACCTCGCGGCTGTCACCTGCTCAAGCTTGGCTACTATAATCAGAGTTTCCCCAAATCTTGCCGGTTCCTTGAACGTACATTTTAAATCCAAAACAGGTATCATATAGCCCATTTCCTCCAGCATATCATATGGTATACCGCACTGCTTAAGCATCTCAATTCTGCATTCTTCAAGATACCTTGCGTAATTTGAATGGTGAACCACTCCCATTTTATCTGTCTCGTAATAATTCACCTGTCTTTTATAGCTAAATTTCATATATTTTTTCTACCCCTTTTTGTTCAGCTGCTTTCTTCATAAACGCAAGCTCTGCCTCAGACAACGGTATATCAGACCTTGCCTGCTTCTTTGGTACCGATTCTTTTGGTACAGACTCCACCGCATTTGCATTCTCCTCCTGTGTACCCTGTTCTCTTATTCCTTCAGGCACTGTACGTTTGGATGCCGTTTTTTCTGATGTCGGTTGCTCAGTTGCTGCCTTTTGCTCTGGCATATGCCCGCCTACCTCACCTTGTACTGCCGATTGTCCGACTGGCACTTTTCGCACTGACGGCTTTTCAGTCACCGTCTTTTTCACCACAGTTTTTTGGGGTTCCGCCTTTTTGGACGACACTTGTTCAATATTTTCCCGTGTAGCCTTTATCTCCTCGGCAAGTCTTGCAGCTTCTTCCTTTTTCCTATCATATGCCTCCATCTCCTTAAGCTTTTGCCGTTCACTGTAAAGCTCATTGGACAAAAGCTGAGCAAGCTCAAGTATCTGCTCATATCGTTCTTCCCTGCTAAGTTCTTTTAGATTTACCATCAGCTCCGCCTTGTTATCTGCAATAATTTTTGCCTTTTCCTCAAGGTCCATTATCATTCTGCCATACTGGTTGTTTACATAATCATACGCCTGAGCAAGCAAATCATTTACCTCTGTCAGCATTTCATCGGTGTAAATGAGAGATGCCGCATAGATGTCAGTGGCCGTACGGAGTGCCATTTTATCTTCGTTGTCAAGCTTGTCCGCACGAAACGTTCCTCCCAATGAGGAAACTCTTTTCGTAACCCTGATTCTGCTTGCAGTCTGCTCCGCCTCATAAATAATTTCCTCTGCCTCTTTTTTTGCTTCTGTTATAATCTTCCCCTTACGGTCATTTACTTCCCTGTAAGTGCGAAGCTCACCATTGACAATGCTCTCAAGCTCCCGAAGCATCAGTGCAGTTTCATCCCTATTGACCATAACCTTGCCTGCTGAAAGAGGGACGTTCTGTCCGTTTTCCACGCTGTCTATCAATTTATCTATTATCTGATTAACTCTACTCTTTTCCATATCCGTCACCTTAAATCATTTGAACATCATCCTATATATATCTTACCAGCTCTGCTACTTCCTTACGCGGTGTTGGGTCAGGAATAAATTTAGGAACTCCAATGGATATCAGTGCACATACTGTCTGTCCCTCTGGAAGTGCGATTGCCTCTGCAACCTTCTTATCATCAAATATTCCCATCATGCACGTACCATATCCCTTTTCATGTGCCGCAAGACAAAATGTCTGTGCCGCAATTCCCGCATCAAACATTTCCCAGCCTGCACCCTTTGAGGTGCTGAAGCTTCCATCTCGCTCATATCCGCATCTTCCGTTTATCTGTGTAAGAATCACAAGAGTGTTACAGCTTGTAAGGGTTTTTCCGTTGCCCTCATGCCCAAGTATACAGTCATCCTTTATCTTATCTATAACTGCTCTGTCGGAAACGACAATATATCTGAGTGTCTGTGAATTTTTCCATGTTGGTGCCATTCTTGCCACATCAATTATTTCATCAAAGGCTTCTTTTGAAATTTTTTCCTCAGTGTATCTTCTTACACTTCTTCTTGTCTTCATACATTCAATTGCATCCATATTCTTATCTCCTTTTCTATTAAATATTAATATTTGATAGGACTATCACACTACATCTTGCATTAAGTAATAGTTCATTTTTGTGATTATAGTATCACTGTTCGGAGTACGACAATCTTTTCATCCTGCTTACTGAATATTTATTTTATAGCTTGAAACAAACCTTCAAATATGATACTCTAATGCCGATGCAAGCCGGATAAGTGATTGCGGCTGCCGTACGGCAGGTGAGGAAAGTCCGGGCTTCATAGGGCAGGATGCCGGATAACGTCCGGTGGA
>CANTEG010000029.1 GCA_947652735.1 uncultured Lachnospiraceae bacterium | reverse complement strand
ACTGTGAAGCTGTAGTAGTGTGGACATGTTTCACAAGTTACATTTACTCCTCTTTTCTTTTTCTTCTTTTCCTTTTTTGTTTTTTCCTTTTCATTCATCTCATTGTTATTGTTCTTTTTACTCATAGTTTCTTCCTTTCCGTTTTTATCTTGACAATTGCGAAACTCTTTATTTTTAATAGTCTATTTCACAAAAACAAAGTTTCACAATCGCCCTTCTATTTCTTCATTTCCTCAATGTAACAGGTGACATTTCGTTCTGCTTCAAGCATTTCAACGGCATCACGTATAATTTCCAGATCCGCATTGGAAAAATTCTCATCCCGATAGTCATACTCGATTAACACCCAGATAAGCTTTTCATCGGAGTTCGTGAGGTATTTTTGAAGTTCCTCCTTCATGCTTCCTATCTGCTTTGCATTAAATGCATCCCGTTCTTTCCTTGATAAATCAAAATCATGTATAATCTTTGCAGTTGTCTGTCTTGCAGTTTCCCCCTTATTCTTTATTGTAATATCAATAGACACCATATGCTTATTTGTTTCCGTGTCCATACCCGTCTCACATTTCATAATGACCTTTGTCGTGCTGTCAAGTATTGCTTCATAAGCTTCTGGAGAAACCGTGTCCCCACTGCCAGGCTGATACCCACTAAGCTCCATTTTTAAAGCTTCATTGTCAGCGGACAGTGCATCAAGCTTATCCTGCATGCCCTCCAGCTTCGTCTCTGCATCTGCAAGGCTTTCCTGTGATTTTTTGGCATTTTCACTCGCCTCTAAGGATGCGTTGCTCATGTTGCATATCACAACAAAAAGTAAAATCATTATGACATCCAAAAGCGAAGTAAAATCCAATATTAAGTTTTTCTTTTTTCTCATATGAATCTTCTCCGTGTTTTATCCAAACAAATTGCGGCTATAAAATAAACGATTCTAATTTCTGTGCTAAATTTAAAGTTATCTTACATATCCTGATCTGACCAACTGCGAAAAGGCTTGTTCCAAGAGCCTATTTCAATTAAGTTGCCCTCTGGATCGGACATATAACAAGTCCTCTGTCCCCAAGGTTCAGTTGTAGGCTCTAAAACTGGTGTAGCACCTTTTGAAACAGCGTCGGCAAAGGTCTTGTCAACTTCGTCAAAGGTATCAACATAAAGAGCAATTTCAAAATGGGCGTTCAAACCTTTTACATATTCGTATTTCCTACTTGTCATTTTTTCAAAATTTTCTCGGCCGTAAAGCATAAACAACGTATCGTCTTTTATAAGATATACATTCACTGCATCTTCGCTTTCTTTTATTTCAAAGCCAAGCACATCACGATAAAAACGTATCATTTTTGTCATATCGTTTACGAATAATCCAAACCCATCTAATCTCATAATTAACCTCCAAACCCTGATTTACCTTTCAAATGTTCTGTCATACCCAAGGCATTCCCTAAATAATTTCCTGCCAATATAGTTACGAAAATTGTACTCTCTGTCCCTATAAAATTCATTCCAATAGCTAATCATTCTTGAATAGCTTTTGTTTATAACAGCCTTATTTTCCAAACAAAAATTTTTTATATCACTGTTGTTTCTGTCTTTTAATTTATGGTAGATGACTTCTAAAATCTCTATTACATATTCGTCACAAAGTTTAACTATGAAAGGTATAGCCCAATAACCAAAATCAAGGCTCAACAACTTTTTTACATATTTTTCTCTAACATAGCCATCACAGCTTCGGGTGTAAATGCAATATAGAATTACTTTTTGCATATCGGTTAATTCATTTAGTTTTTCAATATCAGGTTCCATAAAATAAATTCTATAAGGAAATTTAACCATGCAGTTATCCAAACTGTATACAATCACATTTTCAGTGCAAAAAGCACTACAATTATAATACGTTTTTGGGGGAATTATTTTTAACACTTCCCGTAAATCTTCGTTTAATTCGTTTGGAAATGAATCATAAAACATGACGGATACCTCATTATTCAAGCCCAAAGTTACTTTCAGCTAATGGCTACATCTTTTTCGTTTTTTACCGTTCCTTGTGTGCCTTATCCGGAATATAAACCGTTTCTATATATAGCTCATCATCCTCAATGGTCGGTGATATTCCCGCATCCAATATTTTACATATGATAGCTGACAGTATTCCCCAAAATGTTGATGTAAGGGCAGTAAAAAACAGTCCTGTTGACTGCTCTCCCATTTTATCCACCATCGGAATGAGGGCTACAACAGTGCCAAACATTCCTAAAAGCGGGAAAATAGAGGTTATGCTGGTATAATATGCATAGAGTGAATTCATATGCTCCCGCAACGAAAAAAGCTCATTGATGTCAAATTTCCTTTCCTCTATCTGCTCCGCTTTCAAGAGGTCTTTTTTTACCCTGTCAGGCATGTTTTTGCTGTAATCCTTTGGATAAAGGACATTATGCATCCGCTCTGCCTTTTCCTTGACGCTTATAAAAATCAAAATATTGACCACGAAAAGTACAATAATAAAAAAATCAATAAATCCAAAATTTTGGAATATAATTTTTATTATGTTTATCATTTGTTGGATTCCTTTCATACTTTCTCATTATCTAGGTAATTGTTTATTTCTCATTACCCATGTACCGATTATACATCAAAGCATGGTTCAAATCAAAATATATTTCCAAGCATCATAAGCCATGAAATCAGGTTGTACCCCATGTGTGCCAGTATACAACAAAATATCGAACCTGTATGCAGATAAAGCACACCTAATACCATACCGCAAATAAATGCAGAAAGCGTTTGCACCATATTGAAATGGAGCAACGCAAACAATAGGGAAGATGCAATTAAAGCGATTTGCGTTCCATAGCTCTTTGCAAAACCGTCAAGCAAAAATCCCCTCATTAAAATTTCTTCTATTATGGGTGCAAGGATACAGACTTGAATGAAGCTGGCAATAGGTGCTTCGCTTAAGGATTTCAATATCTCCTGATAATTTTCTTCACTTTCAGGAAAAAAGCTTTCAAATACAGGGTCTAAGCCCTTATCCAAAAGGAAATAAAACAATACGGAGCATCCTGCTGCCAGCAATATGCCCCGAACTGAAATGCCCTCTAACAAGCGTATTTTAAAATTATTCTTCTTCGTCAGCAAATATATAAATACAATCATGCATGAAATAATTGATATTAGGTTCAAATACTTTCCACAGTTAGGTGCTGCCGTTCTTAAAATCGCAACATCAATAGCTGTATACAGAAGCATAAAGCCAAACCATACCAGCGTCCACAAAATCCCCCTGCCAAAAGAGAGTCCGTCTTTCATATTATGTATTCTCCTTGTAGTTTCCGTTTTTATTTAAACCAAATTATATTGTCCAAAATATCAAGCAGCATATCAATTGCACTATCCCGAAACGAGCCGCTTAGTTTACATAATCTAATCACGCTTCCGAGTATCAAATAGACCCCGACCAAACATACTAAAAAGCCCAAAAAGCCATCAGGAGCTTCAAAAACAAATGCCTGCAAAATAATTATCAACAGACCAGTTATAAGCAATGCCATATATAAGATAACTTTATTTTTCTTTTTCATAGGCTATCCCCCGCTTTTGAACATCACCGCTTCCTGATTTTGCTTCGCAAAAGCGGTGACGCTGCATGTCAAGTTTTCATAGATAACTTGACACTGTCTTTCATAAATATAATTGAAGTTTTTTATTCTGTGGAAATTGTATTGACTATTTTCACCCTAGAATAAGAAGGAAGTCAATACATAGCCACAGTTTAATTGGTGCAGGAAATCATAAATTCTAATCAATCAGTTAGTCAGAAGGAAGAATTTATATAGCCTGCTAATTTATAGTAATTACAGGTATTCACCCATAAAAACCTCTGTATCAAACGGCGTAATTCCTGCGTCAATATCAAAGACAACATCTGCATCTTCTTTATTTTCTACCCGTAAGCCCCTTGCTTTTATATGAAGTTCAATCAAATCATATAAATTAGGTTTGCTCATATTAACCATGCTGTAACAGGTTGCAGCAACACCGAATAAATTGCTTTCAACATTATTACCACCGTAGTTACTGTGACAACCATTTAATGACAAATGCATATCACACCATATTACTTCTCTTTTTACACAGTCAAAGATAACCGGAATACAAACTGTGCTTTGTGATGTCAAATCCATTTTCTGTTCAACAGTTTTGGGTTCATAAATCTCTCCTGATTTAACATTTCTTCTGCTCATCCACCCAAACATTGAGTGTGACATATCTGAAAACTTTTGTCCGGTATAGCTGTATACCTGATAAACAACATATCTCGCACCATACTCAACTACAGAATCAATATCTATATCTACAAACTCGCTTACACCATCACCACTTACAGGACCACCGTTTACAATATCGCCAGAATGACAGGCTTTATATCTGGCAGATTTCAAATTGGTATACGATACATGTTCCATGTAATTCCAATTCTCATCAAAAATTGCCGCTGATAAATCAATGTCTACTGTTTTACTATAACCATTTTTGTCTTTATCCATGTTTGTCCACCAAATAAAAGCCCGCATAGCTGTCGTGTTAGCGTCTATCGGCAATTTGGAACCTCTTACTATCGTTTTTAATGCTTTACCTGCACTTCTCTGACTGAATGGAACGATGTACCTTTTAAATTCTTCTGACAAATACACGTTTCCAAGAAAATTCTTGCTCTTATAATTTTCAATCAGGGAATCTTCGCAAATTTTTACAATAGCATTACAATACTTTTCGTCAATAGGCGATAAGGTATTTTCAATACAATGACATTTTGCCAGATTGCCTTTTGGAAAGAATACTCTTGATTCCAGTTTTTCATTTCTATGTGCAAAATGCTCTTTTACCTGTAACAACACAGGTGTTGAAACTTCAGTTGCCACATCTTTAAATGTATTGATAACTAAGTTCTTATCATTTGCGTTTCGCAGAAGATAATCAAGTTTTCTCGCAAGTTCCCCAGGTCTTTTCTTTAATAGAATAAGAGCTGATTTATAATCTTCTGTTTCAATAGCTTTAACAACCTTTCCTGCAAATGTTTCTATCTTAATTCCATTACGAAGCTTATGAAAAGCAGTAATCACCTTGCCAAACTGTGCCTCGCTGTACTCAGACGGATGAAGCCTTTCCCCAACACGAATCCATCTATTTTTATATCTTGACATATCTTCTTCGATTGTGCCACAGCCCTGTAAAAGCTCCAATAATAGTCTTCTCTCTTTGCGTCTGAAGCTTCTGAATTTTGTATTGGCAGCCAGGCTAATATCTCCATCCGACATAGCAGTAATCAACCGTAAAACATCTGTTGCAGTTTTAAAATATTTTTGAATATCTCCTGCTGTTGCTAATGGATAGTTTTCTAAATACAACTTTCCAATCAGTGCCGCATTTTCTTTTAACGGCACTTCATCAGGAAATTTAACCTGCATATTTTTGAAAATCCATTCTATATCTTCTTTATCCGTCTGTGAAATAGACGTCTTTGACTGACACAACTTGTTGAAAATATCCTGCAAATCATCAGTGGAGCCTAAATCAATAACCTTTATTTTTGTCACATCAAATAATGGAAGTCTTTCTTCTCTCTTTTCATTTGGATACAATATACCACTAGACCAATAATGCACAATGGCATTAATAAACAGCTCAATATAATCCGCTTCCATAACTGACACAGGAAAATTAGGGTACATAGGCTTATAAACCACATCTGCTCCGACCAGTTTCTTTAGCATTGGTATTAGTTCCAAATAGAATTTCTGCAATTCTTCCTTGCTTAATGTCTGAAGAACTTCAAATAGCTCCTTAGAAAATGTATATCCTAATGCCTCAACATTTTTCATAATTGTAGCGATATACTGATTGTTCGGATTTGTTTCATGCCCGCTTTTAACAATTACTTTATTTTTTCTTCGTAATAAAATTTCATTCATAATCTTTTTTTCCTTAACTGTCAGTTTCAGGGCTACTTTGTTTTATTCATTACTTCATTTTATATTATTTCCCCTGTGATTACAAGTGCTGATAAGGGAATTTTTGAGAGAAAAAGCCCTGCCTCTACAAATTCACCACCTTTGTTGCTATCTTGTCACAAAACCTTATGTCATGCTCCACAAACAGCATTGTCGGCTCATATTCCAAAATTAATTTCTCAATCTGCATTCTGGAAAATACATCGATATAGTTTAAAGGCTCATCCCAAATATAAAGATGTGCAGGCGTAAGTAAGGATGCCGCCAGCAGTACTTTCTTTTTCTGTCCCTCTGAATACTGTCCCATGTCCTTTGCAAATTGTTCCCTTTCAAAATCAAGCTGTCTGAGTACGGAACAAAACAGGCTTTTCTCTAAGCTATTCTGCTCGCAAAATGCCTTGATACCACCTTTTAAATATGATGTATCCTGTGGAATGTACGAAACGATAAGTCCTGATGCCGTTTCACATATCCCCTCTTCTGAATATGACATATCAGCATCACTTATGCCTGTCATCTGAATCAGTTTGCTTAAAAGGGTTGACTTTCCACTTCCGTTTTTTCCACAAAGGGCGATGCGGTCACCTTGGTTCAATGTAAACGATACCTTGTCCAAAACTAGCTTTTTTGCATCTGCGTATGACAGACTGTAATCCTTCACATGAACAAGTGTATGCTTGTGATGCACAAGCTTTGTCAATTTCAAATCTGCAACATGCTCCAAGTCCTGAAGCAGCCCCTCTTTTTCTTCTATTTCCCGTTCCAGCCTGTGATTCATTTGCTTTACCCTGCTCTGCATTTTCTTCGTTTTTGCACCGATATATGCCCTTGCACTTATACTTCTATCATGCTCCTTTGTGGGGTCAAAGCCAATTTTGGTATTCTCATTTTTATCTGCCCACGACAAGCTGCGCTGTGCTGCCTCTTTCAGCTTTTTTATCTCCTTTTGGTGCTTTTCATTTTCCGCAATTGCAAATTTATCATTTCGCTGTTTATTTTCCCACCAACTGCTGAAATTACCATTTTGTACTTCAATCGTCTGTCTGTTCAGCACTAATACATGGTCAACACACTCATCCAGCAAATCCCTGTCATGGGAGACAAGAATAAACCCTTTTTTGGCAGCCAGATACAGCTTCACTTTCTCCCTTGCGTCATAATCCAAGTGATTTGTCGGCTCGTCTATCAGTAAAAATTCATTTTCCCCTGAAAATAAAACTGCAAGCAGAATTTTCGTGCGTTCCCCATAGCTTAAGGTATGATATGGTCTGTAAAGAATTTCCGCATTTTCTCCTAGTTCAGAAAGCTCACAAATCACCCGCCAAGCCTCACAGCCTGTCTTTAGTTCCTCCATAAAATCAGCGGCAGGTAATTGTTGCTGACGCTCTGTAACCAGATATGGAAAATAGTCAAATTTCACAGTTGTATCTATGGATCCTGTATACAAATACTGTTTCTGTAACAGCCTTAAAAAGGTTGTTTTGCCCTTTCCGTTTCGTCCGATAAACCCCAGCTTCCAATTGGTGTCAATGGCAAAAGATACATTTTCAAATACAGTATCAAAGCTTCCCTCATAACAAAATGTAAGATTATTTACGCTTATTTGTGCCATGCAAAATCCCCCTTTCCCGGTTCCTTTCTAAATAAAAAAGGAACCATTTGCTGCCAAACAGTTCCTTATCATTCTATAACCTCATACTTGGAGGGATGACATCGTAATCATCACTTGCACTAAATTAAAACAAAAGAGAGGTTATGAGAACATAATCCACCTTTGGCAACATGATAAGCAGTATGGCATCATTGCCTATACTGCATAAAACCTCATGCAATCAAAAGTAAATTACATTCTCATTTTTCCACCCCTCTCGTTAAACATCAGCTCATAAATTATATAAATATTAGCATTTTAACTTTATTATGTCAACGTTATATTTGTTTTTACAGAAGCATATTCAGTATCTTGTTGCTTCTTGCGACAAATGCTGTCATCGCCTCTGCCTCAAGCGGCTTATTTGCAATCACTGCAAGGTCATATAACTGACAGCATATCATGTCAGTATTTTCTCCCTCAGGATTCTCAAGCACATACTTCACAAGCTTATTGTTTGCGTTTAACACAAGCGTTTCACCATCACCACCGAACATTGACGGGTCCATGCCACTGCCCATGCTGTATGCACGCATCATTTCTTTCATTCTTCTGGCATCCTCTGACAAGGTTATCATGGATGATACATCATCATTTTTAAGATTTTCAACCTTAATATTCAGCTTGTCATTTCCGACTGCTTTCTTAAATATTTCAGAAAGTTTGTCTGTATATTCCTTTTCCTGCTCCTCGCTTAAGGCCTCACCCTTAAAGTTCTCTGACAAATCAGCATCGATACGGAGGAACTTAACATTTTCATTCTTACCCTCCAAATGCGTGATATAAGGGTTGTCGATGTTATGCACAAGATAGACAGCATTCATGCCCTCCTCCTTGAACATTTTGATATACTGTGACTGTGCCTGCTCGTCAGATACATAAAATACCTTGTTCTCGTATTTTTCCTTGCCTTGCTCCAAATACTCAGGCAGGGTTAAATACTTTCCATCCAAATCCTTAAACAGCATATAATCTGTCATTTTCTCACAGAACTTCTCATCCCTGATACATCCGAACTTGATAAACGGACTGATATCATCCCAGTATTTCTCGTAAGCTTCCTTGTCTGTCTTGCACATTCCGCTCAGCTTGTCAGCTACTTTCTTTGTAATGTAATCTGATATCTTCTTTACAAAGCCGTCATTTTGAAGTGCACTTCTTGATACGTTGAGCGGCAAATCCGGGCAGTCAATCACTCCCTTTAACAGTAACAGGAATTCAGGTATAACCTCCTTGATATTATCTGCGATAAATACCTGATTGTTATAAAGCTTTATGGTGCCCTCAAGCTGGTCATACTGGGTGTTAATTTTAGGGAAATATAAAATACCCTTTAAGTTGAACGGATAATCCATGTTAAGGTGTATCCAGAACAATGGCTTCTTGAAATCAAGGAATACCTTCTGGTAAAAATCAATGTACTCCTCCTCTGTACAATCTTTCGGGTTTTTCAGCCACAACGGATTTGTATCATTAAGCGGAGGATTTACCTTTTTCTCTTCCTCGTCAGATGTCTCCTTGTCACTTTCGCCATCCTCAGCCTTTGTCTCTCCGCCTACAAGCTCGTCTTCCTCATCAACCTCAATAATCTTGTCTTTTTCCTTTTCTTTTGCCTCTTCCTCCTCCATCTTATCTTCATTGATAAAATAGATATTATATGGCATAAATGCACAGTATTTCTGGATAACCTCTCTTACACGGTACTCATTGGCAAACTCATAGCTTTCCTCATTCAGATAAAGGGTAATCGCTGTACCTCTTGTATCATCATCACTCTCGGTCATTGTAAACTCCGTACCACCGTCACATTCCCAGAATACAGGCTTTGCTTCTTTTTGGTAGGAACAAGTTTCTATTGTAACCTTATCTGCAACCATAAATGCCGAGTAAAAGCCCAAACCAAAATGTCCGATTATCTGGTCCTCTCCTGCTTTATCCTTATATTTATTTATAAAGTCAGTAGCACCTGAAAAAGCAATCTGATTGATATACTTGTCAAGCTCCTCCTCTGTCATACCAAGACCATTGTCAACAAAAGTAAGTGTTTTATCCTTTGCCGACGCATACACCTCTATCTTGTATTCCTCTCCGTCTACCTCCTGATAATCACCCATAACAGAAAGCTTTTTCAGCTTTGTTATTGCATCACATCCGTTTGAAATAAGCTCCCTGATGAATATATCGTGGTCAGAATATAACCACTTTTTTATAATCGGGAAAATATTATCACTATTAATTGAAAGACTTCCCTTTTTTTCCATTGTTGTTATACCTCCTTTGAACCTTTCTGCGTTGTCATTTATTGGCTGTTAAAACCATCTGCGAATACTATAATACATGAAATCAGCAATGTCAATAAAAAATTAGCACTCATTTTAAAAGAGTGCTAATAATCATTTTTATTTTAAACAAGTTGCTATACATAATACCGTTCCGCCGTACTATCCCATACATGGTCGATTGACTTATCCAAGGAAAATGACTTTAATGATGTGCCCGTCGTCACCGTAAGCTCCCCCTTTTCATAGTAAATGTTTAAAAACAACGCACTTATGTCGTCTGAGCTAAGAGGCAGGTTGTTCATTTCAACAAGCCTTACTATGTTGTCACGGTTAAACATAAGAACAAGCTTGACGCTTAATGGGAGATTTTCACCTTTTATCAGGTCATACACCGTTGATTTTATATGTTTCCAACAAATGTATTCCTCCAAGGCGGTCTCCTCTAACTCCTCCTTGTCATAAAACTCCTTATTGTTTTTGCCGTTTATATGGTAATCAATCCCTGTTTTTATAGCTGCTTCCATCATATAAAAGCTGTCGTACTTTTCACCTGAAAACAATTCATGCATGAATATTTTACTGTCTTCTATCTCAAATTTTTTCATCCCATACCTAATCCTTTTGATTTAAATACACTGTGACTACATGATGGTCGCCATAAGGGTCAACACTGTACTGACAATACTGGACACCCGGAACATTTTCCAGAAACTGCATGTCATACATACTCTCACTGTAATCTGTGACCACAACCTCAACCGTACCTGTTATATTTCTGGATGCTTCCTTGGTTACCGCATTTTTGAAATTCTGGTAATCCAGTATATAATTATTTTTTTGAAAATAATTGTATGCCATGCTGTCACACACATCAAAGCTGTCCATATCCCAAATGTGGCTGTCATCCATAATATCATCCGTAACATTAAAAAATTCATGTCCCACAAATGAACCCCTGTCAGGGAGCGGGTCATCCCATGTGGCATCCACCTGATACCACTCGCCGTCAAGCTTAACCCTGTTCCATGCATGCAGCTCTCCGTCAGCCGTGCCCGTCATAAATTCATTTTCAACACCGACGCATTCCAGCATAAGCGCCATCGCCTCTGCATAACCGTTACATACTGCCGTCCCCTGAACGAGAACACCATATGCCCTGTATGCATATTCCTTAGAATAATCAACATATCCATACGCACAATGGGATACTATGTAATCATGGATTGCAAGCTCCTTTTCGTAGTCACTCATTGTCGGGGTTATAATGGATGAAAGCACCTTATCCAGCTCATCATAAAGCTTTACTGCCGACGGTCTGTCCGCAGGAATTTCAACTCCATTTTTGTATTTTTGGTACACATAGTAATTATCCGATATTTCATACTTGAGCATGACCTTCATACGGTCACTCTTTCTTTCAAGAATTGAATACTGGGCTACATTTCCATTTAATCCACAAATATACTCATTAATGCATCTTATATCTTCCTCTGTTATCCCTTTCACATAAAAGACACTGCTGTCTGCACCTGTATCAATCTGCTCATTGACCTTTGCCGTAAGCTCAACCATACTGTACGCAGTCTTATCGGGATTCATTTTTGCACCGATATCCCAGCCCCAGAAATATGCCACTGCAATTACAATCAAAACAAGTATAGGAACAGCTTTAAATACCCTTCCTGAATTTTCCATATTTTATTCTCCTCATTTTATCTTCTACTCATCATCCTCATCATCATCTTTTTTTGATGACTTTCCCGTAATTATCAGCACAACCATAAGCACAATGGAAACAATCAGACAAATTGCAATCAGCACGGGTCTGCTGCTGTCCCCTGTCACAGGCATAAGAAGTGTATATAATAATTCATTATAATTCATAGCTTCCTCCAAAAAATTTACTATGTCTATTTTATGATAATCTCTTTGTAAAGGCAACTATTTTCACTTAAAAACTTACCTCAACTAATTTATTCTTGAAGCCTCACTCCCTTTGTTGTAAAATGTCTAGTTAGAAATACAACGGAAGGCAGGAAAAAATTATGGCACAACTTTGGGGCGGTCGCTTCACAAAGGAAACGGATAAGCTTGTTTACAATTTCAACGCTTCCATTTCATTTGACCAAAAATTTTATAAACAGGATATCAGAGGAAGCAAGGCTCATGTTGCAATGCTTGCATCAGTGGGTATACTGACAGAGGAAGAACGAATTAAAATATCAGAGGGCTTGGACGGCATCCTTGCAGACGTTGAAGCAGGCAGGCTTGAAATTACCGATGAATACGAGGATATACACAGCTTTGTGGAGGCAAACCTGATTGACAGAGTTGGGGATGTGGGCAAAAAGCTCCACACAGGACGTTCCAGAAACGATCAGGTAGCCCTTGACATGAGGCTTTATGTCAGGGATGAGCTGACCGAGGTAAAGGAACTGATAATCGCGTTGCTGAAGCAGCTCCATAAGCTCATGAAAGAAAACACCGACACATATATGCCAGGCTTTACCCATCTTCAGAAAGCACAGCCTGTCACATTTGCCCATCATATCGGTGCATACATGGAAATGTTTAAGCGTGACTTGTCACGTATCAATGATATATATGAGCGAATGAATTACTGCCCTCTTGGAGCAGGTGCCCTTGCAGGTACAACCTATCCCCTTGACAGAGAGCTTACGGCATCACTTCTCAACTTTAAAGGTCCTACCTTAAACAGTATGGATTCTGTATCTGACAGGGATTATGTGATTGAAATGCTGTCCGCTTTTTCTACCATTATGATGCACTTGTCACGATTTTCAGAGGAAATTATCATATGGAATTCTAACGAATACCAATTTGTAGAGCTGGATGACTCATACAGCACTGGCAGTTCCATTATGCCGCAAAAGAAAAATCCTGACATTGCGGAGCTTGTGCGCGGCAAAACAGGACGTGTCTATGGTGCCCTTACATCCATTCTCACAACTATGAAAGGAATTCCTCTCGCCTATAACAAGGACATGCAGGAGGACAAGGAGCTTACCTTTGATGCAATTGACACGGTAAAGGGATGCCTTGCACTCTTCACAGGCATGATTGCCACCATGAAGCTGAATAAGCCTGCAATGGAAGCCAGTGCAAAAAACGGATTTACAAATGCTACCGACGCTGCTGATTACCTTGTCAATCATGGTGTACCGTTCAGGGATGCCCACGGCATAGTTGGTCAGCTTGTCCTTTACTGTATCGATAAGGGAATCTCATTAGATGATATGAGTATTGAAGAATATAAGGCAATCAGCCCTGTATTTGATGATGACATCTATCAAGCTATCAGCCTTACAGAATGTGTAAATAAGCGGAACACCATCGGTGCCCCAGGCGTTGAAGCGATTGACCATGTGATTCAAATAAATGAAGCATTTTTAGAAAGTTTAAATTAGGAGGTAACTGGCATTGAACAATACAACGAAGCAAAAATACGAGCTTGCAAAAAGAATGTTAAAGGGCAAAATTGAGATAGACGAGGTTGCTCTTATGACAGGTCTGTCTGAGGATGTACTAAAGGAGCTAAAAGAGGAGGTTGCACCTGCAAACCATGATGTTGAGATACTGAAAAATCTGGATACAGTGGATTTGGATATTGGACAAATTCTCTATGATGATTTCCCTGATGAGGAAATTGATTCAGAGGAGTGAATTTTCAGCGAAGCTGTCTGGGCTCGAGATCAGGCAGCTTTCTTTATGTCTTCCACTTATGCTTTTGCAAATCAACACACGCTTCATTTTTAAATGAGATTCCCTCATGCTCTAACAATTTCTTTTGCTCCGTAAAATATGGTGCTACTTTTCCATTACAGTTTACAACCCTATGGCAGGGATATTTTCCATAAAAATCTGACAAACTAAGTATTTTGCCAATTAAACGGGAGTTTTTCGGTTTTCCTGCTAAATATGCAATTTGCCCATAAGTTGCAACTGTCCCCTCTGGTATTTCTTCAACAATGGAAAGCACCAAATAAATCAAATCATCATTTAATACCTTATTCATTATGTAGCTGTTCCTTTCGTTGGTACATATCAATTACTAATGTCAGTTATGTTTCGGTTTATATTTTATTTCTGAAAATAAAAGAATATTTTTAGTCACAAACTATAACATCATCCATTGCGTCTAAAGAAGTTCCAAATGCAAAATTAATCGAATTAGTCAAGTTAAATGAAAGTTCATAAAAAGCAATGTAACCATCATACGCAGTCTTGAATATGATGCTATTTCCTGTATAGCCATATACATCAAGATCAGAAATAATATCACCGCCAGTTGCCCAAACAGTCCAATTACTTCCTTCAACACCATATGCACACGTTTCTGTCCTTTCAATAGCAACACATGCACCACGCGCCTCATCAAATATCCACTGTCCTTCAAATTTCTCAAAAACGTCATTTAAGCTTGGATCTGCCAAATCTATGCTTTCTTGAACTTCAGATGGAATAGTAAATGATTCATTTCTGACATCTGCTAAATATCCAGCAAGTATGTATGCTCTTGCCCGTGTCATTTCTTTGGCTGTTAAATTTTCTAATTGCGGTTGGAGGCTTCCACCAAAAGCCATCGCACCAGAACCTTTTACATTTTCTTCTTTTCTTTTAATCCATGCTCGTTGTTCATCAAGCATTTTTGCTTTCGTTTCAGCATTCAATTCATAACTTAATCTACTACATAAAGAATTGAGTTCATCATCCCAAAGCTGATACCATTGTGCGGTAAGCTGATTCATTTCCTGTTGCCCCATGCTACTCCAATCAGCATTTTCATATTCACAAGACTTGACCTCTACTTTTGCAATCTCATCTTGAATACTTTCATCTTCACTTTTTTCTTCTATATCATTCACATCCTCTGTATTCCTATTCTCTGCTGATTGACGTTGCTCATCAGATATAGAAAATTGCATTTTTTTCATTTTGGCACCGCAAACAATGCAAGATACAATAAACATAATACACAATAATATAGCTATTCTTTTTCTTTTCATAAATTTCATCCTCGTTCTTTTATATCTTGTTTAAACAATACTAAAATTTAACACTAAAATATTAATATTCTTCTGCTTCTTCACAACTTTCTAAATATTCAAATAGTAAAGAGAAAGCTGGGTTTAAACATAATGCTCTGTTATATTCTGAACAATTGGGTGGTGTTATTTCTACATTAATAACTACATTTTCTCGGTCTTCTTTACTAAATTCCACCTTGGTATAGCCAATGATATTGTAGCACACAACCACCTGGTAAACAACTATGAATCTTTTCCTTTTAATTTCTCTACTCTATGGATGGTATTGCTTATTTATTACATTGCTTTAACATTAACTTCACGTTAAGGTAAAAAATGCCATACTAAAAAATGAATAGAAACTACCTCAAATGTAAATCCTTTACAGTATAAAAATTACTGTAGGAGGAATACAAGATGGCACTTAACAAGGTAATTATCTGTGGGGTGAATACATCAAAGCTTCCCTTACTAAGCAACGAAGAAAAGGAAGCTTTATTTGAGCGGATAGACCAGGGAGATATGGAAGCAAGAGAACAATTTATAAGAGGAAATTTAAGGCTTGTTCTCAGTGTAATACAAAGGTTTGTGGGCAATAACAATGAGAGTGCTGATGATTTATTTCAGGTTGGCTGTGTGGGACTTATTAAAGCAATTGATAACTTTGACAGATCGCTCGATGTAAAATTTTCAACATACGCAGTGCCTATGATAATTGGAGAGTGCAGGCGCTATTTAAGGGACAACAACAGTATAAGGGTTTCGCGTTCCTTAAGAGATATGGCATATAAGGCTATATATGCAAGGGAAATGCTTACAAAGAAATTTGACAGGGAGCCAACCATAGAAGAAATAGCAAAAGAAATTGATATTCCAAAGGAACACGTTGTAATTGCCATGGATGCCATCGCAACTCCTATGTCGTTAAATGAACCTGTATATCAGGAGGGACAGGATGTTCTCTATCTGATGGACCAGGTAAGCGATAAGAAAAACAAAGAAGAAAACTGGATTGAAAATATTTCACTAAGAGAAGCTATGAAAAAACTGGATGACAGAGAATACAACATAATAAAGCTTAGATTTTTTGAGGGAAAAACGCAGACTGAGGTGGCTGATGAAATTTCCATATCTCAGGCACAGGTCAGCCGACTGGAAAAAAATGCTTTAAAATCAATGCGGAATTATTTGAAATAGACTATAGAGGTTAATTAAAAATAAAAGTGTAGAGCCCAAGGACTTTACACTTTTATTTTTGTGAATTATGTAATTTTGTTATGCAGAATGTGCTTTTATATGATTTTCTAATATAGCATGCACACGTTCCACTTCATCAAGAATAAATGAATCATCACGATGTAGAATTTTTAAGTCTGCTTTAACATTTACCATATCCTGTTTTAAATCTGACACATCCTGCTTAACGTACACCATATCTTGTTTCAGCTCTGACACATCCTGCTTCAGACCTGACACATCCTGTTTCAAACCTGACACGTCCTGTTTCAGACCTGACA
>CANTEG010000028.1 GCA_947652735.1 uncultured Lachnospiraceae bacterium | reverse complement strand
GTCATTTGTAAAAACCAACCCACCTTGTACAATTTCTGACATTCCACACCCCATTCTGCAATCCTGCAACTATGTTTCATTTAGCTTTCATGCGATATTTTTGTTATCTTATTGAATAAATTTAGTAAATTAATGAATAAAATAAATAATGTCATTTTAATTTTAAACAATTTTAACAGATATTGCAACAAAAAATGCACAATTTAGCCAAATTTTTGTGAAATATCACCTTAATCTAAAAATATCTTATACAATTCCTTCACATTGCGTGCTATATTAGTCGCACCTTGAAGTTCAGCCTCACAACCATATCCATACAAAACGCCAATGGAGTCTATGCCACATTCACCTGCCCCGATTATATCGAATTTTGTATCACCTATCATTACAACCCTCGACCTGTCTTTTATTTCACAGATATGAAGTGCATACTCTATAACCTTACTTTTTTTATTTCGTTGTCCTTCCATATCTGCCCCTGCAATATATTTAAAATACTCACCCAAACCTAGGTCTTCTATGATAAATCTTGCAAACTTCTCAGGCTTTGACGTTGCAACAATCAATGTTTTTCCCGACTGAAACAGGGATGAAAGCAATTCTCTCATCCCCGGATATATTTCATTCTCATAAATACCTTTCTCAGAATAAATACTTCGGTAATCTGTCACAGCCTTATTTGCCTGTTCCATATTCATCCCATAAAAAATCTTGAAAGAATCTATAAGCGGCGGCCCTACAAATTTGTTCAGCTCATTTTTATCGGCCACCTTTATATTTTGTTTTTCCAAAGCATAAGCTACAGAATTTCGTATCCCCGGTCCTGTATCCGTGAGTGTGCCGTCAAGGTCAAACAACAAAACATCATATATTTTACTCATGCTGTTCATATGAAGCTCCTTTCAACTAATCAACTGCTGCCCGCTTATGCCAACCTTCATTTTATTAAAATGCCTAATTATCCCTGTACTGCAAATGTTATCTCCGCAATAACGGCAATCTTTCCGTCCACTTTTGCAGTTGCTTTTCCGTATCCGACAGGACCTTTCCGTTCCGTAAGCTCACATTCCATTTCAATAACATCACCTGGAACAATCTGCTTTTTGAATCTGGCATTTTTAATTCCACCAAAAAATACAATTTTTCCCTTGTTTTCTTCTTCCGTCAAAATTGCAATTGCACCGACCTGTGCCAGTGCCTCCACAACAAGCACTCCCGGCATAACATGCTGGGATGGGAAATGTCCAAGGAACTGCATTTCGTTTACAGAAACGCACTTAATACCCTTTGCCCATTTTCCCGGTTCATAATCCGTAACCTTATCAACCAGCTGAAACGGATATCTGTGTGGAAGTATTTCCTGAATTTGATTTGAGTTAAGCTCCATCATTATTCCTCCCACTTCTTAATGATTATGCATGCGTTGTGTCCTCCAAATCCAAGTGAGTTTGATGCGGCATATTCTACCTGAATATTCCTTCCCTCATTTGGTACAATGTCAAGGTCACATTCCTCGTCAGGCACCTGATAATTTATGGTTGCAGGTATAAACCCGTCATGAAGAGCCATTGTGGTAAATATAGCCTCAACTGCTCCGCTTCCACCAAGAAGATGTCCTGTCATTGATTTTGTTGAGCTTACCATAAGCTTTTTCGCATGATCACCAAATGCAGCTTTTATTGCTGCCGTCTCACCTGCATCATTTAAATGGGTTGATGTCCCATGAGCGTTTATGTATCCCACATCCTCAGGGCTTATTCCTGCATCCTTCATAGCCATTGTCATACATGCAGCTCCACCCTCTCCGTTTGGACTTGGTGCAGTGATATGGTACGCGTCACAGGTTGCCCCGTATCCTACAATCTCACCATAAATCTTTGCTCCACGTGCTTTTGCGTGTTCATACTCCTCTATAATGATTGCTGCAGCACCTTCACCCATAACAAAGCCGCCTCTCTCCTTGTCAAAAGGAATGGATGCCCTATTTGGATTGTCTGTTACATTCAATGCCTGCATTGCGGTAAAACCACCTATACCCAAATCTGTGATACAGCTTTCAGAACCTCCACATATCATGACATCTGCATATCCGTCCCTCACATAGTGGAAGCTGTCTCCTATGGCATTGTTACCACTTGCACATGCCGTAACAACACAGGTACACATTCCCTTGAAGCCGAAACGGATGGCAATATTCCCTGCCGCCATATTTGCTATAGTCATAGGAATGTAAAATGGTGATATTTTATCAAATCCGCGTCTTTGTCCCGTAGTCATATTTGCCTCTGTTGATTCCAGCCCGCCTATTCCACTTGAAAAAATCACACCACAACGTGACGAATCTTCCTGCTCCATATCAAGTCCGCTGTCACAAAATGCCTCATCAGCCGCCACAAGTGCAAGCTGTGAATATCTGTCCATCCTACGGGCTTCCTTTTTATCTATCACAGCCGATGGGTCAAAATCTTTCACCTCACCTGCCACCTTGACTGCATGGTTTGTAACATCTATTCTTGTTATAGGTCCAATTCCACAGACACCTTTTTTTACATTTTCCCACGTATCACTCAAATTGTTTCCAAGTGGATTTACCGTTCCCATGCCTGTTATAACTACTCTTCTTTTCATTTATGCAGTTTCCTTTCTATTTTAAAATTACATTGCCATACCGCCATCAACACAGATGACCTGACCTGTTATGTACCTTGCATCATCAGATGCGAGAAATGCAACAAGCTTTGCCACATCCTCACCTTTACCGATTGTTTTCATAGGTATGGACTTCATCGTTTCTTCAATAACTGACTCTGGAAGCTTTGCAGTCATGTCCGTCTCAATAAATCCCGGTGCAACTGCATTTACAGTAATACCCCTGGATGCAAGTTCCTTTGCAACTGACTTTGTCATACCAATCAGTCCAGCCTTGCTGGCTGAATAGTTGACCTGTCCTGCATTTCCCCTTACGCCCACAACACTGCTTATATTGATTATCTTTCCCGACCTCTGCTTAAGCATAAGCTTGGATACACCCTTGATACACAGGAATGCACCTTTTAAGTTCGTATTGATTACCTGATCAAAATCCGCCTCATTCATTTTCAGAAGAAGATTATCCCTTGTGATACCTGCATTATTCACAAGTATATCAATGCTTCCAAACGTCTCTTTCACAGTATCCACAAGCTTTGTGACATCCTCTGCAACAGAAACATCTGCCGCAACGGCAAGTGCCTTTACACCAAGCTCCTCACAAAGTCTTACGGTCTCGTCAGCAGATGCTGCACTGTTTGCATAGCATGTAACAATATTTGCCCCTGCCTCTGCAAGTGCCAGACAGATTGCCCGTCCGATACCACGGCTTCCGCCTGTAACGATGGCTGTTTTATTTTCTAAACTCATTGTTTATTGTTCCTTTCTCCAAATAATTTAAAACGGTGTATAGGTAAGATATAATAAAATCAAAAAAATAATAAATAACAGCATAATTTAGTCTCCTGTGCGAAATACCAATCCGCTGCCAAAAATCAGACACCGAGTGCAGCAAGTGTTGCACTTAAGCTGTTCATATCCTCAACGGAATATGTAGTAAGTGCCCTGTCAATCTTCTTGACAAAACCGCTCAATGTCTTACCTGGTCCAATTTCAACAAATGTGTCTACACCCTGCTCTATCATATATTTTATGGAATCCTCAAAATATACGCTGCTCTGAACCTGAAGCTCAAGCATTTCAGGTATCGTCTTGCCCTGCTCAAGCTCCTTACCTGTTGCATTGAATAAAACAGGAAATGCCATAGTTCCAAACTGCTCATCTTTAAACCGCTCCGCCAGCTTGTCACCTGCCGGCTTCATAAGCGAAGTATGGAACGGTCCGCTTACGGCTATCGGAACAATTCTTCTTGCTCCCTTTTCCATCATAAGCTCACCCGCTCTTGTTATAACAGGTGTATCTCCTGAGACTGTAACCTGAACTGGTGTATTATAATTTGCCACCTCTGCAATATGATATGGTGCGTCAGCAAATTCTTCCTCTGCCTGTTTGCAGCATTCCTTGATTGCTTCCCTGTCTAAACTCATAACGGCTATCATTCCCGTGTCACGTCCCGTAACAGCTTCCTCCATAGCCTTACCCCTATATGCCACAAGGTCAATCACCTGCTTGTCATCAAACACACCCGCCGCATAAAGGGCTGAGTATTCTCCCAGTGAAAGTCCTGCTGCAATTTCAGGCTTTATGCCCTTTGACTGAAGTATTTTCGTCACTCCAACTGCAAATGCCACCATACATGGCTGTGTATATCTTGTCTGTCCAAGCTGCTCTATCGGTCCCTCAAAGCAGCATTTCTTAACATCAAAATCCAGATTAAGGTTATCAAACACCTCAGCAAACTCAGGATAATTTTCGTATAAATCCTGCCCCATTCCCACGTGCTGGCTTCCTTGTCCTGCATATAAAAATCCTATCTTCATAGCAACCTCCGTTTATTTTATATCTTTAGATATGAGCAAAACTCTGTTTTCGTAAAAGTCCGTTGTACAGTATAGACAAATCACCGCAAGGCACACTTTCGTTATGCGTCGCACGTAATGGTACTAAGCTCGAAGAAACCTCGCTAAGTACCGACGGCTCCACAATGCCTTGCTTGTGATATTGTCTATATTGTGCAACTAAGTTTTGGAAATCGTACGTTTTGCTCATCTATATCTTAACTATCCTATTACTTCGTTCTTACTTCAACTCTCCGTAAATCCGTTCAAGCTCCCTCGCTGCCCCCTCGTACATATCAGACAAAATGTCAGCAACAGGCCTCACATCCTTGACAAGACCGCAAATCTGACCTGCCATCAATGAACCGTTTTTCGTGTCTCCGTCGATAACAGCTTTTCTTAAGGAACCAAGGGTAAGCTGCTCTAACTCGTCTCTTGTAACCCCCTGGGCTTCCATCTTAAGGTATTCCCTTGTCATAGTATTTTTGATTACCCTGACAGGTGCTCCTGCTGAACGTCCCGTGACGGCAGTTCCGTTATCCTTTGCCTTAACAACCGCCTGTTTATAGTTTTCATGTATCGGGCACTCATTACTTGCAAGCAGGCATGTTCCAATCTGTACACCGATTGCTCCCAGTGCAAATGCAGCAACAATTCCTCTGCCGTCTGCGATACCTCCTGCTGCTATAACAGGAATCTCCACAGCATCAACTACCATAGGCACAAGTGTCATTGTCGTCATTTCACCTACATGACCTCCGCTCTCGCCTCCCTCAGCAATCACGGCATCCGCGCCCATACGTTCCATACGCTTTGCCAAAGCTACACTTGCAACTACAGGAATAACCTTGCTTCCCTGTGCTTTCCAGTCTGCAACATATTTTTCAGGGCTTCCTGCACCTGTTGTAATAACGTCTACCTTTTCCTCCACAAGCATCTTTGCTATATTATCTACATCCGGATTCATAAGCATAAGATTCACACCGAACGGCTTATCCGTAAGTGCACGGCATTTTTTTATTTCCTCACGTATCCTCTCAGCATCAAAGCCGCCTGAAGCAATCAGTCCAAGTCCTCCTGCATTTGAAACCGCAGCCGCAAACTCTCCTGTTGCTATATTTGCCATACCGCCCTGAATAATAGGATACTTAATACCCAAAAACTCATTTAATTTCATATATGTACTCCTTGTTTTTATGTATTTTTATTTTGATACGAAACACGTAGTCAAAGGCATTCTACCACTCAAGGTATGCACCACCCCAGGTGAGTCCTGCTCCGAAGCCGACACATATAATTTTCATTCCCGGCTTCAGTAATCCCTTTTCGTTCATTTCGTCCATTGCAATCGGAATACTTGCTGACGAGGTATTACCATACTCGTCAAGATTGACATAAAATTTGTCAATCGGCTGTTTGCATTTTTTTGCAACCGATTCTATTATTCTGTAATTTGCCTGATGACAGATAAAGTAATCAATGTCATCTGCCGTAACTCCTGCCTTGTCCAAAAGCTCATTGATTGCCTTTGGTACCGTGCTGACCGCAAACTTAAAAACATCACTGCCTATCATGCTTACATATCGTGCCTCATTATTTTTATTGGGACATACAAGAACTTCGTCATTTCCCCTTGAGCCTAAAACACTGAAAAACTTGTTTTCTTCTGTCAGCTCAATAATTGCCGCACCTGCCCCGTCCCCAAAAAGGACACAGGTTCCTCTGTCTGTCATGTCAAGCATTCTAGAGAGGGTCTCACTTCCCACAACAAGTCCGTACTTTCTGTCACTGTTCATTAAAAGTCCCCTTGCTATCTGCATGGCATACATAAAACCAGAACATGCCGCATTGATATCAAAGCATGGTATGTTTTCAGGCAAACCAAGCTTTGCCTGAACAAGACATGCCATTGATGGTGTCAGATTGTCCGGCTTAACCGTTGCAATAATACACACTCCAAGTTCCTCTTTGTCAATGCCTGACTTTTCAAGCGCAAGCCTTGCAGCATTCAGTGCCAAATCGAGGTTTGACTCATCCTCTACAAAATGTCTTCTTCTGATTCCCGTTCTTGAGGATATCCACTCATCATTTGTATCCACAATCTTACTTAAATCATCATTTGTGACAACCTTATCAGGCACATAATGCCCCGTTGCCACGATTCGTAATCCGTCTTTTACTAACATAGCCTTCCTCTCTGTTCTCCCGAACCCCATATCTAAATTATATTGAGATATTTCTGGTCAATTGTCCTGAACTTTTTATATCTGTGCCTGCTCAAATCATCAGGACTCATTTTACTGTATTTTTCAAGCTCTCTGGCTAAGTATTTATCAACCATCTTAAATACTGCCTTCGGATTTAAATGTGCCCCGCCTATCGGCTCAGGAACGATTTCATCAATTACGTTAAATTCCTTTAAATCCTGTGCAGTCAGCCGCATCATGCTACAGGCTTCGTTGCTTCTTGCCGAATCCTTCCAAAGTATGCTTGCATAGCCCTCAGGTGACAAAATTGAATACACGGCATTTTCAAGCATAAGTACACTGTTTGCAACTCCGATTGCAAGAGCTCCGCCGCTGCTTCCCTCGCCTGTTACAATAGCAATGACAGGAACACGAAGTGCACTCATTTTGGCAAGGTTAACTGCAATTGCTCTTGCCTGTCCGTTATTTTCAGCCTCAATCCCCGGATATGCTCCAGGAGTATCAATAAATGTTATAATTGGTCTTCCAAACTTCTCAGCCTGATCCATAAGTCTTAGTGCCTTACGGTAGCCCTCAGGTCCCGGCATACCAAAGTTGCACTTTAAATTCTCATTTAAGTCATTTCCTTTTCTATGACCAAGCACAGTTACAGGAAGCCCTTTGTACAGTGCGATTCCGCCAAATATACTTCCGTCCTCTTTTCCCAGTGCATCTCCCTTTTGCTCAAAGAAATCCTCGAATACGGCATCAATATACTCTGTGACCTTTGGTCTTTTTTTGTGTCTGGCAAGGTACACCTTATCATGTGGTTCAAGATTTTTACACATCTTGATAAGGTCATGTCTCTCTCTTTTCAGGACATACATTTTCGCTTCATCCTTGCACTCCTGCGACATTATATCTTCTATTTCTTTATCAATTTGGATTATTCTCTCATCAATCTCTTTTACCATATTTACTTACCTCTCTTACAGTGAAGTCTAAGAATGTGTGCCAGCGTGTCCCTCATCTTATCTCTTGAAACTATCTGGTCAACAAAGCCATGCTCCTGCTGGAACTCCGACCTTTGGAAGCCCTCTGGAAGCTTTTGACCTATAGTCTGCTCTATAACCCTCGGTCCTGCAAAACCGATGAGTGCTCCCGGTTCAGCGAGCGTGATATCTCCAAGCATCGCAAAGCTGGCTGAGACACCTCCTGTAGTCGGGTGTGTAAGTACCGATATATAAAGACCTCCGTTTGTACTGAATTTTTCAACGGCAGCACTTGTCTTTGCCATCTGCATCAGGGATACAATTCCCTCCTGCATTCTTGCACCTCCGCTTGCAGCAAAGACAATAATAGGAAGCTTTTTTCTGTCAGCATACTCAAAAGCATTTGTAATCTTTTCACCGACTGCCATGCCCATGCTTCCCATGAGAAATTTACTGCTCAAAACAGCTATTACAGTCTCGTAGCCATCAATTTTGCCTACACCTGTATATGCTGCTTCCTCAAGCCCAGTCTTCTCCTGAAGTGATTTTATTTTTTCTTCGTAATCTGGATAACTTAATGGATTTGAAAATGCCACCTTGCATTTCAGTGGTCTGAAGCTGCCCTGGTCGACTAAAAGCTTTATTCTTCTGTCAGCCGAGACAACATAATGATATCCGCATGCCATACAGACATTCATATTTTCTTTTACATCTTTCTTGTTAAATATCTGCTTACACTTCGGACACTCCAATGTCTCATCGGAGGAGTTTTCGTTTTTTTCTTTTAACGTAATCTTTTCATCCTGTTTTTGTTCAGTTGCAACATTGTCATATTCACCGTTTTCCTGCTTAACATTTTTTTTAAACAGCTTATTGACACTTAACTTCATTTTCAACTCACCTTTTCTTTCCTGTCTTGTAAAAATAAGGCATTATTTGACTAATTCTATCATGTGGTCAAAAAAATGTCAAGGCAGCCAAAGCCCTGAAACCCTTTATTTTACGTGGTTTTTAAGACTATATGACGTCGTATTATCATCTCGAATTTATGGTATGTAAATTTGGTTTTCAGTTTATTCCTGCCGCCTTTTTTGCAAGCTTGTCCGCCTCCTCATTTCCCAAAATACCTGAATGGCCTTTTACCTTGATGAAATTCAGCTTTATTTTACCTTCCACACTTCTGATAAAATCATAATACGCAATTGTACCCTTTTTATTTCGTTTCCATGCTCCCGTTGCCCACATTTCAATTCCCATGTAGTCATAGTATATATCAAGCTCTTTAACACCAAGCTCCATTGCCTTTTTTATTGCCTCCATGCTGCCTAAAACTTCCCCCGCAACATTGTGCATGCTTGCCATCTCCGGCTCACTTCCCGAACCTGAAATCACATGCTTTTCACCTAGCGCAACAACAAAGCCTCCATATCCATATACACCTGTCTGATTGTTGTACGAACCGTCAACAAATGCATAATCCGAATTCTTAACCATATCCATAATAATCCTCCTATCATGTTGAACATCATCCCATTCAAAATTTGCTTTCAGCAAATGGGCTGACAGGTCTCGGCAGCTTTGCCACCAGACATACTACATGTCAAGTTTTCATAAAAACTTAACACATTTTACATAAAGAGGGCTGTGGCATAATTTTTTAATGCAACAGCCCTTTTATTTTAATTTTACATTTAAATTTGTTACTTGTTATTTTATGTTTGGATAATTTCTCATATCCTTTTCAACTTCATCAATATGAAGTCCCTTGTAAGAGTCCACCATGTTATATGCTGATTGCATATCGTCGACACATTCAAGCATATCAAGGGTTACTCCCACAATAATTTCATCAATTGATATCTCAAACTCACCTGAATTTGTGGTTATGGAATCCTCAGGCTCATTGTACGGCTCAGCAGTTAAAATATTTTTTACCGCCTTACTGAAATTCGGTGCCGCCTTAGGAAGTGAAATATACTTTGTTTCCACTGCCCTTTCTTTGTACATGTCATTCAAAACACACAGCTTATCGCCCTCTTTTATTGCCTGTGCAAAATCCAGTGCAACACTGTTCATTACCTCGTCACGTTTCTCATTGCTTGATGATACAAACATGACGTTAAGCTCCTGAAGCGTTGGTTTTTTTTCTGAATATCCCACGGTCAAAAGCTTCTCTGGAGCAAATGTACCGATTCCGATAAGCAAGTTATTATAGAGTTTCTCCATCTCAGGCTTTACCATGACAATTCTGCCATTATCAATATTGGTTTCATTGTCAACCATAAGCTTAATCATACCGTCCTTAAGCTCGTCTATCCTGCCTTCCGTGACATAATCAGACGGTAAAAACCTATGGTGCAGAGAATTTCTGAGTATTTGTTTGACACGTCCCGACCCTGCCGTATTCAAATCCTCTACCGCATTTTTAAGGTCCTCACCAAACTGTGCATATATGTCTCCCAAAGACTCTGCCTTCTGCCTTAAAATTCTTATCATGTCCCCGAAAACATCCTGCTTATCCATCTCATCAATGAGAACACTTCTCTCTTTTGCCAGAGTTTCCTTTACACATGCATCATAGTAACCGTTTTCGGTTTCCCTCTTTGCTGCCGGGAATGTAAAGAACCGTTTAGATACCATATCCCTTATAGATTCTATGATTCTTGTATATTCGCATTCGTGTTTATAGCTTGCATGAAGTGCAGAAAGCTTTTGGATTTCCGCAATAAGATTTCTATCCTTATCGCCCTGCCCTGTTCCTGCTGAACCTATAATCTCAATAACTGCAAACGGTCCATACTTTTTCATGCACCTTTCAATAAATTCATCAAGATATGAGCGAAGCCTGTTCTTTAATGACTTTACTGTTATAGGAACGTCATCCTTAAATTTTGACAAGCTGTTTCCCATGTAAAATCTGAGATTGTCCTGTCCCTTTTTAATCATTTTATATACAGGCTTCTCAAACTGTCCCATCTTGATAATACCTGCTATATTCAAGTTTATCTCATCACCGGCTTTTCCCTCAAGAAATACCTTGAGGTCTCCAAAAAGCATTTCAATATCCTCGGTGATATGTTTGTCACTCATCGGAGATTCATACAGCTTCTTGAAGCTCTCCTTAAACACCTGATGTTCACAGACATTCTCCATTTCCCTTACAGGAATTGCGTAATCTGTTGAGCTTATAACCTTGTACTTTCCTCTTTTATCATTCTCAAGGAATACGTCACGAAGAAGCTTTCTCTCTCCCGACTCGTCATTTGCTCCTATATACTTGTTGCTTGCAAGCTTACACAAAAAGCCTGCAACATCACTATATATGCTTTCCTCTGGAAGATATCCCTGCTCGTCCTGCTTTCCTGACACAAGCATACAGGAATCAAATATGTTGTCTTTCATGCTGAGCCTGTGCGTTGTGCTCTCAAATGTATATGCCTCCCCCTTTTCGGCAAGATGCATAAAGTAATCTATCTCCTTTAAGGTTGCACATCCGTTTGCATTTAAAAGTGCCACCTTCTCACTGTCCTGTCTTATCTTAAGATTGCCAAACAAAACATCTGGCATAAGCAGACAGGAACCGATTCTGAAATTGGTCCATTTTCTCACTCTTGCCAATGCCTTGATATTGTACGTTACGTCCGCAAGTATTCCGCTTCCTGTTCCGCCTGCCACACTGGAAACAATCAGCACGTCAAGCTTGCCTGTTTGGGATTTTTCGTATAACTCCTCAATACGCTCAAACAATAATATCCGCATATCCTCATATGCATTTGAAAACATAAGACGTCCGATTTGTCTGTTACCCTCAGCTCCATTTTCACCGATTCTAAGTTCAGGAAAATCCTCAGACATCCAGCTTGCAAGCTTTGGGTGTACCGGATTATTTTTTATACCGTTTTCAAGTATGTTCTCAAGGTTTGGTCTGTATATACTCATAACCTCAAGTGCATTTAATCCAACGCCCTCCTTGCTATCCTCAATTGTTGCCTCCATAGCGGGTATATCAGAATCAATCAGAAGAAAGCTTATGTTATCTTCAGGCGTTATCTCGTTCATCAGTCGTCCCTTAAGGCTTGCTACAACCTTTCCTCCGACTCCTCCCAAACCAATTACAAGAAAGTCCTTATAGAATTTTTCCCCGTCCTCTTCCTTGCCAAATATTCTTATGTCTTTTAACTTACTAAACTCTTCCTTTTGTGTATCAATAAGTATCATAAAACATTCCCTCACATTATTTGTTCATTTCTTAAATGAATAAAACAACAACCCAATAGCTATATTACCATTTTAACAACGCATTTGCAATAATATTACTGATTAATTCCTGCCAAATTCCTCAAGAATAAGCCCCTCATTATGCTCTAATAAAAGTCTGATTGACCATTCATTTGCAAATAACAGCAAAGGATTATCCCTCATGTCCTTAACCCGTTTACAATCGCTGATTCTGCTTATTTTGTTAAGGTCAGTTGTTTTATCCTTCACCCATCTTATATAATTATACGGGAGCGGTTCCAGCCGTATCTCACATCCATACTCATTTTCCAGTCTGTACTTAAGTACATCAAACTGCAAGGTTCCCACAACACCGACTATAATTTCCGACATACCGAGTGTATAATCCTGAAACATCTGGATTGCCCCCTCCTGTGCAAGCTGGGTAACTCCCTTCATAAACTGCTTTCGTTTCATGGAGTCCATGTGGACAAGTCTGCAAAAATGTTCAGGTGCAAAGGTCGGTATCCCTTCATATGCAAACTTTTTCCCTGGAGAACAAAGGGTATCACCGATAGAAAAAATCCCCGGATCAAATACTCCGATAACATCGCCCGCATATGCTTCCTCTATTACCTTTCTGTCCTGTGCCATAATCTGCTGAGGCTGTGATAGTCTCATCTTTCTTCCGCTTTGAACGTGATACACTTCCTTCGACGCATCAAACTTTCCTGAACAAATTCTCATAAAGGCAATTCTGTCATGGTGCGCCTTATTCATATTTGCCTGTATCTTAAAAATAAACCCTGAAAATGTATCTGATATAGGTGAAATCATCCCCTCGTCAGACATTCTCGGCAAAGGTGAGCGTGTCATATTAAGGAAGTTTTCAAGAAATGTTTCCACACCAAATGTAGTAAGTGCAGAGCCAAAAAATACAGGTGACAGCTCTCCCTTATCAACAAGCTCCCTGTCAAACTCATCACTCGCCCCATCCAAAAGCTCTATCTCATCCATAAGCTTGTTGTAAAGCTCATCCCCAACCTCATCCTTAAGGGCAGGGTCACTTACATCGTAGTCTGTCTCCGCTGCACTTTTTGCTCCGCCTACAGATACCGCCTTAAACATGGATACCTTTTTCGTGTCCCTGTCATACACACCCTTAAATCTTTTTCCTGCACCGATTGGCCAGTTGATTGGGCATGTTCTTATGCCAAGCACATTTTCTATTTCATCCAAAAGCTCAAAGGAGTCTCTCGCCTCCAAATCCATTTTGTTGATAAACGTAAATATTGGGATGTGTCTCATAACACATACCTTAAAGAGCTTGATTGTCTGTGCCTCAACACCTTTGGAACCATCTATAACCATGACTGCGGAATCAGCAGCCATAAGCGTCCTGTAGGTATCCTCCGAAAAGTCCTGATGTCCTGGTGTATCCAATATATTAATGCAGTAACCGTTATAGTTAAACTGTAGCACCGACGAAGTTACGGATATACCTCTTTCCTTTTCTATCTGCATCCAGTCCGAAACCGCATACTTTGAATTTGCCTTTCCCTTGACCGAACCTGCGGTATTGATTGCTCCTCCGTAGAGCAAAAGCTTCTCCGTCAGTGTAGTCTTTCCCGCATCAGGGTGGGAAATAATGGCAAATGTCCTTCTCTTTTCTATCTCTTTCTTAAATTGTTCTTCCATTGTTTTTACTCTTTCCTTTTGTTAAAAATAGTTATCCCATTAAATATACCCTATTACTCAGATAAAAGAAATAATTTTCTGCACATTTTTTTGAAGCAAAATTTATAGGAGCTTTTTGGTACATCATCGGCAGCATAAATGAGAACCTCCCCAACTACCTTTTCTCCTGACTTATATTGAATCATTCCGATTGTATCACCCTCCTTTACGGGTGCACAGATATCCTCTCTCACAATAATGTTTTTTTCAATGGAATCAGTTGCCCCGTCAACAATAACAAGCTGTACATCCTCTATCTCCCTAGGCGTTACATTTTTACTGCTGCCAAGCTTTACAGGAAATTCCACATCGGAAGGAAGCCCCTCCGTGTCGCAGTACACACTGCACTTTGCAAATCCGTAATCTAAAAGCTTCCCTGCCTCACTGTTTCTCTTTTCCTTTGTCTCAGCCCCCATAATTACGGAAATAAGATTAATTCCGTTTCTGCTGGCAGTAGCTGACATACAGTATTTCGCCTGTGACGTATACCCTGTTTTTAGTCCTGTTGCGCCTGTGTAGGTTCTTAAAAATTTATTTGTATTTGCAAGGTCAAATTTACTTTCCCCACGTCTTGTTTTATGTATGATAGAGTCCATCCATATGGTTGAATAGTTGAATATATCGGGATACTTCACCGTAAGCTCCCTTGACATAATGGCAATATCTCTTGCGGTTGTTAAATGTCCTTCCGCCTCAAGCCCACAGCAGTTTACAAAATGCGTATTTTTCATTCCAAGCTCTGCCGCCTTATCATTCATCATATTGACGAATGCATCCTCGGTACCTGCTATATGCTCAGCCATAGCTGTTGCCGCATCATTTCCAGATGCCACCTCAATACATTTTATCATATCTCCTACCGTCTGCTGTTCCCCCTCCTCAAAAAAGCACTGGGAACCTCCCATGGATGCAGCATGCTCCGACACCGTAACAATATCATCATACGTCATGCTTCCCTCTGAAATCTCCTGAAAAATAAGAAGCAGTGTCATAACCTTTGTAACGGAAGCAGGCCGTAACGGTTCGTCCGCATTTTTCTCATATAATATCTGTCCTGTGGACGCCTCCATTAAAATAGCGGACTTAGATTCAATCGTTACATCATCCTTCTTTTTTTCCTCAGCCAAAACACCTGCTGCCGGTATCTCAACAATTATCATTATCATAAGCATCAAGAAGCAGATAATTTTTTTCATAAAACAAAATCACAACACAAAAATGTGTATACCTAATATCAATATTACTATATTATACTATCCTTCTAGTGCATTTATGTATTCACACTTCATTCGGTTTACGCAAATAATATGGAAATTTGCATATAATATCACAAGTGAAATTTAAGGACACAGGTAATATTATGTGTGGAATTGCAGGTTATTTTAATCCGAAAACCAATTATTCAGATAATCCCAAGAATAATTTTAATATACTGAACAATATGATAAAAACCATGAAACGGCGCGGACCTGATGACCAGGGCTACTCTATTGTAAACTCCTGCTGCCTTGCCCATACACGACTGTCTATCATAGACCTTGATACGGGACGCCAGCCTATGAAGGTCGTAAAGGACAACAGAAGCTATCACGTTATTTTTAATGGTGAAATATACAATTATCCCGAAATCAAAAAAGAACTGAGAGCCTTTGGCTATCACTTTGAAACACGCTCAGATACAGAGGTAATCGGAAATGCCTTTATTCACTGGGGACCTATGTTTGTTACCAAGCTGCTTGGCATTTTTGCAATTGCAATATACGATGAAACGGAAAATTCACTGTACCTTTTCAGGGACCAGTTTGGCATCAAACCTCTTTATTACACGCATGTAGAAAATACGGTTGTTTTTGCATCAAGAATCGATACACTTTTTGAGTATCCACGGGTCAAGCCACGCATTGATATAAGTGGCTTTAATGAAATATTTACCGTAGGTCCTGCAAAGAGCTACGGTCATGGTGTGTTTATGGGCATAAATGAGGTTCTGCCCGGTGAATTTTTGTGTTATTCAAAAAACGGTACACACAAGCGTATGTATTTCCGCTTGGAGTCAATGCCACACACAGATTCTTACAAGGATACAATCGAAAAGACAACATACCTGATTGAGGACAGTATCCGGATGCAAATGATATCAGACGTTCCGATATGTACATTTTTGTCAGGGGGAATCGACTCGTCCCTCGTAACATCCATATGTGCCAAAAACATGAAGGACAACATTCCACTTGACACCTACTCCTTTGACTATGCGGAAAATGATATTCATTTTCAGTCAAACAGCTTCCAGCCTACACAGGATGCCCCATATGTAGACATCATGAAGGATTATCTCGGAACAAATCACGTTTACCTCACATGTAAATACGAGGAGCTTGCCGATTTACTGTATCCGTCTGTAGACTCCAGATGTCTCCCGACAATGGCGGACGTCGACTCCTCTCTTTTATATTTTTGCAGTCAGGTTGCCAAACATCATAAGGTAGCGCTTACAGGGGAATGTGCCGATGAAATATTTGGCGGCTATCCATGGTTTCACAGAAAGGAAATGCTTTATTCAAACAACTTTCCGTGGATGAGTGACTTAAGCTTCAGAAAGTCACTGTTAAATCCTGAATTTGCCGCAGCACTTCAAATGGAAAAGTATGTCCAAACCGCCTACAACAAAACGGTTTCTGAAATAGATATGCTTCCTTCCGATTCAGAAATTAACAAGCACATAAGAAAAATCACTTACTTGAATATCAGATGGTTTATGCAGACGCTGCTTGACAGAATGGACAGAACATCCATGCACAGCGGCCTTGAAGCCAGAGTACCGTTTGCAGACCCAAGGCTTATATCATATGTTTATAACATTCCGTGGGAAATCAAGTGTGAGGACGGTGTTCCAAAGAGCCTTCTCCGTCACGCAGCAGTAAAGTATCTTCCAGATGCTGTTATGAACAGACCGAAAAATCCTTACCCTAAAACGTATCATCCAAAGTACGAGGAGCTGCTTTGTAAACGTTTGAAAGAAGTTATCAATGATACTGCGTCCCCAATCCGAAGCTATCTAAACATACCTGCCGTAAACAGGTTTATAGACAGTCCGAAGGAATACGGCAAGCCTTGGTATGGTCAGCTTATGGCAGGTCCGCAGATGCTTGCATATCTTCTTCAGATTGATTACTGGATGCGGAAATATACACTTTCCGTATAGAATTTAATACTTGCATTGTCATTACAAAGACAGCTTGTATGAAGCACATAAACGCAAGAATTGCAGGTATGCCATATTTTAAGTCATACCTGCAATTTGCTTCTGCATCTCATTCATATCGGAAGCCAATATGTTACTACAATCTCCGCATACCAGTATAATTATAAGACATAAACAAATTTCCCTCTTGCTTATTGTTTCCGACATATATTCATTGACAATATCTTCGGGGCTGCCAAATGCATCAACCAACTCCTCGTAGGTACAACTTTCATTTTCTTTTGCATATTCTGCTATATCACTTTTTATATTATTTATAATACGTTTTCTGTTGTTATAAACAAAGGGTAACACTTTTTTTATCGTCCAAATATATTTTTTCACAGCCCTATTGTTCATAATATGGTCACTCCTTTTTTTCATTTTAACAATCTATAATATGATTCATTATTATGGTCAACTCGCGGTAATCCCTAACTAATTTCTCTAACCGCTCTCTCCCCGAATTTTCTATATGATAAAATACCTTAACCATTCGTTCGCCAGTCTGCACTTTATAATCCGTAATAATCACTGTCACTCAAAAATTTTAATACAAGCAGTTCAACGTAACCCTTATAAAATGTATTTTTTTCCGACATAATGCCCTCCTAGAATTAAATTACCACACAGGTTTTCGTCTGTCGAGTGTTTCGTTATTCGAGATATTAATCGACAACAAAAAAGGAACATCCCAAGGCAGCCATACTTGAACAGTACCAAATACCCAAGGATATTCCTTTCATGGGAGCGTGGGGTGTTATGAACCGCCTCCCCTTTATATCAAATTATAACCGGCTGAAGCTGCTTTCCCTCAAGTGCTGCTTCGAGGGTATCCACTATTTTTGTAACATCAGCCACCATAGAATTAGGCTTCTTTACATAGTCATCCTGACCAAACGGAACAAAGAAAATATTTTTCATAACCATAAGATTTCCTATGCTTTTAAAATTAATCCCTAATGCATCGTTTGTAGAAATGCTTATCACAAGAGGTCTTTCATTTCTCATATGGGCTTTCGCCGCCATGAGTACAGGTGTGTCTACAATTCCGTTACAAAGCTTAGCCGCTGTGTTTCCTGTGCATGGAGCTATAATCATAATATCAAAAAGCCCCTTTGGGCCTACAGGCTCTGCCTGCTGAATAGAATGAATATCCTCCGTATTCGTAATATCATGTATATCTTTCACAAATTTTGCTGCCTCGGTAAATCTGTTATCCAAATTATATGCATTGTACGAGTATACAGGAATTACGTTTGCACCCTCATCCTTAAGAACTTTTATTTGTGTTTTAATTTTATCAAAAGTACAAAAGGAACCTGTTATTCCGAATCCGACATTGCACCCTGATAATTTCATTTTTTATACCTCACACCATTGTAATTAACCGATAAGGTAACTTAGCTTTGAGATAGGTCGTTTAATACTGTCTGTGCTATAATCTGCCCTGCCTCCTTAGGATATTCCTTCCCCGGAATACCAAGAGAAAGCATTGCAAATATTCCACGTTCATTACAATATTCAAAATCCGTTCCGCCAGGAGCCGATGCTATATCAAATATCATAACATTGTGTGACAATCTGCTTATCAGCCCGCTGTCTACTACCATTGCAGGCACGGTGTTAAACAGGTAGCTATATTTATCCATAGATGCCTTGTCATAGTCATTGATATCAACATAACCATATCCTGCATCTGTTATTTCATCATATAAGCTTTTACGTCTCACCATAACATCAACTGAAGCATTAATATCTGTCAGTTCCTTTGCTATAGCCTTTCCGCAATACCCATATCCGATTACAAGACAATGGCTTCCCTCAGGCACTGCCGACTTTGCGATTGCCTGCCTGATAATACCCTTTGCCGTAAGCACAGCATTTTGGGCAGTCAGCCAGTCAAGTTTAAGATAATCAACTGCCTTTATTTCCCGCAATTCGCATTCATGAATGATTCGGTTGGAAAGCATTCCGCCATAAAGTCTCTGTCCATGCATCAAATATGGTATAACCTGTTTCGTTACCGCCTCGTCGACAGGCGGAGGAAGCACTATGATTGAGTCTGCATTACTCGCCTCAATATGTCTCGTCACCTCGTATCCCACATCATATAGACGTTGTGCAACAAAATCCATCCTTTTGTCATCGCCGATAACACAAGCATTATTTCCTATCAAAGCAAAACCCCCTCACGATACTCTATTATATGCTGACATATGATAAATGTTTAAAAAATGTAGCAGTCCACCACAGCTTTAAAATATTCTAAAGCAATAGATATACTATATAATATATTTGAGCTTCCTTCAATTTAGACATAAAAAGATTATCCATAAAAAGATTTTGCAATTTTAATACGCGCATGGTAGTCTTCTTGAAAAGCATTGTTTTTCATAACCACCCATTATTTTTATTTATACTTGACATTCTTACCGGCACCCTTGGCTTTGAAAAGCTTTTTATATGCCGCCTTTTTACTGTTTGGCACATCGATTACTGCCTTGGAATAT
>CANTEG010000027.1 GCA_947652735.1 uncultured Lachnospiraceae bacterium | reverse complement strand
TCTACATTAAATTTTAGATATTTCTTCTGTCTACTTGACAAGGTGCATATCACAGGTCCGGGCGGCTATTTGTGCGTTTTGTTACTATCCTTACCGATAGAGTATCCTAATTCCAAAGCAGGTTAAGCCAAAGCTCAACACTGCAATAAGTCCTAAAATATCCATTGGCTTAGCCCTCCTTTCCCAGATTCCCTTGCGGGTTTCTATGTAAACGGAGGGTCACAGTCCCTCCGAAGAGGGCTAACCACCTACCATCTTGGTACTCCCAAGAAAATATTAACGCAATGCAATAAGCTTTTCAATTGGATTTTTATATATGGAAAATCCCCACCAAAATTGATGGAGATTTATTTACAAACTGCACTGCTTATACCCCACCTGTATGACAAGTGACATTTATTTACGCACCAAATCATATCTTACTTCGATACATATGAATTACCCTTAATAGAAAATCTCCACAAGTAGTCCTTTGCTTCCTCTGCATAATCAATATTAATCCGCTTTGTTTTTAAAATCTGTTTCTTTGGTACAACGATTCCTTCTTCCAAATATAACAGCTCACCACACAAATCATCACCGTAATTTTCTTTCGTTATCCCCATTGCCTGACAAAGCTTTCCCGGACCATTACACAGCTTTTTTATGTTATCCGTTTTTCTCCTCTTTTTCATCAGTTCAATACCCTCAAGTGGCTCAACTGCCCTGATAAGCACAGCTTCCGGCATATCCTTCTTGTTGGTAACAATGTTCATGCAATTATACATTCCATATATTAAATATACATATGCATACCCGCCCTCGCCATATTGAATTTTTGTCCTTGAGGAATTTCGGTTACCATATGAATGTGCCGCTTTATCGTTCGGTCCTATATAAGCTTCCACCTCCACGATTTTCCCTTTTGTAACACCTTCCTCCGTAACATGAACTAATGTTTTTCCTAATAACTCCTCTGATACTACTAAGGTATCCCGATTATAAAAACTACGTTTTATTTTCATAAAATATTGTCCTTTCATTGCCATTGAAAAAATCCTCCGCCTTATGGCGAAGGACTAAAATTATTTTTACCAGACATTTTCATTTCTACACACTTACAAACTTCGCCCATAATTTCCAAATCCTTTAAGCAACTACCCGTTTCTAACGAATGATTTGCACCCTCGAAGGTTTTTAAGTCAAGATGCAGTCTTTGGCAGCTTTCCTCCACAACAGCAGTTTCGCACCACGGGTCATTTAATCCATGCAATACAATACCACTTTCTTCCTTGACAAAAGAAAAGGTCTGCGGTACAGGTGTAAAATAAATGTGCTTGGCACCTACCGCATGGTCATTATCATAAGCAGCCGCCACAACGGTTCCAATGCTCTTTGAGATAAATAAAACACTTTCATACTCTTTAAAATTGACATCACAAAGCATCTCCTCTGCCTGTTGTCTCGCAATTTCAAAAGATTGCTTCATTTTCTCCTCATTTCCTTTGACATCCTTGGGAAATCCTGTATAATTCACTTCAATTATATGGTAACCAAGCTCCTTTGCCAGCTTCTTTCCATAATACAAAAGCGGTTTACCTGTATGATATCCGATTCCCGGAAAAATGACTGCTGCCTTCATGCTAATGTCTCCTTGCAAATTTTTTTATATTATACTGAAAAGTTTTGCAATTATCAATGGGATACTGTCCCTAAAACTCCGTGACATCCGCCTTACTCATCAGTCTCCCCTTCGACCATATTACAGGAACTAGAATAAGAAGCTCACATATCACAAACCCTATCAGTCCCAGCTTTGAAAAATACACAAGATGTAGTCCGTTCGGCTGGTATACCAGCTCATTCATCAGATATGTAAATGTAAAAATGACCATAAATCCTATTGTACAGGCAATCACATTCATGGCAATTACCTCCGCCGCAACCTTTTTCTTCACTTCTTTTTTACTTCTTCCAAGTGCTTTATAGACACCAAATTCATAGGTTCTTTTCAGATATTGCCCTGTGGCAACAGAATTGACTGTAACTGCAAGGACAACCGCTATAATAATATCAATGACGTAAAAAAGAACATCAAACATTTCTAATTGCTGCGTAACCCTAGTTCTCATAGTTTCTGCAATCTGAACCTTTTTATCTCCTGCCAGCTTCTTCACATAGTCATACAATTCCGTTCCCTCCATCGTATCACTGAAGATATACATACGCCCCAGATTACTGTCATCCTCGTAGAGGTAAAATGTACAAAAGCTCCCATCATTTATAATCGCATCCACAGTATAGGAATCACCCAAATCTTCATCAAAACTTTTATCAACCACGTCCCCCAATTTAATTCCCTTATTATTTGCAAAATCCTGACTTATAATTATACTCTTATGCTTACAGTCCGAAAAATCCCCCTCTATTCCCAGATGGTTAAATACCTTTTTCATATCGGAAACAGAATTGAATACATAAGCAGGCTCGCTCATATCAAGATTAAGCACGGTTCCATGCCGCATGGTTGAAAATCCAAGTGCAGATGACATAACCATATCCAGTTTATCATCTTTCTTTACAATTTCTACAAAATCAAAAAAATCCTTAAACTCCTCATCAGTGCTTTGCATGTTAATTTTTACCAGCTTATCTGAATACTCAAATCCCTTTTCAAAGGTATATGGTACCGAATAAATATAATTACCTGCAAGGAACATAAGGCTTGCCAAAAACATCATAAAAATGCACAGCACCGCCCTTCCCTTATTTTCTCTCATATAATAAAGTGCTGAAAACGGATTTTTATTCTTCATCTTTTTTCCTTTCCTGACTTTTGCTGCTCAGTTTTCCATCCCACATTTCCACCGTGATATCTACATCTGACAGGATAGACCTGTCATGGGTTACTACAATCACCAGTCTGTCCTCCGAGTACCTCTTTAAAATCTTCATAACATTAAATGCATTTTCGTGGTCAAGCGATGCTGTGGGTTCATCTGCAAAAATAACCTTTGGATTATTTATGATTGCCCTGGCAATTGCAGTTCTCTGGCATTGCCCTCCTGAAAGCTTAGACGGACGCTTGTTAAAATCCCGTTCCTTCAGTCCCAGTGCCAAAAGAATTTCTGCCGCCTTATCCTTTATTTCCTTATCATTGCTTATTCCTGCAACAACCACATTATCCATTGCGGTCATGTACGGCACCAGATAATGCTTCTGAAATACAAAGCCAAATTCATTCTTACGCAGGATTTCCCTCTGCCTGTCAGAAAGTGTTGTTATCTCCTGTCCGTTATAAATAATCGTTCCCTCCGTAGGCTTCTTAAGTGTGGACATGCAGTACATGAGCGTACTTTTTCCGCTGCCTGATGGTCCGATTATCCCTACCATGCCTTTATCGGGCAGTATTAAGTCAAACCCATTTAAGGCATACATTTTTTCATCCGAATCCATGTCATATATCATACTTACATTTTTTATTTCAAACATACTTTCCTCCTACTCTTCTATCATGTCTATGGTTTTTATATTGCCAATCGTTACTGATACCGGTATCTGCAAAAGTCCTATAATTGCAGCAAATGCTGCCAATATCCGAAGCAGATGATTCGGATAAAAATATTTATAAATAAGCCCCAATGGCTCCAAAAGAAATGTTCCAAAGCAAATCATGACTACGACAGCGATTGCAGCCCCAATTATGATGCTGATTCCGAAGATAATAAATATCTCCCGCATTATCATCCCATATACATCTTTTCTCCCATAGCCAATAGATGTATAAAGACAATATTCATTTACCCTGCTCCGCATAAATGATACATATGCGACAAGGATTGAGATTGCCAAAAATATGCTCACCACAACTAAAATTACAAACAATGCAGCATCAATCTGCTCCGTCACCATGGTTCTATACATATCTGCCCAATCAGGTGCATCAAAAATCGTATCATTTTCTGTGGGAATAATCCCAATATCAGAAAGCAGCTTTGTCATATCCGAATTTGCCTCATCGCATAAAACCACAATGTACCACCCCGAGTTTGTATAGCCCATAGGTGTTCCGACACAGACCAGATATTCCGATTCCAGTACACCGACTACTTTAAATGTCTGCCCAAAGTTCTGTTCATTAAAATACCCACCTATTTTCATTTTTTGGTTTTTTAAAATGGTTTCATCCACAAGAATTTCCCCATCTCCCTCAGGCATCCTTCCTTCTATGAGTCTCGCCTCCATATGATTCACATACTCTGGAATTTGTTCCTTGGAAAACAGTGGAAAATCATATCCAACATCCCCAACTATCCCCTGATAGCCAACTGATAATGTCTGGGTAAGTGTTGCGTCCACAATTCCCTCATGCTTTTTTATATCCTCAATAATTTTGTTTCTTGCAGTATCAATTGCCAAATTGTATTCCTCGCCCGAAGCGTAATCCTCCTTGTCCACTCCCATGGTGCCAGGAGTGAGGGATACATATGCTACTTTCTTTGGCTGTTCCCAAAAAAGCTCCTTGAAGCTTTCTGACGTGGTAAGCAACAGAAAATTAATAATATACATTGTCATAAATGTTAAAGCAATTGCTACCATCATAACCCAGACCTGCTTTTTATTATTTCTGACAAATTTTAGTGCCGACAGCTTCCTTTTCATTTTCTTCTCCTTGTTTTGATATTATGGTAGTCAATTACGAAATATTGTACAACTACTTTTCGATAAAATGCTATTTCGCAATTGACTATTGATATTACATTTTTAATAGCTTATTACAATTCCCCACAATAAAAAAGTGACCGTGGTAATATTATGTATATAACCACAGTCATAAATGTGTTTACCCTTTCAGTTCCACAATCAGCTTCACCCTGTCGTGAATTCCCGTTTTATCATATATAGTTGAAATGTAATTTTTTACCGTCCCCTCGGAAATATATAACCGCTCTGCTATTTGCCTGTTCGTCAGTCCCTCAGTCATCAGGAAACATATTTCCTTTTCCCGTTCTGTCATGCCTGCCGAAAAGTCACCCTGTATTTTCCCTTCATTTTCTTTCTGCCGGCTGTCCATATTATGATTCATCAAAGCCGCAAGCCTCGTCATAACCTTAGGGTCTAATACCGTAATTCCACCCATTATTTGATTTACCGCCCGAAGGATTACATCCTTGCCGCTGTCCTTTAAGAGATATCCGTCTGCACCGCCTGCTATTGCTGCCGTAATATTTTTGTCATCATAAAATGTAGTCAGCACTAAAATCTTAATCTTCGGATATTTTTCTTTCATTATCTTGATTAGTTCTATGCCGCCCATTCCTTTCATATTGAGGTCAACAAGGGCGATGTCACAGCTTTCATTTAGACTGTCCAAAATGTTTATGGCGGCAGTTCCGTCATTTGCCTTTCCTATTATTTGCATATCATTAAATGACAATATGACTTCCAGGCTGTCAAGCAGAAGCTTCTCATCATCCACCAGTAATACCTTATACATCTTATCTCCTTTTCTTGATTGTTAATAAAAGATAATTGCAAAACGACATATTATCGAAAAGCAGTTGTAAAATATAGCAAAATCATAAGCAGGTGCTTTGGAGCCACCAGTGCTTAGTGAGGTATTTTCGAGCTTAGCACTGTTGCGAGCGACAAGCAGTGCAAACGTGCCTGTGTTGATTTGTCTATATTTTACAACGGAAGTATGTACAAAACGAGTTTTGCAATTGACGAATTGTTAATAAGACAACTCAATTGCTCCCTTAAATCCATTATCATTTACAAATTCTGCTTTTCCACCACATTTTTCCACATAGGAAATAATCTTCCTGATACCAAATCCATTTTCGATTTTTACCTTACTGTTTGATACATCGAAATCACTGTTCCCATTGTCTGAAACTTCCAGTCTTATATGGGCGGTATCCCCTAAAAGAAATACAACAAACTCATTTGCATGTCCATGCTTCACACCGTTTGTCAAAAGTTCCTGCAACGCACCCGTAAGAAACACTGCATGGTCATGCAATATTTTTATGTCATCCGCAAGCTGCCTGAAATCCCAATCCACTTGAATATCGGTATCCATCATAAATTCATTTATAATCGTTTCCATCTCACATTTCAAGTCCCCAGCCAATATTTCTGTACTTTCTTCGTCCAAAACACGAACAGCCCGCCTGATAGATTCCAAGCTGCCGCGAATACGGCTGTTGGCATCATTCATCCGCTTTCTTGCTTCCTCAGGCTTCACATCATAAAGAACATCTGCCGCATCCAAGGTCATTATAGCCGCCGTTATGGAATGTCCCACACTATTGTGAATATTTCTGCTGATATTTTCTCTCTCCAACAGCCTTGCATTTTTCTCCGCCAGAAAGTTTTGCATGACAAGCTGCTCATTTAACTGCTTTTCATGCATTTCACTGACGTTGGAAGCCACAAGCTTTTCGCTCTCCCGCAGCTTTCTTTTTTCTACATGTTCCAGCAGGTAATACACAAGCATCAGAAGCATAAACGACACTATTAAAAGCAATGTTTGCACTATGCACATTGCAAATGAAGTATCTTGATGTATCATTAGCGTTGTACTGACAAATAAGCACACGCCAAGTATAACCCGAATATATTTCCTGATTTCCTTTAAAAGAAAGAACACTACGAAGCCTGCAAATCCGCCTGACAGCACAGCAAACAATGTCATTAAAATAATTTCTACGACAAGTACCCTGCAGCTTTTCTCTTCATTAAAAGCCGCATAGGTCGCAAATATCATCAGCAGACCTGCAAGAATTATGAGAAGCTCAGGTGATTTGCAAGTGAATAAACTCACAAGTGTAAGTATTATAATTATAATATTATCTAAAATCGTGTACAACATATAATTCCTTATTTACGAATACTCCCGTATATACAATGGGATTCCCAGCGACTCTGCAAGTGCCTTGCTTTTTTCTATATTTTCTTTTCCAATCACGTCAACAACAGTGAGACGTACATTATCGCCTAAATAATTTTTACAATCCTGTGCGAACTGTAACATTGCATCAAATGCTTTTTCTCCGTAAGCAGGATGCACAACTTCCGTGTATGACTTTGCATCCGGCATGTTCAGACTGATGGAAATACAGTCAACAGCACTGCATATTTCCTTTGCCGTGGAGCGGTTATGAATCAAGTCAGCCAGACCATTCGTATTTAATCGGATGCGGAACGGATAATGTGCATGCATATAATTGCCGACTGCCAGCATCGTTTCTAATGCCATAGTTGGTTCCCCATAGCCGCAGAATACAACTTCGTCACAAGCTCCAAAATCAAAGCCTTTTATGGCATTAATCACTTCATCCACCGACGGTTCCTTTTCAAGCCAAAGATTATCCGCCTCTCCATAATAATCCTGATGATTGCGGATGCAAAAGGTACAATTGCAGCAGCATCTGTTCGTAATATTAAAATAAACCTGTTTATTATAACGGTATAAAATATCACCCATAATAAATTCCTCCTGTGATATGTTCCTTAGTTTTCTTTTTCAACTTTTAAAAAATCATTCAATTATTTCTTTATATTTTTTGTTTAATTAGGGAATACATTTTCATATCTATAATCTCCCCATTTTTAACTGCATTCTTTCTCAATAGCCCCTCACATTGAAACCCTGCTTTTTCAAGGACTCGACAAGACGCACTATTATAAGCAAATGGCTCCGCAAAAATCCGTATAATATCTGTACTGGAAAATACATAGTTACAAGCTTGCTTTACAGCATTTGTGCCGATACCTTTTCCCCAATACGGTTCGCCTATATAGTAACCCATTTCAGCCGTTCTAAAATGAATATTGTCACAACGAAAAACTCCAATGCTGCCAACTACTTTATCGCAAACCGTTATTGCAAAGGCAAATGTCTTTTCACTATCTGCCGAGAGCATTGCATTAATATATTCTTCGGCATCCTTTACCGTGTATGGATACGGCAATCCATCACGCAGATTATTCAGAATATTTTCATTATTCAATAACCAAGCTAAATCTGCGGCATCCTCTATTGTCCATTTCCTAATTGCGATATCCATAACTTGTCCTTTCACATTTTCTAATTTATTCCACGCTGTATTACATAACGATAATGTGGCATATCCACACCCTTGTAGTGTTTTGTCCAAATATCTTTTCTTTCCATCCCATTCCTAATCGCTACATTTTGAGAAGCAATATTCGTATTTCGAATGATGGAGCAGACTTCATCTGCATTTAATGTTTCAAACGCATACATTTTGCATGCCTTTGCCGCTTCTGTTGCATACCCCTTATGCCAATATAAACGATTGAACAGATATCCTATTTCGAGAACCTCCGTGTCTTTCCACGGCTGCATGGTAAGTCCGCACTGACCTATCATTTCATCGGTTTCTTTCAAAATCACTGCCCACAAGCCAAAAGCCCATTTTTGATAACGGGAAATCTGTCGGTCAAGCCATTCCTGCACTTCGCTATCGCTGAAAGCACCTTCGTACGCATACATCGTTTCTTCATCCTGCAGGATGTTACACAACGAATTAAAATCAGTTTGATTCATTTCCCGCAAATATAATCGTTCTGTTTCCAGTATCATAGTTGCCTCCGTAAATAGTTTTGTATGTAAAGATTCCTTAAATCCGCATCCCTTATTATCCTGCAAAAGCCTTCTACATGTTCCTCATAATAACTTATGTCTCGATTTATTTCTTTTATACTTCGCTTGTGCCTGTGTAAATCCAATCTTTAAACCCACAATTCTTTGCCGACTGATAAATTGGCTGAACCACCTCTTGCAACGCACCCGCAAAATGAATAAAATCCTGTCCTTCCCGATAGATTTTCCCTCGTATTTCATCACTATTCAAATGCTCTTTTGCACATTTTTCAAATTCACCATGTACAGGATCATACTTCCACATCATTTCATATGATAGAAATTCCAACTTTGCCAACTGTGGAAAATAGATATTCCAATTTGGCAAGCTATTATTCTTACTGCTATTTATACTTCGAGTTGTCGGATGAAGATTCCAAAATTCATCATGTGCCACATAAGACCAAGGAACAAAATGGTCAATGGAAATATCTTTGTCTGTCAATTGAATATGACCATATATTTCGTGCACAGGCTGAATCGATAATAACAATTTCCAATATTTCTTAACTTTCTCTAATTTCCGTTCTTGTGGTGGATACAGCTTATCTGCAATTCCTGGAACACTTGGGTTACGCTTCTGTATATATAGTATCATGTTATATTGAAGCCACCCCTTTATAATTTCCTGATTTTTATGTATATATAAAGCCCATTCCTCGCTAAACCGAATTGTTGTCTGCAATCCATTTAATGCCTCAAAATAATACATAAGCCGTTGTTCCTGATTAATTTTTGCAATCAGCTTACTTTCTGATATACTCCACTCTTTTCCTTTAACATTATTCATAAATGGAGCCTGCAAACGATACGGTACATTTTTTGTCAGCACTCTTTTTCGTCTTATTACCTCTTTATCAGTGCAAGTCTTTAAGTAATTAATTATATGTTCCTTTTTTTCTGACGACTTTATATTAGATATTTTTTGTAAATAGTGTACCAAACTTTCAAGCGTGTCTTTTGGTCCCAAATTCAGATGATATTCTGTCACCATATACCATGCACTTGCTATCATCTCATTAATAATCTCTTCATATGTTATCTGTGTTTTTCCTTCCAAAACTTTGGTAACAAGTGCCTGAAACCAAAAAAATTTATAGCACTCGCTTGTGTTATCAAATAATCGACTTAAATATTTAATTTCAAGGTCATTGGAATGTGGTAAATTCATAAATTACACCTTCAATTTTAATTAATCTTTTACATAAAAAAGTTTATATATTTTTATCATAGATATGCCTTATATACAGTGCATCTTAAAATCTACAATTAATAATTATTTTTTTTCACAAAATGCATACTACCTGATATCAATCCATTACTTTCTTGCAATTACGACAGGTTGATAAAACCCTGTTTCCTCTGGCATTTTCCATGTAACTTCCCTACAACCGTTAGACAGAAGTAAATTTGTAAGTTCTATTCTTCGGGTAGCCCTATATTCACAGTCAAATTTACTGATTTGCAGTTTTCCCTCATCATCTATGATATACTGTGTAAATTTGTAATTGTCCCCATACCAGTCCCACGTTTGGAACGAAACTCTCTGCCCCTTATCTGTTTTATGTATATAAGGTGCCGAATACGTTGGCTTTTCGTTCAACAGCATATCATAATCTCTGATACTTGCAATAAACATACCACCATATTCCATTTGGTTTATAATACTCTTAACAGCACTTTCCAATGCAATCTCTGAAAGCATATGTGGCAAAGCATTGTCCATTGCAATAATAATGTCAAACTGTTCTGTAAAAGTTTTTGTCAAGTTGCAGAAATCTGCCTGTTGAAACCTAATCCCGGCTTCACGTTCTGCTGCCAGCCTCTTCGCTTCCGCAATTTCTCCGTCACTTATATCAGCCCCTGTCACATTATAACCAAGCAAAGCAAGTCCAATTGCCTGTGTTCCTATTCCGCAGGCGCAATCAAGAATTCGTGAGGTATTATCAAATCCGTTGTGTTTGAAAATTTCACTTAAAAATGCCGCCTGCTCATGCATTGTAGTCTCCCAATCAAGAAAAAGCTTATCATATTGAGATGCCATATTATTATAAAAAGATTGTGTGATACTCATATCAGTCATTTTATCTTTCATACTATTGTCCTTTCAATCCAATTGCCTTACTATTCTTATTTATCTTTCATGTGAAAAGTGCAAGTAAGTCTGTGTTGCCGCCCAATTCACCAATCCTCCTTTTTAAATTCGCAAATGTACAATCACACCCACAAATATTAAATAACAAAATTAACTATCCCATATATCAAATGACATATTGTAAAAATTGAACCCGACATAACCGCTATTAAATTCTTTCTATCTATCGCCCAAAACAAAAATGCCAGACAGGGCGGAATCGTCAGACCTAATATGACAAGTATATTTACTATTCCCAAATAATAAATAATCCAGCTTACAAAATATAATAAACAGAAAATTATCACGGTAATAATACAAGGCGTAATACTTAGTTTCTTACGCTGTTGATTTATTAAAGTACAAAGTACACCAATCATCAATACCTGACAAACCGAAGCAATCATATCAGGTATTTTTGTAATTGAGCTTGCCCTTAATATGTCATTTGGTGCGGGAACAAGAAACCAAATCAAATTGGGCAGCATGATAATTAAGAATAATACAAAGCTCCAAGTATCAAAGCCAAATTTATATTTTTTAAGCATTGCAAGAGGTCTCCTTTTTTCCCAATCAACAAATAACATTATATAATCTAAATCTCATTAAAACAAAATCATCCCCTCACCCAAGTCTGCACTTGCCCTTGTTTTAAATCCAAACTTTTCATAAAATTGTTCTTTTCCTTTGGACGCTCCTAAATAAGTCCTGATATCAGAATTCATCTGTTTATATTCATTTATTTTATCTAAAAGCGCATTCATAATTTCAATGCCAATTTTCTTTCCTTGATATTCAGGAACAACCATAATATCCTGAATATACAGAAATATTGTTTTATCTCCAATGAGCCGACCATATCCAATAATTTTATTATCGGCATAGATGCTAACTGAATGCGCAGTGTTTTGCAACGCTTCTTCTACAATGTAAGACGCCCTTGTTCCCCAACCAACCTGACTTGTTAAATAATTGAACTCATCAGCCGATATTCTATTTTCCGAAACTGTTATGGTAATTCCCGAAACAATCTTATGTGTATCATTCATATTCAACTCCTTTTAAGCCGTATATCAAATTTCTACTTTTACCAAATCCATGTTAGATAATTACGAAATGCTCTGCTTTAGAAATGTAGTTGTAACACAAAGTTTCGCAATTGATTAAAATCCATGTAAATCCTTTCTTAACAATAATATTATTTCTTCAAATTTTCTTCTTTATTAAAAAAGGATTTTTCTAACATATCATATTCCGCCTTCGAACATACCTCTTTACATTTCTTTTTATAATCAAGAGAACGCTTCAGCATATGATTAATTTTCTCACAAGGAAAATTGGAACATTGATTACATTTTTCCACACCATGCTCTTTTACACATTCAACCAACTGATATGTACATTGTGTATGCGAAGAACAACCGGTACAGCTAATTTCAACGGCTGATACAATTTTATCTCTCCACCCTATACGATACCATAATTCCGCAACCTGATTTAATTCTTCCTCCGTTTTTGCCAAATATCGGGGACACTCTAAGCAGTTATCCCCACATAATGTTATTTTTTCTATAACTACCAACCTCCTTGATTTCTAGTGCAAAATACAATGCATTTTTCTGCATTTTCATCTACAATCCAATTTCCACTCCCTAGAAAACCATATCCCTTGCAAATTCGTGTCCCAGACTTTCCAAATAAACGTCCTCTATCTTAGGATACTTCTCTTTCAAATTAGCATAAACCGAGCTCATGCCGCCACCATAAAACTGTTGATTTTCGTAGAAGAAAGCCATGTCCTTGCAAAGATGTCTAATTATATTTTTCGCAGAATCTGAAATACCAGTTTCACTAAGCCAAGAATTATTAATTATATTTAGAGACTCCATCAGCCTTTTGTCTTTTTCATAACATTTTTTCAATACTGTATTTACTTCATTCCAATCAATTTCTATTAAGGCCTGCAAATGTGAATATAAAGATTTTTTAATAATTGCCTTTGTTTTATCATTCATATTTGATGGTTTGTAGAATGTAATTATAACCTTTAAAGGAATGTCATCCGTATCGCCAAATTCACTGCCATCCAAATTGCAATACCATATTTTAATAGTTCTATCCGTTTCTTCATCTTTCAATTGGTCAAATATCATACGTATTTCAGAACGTATTTTTTGCTCAAATGACAGCAAATCTCTTGTACAAAATCCACGAACCAGCGCGTCACCCTGCATAATACTACACTGAATTTGAAGCAGTGTTCCATATTCAATAAAATCAGAAATTGTAATATCATAAACATCATTTATTGGTATATAATTTTTCTCCACTTTAAAAACTGGTGGTGTACTGTCTGACAAATTCTTTTTCTTATCTCTTAAGCTTCGGTGCCACAAAGTTCCCTCTGTCATTATTAATATTACAATGAGCAAAACTACCAGCTTGGCAATCATATACACAGCTCCATTTCTGTTTTCATTCTCACAAACCCATACTTTTCATATAATGGTTTCACCATATCCGTAGCTTCTAACGAAATCATATGAATATAAACTAAATAAGCAATATGTTCACCATTTTTCAGTGCTTTCTCATAATATGTACGGGACGCTCCATTATATTTAGCGTGCAAAACATGTTCAATTACTTTCTGTAATATTTTTACGCAAGCCTTTTTCCATTACCTCATACACGAGTACCGCTCCGTTTTCCAGCGAATATGTATCATGTTTTAAGGTGTGATAACCCAGCTTTTCATATAAAGTCACTGCTGGTAACGAGGCATCCAAATTTGCCCTATCATAATTACCACTTATTTGTGATTCTATCGTCTTTATGATAAAAGTAACATACCCCTTATGCTGATACTTGGGCAATACATAAACCCTTGTAATATGGTTCTCCACAAAACAGCCCGTCGCAACAATTTTTTCATCAGCCTTAATCACACCTACATTTTCATTCTCAATATCCTTTAAAATCGCTTTCCTTCCATGAAGCTCACAGAAGAAATTCACCACTTCCCTCGGGTAATACTTCGGATATATCATTGTTATCGTATGTTGCACCACATCGTATATTGCTTCTAAATCTGTTATTGTTGCCAGCTCGTATTTCATTTCTTGCCCCGTTTCTTTTTATATATTTCCCGATTGCCTATACATCTACCTGACCTGCTTCACGATATCTACACATGGGCGAAATGCCGACGGCACCGCCACTTCATGTTCTAATTCTTCCAGCGTAACCCATTGAAACTCCTCACACATCTGACTACAGGTCATATAATACGCAAGCATTCTCCATTCTACATGAGTAAACACATGCGTATACTGAAAGCTCATTTGCATCTGCTCTGGTGCAGTATTCCATTGACCCGCCACATCTGCCGCCTGTTGTTCTATCAAAGTTCCTTCCACATTAGGGAATTCCCACATGCCTGACAACAGCCCCTTGCTTGTCCGTTTCCGCACTGCAATCCTGTCTTCGCACTGCAAAACAAACACAGTCTTATCTTCCAGTCTTCTGCTTTTCTTCTCGTCCCGCACAGGATACTTCTGCCATGTATCATGTGCTTTCGCACCACATAGAGTCATAAGCGGGCATTCTTCGCACTTTGGCATCCCATTCGGCAGACACACGGTTGCACCAAGCTCCATCAGGCTCTGTGTCAATGTGCCGCATTGTCCTTTGGAATATACCTCTGCCAACTGCTCCCGAATTTTCTTTTTTGTTGACTGCTTATCAATGTTGGAGGCATCCTCCATCACTCTAGTATATACTCTCAATACATTTCCGTCCACCGCTGGCGTTGGCAGGTCAAAGCAAATGGAGCCAATGGCACCTGCCGTATATTCACCGATACCCGCAAGGGACAAAATCCCCTCATATGTGTCTGGGAACTTACCATCCCACTCCTCCACAATAGTAACCGCCGCCTTTTTCAAATTCCGTGCCCGATTATAGTAGCCAAGTCCTTCCCACAGCTTTAGCAGATGGTCTTCTTCCACAGCCGCCAAATTCTCAATCGATGGAAGTGCATTAAGAAAACGCTTATAATATTCCTTTACTGCCTCCACACGCGTCTGTTGCAGCATAATCTCCGATAACCACACATGGTACGGCTCCGTATCCCTCCGCCACGGCAAATCCCTTGCATGATTCGGATACCATGCAACCAAATATTGGGCTAATTTCTTGCATTTGTTCATTTTATACCTACTAACATATAATTTATTTCCATAATTTAAAAACACTTTTTTCGTGTTATCTGTATGGCATAAGGACTTACAATTTTAAGTCCGGCAATCCATAAAGATTGCAGATACATTTTCCTGACTGCGGCAATTAATTTGCGTTCTTGCCAATTGTCTGCAACAGACTTTTATCCTTGTCGGATGTATCCTGGGTCAGTTCCCAAATCATGATACCGCCTAAATTCTCTTTCGCATATACTGTCTTTTTAGCGATAGTATCTACACCATTGTAATAAACATCCATGCCGTTATAGGACACATGATCCTGCTTGTCGGCATCTGACACATTTTCCAAAATGGTGCCATAGCCTGCCCAACTTGGTCGTGCGTAGAACGGGACACCCAGTACAACCTTGTATGCTGGCAGTCCCCGTGTTTCTTTCCAATAGGCACCACATGCCACAGCGAAGTCATAGGTTGAGTGACGTTCGCCATCACCACCGTCATATGCCATTACGTTAATGAAATCCACGGCATTCAGCACAGCATTGGTGTGGGCGGGTGCATCATAGTAAACGTTTCCGTCGGCAGTAACACCACTGAGTACTGCTGCGGTCAGTAGCTTGTCCTTAGCATGAAGCTGCTCGGACAAAATCAGCATCAATGTCTCATATTGCTTTGCACTTGTGCCGTCCACACGCGGATGTTCCCAGTCCATATCCACACCGTCAAAGCCATATTTTTCGCACATGGCAACGATATTTTCCGCAAATCGTTTTGTTTTTGCTTCGTCGGAGGTAGCTTCCATAAATGTATTTTCCAGTGGTACATCATTGTAGCTCCAACCACCCACCGACAACAGAACCTTGGCTCCATTTTCATGGGCAGAGCGAATCAAAGCCTCCGCCGTGTCAGGATTTTCCAAATCCAGCAGATTTCCCTCGGCAGTAGGAATGGCAAAGGCATAGCAGACATGTGTCAGTATTCCAAAATCCACAGACTGCAAATTGTCTGGTTTCCAGCTTGGATAATAGCCTACAACCTTAAAGTCCGTCAGTTCCGTATTCCGAGGTACATCCGCATTAATCGGTGTATTCACTATGCCATCCGGCTGTGTTGCCTCCCCGTCCGCAATATTTAAATTCTCCCAGACATCACTGGTGCCAGGTGTTTCCCCCTGCGTCCACCATTTTGCCTTGTATTTCCGCCCCTGATAACTCACAATGTCGCCTCCCGTATAGACGGCATTACTGTCCCACGTGCCGGAACCGCCCCCTTCCCCAAAAGTCTGAACGGATTGAGGCGGTTCAGATGTACTTGCCGCATCGGTTCCACCTTCTTCATTCAGACTGTTTCCCTCAGTAGAAGACGATACATCCAAATTGGGATTCTCTGTAGAAGCCACAACTATGTCTTCCTGCGGTGCGAATTCGGGATTCTTCCGCCTGCCTGCTACTGCCCATACAATGGAAGTCAGCAGAACACCAAAGCAAAATCCAACCAATACATAAAAAAAACGTTTCTTATCTTTCACGATTATTTCCTCTTAAGCTTTCTAATGGTTTGTGTTGGTTTTTATGTAACAAAAATGGTCTTCTCATAACATCATCTGCTAGTGTCCGCTGTGTTTTTCAGTGAAATCAAAAGAAGAATGAAGCCGGTTCCCGTCATAATATGTCCAATTCCTGAAATCCCCGAGATTGAAGCATTTGCTGCCGCGGACAATGATATATTTAAAACTTGGGTAATTCCACGTACCACCATCATCACTACAGTAAGCGGCAAGCCAATGTTATACACCCACAAAAAGATACGAAACGTCTTCTGTTTCTGCAATTCCTGATGTGGTGCAAACAACGCTACAATCATAAAAACCATCATGCCCAGCATAAATAAATGTACATGTACTTTCCCCAGTGTATTTACTTCATGATATCCATTCCACTTTGTAAATTCCCGGTAAAAAACACCACCAACCATCGCTGCAATTGCATAAATCAAAGAAATGTTCAAATATTTTTTCATACTCAATCGCTCCCTTTCATCGCTTTATATCCAATCAAAACAACCCACACATAGGCACATGTTTTTGGTATCATTAACATTCCAACCGCAGGCACGGCATCCGCAAACAACACCACAGGGATATAGCAGGCAAAACTTATGACCACTGCAAGCCATAGAAACCGAAACGGTTTATCCTGTCCCATCCTTGTACTGCGGAAAAAAAGAATAACAATCATTACACCAAGAATTGTAAATGGGATATTACGGTAAATCCCCCAAGAAAGAGGTGCTTTGGCACTGAGCCATGCATTTTGCGGCATCAAACATAAAATGATACGTAAAAGTGCCAATACCCACACCGTAATTGTAAGTTCTTGTCTCTTCTCCTCCTGATAACGCAAACGCCATACATAATAGAGCAACACATAAAACAAGGTCATCGTAACTGATGTAATCATTTTCCCGATACCAAGTGCTGCAGTATAATTTTCCAGCCCTGTAGTACAAAGTGCAATTGCTCTTGGCACAAGATGAAATGCATCTCCGCATCCAAGAACAATCGCCATCATTCCATATAAGAAATATTGTCTGCGTCCCTTACTTCCGCGAATCATCAAAACTCCAAATGTAATAACTGATACCAAATATACAATGTCAAATAGAGTTTCAAAAATTGCCTGCATATGTACCGCCTCCTTAGATAAATAGTGTAATGAGTAAAAGTTATCTTTTCAGAAAATCGCTAAATTCTTTCAATTCCTTTTTTGTATCTTCTAAAAGACTGTTATATTCTGTATCATGAATCGCACCCTCCAATACATATAAATGCACCAGACACACATTCGGGTATTTCTGCTTAATCCTAAGAAATGCTTCTTTTGCACCTATTCTAGTAAGTTCCTCGGCAGATTCAATGCCAACAGACGTCAGTTTTCTTGCCATTTCTTTCCCAATATTCATCATTGATGTTAATTCTGACATATTTACCTCCTATTTTTTGATTCAATTTTCCTTACATAATTGCAATTTGTTCAATAACTGGCAAAACAATATTCCTTATATCTTTAAATAATTTATTCATTTCAACGCTCTCAAATACCAATTTATATGATTCGATAGTAACTTTACTTTCTAGCGAAATTGATAACACCCTCCCTGCAACTGTGGACAATCGCTATCTATTGTAATCTAAATTATAAGCGACTTTACTTAACAAATCAATTTGTTTAGCAAATCTCATTTAATAATTCTAATGACCTTTTATAAAGCGGGTCTAACTCACACCCACAACTGCCGCATTCTTTATCTGCTCGTTTGATAGAAGCAATGAGTGTATCTTTATCACTTTCTCCCTTCAACCATGCATCTGCAGGAATAGAAATCAGGTCCCATCCAGATGCTGCAAATTTTTTCATAATACTTCTCAATTCTTCCATAATATTTCATCCTTTCTGATTTTGATAATCTCTTATGACCCTTACATCTAAATTTTTCGCATCAACCAAACTTTCCTGTCTACACTTAGAACAATACAGCGGAAAATGCTTTAATTCTGTTTCCATTACTCTAAGTCTTCAATGTTAAAACTTTCTGTTTGCAAATCGCAATAATGCCTGCCTTTTATTGCTGTAAATTTCAGTACACAATAGTCTGGGGCAGTTACACCCTGCTTATAATACATAGTATCTCCAGTACGCCATATTTCCTGCTTTATACCATCATCTTGCAAAACTTCCATTGTCCCTGTCAGCATAATGCCCTCATACTTAAAACGCCCTCTATGATAAACATAGATACTTGCTTTTGGATTCTTCATAAACTGTTGTGTACGCATGGAAGATGTATTCGTGGTAAAATAAAAACAATTCCCATCTATTTTACGTGGTGTAAACATTGCTTTCATATTCGGAAAACCATCTTCATCTACAGAACCAACAAAAGCTGTTTTTTGTTTTTGAACAAATTCAATCATACTTTTTTTTGTTTTCATTAAAGACCTCCTCGTTTTTAAATTATTTGTTTTTATGTAGATTTTCTATCAAAGTGTCCAGTATTCGGGCAAGATACTTTTCAAATTGTTTTTGCTCCTTTTCCGAAAAGCCTTGATAAAACAACATATTCATTTGCTGAGATACAACTTCATATTTTGCTTGTAATGATTTCGCATAATCCGTAAGCGACACAATAGTCTGGCGACGATTCTTAGGATTGATATTCCTTTCTACAATCCCCTTATTAACCATGCCATTTATAACAACGGATACTGTATTTTTAGCAAGGGAGGTTTTCTCACTTATTTCGCCGATTGTAAGATTATCTGTTTTCCACAAAATAAATAAGATTCTTCCCTGCCCACCACTTATTTCAATGCCATTTTCAAGTAATAGCCTTTCAAAAATCCTATCTTGAAGCTGTTTTATCTGTGTAATATAAAATCCACCCTTTGTTTCCAATCCATCACCTCTAATCTCATTAGAACAGTTCTATATAGAACAATTATAAACTTACTACAATTTTCTTCAAAAAGCAACATGAAATATCACTGCATTTCCAGAAAAGTACAGCAGTGCCGCCCATTTCCTCAAAAAATATCTTTTTTATTGTCTGTCACCCCTACCATAGTAACTTTTCTACGTAATTGGAATTTGGTCGCAGTCTGACAGGAATTTCAATCAGAGCCGCTTTCTATGGAACATGTGGAAAGTGTTTCAAACTCAATCTCAAAACAATCTCACAGAGCAAAAAGAAAGACTGAAAAGCGCTGATTTTACAGGCTTTTCAGTCCAAAATGTCCGTTACTCGAACTCGACTTTTCTTAACTGTTTTTGTTTAGTAATCATTCTCTGTCGAACATGTAAATCCCTTGCCTTTATCCACTGCTGCGGCGTCAGCGTAAACGCATTATCTCCCGATTCTGCTTTAAACCTATCGAATTCGATAGGTTTAAAATTGGGATTATGGATTTGTTCCCACAAGCCCAAAAACGAAATCGTAGAATGGTTACGCATCCAGTTCGCCACCACAATAAAAGCATTATCTGGATTTTTATATTTTGCAATATCAATCAGCGAAATGTAAGCATCCTCATTAACAACATCGCCCATCACTCTGATTTCTGTTCCATTAGCGTCTATTTTCATGTTCTTCATTGTTTCTCATTATCTCCTTCTACTATGCTACAACTGGCAAACCATTATGTATTCTTCTTCATTTTCTTTTACCACTTCAAAGCCTAGCTTTCGATACATATTGACGGCATAATTTGCTTTCTGTACAGATAGTGAGGTCTGCTTATACCCTTTGTCTTTGAGAAGTTGCAGCATTGTTCTCATAAGTGCTGTTCCTATTCCCAAATGCCTGTACTCTTCATGAAGAGATATGGCAAATGAGGGTGTTTCATCATCAACGTGTCCGTAGTCGTTCATAATACGCACCCAAACTGCACCTACAATCTTTTCCTTTGTTTCAGCAACCAAACACCAATCATCTTCTTTCCCAAAATCAGCAACATACATCTGTAACTCTGGTTGTTCTATTATAGATTTTGGCGGCTTTTCCATTCCCTCTGGAATAAAAATTGCTTCATACAGAAAATCCGATAATATCGGATATTCATTTTCTTGAATTTCTCGAATTTGATAATCCATATCTTTTCAACTCCTTATATTCAGCAAATGCTAATTTGCATTTTTATAATTTTTGTATTTCATTTAATGCTTTTTGAATATCCTTATAAACTAATGATTGCATACTCTCATCTTTAATTTTTTCTTTTTGTCGTAAAAAAATTTTCCTGCCACTCCCGCCTTCCCCCATATATATCCTGAATACATACATTTATCCTACTCAAATTATCCCCTTGATATATGTAATTATTGTATGACCATCTATCATCTTCATAAATTTTATAAGATTCTCTTATTTTATCTCCTTCAAAAATATTCACACTTCCTATAACATTTTCTACAGACGGTCCCTTGCTTTCAAACTGTTGTAAATCCCAAAATGTCTTTGTCATTTCCTGGATTGCAGATTTTGCTTTTTCTTCACCATATCTGACAGTAATATCCTGCTTTATCTCGTGCAGTTTTTCAAGGGCATCTGGAGAGTATTGTAATTTCTTCAATCAAATACTCCCAGTTCCTTTTCTACATCATCTGCAGAAATCCAACCTTCTTTATCTGCACGTTCCTCTGCTTTTCTCAATTTAGAACCCAATGTATAAGCTGCCCGATAACGGTCGAGCTCATCAATCTCTGCCATAGTAAGAATCCCATACTCTCCATGACCGTTTCGTGTAAGATATACTCTATTTGATGCATCTACTTGTTTTAACACTTCTGTGTAATTCCTTAAATCTGATATTGGCTTAATATTTGGCATATCAATCAACTCCTTTGGTTTCATTATATACGATATATTATACCCCACCAAGCAAATTCGCATGCGAATTTCTCTACTCTAAGAAGATAATTTCATCGTTTTACACTA
>CANTEG010000026.1 GCA_947652735.1 uncultured Lachnospiraceae bacterium | reverse complement strand
GGAAAATCCTCTGTATTTTCCTATAAGGCAGGATTAAAAATCCTGCTAAGATACGTCCAAAGTGCCATAAAGTAGTGGCGGTATAAAGAGTGCTGACGGCACTTTGTTCTGTTGTTGAAAATGTTTTATATAAAGTGTAAAAGCGGTCGTATGTTGTGGTATAATAATTTTAAATTAACCACGTAAAGTTGAGATTCCACACATGTACGAAAGTAATGTGTTATAAAAGCAGACATATATAATTATGAAATATGCAGGAGGTAAGGGAATGTTGGAATTTAGATATGACACACAGTTATTAATTGAGGGAGAAAATCTGGACGAGGATGGAATTAATGAATACTTTACCCAAAATTTTCAGGGAGATTGTCTTTTGGCAGTTGGAGATGAAGAATTAATTAAAATTCATTTTCATACGAATGAACCGTGGAAGGTGTTGGAATATTGTGCTTCACTTGGTGAAATCTATGATATTGTAGTTGAAGATATGGACAGACAGGCGAGGGGATTAAAGGGTTGATTATGACTAAATATAATTTAAACATGGAGGGTTGAAATGAATTTAAGCGAATTTAAATGGATAAGGGAACCAAAGGAATATAAAATTGAAAGTGACAAGATTGAAATAACAACAGAACCACATACGGATTTATGGCAGAGAACATATTATCATTTCCAAAATGACAATGCACCTGTTTTGCAGATTGAGACAGAAGAAAAACAGTTCAGCTTCATTGTAAAAACTGAATTTAAGGAGAGCCATCACCGCTTTGACCAATGTGGAATTGTAATGTATTTGGACAGTGAAAATTGGTTAAAAGCATCCGTTGAATATGAAAACAGCGAATATCAGCATTTGGGCAGTGTAGTTACAAATCATGGCTACTCGGATTGGGCAACAACTACCATAGATGCTTCCGTCAAGGAGGTATGGTATCGTTTGAGCAGGCGGGAGTCAGATTATTTAATTGAGTGTTCCATGGATGGGGTAATGTATCATCAAATGAGAATTTGCCACATGCATAAGGGAGATAGAAAAATTCAGTTTGGGATTTATGCGTGCTCGCCAGAGGAGTCTTCATTTCATGCCGTGTTTTCAAATATGGATATGATGGAATGTCAGTGGATGGCACATGACGGGCAGCAACCGGATGGGGGTAAATAAAATGGCTATTACCGTAAATATTTATTATACTGGAAAAAATGGAAACGCAAGAAAATTTGCGGAAGAAATGGTATCGGCAGGGGTTGTCAGTGATATCCGTGCAGAAGCGGGAAATATAAGATATGAATATTTCTTGCCGATGGAAGATAATGAAACAGTACTTTTGATTGACAGTTGGGAGAACCAACATTCCTTAGATGTACACCATGCTTCGCCTATGATGGACAAAATTACAAGGCTCAGGGAAAAGTATGATTTACATATGAAGGTGGAGCGGTATTTGTCTGACGAGGGTGGTATTTCTGGGGAAGATAAGGCATTTATAAAAGAATAAAAAGAAATAGAGTTAAGAAAACGAAAGAATCAAAACTATGATATATGAAATTAAGGGAACAAAAGAAATAAAAAATATATTTGCAACGTGGATGGAAACCATGGTCTGGTCGTGCATTCAGGGAGTTATGGGACATTTATATGCTGACTCACCAGGTAATCCAAAATCTGCAATGGCTGTTTTGGGGGATTTTTGCTTTTTTGCAGGAGTACCCAATATTGAACTGGTGTTATACAAGCCGAAGTATTGTCGGCAGGAGTTTATGATAATGACGGCATTGTCACCAGATTGGTTCCAGTTAATTGAAGCTGCTTATAAAGAAAAGGCAAAAAGGGTAAGCAGGTTTGCCATTAAGAAAGAGCCAAATGTATTTGATAAGGGTAAGCTGAATAGTTTTGTGACAAATATGAAAGGGGACTTCACTCTTTGTATGATAGATAAAGTAATGTTTGATTATTGCAGGAAACAAGAGTGGAGCAGGGATTTTGTATCCCAATATACAGATTATGAGGAATATAGAAGACTTGGTCTTGGTGTGGTTGCAATCAAAAATGGTGTGCCCGTTTCGGGTGCATCGTCATATAGCAGCTATCAGGGCGGCATTGAAATTGAAATAGATACGAAAGAGGAATATCGGAGACAGGGGTTGGCAACTGCATGTGGTGCAAAATTGATACTGGAATGTTTGGAGCGTGGGTTATATCCAAGCTGGGATGCACAAAACCGATGGTCTGTGTCACTGGCAGAGAAGCTGGGGTATCATTTTGATTATGAATATACTGCTTATGAGATTATAGGTTATTGATGAAATGGATAGGAGGCTGATATTATGCAGGATCATGTTACTGACCTTACAGAAGGTAAGCCCTCTAAAATTATATTCAGATTTTACATGCCATTATTATTTACGTATATGCTGCAACAGTTATACAATATTGTGGATTCTATGATTGTTGGAAAGGGAATTGGTGATGATGCACTGGCGGCAGTGGGAAATATGGGTTCGCTTACTTTTTTGATTATAGGTTCATGTACAGGATTGGCAAATGGCTTTTGTATACCGATAGGTCAGGAATTTGGTGCGGAAAAATATGAGCGAATGAGAAAATATGTAGCAAATTCTATTTTGCTATCTATCGGTATTTCGGTTATTTCCTGTGTATTTAGCATTGTAAATTTGAAGGATATTTTAATTAAGATGCAGGTGGATGGAAAAATAATTAGCGACAGCCTCAGTTATGGATATATAATTTTTGGAGGTATTGGAGTTACCCTTGCATATAATTTGGCAGGCGCAGTACTGCGGGCACTTGGGGAAAGCAAAACACCATTTATAGCGATATTAATAGCAACAATCACAAATATTGTGTTGGATATTTTGTTTGTCTTTCTATTAAAGCTTGGTGTATTTGGTGTGGCAGTTGCAACTGTAATTTCACAAGCAATATCCGCAATCATATGCATTAGGAAAATTTTTAAAATCGAGCTGTTAAGGTTAAAGAAAGAGGAGTTTCATTTTGAGGCGGGTGTTTATATTGAATTGTTAAAAAATGGTATACCAATGGCAATTATGAATTCGGTTACAGCCATCGGTTGTATGGTGGTACAATATTTTGTGAATGGTTTTGGAGTGGTTTATACGGCAGCCTATGCTATATGCAGCAGGTATATTAATCTTTTTATGCAGCCTTCTTTTGCTATAGGACAGGCAATGTCAGCTTTTACCAGCCAAAATTATGGTGCCAAAAAGTATGACCGAATCAGGCAGGGAACTTTTGTATGTTTGGGATTTGCGTTTGTATCATATATTATATTTGCAGTGCTTATGGTGGGATTCCCAAATTTCTTGGCGGGATTGATGTTAAATGGAACGGAGCAGATTTCACTGGCAGCAGATTTCCTGCCGATGTGTGGTATTATGATGTGGACTGTAGATTTCCTGTTTGTTTTTCGAAGCGGATGCCAAGGAATGGGAATATCCTTTGTGCCAATGTTCTCAGGTGTCTTAGAAATGGCACTTAGGATAATGGTTATTGTTTTTTTTATGAATACAGTCGGATTTATGGCAACCGCATATGCCGAAATAGCGGCATGGTCAGGGGCATTGCTCGTCAATGCGGTAATGTTTTTATTTGCAGGAAAAGACAATAAAAATATAGTCAGGAGGAGTATATAGATGGTAAATGTAAAAGGAAAATGGGCTTTCATTACAGGTGCAAGCAGGGGAATCGGAAAACTTGCAGCAAAATATTTGGCGGAAAGAGGCTGTAATATTATTGTCCACAGCTCAAGTGTTGAAAATTCAAAGGCAGCTAGTGAAGAAATACAGGCCTTGGGTGTATCTACATTTGAGGTTGCAGCAAATCTGTCGGATATGAGTCAGGTGAAACAGATGCTGGAGCAGATTGATGCTATGGGAGTTTCTGTTGACATTGTATTGAACAACGCAGGTGTTCAGGTTGCATATAGGACAAAGTATTTTGACACACCTGTATCGGATTACGAGCAAAGCTTTATGATAAACACCATTGCGCCTATGATGATTTGCTATCATTTCCTGCCGAAGATGATTGAAAATGGTTTTGGAAGAATTGTAAATACGACAAGCGGAATCAGACTGGAGCCTCAGCAGGCAGGATACTCAGCCAGCAAGGCGGCTTTGGACAAGGTAACCATAGATTTAGGCTCTACTGTGGACGGAACGGATGTTATGATTAATCTGACAGACCCGGGATGGTGCAGAACAGACCTTGGCGGAAGTAATGCCCCAAACAGTCCCGAAAGTGCCTTGCCAGGTGTTGTTCTTGGCGTATTTCTTGATGATAAAAAATCAGGAAGAATTATCTCCGCACAGGATTATGCGGGGGTGTCTTTGGATAAGGCTGTTGAAATGGTGGGGAGAAATTAAAAATGTAAATGAGAAAAAACTCCGTGTACATCCTGCTGTTTTTGCTGTAATCATCTGCTTCAGGGTGGGGGGTAGAAAAATCTAAACAGGATTACATGGCAAATTTAAATACAGGGACAGAAGAACTTGAATTAAAGACATTTTTATTTCAATCTGCTGATGAGGCAGGTTGCATATGTGTATACAAGTTACCAAATATATGTTGTAGGCGGTGATTATGGATTATGTGATACAGTGGTACTTGAGAAAGTAGACAGTTGTTATGATAAAATAACCCATGAGATTACTGATACTAAAACGGTTATTAAGAGTGTGGAAATATCTGGAACTGAAAATTATGATGAGGCGTGGTAGATGACTTGAAAAATTCTCTATTCGTGTTTGCATATGTAATCTTTGTCGTTTGGATGTGGGGAGGGAGCAAACTGCACAGGATTTTTGTATATACAAATGATAAAACGACAAAATAAATTTTACGACCGTCATAAGTAATTGACTTACTTTATGACGGTCTTACTTTGTCCGAAAAATCATTGATTGTCTGAGGTACACAAAATATCCTTCAGCTTTTTTAGAATCCGTTTGTGCCTGTAATGCAGGGTAGATAAAGGAATATTGTCTTCTCTGGATATAGCTCGCAGAGATGTTCCGTAAAAATACAAGCGGTATATCAGTGAGTAGTCACTGCCTGAAAGCTGCTTTAATGCGTTGTGAAGTCGGCTTATTTCCATGTTTTGGATAACCTGCTCGTCCACGGGCGGGCTTGCTTCATCTAAAAAAATGTCGCTTCCGTTTGTTTCTTCTGTATCTAATGCATTGTAATAAAATACTTTATTGTGTATATCACTTTCTGCAAAATATCGTTCTTTTCTTTGTCCTTTCCAGTAGGTCCTGTAAACTGTCTCACTGACCGCTACGGGAAGATTGTTAATCCATATAAAAAAATCATTCATCGGTTATAATTCCTCCTATTTGTTGTATGCCGTATCGTATAAGTATTCGGCTGTCGGGTATTGGAGATAGCAGTATATCTCTGTGTACACCCATACTTCAATAGGGAAATCAGGTATCGTTTTTCGTTACCGTTAAATGCGGGTGGTAAATCCGAAAAACATTTTTTACTTTACAAATGCGAACATATGTTCTAAAATGGATTCTATCAGAAAAAATAAATGTTGTCAACAAAAATATTGAGGGGAGGAAAATGACATGAAAGAGCTTATGATACAGGTTATGGAGGATGACTATAAAATTTTGAAGGACAGTCATTATATTTTGTGTATTGCAAAAAAGGTGGAGGATTGCGATTTTAACGTGATATGGCTGGCGGAGCAAAATTTCACACAACAAAATGTGGTTACGTGGGAGGACAAATACAGTATATTTGCCAGCAGGGAAATGAAAAAAGGGAATGTTGTGCGTATGAATGTTTTACCGAAAGAGATTATGCCAGGACAGGAAATTACATTGCAGGAGGGCTGTTATTTTGGAGATGCAAAAATGTCTGAAGTACAAGATGAAATTATAATGATAAACCAAGCCATACCGATTTATCCGGGACTTTGTCAGGAATGTACTGACTTTGCAGGAGTTACATCTGCGGCTCCATTTTATTTAAGCCCTGATATGTGTATACCTGGCATGTTTACTACAAAACCGACAGAACAAATAATGATATGGTTTGCACAGGGTGCCAAAAGCGGAGTCATTATATCTGAAGAGAGACATGCAAAAATGGAAAAAGCACTTAGTAACTATATTGAAATAGATATGAGTGGAAAAAGTAAAATGACCATTGCATTTGATAAGTTCTCATGGAAAAAAATATAAAACAAAATAGAACATGTGTTCTTGATGTCGGATGAATAGTGTAGATGATGACGTCGCATCGAAAAAACAATAAGAATATATGTAATTTATGAAGGAGGATTTTCACATGAGTAATTTATTGAACGAAAAAGAGACAATTGCAAAAGAAGCAAATCTTAAGGAGCATCTTGTAAAAGCAACAGCATTGAAGTCAGCGGTCGGGGCAGCAATGAAAGCGGTAAATATACAGATTGCAGAGGGAGATATCAGAAGGCTGATGAACAGCAACTACAGAATGTGCTTTGCAAAGAAGATAGGGGATGCCGCCTACAATGTCATATGGCAGTCCTATAAGGATTTTTCAGAAAACAACGAGTTTTCATGGATACCGCAATATCAGGTATTCAGGACTGACAGATTCCAGTCAGGCGTAACTGTTAAGACATCGTCTGATCCGAAGACTATCGGTTTGGGAGAGACTACAACCATTGACAAATATGGTATTCTTTCAGACCCTGTGACAGGCGGAGATACCACAGCCATCAATGTTGATAACGAATATAAGGCAACACATATTGGTGTTTCCCAGCTTTCCACAGGTATTGACGGTAAGATTGTATCTACACCAATTTATGTATCCGAAAACGAATGTCTGCTGGGTAATGCGGTGCTTAAGCCAGTCGAGAAGGTTATGATTTGGTTTGAGTATAATGCAGAGACTAGTACGATGTTTACCGACATGAAGACACGTGGCATTGAGGTCGATTTGACACAGAAAGACAGTGTTAACCTGAGATATAAGGATGAACAATGGTCAACTATCTAAGTGTTTGAGGCTGATTTTACAATAGGGATTCAGGTAAATAATATGGTTAAGCTGCCGGAGTGGGCTGTGTGGCGGGGAGTGCGGCCTGCTTCTGGCAGATTTGCTTTACATAACACAATTTGAAAGAGGGAGAGATATATGAGCAACATTGTATATGAGAAGACGGCAAGTGCGATAAATAACACGGAGATGGGGATTTTGAAAAAACTGCATTCTGATGGACTTGTGGATAGTAGGGGGAACCTTAAGCTTGACGTTGTAGGAGGACTAAAGGCAGTGGGTGAATCTGATATCAGCGATTGTAAGATGGGGAGAACGGGCAGATTAGGTCAGGTAATCGGCACTGATACAAGGACAGAGGTTGCTGATAAAAGTATGGAGCCGTATCAATCAATTGTACTTTTAATTATGAAGTATGGGAACGACCTTTACCGTGGCACTGGGTTTATGATTAAAGATAATGTGGTACTGACTGCCGCACATAATTTATATGATTTAAGCTTAGGAAAACCAGCGGACGAGGTATATATTATTGGATATCCAAGAGATTTGCCGCATGTAAGAACTTATACAGGATTAAAAATATCAGTTGATTATGTGACAGGCGGCTCACAGGGCGGACGATGTGATTGGGGACTGATTAAGCTGAATGCACCGATGACGGATTTGGGGACAATCAATGTGTGCAGGGCGATTGAAATCCCTACCTCTGACTTGGATGATATTTTGATAGCGGGATATCCGGGTATGGCACAGGGAACGTCAACTACAGATATGTGGGAAGCTGACGGTTCTGGTAAGTATTATCCTGCAAGTGAGGTTATGGAATACACAATCAGTACATCAGGCGGTAATAGCGGTTCACCTGTCATGGTGTATCATGGCGGCGGCAGAACGGCAATTGGTATTCATGTAATAGGAAGCAGTAATTATAATTATGCAAAGGCAATTGATGATGAGGTTGTGGCGGCAATTCGTGAATTTACATAATGTAGGACTACGAGCTGTTTTCATTTCATAAAATAGTATCTTAAAAAATATTGCAGAATTTGGTATGATGTTTATTGAATTAAAAAAACTAAATTACGAAGACATAAAGGCAATTGTTTTGTAAGGCATGCAGGGATGAATGGAATGTTATGGCAAAGATAATCAGAAAAGGATACCAATTAGAAGAAGAATATTATGCGATAAAGCAGAACCAAGCGGATAAAAGGGCAAAAAATATGAGGATACTTGGTAAAGTTACAGTTGCACTTATTATGCTTTATGCCGCATCCATCGCAGTCAGTGCTGTTACAGATACAATTTCAAGCGTATTTGTTCCACTGACTGTGTGTTTTGGATTTGTCCAAATGATTGTAATAATTGTATGTCTTGACAGCGGCGTCTCGAAATATGTTAATACGGATATTCTTGTTTCAGGAATACATGGTGAACGAATTGCTGCCAAGGTTCTTGCTGCGCTCCCAGACAGCTATACTGTATTTCAAAATGTAATTGTTACTTATGGCGATAAGGAAAGTGAGATTGATAATATTGTTGTCGGTAAAAGCGGAGTGTTCATTATCGAGGTTAAAAATCATAATAGCCACATTGTAGGGGACATAAATGAGACATATTGGACACAACATAAGGTTGGACGTGGTGGTACACCTTATACAAATCAAATGTACAATCCTGTCAGGCAGGTTGGAACACATATATACTGTCTGGCAAATTATTTGAGACAGAATGGTGTCAATATATATATTGAAGGAATGGTATATTTTGTGAATCAAACTTGTCTGTTAGACCTTACAGGTGATAGTGATATTTCTGTATATTCAAGTTTTGAACATGAAGAAGAACTGCTTTGCAGGCAGATTTTATCGGGAAATTATAATTTGGATAGTAAAAGTATCAACCGCATCTGTAAATTGCTCCATCAATTATAACCTTGATGCATTAGTCCAATATGTGGCAGATACACTTGCATCCGCAGAAAACAGGCTGCCCTTTGGAGGATGATAAGTAAGCAATATAAAGGAGATAAAAATAATACATATTACATAGCAAAGGAAAAATGTGTAGGATTCTAACTTGCACGATAATGTAAGCTTATAGGAAAGCCAAAAAGCAATGATGATACTCAAGATAAAGGTGGCAATATCCAATATAAAAATATCTTTGCCGAGAATAACGGTATATGCATAAAATAATATTGGAATCAACATAGTTCCTATTAAAATTCCAAAAAACAATGCGGAAGTAATACATGGGTATTTCCTTTGGAATTTAATAATGATAAACAGAGAGTATAACAGCATTGGAAAAAATAATAGCTTCATATGTTCCCATATGGATTCATTGACAGGTGTAAAAAGCCCAATAATATGATTATTTCCAGTCCAATCATATAGAAAGTGAGACAGTGTCCCTGTAATCAAAACAAAAATTACTCCAACAATCGTATATCGTTTGAAATTATTCATCAAAATCACCCCATAAATTAGTATATAGACATGAGTAAAACGCTGATTTTACAACTAGGTTTTAGAAATAGTGTATTTTGCTCGTGGTAAAATATACAACCATAAGCATATCACTAAATTTGCCCATATCCGTTGTACTTATCTTTATAGTGTATGTAACTGAAAAATTATTATACGAAAAGGAATTGAAATGCGATAATAAATCTGAACAATTCAAAAAAATTATCATAATATAATATTTCTTAAAATTTTCAATGTGAAGCAAAAAATATTCTATGGTTAACCTGAAAAAGATTGCATATAATAACAATATCAAGAACAAAGTGCTTTGGCATCCTATATATTGTTGCCGCTTTTATGGCACTTTGTGTAAATAAAAAATACACATGACGAGTGTAAGAAGAAAGGAGTAATGTTTTATGAAGAAAAAATTACTTGCACTGACCATGGCATTGGTATTGGGCCTGTCACTTACTGCATGTGGTTCCGGAGGAGATGATTCATCTTCAGGAAACGGCGGAACACCATCAAAAGAAAACAGCGCATCAGGAGTTGCAAATAAGGATAAGCCGCTGGTGTGGTATAACCGTCAGCCGTCAAGCAGTTCTACAGGTGAGCTGGATCAAGCGGCATTAAGCTTTAATGAGGATACCTATTATGTAGGCTTTGATGCAAATCAGGGTGCAGAGTTACAGGGAACTATGGTTAAGGAGTATATCGAAAAAAATATCGATAAGATTGACAGAAATGGTGACGGCATCATCGGATATGTACTCGCTATCGGTGATATTGGACATAATGACTCCATTGCACGTACAAGGGGTGTCCGTAAGGCACTTGGAACAGGTGTAGATAAAGATGGAAGCATTAACAGCGATCCGGTTGGTATCAATATAGATGGTACCGCTTCTATTGTACAGGATGGCTCCATTGAGGTTGGCGGAAAGACATATGTTGTTCGTGAGCTGGCATCTCAGGAGATGAAGAATTCAGCAGGAGCTACATGGGATGCAGCAACTGCCGGAAATGCAATCGGTACATGGACTTCTTCTTTTGGTGATAACATAGACGTTGTCGTATCGAATAATGATGGTATGGGAATGTCAATGTTCAATGCATGGGCAAAAGACAATAAGGTTCCTACATTTGGTTATGATGCAAACAGTGATGCAGTAGCTGCAATTGCAGAGGGGTACGGTGGAACAATCAGCCAGCATGCAGACGTACAGGCATATTTGACACTTCGTGTTCTTCGTAACGCTTTGGACGGAGTAGACATTGATACAGGTATCGGTACAGAGGATGATGCAGGAAATGTTTTATCAGATGATGTATATGTTTACAGAGAAGAGGAGCGTTCCTACTATGCATTGAATGTAGCGGTTACCGCTGAAAACTATCAGGATTTCACTGACTCTACTAAGGTGTATGAGCCGGTATCAAATCAGCTTGACAGTGGTTCCCATGCGACAAAGAAGGTTTGGCTTAATATCTATAACGCATCAGATAACTTCCTGAGTGCAACATATCAGCCGCTTCTTCAGAAGTATGATGACCTGCTTAATTTGGAAGTTGAGTATATCGGTGGTGATGGACAGACAGAGTCTAATATTACAAACCGACTTGGAAATCCGGGACAGTATGATGCATTTGCCATAAACATGGTTAAGACAGACAACGCAGCTTCTTATACCGCTATATTAAGTCAGTAATTTTTCACAAAAAAACAGCGAAAATGTATTAGGGAGAAGAAATTCTCCCTAATACTATAAAAAGGTGACTATGACTTTTACAGAAGTATATCAATGTATATAGGGGTGAATAATATGGAAGGTAAGAAAAATGAAGTTGTCTTATCAATACAAGGCATGAGCAAATCCTTTGGACGTAATAGGGTTCTTGACCATATTAACCTTGAAGTAAAGGCCGGTACGGTTATGGGTCTGATGGGTGAAAATGGAGCTGGAAAATCTACAATGATGAAGTGTCTGTTTGGCACATATCAAAAGGATGAAGGAAAGATATTACTGGACGGTAGGGAAGTGAATTTTTCTGGACCAAAAGATGCTCTTGAAAATGGTATTGCAATGGTTCATCAGGAATTAAATCAATGTCTGGAAAGAAATGTAATAGACAATTTGTTCTTGGGACGTTATCCGGTTAATTCCATGGGTGTGGTAGATGAGGCAAGAATGAAAAAGGAAGCTTCCGAACTTTTCAGAAAACTGGGTATGACAGTTAATCTCACACAGCCGATGCGGAATATGTCGGTATCGCAGAGACAGATGTGTGAAATTGCCAAGGCGATTTCCTATCACTCAAGGGTTATTGTACTTGATGAGCCTACTTCTTCCCTGATGGAGCAAGAGGTAGAGAAATTATTTGAAATGATGAGAATGTTAAAGGAACAGGGAATTTCCCTGATTTACATTTCTCATAAAATGGATGAGATTTTTGAAATTTGTGATGAAGTATCTGTTCTTCGGGATGGTAATCTGGTTATGACAAAGAGCAGTAAAGATACCAATATGAATGAACTGATTGCAGCGATGGTAGGACGTTCCCTTGAAAACCGTTTCCCACCGGTTGATAATACACCGAAAGATGTAATTTTATCTGTTCAGCATTTGTCCACAAAATATGAACCTCATTTGCAGGATATTACCTTTGATGTGCGGGAAGGTGAAATCTTTGGTTTATATGGCTTGGTTGGTGCAGGACGTACTGAACTTTTGGAAACAATTTTTGGTGTCCGTACAAGAGCGTCGGGTCGTGTATACTTTAATCATCAGCTTATGAATTTTAGTTGTGCCAAGGACGCTATGGATCATGGTTTTGCTATGATTACAGAAGAAAGAAAGGCAAACGGACTTTTTTTGAAGGGTGACCTCACATTTAATACTACAATTTCAAATCTGCCACAGTATAAGTCGGGAATGGCACTTTCTGATTCAAAAATGGTGAAAGCAACAGCAAAAGAAATCAAGGTCATGCATACAAAATGTATGGGACCGGACGACATGATTTCAAGTCTTTCAGGTGGTAACCAGCAAAAGGTAATTTTTGGTAAATGGCTGGAATGCAGTCCTCAGGTATTTATGATGGATGAGCCAACCAGAGGAATTGATGTTGGTGCCAAGTATGAGATTTATGAGTTGATTATCAATATGGCAAAGCAAGGGAAAACGATTATTGTTGTTTCCTCTGAAATGCCGGAAATTTTAGGTATAACAAATCGTATTGGTGTAATGTCAAACGGACGGCTTTCGGGAATTGTTAACACGAAAGAGACAAATCAGGAAGAATTATTGAGACTTAGTGCAAAATATCTATAGTGAGGGAGATGGGTGTATATGGCAAATGAAAATGGCAAAATCCTTACGGTTGAACAGGAACTAAAAATGCGTAAGCCGATTGAGGACTACGTTGGTAAAATTCAAAAAGAAATTGATGGACTCAGAGAAGAGGGAACGGACAAGGTTGTCGCTCTCCAATCTGATATTGATGGTATTAAAAGAGACCGCGGAATTTCAAAAGAAGAAAAGGCAGCCGAAATTGCAAAATGTCAGACGCAGTTAAAAAAAGCAAAAGAAATCGAAGCAAAGAATCAGGGCGATATTTCAAAGCTGATTGCGGATGCGGAAGATTATTTGGGCACACATTATGATAAAGATTATTATCAGGTAGTGAAAGCAAGCTGTAAGCAGGAAAAGGTAGTCATAAATGACAATTACCAAAAAAGACTTGCAGAGTTGGAACGTGAGCATAAGGCTGCATCAGCAAAGCTGTCTGACAGCAAGGAAATCAAAGATGAAAAGTATGTTTATAAGAACCGTGTGTTTGATGCCAAAATGCAGCGGGATAAAGAGCTTCAGCAGGCGAAAGACAGAAGACATGCAGCATATACGTACAAATATCATCTGTTAGATTTGCTTCGTATGTCAAAATTTACGTTCGTGGAGAAACAGGCACAAAAGTGGGAGAATTATAAATATACGTTTAACCGTAGAGCATTCTTTCTGCAAAATGGCTTGTATATCGCAATTATATTGATTTTTGTTGCTTTATGTATCATCACTCCTATGGTAAAGAACACACCTTTGCTTACGTATAATAATGTTTTGAATATTTGTCAGCAGGCATCGCCAAGAATCTTCCTTGCTCTCGGTGTTGCGGGATTGATTCTTCTTACCGGTACAGATCTTTCCATTGGACGAATGGTTGGTATGGGAATGACGACGGCGACCATTATTATGCATCAGGGTGTGAATACGGGTGCTGTATTTGGGCATGTCTTTGATTTTACAGGTATGCCGGTTCCAGTCAGAGTGGTTTTTGCACTGTTTATGTGTATCGTTATGTGCACATTTTTTACAGCGATTGCAGGCTTCTTTACCGCAAAATTTAAAATGCATCCGTTTATTTCAACGATGGCAAATATGCTGGTTATATTTGGACTGGTTACCTATGCAACAAAGGGTGTTTCCTTTGGTGCTATAGACTCTAGCATTCCTGGCATGATTATACCGAAGATAAATGGCTTCCCTACAATTATTCTTTGGGCAGTTGCAGCAGTTATTATTGTTTGGTTTATTTGGAATAAAACACCGTTTGGTAAAAATTTATACGCTGTAGGAGGAAATCCGGAAGCGGCAGCAGTTTCAGGAATTTCCGTGTTCCGTGTGACGGTTGGTGCATTTATCATGGCTGGTATCTTATATGGATTTGGCTCATGGCTTGAATGTGCAAGAATGGTAGGCTCCGGTTCAGCAGCATATGGTCAGGGCTGGGAAATGGATGCAATTGCAGCCTGTGTAGTAGGAGGTGTTTCCTTTACAGGTGGTATCGGTAAAATTTCAGGTGTAGTTGTAGGTGTATTCATCTTTACGGCACTTACCTACTCTCTGACAATTTTGGGAATTGATACCAATCTTCAGTTTGTATTTTCCGGTATTATAATCCTTGTAGCCGTAATGCTGGATTGCTTGAAGTATGTACAGAAAAAATAAGTAATTATCTTTTTAAGGAGCCGGATGATTGTCCGGCTCTTTGTATTTAATAGGGCGTTTCATTCCATATTAATAAAAGCGGGTGGATTTACATTTGTACGGACGTTTGCTATAATATGGATACTTAGCACAATCAGAAAAAGGGTCCGAAAATCATAAAAATATGGAGTGAGAATATGGATAAATACACGGTACTTTTGGTGGATGACGAAGAGGAAGTAATACATGTTATCATGAAAAAAATCAATTGGGAGGGACTTGGATTTTCGGTAGTAGGACATGCCAACAACGGGGTGAAAGCATTGGAACTGATGGAGGAATTTCAGCCAGATGTTGTTATGACAGATATCAAAATGCCATTTATGGATGGTATGGAGCTGGCGAACCGCATCAAAGCGGAATATCCTACCACAAAGATTTTGTTTTTTACAGGTTTTGATGAGTTTGAATATGCAAAAGGGGCGATTCATTTGGAGGTGGAGGAGTATATACTGAAGCCGGTGAATGCCACTGAATTAACCAATGTGTTTACAGAACTGAAAATAAAACTGGACAGGGAAATCAGTGAGAAACATAATAAAGAAGTGCTGCAAAAATATTATCAGGAATCATTGCCGCTGTTGCAGGCAAATTTCTATTCTACACTGATAGAGGGCAATATGCCTGAAGACGAAATTCCCAAATATCTTACAAATTATCAGATTTCATTCACAGGTCCGTTTTATTGTTGTCTTGTAATTCATACATCATCCGGACAGGTGCCCGATGATATGAATTACCTGCTGTTATCCACGTCTGTGCATAAGCAGGCGGAGGAACAATTGGCAGGGAAGTGGCATGCAAAATGTTTTTCTTATCTTGGAAATATCGTTTTGCTTTCCCAGCTTGAAAAGGAGACACAAATATTAGAATTAACGGATGACTGCGACCGGTTTTGTAAATATGCCCTCAATATTATCGGGGCTGTTGTCACAGTGGGTATTGGACCAGTCTGTGATACGATACCTGCATTATCACAATCATATAGCAATGCAAGGGAAGCCGTGCAATATAGGGTGATTTACGGAGCATCTAGAGCAATCAATATGCAGGAAATTGTACCTTCTGAGGTGAAAGAGAGTGAGCTGGCAAATGATACAGACTTATCAGACTTGTTTAAAATGATTCGTCTGGGCACGGAACAGGAGGTAACAGAAGCGGTGGACAGCTATTTGAAGCATAAAGCTGTTTCAAATAAATCCTTGCAGCAGCATCATGTTGATATGATGGAATTAATCAGTGCCTTATATCGTTTTGCCATGAACAATGGTATTTTAAATGATGAGTTTTTGGGAGATATCAGGAAGCTGTATAGCAAAATTTTGGATTTGGAACCAGCAGCATCCCGGCAATGGCTCGTTGACATAAGCCTTTCTTTTCGTGAAAGAATGATTAATGTGCGTAACAGCTCCACAAAATCCTTTGTTTCAAAAGCGAAGGAGTATGTTCGTGACAATTATGCAGACGAAGGGCTTTCACTGGATAGCATTTGTGAAGTGCTTGGGGTATCAAATTCTTATTTTTCAAGTGTATTTAAAAAGGAAACAGGAAACTCTTTTATCAGCTATTTGACGGATTATCGTATGGATAAGGCGTCACGTATGCTGATTGAAACAAACGAGAAAAGTTATATCATAGGCAAGGATGTTGGATATGCGGATCCTAATTATTTTAGTTATGTATTCAAAAGGAGGTTTGGCATGTCTCCTTCCATATACAGAAAAGAACATACAGAGAGTGAAGGCTAAAATATGAAACATATGAATAAATTCAAGCCAAGGGGAATGCAATCTACAATTATGATTGTGTTTTCTGTCATTTCCATTTTTATTATGTCTGTTTTAGGAATTGTAATGTATATTAGGTTTTCAGCTTCATTTCGTCAGGAGATTGAGCAAAATACGCAGCAGATGATGGAACAGGTAAAGGAAAGTATGGAAGATTATCTCATTGGTATGCGTCAGGTATCAGATGCTGTTTATTATAATGTGATTAAAGAGAAGGATTTTTATGATGAGGCGAATAGTATTCAGCAGGGCATGAATCTCATATATGAAGTTAATAGAGATAATCTGCGGAGTATTGCCGTATATAATGATTATGGGAGCCTGATGGCAGCAGAGCCGGTTGCGTTACAAAAGGAAAACCCTGATGTTACACATCAGGACTGGTATAAAAAAGCTATGGAAAAAAAGGAGAATATGCATTTTTCTACACCGCATATTCAGAACTTGTTTGATGATTCTACCAGACGTTATTACTGGGTAATTTCATTAAGCCGTGTTGTTGAATTAACCAATAAAGGTGTTCCGACACTGGGTGTATTGCTGGTTGATATGGATTACCTGAGTATTTCGCGAATGATGCAGCAAATGAATACTTCAAATAACGGTCAATATTATTACTTGTGTGATGGTAACGGGCAGATTATTTATCATATGAAGCAAATGCAGATTAACAATGGAGTAATTCACGAGAATAATGAGGCCGTGTCACAATACAAGGATGGCATCTACGATGAGGTTTTTGAGGGAGAGCATCGTAAGCTGATTGTGAAAACAATCAGCTATACAGGGTGGAAGCTGGTAGGTGTTATTCCGTACTCCTCATTTACACATGGAATGTTTAATATCCGGTATTTCATTTTAATACTGATACTTTTGATGGCAATGATAGTGGCATTGATTAATCGTGTTGTTTCAGTCAGGATTTCCAGTCCGATATTAAAATTAAATGAGTCAGTTATGGAATATGAGGCGGGAGAAAAAGCGGAAATTTATATCGGAGGGTCTCAGGAAATCAGGCATCTTGGCTACTCTATTCAGCGTTCTTATGAGCAGATTAATACGCTAATGCGTGAAATTGTGTTGGAGCAGAACGAGAGAAGAAAAAGTGAACTGGATGCACTGCAAAGCCAGATTAATCCACATTTTTTGTATAATGCGTTGGATTCCATTATGTGGATGGTGGAGGGAGAGAGAAATGATGAGGCAGCTTTTATGATTTCGGAGCTGGCGAAGCTGTTTCGAATCAGCCTTTCCAAAGGTCGTACGGTCATCAGTATCAAGGATGAGCTGCAACATGCACAAAGTTATATGAATATACAGAAAATTCGTTATAAAAATGCTTTTTCAGTTGTTTTTGATGTGGATGAGTCGGTTTATTCTTATTGTTGTGTAAAATTGATTTTACAGCCGATACTGGAAAATGCCATTAATTATGGTGTTAACAGTATGGATGACTGTGGAGAAATTAAAGTAACCGGTGAGAAAAAGGATGACAATATTATTCTTTCTGTCATGGATAACGGTATGGGAATGTCAGAGGAGGAAGTCAGCCTTGTACTGACGGATAGCAACCGAATTCATAAGCATGGTTCAGGTGTTGGACTTGTAAACGTAAATAACCGTATCAAGATTCTTTTTGGCAAGGAGTATGGGCTTCTTGTTGAAAGTGAGCCGGATGAGGGAACTAAGGTTTCCATATGTATACCAGCAGTGCCTTATACGGAGGAAAACAGTAAAATTTTGGAAAAAGGGTACATGTTTAGCGGAGAAGAAATCATTAACAGGGAAGTATAGGTATAATGAGATGATGAAAAATAAAAAAAATACATTTATTATAGTGGAAGCTGCGTTGGCTGTTATGGTTATTATTTTGGCATTTATCATGTATAGAGAACAAGTGGGGACAGACCGGTTTAAGATTTCCGTGATAATTCCAAATTCTGATACCAGCCAGTGGGCTGCTTTCCGGTATGGGCTGAAAATGGCAGCAGAGGATCAGGAAATTGAGCTGTTTATTGTCAGCACAGGCGATATATTGACTGTTGAAGAAGAAATCAATATGATTCAGGAGGAAATTGATAATGGGGCTGATGCAATTATTGTACAGCCTGTTTTTGGTGCTGAATCAGAAGAAAAGCTAAAAAAATTTGAAAGTAAAGTCCCAGTCATGCTGGTTGAGAATACTGCATCTGAGGAGAAAGAGATGACTATGCTTCCGATTACAGAGCCAGATAATTATGCAATGGGGAAAGCTTTGGCGGAAGAAGTGTTAATTGATTACAGTGGAAGGATAGAGGGCAAGACATTGGGCTTTTTTACGGGAACGGCTGATTCGGAAGCACTGCTCAACAGGCGTAAGGGATTTGAGGATGCTTTGCAGGGAATGGATGTCCAATTTTGCTGGTCTGTATCTTCATATGGAGCATCTGAGGAAAATTTGTTGGAAAATCAAGCGAAGGTAGATATTGTGATTGCCCTGGATAATATGGCACTGGTAAAAGCAGGGGAGGTTTCGGCTGTCAACAATCTGCACGGGGCTTTAGTATATGGAATCGGAAATTCTACAGAAGCAGTTTATTATTTGGATATTGGTATTGCAGAGTGCCTGGTAGTGCCTGATGAATTTAATATTGGATATCAAAGCTTGACAGAAGCGGCAGAAAGCCTGAAACATTATACGCATAAAATGCAAAATAATATAGTATCCTACACGGTAATTCACAGAGAGGAATTATTTTCAGCAGAAAATCAGAAAATTCTTTTTACAATGAGCCGGTAGATTGCAAGGCATCTGACTACAATGAAACGGGGGTGTATTATGAGAGCAAAAAGAATATGGGCAGCAGTGCTTGTTTTTTGCATAAGCACGCAGCTTCTATGTGGCTGTGGGCGGAACATGTCTTCTGGCAAAAAAATACATGTAGGAGTGACATATTATAATCAGGGTGATACATTTCTGAATGAATTAAATAATTGTTTTCAGGAACAACTGAGTGAGTTAGAGAGTGCTGATTTGCATATTACGGTGACAATTTTGGATGCAGACGGGTCACAACGGACACAGGATGATCAGGTTAAAGAGCTGATTGATGCAGGTTGCAATGTTCTCTGTGTCAATTTGGTGGATAGGACGGATCCGTCAAAAATTATCAGCCTTGCAAGAGAAAATGATATACCAATTATATTTTTTAACAGAGAACCCGTACCGGAAGATATGATGCAGTGGGACAAGCTGTATTATATTGGAGCGGATGCAAAGCAATCTGGTGTGATGCAGGGTGAGCTTGTTTCTGATGCGATACAGCGTAATGAACAGATTGACCGCAATAAGGACGGTAAAATTCAATACGTTGTATTAGAGGGAGAGGCAGGACACCAGGATGCTATTATCAGAACGGAAAGTGCAGTGGATACACTGAAAAATGATGGTATTGAGATTGAAAAACTGGGTTATGGAATTGCAAATTGGAATAGGGCACAGGCACAAAACCGAATGATGCAGATGATTGGTCAATATCAGAGGGACATCGAGCTTGTTCTGGCAAATAATGACGATATGGCACTTGGAGCAATGGATGCTTATAAGAAATTAGATTTCACGGAGACAGATATACCTATAATTTTTGGTATTGATGGAACTGACGTTGGCTTAGAGGCTGTACTGGATGGAAAAATGGCTGGAACCGTATATAACGATAAAGAGGGACAGGCGGAGGCAATGGCACGGCTGTGCGTTGCACTCGTTTCCAAAAAGGGAATGGAAGATATGGAATTTGTGAATGAAAAATATATATTTTTGCCGTACGAGAAGGTTACAAGTGAGAATGTAACGGATTTTCTGGAGTAGGGGGGAGGATAGTATGCATCCATATAAAGATTTACAGATGGCGGGTGGAATGGTCAAAGAAAATTATGTTGTTATCAAAAGAAGACAAAGAAAGCTTTGGCTACACAGAGAGTTTAAACCTATTTGGTATTATCCGATTTTTTTGAGAATACCTAAGCTGTCGGAAATAGTTATGCTTGGGAAACCACAAACGATATCTGAATATACCATTGAGAAGCTTATAGGAGCCAGTATTTTGGATTTTAGTACCTGCCTTGGCGATTATGGAATGGGTGGGCCTGGTTTCTTTGGAATCAGGGTTCAAAATGTTGAGGGGATTTTTTGGCTTACTTACTGCATATGGGCGGCAGATGAACATATACTCTTAGATAATCGTGTTATGAGTACGCATTCGAATGTTAGTAAATATTTTCAACCATGGCTAAAAACGGAAGGGGATTGGGATACCATAGAAGCAATGCTCAAAGACACGCTAATAGAGGATGTGGATTTACAGGAACATTCTTTGAAAATCACCTTGCGAAAAAAGGATGGAGAGATGCACACGCTCAATACCCAAAGGGAATCAAATGCATTTCCACCGCAAGGAGGTACGGGAAAACGGAGACGCTCCTATGAAACCGGAATAATGAGTGATTACTGGCTGGTGACTTATGACGAGACTGTGTTGAGGGTATAGGGCGGCACCAAACAAGGAAATTATTCGTTAATTTGAAGTTAAGTAAAATTACAGAATTTTGATTTACGGAAACAAAAGTAAGTCTACAATAAGGAGATAAAATGGATTTTAAAGATGAGCTTACAATAGAAATAAAAAAAGCGGTAAAAAGTGTTTTAGATGATTTGTTTTCAAATGGGGAGCATTTTTATTATATTACTTTAGTTACTGATGGAATGGCAAATACTCCTTGCATATCAGGATGGTCAAATGAAGCTCTGGAGCAAGAGGAAGCAGAGGATAGGTATTATTTTAAATGGTCCTATGCTGAGTCACCGTATTGTTGCTGGAAGCAAGAGTGTTTTGATACAGTTAAGCAAATGCTTATTGATAGAAAATATACTGAGGCTGAATTCGATGTTGAATATAATCTTCGGCTATCTGCAATGGAAAGTGCGATGGGCCAGCTAGATAAAGAGGGGTTGTTTTCTGTAAATCAAAAAAGAGATGACGTCATGGTTTTGGTTGAGGTTATGCCTCCGGATTATACAAATACTGAGAGGGCATATAGGATGAATTCTAAGGAATCAGATATTTTTAATGAATGGATTGAAGAAGCATCTGAGGAATAGAGATGCAGATTTTGAGTTTCTGAACCAAAGGAGATAAAAAATGGCTCAAAATACAATAAAAAGATTAGAGGAATTGGTTAAAGAAATATCTGGTTGTTTTGAAGAGATTCCTGAAGAAATCTATAATGAAATCAATCAACTTACAGGAAGTAATTGGTCACAGGATGAATATTTAGAGAGTACGCAAAAACCCTAAAACACGGCGTTTTCGGGCATTTTGAGAAAGGAAAAATTTATGATTAAAATACTTTTCGTCTGCCACGGCAACATACTAACTTGTTGCTAGGAACGCTGTATTTACAAGGGTTGCAGAGATTTAACATGGAAATTTAGCACAAATTTAGGACAAAAAACAAAGAGTCTCGGTATGAAAAATAAAAAATATTTATATAATAATATTATTTTGATTTTATATGGTATAATAATGATACTATATAAATATTTTTATCTGTTATCTGATATAATTAAAACTCAAAGGAGAACAATTATACATGCAGGAAAATAACTATAATAAACCAATAATATTTCAGTCTTTGTCAGACACAGAAAAATTATCATTAATAAATAGCATGATAGAAGAGTATAAAGACTCACCTAAAATCATCAAAGTGTTGACTGACATAAGAAAAACAATTGAAAAATAATCGTAAAAAATAGGGATAGAGCTAAAAACTCTATCCCTTAATTATTTTATCCCAAGTATTGTGTAGCAACCCAACCAAGCTTACCTTTGAAGTCTCCACTTGTAACAA
>CANTEG010000025.1 GCA_947652735.1 uncultured Lachnospiraceae bacterium | reverse complement strand
AGTTAAGGAATGGCAGGTAATCTTTGTGTGAAGTTCTGAAGGTGTATGAGATTATATCTTCAAGCTACTCAGTATTTATGTAGGTATTGAGTATTTTATATTCCTCGATAGCTCAATGGTAGAGCACTCGGCTGTTAACCGAGTTGTTGTAGGTTCGAGCCCTACTCGGGGAGCTAAAAAAGAGACAAATAGATAGTTTATATTTCTTTAAGGCCCCATGGTCAAGAGGCTAAGACATCGCCCTTTCACGGCGGTAACACGGGTTCGATTCCCGTTGGGGTCACTGACGTAAGGATAGTTCCATTTAGGGAGGTTTCCTTATTACAAGCCGACGTGGCTCAATTGGCAGAGCAGCTGACTTGTAATCAGCAGGTTATCAGTTCGATTCTGATCGTCGGCTCTTACAATTGATTCACGAAAAGTATTATGGACGTTTAGCTCAGCTGGTTAGAGCAATCGGCTCATAACCGATCGGTCCGGGGTTCGAGTCCCTGAACGTCCACTGAAAAAAGAAGATTCCATAAATTGGAAATTCTTTATCTATAAGGCCCGATGGCTCAGCTGGTTAGAGCGCCGCCCTGTCACGGCGGAGGTCGAGGGTTCGAATCCCTTTCGGGTCGCTAACGATAAATCCACGGTTGTTAATCGTGGTTTTGTTGTAAATATTTGCCGGCGTGGCGGAACTGGCAGACGCACAGGACTTAAAATCCTGCGGGACTAATCTCCCGTACCGGTTCGATTCCGGTCGCCGGCATATTTAATAAAGATAAAATCCTTGGAAAGTATTGAATTTACAATGTTTCCGAGGATTTTTATTTTTCAGGATATGATATAATAAAAACGAAAAATAAGATGGAGCTGTATAAAATGGAGAAGCAAATGAATTGTATTAGGGAATTAATGGGGAACAGCATTATTAAGATGAAATTTTAAAATAATCAGTAGAAATAAATATGGCAAATGAATTAAAATAATTATGTGTACTGAATAAATTGTGGATATACGATTAATGTGAGGGTGAAATCAATGAGTGATACACAACAAGAAAAAATGAGCAAAAAAGAATTGTTAAAAAGATACATACTTTTTATAGTCAGTCTGTTTATTGTGGCAGTTGGGGTTGCTGCTACAAAAAGGGCAGAGCTTGGAGTTTCGCCTACGTCATCCGTTGCAAATATATTAAGTCTGAAGTTTACGGCATTTAGCTTGGGCAACTGGCTTATTATATGGAATTGCATCTTGATTGTGGGACAGATTTTGATTTTAAGGAAGAACTTTAAACTCATACAACTATTACAGATACCTCTGTCATTTTTATTTGGGTATTTTACGGACTTTGGCATGTGGCTTGTATCCTTTTTGAAGATTGATTCCTATATTATGGAATTATTGCTTGTGATTGTTGGTACCATTATTATTGGATTTGGTGTTTTTTTAGCTGTTGTTGCAAATGTGATAATGAATTCCGCGGAGGCATTTATCAAGGCGGTATCCGATACAACCAACAAAAGGTTTGGAAATGTAAAAATAGCTTTTGATTTATCCTGCGTTGTTATAGCTGTGCTGTTGTCTGTTCTGTTTTTTGATTTCACAATTAAGGGGACAAGAGAGGGAACAATTATTGCAGGAATATTTACGGGACTTGTCGTGAATTTCTTTCAAAGTAGATTTGGGGATAAAATAGAGAAGCTTTTGACGTAATTATCCGATTGTTCCTTTTACTCTTCAAACGTATAATATGTGTACAAGATGAGAAATTGTGCTTTTCAATAATCTGCCTTGCACAATTATCCGTAATAAAATCATATAAAATAGCACAATTTTTGTGTATGTGAACGCCTGTTATGCAATTAAGCTTTAATAATACGGTGTTTCGCAATTGATTATGTATTAAATCAAATAAGAGAAGAGGGATTAAATGAAGTTAAACAGTACAAGCGTAAAAATTTTGTCAATTGTTCTTGTATTTAGTTTGCTGACAGGTTGCGGCAGTAAAGAGAAAACAAATAAAGAACAGGAAAACACAGATGGTCAGGTGCTGGAGGTTGGGGAGGAAAATACGGATACGGCTTTAGCAGTGACCAAAACAGTGGAAGGCTCCCATGAGACGGATGTGGAAATATTACAGAGACTGATTGCAGAACAAAAAGCACTTGGAGCCGATGTATCTGAAGACTTAAATGACGAGGAGCAGTATATTTGGGATGAAAATGGAAGATTGGTATCTATTAGATGGAGCGAGAAAAATCTAAGTGGGACAATTTCCTGTAAAGGTTTGACTGCTTTGAGAGAGTTTTTTTGCAGTTATAATTCGCTTGTTGCACTTAATGTAAGCGATTGTTATTCCCTTGATAGTCTTTTTTGTACTAATAACCAGCTTGCCAGCCTTGATTTAAGCAACTGCCAGGCAATGGTTGAATTATATTGTTCCAAAAATCAACTTAAAAATCTGGATGTAAGTGACTGTACGGAATTATTTGATTTTGCTTGTTCGAATAACCAGCTTACCAGTCTTGATGTTGGTAATTGTTCAAATCTGACATGGTTCTATTGTATGGGGAATCAGATTAACTCGCTAGATGTCAGTAACTGTCCAAATCTTTATTTATTTGCATGTAATTCCAATATGCTGGAAGTTTTGGATGTGACAATGTGTGCCAAATTGACTGATTTTTCGTTTAGCCATAACAACATAAAATCAATTGATGTAAGCAACTGTACTGAGTTAGTTGTGTTAAGGTGTTGGGACAATCAAATAGACACCTTGGATTTAGGTAATTGTACAAAGCTTGAAATGCTGGCATGTTATGATAATAAAATTAGTATTTTGGATGTAACGAACTGCACGAAATTAACTGAGCTTAGCTGTAGTAATAACAACATAGAAATACTTGATGTAAGCAATTGTACCGACCTTGAGAAGCTTATATGCGATGATGCGGTGTCCGTTATGGGAAGATAACGATAATAGAACAAAAGGAGCCAAACATATGGCGGAAAAAAATTATAAAATTAAAATATGCGGCTTGACGGACGTTTCGGAAGCGGAATACTTAAATAGGAATAAGGTCGATTTTGCAGGAATCGTCATGTTTTATGAAAAGAGCAGGCGCAATACAAGTGTGGAAACCGCCTCAAAAATAATAAAAGCACTTTCTGACGATATAAAGACGGTTGCTGTCATGGTATCGCCAACCTTAGAGCAGGTAAAGCTTGCCGAGCAGGCGGGCTTTGATTACGTTCAGATACATGGTGTACTTGCTGAGGATATTATAAGGGAAGGGCATATTCCCATATTAAAGGCATTTAATATTAGTGACATGGACAAATATGAGGCATATGGTAAATGCTCGAGGATAGCGGGTTATGTTTTTGATGCTAGTGAGCCAGGGAGCGGAAAAACCTTTGACTGGGATTTGCTAAAGGAAATACCCCGCGATGGAAAGCTGTTTATGCTTGCAGGAGGTCTTGATGATAGTAATGTAGCGTCTGCGTTAAAGTATGTTAATCCTGACGGTGTGGATGTATCATCAGGTGTTGAATACAAAGACAGGCAGGGCAAGGACCCAAACAAAATTGAAAGCTTTGTGGCACGTGTGAGAAGCATTCAATAAAATATCCTTTCAAAAGTTACAGTTTATTTCGCAGATTATGATATCCTTTCATGTAATATATGCTTATAAAATTTGCATGTAAGTTTTTAAAAATTGATAGTATCAGGAAAGTAGATTTTGCATTTACAGCAAATTGAAATTACGCTTTCTAAGTTTACCAACTAGTCTGGCAGGTTTGTTTACCATAAGACTGACGGCTTGTGGGTTACATCGGTAAGCTTACGGATTGATGAACTGATATTTTATCGGAAAGGAGATACACATAATGGAAGGAATAGATGCAATCAGACAATATGTTCGCGATAAAGGACATAATTACAGGGAAAATGTAGCTGTTAGTGTAAATAATGTGGCAGTCGGTACTTTTGCTGTTAATGCAAAGGTAGAGACAAATGATGCCTTTGTTGAAATTTTTTGGGATACAAATAATGCAGGGCAGTATTATATAAGTTACTCATACAAGTATCAGAGGATTCAGTATGCAGGCGTCACACTTACCATTGATGCAAAAGACAAAAGTGGCAATGATATTGTAATCACAGTGAATTAATTATTTATGGCAGGAGCATAGGGATGAAGTATAAAAATGTTGTCAAGGGAATTTTCAAGGAGAGGCCAAACCGGTTTATTGCAAACGTGGATGTTGATAATACCGATTGTGTGGTGCATGTAAAAAATACAGGCAGATGCAGAGAGCTTCTCTTACCGAATACATGTGTATATCTTGAAAAATCCGATAACCCAAACCGAAAGACGGCGTATGATTTAATTGCTGTGGAAAAGGTGCGGGAGGGCAAACAGCCATTGCTCATTAATATGGATTCCCAGGCTCCGAACCATGCAGTTGATGAATGGCTGCACAAGGGATTTCTTTTTTCGGAACATGCGTTGATAAGACGTGAATATACATATAACAAATCGCGGTTTGATTTTTATATTGAGGACGGGAAAAGGAAAGCGTTTCTTGAGGTCAAGGGTGTGACGCTGGAGCATGATGGGTATGCCGCTTTTCCTGATGCACCGACAGAACGGGGCATCAAGCATATAAATGAATTAATATCATGCATGGATGCGGGGTATGAGGCATATATACTTTTTGTAATCCAAATGAAGGAAGTGCATACATTTTCACCAAATGATATTACACATCCTGCATTTGGTGAGGCATTAAGAAAAGCAGCCAGGGCAGGTGTGAAAATCTTAGCGGTTGACTGCATCGTAAAGCCTGATAGTATGGAGCTTGACGAGCCTGTAAATGTTAATCTGTAAATCTTAATGCTGTAGCTTAGAAAATATATAGTAAAAAAGATTCATAGTTAGCAAATACTCAAAAGTTTATTGAGTAAGCCTTAAGAAGTATCATACGCAGACATGATTATAGCCTGATGTATTTATGCATCAGGCTATAGTTAAAATAATCAGGAATAGATTTAATTCTAATAATTTAATTTTCCGAGGAATTCCAGCATACGTGTATGGTCAGAGTTAAATACCTGCTCTGGGGTTCCCTCAACAGCGATAACACCTTTATCCATGAAAATAACCCTGTCCGAAATATTTTGTGCAAAGCTCATTTCATGGGTAACGATAACCATAGTCATTTTTTGTTCGGCAAGAGATTTAATAACTTTAAGAACCTCACCTGTAAGCTCAGGGTCAAGGGCTGAGGTAGGCTCGTCGAAGAACAGTACCTTTGGTTTCAGGGCAAGTGCCCTTGCGATGGCAACTCTTTGCTGTTGTCCTCCCGATAACTGGCAAGGGTAATAATCTGCCTTGTCTGACAGTCCCATTTGTTCCAGAAGCTCCTTTGCTTCCTCGATAACCTCATGCTTGTTCCTTTTTTGTGCGTAAACGGGTGCATCAATCACATTCTGCATCACACTTTTGTGTGGAAACAGGTTAAAATTTTGGAAAACAAGTCCAAAAACTTTTTTAATTTCCCGGAGCTTCGCAGGTTTTTCATACACTGACTTGCCATCCACAATTGAAACCGCATGTTCACCCATGTAGGAAAGGTCGCCATAATCCATAGTCTCAAGAAGTGTGGCAATACGCAGGAGCGTGGATTTACCTGAGCCTGATGGGCCGATAATGGATACAACTTCACCCTCATTTACGTTCAAGGATATTCCTTTGAGGACTTCAAGGTCACCAAAAGATTTTTTTACATCATTCATTTCAAGGTATACCATAAGACGCCTCCTAGCTGTAATAATTAAGCTTCTTCTCACATTTTCTCATAACAAATGCAACCAGCAGATTGAACACATAGTAGAATATGGCAGCAATCACAAACGGCATAAATGTTGTATCCCTCGCTGCTATCTGCTTTGCGATTGTAAACATTTCCATGTATGAAAGTGAAAATGCAAGTGATGTATCCTTAACCAAGGTAATGATTTCATTTGTTATGGACGGAAGAATAATCTTAATTACCTGCGGTAAAATAATTTTCGTAAAAGTCTGAACCCTGTTATATCCAAGGATTGTTGCTGCTTCATATTGTCCTTTCGGTATCGCCTCAATACCAGAACGGTAAATTTCTGCAAAGTAAGCAGCATAATTAATGGAAAATCCCACTATAATTGCAGGAAATCTCCAGTTTCCAATAGACCATCCAAACAGATAGTAAGGAAAAAAGTATACCACAAGAAGCTGAAGCATAAGTGGCGTACCTCGGAGTATTGAGATAAAAAACCCAATTATCCCACTCAATATTTTATTTTTGGACATACGTCCGAGGGCTACGAAAAGCCCTAAGGGCAGGGAAAAAAGCAGTGTGAGGAAGAATATTCCCATGCTTTTTCCCATACCTGTTGTAAGTTGTTCAAGCATAACTGAAAAACTCATTTGTTAAGGCTCCTTTAGTGGAAAATACTACTCGAGGCATGTCATGTCAGACAAACCATATTTCTCTGCAAGCTCGTCAAATTTACCGTTTTGCTTAAGCTCCTTTAAAGCCGAATTTACCTTGTCTCTAAGCTCTGTGTTTCCAAGCTTAAAGCCAATTCCATACTGCTCTGCATTTAAGTGCTCATCAAGGATTATGTATCCGCCTCCACGGCTGTCAATCTGGTACTGTGCAACACCGATATCCATAGCGATTGCGTCAACGGAACCTGCCTCAAGCTCGGCAAAAGCAGTGTTATAATCACCAAATTCCTGAAGTGTTCCAAATGTATCTGCAAGTGCTTTTTGACCTTCTTCATCGGATAAAACATCAAGTGCGGCGGATGCTGCCTGAACACCGACTTTCTTTCCTGCAAGGTCTGCAAACTTGGTAATGCCTGCGGACTCCTTGACAACGATTACCTGACTGTTGTCAACGTAAGGCACAGACCACTCATAATCATTTTCACGACCATTCATTGTAAAACCATTCCAGATGCAGTCAATGGAACCTGAGTTAAGCTCATTATCCTTGCTGTCCCAAATGATAGGCTGTTTTTTTAACGTCCAATCGTTAATCTTGCACACTTCTTCTGCAAGCTCAAGGTCGAAGCCTGTGTAATCACCGTTTTCGTCCATGTAACCGTAAGGTGGGTATTCAGCGTCAAAGCCTACGGTAAACGTCTTATCATCATCTTTCTTGCCGCAGCCTGTAAATGCAGTTGCCACAATGCCAAGGGCAAGAAGACCTGCCAAAAGTTTCTTTCTTAATTTCATTTTTCTTTCTCCCTTTAGTTTACTTCTGTGGTAAAGCGTTAATGCAATACCCGAGTATAATAACATATTATGTCGGTTATTTCAATTAGGCAGGTTTGTTTTTGTATCATTATTATGGTAGAATATGTGTAAGTGCATATTGTACTTTGCGAAAAACACCGCAGATAGCACATCGTCAATTTATGATTGGCAATATACCATATAGGTTTATTTATTAAATATCATTGAGAGGGAACAGTTTATGACAAATCATGAAATCGTAAAGCATGTAGACCATACATTGCTGAAAGCTTATGCAACATGGGAGGATATACAGAAGCTGTGTGACGAGGCAATCAGCTTTAGAACTGCGTCAGTTTGTGTACCGCCATGCTATATAAAAAGAATTCACGACAAATACGGGGAAAAAATAAATATATGCACAGTTATCGGGTTTCCGCTTGGATACTCTGTGACGGAAGCAAAGATTGCAGAGGCAAAGCAGGCTGTCATTGACGGGGCTTCTGAACTTGACATGGTAATCAATATCACTGACGTGAAAAATGGTGATTATGAGGCTGTAGAACGTGAAATAAAAGCACTTAAGACCGCTGTCGGGGACAAGATACTCAAGGTTATTATAGAGACCTGTTACCTTACGGAAGAAGAAAAAACAGCCATGTGCCATGCAGTGACAAATGCAGGGGCAGACTATATAAAAACATCCACAGGCTTTGGTACCGGAGGAGCCACTTTAGAGGACATAAGACTGTTTAAGAAGCATGTAGGGGAAAATGTTAAAATAAAGGCAGCAGGCGGTATCAGAACGATTGGGGACATGGAGGCATTCTTAAATGAGGGGTGCAGCAGAATTGGAACAAGCTCGGCGATAAGCCTTATGAATGAAAATCAAGCTGCTGATTATTAACGGCTGTGGATATATAATGAGATGTTCAATAATTAGCAGGGGATATATTGGAAAAATTTAAATGTTGAGGTAGGAGGGTATCTGTATGAACGAGGTGTACGAAAAATTAAAACGCTGTCTTGCGGCAGTAAAAAACAAGGTCACATTTGAGCCAAAGGTTGCACTTGTGCTTGGTTCGGGACTTGGAGACTATGCTGAGCAGATGGACATAAAGGCAACAATAGATTATTCAGATATAGAAGGATTTCCGACATCGACGGTGGCAGGGCACAAGGGTCGCTTTATATTTGGATACGTTGAGGAAATACCTGTTGTTGCAATGCAGGGCAGAGTGCATTACTATGAGGGGTATCCAATGTCGGATGTGGTTCTTCCTGTGAGACTGATGGGACTGATGGGGGCGAAAACCGTTATACTGACAAATGCGGCAGGTGGTGTAAACCACAATTTCACTCCGGGAGATTTGATGATGATTACCGACCATGTCACATCCTTTGTTCCAAGTCCGCTAATTGGACCGAATATTGACGAGCTTGGTACAAGGTTCCCTGATATGAGCGAGGTGTACAGCAAAAAGCTCAGGGAAAAAATAAAGCAGGCGGCAAAAAATACAGGGGTGTTAATACAGCAGGGCACGTATATGCAGTTTACGGGACCCAATTACGAAACACCTGCCGAAATTCGTCTTTGCAGGACACTTGGGGGTGATGCCGCAGGAATGAGTACGGCATGCGAGGCTATGGCGGCACGTCATATGGGACTTAGTGTCTGCGGAATCTCCTGTATTACAAATATGGCAGCAGGTATGTCAAATAAACCGCTGAACCATAAGGAGGTTCAGGAGGCGGCAGATATGGCAGCGGATAATTTTACAAAGCTTGTTACGGAGCTGATACGACTGATAGGTGAGGATGATTATTCATGTGAGAGCCTGTACAATTAAAGGAAGAAGATGCGACGATAACAATAGAATTGGATGAAAGTGAATAAGAGGAGGATTTTTATGGGCAAGGTTGGGGTTGCGTTTGACAGGCAGAAGGAAGCGATAAAAGGTATTATAAAGCGATATATGGTGACGCTTATTTGTGTAAATCTTGCGTGTGTTTTTGAGGTTGCTTTGGAAGCAAGTGACTTTAATTCATGGGGCAGCAGTGCCATGAAGCAGGCGGTTGATTATATATTTGGTTTTCTTATGATGTTTGCAGTTGGAAGCTTTTTTGTTGAGAGCATGTTCACAGAGGATGGGAGCAACAGAAAAAGGCTGATATTGCATTACGTTATATTTGCATTTTTTAGTGTTATTCTTGACGTCCTCGGAAACAATTTAGATATGTTTTCAGAAATGGGCGAGGATATGCTCCGAAAGGTGATGGTGCTGTATATTCTTTTATGTATCGTTCCTGCATTTCACAGACTGATAAAATTGAGCGGCATGGCATTTGAAAAATATGTGGTCAATCTGGTTGTGGGAGTCATAAAGGTAGGAGCTGTTTTGTTCCTGCTGAACGTAGGATTTATGCTTTTGGTATTAATATTTGACATTTTAATTGTCGATGTTGATGAGTGGCAGCTTGTGTATTACGTAGAACTGCTTCTTATTGGTACCGTGTATGCACCCTATGTTCTTATTTGCCTGACAGACAAATCGGAAACAAAATCAAGGTTTATCAAAGGGCTTTTGCTTTGGGTGCTTATGCCTATGGTAATGGCAGCAATGATTATTATATACATGTATATGATAAAAATTCTAGTTACGGGTTATATGCCCCAAAATGAAGTGTTCGGTATTTGTGCAGGATTGTTTTGCTGCGGGGTGGTTATCTGGACAATGGCATATCCGTTTGCGGCAAATGCATATAAGGATTTGAAGGCAGGCATTATATACAGAAATGTAATAAAATATGCAAAATATATTTATGCACCGTTTATACTCCTTGAATGTTGGGCAATCACTATCCGTATCAATGAATATGGTGTAACCCTCGACCGTTATTACGGAGTTGTCTTTATCATATTACAGATTATTTATGTGGCATGGGAGCCGCTTTACGGACTGGCGCGTAAATTGTTTAAGAAAGAAAAAAACGGATATGCAGAGGGGTATGAGCATCTGCTTTATGTTGGGATTTTAGTATATGTGCTGTGTGTCATGTTGCCGTTTTTCAGTGGGGAAAAGATAGAATTTCTGTCGCAGAAAAAACGGTTTGAGGCTGTGCTGGATGCATATGACACGGTATATGATATCCATTTGCTCAAAATGGGGGATGAGTTTAAAAGTGCAAGAAGCATATATAGAAAAATGAATAGCAACATCTACGGCAGAGAGTATTTAAAAGAAAAATATACGGCAGCAGAGCAGGCTGCAATAAAAGACTGCTTTAGATGGGATTCGTGGAATGACAATAGTGAGTGGGTTCGGTATCGGAGAAGAATAGAAGCTGCTGTATCCATAGCAGGCTACAGCTATATGTATCCGTTTACAGTCGACGGTGAATATTATGAGGAAATGGGCATTCAGGAGGACAAAGACAGCGTAGATATGGTAGTGGATATTGAGGATATAGGAGACGGAAATTCAATCTATGACACCATAAATGTAAAGGAACTTGTATGGAGTATGATAAACAGTGATTTACCGATGGCCAGTGTTGACGGTATACTACCGTATGAAATTGTGTCGGAGAGTGGCAGGAAATATATTATAACCTATTGTTATTTTGATTATGACAATACGGGTATTATCAGGGACTGGAAATTCGAAGGTTATATTTTGTGGTGATGTCCTAGGGTGAGCAAAACTCTGCTTTTACAAACGTCCGTTGTACAATATAGACAAATTACCACAAGACACGCTTTCACTATGCGTCGCACGTAGCGGTACATAAGGTACTGTTGTCCTCAGGACTCCGTCTGCTACGCAGCCACCTCAGGACATGCAGCACCTAAGTACCGACGGCTCCCCAATGTCTTGTTTGCAATTTGTCTATATTGCACAACTACTTTTTAAAAATAATTAGTTTTGCTCATGGCTAGTGATATTTTACTGTGGAGGTACTTATATGGAGATAAACGAAACAGAACTGATATGTCTTGCAAAGGATGCGAGGGAACATTCTTACGCACCATACTCCCATTTTAAGGTGGGTGCGGCACTTCTGGCGGATGACGGCAGGATTTATACGGGTTGTAATGTGGAAAATGCATCCTTTGGTGCAACAAATTGCGCGGAACGGACAGCGTTTTTTAAGGCGGTGTCGGAGGGGGTGCATTCCTTTCGTGCCATAGCCATAGTGGGAGCACCGGACGGAACAGATACAAAGGACACCTGTGCACCCTGCGGAATATGCCGTCAGGTCATGCGGGAATTTTGCGAGTCAAAGGATTTTATGGTTATACTTGAGGATGGCAAGGGTGGTACGCTTGCCATGACCTTGGAGGAGCTTTTACCGAGAAGCTTTGGAGGAGAAAGTTTTGCTCATTGCCATTAAAGTATAGCCATGAGCAAAACGCTGCTTTTATAAACGTCCGTTGTACAATATAGACAAATTACCACAAGACACGCTTTCGCTATGCGTCGCACGTAGCGGTACATAAGATAATGTTGTCCTCAGGACTCCGTCTGCTTCGCAGCCACCTCAGGACATATGCTCCCCAATGTCTTGTTTGTAATATTGTCTATAGTGCACAACTACTTTTTAGGAATAATAAGTTTTGCTCATGTCTATTAAAGTATTCAATGGAGGTAATGAAAATGGCAAAGTACAAAATGCCGAGAGTTGAATTGCATTGTCATCTGGATGGCTCACTTTCGAAAGGCTGCATTGAGGAGCTACTGGGAAGAACGGTGGCAGAGGAGGAACTTGGAGTATCGCCTGACTGCCGTGACTTGGCGCAGTATCTTGAGAAGTTTGATTTGCCCCTTTCTGTTTTGCAAAGCGAAGCAGGTCTGAAACGTGCAGGCTATGACTTTATTCAGACAATGCATAATGAGCATATGGATTATGTGGAAGTAAGATTTGCCCCGCTTTTATCTATGCAAAAAGGACTTGCAACGGATAAAATAATAGCATCAGTGATAGACGGTTTAGAAAAAGGAAAAAATGAATATGACGTTGAATATGGGGTAATTGTATGTGCCATGAGGCACCATAGTTATGAAGAAAATCTTGCTATGCTAAAGGCAGCAAGGGAATTTCTTGGAAACGGTGTTTGTGGTGCCGACCTTGCAGGAAATGAGGCGGAATATCCCATGTCAGAATTTATGGGGCTGTTTCGTGAAGTTCACAGGCTGGGTTTCCCTTTTACAATCCATGCAGGTGAATGTGGAAATGTGAAAAACATAACGGATGCCATAGAGTGTGGAGCAACAAGAATTGGACACGGAATAGCCATGCGAAACGACGAGGCTGTAATGAAGCTTTGTGCCGACCGAAAAATCGGTGTTGAAATGTGCCCTATAAGTAATTTGCAGACAAAGGCAGTAAAGGATATGTCTGAATATCCCATGAAGCAGTTTTTAGACAAAAAAATAATGGTAACGGTAAATACAGATAACCGAACTGTAAGCACAACAACGATGGATAAAGAAATTGACTTTATACAGAAAAACTATGGCATAACGGCTGATGAAATCGTTTGTATGATGAAAAATGCTGTAGAAGTATCATGGGCGGATGAAAGTGTAAAGGACAGGCTGATGAAAATGTTTTGAGGACTTGGGGATTAATTATGACTAAATAATAAGTAATTGCGAAATGTAATATTATTGAAAAGTAGTTGTACAATATAGACAATATCGCAAGCAAGGTGCTTTGGAGCCGCCGGTGCTTAGCACCGTTGCGAGTGACAAGCAGCGAAAGCGTGCCTTGCGGTGATGTTGTCTATATTGTACAACGAATGTTTGAAAAAAACAGCATTTCGCAATTGCCTAAGGATTATATAATACGAGGAGGAATTGCTATGCAAAATTATTCAGGTGAAGCAGGATTGCAATATCATTTACAGATAAGACCGGGGGATGTGGGAAGATACGTTATACTTCCGGGCGACCCGAAACGATGTGAGAAGATAGCGGCACATTTTGAGGATGCAAGACTTGTTGCCGACAGTCGGGAGTTTGTGACCTACACAGGATATTTAAATGGAGAAAAGGTGAGCGTTACCTCCACGGGAATAGGCGGACCATCTGCATCCATTGCTATGGAGGAACTGGTGCTTTGCGGTGCAGACACATTTGTGCGGGTAGGCACATGCGGGGGAATAGACATGGACGTTAAAGGTGGCGATATTGTAGTTGCCACGGGAGCAATTCGTATGGAGGGAACAAGCAGGGAGTATGCACCAATTGAGTTTCCCGCAGTTGCAAATCTTGATGTTACAAATGCCCTTGTCGGTGCGGCAAAGGAGCTTGGTTATACATTTCATACAGGTGTGGTGCAGTGTAAGGATGCATTTTACGGGCAGCATGAGCCAGAGCGGATGCCTGTAAGCTACGAGCTTATTAATAAGTGGGAAGCATGGAAGCGTCTTGGGGTTAAGGCATCAGAGATGGAGTCTGCCGCACTTTTTGTGGTGGCAAGCCATCTGGGAGTGAGATGCGGTTCAAATTTCCTTGTAGTTGGTAATCAGGAGCGTGATGCGGCAGGACTTGATAATCCGATTGTCCATGACACGGAATCGGCAATCAAGGTGGGAATAGAAGCTGTCAGAAAGCTGATTGAGGAGGATAGAAAAAACTAGGAGGTCATTTATGGGAAGATTTAAACGTATATTTACAATAGTAATAGATTCCTTAGGTGTGGGCGCAATGGAGGATGCGGCAGATTTCGGTGATGTAGGTGCGGATACGCTAGGGCACATTTCACAGCGTATGGATAATTTTAACATACCGAACTTACAGAGACTGGGTCTTGCAAATTTGCATCCCTTAAAACAGGTGACACCTGTTGATGAACCGATGGGCTATTACATGAAAATGAATGAGGCAAGCACAGGTAAGGACACCATGACGGGACATTGGGAAATGATGGGGCTTCACATTACAAAGCCGTTTCAGACATTTACGGATACGGGGTTTCCTGATGCACTTGTGGCGGAGCTGGAAAAGAGGACGGGACATAAGGTAATCGGAAACAAAAGTGCAAGCGGAACTGCAATTTTGGATGAACTTGCCGAGGAGGAAATCGCAACAGGAAATATGATTGTGTACACATCCTCCGACTCGGTTCTTCAAATATGTGGCAATGAGGAGACCTTTGGGCTGGATGAGCTTTACAGGTGCTGTGAAATTGCAAGGGAGCTTACCATGAGAGACGAGTGGAAGGTTGGACGTGTCATAGCAAGGCCTTACGTGGGAAAGAAAAAGGGAGAGTTTGTAAGAACTAGCAACCGGCATGATTATGCGTTGAAGCCGTATGGACCAACAGCGTTAAATGCCCTTAAGGATGCAGGGTATGATGTCATATCCGTAGGAAAAATAAACGATATATTTGCAGGGGAGGGAATCACCGAGAGCAATCGGTCAAAATCTTCTGTACATGGTATGGAGCAGACCATAGAAATTGCAGAAAGAGAGTTTATGGGATTGTGTTATGTAAACCTTGTTGACTTTGATACCTTGTGGGGACACAGGCGAAATCCGATAGGATATGGGCAGGAACTGGAGCGTTTTGACGAAAAGCTGGGACAGCTTCTTTGCGTACTTAGGGAAAAGGATTTGCTTATTATAACGGCAGACCACGGCAACGACCCTACTTATACGGGAACAGACCATACAAGAGAGCGTGTCCCGTTTATCGCGTATTCCCCTTGTTTAAAGGGAAGCGGCGAATTAACAAACGCCGACACCTTTGCCGACATAGGGGCAACCATAGCGGACAATTTTGGGGTTGCGATGCCTGCAGGAACCATTGGAGGCTCTATCTTGGACAAAATAGTGTAATATTGACAAAATACGGCGTATTATGATATAAATTTAAAGGACAAAGGTGTCTGGATTAGGCTAATACTGTATCTGGACACCATTTTTGTTTAATGGCATGCTTTTTACGAAGCCTGCTATAGAGTGCCCAAAGCACTTGGCTTTTTATTTTAACTGTTTTATTTTATCAAAGGAGAGGAAACATGGATTTAATTGAAAAGATTAATAACGCCGTAAATGGTGTTGTGTGGGGACCACCTATGCTGATACTTATGGGGGTTGTAGGTATTTTAATGACAATACTTACAAGGTTCTTCCAGATTAGCCATTTCGGACATTGGATTAAGAATACGATAGGTGGTATATTTAAGAAAAAGCATGTTACTGCCCATACGAATGACAAGTCCATATCACAGTTCCAGTCACTTTGTACTGCTCTTGCGGCGACTGTAGGAACAGGTAACATTGTCGGTGTTGCAGGTGCAATTGCCACAGGTGGACCAGGAGCAGTTTTTTGGATGTGGGTTATTGCATTTTTTGGCATGATGACAAACTATTCTGAAAATGTACTCGGAATTTATTACCGTAAGCAAAATGCCGTGGGAGAGTGGTCAGGCGGAGCAATGTATTATCTCCAAAATGGTCTTGGTTCAAAGAAGCATTGCAAGGGTATCGGAACAATGCTGGCAGTCATGTTTTCAATTTTCTGTTTCCTTGCATCTTTTGGAATCGGAAACATGACACAGGTAAATTCCATATCAAAAAATGTTACGGCAGCCTTTAACATTCCGAAGGAGGTTATCGGTATTGTTCTCGTTATCGCTGTCGGTGCAGTTGTTATTGGTGGTCTGAAAAGAATTGCATCCGTTACGGAGAAAATAGTGCCATTTATGGTTATTCTTTATCTGCTCGGGGCACTTGCCATTATTGTGACACACATTACATTGGTGCCTGATATTTTTGCTGCAATATTCAAGAGTGCTTTTGGAATGAAAGCAGTGGGAGGCGGTGTAGTCGGCTTTGGTATCAAGCAGGCTGTTGTAATGGGTATGAAGCGTGGCGTGTTCTCAAATGAAGCAGGTCTTGGTTCATCTGTTATGGTTCACTCTAACTCAAACGTGAAAGAGCCTGTTGTTCAGGGAATGTGGGGTATTTTTGAAGTGTTTACGGACACCATCATTGTATGTACCCTTACGGCAGTGTCAATACTTGCATCAGGAGATATTAACCTTGAGACGGGTAAGGTTGCAGAGGGTATCGATTCGTCTAACCTTGCGGCAGCAGCATTTGGCGGCATGTTCGGCAAGCCGGGCGAAATGTTTATTGCTATTGCCATACTGTTATTTGCATTTTCAACAGTGCTTGGCTGGAGCCATTACGGAAGTAAGGCATGTGAGTACCTGTTTGGTATTAAGGCAACCTATGTATACAAGGTCGTATTTACCATTGCAGTTTATGGTGGCGCTGTTATGGGGCAGAATCTTGCGTGGGATATCGCAGATACACTTAATGGTCTTATGGCAATTCCGAACCTGATTGGTGTACTTACACTTTCAGGAACGGTAGCTGCAATCACTGCAAATTACATAAAGAGACATTTTAAAAATGAAAATATAACGCCAATGCTTTCCGCATATGACGATATACAGGCAATGCAGGAAAAGGCGCTTAAGGAAGAAGTAGAATGAAAAAGGGATTAGTCATGGAGGGCGGAGCAATGCGCGGCATGTTCACCTCCGGAATTATAGATGTATTAATGGAAAACAACATAGAGTTTGACGGTGCGGCAGGCGTGTCCGCAGGCGCGGTATTTGGTTGTAATTATAAATCCCGCCAAATTGGCAGGGGAATCAGGTACAACATGAAATACTGCACGGACGACAGGTATGTCAGCTTAAAATCATGGGTTACTACGGGAAATCTTTATGGGGCAGAGTTTTCATACCATACCCTGCCACAGGAGCTTGATATTTTTGATACGGATACGTTTAGTAAAAATCCTATGGAATTTTACGTTGTCTGCACAGATTTGGAAACAGGACGTGCCGTATATCACAAGTGCAGCGACGGCGGAGAAAATGATATCCAGTGGATACGGGCATCAGCCTCACTACCTATTGCCGCCCGCCCTGTTCATATCAACAACCGTGTGTTGTCAGACGGAGGAACGGCAGATTCCATCCCTGTAAAATTTATGGAATACAAGGGCTATGACAAACAGGTTGTCATACTGACAAGACCAAAAGGCTATGTCAAGAAGCAATCCTCCATGATGCCTGTAATGAATATGTGGCTGAAAAAATATCCGAAATTTTTAAAAACCATGTCACGAAGATTTATTCAATATAACAGAACGCTTGCATATATAGAAAAGCAGGAACAGGCAGGAAAACTGCTTGTTATAAGGCCTGATTTTGATTTGAAAATTGGAAAGGTTGAACGAAATCCGAAGGAGCTTGAGAGAGTATATCTTATCGGACGTAAGAAAGCAAATCAGGAGCTTGAAAGAATAAAAGAATATCTTTGTGTCAGTTGAAACTTCCTGTTTTGACTGATATAATGTAATGTATGTGAAACAAATAATCTTTTATCAGGAGGAATGGGATGCGAGGTATATACACATCGGTAAATGACCTTAGAGAAAGAGTTTATGCAGAGGTTGCAAAGCTTTCTTATGATTATAAGGACGGAGATTTGTCGCAAATGGAGCAGATACCTTACAAGGTTATTCCCGGCGAGGTTACGGTGTACAGGGATAGCGTGTTCCTTGAGCGGGCGATTGTCAAGGAGCGTATGAGGCTTTCCATGGGTCTGCCACTTCGGTCTCCGACAGAACACGCACCCGTATCGACAGGAGCGGAGGAGTGCGTAAAACCTGAAAAATATTATCAGCCGCCGCTTATTAATATTATAAAGTTTGCATGTCATGCATGTCCTGATAATGTTGTTAAAATAACAGATGCATGTCAGGGGTGTCTTGCTCATCCGTGTAAGGAGGTATGTCCGAGAGGTGCCATAAAATTTTATGGCGGCAAGACCGAGATTGATCAGGATAAATGTATCAAATGCGGAAAATGTGTTGGTGTCTGTCCATATGGTGCTATCGTAAAGCAGGAACGGCCTTGTGCAAGGGCGTGCGGGATGAATGCCATATCATCAGATGAATATGGACGTGCAGAGATTGACCAGGATAAATGTGTATCCTGTGGAATGTGTCTTGCAAATTGTCCGTTTGGTGCAATTGCAGACAAGGCTCAGATATTTCAGGTGATACAGGCAATCAAGAGTGATGTGCCTGTCTATGCTGCCATAGCACCTGCTGTTGCAGGTCAGTTTGGTCCTAAGCTTACACCTGAAAAAATACGGTCTGCATTTCAGGCACTTGGGTTTACGGACGTTGTTGAGGTCGCTATCGGTGCGGACCTTTGTACGATACAGGAGGCAAAGGACTTTGTGTCAGAGGTACCTGATAATCTTCCGTTTATGGCAACCTCGTGTTGTCCTGCATGGTCCATGATGGCAAAAAAAGAGTTCCCTGAAATAGCACATTGCATTTCCATGGCGATAACGCCAATGGTATTTACGGGAAGACTTATAAAGAAAAAGTATCCAAACTGTAAGGTTGCGTTTATTGGGCCATGTGCCGCAAAGAAGCTTGAGGCAAGCAGAAGAACAATACGAAGTGATATCGATTTCGTGCTTACTTTTGAGGAAGTCATGGGAATGTTTGAGGCAAAACAGGTTGACTTTGACAAGCTTAAGGAAGACGACACCATGCATGGTGCAAGTGGTGACGGAAGAGGCTTTGCCGTTAGCGGTGGAGTTGCCAATGCGGTGGTAAACTGTATCTCAGAGCTTTATCCTGAATGTGAGGTAAAGGTTGAAAATGCCCAAGGGCTTGCAGAGTGCAGAAAGCTTCTTGCAATGGCAAAGGCAGGTAAATATGATGGTTATCTGCTTGAGGGAATGGCATGTCCGGGAGGTTGTGTTGCAGGTGCAGGAACCTTGCAACCGATTGCCAAGTCAACGGCTGCAATTAATCTGCACAAAAAGGTTTCTACAAACGCACATGCACTTCAAAGTAATTATAAAGATTTGATTGACGAGCTGGAATAAGAATTAATAAAAGACCCCTATACTAAGAATAGCCATACCATAATAATGAAAAATGGTATGGCTATTTCTGGTATGGCAGCTTATAGCTTTAATTTTTTATAGGAAAGCACTTTGTTCTAATAATGTATTCTGTTATTTTCGTATTTAGGCTCCATAGTAAGCTGAATGGAAAGCCGTTTTAACTGTTTGATGTCTACATATGAGAGCATGACCGATGCATGTGCCTGACAGTCTGCCAGCTTTGGAAGCTGTTTTAAAGCAAGTGCTGCATTTTCGTAGTTAGCGGCACTGATTGATAACGCTACAAGTATTTCATCCGTGTGAAGTCTCGGATTACGACTGCCGAGATATGCTGTCTTAAGTCTTTGTATCGGCTCCAGTGATTCAGGAGCAATGATTTCAACTTTAGGGTCTATACCTGCAAGTGCCTTTAGTGCATTTAACAGCATGGCTGCCGTTGCACCCAAAAGTGAGGAGGTTTTTCCTGTTATGATAGTTCCGTCAGGAAGCTCAATTGCTGAGGCAGGTGACTTTGTAAGCTCCGCACGCTTTCTGGCAGCAGTAACCACAGCTCTGTCAGTCGCACTGATTTTCGCCTGCTTCATAACAAGCTCAATTTTGAATACCTCATCCTCGGTGTTGTGTCCCTCTAAGAATCCATCAAGTGTGTTGAAATATCTTCTTATAATTTCCTGATTTGAAGCCTCACGGCATACAAGGTCATCACAAATACAATTTCCAGCCATATTTACACCCATATCCGTAGGGGACTGATATGGGCTTTCACCATATATCTCATCAAACATTGCCTTTAACACAGGGAATATCTCCACATCACGATTGTAATTTACGGTTGTGATGCCATATGCTTCAAGGTGGAATGGGTCAATCATATTAATGTCGTTTAAGTCCGCAGTTGCAGCTTCATATGCAAGGTTAATCGGATGTTTGACAGGTATGTTCCAAATAGGAAATGTCTCAAATTTGGCGTAACCTGCCTTGATGCCTCGTTTGTGGTCATGGTAAAGCTGTGAAAGGCATGTAGCCATTTTTCCGCTTCCGGGTCCCGGAGCCGTGATGACAACCAAAGGCCTGGAGGTCTCGATATAATCATTTTTTCCGAAGCCCTCATCGCAGACAATTTGTGATACGTTGTTGGGATAGCCAGGAATAATGTAGTGTGTATAGACTTTAATTCCAAGCTTACCAAGACGTTGCTTGAATAAGTCAGCGGCAGATTGTCCTGCATATTGGGTAATACAGACGCTTCCTACGTAAAGCCCCTTTGCCTCGAATTCATTTATGAGCCTAAGGACGTCCGTGTCATATGTAATTCCCAAATCTCCACGAATTTTGTTCTTTTCAATGTCGGCTGCATTGATGACAATTACAAGCTCTGTCTGGTCTGAAAGCTGCATGAGAAGCTGAAGCTTTGAGTCGGGTTTAAAGCCCGGCAGGACTCTTGATGCATGGTAATCATCAAAAAGTTTTCCGCCAAACTCCAGATAAAGCTTATCTCCGAATTTATCTATACGCTCCCTGATGTGGCGGGACTGTGTTTCAAGATATTTATCATTATCAAAACCTATTTTCATTGTGTACCCCTTTCTTTTCTTTAATAATATAGCACATAATGACGGGAAAAAGAAGAAAATCTTCACGTTAAGGAAAATTACTATAGGGAAAATCCGATTTATTATAAAACATGGATTTGACATAATGAAAACAATGTAATAATATAAAGGTACATGTACGAAAAGAGGAAAATCATGTCTTGCTCTCACAAGTTAAGAAAAGGAGGTAATGTAATAAATGGCAAGGACAGACAAAGCAGATTTATTAGAGTTGAGAGAGTCAACAGGAATGAACAGAAGAGCGTTCTGTGAGTATTTCGGGATACCGTACCGTACCGTACAAGACTGGGAACTGGGAAATAGGAGGATGCCTGATTATCTGTTTAGGCTTATGGCGTACAAGATAAAGATGGAGAAACTTGACAAGGCAAAATAAAATTACAAACTTACACATCAACATTGAGGAGGCTGAAAAATGAATCCTATGGGCTTAATGAAAATAAAAGGGCTTGTAGACAGGTTTAAGGTTGACCATCCTAAAGTTCCAAAATTTTTTGCAGCTGCTTCAAGTAGCATAGATGTTGACAGTATCGTGGAGATTAACCTGACGACTGCCGACGGAAAAAATATATGTACAAACATGAAGGTGTCTGCAAATGACATGGAGCTGATAAAACAGCTGTCAGAGGTAATGAAAAGCTAACTGATGTATTATACGAATTAGGAGGGTATGACTATGCCGATTATAGGAGCTATAGCAGTAATTGTTGTTGTGATTGTACTTTGGTATGTATCAACATTCAATAGAATTAAAGTTTTAGACCTCAAGGTTCAGGAGGGATTGTCAGGAATTGATGTCGCACTTACAAAAAGGTACGATACACTTACAAAATTGCTTGATGTAGTAAAAGGATATCAGAAGCATGAGAAGGAAATACTTTTAGAGGTTATTAAGCTCAGAAGTGGAATGAGCATGGCGGAGAGAAATGCTGCCAATACTCAGATGGATCAGGCTTCGAATCAGATAAGATTATTGGCAGAGGCATATCCTGAGTTAAAATCCAGTAACAATTTTGTACAGCTGCAAAATTCAGTTGCTGATGTTGAAGAACATTTACAGGCTGCAAGGCGGCTTTACAATGCAAATGTAACAGCATACAATTCGAAGATAATTACATTTCCGAATAGTATCGTTGCAGGAGCAATGCATGCAGTATCAAAAGAATTTTTTGAGGCAGAGGATGCTAAGAGAGCAGACGTAAAAATGAGTTTCTAGAGCATGAAAGTAGAATTAGAAATTAACAAAAAATATATCGAACCGGAGATACATATTTGCAATAATAAAGAGGATGATACTACAAGACGGCTCAGACAGACTGTTTTGGAGGCCGTAGACGGAAATGTTATTGCATATGACGGTGATAATTCCATATTTGTCAGATATTCTGATATTGTCAGGATATTTTCCGCCAACAAGAGCGTATACGTGTCGACGGATATAGGAGAGTACCGCATAAAGGAAAGACTTTACGAGATGGAGGAAAAGCTGGACGGAACAAAATATGTGCGTATTTCTAATTCAGAAATAATAAATATTAGAAAGCTACTTAAGCTGGATGCAAGTCTTACCGGAACAATAAAAATGTACCTGAAAAACGGGCAGGAGACATATGTTTCAAGAAGATACGTGTCTAAGATAAAAAGAGCACTTGGAATATAGCAGTACATAAAAAAT
>CANTEG010000024.1 GCA_947652735.1 uncultured Lachnospiraceae bacterium | reverse complement strand
CCGAACAGACTGAGATTGAAAGTGATGAGGTTGAAGACAAAAAAGATATAGAAACCGAGAAGTCAGAGTCTGAACAGACTGAGATTGAAAGTGATGAGGTTGAAGACAAAAAAGATATAGAAACCGAGAAGTCAGAGTCTGAACAGACTGAGATTGAAAGTGATGAGGTTGAAGACAAAAAAGATATAGAAACTGAGAAGTCGGAGACCGAACAGACTGAGATTGAAAATATTGAAGTTGAAGACAAAAAAGAAATAGAAAATGGTACAGCAGAAGAAGACATCAACGCAACATCTTCTCGAGGCAACTTTAAGTTTGTTATTGAAGATGCAGAGGTTATGAGCGATACAGACGATATTTCAGATGTTGACGATGAGATTGTTAAGGAACAGGATTTTGAAGCAAAAGAACCGTGGGGTAGCAATGAATCTAATGATGAGGATACTGATATGCGTGAATTACATTTAAAGGGGCGTGAATCAAAGACCGGATTAGTTGTTTCGGTAGATGATGATTTTGACGACTTTACAGCAGAATCAGAAACAATTGATGATTTAAGTGGAGACGCTGATTATTCTAATCCTTTTGAAAGTATAAGTGCCATAAAGAAAGAAAAAGAAGAACATCGGTTTATGCCTAAGCGTAAGGCTGAATTTGTATTTGAAGAAGCACAGCTCAGTGATAGTGAAGTTGATGATAGTGACATCGATGAATTTGTTACTGATGAAGTTGACGAAGAGTTTGGGAAAATGGAAGTTGCCGAGGAAGAAATAAGCTTAGACACAGAGGAAACCGAATCGAAAGATTTTGAAATTGATTTCGGAGCTGAGCAGGAAACAAGCTTTGAACCAGAAGCAGAAAAAGAAGTGGAAACAAATCATTTTGAATCTGAGGTAGAAAAAGAAGCTGAAATAGAAGCAACAAACATTGAAGACGAGGAAACAAAAGAAGCTGAACCAGAAACAGCAAACCATGAAGCTGCGACAGAAAATGAAACATATAGCTTTGAAACTGAGACGGAACAGGAAACTGAATCAGATGGTTTTGAATTTGATTTTGCCGTAGAACCAAAGCCAAGTATTGAAGCAGAAACCACAAATGCTGAAGCGGAGCAGGCAAAAGGAAGTGAACCAGAAGTAGCAAGCTTTGAAGCAGAGGTGAAAAAAGAAACTGAACCAGCAGTAGTAAACCTTGAAGTCGAAGTGAAAAAAGAAACTGAACCAGAAGTAGCAAGCCTTGAAGCTGAGACAGAAAATGAAACATACAGTTTTGAGATTGAGACGGAACAGGAAACTGAATCAGATGGTTTTGAGTTTGATTTTGGTGTAGAGCCGAAGACAAGCTTGGGAGTGGAATCAGAAGCAATAAACCTTGAAACCGAATCGGAAAAAGAAGTAAAAGCAGAAGCAGGAAACTTTGAAACTGAGGTGGCAAAAGAAGTAAAGGTAGAACCAACGAAATTTGAAGTTGAAGCGGAAAAAGAGGAATACAGCTTTAAAGCCGAGGCGGAAAAAGAAGTTGAGCAAACAAGCGTTAGTACAGAAAGGGAAACTAAGACAGAGAATAAGCCTGATTATTCATTTGTGAGTCAGGATTATAAGCCAAAGAAAAAACTTGATTTTCCTGTGTTTAAATCATCACTCTTTCCTGAACATAATAAGGAGATTAAAGATGTTGAAAATAACTTCCATGAACTTATGGAGGAGGCACAGGATAAGATGCAGGAAAATCTTCTTAAGGAAGAACAGATGCAAAAAGAGGCTGAAGCATTACTTGCCTCTCTCGGTATTGACTTAGGGAGTGTAGAGGCTAAGCCAACTGATAATAGTTTGGTAAAGGCTAAGGTGGTTAAGTTGGAAGATGATAAGGCTTCACGGGATGCATTAAAGGCATCGTTGAAGATAGATTCTGTTAAGAGGGATACTTTGAGAAAGCTTAAAGAGTATAGATAAATTCTTGACGGGAAGGTGTTACTGAAAGGAGGCAATATAGGTGGCTATTGATCAAAGAGAAGCATTGATTGCTGCTGTAAGAGCAAAAGTTGAACAGGAAAAAGCTGCAAAGGCGGAAAAAGCCAAGAAGGAACAGGCTGCTGCACAGCTTTCCGGAAATTCTGCTGCTAAATCATCCACACAGGATGGTTCAAAACCTAAGTATAAGACTTTGTCTGCTGACGATCTTGCGAAAATCGAAGAAAAGAAAAGACGTAAGCATGCGGCTGAAATGGGTATTGAATTAGAAGAAGAAACAACAGCGGAAGAAACTGGTGTTGATGCTGCAAAGCCGGAAGGCGTTACAGAGGAAAAGGAGGCACCTACAGAAAAGAAAGAAGCTCCAAAGGACGAAAAACAAGACTCTTTGGGTATGAGTGTCGGTATACAGCCTGATAAGTCCGGAAAATCATTAAGCAATCCTACTGGTGATGGCGGATTGGGAAGTAAGAAGACATCCGAAGGTGGACTTGGTTCGCTTGGAGGAGTAAGTAGCGGTGGTTTGGGTCTTGACATTGGAGAAGGAAGTAAGGACAAACCAACAGGCGAATCTCCAAAGCTTAAGATGGCTGGAGCAAAACCGAAGGAAGAAACAAAAACAACTGCACCTGAAAGTAAACCGAAAGAAAGTGTATCATCTGCACAGGCAGATAAGCCAAAGGCAAATATTAATGCCGAGAAGGCAAAACTGCAACCAACGAAGCTGACAGGTGGAGATGGCAGTGTTACGGTTATAAGTGATGACAGTTCAACAGAGGATGTATTGAGTTTTGGAAGCGACGGGGATACTACCGTTGTATCTGATAGTGTTCAGTGGCAGGAATCAGAAGAATCTGCTGCAAAATCTAAGGACAGCGATGATATAATAAGTATAGTTCCTAACAGAAGGACATCATCAGGTGATGTAAAGAATATGTATGATATTGATGCTGATGATGATGATCCGCTTGGAGCTGAAATATCAAGACTTGCTAATTTTGGTGATAATGCAGCTAAGAATCAGGGAGCAGCTCCTGAGAAAAAGATGAGTGATGAGGCATCAAGGAGAGCTGCTGAGGAAGCGAAAAAGAAAGAAGAAGAATTCAAAAAGAAAGAAGAAGTAGAAGAAGCAAGAAAGAGAAAGCTTAAGGATGCTGAGAAGCGGGCTGAGGAACAGGCACGCAGAATAGCAGAGGCGGAAGCAAAGCAAAGGGCAGAAGCGAAAGCAAGAGAAGAAGCAAAACAAAGGGCAGAGGAAGCTGCGAGAAAGAGGGCAGAAGAAGCTGCTCAAAAGAAAGCTGAAGAAGAAGCAAAGCGTAAAGCCTTAGAGGAAGAAAGAAAGAAAGCTGCCGAGGAAGCACGCAGGAAAGCTGTCGAGGAGGCAAAAGCCAAGGCAAAGGCAAAGGCGCTTAAGGATGCTGAAGAGGCTCATAAGAAAACGGAAGAAGCTGCCAAGGCTCTTGAGGAAGCTAAGGCTCTTGAGGAAGAAGCTGCAAGAAAAGCTGCTGCTGATAAACAGAAATTAGAAGAAGAAGCAAAACAACAAGCTGAGGAAGAAGCAAAACGCAAAACTGAGGAAGAGGCAAATAAGGCAGCCGAAGAAGCTGCAAGAAAAGCTGCCGAAGAAGAAGTGATGCGTAAAGCGGAGGAGGAAGCTAAGAAAGCTGCCGAAGAGGAAACAAAACGTAAGGCAGAGATTGAGGAAAAACGTCAGAAAGCGGAAGAAGAAGCAAATAAAGCTGCTGGGGATGCAAGAAAGAAAGCTGAGGAAGCTACTCATACATTGGAGAATGCGAAAAAAGCTGAGGAAGAAGCAAATAAAGCGGTGGAGGAAGCAAACAAAGCAGTAGAGGAAGCGAAGAAGGCAGTCGAAGAAGCCAAGAAACGTGCCGAAGAGGAAGTTCGCAAAGCTAAGGAAGCTACCCGTATTTTAGAGGAAGCGAATAAGGCAGAGGAAGAAGCGAATAAGTCGGCTGAGAATGCAAAGAAACAGGCTGAAGAGGAGACTCGTAAGGCTTCCGAAGAAGCACGCATGGCCTCCGAAGAAGCAAAGCGTAAAGCCGAGGAAGAAATAAAACGTAAGGCAGAGGATGCGGCAAAGCGTAAAGCGGAAGAAGAAGCAAAGCGTAAAGCCGAGGAAGAAGCAAAACGCAAGGCTGCCGAGGAAGCCCGTAAGAAGCTTGAGGAAGAAACAAGAAAAGCTTCCGAAGAAGCAAAGCGTAAGGTTGAGGAAGCAAGCAAGCTTCTTGAAGCTGCAAAGAAGTCTGAGGAAGAAGCACTTAAGGCGGTTGAGGCTGCTGATGCAATCAGTATTGATTTGACTGTACCGGCTGAGGATGGAAAATTACCTTTAGCTGCATATTATTTAGAGAAATATGCAAAGGTTCAAAAGGTATCTGAAGGTATAGTGAATACATTTAACAGTATAGCTAAGGATAGCAGGGACACAAGAAATGTAGTTATCAAAGGTGAGCATGGATTTGGGCTTACATGCGTAGGTGAGGATTATGCGAGAAGCTTTTATGACATGGCTATATGTAAAGCTAAGACGATTGCAAAGATTAAAGCTGCCGCAATTAACAAAGTGAAGCTTTCGGATGCTATGGTTAAACTTAAGGGAGGTTGCCTTGTTGTGGAAAATGCAGGGCTTATAGCTCCTGATAAATTTAATGAGCTTGTGAGCTTGGCAACACCTGATAAGAATGATATCGTAATAATACTTACAGGTGAATCCGGTTCCATTGAAAGACTTATGGATACTGTAAAAGTTGACAAAATTAAGTTTAAGTACAATATTAATTTTGTTGGTATTGAAACTTCTGATATGCTGACAATTGCCAAAGGATATATCTCACAGAGAGGCTTTAAGGCTGATGACAGCGTAGACGGAACAATCAGAAATCAGCTTATGGCAATGGAGAGTGGAAATATTGACAGAATGCTTAAGGCTGTTGACGATGCACTGATTAAGTGTGAAGACAGAGAAAAGATAAAAGGAATTTCCAAGAAATATTTACTAAGTGAAGATTTCAAATAAATATTGAAAAAAACAGAACCGATGCTTATAATCATTTATAGTGTCGGTTTTGTTGTTCAATAACCGATGCAAACACTTATGAATAAGAGGAAGAAAAATTGATAAACATTGATATTGGTATTGATCTTGGCTCATCAAATACGGTTATATATATAAAGGATAAAGGAATTGTTGTGAATCAGCCTTCCGTTATTGCATATGAAGTAAGAAGCAAGAAAATAGTTGCGGTCGGTAATAAAGCGAAAAAAATGCTTGGGAAAACACCTGAGGAAATTGAAGTTGTCCGTCCAATCAGAGGGGGTGTTATATCCGATTACACACTTACGGAAAGAATGATAAAGCTGTTTGTAAAAAATGCAATGGAAAAGCGAAAGATATGGGGAAGACCAAATATATGCGTTTGTGTTCCAAGTGGTATTACTCCTGTTCAGGTGAGAGCTGTTGAGGATGCAGTATATAGAACAGGTGCAAAAAATGTATATATTTTGGAAGAACCCTTTGCGGCTGCAATCGGTGCAGGCATAGAGGTTAACTCACCGAAAGGTTACATGGTGGTAGATATTGGTGGTGGAACCACGGATATTGCAATCATATCAAAGGGTGGGATCCAGATTGAAAAGTCAATTAAGGCGGCAGGCGAAGATTTTGATGAAGCTATTATAAGATACATGAGAAAGAGACATAACATTCAGCTTGGAAATGTGTCAGCGGAAGCATTAAAGCTTGAAATCGGTTCTGTATATCCGAGGCAAAAGGATGCTGTGGGCTATGCTAAGGGAAAAGAGCTTGTCAGGGGGCTTCCGATTAAACTACAGGTAAAATCCTCTGAAATTATTGATGCGGTTTCAGAGATTGCAAATCAGATAGTTGACGGTGTGAAAATTACTTTAGAGCAGTGCCTTCCAGAGCTTGTAGCAGATATTTCCGAGCAGGGTATTTTACTTTCAGGAGGTGGAAGTAAGATATATGGAATGGATAAGCTGATATACGATAAAATCGGTGTCAAGGCTATGCATATTGAAAGCCCGGAACTGCTTGTGGCAAAGGGAGCCGGAACAGCCAGACGATATGTAAAGTTAAGAGAAAATTAATGGTAGATTGAAACTAATATTATAAACCATAAGTAATGGACTGATGTTCAAAAGAAAGAGGAAACCTATGGAAAACTTAAACTATAAATATGACGCCGGATTTCTGCCGTTAAATAAAAAAGAGATGGAATTAAAGGGATGGGAACAGCCTGACTTTGTGTATGTCATAGGGGATGCGTATGTTGACCATCCCTCTTTTGGGCATGCCATTATCAGCCGTATTTTAGAGCTGTATGGATACAAGGTTGCCATTATATCCCAGCCTGACTGGAAAAATCCTGCAAGCATAGATATATATGGCAGACCAAGACTGGCATATCTTGTAGCTGCGGGAAACATGGATTCAATGGTGAATCATTACTCAGTTTCAAAGAAAAAGAGAACACAGGATGCCTATACACCAGGAGGGGTTATGGGTAAAAGACCTGATTATGCAACGGTAGTATACTGCAATCTGATTAGGAGAAAATATAAAGATATACCTATCATTATCGGAGGAATTGAAGCAAGCTTAAGGCGGCTGGCCCACTATGATTACTGGTCGAACCACATGAAGCATTCCATACTGATAGATTCCCAGGCCGACATACTCATTTTTGGAATGGGAGAAAAAGCTATTATTGAGGTTGCAGAAGCTCTCGACAGTGGAATAGACGTGAAGGATATTACATTCATAGATGGAACGGCATACAGGACAAAGAATATCAGCCATCTTTGTGATTACATTACATTGCCTGATTATGACATGCTGATTGCTGACAAAATAAATTATGCAAAAAGCTTTAAATTGCAATATGATAACACCGACCATTACACGGCTAAAATATTAGTGGAAAAATACAATGACCACATGTATGTTGTACAAAACAGACCAGCAGCACCCCTTACCGAAAATGAGATGGACAGGGTATATTCATTAAATTATATGAGGACCTATCATCCATCTTATGAACCGCTTGGAGGCGTACCTGCAATATCGGAGGTAAAATTCAGTATTGTAAGCAACAGAGGCTGTTTTGGCGGATGTAGCTTTTGTGCACTGACATTTCATCAGGGAAGAACAATCCAGACGAGAAGCGACAAGTCAATCATTCAGGAAGCTGAGAAAATGATATGGGATCCTGAGTTTAAGGGGTACATACATGATGTTGGAGGACCTACTGCAAATTTCAGGTTAAAGGCATGTGAAAAACAGGAAAAATACGGTGTATGTAAAAACAGACAGTGTCTGTTCCCAAAGCCGTGTGAAAATCTGATTGCGGACCACAGCTCATATCTTCGGTTGCTTAGGAAGCTGCGTGAGCTGCCAAACGTAAAAAAGGTATTTATACGGTCAGGAATCAGATTTGATTATTTAATGGCGGATAAAAATGATGAATTCTTTTATGAGCTTTGTAAATATCATGTAAGCGGTCAGCTTAAGGTGGCACCGGAACATGTTTCTGACAATGTTCTGAAAAAGATGGGTAAACCCGGAAATGATGTGTTTCGGGCGTTTTGTGACAAGTATAAAAAAATAAATGAAGAACTTGGAATGAAGCAGTATATGGTGCCATACCTTATGTCTTCACATCCGGGTTCAACGATGAAGGATGCAGTTAAGCTTGCAGAATATTTAAGGGATTTGGGCTATATGCCTGAACAGGTTCAGGATTTTTATCCGACGCCGTCAACAATTTCTACATGTATGTATTATACAGGTGTTGACCCAAGGACAATGGAAAAGGTTTATGTGCCTGTATCACCACATGAAAAGGCAATGCAAAGGGCATTGATACAGTACAGAAATCCACAAAATTATGATTTGGTACATGAAGCATTGGTGATTGCCAAGCGGACAGACCTTATAGGATATGACAAAAAATGTTTGATAAGGCCTAAAAAAAATGACAAAAATTTCAAGGCATATGATAAGTTTAACAATGTACAATCAAATAAGAGTACAAAAAAGAAAAAAACAATAAGAAATGTCCATAAAAATAAGAAAAAGTAAGAAGGTAATCTGTTGCGAAACAGTCCCAAATATGATATTATATGCCTAACAGTGTCGAGGCGTCGCCCATCGATGCAAAAAATAAAATGGAGGAATTTTAAATCATGGCAAAGAAAGTAGTTTTAGCAGGTGCATGTCGTACAGCAATCGGTACTATGGGTGGTTCACTCAGTACAACTCCGGCATCAGAGCTTGGTGCAATCGTAATTAAGGAAGCGTTAAACAGAGCAGGTGTAGCACCGGATGCTGTTGACCAGGTATATATGGGTTGCGTTATTCAGGCTGGTTTAGGTCAGAATGTAGCACGTCAGGCATCCATAAAAGCAGGACTTCCAATCGAAGTTCCGGCAGTTACTATAAATGTAGTTTGTGGTTCAGGTCTTAACTGTGTAAACATGGCTGCACAGATGATAGCAGCAGGAGATGCTGATATCGTTGTTGCAGGTGGTATGGAGAACATGTCAATGGCACCATACGCTGTTATGCAGGGTCGTTACGGATACAGAATGAACGACGGAAAGTTAGTTGATACAATGGTACACGATGCTCTTTGGGATGCATTTAATGATTACCATATGATTAAGACGGCTGACAATATTGCAGACCAGTGGAAGCTTACCCGTGAGGAGCTTGATGAGTTTGCGGTAAACAGCCAGAATAAGGCAGTTGCAGCTCAGGAAGCAGGTGCTTTCGATAAGGAAATCGTTCCTGTAATGATTAAGAAGAAGAAAGAGACTATCGAGTTTAAGAAGGATGAGGGACCACGTCCTGGCACTACAATGGAGGGACTTGCAAGACTTCGTACAATCAATCCTGACGGATATGTTACAGCAGGAAATGCATCAGGTATCAATGATGGTGCAGCAGCAATCGTTGTAATGAGCGAGGAAAAGGCAAAAGAGCTTGGTGTTAAGCCTATGGCTACATGGGTTGCAGGAGCACTTGGCGGTGTTGATCCTTCTATTATGGGTATCGGACCTGTTGCGTCTACTAAGAAGGTTATGGAGAAGACAGGAATGAAGATAGAAGACTTCGATATCATTGAGGCAAATGAGGCATTTGCAGCACAGTCTGTTGCAGTAGGAAAGGATCTTGGAATCGATGTTGAAAAGCAGCTCAACCCGAACGGAGGAGCAATCGCACTTGGCCATCCGGTTGGTGCTTCAGGATGTCGTATCCTTGTTACACTTTTGCATGAGATGGAAGCTAAGGATGCAAAGACAGGTCTTGCAACACTTTGTATCGGCGGTGGTATGGGATGCTCAACTATCGTTAAGAGAGACTAAAGGTTTATTTGAAAGCTGATATGCAACGTCATCATTTTCTTAGTTCTCGGTTTACTTTTGTAAATCGGAACATATGGCGAAGCCAAATTTTAAATGTGATGACGTTCCACAGAAAAGGAGAAACACATGGAATTTATTACTTACGAGCAGGAAGGTTTTGTAGGTGTAGTTACGATTAACAGACCAAAGGCACTGAATGCATTAAACAGTCAGGTGCTTGATGAGATTAATGCTACATTTGATGCCATTGATTTAGAAACAACAAGAGCTATTGTATTAACAGGTGCAGGAGAAAAGTCATTTGTTGCAGGTGCTGATATAGGAGAGATGTCAACACTCACGAAAGCTGAGGGTGAGGCATTTGGTAAAAAGGGAAATGACGTTTTCAGAAAGATAGAGACATTCCCGATTCCTGTTATAGCTGCCATAAACGGATTTGCACTTGGCGGTGGATGTGAAATTGCCATGAGCTGTGATATCAGAATATGTTCTGACAATGCAGTATTCGGACAACCTGAGGTAGGTCTTGGAATTACCCCTGGATTTGGTGGAACACAGAGACTTGCAAGACTTGTGGGTGCAGGTATGGCAAAGCAGATGATTTACACTGCAAGAAACATTAAATCAGACGAGGCACTCCGAATAGGTCTTGTAAATGCAGTATATACACAGGAAGAATTACTTCCGGCAGCAAAGAAGATGGCAGCAGGTATTGCGGCAAACGCACCGATTGCAGTGAGAAATTGTAAGAAGGCTATTAATGACGGATTACAGGTTGACATGGACAAGGCTATCGTTATCGAGGAGAAGCTTTTTGGTGACTGCTTTGAGACAGAGGATCAAAAAGCAGGTATGGGCAACTTCCTTGAGAAAGACAAGGAGAAGAAGTTAAAGGTTGTTCCATTCCAAAATAAGTAGGATAGGAATTATTAGAACAAAGCGTCTTTGACGCTGTAGTTCGGATATTTAAATGAAAAATTAATCAAATGGAGGACAAGACATGAAGGTAGGTATTATTGGTGCCGGTACTATGGGCCAGGGTATTGCTAAGGCATTTGCTCAGGTTGACGGATATGAGGTTGCTCTTTGCGACATCAAGAAGGAATGGGCAGAAGGCGGCAAGGACAAAATTGCCAAGGGCTATGCAAGACTTGTAGAAAAAGGAAAGATGACACAGGAGAAAGTTGACGGTATACTTGCAAGTATTACCGCAGGTCTTAAGGAGGACATCTGTGCAGATTGCGATTTGATCGTTGAGGCTGCATTTGAAGATATGGGTGTTAAGAAGACTACATTTTCAGAGCTTGACAAGATATGCAAGCCTGAGTGTATATTTGCTTCAAATACTTCATCTCTTTCTATTACGGAGATTGGAAACGGACTTACCCGTCCTATGATTGGTATGCATTTCTTCAATCCTGCTGACAGAATGAAGCTCGTTGAGGTAATAGCAGGTGTAAATACTCCACAGGAGACAGTTGATAAGATTATCAAGATTTCTGAGGAAATCGGTAAAACTCCTGTACAGGTTCAGGAAGCAGCAGGTTTTGTAGTAAACCGTATCTTAATCCCTATGATTAATGAGGCTGCATTTATAAAGATGGAAGGCGTTTCAGATATAGCCGGCATTGACGCTGCTATGAAGCTTGGTGCAAATCACCCTATGGGACCACTTGAGTTGGGCGATTTTGTAGGACTTGATATCTGTCTTGCAATTATGGACGTTCTTTACAAGGAAACGGGAGACAGCAAGTATCGTGCATGTCCTCTTATCCGCAAGATGGTTCGTGGCGGAAACCTTGGTGTTAAGAGTGGCAAGGGCTTCTATGTATACAATGCTGACCGCACGAAAACACCAGTTGACGCAAAGTAGTTGTCTCAAGTTAAAAAAACTTGAGATGTAGCGTCATCGCTTTCGCGAAGCGAAACTTGAATGCGATGATGTTCCGATTTATAACAATAATTAATGGAGGAAAATTTAGAATGGATTTCACTTTAGACAAGAAGTATGAAATGGCGCAGAATCTGTTCAGAGAGTTTGCGCAGAATGAAGTTAAGCCTCTTGCTCAGGAAATCGACGAGCAACACAGATTTCCAAGAGAGACAGTAGAGAAGATGGCAAAATATGGTTTTCTCGGTATTCCTGTTGCAAAAGAGGATGGCGGACAGGGTTGTGACCCTCTTACATATGTAATGTGTGTTGAGGAGCTTTCAAAGGTTTGTGGTACGACAGGTGTTATTGTATCAGCACATACATCACTTTGTGTAGACCCTATCCAAACTTATGGAACACCTGAGCAGAAAGCAAAATATCTTCCAGATCTTGCTTCAGGAAGAAAGCTCGGTGCATTTGGACTTACTGAGCCAGGGGCAGGTACTGATGCCCAGGGTCAGCAGACAAAGGCCGTATTAGACGGAGATGAGTGGGTACTTAACGGTTCAAAGTGCTTCATTACAAACGGTAAAGAGGCAGATGTTTATATTGTCATAGCAGTTACAGGAATTATTGAGAAGCGTGGCAGGAAAATGAAAGAGATTTCAGCGTTTATCGTTGAAAAGGGAACTCCTGGATTTTCATTTGGTACAAAGGAAAATAAGATGGGTATCTGCGGTTCATCAACATATGAGCTTATTTTCACAGATTGCCGTATACCAAAGGATAACTTACTTGGACAAAAGGGTAAGGGATTTGGAATTGCAATGCATACCCTTGATGGCGGACGTATCGGAATTGCTGCTCAGGCACTTGGTATTGCTGAGGGAGCACTTGAGACAACAATTAACTACGTTAAGGAAAGAAAGCAGTTTGGACGTTCAATCGCACAGTTCCAGAATACACAGTTCCAGTTAGCTGATATGGCTACAAAGGTTGAAGCTGCAAAGATGCTTGTTTATAAGGCAGCAATGAAGAAGGCTGAATACCAGAAGGATCACAAGACTTCATATTCAGTAGAGGCTGCTATGGCGAAGTTATATGCAGCAGAGGTTGCTATGGAAGTGACGACAAAGGCTGTTCAGTTACATGGTGGATACGGTTACATCAAGGAGTACGATGTAGAGCGTATGATGCGTGATGCTAAGATTACAGAGATTTACGAGGGTACATCAGAAGTACAGCGTATGGTTATCTCTGCTAACATCTTAAATTAAGGAGGTACTTAAGGTGAAGATTATTGTTTGTATAAAACAGGTACCTGATACTAAGGGTGGCGTTAAGTTTAACCCAGATGGTACATTAGATAGAGGAGCAATGCTCACAATTATGAACCCTGATGATAAGGCAGGTCTTGAGGCTGCACTCAGATTAAAGGATGAGTATGGTGCTGAGGTGACTGTTCTTACCATGGGACTTCCAAAGGCAGAGGACGTACTTCGTGAGGCAATTGCGATGGGTGCTGATAAGGGTGTCCTTGTAACAGACAGAGTGCTTGGTGGAGCTGATACATGGGCAACATCAACTACAATTGCAGGTGCAATCAGAAATCTTGAGTATGACCTTATTATTACAGGACGTCAGGCTATTGACGGAGATACTGCACAGGTTGGACCACAGATTGCTGAGCATCTTGGAATTCCTGTAATTTCATATGCACAGGAAATCAAGATGGATGGCGACAGCGTAATTGTTAAGCGTCAGTATGATGACGGTTATCATATGCTTAAGGCTAAAACTCCATGTCTGATTACAGCACTTTCAGAGTTAAATGATCCACGTTACATGACTCCTGGTGGAATCTTTGATGCAGTGAATGCAGAGATAACTGTTTGGGGCAGAGCAAATCTTGTTGACGTAGATGATTCAAATCTTGGTCTTAAAGGTTCGCCTACAAAGATTGCCAAGGCTTCTGACAAGGTAAGAAAGGGTAGTGGAGAAAAGGTTACTCTTGATGCTGAGGAATCAGTACAGTATATTGTCGGCAAGTTAAAGGATAAGCATGTAATATAATATAAAAAGGAAAAGTGGTGAAAAAAATGGGTTTAGAAGAATATAAAGGCGTATATGTCTACGCACAGCAGGTAGACAATAAGTTAAGTAATATATCTTTCGAATTAATCGGAGAAGGAAAAAGACTTGCAAAGGACTTAAATACAGATGTAACAGCAGTATTGGTTGGTTCAGGTATTAAGAATCTTGCAGATGAGCTTGCAGCTTATGGTGCTGACAAGGTTATCGTAGTTGATGATCCGGAGCTTAAGGATTACAGAACTGAGCCATATGCACATGCACTTGCTTCCGTTATCAATGAGTACAAGCCTGATATCATGCTTGTAGGTGCTACTGCAATCGGTAGAGATCTTGGTCCTACTGTATCAGCAAGAGTTGCAACAGGTCTTACAGCAGACTGTACATCTCTTGAAATTGGTGATTTCCCAATGACTCCTATTCCAAATCAGGAGCAGAAGCACAATCAGCTTCTTATGACTCGTCCTGCATTTGGTGGTAACACAATTGCAACTATCGCATGTCCTGACAACCGTCCACAGATGGCAACAGTTCGTCCGGGTGTTATGCAGAAGCTTGCAAAGGTAGAGGGTGCAAAGGCAGAGATTATTGAGTTTAATCCTGGATTTACACCAAACGATAAGTACGTTGAAATTCTTGAGGTTGCAAAGGCAGTTTCAGATATTAAGGATATTATGGATGCAAAAATTCTTGTATCTGGTGGTCGTGGAGTTGGTTCTCCTGAGAACTTTAAGCTTCTTGAGGATCTTGCAGATGCTCTTGGCGGACAGGTTTCATGTTCACGTGCAGTTGTTGATTCAGGCTGGAAGCCAAAGGAGCTTCAGGTAGGACAGACAGGAAAAACAGTTCGTCCACAGGTTTATTTTGCAATCGGTATTTCAGGTGCAATACAGCACGTTGCAGGTATGGAAGAATCAGATATCATAGTTGCAATCAACAAGGATGAGGATGCTCCTATCTTTGATGTAGCTGATTATGGTGTAGTAGGTGATTTAAACAAGATCGTTCCTGCACTTACAGAGGCTATTAAGGCTGAAATGGCAGCGAAGTAATAGAAAAGAGACATGCAAAAAGGGGCTGTCGCAGAAGAATATTTCTTCTTGTGACAACCCCTTTTGATTATGTCAAACTTCAGGGAGGGTAGGATGAAGAAGCTTTCAGGCAACCGTCTTACAGCTATGTGCGGTGTGTTTATTGCACTTGCACTTGTTTTATCATACTTAGAAAATCTGTTTCCTGTTTTTTCCGCAGTTCCGGGAGTGAAGCTTGGAATTGCCAATATCGTGACGATGGTTGCGTTATATAAGATGGGAACGAAGCCTGCCGTTACAATCAGCGGAGGAAGAATCGTGTTAGCGGCTGTCTTATTTGGAAATCTGTCTACTATGATTTACAGTCTGGCAGGTGCCGCGTTTAGTATATGTATCATGGTTATCTTAAAGAAAATTAAACTGTTTTCCCTTGTGGGAGTCAGTGTTGCAGGTGCATTGGCACATAATATGGGTCAGCTTATTGTTGCCGTCATTATGCTTGAAAATTTGAACATTATGTACTATTTACCTGTGCTTATAATAGCAGGTAGTGTGTCGGGAATAGCCATTGGACTTGTAACAGTCTATATTATAAAAAACATACGCATATGACAATAAAAATGAAACAATTTAACTAAAAAAACATTAAATGGATAGGATTTTTTGTGGATTTTATTGCAAATATTATTGTAAATGAAGCCTTAATGTATTAAAATATAAGAAGCATTTTTAGGAAAAAGGAGTATGGCTTATGAAGTATACATTTAAGGGTGGTATTCATCCATACGAGGGCAAGGAGCTCACGATGGATAAGGAAGTTATCGAATGTCTTCCCAAAAAGGAAGTTGTGTATCCTCTTAGTCAGCATATAGGGGCACCGGCTACTCCGATTGTAAAGAAGGGGGACAAGGTTTTAGCTGGCCAGTTAATAGCAGAAGCAGGGGGTTTTGTATCTGCAAATATTCATGCTTCGGTTTCCGGTACGGTCAAGGTGATTGAACCACGTCTGACATCCTCTGGTTCTAAAGTTAATTCCATAGTAATTGACAATGACAATCAATATGAGTCCGTTTCGTTTGTTCCTTGCGACAAGCCACTTAGTGAGCTTACAAGGGACGAGATAATAAATGCCATAAAGGCGGCAGGCGTTGTAGGTATGGGAGGTGCAGGTTTTCCTACCCATGTGAAGCTGTCACCAAAAAATGCGGATGAAATTGATACGATAATTATAAACGGGTCTGAGTGTGAGCCGTATCTTACATCAGATTACCGAAGGCTTATGGATGAGCCTGAAAAAGTGATAGAGGGACTCAAGATAGCACTTGCCCTGTTTCCGGGAGCAAAGGGTATTATTGCAGTTGAGGACAATAAACCGAAAGCAATAGAAATGCTTCGGGAAAAGCTTGCAGGAGACAGCGATATAACCGTTAATAAAATGAAAACAAAATACCCTGAGGGAGCAGAGAGACAGCTTATCTATGCCAATACAGGAAGGTACATAAACTCTAAAATGCTTCCGGCAGATGCAGGATGTATCGTTCATAATGTTGATACTGCTTATGCAATATATGAGGCGGTGCGAGAGGGAAAACCGCTTACAAAGAGACTTGTGACGGTGTCGGGAGATGCCATCGAAACTCCATGCAATTTCAATGTACCGACAGGAACAAGCTATGAGGAGCTCATTGAGATGGCAGGCGGTTTTAAGGGGACACCAAAGAAGATAATCGCGGGTGGACCGATGATGGGTAAGGCTATTTACAGCTTAGACCAGCCAGTGACAAAATCCTCATCAGCGATACTTTGTCTCAGTAAGGATGAAGCGGCAGAGTATGAGCCGTCATCCTGCATCAGATGCGGAAGATGTGTATCTGTGTGTCCGGGACGGGTTATGCCAAACCAGCTTGCAAGGCTTGCAACGGCAAATGATTTTGACGGATTTTTGGAAAACAACGGTATGGAATGTTGTGAGTGCGGCTGCTGTTCCTATGTATGTCCTGCAAGACGCCCGCTTACACAGGTGATAGCAGGAACAAGGAAACTTGTGCTTGCCAATAAGAAGAAGTAGGAGGAGTGAACGAATGGAAGAATTGAATGTAAGGATTTCAGCATCTCCTCATGTGAGAAGTAAGGATACAACATCAGATTTGATGTTTGATGTAATTATAGCACTGATGCCGGCAACCGTGTTCGGCATATACCAATTTGGAACGCATGCTGCCATACTGGTAGCGGTATGTATGATAACAGCACTGCTGTCTGAGCTTATTTTCCAGAAGTTGGTTAAAAAGACGGTCACAATCAAGGATTGCTCGGCACTGTTAACAGGACTGTTACTTGCCCTTAACCTGCCACCAGAGCTTCCTATATGGATGGCTATACTGGGTTCAGTGTTTGCAATCATAATTGTGAAGCAGCTATTTGGCGGTATTGGACAAAATTTTATGAATCCTGCACTGGCAGCAAGGTGTTTCTTGCTTTTGTCCTTTTCAAAGCAGATGACACAATTTGTATATGACGGTGTCACTTCGGCAACACCGCTTGCAAGGTTAAAAATGGGACTGCCCATTGATATGCATAAGATATGGGAAATGTTTTTTGGAAATACGGGTGGAACCATAGGCGAGACATCGGTGATTGCACTTCTGATAGGTGCTGCATATTTGTTGATTAAACGAGTCATAAGTCCAAAGATACCACTAATTTATATCGGAACCTTTGCCATTTGTATTGCGATTTATGCGGCTGTTGTTAAGGATTACAATGTACTTGAATTTACGCTTGCACACCTTTGCGGCGGTGGCTTGATGCTCGGTGCATGGTTTATGGCAACGGATTATGTTACATCCCCAATCACTCCGTGGGGTAAGGTAATATTTGGCGTGATGCTTGGTCTTTTGACCTTTGTTTTAAGGATATTCGGAAGCGGAGCAGAGGGTGTTTCCTATGCCATCATTATATCTAACCTGTTTGTTCCACTGATTGAGCGTGTGACTGCTCCAAAGCCATTCGGGGCAGGTGCGGATGTTAAGAAAAATGAAGAGGCAGGGAAGAAAGAAAAGAATAAGGCAAAAACAAATAACACAGAAGAAGATAAACAGTCTGATGGCAGGAAAAATACTGACAAGTCTAATGACAGTGGCAAAAATGTGGGAAACAGTAAAGAAAAGACCCATTTTGATATGAAAGGAATTACCAAAGCAGTGATAGCAATATTTGTTATCACGCTTGTGATGGGAGCGGCACTCGGAGTTGTATACGGTGTTACAAAGAAGCCGATTGAGGATGTGGCGGCAAAGGCAAAGCAGGAGTCTTATAAGGAAGTGTTCCCTGAGGCTGCCGAAATACTGACACCTGAGGAAGGCTCACTGGATTACAAGCAGATTAATGACCTTATAAGCAGCTTTGGATATCCTGATGATACAATTGATGAAATCAGCTTTGCCGTGAACGAAAAGAAAGAGGTTATCGGATTTATTGTTGTTGTTACAAACAAAAACGGATACGGCGGAGATATACAGATGGTGGTAGGTATATCAAAGGAAGAATGGAAGTTAACGGGGCTGGCATTCCTTTCCATAAATGAAACGGTGGGACTTGGAATGAAAGCAAAGGAAAAGGAATTTACAGACCAGTTTGCAGGACAGCCTGTTGATAAATTTGATTATACGAAAACGGGAAGCACATCACCAAATGTTATCGATGCAATATCAGGAGCTACAATTACTACCTCGGCTGTTGTTGATGGAGTAAATGCAGCGGTTACCATATCAATTTTAGTTTTGGGAGGTGACAGCAATGAATAAAATATCAGAACGGTTATACAACGGTATTGTTAAGGAAAATCCTACATTTGTACAGATGCTTGGCATGTGTCCTACACTTGCGGTTACAACCTCAGCGATTAACGGAGCGGGAATGGGGCTTGCAACAACCATTATACTGACCTTAAGTAATGCAATGATAGCACTGCTTCGCAAGGTGATACCTGACAAGGTCCGTATCCCTGCGTTTATCGTTGTAATTGCTTCCTTTGTTACCATTGTACAGTTTTTGATGCAGGCATATGTGCCTGATTTATATAACAGTCTCGGAATCTTTATTCCGCTTATCGTTGTTAACTGTATTATTTTAGGAAGGGCGGAAGCCTACGCGTCCAAGAATCCCGTTATTCCATCTATATTTGATGGTATAGGTATGGGACTTGGGTTCACGCTTGGGCTTACTACCATAGGCATTATAAGGGAGATACTTGGCGCAGGAACCATTTTTAATATTAGAATCATACCTGAGGATTATACAATTCCGATATTTGTATTTGCACCTGGAGCATTTATCGTTTTGGCGTTTCTTATTGCAATAATGAATAAGAGGAATATAAACAAGGCAAAGAAGGAAGGAACGGCTCCGTCCCTTTGCAAAATAGCCGATTGTGCAAGCTGCCAAAACACCTTGTGTGGCGGCAGTGCAGTAAATAAAGAAAAGGAGGAGTAGGCCATGAATATAATTTTACTTGCGATATCAGCAGCTTTTGTGAATAATGTCGTGCTTAGCCAGTTCATGGGAATATGTCCTTTTCTTGGTGTATCTAAAAAGATAGGAACTGCCGCAGGCATGGGTGGTGCGGTTATATTTGTTATGACAATTGCATCAACTGTTACAAGTCTGATTTATTATTATGTACTTGTACCCCTTGACTTGAAATATCTTAATACAATTGTTTTCATACTTGTAATTGCGGCACTTGTTCAATTTGTTGAAATGTTTTTGAAAAAGGCTGTTCCATCATTATATCAGGCACTTGGAGTTTACCTCCCGCTGATAACGACAAACTGTGCAGTGCTTGGCATCGCTATCAGCAATGTTCAAAGCGGATATAATATCGGGGAGTCAATCATTAACGGTATGTTTTCAGCGGTGGGATTCGCGGTCGCTATCATTATACTTGCAGGTATAAGGGAAAAGACGGATAAAAACGATATTCCTGAAAGCTTTAAGGGAGCGCCTATTACCCTTCTTTCGGCAGGACTTATGGCAATTGCTTTTATGGGACTTTCAGGATTGATTAAATAGGAGGGGAATATGGATATAATAGCAGTAGTAATTGCAGCCGCAGTTGTCGGCGTAGTTGGTATATTGGCAGGTGTTCTCCTCGGAGTTGCCAGCGAAAAGTTTAAGGTTGACGTTGATGAAAAGGAAATTCAGATAAGGGAGCTTCTTCCGGGAAACAATTGCGGAGGCTGCGGTTATCCGGGCTGTGATGGTCTTGCTGCTGCAATTGCCAAAGGAGAAGCGGCACCAAGCGGATGTCCCGTGGGAGGAGAGCAGGTTGCTTCGGCAATCGCTGCCATAGTTGGTGGAGACGTAAGCAGTGCCCGGTTTGTGGCAAATGTAAAATGTGCAGGCAATTGTGAAAAAGCAAAGGACGCATATGAATATGCAGGACCGAAGGATTGTAAATTTGCTTCAAATGCACCGGGAGGCGGTCCGAAATCATGTGCTTACGGATGCTTGGGATATGGCTCATGTAAAAAAGTATGTCAGTTTGGAGCAATTGAAATTGTAAATGGAATTGCCCACATAGATAAGGACAAATGTAAGGCGTGTGGGATGTGTGTTGTAGAATGTCCAAGACATATTATTGAAATGATTCCATATGAGGCAGAAGCGGTTGTGGAGTGTAACTCCAAGGATTTTGGTAAGGATGTGAAGGCAAGCTGTCAGGCAGGTTGTATCGGTTGTGGTATATGCCAGAAAAATTGTCCGGAGGGTGCAATTACTGTTGACAATCATTTAGCTGTGATTGATTATGATAAATGTACAGGCTGCGGAACGTGTAAGGAAAAATGTCCTGTAAAAATTATCAGCTAAATATTTGGAGGGAATATGGATAGAGATTATGTAATTGTAGCAGATTCAACGAATGATTTGCCTGTAGAGTTTGTAAAGGAAAACTCTGTCAGGATTATTCCGCTTTTATATGAGATAAACGGTGAAACCTACGGAAAAGAACGAGACCTTTCACCGGTAGAATTCTACGGAAAAATGCGTGAGGGAGGACTTACGAAAACTGCTGCGGCAAACATAGACGAAATAACAGGTATGTTTGAAGAAATTGCAAAAGAGGGCAAGGATATATTGTTTATGTGCCTTTCATCAGGTATAAGCAGTACAGTAGGGAATGCTGCCATAGCAAAAGAGGATGTGAGGGAACGGTATCCTGAATGTAATATAAGGGTGATTGATTCACTATGTGCTTCAGGCGGACAGGGAATGTTGCTTTACCTTGCAGTACAAAATAAAAAAGCTGGGCTGTCCCTTGACGAAAATGCAGATAAACTTGAAATTGATAAAATGCATGTTATCCACAAGTTTACGGTTGAGGATCTGGTGTATTTATACAGAGGAGGACGTGTTTCAAAGACAGCGGCAACGCTTGGAACCATGATAAACCTAAAGCCTCTTTTGCATGTGGACAATGAGGGCAAGCTTGTAATGGAAGCAAAGGCAAGAGGAAGAAAAAAATCCCTGATGCAGATGGTAAAAAATTGCGGGGATGCAATGGGACAGTACAGGGATAAGCAGGATTTGTTTATTGTGTGCCATGCAGACAGTGAGGAGGATGCAAGCTTCTGTGTGGATTTAATTAAGGAGCTTTATAACCCTAAGGATATTATTGTCAGTGGAATAACGCCTACAATAGGTGCACATTCAGGTCCGGGAACAATAGCAATATTTTTCATGGGTGACATAAGGTAGACAAAGTGAATATACTGATTGTAAAAGGGTTGGAGTAGCCTATATGCGTTTTCTTGAGCTTAAGGAAAAGGAAGTTATCAATTGCAAGGATTGCAGAAGACTTGGATTTGTTGCTGATGTGGAATTTGACCCTGTTACAGGCAAGCTATTGGCTATTATTGTTCCGGGACCAGGAAAGCTGTTTTCCTGCTTCGGTTCAGGGACAGAGTATTATATAAGGTTTTGTAACATAGTCAGAATAGGACCTGACATAGTACTTGTGGATATAGATGCTTGCGACATAAGAAAAATAAATTTTAAAGGAGAGGGATGTACATGAGATGTCCGTTTTGCGGAGATGACAATACAAGAGTAATAGATTCAAGACCAGCCGATGATAATCAGGCTATCAGGAGAAGAAGACAATGTGATGAATGCGGAAAGCGGTTTACCACCTATGAAAAGGTTGAAACCATACCACTTATCGTTATAAAAAAAGATAAAAACAGAGAGAGCTATGACAGGGCTAAAATTGAGTCAGGTGTTGTCCGTTCCTGCCATAAGCGTCCTGTATCTATGGGAGCGATAGAAGCGTGTGTGGATGAGATAGAAAACAAGGTGTTCAATCTTGAGGTCAAGGAAATAGAGAGCAAGAAAATTGGTGAGATTGTCATGGATGAATTAAAGGATTTGGACCAGGTTGCATATGTAAGATTTGCCTCTGTATACAGAGAATTTAAGGATGTAAATACATTTATGAGCGAATTAAAGAAGCTTCTGGATACGAACAAATTATAATGCATGGGTAATTAATATGTCAGATAGTTATATAACCCTTATAAAGGGTGGAGAAGATGAAATCATAGAAAAGAAATCACGGTTTATAGGGCAGATACAGCCTGTTTCCAGTGAGGAGGAAGCACAGGCATTTATTGAAGGCATAAGAAAAAAGCATTATGATGCCAGACATAACTGCTTTGCTTTTTCAGTGGGAAGTGCAATGCCAACCTTAAGATTTTCTGATGATGGAGAGCCTCAGGGAACCGCAGGAAAGCCCATACTAGAGGTTATAAACGGTTCTGGTATTCACAATATCTGTATCGTTGTAACAAGATATTTTGGTGGAACGCTTTTAGGTACGGGAGGACTTGTACGTGCATACACTGATGCTGCAAAGGCGGCACTGTTGCACTGTGAAACGAAGCTTATCCAAAAACTTTATCCTGTGGAAATAAAACTTGGCTATACGGATATGGGGAAAGTTTCTTACATACTTAACACAAAAAATATTGAAATTAATGATACGGTTTTTGCAGATGATGTTATCTTTCAGATACAAATTCCCGTAGAAAGAAGAGAAGAGATATTAAATGAGATTACGGAAGCGACAGGAGCAAGGGCACAGCTCACTGTCGGTGACGAAATCTTTGGATGACAATAGTTTAGCTGTGAGTTAAGCCGAAATGCATTGCAATTTGTATCAGGAAAGCGGTTAAAAAAGTTTACAGCAGAGATGATGCAAACACAAGTACAATTGAGCATAGCATTACTATGGGAAGCACCTTCGAAAGAGTGGTGCTTTTTCTTATGACAGGCTTAAGCAGCATTGATGCAGGCATCACGCAAGATGTGCATATAATTATATTTATGATATACATGGGACGACTATATGTGATGAAGCAGCAAAATACTGCCACAAGGCATATGGGCAGTATGGATGCTGTTACATCAGCAGTCAGAATAAGGACTTTCGATGTATTGGTCAGAGCAATGAATATGCCTCGTTCGCTGTCATTCATGTATGTTAAAAGACCCAGTAAGCCTGCAAAAATAATCAGACATAAAGCAGTTTCATACACAGGCAGATTGATGTGATAGTTTAAAACAGTGGAACTATATGTTCCTGTCGACACATCCTCTATACGAAATATTTCATCAGAGGACATGTAGCTTGTGATGGCAGCAGTAAGGCTGTCGTTCAACACAGGAGTTCCTGCTGCATGTAACAGAATATCGGTTGCACATATACTGTATATATATGAAAAAAAGGTTTCGGTTACAGCGTCTGCAAGGGTTGTTTTTGGAATGGTGTATATTGAGATTTTATGTTCCGTATTTCCTGTTATATAGCTGTCGGTAAAGCCTGATGGTACAACTAAGCCGCATTCTGCTTTTCCTGATTTGACATCCGTTATCAGTTGGTCTTCATTATCTGCCATGTAAAAATGATATACGGATGTGGAAGCTTGAATTTTATCTGTAAGCATGACGGCATAGCTGCTGTCATCTTCAATATATACCGCCACATTGATATCTGATGACCTGCTTGCCATAGGAAGAAGCTTATATACAGATGTGAGCAGGATTAAAACTGCCAGTATAAAAATATATTGTTTTCGCAAAAACATTCTTTTTAAGGATACTTGAAAAACATTTTTAAAGCTCATAGCCACCTCCGAACATACTGTGCGATATCCACGAAATTAAATATTTTCCAGGCATAAAATCGGATATTTGATTGACTGCCTTAGGGAGCAGTGCGTCGGGAAGTATACCGCCGCCAACATATGCAATTATAAGCACCATAACAAAAAGCAGCATGCTGCCCATAAATTGATTTTTTGTGATTGTACCTGCAAAAGCAAGGATGAGTGCAATGACTGCCACAGACGGAATTATGTAAAAAAGCTTAGTAAAGCTGATGTGCTTCATGTAAATACCAATTGCAAAATGACAAGGAACATATGCCACAAGCATAGTTAAGGACATGCAGATAAAGTTTTGGACAAAGATATGAACAGGGCAAATTCCCACAGTCAAAAGCTTGTTTGCCATTCCGTTATTATAACCCTGCATAAACGGCATCAGTGCAAATCCAATAAAGAACAGGCTTATCATAACGGCACATGCCATGTAATGTTCTTTCAGTGAATACAATCCTTCATTTGTGGCAGTATGCTCCTGTATAAACTGCGATTTATTCAGTGAGCGGTCAAGGAAAGTAAGATTAACAGAGGATTGAATTTCTGTAACCTGTTCCTGTGAAAAGCCTGCTGCACGGGATACATCCAGTGCACTGTAAACGGCTGCCTGAGCGATACCTAAATAGGAGGCAAGTGACAAAAAAAGCTCATTTGTAATATATGAATCAATGGAAGAATTGTCTTTTACAACAATATCAACGTGAGGATTTGTACTGTCAAGGATTCCTGATATGAATTTTTCAGGTACAATGATGAAGTACATGGCTTCATTTGAACTTAACATATCGTAGCCGTCACTAATTTCAGGTACGCGTACAAGGGAAGCTATTTCATTTATGCTGTCTATTTCCTGAAGCATATCGACAGCAAGGCTTGTGTAACGGTCATCGTCTTCAGCGGGAATGTAATATGCCACGCAAAGCTTTTCCCTGCTTTTTTCTTCGTATATGCCCGAAGATAAAATTGCTCCCGCAAAGGTACATATAACCAGTACAATGGAAACGGAAATAATAACCGACGGAATATATTTAGTTAAGCGTTTGAGGTTTGCCCTCATAAGTGATGAAAATAAATGCATGTGTTTTAGCTCCTCAATATGTCCGTATAACTTAATCCGTTTGCAATGATGGACTTGGCAGAGGTAAGTTTTCCGTCCTTTAACAAATATACGGCATTGCAAAAATCAAAAATTTCTTTGTCATGGGATGCAACTATGATAATGTGTCTGTTGTCAGTAAAGTCTTTCATTATTTGAAGTACATCCTCCTTGGCAGGCAAATCAAGAGCTGCAAGCGGTTCGTCCAGTAATAGAATATCAGGCTTGTCAAGGAGTGCAATTGCAATGCTGACACGCTTTTTCATTCCGCCTGACATTTTTTTAACAGGCTTATTTGCAAAATCCAAAATCCCCATACCTGCAAGCTCAGGTGTGGAGAGGGCATTCATTATTTGTGGCTTGGATAACTTCGTCCACATTTTTATATTGTCTATAGCATTTAATTCGTCAAACAGAGGGTTTTCCTGCGGAACATAGGCGGTCTTTACCTGTAATACATTTTTTCCTGATAACTTGGAGTATGTTTTTGCTATGCATGACAACAGCGTTGACTTTCCCGAACCGTTTACACCTAAAATTCCGATTGCGTCTCCCGGCGAAGCTTTAAGGGATATGTTGTCAAGCACAATTTTATCACCATATGATTTTGACAGATTATTTATTTCAAACATTTTATACGTGCCTCCATACTTAGTAAGATATCATTTTTGTGGGTAAAGTACAAGAAAAAAACACATATATATTGTAGACTTTACGGTGACATTTTGCTATAATTACTAGAATGGATTTAATATCGGTAAGTTTGTTTGCTGCTGATATAAAATTGTATTACGGTATGTATGGTTGGATAAAAGGAGATATGCACAATGAATGGAATGAGGCTGGCTAAGAAAAATTCACTTGCTGTAAAAGTAATGGCAGTATTTGCTGTTGCAAGAATAGTTGTTCTTGCAATTAACCATAAAAATCAGGAAAAAATGACATTGCTCATTGTATTATTTTCACTGTTTTTGGTTGGAAATATTGCACTCAATATAATCAATGACAGAAGTGAGCTTATCAAGTTTACATCGATAACGCTTTGTGCAATTCTTGTGACAATCAGCTATTTTATTTCAGGTGATATTTCGGATGGGCTTCCAATATTAGCTGCCATAGGCATGTGTATCATATATATGGATGCATTTCACATTAAGGTGACATGCGGAATATCGGTCGCAGGTGTGTTAATTGAAATGATTATGAGTATAGCATCAAAGGGCTTTATGGGATCACTTCCGTGGATGGAGCTTTTGTTTTTTGCAGTTATACTCATGTTTGGTGTACATATGGCCTGTGATATTATTTTGCGTGAGCAGCAGACGGACAAGCAGGAGATAGAGTACCATGTTGCTTATCAGGAAGAGATTACCGAAAACATGGTAAAAGTTGTGGATAACGGAAATATGCATATCAGACTTCTTCAGGGAAAGCTTGATAATTTTCAGCAGGCAACAACAGAGGTTACAAAATCTGTTGATGCTATTTCGTCAGGCGTATCTGATATGGCAAATGACATAGAGAACAGTTCGTCAATGACACAGCAGATTCAGACTGTCATTGATAATCTTCTTGATGTTAAGGACAGTACAATCGAATCAACAAACGAAGCGATAAAGTCTGTTCAGTCAGGTCTTAAGGTAATTGGTGACCTTAAGGGAAAATCAGATGACATAAACATCGCAAATGAAAATGTAACAAGAGTATCAGCAGAGCTTTGTGAAAAGATTGCGTCTGCGGAAGAAATTACACAGATTATTTATCAGATATCAAGCCAGACGAATCTGCTTGCACTGAATGCATCCATAGAGGCTGCAAGGGCAGGAGAAGCAGGTAGGGGATTTGCCGTAGTTGCAGATGAAATCCGTAAGCTGGCAGATGATACGAGAAGTTCAATTGACAATATAACAAAGCTTCTGAAGGGAGTTACTGAGCTTGCACAGCATACGGCAAACCTGATAGACCAGAGTGTGCGTGCAGTAAAGGAGCAGGCAGATTACATAGCTGCTGCCGATGGCTCTTTCCAAAAAATATCAGGTGTTGTTGACAGACTCAATTCTGATATGAAACAGCTCGACAGCCTGAGTAACAATTTGGATGCATCAAACAATTCTATTATAGACGGTCTTGCAAGCCAGCAGAGCTCAAGCCAGACCATAGCAGCAAATGCACAGCAGTCAGCAGAGCTTTGTCAGGCTAATCTTTATGACCTTAATCTTGTTATAGCAGAGCTTGACCAGATTGCTAAAATTATAGGAAGCTTAAAGAATGGTGACAGTGAGGAAATAAAAGAGATGGCTGATGAGTCTGCCGTTACGGAGGAAGAGATGGAAGCAGTAATGGCGATGGACGAGGCTGAAGAAATATCTGAGGAGGACGGTTCCGAAGAGTTTATGTCTGAGGAGGCTGCCTCAGAGGAATACCTGTCTGAAGAAACAGAGTCAGAGGAGTATATGCCAGAAGAAACGGAAACTGAAGAATATGAAGCTGATATGTCTGAGGAAGACATGATGCAGGAGTCATATGAAGAGGAGGATGAGGAGTGATTTAAAAATCCTCCTCAATAACCTGAAAGTCAAGATAATCAAAATCTATGTGCTCAACAAAATTGTCCTGATTAAATCTTGTGCGTGCAGTTCGTATAAAATCCTGCTGATTTTTCTTAAGCCATATTGGTTTAGGTAAATCAAACTCCATGCAAAGTTCTTCAAGAGCCTGATAGATTTTTTTTGTGCGTGTAAGTGTAAAATCATCGATACACACAGTATGGTTTCTTACGACCTTATTTTCTTTTATTATTTTTCCCCATAAACGAAACATAGTGGTTATCCTTTTAATATAAGTTTCAAGCAGCGTGTCTTCAAACAGCTTTGTTACGTGAAAGCATAAAATTCTTTGATGACACAGCTTCCTTGTGACTGTTATTATATATTAGTACCATGTAAAATGCAATTGACATTATGACAGACCATTGATACAATAAGCCCGTATTTTTTGCGGGAAATTTTTTTGTAACATGGGGACTTAACGTTCCTGGTGGAAGGGGAGTGGCATTTATGAAGCGTACCCGTCAAAGAAATAAGTATATGATTATTTTAATCATAATGGTGTTGCTATTTATATGTGTGGGATGTGCATTAAACAATAAGAAAAATACGGAAACAGAAGTGCTCATTCCCCAAGTAGAGCTCGAACAGTCACAGTGGCAGGTTACCCAGTATGGTGATAAGGATACATTAAATGAAATGTTTTATACAATTGAAAACAGTGCAGGTGAGCTTGTTATCATAGATGGCGGGTACACATACCATGCGGACAGAGTACGCAAAGTGATTGAAGAACATAGCAACCATGTTACGGCATGGATTATATCCCATCCCCATCCTGACCATGCAGGAGCATTTAATGTTATTATGAAGGATAAAGGCGATATTGTGGTGGATGATATATATACCATAGATATGAACTATGAGCTTTATGAAAAGACCGCACAGGATTATGATGACTTCAGTACGGCAGAAGCTTTCAAGGAAGTAATAAACGGACTTGACAATGTTCATCTTGTCCATGAAAATGATACATTTCATCTGATTGGACTTGATTTTCTTGTTCTGTATGCATGGAATGACGAGGTTGAAAAGCTAAAGGATCATCAATGCAACAACGGCTCCATGATGTTTAAGGTTTCAGGAAAAAATTTGTCCATGCTGTTTTGTGCGGACGTCCAAAAGGAGGTTCAAAAATACATTATAAAGAGACATAAGGATGAGCTTGATGTGGATTATGTCCAGCTTGGTCATCACGGTAATTGGGGACTTACGAAAAAGTTTTATAAGTATACTAAGCCTGATAAGGTATTTTTTGATTCAAACGACCAGATTTTTGTTACGGAGGGTACGAGCTTTAATGCTTATAAATTAAGGGATTATTTTGACAGCGAGGGCGTGGAGCGGGTAAACTTTTCAACTGCCCCTAATACTGTTGTTTTGGAATGATAAAAATTATGGATGGAGTAAGTAAATGTATAAATTAATCACAACTGACAATGGTGCAAAAAGAGGACAGCTAAAAACAGTTCACGGTGTAATTGAAACGCCCGTGTTTATGAATGTGGGTACTGTGGCCGCCATAAAGGGGGCAGTGTCAACTGAGGATTTGGAGCGTATCGGAACCGAGGTGGAGCTGTCAAATACATATCACCTGCACGTGAGACCGGGAGATACGCTGGTTAAAAAATTAGGTGGTTTACATAAGTTTATGTCATGGGATAAGCCTATTCTTACGGATTCAGGGGGATTTCAGGTGTTTTCTCTTGCAGGCTTGCGAAAAATCAAAGAAGAAGGCGTATACTTTAATTCCCATATTGACGGAAGAAAAATCTTCATGGGTCCTGAGGAAAGTATGCGGATACAGTCAAATCTTGCATCCACAATCGCAATGGCATTTGACGAGTGTCCGCCATCCACGGCAGATAAAACATACATTCAGCCGTCTGTTGACAGGACGACAAGATGGCTTGTTCGTTGTAAGGAGGAAATGGCAAGACTGAACCAGCTTGAGGACACACTAAACAAGAATCAGATGTTGTTCGGCATCAATCAGGGTGGAATTTTTGAAGATATACGAATCGAACATGCGAAACAGATTGCAGAGCTTGATTTGGACGGCTATGCTTTGGGTGGGCTTGCCGTGGGGGAGAGCCACGAGGATATGTACAGAATTATTGAAGCTACGGTGCCATATCTTCCACAAAACAAGCCTACATATCTTATGGGAGTCGGTACACCTGCAAATATACTTGAGGCAGTGGAACGGGGCATCGATTTTTTTGACTGCGTGTATCCGTCAAGGAACGGACGTCATGGTCATGTTTATACAAATCATGGAAAGCTTAATCTTTTTAATGCAAAATATGAAGATGATGATACTCCGATTGAAGAGGGATGCGATTGTCCGACATGCAGGAGATACTCAAGGGCATATGTGAGACATTTGCTCAAAGCGAAAGAAATGCTTGGAATGAGATTTTGTGTATTGCATAATTTGTATTTTTATAATAATATGATGAGAGAAATCAGAGGGGCAATTGAGGAGCACCGCTTTGCTGAGTATAAGCGGTGCAAGCTTGAAGATTTTAAAGATAATTAGGAGGAAAAATTTATGTTGTTACAAGCAGCCGCTGAGACAGGGGCAGGAGCAGGAAGTAGTATTGTAAGCTTCGTGTTAATTATTGTAGTTTGGGTTTTGGTATTTTATTTTATGCTTATAAAACCTCAGAAGAAGCAGAAGAAGGCTATGGAGGACCTTCATAACGCTATGGAGCCGGGGGATAATATCATGACAACCGGTGGTTTTTACGGAACAATACTTGATATTGTGGATGACACTACAGTTATTGTTGAGTTCGGTAACAATAAAAATTGTAGAATACCGATGCACAAAAACGCAATCGCTGAAGTTGAAAAGGCAGGTTCGGCAGAGATTAAGGACGATGAAAACTAAAAAAATAGTGGACTATTTTGTCCTTTTATGAGAAAATATACCATATACTTTTACATTTGAAAGGAGTCGCAAAATGATTTATTCACAAGAAGTTGAAAACATGTGTCCGGTTGCACAGGGCGTACATCACGGCTGTGCCCCAATTCCGGAAGAGGCAAAGTGGGTTCAGGCAAAGGAAGTTAAGGATATCTCTGGTCTTACACACGGCATTGGCTGGTGTGCACCACAGCAGGGAGCTTGTAAGCTTACTTTAAATGTTAAGGAAGGTATCATACAGGAAGCATTAGTTGAGACAATCGGCTGTTCAGGTATGACACATTCAGCAGCTATGTCAGCAGAAATTCTTCCAGGACTTACAGTTATGGAGGCACTTAATACTGACTTAGTATGTGATGCAATTAATACAGCAATGAGAGAATTGTTCCTTCAAATCGTTTACGGACGTACTCAGAGTGCTTTCTCAGAGGACGGTCTTCCAGTTGGAGCAGGTCTTGAGGATCTTGGAAAGGGTCTTCGTTCACAGGTTGGTACTATGTATGGTACACTTAAGAAGGGACCACGTTACCTTGAAATGGCAGAGGGCTATGTAACAGGAATAGCACTTGATGCTGAGGATCTTATTATTGGTTATCAGTTTGTTAATCTTGGAAAGATGACTGACTTCATCAAGAAGGGTGATGACCCAAATACAGCATACGAGAAGTCTGTAGGACAGTATGGTCGTGTTGCAGATGCAGTTAAGATTATTGACCCTAGAACTGACAAAGAGATTACTAAATAATAGAAGGAGGTAACGAAAATGGCTTTATTTGAATCATATGAGAGAAGAATTGATAAAATCAACGGCGTTTTAAATAGCTACGGTATCGCTTCTATTGAAGAGGCAGAGAAAATTACCAAGGATGCCGGCTTAGATGTATATAACCAAATTAAGGGTATCCAGCCAATCTGTTTTGAAAATGCATGTTGGGCATATACTGTAGGTGCAGCAATTGCAATTAAGAAAGGCTGTAAGAGAGCAGCAGATGCAGCAGCAGCTATAGGAGAGGGTCTTCAGGCTTTCTGTATTCCTGGTTCCGTTGCTGATACACGTAAGGTTGGTCTTGGACATGGTAACCTTGGAAAAATGCTTCTTGAGGAAGAGACGAAGTGTTTTGCTTTCCTTGCAGGTCATGAGTCATTTGCGGCAGCAGAGGGAGCTATCGGTATAGCAGAGAAAGCGAACAAGGTTCGTAAGGAGCCACTTAGGGTTATCCTTAACGGTCTTGGTAAGGACGCAGCACAGATTATTGCAAGAATAAATGGTTTTACATTTGTTGAGACTGAGTATGACCCATACACAAATGAGGTTAAGGAAGTATTCAGAAAGTCTTACTCAGAGGGACTTCGTGCAAAGGTTAACTGCTACGGTGCAAATTCAGTACCTGAAGGTGTTGCAATTATGCACAAGGAGGGTGTTGATGTTTCTATTACAGGTAACTCAACAAACCCTACACGTTTCCAGCATCCTGTTGCAGGTACATACAAGAAAGAGTGTATTGAGCAGGGTAAGAAGTACTTCTCAGTTGCATCAGGCGGTGGTACAGGACGTACACTTCACCCTGATAACATGGCAGCAGGTCCTGCTTCATACGGTATGACTGATACCCTTGGACGTATGCATTCCGATGCACAGTTCGCAGGTTCTTCATCTGTTCCGGCACACGTAGAGATGATGGGTCTCATCGGTGCAGGTAACAACCCTATGGTTGGTATGACTGTTGCAGTTGCAGTTTCCATCGAGGAAGCAGCAAAGGACGGTAAGTTCTAATTACATATAAAATATGATTTTATGGGCTGTCCAGACAGTTTGAAATTGTTCGGGCAGCCTTTTTATATTTAATGGGGAATCTGTTTTCGTTAATTCATAAGAGCGTGGAAAAATGCTATGCAAAAAAGTAAAAAGAAAGTTGAAACTTGTGATGAGTGGATTTAGTATTTTGGGCAAATAGAAATTGTTATTAATGAAAAAGAGTGAGAAAGAGATTGGAATTTATCATTAGATAACTAAATTCAAGTGACTGTAAATTATTAAAGGTATAAAATATGAATAAAAAAGATAAAGAAAAAATAAGTAAAAGAACTATGTTACTGATTTTGGTGTTGATCATAGCCTATGTATTAGGTATTTTTATTTATCCGAGTCTTAGTTCCTGGGTTAAGAAAAGTCTTACACCAAAGATACAGAGAAAGTATTATGTAAATTCAACTATTAGCGATGAAAATGGAGAAGTTGTAAAAGTAATTACAGCAGAGGAGGCATATATAGTGCCATTGTCAAAATCAATTTCATTGATAATAATGATGGTATTAATAATAAGTATTTCCTATTTTGTGATTTGTAAATCATACAAAAAAGATAAACGTTTTAAGGGAATAAGTAAAATTGTAGCAATATTGGAAATTATACTCATATTTGCAGGAATATTTGTTTTTGTTTACAAATTAAATAATATTAAGCCGAATTATGGTATATATAAAGATACATTTAATGATGTGTCCAATTTATCGTATTATCCAGTTGTAGAATTACCATTTGCAGTGGATTATTTACATGGTACGATGAATTTATTTGAAAGACTCCAAATGATTATTATTATGAATAGTGATAAAATTATAAAAGCTTTAGAAGTTATTATATCTATAAGTGGAGCTGTGTTATTGCCTTTTAAATATTGCGTTTCATTGGAAAATGAAATAAAGAAACAACAAGATTATAAAAAAATCAAATCTGATGTACATAGTCAAGTAACAGAAGATTTGAAGCGAAAGATGAAAAAAGAAAGAAAATATGAGGGAAAAGGTATTTTTAATTCGCAAAAAGTTTAAGTAAGAATCAAACTAAGATATAAAAAAGATTGTAAAATGAGGTGACCCCAAAAAGTTAGACTTTTAAGCGTAGCAGTATAATGGCTGCTAC
>CANTEG010000023.1 GCA_947652735.1 uncultured Lachnospiraceae bacterium | reverse complement strand
CAAGGAGATATGGTTTCCCATTCTCCTTTGTGATTGTCCTGTACCAGACAGCGGGGATAATGTTTCCGGTGATATTTATAGAACCCATTGCGTCAACGATTACGTTTCCGCTTGTTAAATATCCCATTATCAAACAGCCCCTTCCTCTTTCCACTTATCAAGAAGCGTAATAATGATGCTTTCTATCTCCTCATTGGAATAGCTGTCTGAAAAATATTTGCCTATCTTGTCTGATTTTATTGTGATTTTTCTCTCTTTAGGCTTTTCTTCTGACAAAACCAGCTTAACCATTGCCAGTGTCAGCTCGCCGCTTTTGCCATACTCTTTGAGTTTCCCGGATTGTACCATACTGACATTACATCCCTGTTCCTCAATGATAGCCTGCACCCACTGCTGCGCTTCCTCCGTCAGAAAAGATATATCCACGCCTTGTGAAAAACCTAATTTCTTTGTGTCCACCATTTCAAGAAGTTCATCAGAAAGCCTTGACAGCCAAATATAACGCTGAACCTTTTTTGCATTTTCCCCGGCAGCTTCCCCTACTTCGTCAAGAGTGTTCCTGCCTGACTTTTTCCCCTGATGCTTCATGGCTTCATATTTCATCTTATAGGCTCTCGCCTTTTCGCTTGGTAAGATGTCCTCCCTCTGAATGTTGGAATCCACCATGATAATTGTTGCTTCATCATCAGTGTAATTACGGACAATCACAGGCATCTCCGTCTTTCCGGCAAGCTCTGAACCACGTTTCCGGCGGTGTCCGGCTATGATTTCATAGCCGCCGCCCGCCCTCGGTCTTGCAATCCCCGGAACCAGCACACCATGCTGACGGATACTCTCTGTTGTTTCCTCCATCTTCTCATCGTCCTCCACCCGGAAAGGGTGGTCTTTGAATGTATGAAGCTCCGCAAGCGGCGCATTGATGATCTGCTCTACACCATTTTCCTGTGCGACACTTCCACCGAATAAATCATCAAAACTTTCCATTTTGATTTTTGCTGCGCTTCCTGTTTTTACATTACTGCCCATCTGCAAGCACCTCCTCTGTCAATGAATAGTAGGCTGATGCTACCTTTCCCTTTGGATCATGCTTGTATATGCTGATACCTTCCGCTGAAATCTCCGCTGCCCTTACCGAAACGGGAATGAAATTGGTAAATATCCTCACCCGGCTTCCATAGGCTTCCTTCAGCATGGAACTGATGTCTTTTGCATAGTTTGTTCGGCTGTCCACCATTGTCAGTAATATGCCCTCAATCTCCAGTTTTGGGTTAATCTGCCGCTTTACCTTGCCAACCGTCTTAATGAGCTGCTGCAAGCCTTTAACGGGCAGGTATGCCGCCTGTACGGGTATCAATATGCTGTCGGCACAGGCAAGGGCATTTATGGTAATCATGCCAAGCGAGGGCATACAGTCTATCAGGATATAGTCGTAATCTTCCCTCACTACCTCTATGTACGACCTCAGTATCGTTTCCCGGCTCATAACATTCACAAGGGAAACCTCCAGACCGGATAACTCAATGTTCCCCGGCATAAGGTCTATCCCTTCCTCATGGTGCAGGATACCTTCTGTCGGCTCTACTTCTTCATCATTGATTAAATTCCCCATAATGGTTGCAAGCGTAACTTCCAATGTATCCGACTCTGTATAGCCAAGACTTGCGGTAAGGCTTCCCTGTGCGTCTGCATCTATTAACAGCACTTTTTTACCCTGTTTTGCAAGTCCTATGCCTAAATTGCTTGTTGTGGTGGTCTTGCCGACTCCACCTTTCTGATTTGCGATTGCGATTATTTTACACATGATCTGATTCTCCTTTGCTTTCTACTATTATTCTTTTATATTGCTTTTCCTTACTTCCACATAAGCCCTGTAATACTTCTTTGTCCCTTTGTTCGGAAACAGATCGGAAAACTCCGTCACTTCCATTTTGGGACTTCTCCGTAAAATCTTACCAAACCACTTAATATCGTTTTTCGTTCCCATAAGCCTGACTTTTAACATCAATCCCGTCCTCCAAGCATGGCGTGTAGATTATGGTTATACGTTACATACTCTGGATACCGTATCTGTACCGCCTGCCAAAAATAAGGTGCATAAGCACAGCAAAATAATTCCTCTACTGTGTAAAGTTTGCACTCGTCTACCTGTTCCTCCGCATCGTCGTAATCAAGAACACTTGGCGTACCGTTACAATAGAGGTTAAATGCCATCCTGACTACTTTCACGCTTCCGCTGGTCTGCCAGCCTTCATGCAGGCACTTCGTTTTTACGTTGCCTGTCTTAAAATCATAAATACTTTTGATATTCCTTCTTGTGTCATCGCTGATACCAAGACAATATACAAGTGCTTTATGGTACACGTCCTGATACCTGACCTCTTTCAATTTCTCGTAGTAGAATTTTTCATGTGCATCGCTGATAAAAATAATCGCTTTCTCTGCTCCTAACGCTGTACTACTCATGTTCATTTCCTCCATTTCTTATTTTGCTTTGCTGACCATAACAAAAAAGGACACTTCTCTAAAATTTTCTTTTAGAAAAATGTCCTTATAGTACAAAATATTAACTTGAACTGACACGAGCTTAATTTAAAATCGTTTATTTTAACCCTTTAAGAGAGTTTATTTTGTCGTACCATACTGTTTTAAAGTCCGCAAACCCTTGATTTTACTGGCTTTATTTATCCAAACTCTTCATCGTGGGGAACAGCAGTACGTCCCTTATGGCAGGTGAATCGGTAAGTAGCATACACATTCTATCAATTCCAAATCCAATTCCTCCTGTTGGCGGCATACCGATTTCCAGTGCGTTGAGGAAGTCCTCATCCGTGTGGTTTGCCTCCTCGTCACCTGCATCTGCAAGTGCGTCCTGGGCAGCAAAACGCTCTCTCTGATCAATTGGGTCATTTAACTCTGAGTACGCATTTGCCATCTCCCAGCCGTTCATAAAGAACTCAAAACGCTCCACATAATCAGGATTGTCAGGCTTTTTCTTTGTGAGCGGAGATATCTCAACAGGATGATCCATCACAAAGGTAGGCTGAATCAAATGCTCCTCTACATATTCCTCAAAGAACAAATTGAGAATATCGCCCTTAAGATGTCTGTCTTCAAACTCTATATGGTGCTCCTTAGCTGCTGCCCTTGCAGCCTCCAAGGTATCTATCTCATTAAAATCAACGTTTGCATATTTCTTGACTGCATCCACCATCGTGATGCGCTCAAACGGCTTTCCCAAATCCATTTCTATTCCGTTGTAGGTAATCTTAGTCGTGCCAAGCACCTCATTTGCAACGTACCTGTAAAGATTTTCTGTCAAGTCCATCATTCCGTTGTAATCCGTATATGCCTGATAAAGCTCCATAAGCGTAAACTCAGGATTGTGTCTCGTATCAAGTCCCTCGTTACGAAATACCCGTCCGATTTCATAAACACGCTCTAATCCACCTACAATAAGCCGCTTTAAAGGAAGCTCCAGTGAAATTCGAAGCTTTAAGTCCTCGCCCAAAGCATTAAAATGCGTTTCAAAAGGTCTTGCAGCAGCTCCACCAGCATTAGAAACAAGCATAGGGGTCTCGACCTCCATAAAGCCCTGTCCATCCAAATATCTTCTGATAGTGCTGATAATCTGTGAACGCTTAATAAATGTATCCTTAACCTCAGGGTTCATAATGAGGTCTGTATATCTCTGACGATAACGCAAATCTGTATTTGTAAGTCCGTGATACTTCTCAGGGAGAATCTGTAAGCTTTTTGAGAGAAGGGTAATTTCAGTCACGTGGATTGACTTTTCCCCTGTCTTTGTGAGAAATACCTTACCCTTTAAGCCTACGATATCGCCGATATCCATACGCTTGAACTCTTTATAGGACTCCTCGCCCAAATCATCACGGGCAACATATATCTGTATATTTCCTGATTTATCCTGAACATTTCCAAAGGAAGCCTTACCCATAACACGCTTTGACATAAGTCTGCCTGCCACGGATACTTCCTTGCCATCATACGCATCAAAGTCGTTCTTGATATCTGCCGTATGGGTATCTACGTCATACTTTGTAATCTCAAACGGATTTTTGCCGTTTGACTGTAATTCGGCAAGCTTCTCACGACGCACCTTCAAAAGCTGCTTTACGTCCTGAGGCTTTGCCTGATTGTTTTGATTATTATCCGCCACGTTTCTATCTCTCTTTCCGTCTAACCGTTATTTTTTCTTTATATCCAGTATCTTGTAATCGTAGTTTCCATCAGGAGCTTCCACGGTTACCGTTTCTCCTACTTTTCGTTTCATAAGTGCCATACCAAGTGGCGATTCATTTGAAATCTTACCCTGCATGATATTTGCCTCTGTAGAGCCAACAATTTTATAAGTAACTACCTCGTCCATATCTATGTCGTGAAGAACCACCTCAGAACTGAAGTTTACAGTCTCATGGTCAATCTCATCCTCGTCAATGACCTCTGCATTTTTAAGGATTTTCTCTATTTCTTCAATTCTTGACTCAATATCCCTTTGTTCATCCTTAGCTGCATCATACTCAGCGTTCTCAGACAAGTCTCCCTGTTCTCTTGCCTCTTTTATCTTTTGGGCTACTTCCTGACGTTTATTTACCTTTAAATCCTGTAACTCATCCTCTAACTTTTTAAGACCCTCATAGGTCAGCATATTTTTCTTCTCTGCCATAATATTGCCCTTTCCATTTATATATTTGCCTTTCAGACATCAGCCTATAGTATTATACATTATCAAAACTTTCATGTCAATTTTCAGTTATCGTTTGTTACATTTCCATTTCCGTCAAGTGATATTTCCTCGCCCATCAATGAAGCCTCAGGTTTAATGATTGCCTTGCAAAAATCCTTTGAGATTGCAAGTATCTCCCTTACATCCCTGTATGTCTGTCCCGAATATTTTATATCCTCGCAAGCAACTCCATAAGCATCAAGCCCTAACTGCTTTGCCACATAAAGCGAACGGTACAGGTGATATCTCTGGGTTACGATAACAACCTTTTTGGCATTAAAAATATATTTTGCCCGATACATACTCTCATAGGTAGAAAATCCTGCATGGTCCATAAATATATCCTCTGTAGGAATCCCAGCGGACGCGGCATAATTTTTCATTACGTTTACTTCATTATAATAAGCACTGCCGTGGTCGCCACTCATCAAAAGCTTGTTGGAGCATCCCGCAAAATAAAGCTCAATTCCTTTATCCAGTCTGTCCTGCAGCATCAGACTTGGCTTCTCATTATTTTGAACCGAAGCCCCAAGCACTAAAATGCAGTCAACATCCTCAAGTGCCTCAGCCTCTTCAGACTTTAAAATCCTGTCCTTCACACTACCCCTGACATAAAGATTCGTACCTAGAACACCGATACCAACCGTCGCAGCTGCAATCACTATAATTACAAAAAAATACTTCATTAATTTCTTTATCTTTTTCATATTAAACCTATCATCTTCTTTAAATTAGAGTTTCTTAACTTACTTTTCTTTTATTGCTAAATCTTCAATTACTAATTTTTCTGGCACTCCTTATTCCTCCTAAAATTCACTTGTAAATCCCTACACTTTGGGATTTCACTCAATAAACCATGGATAACTCATTTTCAAAAATCCGCCTTTTGTAGTTAAATAATAATTGAAAACTGTAACACCATCTGTTTCAACACCATTATTTAATATGATTTCGTTTGATAAATTTCCATCAAAAGTAATTGCAAAAGCTGAATTAATGTCATCGTTCAATTCTATTTGTACACAATCTCCGTTCTTTATTGAATGATATTTTTTCAAAATTTCAAGAGAAATTCGTGAAATCGGCTGCCCGAATGAAGCTTCGCATAAATCACCAGCCAAATTATATTTTTCCATGAAAGTTTTTTTATCTGTCCCTATTACAATCCAATAGGGCATTAATGCTGAAGCAAATTTTTTCTTTCTATGTATGATTAATCTCTTCATTACTGCTTCACTCCCAAACAAATTGCTGGTTTATCTTCTTCACAATAAGCCTTCGCTATACGATTACACAGGGCGGCAATAGGGATTTGTATATTATTTTTAATCATAATATACAAATTCCTGTGCCACCCATCGCTTTGTTAATATATTAACTTTTTATTTTTTTGAAGCCTTTTCAATCGCCTTAACAGGCTTTGACGGTTCCTTGTAATCATATTTAAATACCATAACCGAAAGTGGAGGTACTGTTAAGCTTAATGAGTAATTCATTCTGTCACACGGCTTATCACTGGCAGTTACTACACCATTTACTCTATTTAATCCACCAAATTCCTCTGCATCGGAGTTCAGTATTTCCGTATATTTTCCAGGGCATGGTGCACCAATTAAATGTGTTGTCCGTTCAACAGGCACAAAGTTACATACAAACAGAAGCTGGTCTTTTACTGATTTTCCACGTCTTACAAATGCAACAATACCGTCTTCGGCATCGTCGACCTTTACCCACTCAAAGCCGACTGTTTCATTGTCATTATAATATAATGCATCATATTCTGTATAAATGTGGTTCAGCCTCTTAACGAAATTCTGCATCTTATTGTGAAGCGGCTCGTCAAGCAGATACCAATCAAGGCTTCTTGCCTCACTCCACTCCCGAAGCTGTGCAAACTCCTGTCCCATAAATAGAAGCTTCTTACCCGGGTGTCCAAGCATGAAACCGTATGCAGTCCTTAAGTTTGCAAACTTATCAAACTCAAGTCCAGGCATCTTGTTAATCATGGAACACTTCAGATGAACAACCTCATCGTGGGAAATAACAAGCACATAATTTTCTGAATAGGTATAACTCAAGCTGAATGTAAGCCTGTTGTGGTTAAATGACCTGAAATAAGGGTCAAGCTTCATATATTCAAGGAAATCATTCATCCATCCCATATTCCACTTAAACAGGAACCCAAGCCCTTTCAGTGATGCAGGTGCAGTCACACCTGCCCATGCCGTTGACTCCTCTGCAATCAGGTATGCCCCAGGATTTCTCTCCTCCATAACCGTATTTATCTTCTGAAGAAGCTCTATGGCATCGTAGTTTTCATTTCCTCCATCCTTGTTTGGCAGCCACTGTCCGTTCTGCTTGCCGTAGTCAAGATAAAGCATGGATGCAACCGCATCTACCCTCAGTGCATCTATATGGAATTTTTCAACCCAGAACAGTGCATTTGAAGTAAGGAAATTACTCACTTCATTTCTCGCATAATCAAATATATAGGTTCCCCAGTCAGGATGCTCTCCACGTCTTGCGTCAGGATGCTCATAAAGCGGCATACCGTCAAATCTTCCAAGACCATGTGCATCACGCGGAAAATGTGCGGGTACCCAATCAAGGATGACGGATATTCCGATAGAATGCATGTGGTCTACAAAATACATAAAATCCTGAGGTGTTCCGTATCTGCTTGTTGGTGCATAATAGTTTGTTACCTGATACCCCCATGAACCGTCAAACGGATACTCCGCAATACCCATAAGCTCAATATGGGTATAACCCATGTCCTTCACGTAATTTCCCAAGTCCTTGGCAAGTTCCCGATAATTATAAAATCCAAAATCCGAATCTTCGATTTTCTTCTTCCATGAGCCGAGATGCACCTCATAAATTGACATTGGCTGTTTCAGACGGGCTACCCTTGTCTGCTTCTTTCTATTCTCAATCCACGCATCGTCCGTCCACTTGTAGTTTCTCAAATCTGCAACAATATTTGCATTGTCAGGTCTTAGCTGGGTCTGATTTCCATATGGGTCAGCCTTGTACAGTATCTCCCCTGTTCTCGTCTGTATTTGAAATTTGTATACTGCCCCTTCATGTACATCTGGCATAAATATCTCATATATACCTGATGCAGAATGTATCTGCATTGGATTCAGTGCACCGTCCCACATATTAAAGTCACCGACTACACTGACACGTCTGGCATTTGGTGCCCAAACAGAGAAATAAGTACCCTTTACACCATCTATGGTCATCGGATGTGCTCCCAGTTTATCGTATATATCATAATTTTTACCCTCTGCAAACAGGTAGGTATCATAATCGGTGATAAGGGAATCAAATGCATAACAGTCAGACGTCAGCACTGTCGTTCCGTCCAAGTACTTTGTCTCAATTTTGTATTTATTTCCTTTATATTTTTTCTTCGGGAAGAACACACCATAAAATCCCTCTGCAAGCTGTTCCATAGGTACAGGACTTTTTCCTGTTACTGATGTAACTGAAACAGACTCAGAATGTGGACGGTAAACCGTAATAACCTGTCCTTCGCCATAATCATGAATACCAAGCAGATGCTTCGGTGCGTTAAGCTGTCCATTCATAAGCTCATCGTACAAAACCCAATTGACCCAATTTTCCAATCTCTTATTCATATCATTTCCTCCGTTAAAATTTATGTGGACGTCCACAAAATATTATAATTGCTCTTATCAGTACCGCCAAAATAATCAGAATAAACACAATACAAAGATAGGCAAATGCAAGTGCCATTCCATAATCAGGAGGCAGTATCCACCGTATCAAATCCATATCACTAAAATATGAGTAATCTCCGTGCATTACCATATTTCTCACACCTGTCAGCGTGTCACTTCCCGACAGCATTATGATAACCGCATTTAAAACAGTTAAAAAAGAGGCAAGTATTCCCCCATAAAGCAGTGGCATATACATGCGGACCCTTGAAAGCTCCCGAAAGCTGTAAACCATCCCCACAATACTTAGCACCACAACAATCCACGCCAACCGGTAATAGCCCTTAAGCTTGTTCAGCTTTTCAATATTTTCCTTTGTTATATCATAGCTTGTGTCGGGATAATCACTCCCAAAAAACTTCGTAAATCCATCTGCAAGCTGGTTGTAATTTTGCTCTGCCTCAAACTTACTAAGTGCTTTATCCCCAATTTCTTCTCCATATGTTTCATGGAGCGTGTCCACATAATCCTCATAACACCAACCATACACATGCCTGTCCATGGCAAGTATGCACAGTGAAAAGCTTATTATAAACAATGCTATGCATATTGTTGCGATAATTTGATATTTATTATACTTCTTCATTCTTATACATCTACATCTTTTCGTTTTAAGACCAACATAATGGTCTCAAGTCAATTACTGTAATATTGTACCATTTAAAAGTAAGTATGTAAAGAAAGCATTTTTAAGTCTGCTTTTTATTTTTACATTTGCCTGCAAAGCTTGCCATATATTCCTTTTTAGAATATAATTTACATAGTTTTTATTTATCTTCGGAGGTGAACATATGACTTCAACAAACTACGCGAATGGGAACGACGTTGCAACCTTTGTGCTTGAGACGGACGCACCATACAACATTTTGGATTTTGACCAGGGACTATGTCTTATGACCGGTTACTCTCCCCGTGAGCTTTCAAAAAATATATGCACCCTTGACAATCTTCTATTTGTTGACGATTTTGCAGAAACAATAGCTTCCATTAACTATCAGCTTAGTATTTCCAATCTTATCAGCTTTCAAAACAGAATAGTGACCAAGCACGGAAACATTCTCACTGTGCTCTGCAACGGTCAGGCATTTTCATTAAATGACGGCCGTGACGTTTTACAGTGCGTGTTCACCGACATAACCAATCTGGAAAATGCCGCAAATGAAACCGCACAGGCAAAAACCGACTTGGAAATATTTGCAAATACGGTTCCAAGCGGTGTGAGCAAACACCTTCTTGACAACAACCTTTCGCTTATATGGGCAAATAACTTTTTCTATGATATGTGCGGATATACGGAAAGCAGCTTCAAGGAGGCATGTGGCAAAAATACTCTCTCAATCGTTTGGAGTGAAGACCTTGCCATAGTCATTGATGTGCTTGCAGACCTTACGGAAGACAAAAACTCCAAAATTGCAAACTTTCGAATCAAATGTGCTGATGGCAAAATCAAATGGGTGAATGCAGTCTTCGCACGCTCAGGTGAAAACGCTGAGGGATTCCCTATTTTAAATCTTGTCATGTCCGATATCACAAACCTGAAAATTGCAGAAATGAAAGCAATGCTCGAGGAGCAGAAATATCTTATTATTGCAGATATATCAGAGGAGCTTCCCTACGAATACGATATTGCCGAAGATACAATCACTTTTGCCGAAAAATTCAATAAAATATTTGATGCAGACCCAATCATATATAATCCTGCCGTTTCCATGGTTTCACTTGGACTTGTTTCATCTGATACACAGGACGCTTTTAATGAGCTTTTCATGCTTGCAAAATCAGGCACAGCATTCCACTCAACGGAGTTTAAACTAAATACAAGAAACAGTGGATTTCAATGGTTCTTTTCAACGTTTTCAACTATATATGACGAAGAACAAAATCCGATACGTGTTGTGGGACTTTTAAGAAATATAAATTCACAGAAGACGGAGCAGCAAAAGCTTCTTATGAAAGCAGAAACCGATCTGATGACAGGGCTGCTAAACAAGGCATCTGCGGAAAACAAAATTAAAGCACACCTACGCAAATTGGACGGCAATGTCTACAATGTACTTATGCTTGTTGATATTGACGACTTCAAAAAAATAAATGACACGTACGGACACCTTAAGGGCGATGAGGTTATCATAAGCATTGCCGAAACACTCAAGGAATACGCGGGCGAGTATGATTTGGCAGGACGTCTTGGAGGCGATGAGTTCTGTATTTATTTTGGTAATCTCCTTGATACCCAGGTCGCATGTGAAAAGGCTGAGCAGATTGCCAACAAATTGCGGGAGCTTTATCCTGGAACCGATTCCTGTAAGGTTACCCTCAGTATCGGAATTGCTTTCACAAATGAACAAATTCCTTATGACGTTCTTTTAGAGCGGGCAGACACTGCCCTGTATCAGGCAAAGCTTAATGGAAAAAACTGCTACTACTGCTATAAGGCTGATATGGAACGGGCTACATACGAAAATGAAAGAGGCAGTGCAGCTACATCCCCTGAGAATAAAGTTGTAAACGAGCTTCTCACAATGCTATTTTCGGGCAGCAATACCCACTTGTCAATCGAAAAGTCCCTTGCCCTTATCGGAAACAGCTACGACATAGACAAAATATGCATCTGGGAATATACCCCGACAGATAAATTTGTTGACTGTACACACCAGTGGTGCAGGGAAGGTATTCAAAATGACAGGCACGTTAAACAGCATACGCCTGCCACCATATTTGAGGAGCTTGATTCCATGGGAATGGATGGTGTGACCTACAATTCGGACACATCCCTGATTAAGCTGAATTCCTCAAGCATGAATCCTTATTCCGAGGGTATTAAACGTCTTATCCAGTCACAAATTTTACTTGAGGGAAATGTCATCGGCTATATAAGCTTTTATTCCATGAACAGTGACTCTGTGTGGCCGGCATCAGCAATCAACTCCTTTAGGCTTATTTTTAAGCTTTTAGGTGAAGCTGTCTGTGCCAAAAAGAGTTCACAGCATATGTCACTTCTCCGCGAAAATGCCATAAATGCCTTTGACATTATAGACACTCCTATTGCCATCGTTGACAAAGACAGCTACGATATCATGTATTTTAATGAAACGGCAAAGGAATCTTTCCCAAATCTATCCCGGGGCAGCAAATGTTATAGCTGCATGTACCAGGGAAGCGGTCCGTGCCGTGACTGTGCCGTTCATAAAATGTCTGAGGGCAATACCGCAAAATGCGTAAAGCACTGCAAGGCAACAGGTGAAACCTTAGACGTATACATGTCACCGATAAACTGGCGTACGGGTGGCAATACATTTGTCCTCATTTTTAACATACATAAACAGACAAAATCCGAACGTATCAAACAGGAAATCGAACAAAATATAGACATAGAAAAGAAGATTACCGAGGCATCCTACCGCGATATCATAACAGGCTACGGAAACTTTGAAAAGTTCAAGGTAACTGCCCAGGATATACTTGACAATAACCCTGATGATGACTTTGTAATGTTCTACTTCAACATCAGAAACTTTAAATATATTAACGAAGCCTACGGACATGGCATCGGTGACCTTACACTAAAAACAGTAGCAGATGTGTTAAACAAACATCTTGCGGAAAAAGAAGCATTTGCCCGCGTAATCGGTGACACATATATTATGCTCATTCGTGACAAAAAAGATAATGCATATATGGATATCTATAACAGCATACAAAACGAAGTGCATGATGCGTGTAACATTATACAGGACAGATTTGTTGTGGATTTCACCACAGGGATTCTTATTATAGATGAAACGATGCACACGTACAGTATTAACCGTCTTGTGGACCGTGCAATGATGGCTGCCAAAAATATTAATGCTGCCACGGGAGTTTCACACGCCTTTTATGATGACGAGTATCACAGAACCGTACTCAATGACGCACACATTGAAAACAGCATGCATACCGCCCTTGAAAATAAGGAATTCTGTGCATATGTACAACCGAAATATGATATTAACAATGACAAGCTGATTGGCGGAGAGCTTTTAGTCAGATGGATGTCTCCAGCAAAAGGCTTCCTTGAGCCGTCAGCCTTTATACCATCATTTGAGAAAAATGGATTCATATATCAAATTGACTGTTTTATGCTTGAGGAGGCATGCAAATCCCTGCGTAGATACCTTGACACGAATGTATGCGCATTACCTTTTTCGGTAAATCTGTCACGTATCACCATTGCACATCCTGACTTTTTAAACAGTGTACATGAGATTGTGGAACGGTATTGCATACCACACCATTACATTGAATTTGAAATAACAGAAAGCATCCTTGTTGAGGATTATGATTATATGCTGGACGTTTTAGGGAAACTCCGCTCTATGGATTTTTCCATCAATATGGACGATTTCGGAACAGGCTACTCATCTCTCACCCTGCTCCGAGACCTGCCCGTGGATGTCATCAAACTTGACCATGATTTTCTTGCACGTTCTGCTGCAAACGACAAAAATGCAGTTTACATACTGAAGTGCATCATCGACATGGCACATAACTTAGACATCCGTGTTGTCAGTGAAGGAATTGAAGCCTCCGACCAGCTTGAAATGTTGAAAGAGCTGGGTTGTGAAATCGGTCAGGGATTCCTGTTTGCAAAACCGATGCCTATCAGCGACTACGACAAGCTGGTCAAAAAATATATTGAATAAGGCAGAAAAAGTATTGACAATAAAATAGTAATTTGATATCCTAATGTTTGCGTGCGAAACAGTACGATAGCTATAATTCACTAAGGTTCGGCATATCTGGTGGTGTGGGTATGTTTGTTCGTGTCTTAACCAAGGTGATATTAATACAATACTTATTTTATTTTTTGATTTATTTTAATGGAGGTGTCTGATTTGGCAAATATCAAATCTGCAAAGAAAAGAATTCTTGTAATTGAAACTAAAACATTAAGAAACAAAATGATTAAGTCTAAGGTTAAGACTCTGGTTAAGAATGTTGAAGCTGCTATCGAGGCAGGCAACAAGGCTGATGCAGAAGCAAAGCTTAAGGTTGCTATCTCAGAGATAAGCAAAGCTGCTTCAAAGGGAATTTACCACAAGAATAACGCTTCAAGAAAGATTTCACATCTTACTTTAGCAGTTAACCGTATGGCATAATTTAAAAACAACCAAAATTCCTCATAACTGCGAAGTTGTGGGGAATTATTTTTTATGAAAGGACAATTTGTTCTATGCTGATAACCCAAAAAGAAGATTTACTGAATACAGTTTATACCGTTCAATTTTTCTTCAACAAATTGACAATCAGCATCTCTACAGCCATATTATCTTTCATGCGTCCTGACTTTATGTCACTGTCTGCACGCTGGCACATATCCACACATTCCACTAACTGACTGTAGGTGTAGCCCTCACACTGGCTTACATATTTTTTTACGGTAAATGGTGGTATTTTAACGGCAGATGCTATTTTGCTGTTATTGCTTTCTGTCTCTAATGCAAGCTTCACCTTAAGCAATATATTGTACTGTCTTGTCACCAAAAACAGCAGTCGCATTGCTGGCTCCCTTAGCATGAGTAAATCATCGTACAGCCTCATTGTTTTTGTGGCATTTCTCTGTGACAATGCATCCATCATGTCAAATATTTTACTTTCCACCTGATTTACACACAGTCGCTCTACTGCCGCAGCATCTATTTTATCGCACTCCATGCAATAGCATTTTAGCTTCTCTGCCTCGTTTGCAAGCAAATTCATATCAGTGCCTACATTTTGGAGCAGGGTATAAACAGCCTCGTCATCTATTTTCATGCCCTCTCTTGTAAACAAGGATTTCAGCCATGTAAGCAGGGTTCTCTCATCAGGTGTAGAAAATTCTACAACCGTTCCTGCCTTTGCAAGCTGCTTATAAAGCTTTGTTCTCTTATCAAGTTCACTCTCGACAAACACAAGAATGGTCGTGTCCGCCATCTCGTCAAACAGAGCTTCCAGCACCTCATTCCCCTTTTTAAAAAATCCCGAATTTTCTACAAGGATTACTCTACGGTCTGCAAAAAAAGGCATCGTTGCTGCAAGCTCGCGTATATCCTCCGCCACTGCATTTTCGCCCTTGTATACCATGTAATTCATGCTGTCACTTTTATCACAGACCGCATTTATCAGCTTATCCTTATACTGGTTTACAAGATATGGTTCATCTCCGCAAAAAAGATAAACTGCAGAGTAGCTTTCCTGTTCTATCTGTGTATTAATAATTGACATTCCATCCGACTTTTGTGCCACTTTTTGTATCTCCCTATACTGTTTATGTAAATAGGTGATTGCGACTACTTTTCGCTAATATGACATTTTGCAATTGCCTATTCTAAAGTAAATTAATGTATATATATGTTTGTACAATAATTTCTCCAATATGTCAAATCATCTTACCGCACAATAACGGCTCCATGCTTGTCCGTTCGGTATATGTCAATACCTTCCTCCTTCAGCATATTAATTATCTCATTGTGAGGATGTCCGTACAGATTATTTTTTCCGCAGGATATAACTGCCATTTTCACTTTGTTATCGGTATATAAAGCCCCGTACATGGAATTTTTTGAACCGTGATGCGGAACCTTTACACATCTATAGCTGTTCTGCAAAAGTCCTGTATGATGTATAAACATATATTGTATTGCATCCCCTGACATGTCCCCAAGAAACAATCCACTCAATGTATCCCCTTGGTAGCTTAACCCCAAGGATGCATCGTTTGTATCCGATGTATCAAAACTACTGTCAGGGTGACAGCACACAATATCTGCACTTCCATCCGTCACCATATCGCCTGCCTCCAAGTAACTTACAGAAATTTTATTTTCGTTTGCCAGCGTAATAATTTTATCTATCGCTTCATTATATACAACGTGACGGGAAAACAAAATGCACCTGATTTTAATTCCATACACATCATAGTTTTCCAAAATGCTGATTAGTCCGTTTACATGGTCCATATCCCCATGTGTTACAGCCCAAAAATCCACATCTGCCATTTTTAACGACTTTATGGCAGGTGCCAGTACATATTTCCCCACATTCTCTCCCTCCATGCTTGAGGAGCCTCCGTCTATGGCAAGTACCATGCCCCGCGGTGAAGATACAAGGATTCCATCTCCCTGTCCCACGTCAAGAAATACAAAGCGCTCCAGTCTTTTTACAGAGTAAAAACATATAGTTATGCCAACTGCAATGCACAACACCGCTATAACCGCCACATGTTGAAATAAGGCAAACCTTTTCCTGTTCACATGCTTAAATCTTTTATTCTCCAAAAACCATATCAGCTTTTCCTTCATGTGCCTGTCAGTTATGGCAAGTATCGCAAGCAATATCATATAATATACAATCACCTGCCATGCTAAGGGCCTCCCTGTATTTATCGTTGAAAATGGAAGCTTTAATGTAAACGCTGCAATTTCTTTAAAGAGACGAAGAAGCCATCCTCCCACTGCAATGACAGCCTTTCCTAATGGCAATGAGCACACAGACAATAGAATTCCCCCAAACCCCAGTGTAACAACAATTGACATGCAGGGAACCACAAGTAAATTGACAAGTATACTATAAACCGAAACCTCATAATAAGCATTTGCCACAATCGGAAGCGTAACCATATTTATCGACATCGACACAACAACAGACCCTATCGCATATTTGGCAGCCTTATGCTTCTTATAAAAATTCTTTATTTTTCCGTAATATAAAATCTCCCGATTTATATAAGTTCCCAGACACACGCCACATATTGCACCTATACTTAACAGCATACCTGTGTCCGTTATACTCATTGGATTTATTATCAGCATTATTAATACGGCTGCTGCCAGCCCTGTAAGCATATCAAAGCTTTTTCCAAGCCGTTCTCCCAGCATTGCAACCATGAGCATAATAAGTGCCCGCATCGTACTCATACTAAAGCCTGCCAGTGTCCCATACAAAAATGCTGCCATTATTGCGGTCAGTGAAGAAATCCATGTGGGAATATACAGTTTCCGCAAAATAACATAAACACATCCGCTTATAATTGAAATATGAAGCCCCGATATCGCCAAAATATGAGCGATACCGCTTCTCCTGAAAATCAGCATGCTTCTGTCACTGATACTGCTTTTATCACCGAACAAAATTCCCTTATATTCCGCACAGCCGCTTGTGCATATTTCTTCAAGTCTTTGTATTCCCCATTCCCTGATATTTTCAAGTAGTTCCCACCCCTTACGATATGAAGCATCAGTCACAGTAAGCTTGTCCACGGCTACAGAAAAACATATACCCTTTGCCCTGTAATATGCAGCAAAATCAAAAGCCCCCGGATTTGTCGGCGCTGATGGACAAATTGTGTTTCCCGCTACAAAAACTTCTTGTCCCGCCTTTAGCTCACTGTCAACACCATATACAATAATCCTGCATTTATCATCGGACTTTATTATGATATTACAGCCACTTTTTGTTTTGTTTACTTCATCCACAGTACCCTGAAGCTCAATATACGTGTCCTCACCTTCACATTCCCTTTTCACAAGTTTTTCCAAACGGTCACAGCCGCACCTGCTTCCCATATTTATAAAGCCTGCCATGGACATGAAACATACCCAAATATACGCCATTCTTTTTTGCGTTTTACCAAGAAAAACGCCAACGCAAATAAGCGTGCCAATAAGCACGCAGGACAAAACCGTTTCACCAACCATTATGTAAATCACCTCTCCAAGTGCAAACATAACCACTGCCCAAAACAATACTCTTTTCAATTAACACTCCTAATTAGCTTTTACATTCCTGAATATCCATAGAAATAGAAAGATTTACGGTCAAAGCTCTCCTCCGCAATAACAGTTCCTTTATCATCACTAAGCCTGATTGTGATAAAATTTATGTCTGATATCTGGAACAGGGAGCTTGTGATTGCCGCTTTTGCAAGAAGATAATATTCCTTGTTATATTCACTTACCAGGTCAAAATCCAATGTCACATTATTGTTCGCATCTATCATATAAGTAATATACTCTATCCTGTCATTTCCAAGCTTGTCAGACAGTACAAGCATAAGCTCCTCAATAGATGCCACAATGGAATCAGGCTGCTTAAATTGAAATGCAGCCCTCTCCTTTACAATACCCTTATCTGCCGGATAATATATATCTACCATATTTTCTTCCGGTATGCTTGCAGAAAATTCTGTATTTGCATTTTCTTCACCACATCCTGTCAGAAGGACAAGCATACACATAATAAGAAAAAGATTAACAAGCCTTTTCATTACATCTAACCCTCTTTATTGTCTACGTACTTAATCGGTATTTTAATTGTAAATGTTGTTCCCTCGCCCGACTGGCTATAAAGCTTTATCGTTCCGTCATGCATAAGAATAATGTTTCTTGTTATGGCAAGGCCAAGACCTGTTCCGCCTGTGTCCCTGCTTCTCGCCTTATCAACCCTATAAAACCGCTCAAAAACCTTATCCTTGCAGTCGTCTGGTATTCCAACTCCTGAATCGGCAACCTTTACATAGAAGTTTTTGTGGTCAGAGTTTAATGTAACCTTTATCCAGCCATTATCAACATTATATTTTATTGCATTTTCTATAATATTGGTTAAGGCAAGTGTCAGCTTTACTTCGTCAACGTCAGCCTCAACATCCCTGTAGCTCTCATATGTTATGGCAATTCCCCTTGCATCGGCCAACGGTGCAACGCGCTTAAGAATAATCTCCAGCAGATTATTGATATCAATGGTTGCAATATTAAGCTCAGCCGACTTCTTGTCTGTTTTTACAAGTGTAAGCAAATCGGTTATGATTTCACTTTCCCTGTCAATCTCATCAACAATATCTGCCATAAATTCCTTGTACATATTCAGGTCTGCCTGTTCATTTTGAACTAAAGAATCTGCAAGCACCTTCATGGATGTAATCGGTGTTTTCAGCTCATGTGATACATTTGACACAAACTCCTGTCTTGACGAATCTATCTCCATAAGCTTTCCGATTGAGTTGTTGTAATTTTCAATAATCGTTTGAAACTCCGTAAAGCCTGACTCAGGGATATCCTGATTTGCCTGACCATACCGCATTGTCTCCATGTGAGTATTTATTTTTTTCAAACCGCTTACGCATACCCATGCTCCAAAGACGGCAAGCAATATACCAATCACGATAATGACAAATACAAGCATATAGCTTCGCTCGGCAATATTATCCCATGCAGAGGTTATTCTTTGGGCAGGAACGCTGACCATAACCAAACCTAATATTCCATCCGACGTATTCACAGGATACACATACTGATACTGATTATCAAGCAACGTAACAGTACGCGAGTCCTCCCCTGTCATAACACTAATTACAGATTCGTTTATGATAAATCTATTTTCGTTTTCAGCAGCAGAATCCTTTATAATATTATAATTGGAGTCAATGATAAAAATACGTCCGTCAAAAAATGTTGCCATAAAATCTATGCACAGATTTAAATTGAACGCTTCCCCATCTATGGCAAAATCGTTTGTAATTAAATCCTGTGAAAGCTTATCACACTGCTTCCACACATCCTCTTCCAACACTTTTCTCTGGCTGTCCTTATTAAATCTGACAATGACGATAGAATAAACAGACAAAAGCAACAAAACAACAAATATAATATATATTGTAATGAATGCACGAAGACTGATAGCAGTAAAATTTTTTTTGTTCTTTCTCAATGTTGTTTCCTCGTTTCAAGAGTCAGGATTGGAAATAATATCCAACTCCCCACTTAGTATGAATATATTTTGGATTTGCAGGTGTTGATTCAATTTTTTCCCTAAGCCGTCTCACATGAACATCAACTGTTCTTGCATCCCCAGGATAACCTGCCCCCCATATTGTCTTTAAAAGCTGCTCTCTTGAATAAACCTTGTTAGGGTTCGAAATCAACAAATACACAAGATCAAATTCTTTTGCAGTAAGGTTTGCTTCCTTTTCATCTATGTATACCCGCCTGCTGTCACAATCAATTTTAAGCCCTTTTGCTTCTATTATTTTGCTGCTTGCAGTCTCATTAGCAGTTTTGGTGTTTCTTCTTAAAATAGCCTTTATTCTTGCCTTTACTTCAAGAATATTAAATGGCTTCGTAATGTAATCATCAGCACCATACTCAAGCCCCAATATTTTATCCATATCATCTCCCTTTGCCGTCAGCATAATGATAGGAACATCTGAAAATTCTCTTATCATCTGACATATTTCCAAGCCTGTAATTCCAGGCAGCATAATATCAAGAAGAATAATGTCATACTTGTTCTCCTTTGCCATATTAAAGCCTTCATCCCCGTCATATGCAACATCTACCTGCATATCATCCTGCTCGAGACTGAATTTTATTCCCTTTACGATTGACTTTTCGTCATCAACTACCAAAACCTTTTTCATGTTATCTCCTTACTCTACACATATATAATCCTTTATATTATTGTAGACGCCATCTTTGATTCCACTTATTTGTTTTATGTCATCCACGCTTTTGTAGTCACCGTGTTCTTCCCTGTATTCTACAATTGCCTTAGCCTTACTCTTGCCGATACCCGGCAGTGTCATCAATGTTTCTTCATCAGCAGTATTAATATTTACAAGACCTGATGCTTCCTCTTTCATAATGTTTAAATAATATTCAGTCTCATCTTTGCTTGGAAAATATATTTTTTCCCCTGAAGAAATCTCCTCGGCAAGATTAATATATTCCCCATCTGCATCCTTGGAAAATCCACCCGCAGCATATAATGCATCCTGCTTTATTGAGCCAGGCTCCATATAATAAACTCCTGGATTTGCAACGGCTCCGCAAACATAAACCGCCAACAGCCTGTCCTTCTCCGAAGAAGCTGTTGTAATTATCTCCTCATCAACAGCAATACCATCCGTCCCAACAGAAGTCACCACAGTGCCTTCACTGCCACATGCTGTCAAAAATGTCATCAGTAAAACAACCGACGCACATACAAAAATTTTATGCATATGAAATACCTCCTTATACACCTGCAAGTACTTCATAACACATAACAAAACACATTACCATTTTACCCAACTTTGAAAAATATTACAATAGTAAAAAAGTATAATAGTATTCTACTTTTCCCACTTAAATATGATAAATCCCACAATAGAAATTATAATTCCTATTAATTTACTCCACTCAAAAGAAACCTTCTCCACTCCGAACAGCCCCATCAGCTCTATAATATAAGCAACCAAAAGCTGCGCAATTACAATTAAAAGCACTGCCTTGGCAGGACCTAAATCAGCCATGCTTCTTATAACCGTCCATGTAATAAATGCTCCGATTACACCACCTGTAAGCATATATTTGTTATCTACCTGAAACAACGACATTATATTTGCATCATTTCTTTCAAATACTGCCCAAAGAATAAATGCTACCACAAAGCTCGAAAAAGCAACCCATGAGGTGGCAAGCCAGTTTGATGTCTGCTTTGTAACTCCTGTATTAAATACACCCTGAATACTCATAAGCGTTCCCGATATCAGGGCAATAATAAGTCCCCACATAATAAAAACCTCCGTTTTGCAAATAATATAAGTATTATTTGTCATAACCGAGGTTTTATTCCCAAATTACCTTTTTTTTAATGAGGCTATCGCTCCCCATAAAGTTTTTGTATCTTTTTTGGGCTACAATAACGGTTCCTTCATAATAGCTGTTCCGATACCCTTTTCAGTAAATATCTCAAGCAGCAGACAGTGTTCCACACGTCCATCAAGCATATGTACCCTTGACACGCCGTTTTTCATTGCCTCTATACAGTTTGTAAGCTTTGGAAGCATACCGCCGCCTACAATTCCCTTGTCGATAAACTCCTGTGCCTCATTGATATCCATCTCCGAAATCAATGTTGATTTATCCTCAGGGTCAACGAACACACCCTCAATATCAGTTAAAAATACAAGTTTCTCTGCATTTAACGCAGTTGCAACTGCACAGGCAGCATCGTCAGCATTGATATTGTAACCGTGGAAATCATCCACACCAATTCCAATAGGCTCAATAACAGGGATAAAGTCATTTTCAATAAGCGTTTCCAGAATGGAAACATCCGCTGCAACAACCTCTCCCACATAGCCAATATCCTTTCCTCCGCTGAGCTTTTTGCGCACCTTGAGCATACCGCCGTCCTTTCCGCTTATACCAACAGCCTTAAGTCCAAGCTTCTGCATCATTGCCACAAGACTTTTATTCACCTTGGACAAAACCATCTCAGCCACGTCGAGGGTCTCACTGTCAGTTACCCGAAGACCGTTTATAAATTCGGAATCCTTGCCGATTTTATTCATCCATGCACTGATTTCCTTGCCGCCACCATGTACGATAATCGGCTTAAGACCAACCAGCTTCAAAAGTGCAACGTCCCTGATTACGTTATATTTTAGGTTTTCATCTATCATGGCACTTCCGCCATACTTTACAACAACTTTTTTTCCGTTAAATTTCTGAATATATGGCAAGGCCTCTATCAGCGTTTGCGCCTTAGCCAGAACCAAATCCATTGAATCATTATTAACCATAATCGTATCCTTTCCAAACTTCCAATTTATGTGGAAGAAAATTTAAGACCTGTAATCCGCATTTATCTTAACATAATCATATGTCAAATCGCAACCCCATGCTGTTGCCTTACCATCCCCTGACTTGACATCAACAACCGCAGTAACAACCTCAGGAGAAAGTATTTCCGTTGCCTGTTCCTCATCAAAATCCGTTGCCATACCGTTGCTTACCAATTGAATGTTGCCCTTTTCGCTCTCAATCATTATGTCAACCTTGTTTGGGTCGAACTTTGCACCTGAATAACCCATTGCACAAAGGATTCTTCCCCAATTTGCGTCTTTGCCATATATAGCACATTTTGTAAGGCTTGAGGTCACCACAGATTTTGCAAGCATCTTTGCCGTATCAGTATCAGCAGCGCCCTTAACATCTACCTGAAACAGTCTGGTTGCTCCTTCACCGTCTCCTGCTATTTGTTTTGCAAGAAATGTATTTACCTCGTTCAGTGCCTTTTTAAATTCCTCATAGCTGGCACCCTCCGTATCAATTTTTTTATTTCCCGCAAGTCCATTTGCCATAATAAGTACAGTATCGTTTGTTGACGTATCCCCGTCCACCGACACCATATTAAATGTGTCCTCAATATTCTCTTTCAGTGCCTTTTCAAGCAGCGGCTGGGATATATCAAGGTCAGTTGTAATAAATCCAAGCATCGTTCCCATATTCGGATGAATCATGCCCGAGCCTTTACACATACCTCCCATTGTTATGGTGGTGCCTCCAATTTCAAATTGAAGTGCAATTTCCTTTTTGTGGGTATCCGTTGTCAAAATAGCTGTTGCCGCATCGTCTGCCGACTGCCTGCTGTCACTTATCACATCCTTAAGGGAATCAATACCTGATGCAATAACATCCATTGGAAGCCTGAATCCGATAACACCGGTTGATGCAACAAGCACATGCTCCTGATTAATGTTAAGGGCATCCGCGGTAAGCTGTGCCATCTTTTTTGCATCCTCATAGCCCCCGTCACCTGTACAGGCATTTGCAATTCCGCTGTTTATGATAACAGCCTGTGCCGCCTTTTGCTCCTCAACAACCTTTTTATCCCACAAAACAGGAGCAGCCTTTACAATATTTCTCGTAAAGGTTCCTGCCGTATTTGCAAGACATTCCGAGTATATCATTGCCATATCCTTATTCGTTTTCCCTGCCTTAATTCCTGCCCGTATTCCTGCTGCCTTATATCCTTTCGGAGCTGTCACTCCGCCATCTATCATCTTCATATTTTCCTCCTATATCCTACGGGAAAAGCGGTGGCATCATAAGCCCCTTAGTCTCGTCAAGTCCCATAATCAGATTCATGTTTTGTACTGCCTGCCCTGCCGCTCCCTTTACAAGATTATCCATTGCACCCATAACAACAATCCTATTTGTTCTCGGGTCTGTAACAAAATTAATATCAACGTAATTGCTTCCCTCAACCCATCTTGTCTCAGGACATACACCCTTGTCAAGAACCCTGACAAAAGTTTCAGCTCCGTAATATTTATCATAAACCGCCTTTAAATCCTCATAAGAACAATCCTTTGTAAGTCCTGCATATGCGGTTACAAGTATACCCCTGTTCATCGGTACAAGATGCGGTGTAAAGTTTATGGTAAGCGGTGTTCCATCATATGCATAACCAAGCTGCTCCTCTATCTCAGGTGTATGTCTGTGTGTCGTAACACCGTATGCTTTTATGCTCTCATTTACCTCACAGTAAAGATTTGCCACCTTTGCTCCCCTGCCTGCCCCTGAGGTTCCCGATTTTGCATCTACAATAATGGAATTAACATCAATCAGCCGTTCCTTTACAAGCGGATACAACGACAAAATGGAGCATGTCGTATAGCATCCCGGATTTGCTATGATTCTGGCACCCTTAATAGCTTCCCTGTTTATCTCACAAAGACCGTAAACCGCTTCCTCTAAAAACTCAGGTGCCTTATGCTCAATTTTGTACCACTCCTCATATGTTGCAACATCCTTGATACGAAAATCCGCTGAAAGGTCAACCAGCTTTGCCTTTGAAAGAATATTTTCGTTTACCAGTGATGCCGCAAGCCCTTGTGGTGTAGCAGTAAAAATAACATCAACCTTGTCAGCAAGCTCCTCCATATTATCATCCATACATTTTTGGTCGACTATCTGAAACATATTTCCATATACATCAGAATATTTTTTATCTATGTAGCTTCTTGAACCATACCACTCTATGGAGGCATCTCCATGTCCCAAAAGCAATCTCACAAGCTCCTGACCTGCATATCCTGTCGAGCCTATTATTCCTACTTTTACCATACTACTTTCCTCTTTTCTTTTCGTTGAACATCAGCCCATTCCAAATTTGCTTTCAGCAAATGGGCTGATGCTACATATCAAGTTTTCTATGAAAACTTGATACATCTCGTTGAACATCAGTGAATTATCACGATTATACAACCGACATTTAAAATATGCAATACTATCTTTACTTTTTATGTATATTTTTTCTATTTTATTCATTTTTTTGTATATTATTCACGTTTTTATGCATATATTTTGAAATCCTCTTGCATATTCGAACATTAAGGTTTATACTTAACCTATGTTTTTTAAGGAGGATAAAATGTAATGAAAGAAAAAGTAATTCTTGCATATTCCGGCGGTCTTGATACTACTGCTATCATTCCATGGCTGAAGGAAACTTACGACTTTGATGTTGTATGTGTATGTATTGACGTGGGACAAGAAAGCGAGCTTGACGGCTTGGAGGAAAGAGCAAAATATTCAGGTGCGGAAAAGCTCTACGTATTAGATGTAGTTGATGAATTCTGTGATGAATATATTGTTCCGGGCGTTCAGGCAGGTTCCGTTTACGAAAATAAATATCTTCTCGGTACATCATATGCCAGGCCACTTATTGCCAAGAAGCTTGTTGAAATTGCACGCAAGGAAGGTGCAACTACCATTTGCCACGGTGCAACAGGAAAGGGTAATGATCAGGTACGATTTGAGATAAATATAAAGGCTCTTGCTCCTGACCTAAGGGTTATCGCTACATGGAGACAGCCTGAATGGACCATGCAGTCACGTGAGGACGAAATTGCATACTGTAAGGCACATGGCATCGACCTTCCGTTTGATGCATCTTCCTCATACAGCCGTGATAGAAACCTTTGGCATATCAGCCATGAAGGTCTTGAGCTTGAGAACCCTGGTGAGGAGCCAAACTGGGATCATCTCCTTGTTCTTGGTACACACCCACTCAAGGCACCTGATGAGCCTGAATATGTTACAATGACATTTGAAAAAGGTGTTCCAAAGTCAGTAAACGGAAAGGAAATGAAAGTTTCTGATATTATACGTGAGCTGAACAGACTCGGCGGAAAGCATGGTGTCGGTATTATTGATATCGTAGAAAACCGTGTTGTAGGCATGAAATCACGTGGTGTATATGAAACTCCGGGCGGAACAATACTTATGGAGACACATACACAGCTTGAAGAGCTTATACTCGACAGAGACACTCTTGCGTTTAAGAAGCTTATCGGTGACAAATTTGCTGATATGATTTATGAAGGGAAATGGTTCTGCCCTCTCCGTGAGGCACTCCAGGCATTTATTGAGAGCACGCAGGAACGTGTTACAGGAGAAGTTAAATTTAAGCTTTACAAGGGCAACATCATAAAAGCAGGTACGACATCTCCATACTCACTTTATTCAGAGGAGCTTGCAAGTTTCACTACAGGTGACTTGTATGACCACAAGGATGCCGAAGGCTTCATCAATCTGTTTGGACTTTCCATGAAAGTTCGCGGAATGCTTGATGCACAAAGAGACGGCAAGTAAAAAAGACCTGCGGCGTTAAAGCGCCGCAGTTTTTTTTGTAAAGATGCTGTTCTGCCAAGAAAGCCGATATGATAATATAAGAAAACCGTTTGAAGACGTCGGTACTTAAATTGTCAGGTTAATATATATTTCTACATAAATGCATTGTACTGATAATTTCTAGTACCGCTACGTCTGAATCGAGCGGGAGTGCGTTTTCGTTATTATCGTATCGGCTTTCTTGGCAAAATAGCATCTTCCATAATCAAATAAAAAACTGCTGTATGTTTCGTACAGCAGTTTTTTTAACATTTGTTATTTTATCTTTTTTAGAAGAATATGTGGTCTCCGATAATTGCACTATTTGGATATGCACTTGTATCTACACTGTATGTAGCTCTGTATGAGAGATAGGAACCTATGTTGTTGTTTCCTGATGCAGCATCCCTAACTGCCGTCACACAACTTTCCTGAGGTCCATTCGCCATGCACTGTGCAAAGCTGTCTGTATATACAACCGAGAACTGGTTCTGTGCATAGAGCACACCTTCAATTGTATTGCCCCATATGCCTGTTTCCAGCCTGTTAAGTATCAGATTTGCAACTGCAAGCTGTCCCTCGTATGACTGGTTACCACACTCAAGGGTAAGCACACATGCCATAAGCTGAACTTCATAATCTGTAAGGTTAAACGCTCCTCTTGTTGTTGGCGCAGGCGGTTCCTGTGATGGAGGCTGTTCCGTTGTAGGTGCCTCTGTCGTTGGTGCCTCCGTTGTAGGTGCTTCTGTTGTAGGTGCCTCCGTTGTCGGCTGCTCAGAAACCTGAAGCTCTGTTGTCGATGCGGAAGGTGTCACCTCTAACTCTGTGCCTTGAAGTCCAAAGTCATCCTGAACCTTTGCAACAACCTGAAAATCATTTGCCTCAACCACCATATTTGCCCCATCATCCATAGCTGTTTTCAAGTCCATAACAGATGCCGGATTCATAAGGCTGATTGTGTTTATTGTAAGTGTATCTTCTATCGTGTCTTCTACTTCAGCTTCAGCTACCGCTACAGTGCTTGCTTTTACATCCTTTCTATCCTTAAGGACATTCACACCGCACACTGACAATCCAATCGCAGAAACTCCTACTAAAGCTGCAATAGTATTTCTCACAAAGTACTTTTCATTAAAAACATTCTTCTTAAGATTCAGACGAAGATTGCTCATCTTCAACTTCATTCTCTTATTCATAGCTCTCCACCTATCACATTTCTTGCAACAAAGTTAATTTTGTTACATTTTTGTTACGGATGTATTGTAACATTTACATGGATAGGTGTCAAGCATTTGTTACAAAAGCTTTACAAATGTTAATATTTATATCATACAAATGACTAACTTTGTTCAAAAGCAAGCGCTGTCATGCCTGCTCCCACGTGTGTTCCGATAATCGGTCCTATGGGCGCTATGATTATATTTTCCGATGGCACGCCTGCCTCAATCACCATTTCCTTTAACTTACTTACCTTTTCAGGTGCATCAGCATGTCCCAAAACAATATGTTGCTTTGTAAGGTCACCACCCTCCTCAACAAGTCTTGCCACCAGATACTCCAGTGCCTTGGAGATTCCCCTTGTTTTTGACTTAACGAAAAGCTTTCCCTCATCATCCACGCTTAATATCGGTTTTATTTTAAGGGCACTTCCCACCATTGCCTCAACGGTAGAAATTCTTCCGCCACGTTTTAGATGAAATAAGTCCTCAACCATAAACCAGTGTCTGATATTGGAACGTGTATCACGGAGCCATTTTTCCAGCTCGTTAATTCCAAGCCCTTCCTGCTTCTTCTTCGCCGCCTTATATAGCAGAAGTCCCTCGCCTATGGAAGCACAAAGAGAATTTATTGCTATCACATTTGCATCAGGGTATTTGTCCTTCAACATATCAATCCCCATCAGACATGTATGATAGGAACCGCTAAGTCCTGAAGAAAAGCATATATATAATACATCCTTTCCTTCTTTCACAATTTGCTCAAAATAATCCTTATAGGTTACAGGGTTAACCTGTGATGTCACAGGCATGGCTCCTCTTTTCAGGCGTCCATAAAAATCACTGATATCCCCGTCTCTCTCATCCAAATAATACCCAAATACTTCATCATCAATCGAGTAGGTAAACGGTATAATATTAACCCCCAGCTCTTTTATGACCTCCGGAGCCAAATCTGCCGTTGAGTCACTTACCAATACATAATCATTCAATTTTTCTTCCTCCTACTCTGAAAAATAACTATCTATACCATCAGCTATTCCTTTCACAAGCTTAGCCTGATATGTTTCGTCCAGCAGATTTCCTTCATCCAATGAGTTACTTAAAAATGCCGGTCTGATTATTGCAACAGGAATTTTACTCCAATTAATTACGGTCATTTCGTCCGTTTCATAAATACCCTGATTGGCAGCACCGGTTTCCAAAATAATTCCCTGTAATATTCTTGTTGCCAAATAATTGCTGTCGTTATATAAACCACTATTATATGGACTGTCGGCAGACATAGTCAGTGCCATAGCTCCTGACAATTCTTTGTTTGAACTAAATCCCATTTGAATTCTGATTAAAACAGTTGCTCCTGAACTGTTGGCATACTGTGCCCGCTCCATATTTGTCATGTCTACATCATTGCTGTCTCTTGTTAGAAATACCTCATAGCCTCTAAGTTCAAGCTCCGTCTTAAGGAGGTTGGCATAAACCAGATTTATTTCATACTCCTTCGTCTCATATGTTGTACCTGTATTTCCTGTTGTTGCACCCTTTTTTTTCTCCTGACTGTCAGGTCCTATCGGCTCTGTTATAACATTTTCGTGTGCCTGATTACCTGCATCTATGACAATCTTTTTCGGAAGATGTTTTCCTTCCTCCTCGGTATCTTCCTCCTCACCTGACGGTTTTTCTTCAGAGGTTTCCGGCTTTGATGCCTGCTCAATCTGTGATGTAAGCACATAAAAATCTGTATTATCCACCACGATTCTGGACCATCCGTCATTATAGCCTGTTCTTTTTACCGTTTCGCCCGCAGTCATATATCTGTAAATACCTGAGCCTTCCGACGGTTTTATCATAATTTCTGCAACGTCCTGCACAGGGGTCACATAATCGTCTGTTATATAAAACCCATCCTCATCGGTGCTTTTTTCTTCGCTGTCTTTTTGTGGCTGTTTTTCTTCAGTTACAATTACTTCATTGGTATCATTCGCTGTCTTTTGCGGTTTCTTTTTTTCTTCTTTTCCGCATCCCGACAATGAAAAAAGAAAAATAAGACATAAAATTTCAAGCAAATAAAAATGTTTTCTTCTTATCATTAGAATTCTCCTAATTGTTATAAATATTCTCATTATAGCATTAAAAAAACAAAGACACAAGATAATTAAATCCTGCGTCCTTGTTATATTATTTGTATCAAACAGAATATATCCTTATTTAAAGGGAAAGAACGATTCCGCCACGGTTTTCATAAAGGGAGCTTACACCTTTTGCCTCTAACACAACAACATTTTCAAACCCAAACTTTTCCATAAGTATCTTTCTTACATTCATGCATCTCTCATAACTGTCACACTGTGTTATCTCAACCTTACGTTTTTTATCAAAATTGCCCTTTTCAATATGCCACAACATTTTATTGAGTGCCTTGTTCATGCCCTTTGCCTGATCAAGCTGCTGTATTTCACCATCTTTTCCATATAATACAGGTTTAATATTTAACACACTTGCAACGATTGACTTAACCTTTGACATTCTTCCGTTCTTTCTCATAACGTCAAGATTTTCAAGAACAAAAATAGTGAACTGTTTCTTAATATACTCCTCTGTCATGCTGACAATCGTCTCATACTTATTTCCCTTAAGGGCAAGTGCCTCAATTTTTTCACAAATAAGGTGCTGCGCTGCCGCTGCCGACTTCGAATCAAAAACATATATCTTAACGTCCGGATGTTCCTCCAAAAACATATTCTTTGCAAGCATGGCACTATTGTATGAACCACTGAGCTTCGAGGATAATGTAACTACATATACCTCGTCCGCACCCTCATATGCCTCCATATATGCTTCTGGTGATGGACATGACGACCTCGGGCAATCTTCGCACTCTGCCATCCTCTTTAATAAATCCTTCGTATCAAGGGTTTCATCATCCACTATATCAACTCCCCCTACAGTCAGGGTTAGCGGTACGTTTACAAAATACTCTTTCGACAGCTCTTCTTTGGTTAAATCACAACAGCTATCACCAACTATTTTAAATTTCATAGGGCAAGCCTCCTACACATAGTTTTTAATACCACATATCATAGCATATAACAACTCATTTGACAATATGTTAATTGTTAAAATTATATGGAATTTTTTTTAATGTAATAATAAAAATATTTATAAATAAAACCGTTTATGCTATAATGAGCGGCAGTAACCAGAGAACAAATAAAAAGGATGGTTTTTTTATGAATTTTTTTATAGACATAGTAAAAGGTATTTTTGTCGGCGTGGCAAATGTCATCCCCGGCGTGAGCGGAGGTACAATGGCAGTCTCTTTTGGCATATATGATAAGCTTCTGTCTGCCATATCTAATTTGCTCAAAGATTTCAAAAAAAGCTTTCAAACACTGCTCCCGATTGCAATAGGTATGGTAATAGGTGTTGTAGGCTTCACCTTCATTATTCCTGTTATACTTGCTCACCAGCCTTTTATAACCTCTGCTGCATTTACCGGTCTTATATTTGGTGGTCTTCCAATGATTGTAAAATCATTACATGATGGCTGGAATAAGGATACCCATAAATCAGCAGTTATAAACATAATTATTCTTGTTGTATTTACAGCTTTTGCCGTAATACTTCCGTTTATGGGCGGAGATTCAGAAAGCGGTGCATTGCTTGCCGTGAGTCTTCCTACTATTATAAAAGTATTTTTCCTTGGTGTAATCGCATCTGCTACTATGATTATCCCAGGTGTAAGCGGCTCTCTTGTGCTTATGATTCTTGGCTATTATTTTGGGATAATTACGGCAGTAAAAGATTTTATTACTGCACTAAAGGATTTAGACTTTGCCATGATGTGGAACCGTGCACTGATTCTTGCACCATTTGCACTGGGATGTATAATAGGAATATTTTTCATTTCAAAGCTGATAAAATGGCTCTTTGAACATTTTTGTTCTGCAACCTACTGCGGAATACTCGGCTTAATCCTTTCATCTCCTATATCTATCTTTAGTAAGGTTCAGGAGGAATACGGAATGAGCGGCACAAACGCCGCCCAAATTATTATCGGAGTCATCATTTTTATTTTATGCACAGTGTTTACATTGTACATTGGAAAGCTTGAAGCTCCTAAGAATTCCGACGCGTAACAAAACCTTTTTCTACCAGCCTTATAGGCTGGTAGGTTGTCTTTGCATGCCTAAGTCCTGGAAGTCCCATATCTTCTTCCCTGTTAATATATTGATAACCGGAAATCTTTCTTCTGACATACTCCCTGTTAATCATGGGATAAGCCCCCCTGACATCCGCATATGCCTTTTCAAAATGTATGACATATGTGTTCTTGGTAAGCGGCTCCCCGACAGTAAATGCCACAACCCGTTCCCCAACACGTATCAGTCCTCCCTCAAGGCCAAGCTCTTTCATGTTATCCAGTGCAAATTTCAGCACCTTTACTTCATATTCTGAATTCTCCTCATCAGTCCCGCCCGCCTCATGCTCCTTTGCCCAATCATCTGCAAGCTGTTTACATTCATTTATGTTTGTCTCGTCAATATCTTCATACACATAATCAGGATACTGTTCTATAAATGCATTTATGTGGTTACGCTTCCCATGAAGCTTTTTTCCCTTTAACTCTGAAAGCGTTTTATACTCATACAAATAATCTGCCGAATCCCTGTCGAAGCTAATTGTATATTCACCCGGGTACCATTCTTCTATCTGCTGAAACATTTTATCCTCAACCAGATACATGGAAAACTCCATATTGTTCCCATCAAAATATTCACGGATACAGTCAAATGCTTTTTTTGCGTCTCCATTGCCCACAGGAAATGAAAAACATACTGGCAAATCATTTTTTAATTTGCAAAATGACATCATATCCTCAAGTATCACATAGCCCGTATCGTAATATGGTGACCATAAAATATTATTGGCTGCGGAAAACTCGCAGCCAGGATAATCATTATATCTTAAGTATTTTTCTAAAACAGTTCTATCTTTTAGTGTTGCCCTAAATACAGTCAAAGCAATACCTCCAATATTAAAATCTATTTTCCTTCAATCAGGACTTCAACGTCATTCTTTCCGAACGCATACAGTCTCTGCTTTACTTCCTCAGCCGTATAATCGTCTGCGTGAAGCTCTATCTTCTCGAATAATGCATCAACGTAGGAACACCACTTTTCATATATCTTAACCAAATCCTGAGTGGTTGGCTCCTTCTTTTTCTGTGGCTCATTAAAGCCTGCATTTCCTGACACAAGAATTTCCTTCATTGACACAGCTTTCGGTTCAATGCCATAAGCTATATATTTTATTTCTTCTGTCCTGACAAGTGCACAGTCGTACATTTCCATCAGTAGGTCATCTATGCAGTCCTTAGGCAGATTAAAGTAGTGGTAGTACATTTCCGCCGTCTTATAGGATGGTTTTTGTGCAACGTCCATCTTGTTATACCAGTAAAAGTCGTCCGTGCTCAACACATTCGATTTCTTAAAGCCTTTCTTACGCGGTGCCTCCGTAGCCTTTGCAAACTGCTCAGCAGCTCCAAACATAACCGCATTTCTTAAAGCATCCGCTTCTTTTACAGATGCATCAATTGCTTCCTCTGTAAGTACGTCAGATAAAATCGGGTCAGCAAATACACTATCCTCATAACTCTCATTAATATACCCGATTGGTTCCTCATTCATACCGGAATCTGTACTTCCCTGTATGCTTATCTCGTCAATGTTGGTGATTTCCCGTGCACCTGCGGCAGCCTTATCACGGGTCTTCAGGCTTTCTATGAACTCTCTTTGGGAATCTGTTGCAATCAGCTTGTCAGTCTGTCCAATCTCATCATATTCGCCGTCATCCCATATATTATTTTCATGCATCTGTAGCAGCTCTTCCGTTTCCACGGGTACAGCTTCTTCGTCATCGTCCGTTAACGTATTCACAAACACATCATCCATGACATCTTCTTCATTTAATATGCTTTCGGTCTTACTGTCCCTTGAAAAAGCACTGTCCAATGTATAATCCTCTGCTAATGTATTTACAAAGATATCGTCCATTGCACTGTCATAAATATTTTCTTTTTCTATATCTTTGTTTGTTTCTTTTTCTATTTCACTTAAAATATTTTCAATGTCAGCAGCCTTATCATCCGTTGCAATTTCTTCAAGCTTTTTTATATCTTTTTCGTCATCCTCATCATAATTGTCCTCATGCTTTCCTCTACTGACAAACAATGCTATACTCATAGCAACTAATGCTATAAAGAAAACCACCAGCAGAGCAGCAAACAAAACAGTTATTGTGGATTGCTCAAACATAATCATAACTATAGTATCTTCCATAATAACACCAATCCCTTGCAAAACAGCCGACACTTTATTCTTACATCGGCTTATTTAACACTTCCCGCAACTCATCCTTTAGTATACTAAAAATCAAAACATTAATCAACTATTGTGTTGTAAAATAAAAAATGTTAGGTTATAATTTCCTAAGAAATTCAGCAAAAGGGAGAAATAACAATGTCTAATACAAGAACACGATTTGCACCAAGCCCGACAGGCAGGATGCATGTAGGAAACTTAAGAACTGCACTTTATGCATACCTCATAGCCAAGCACGATGGTGGTGATTTTATACTTAGAATAGAAGATACGGACCAGGAACGAGAGGTTGAGGGCGCTGTTGACATTATAAACAGGACCCTTCAAAAAACAGGTCTGGTACATGACGAGGGACCTGACAAGGACGGTGGCGTAGGTCCATATGTACAAAGCCAGCGCCACAGTCAGGGCATATATTTAGACTATGCCAAAAAGCTTATCGAAAAAGGCGAGGCATATTACTGCTTTTGCGATGAGGAACGTCTCAAAGGTCTTGTGACAGAAGTTGCCGGCAAAACAATTTCACGCTACGACAAGCATTGCTTACACCTTTCAAAGGAAGAAATTGATGAAAAGCTTGCTTCAGGAAGTCCATATGTAATCAGGCAGAACAACCCGATAGAGGGAACAACAACATTTTCAGATGAGCTTTATGGGGACATCACTGTTCCAAATGAGGAACTTGACGATATGATTTTAATTAAATCGGATGGGTTCCCAACATATAACTTTGCAAATGTTGTCGACGACCACCTTATGAACATTACACATGTTGTCCGTGGTAACGAATACCTTTCCTCATCACCGAAATATAACCGTTTATATGAGGCTTTTGGCTGGGAAGTTCCCACATATATACACTGCCCCCTCATCACCGATGAGTCCCACAACAAGCTCAGCAAAAGAAGCGGGCACTCCTCCTTCGAGGATTTACTCGAGCAGGGTTTTTTAACGGACGCTATTGTTAACTTTGTAGCACTGCTTGGATGGTGTCCTGATGATAACAGGGAAATATTTTCATTAGATGAGCTGGTTGCGGCATTCAACTACAAACACATGTCCAAATCACCAGCGGTTCTTGACATGACCAAGCTGAGATGGATGAACAGCGAGTACATTAAGGCAATGGATGGCGATACCTTCTACGAGCTTGCACTTCCATATATCAAGGAGATTGTTCCTGATTACATGGATACCAAAAAAATCGCCGCAATGGTTCAGACAAGAATTGATGTACTGCCTGACATTAAAGAACAGATTGATTTCTTAAAAGCTGTACCTGAATACTCTGTTGATATGTACACACATAAAAAAATGAAGACAAACGCCGAAAACTCACTTGTTCTTTTAACAGAAGTCCTGCCTGTTCTTGAACAGCTTGAGGCATTTGACAACGACTCATTATTTGAAGCATTGCAGGAATTTGCAAAATCTAAAGAATATAAAACCGGATTTGTCATGTGGCCGCTTCGAACTGCCGTATCAGGCAAGCAGGCAACACCAGGAGGTGCCACGGAGCTTATGGCACTCCTCGGCAAAGACGAAACCTTAAACCGTATCCGAAAAGCAATCGAAAAGCTGTCGGCGTAAGAAACAAATAAAGAGACTGACGTTCCTGTACCGACCCCCAAAAGTTAGACCTAAAATCTAACGATTGGAGGTCGGTATTTT
>CANTEG010000022.1 GCA_947652735.1 uncultured Lachnospiraceae bacterium | reverse complement strand
GTAGCAGCCATTATACTGCTACGCTTAAAAGTCTAACTTTTTGGGGTCACCTCATCCCATTAGTTCATCAGTCTCTTTATTTAACAATAGGGAACTGCGTTTCCTATTGACACGCTTCTTACAAAACCAGCCAAAACTCAATCTACAGTGCTGAAAACAATTTGTTCTTTATGCGGATAACAATTTTTTGAAGTCCTCATCGCATACTGCCTTTGAGTAGTACCAGCCTTGCATATAATGACAGCCAACCGCTACAAGCTTGTCTTTCATTTCTGCTGTTTCAACGCCCTCTGCCACTATCAGAAGCTCAAGCTCATTTAACATCTGTATCGTGTATTTTAATGTAACACCTGCCTTCAGGTCCTTAAATGCATCCCATATAATGTACTTGTCCAGCTTAATAATCTTGAACGGCATATGGTTTATATAATCTATATTTGCATTTCCTGAGCCATAGTCATCTAACGAGAAGTTTATTCCGTACTCTACAAGTCTTTCTATATTTTTATTAATAATCGCCATATTTCCCATGGTTGCCGTCTCTGTTATCTCCATGTTAATATGCTGCGGTTTTACGTCATATTTTTCAAGAATTGCTTTTACCCTATCAACAAAATCAAGCTGCATAAGCTGTACGGAGCTTATATTGACTTCAATATACTCTATGGATGTCTCCATAATGTCATAGTCATGTATGAATTTACATACCTTTTCCAGTATCATTTCACCCATACTTACAATCAGTCCGTTTTTCTCTGCAATCGGAATAAAGTCCTCAGGAGACACCCAGCCAAGCTCCTCGTCGTTCATCCGCACCAAAGCTTCCGCCGAGTTATATTTACCCTTCTTTATTGAGAAAATAGGCTGATAATAGACCATAAATTCATCTCTGTCCATCGCAAGCCTTAATGCTTTTTCTATATCCTTTTCCCGCTTCAGCTTCTCAAGCTCAAGATTTTCAACCTTTGATACCATACCTTTTCTGGATTTCTTTGCAACTGCCATTGAATAGTCGATGACCTCAACAAGACTTCCGTAATCTGCCGCATCCTTTGGGCACTTGACACAACAAATCGACGCTGACATCATAATTCCTATTTCCGTATCGCCATACCATGGATGCCGGAACCTGTTAATAATATCATCTGTAATCACATCAAGATTTTGTCCCTTTTTGTCAATAACAATACAAAACTGGTCAGAGCCAAACCGGAACACATATTTCGGTACATCAACCTGTGTCAGGTAATTTCCGACTGAAAGCAAAAGCCTATCTCCTACCCTTGCCCCATATGTCTTATTGATAAACTTAAAGTCATCCATTGCAACCATAATTATATCAAAGGATTTCTTTTGTTCATAAAGATTTGCCACATATTTTCCCAGCATCTTTCTGTTAAAAAGCTGTGTTGTCTGATCCTTAACCGTATCAGGGTTATGAAGATAATGACAAAGTGTCAGAAGAAGAGTCGCAATTGCACTGTTTAATATAGGCACACTCAGCATTATCTGTGCATATGCCGCAACCAGCACAACAAAAATGTTTACGATTATTGTAATAGACTTAAAAACGGAGATGTCCGTAACATACTTTATCATGTTGTACATGGCAAGACAAATCATCATAAAATCCACAACAGCCAAAATTGCCATTCCACCATGTACTACATAATTGCCCTGTTCCATTGTAAACAATATGCCTGTATTATAATTTGCCGCAACCATCACAAACTCCACTGCCACAACAATAATAAGTGCCAGCCTTATGCGGTTCATCACTGCATCCTTAAGCCTGTACAGCGAAAAAGAATACTTTGCAAAAAGTACCGTCAGTAAGTGTATGATAAATGTTTCTGCCGCAATCAGGTGATATATCAGTTCACTATCCACCTGCTTTCTCAGCATGTGTGTTGCAGCTATTTCCAATAATGTTGCAATAAGTGCGGTATATACAAGCAGCCTGAAAGCAACATAATTTTTTAGGGGGATTTTCTTTTCAATAACGTACCATACTGCAATTACGAACATGATGTAAAATGCAACATAGTCAAACGCAACATTCCATTCAGCCATATTATCTCTTCTTTCTAACTAAGGTTATTCAAACCATACGTTCATGTCAACATTACCACTTACACCGTTGACATGACCACTATCAGTATACTGCCATCCTGTATACTGATATGGCAAATCCGGCTGATTTGTATAATGTGCATACCATATCTTATAATCACCAAGCCTTGTTAAATCAAGACATTGAACAAGCCAGTTTCTGTTTGTATATACCATCGGGATATACCCAGCTTCCCTGACCGTCTCGCAAAATCCAACCACCACATCCGTCCTCGATGTGATATCCAAGTCATTTGTTCTCGCATCATCCGCATAAATAGCTTCCGTATCAATCGCTACTGGATAAGATATATTATACTTCCTTATGGCATCAAGAACAAACCTTGCCTCCTCAACACCTTCCTCATAACTTATTCCCTGCGTATAAAAATACACACCTGCCTTAAGTCCTGCATCAAGTGCAGACTCAATGTAGGTCTGAAACATGGAATCCTCTACCAAAGCTCCCGAGCCGTATCCACGGTATCCTACCCTTATCATTACACCTTTTACACCCGAAGCTTTTACCTGCTCCCAATCTACCTCCGGCTGGAATTCAGACACATCAATCACTATGTATGACTGCCTGTTGCCCTCGCTGTCGTGGTAGTACATTTCATCACCTGAGTCTATGTAAAAATTTTCATTGACAAAATCATTTCTTGGTATTTCTGTGACAATTTTGTAGAACTGGCAATCAGGCGGAGTTCCAACTATTATGTAGCTGGCATCAATAAACTTCCAGTAATTATCATATATCATCTGCCCCTCCTGCCCCTGACTGAGACTCCAGTCATCCTCATAAACAAAGACAGGCTGGGGATGATCCCGTTTTACATTTATGTTTATACCGATTACTATGCCAATGGCAATCAAAATACCCACTGCGGCAGCAATCAGCAAAACCTTTCGTATATCTATTCTCATAAATTAATCCATTTCATCCTACATGCGTTATGTACTATGTAAAATAGTATCATATTTTCGCAAATCACACAACACTAAAGGTCACTATCCTTTTTAATTTTTTTTGGTGCTTTTTACTACAAAAAATCCAACTGCAACAAAAAATATGCCAAATCCAAGCATAATCAAAATGTCTGACACGGCAAGCGTCTCCTTTGCAAACACAGGAAATATCCGTGCTGTCTCCTCCTGGTAAAACATTGTTGCCACCGACAGGGCATTGTTTGTAAAATGCATCAGCATACCCGGGAATATACTCTTTGACTTCACTGCCACATAACAGATCAGTCCGCCGATAAGTGCTGTTGTAAAAAATTTGGATATGCTCATGTGGTAAATTCCAAAAATAGCCGCACTAATAATAATTGCCGTCCGCGGGTTATATTTTCCCGACATGGCACCCAGCACATAGCCTCTGAACATGAGTTCCTCGCAGATTGCAGGTGCCAGTGCAATAATGATAAGAGCGAGCGGGAAGCTGTCCCCTATTATCTGTGTCATTGATTCTGATGCATCAAGTGCACTTTCCTTAAATATCAGCCCTGTAACTGCTGACACCAGCATTCCAAGCATAATGCCGCCGATTATAACAAAGATTCCACCAAAAAAATATTTCGGAGAGCAGCCCTTAAGCTTAAATGTATTTTTTATGTCTTTCTTCGTGTAAATTGTAGCAATCAGAGGTATACCGACAACAATAAACTGAGTTATAAGCAAACCATATATACCGTATTTGAGCTGTGCAGCACCTCCTGCATATATCACAAGCATTGCCGTAAAAATAATAACAAGCCATGCATCCTGCGTTGTGGGAAGCATACCCTTTTTGATATTGCTTCTTCTCTCAAATATCTGAATTCCGCCGTTTCCGTCCCCAAATATAACAGCCTCACTGTTGTATATTTTTGAGAGCAGCATGACCGAAACCAGACCGTATGCCACATTCACAAACAGCACCAATGCTATCATCTGAATGTTATACTTAAACAGCAGTAAATCTCTTACAAGCAGACAAACATTAGCCACAGGTATCAGTGCCGTTGATGTATTCAATGTCACATTTGGTATAAAGCCCAAAAAAGATGCAAACATAACCACAAGTGTCAGCGGTGTCAGATAGTTATTTGCTTCCTTGTACGACCTTGCAAGTGCACATACACACATGGATATGGCACTTATAAATATTGCAAACGCCAAAATGCAAAGTGTACCAACAAATATTGCAGGTATAAATCTTGACATGTTAAGACCGCCCGTACTCTCTCTTATGGTTGCAACCATGTTGTACATATATGCCCCAACGCCACCCATAGCGATAAGATTTAAAACGGCAGATGTGACACCGATTGTTCCTACTGCCAAAAACTTGCTCATAATAAGCTCACTGTTTGAAACAGGCAGTGTCAGCATAGTTTCCAAAGTCCCCCGCTCTTTCTCCCCTGCGGTTGTGTCAATTGCAGGATACATCGTTCCCATCAGAAGACTCATCACAAGCATAAATGGAATCAGCATGCCCAAAAGACTTCCTGCCGTTTCCTCATTTGTTGACACATCCCTGTAGTGTATATCCACAGGTGCAAGTGTTTGTTCAGGATTTAAGCCTGCATCCTCAAGTATACTGATGGTAAGATTATGGGCATAAGAATTAAGTGTTTTTTCTATCATATCCGTGGCATAGGAGGAATTATTGATGGATGACATATAAGTAATGTCAAAGCACTCCCTGCCATTTTCAACAGTCCTCCTTATAATTGCGTCAATCTCCTCGTTGGCAAGTGCTTCACTTGGATTTTCGCAGGATACAATCTCAAAGGAATAGGATACTTCATCCGTATTTTTAAACAGCTCCCCAACATGCCCATCATCCTCAAAATCAAAACATATCCGATATGTGTTACTTGATATGCTGTTTGTGATGCCTGTCATAATAGAAAGTGAACAAATCATAACAAGGGGATAAAGCACGAGTGGAACTACCAGCATCATAATGACCGTCTTTTTGTCCCTTAAGACATCAAGCATTTCTTTTTTATATAAGCTCTTAACTATTTTAACATTCATACAGGTCCTCCTCTTGCGATGCAAGCGCTCCAAAAATCTCCCTAAGGCTGGAAAAACCTGTGTCATTTCTCAACTCATCAAGGGTACCGCTGCCAATAATCCGCCCCTTACCAATCATTATAATTCTGTCACAAAGATATTCTGCCTCCTCCATGTAATGGGTTGAGTAGACAACGCCCTTGCCATTTTCTTTCTCCTTACGCATAAACTCAATGATTGCACTGCTGCTTAAGATATCAAGTCCAAGCGTTGGCTCGTCAAATATATATATCTGTGGGCTGTGTATCAGGCACCTTGAAATTGACGCTCTCTGTGTCTGCCCTGTAGACAGCTTTTCTATCCTGTTATCAATAAATCCGTCCATGTTTAAAACCTTGGAGATTTCAGCTATCCGCTCGTCAATCTCCGAAGTATTCATGCCATGTATTTTTCCTATCATATCAAGCAGCTCCCGCGTACTTAGTCTGCCATACAGTTTTGTATTTCCTGATAAGTACCCGATTTTGCCCTTCATAACAAGCTCATTTTCGATTTTTTCATCCCCATCCCACATCATAACCTGTCCCGATGTAGGCTTCATAAGACCTGCCAGCATTCTGAGCAAGGTCGTCTTGCCTGCTCCGTTGGCACCGATAATCCCAACAATCTCGCCCTGTGAAACTTCAATGGATATATCGTCCACAGCATTAAATTCAGTTTTTTTGCCCCGTTTTTCATTTCGCTCAAAGCTTTTTATTAAATTCTCGCCAACAAGCATTTTATCACCCCTGCCTCAATCATCAAATTGCAATTTCGTAGGCCTCTCCGCCAAGTCTGACATGCACGACCTTATAATTGTATGATATTTTGTTATAGGTCATCGCAGCCTTTGTCATCAGTTTGAGCTTATCCGGCTTCCCTGCAAATTTCATTAACGGCTCCTCTGATATCAGTTTGTAATCCGTACCCCATTCACCCAAAAGTCTTTGGGCATCATTGACGAAAATCTTCTTTTTGTCAGCTTCCACGGCATTTGAGCCGTACACAATATTGGTGTAAATTGACGCACCCGCAGTTGTTGCAGTAAATACCAAATCTGCCCCTGGAAACCGTTTAAATAAGATTTCCAGCAAATCCTTAAGCTGGTGTCTTGTAATGCACATAAGTGCCTCATTACAGACAAACATAACACCATGATTTCTTTTACATTTAATCTCATCTACCCATGTAAAATCCATGATATCACGTCCCACGGTTTTTTCCCTCTCACGCTCGCCGTACATGCTTCTTCTAACTGACATAATATTGTGTGTGTCTATGCTGTACCACTGAATTCTTCCATTGTCCAGCCGTTTAAACATGTTATCCAGCCGACAGCCCAAATTGATAATGGTACAGTTGGGATATTCCATAATGTACCGTCTTACCTTTGCATCACAGGCACTGTAAGCAGATGCTTTCAGAATGCTCCTGTACTCACTCATCTTCGTTTTTATATTGGAAAAATCAAATTTATTATCATATATAAACTTAGTTGCCCACTCATCTTTTATAATTTCAGGATATTTTTTCGTCCAGTCCGCCAGCATTTTTATAGGGTAAATGTCAGGCAGGGAATTAAAAAATGTATGATTGAGCACATCCACAAGATAACTTCTTGCACTTTTTGCATTGTTTGTTTTTGAGTTAATGATAAAGTTGTGCCCCTCTTTGTCAAATTCAAAAAATCTTATGTTGATACCCTGCATTTTTGCCTTTTTGTAAAATGCCCTCGCATAACAATTAAAGATGTCATCGATTCCAGAGAATATAATAACATCGTCACATAAATCTGTGTAATCCTCATAAAATGGGCTTGTATATTCTGTTTTAACTGCGTAATCCTTTACCCAGTATGTATTGATAAAATCTTTTGCCGCCTGATTGTAAAATATACCATGATCAGAGTATCCTGCATCTAAAAGCCTTTGCTCCAGCTCCGTATCAAAAAATTCGGTGTCAAGCACAGGTGATAAAAGTACAAGCTGGTCAGGCTTTCTGTAGCCCTCTTTCCAAGCCGCCATAGCAAGAGAAAGTGCAAGTCCGGCCCCCGATGAATCTCCCATGAGAATAAGCTGTTTGATATCATACGATGTAGTTAGATTTGAATATGCTTTTTCCAGCATATCGAAAGTTTCCCTGCAACAGGACTCAGGCGCAAGGGGATACATGGGAACTAACATGCCTACACCCATACTTCTTGAAAGGGATGCAATAAACTCCCATTGCTGGGTGGATATCGTTTGGCACATTCCCCCACCATAAATATAAAAAATGTACTTACCCTCAAAATTTTTATTCGGGTGAATTCTGTAGCACGTTCCCCCATCAAAAGCAGGCTCATCAATCTGACAGTACTTGCTTATTTCTTTATTGATGCCTACTGGTATTTTGTCGGTACATTTCTTTCTTTTTTTCAGAACCAAATCCTTTAGTTCTTCCGTATTCAGTTTTGAATATGTATTTTTTCCGTGCATACCCAGAACCCTCGTTTATTTTAATTAGAACATTTACTTATTATACTATTTTTTAGAAAAATATACAACAAAGGGTTATACTTTAAAGCGAAGTTTACTAATGGAAGAACAAAAAACCGAATTCCCTGTCTTTCGGGAATCCGGTTTCATTTCGTGCAGTTGATGGGACTTGAACCCACACCCGCGTAAGCGGACATGAACCTGAATCATGCGCGTATGCCAATTCCGCCACAACTGCCCAATGCAATCTGCATCATATCATTAATATGTGCAGGTTGTCAATTGGTATTTACAATAATTGTTTATTCTTTATTATCTTCCTTTACAGGTGTACCATTTTCCACCACAAAGTCAAACACCTTTTCTGCTATTGCATAATAGGTAACATCATCCTTTGTGTAATTCTCGTAAAGTGCATCCGTTGAAGTTATGCCGTAGGCATCCATAATCATCTTTTCAGAAGCCTTTATATCTTCATCGCTTATAGTGATTCCCTCTGCCTTTGCGATTGCACATACAACAATCTTTTCATTGAGGAAATCCTCAACAATGCCTGAAATATAATTTACGAACGACTCCTCTGATGCCATGCCGTATACTGCCGTAACATAGGTTGCAAGGTCATAGCCGTAAGATTTTGCTTCCTTTTCCACAGAAGAAACAGTATCATCCACCAGTTTCTTCATTTCCTGCTCCGGATATTGTGTTACCTTTGCTGACTCGATTATCTTTGTAATAACTGCTGTCCTGTTCTGTGTCTTATCCGAATTAGCATAATATTCCTCAAGGCTTGTTCTTGTGTTTGATTCATACTCTGCCTTCGAGGATGCATCTGTGTTGGACGCAACAAACGCATCCGTATAATCAGGAAGCTGTTTTCTTGTTGCACTGTTTATTGTAATATTAAAGACCGCATCTTTTCCGTTAAGCTCATCCTTACCATAATTCTCAGGAAAGGTGACATTGATGTCAAATTTCTCTCCAACACTGTGTCCTACAATCTGGTCCTCAAAGCCTGGTATCATACCGCCAGAGCCAAGGGTAATGTCACTTCCGTTTCCGCCTGTGGAACCGCCCTCAAATTCCACACCGTCTATCGTTCCTACAAAATCTATGTTTACGGTATCTCCATTTTCAACCTTGCCTGACTCCAGTGGAGTGGCAGTTGAAAATTGATTCAGGAGATTATCAACCTGTGCCTGAACCATATCATCCGTAACCTCAGTTTTCGTCTCATTATATTCAATGCCCTTGTACTCGCCAAGCTCACACATGGCAGCATATTTATCTATCATATCCTCAGGCTTTGTCGCCTGCTCCTTACTCTTACTGCCGCATCCTGACAGGATGGTAAGCCCCATGGTAAGAGCCAATATATAACCCATGCTTTTGATTTTCTTCTTCATTTTGTTGTCCCTTCTATTAAAATAAATTATTATCTTTTTGTTCCTAGACTTTTATATCATATTTTCGTAAAAAAATAAAGCATATTTTTATGGAAACATCCTATTTTCAAGGTTTTTTCACATTTTTAGCCTACGCTAACCAAAAACACTATATGTTGTATTTTTTTTAAATAAATTACAATATTTAGTAGACATTCTGAAACTAAGGTGCTATAATTACAAATCACGGAGGGGCGAACGAAGCGTTTTTAACGCTGTAGTTCGGATACTGGTTACCGGTTTGATTAAGTTAGGAGTTAGGAGATGTACTATGAAGGTAATTAAACGTGATGGTCATACCGTTACTTATGACCGTTCAAAAATTGTAACGGCCATCCAAAAAGCAAACGCAGAGGTTGAACCTTGCGAAAAGATTTCGGATGAAAAAATCGAGGAAATTGTACAGGGGATTGAGGCAAAAAACCGTCAAAGAATGCTTGTTGAGGATATACAGGATATTATTGAGCAGGACCTTATGGATGACAGAAAGTTTGTGCTTGCCAAGACTTACATTATTTACAGATATACCCGTGAGCTCGTACGAAAGGCAAACACAACTGACGATTCTATCTTAAGCCTTATACAAAACAGAAATAAGGATGTTATGGAAGAAAACTCAAATAAAAATGCTACCGTTGCATCCACCCAGAGAGACCTGATTGCAGGTGAGGTTTCAAAAGACCTTACAAGGAGAGTGCTTCTTCCTGAGAAGATATCCAAGGCACACGATGAGGGAGCTATTCATTTCCACGATGCAGACTACTTCCTTCAGCCGATATTCAACTGCTGTCTGATTAACATAGAAGACATGCTTGATAATGGAACGGTTATGAACGGAAAGCTTATCGAAAGCCCTAAAAGTTTTCAGGTTGCATGTACCGTTATGACACAGATTATTTCATCTGTTGCCAGCAGTCAGTACGGCGGTCAGTCTGTAGATATCAGACATCTTGGAAAGTATTTAAGAAAGAGCTACAACAAATATAAGGGTAAGCTCGTTGAGGAATTCGGAGATCGTATTGAGGATGAGATACTTGAAAAAATGGCTCGTGACCGTCTACATGATGAGCTTCGCTCAGGAGTACAGACGATTCAGTATCAGATAAACACATTGATGACCACAAACGGTCAGTCACCTTTTGTAACGCTGTTTTTAAACCTTGACCCTAAGGATGAATATATTGAAGAAAACGCTATTATTATCGAGGAAATTTTAAGACAGAGACTTGAGGGAATTAAAAATGAAAAGGGCGTTTATGTTACGCCTGCGTTCCCTAAGCTCATATATGTACTTGACGAACACAACTGCCTTAAGGGTGGCAAGTATGACTATATAACAAGACTTGCTGTTAAATGTTCAGCGAAAAGACTTTATCCTGATTACATTTCAGCAAAGAAGATGCGTGAGACCTATGAAGGCAACGTATTCTCATGTATGGGATGCCGCTCATTCCTTTCCCCTTGGAAAGACGAGGATGGAAACTACAAATGGGAAGGCCGTTTCAACCAGGGTGTTGTAAGCTTAAATCTTCCACAGGTAGGAATTATTGCAAAGGGTGATGAGGACAAGTTCTGGAAGCTTCTCGATGAAAGACTTGAGCTGTGCTTTGAAGCACTTATGTGCCGTCATCGTGCCCTTTTGGGTATCACCTCTGATGTAAGTCCTGTGCACTGGCAGTATGGTGCAATCGCAAGACTGAAAAAAGGTGAGAAAATTGACAAGCTTCTTGTAAACGGATATTCAACAATATCCCTTGGTTATATCGGTCTGTATGAGGTTACCAAGCTTATAAAAGGCGTGAGCCATACAACTCCTGAGGGCGAAGATTTTGCATTACGTGTTATGAAGAGACTCCGCAAGGCCTGCGATACATGGAAGGCTGAAACAGGCTTAAGCTTTGCATTATATGGCACTCCTGCCGAGTCACTCTGCTACAGATTTGCACGAATTGACCAGGAGCGTTTCGGAACGATTCCTGATGTTACTGACAAGGGATATTACACAAATTCATATCATGTAGATGTCCGTGAGAAAATTGATGCTTTCAGCAAGTTCAGGTTTGAAAGCCAATTCCAGACAATCTCATCAGGCGGTGCCATCTCATACGTGGAAATTCCAAATATGAGACATAACCTTGAGGCTCTGGAAGAAGTTGTCAGATTTATATATGACAATATCCAATACGCAGAGTTTAATACAAAGTCGGATTACTGCCATGTATGTGATTATGACGGGGAAATAATTGTAAACGACGACTGCGAATGGGAATGTCCTCAATGCGGCAACAAAGACCACTCAAAAATGAATGTAACACGCCGCACTTGTGGTTATCTTGGTGAAAACTTCTGGAATGTAGGTAAAACCAAAGAAATCAAATCGAGAGTTCTTCATCTGTAATCTTCTCAGGCACTGCCAAGACTGGCGGTGCCTGTAATGTTTAATCTTTCTATGAAAGGAATTTATAATGAACTATGCTGACATAAAAGAATTTGATGTGGCTAACGGAATCGGTATACGGGTCTCGCTGTTTGTGTCAGGCTGCAACCATCACTGTAAAGGATGCTTCAACGAAGTTGCGTGGGACTTCAATTACGGAAAAACTTTTACAAAGGCTGATGCCGACAGAATACTTGAAAGCCTTAAGCCTGATTATATACAGGGCTTATCTCTTTTGGGTGGAGAACCTCTTGAATACAGTAACCAGCAAGGACTTCTTCCTCTTTTAAGACGATTTGTCAAGCTTTACCCAAATAAAAATATTTGGTGCTATACAGGCTTTGACTTTGATAAAGATATCAAAAATAACATGATGCTTAAATGGGATGAGACAAGGGAGCTAATCTCCTATATTGATATCCTTGTTGACGGTAAATTTGACGAAGACTTAAAAGACTTAGGTCTGCGGTTTCGGGGCTCATCAAATCAAAGAATTATTGATGTTAAAAAGTCCCTCAAGGAGGGCAAAACAATACTGTGGGATAAGGATGGACGAATATAAATGATACAATCTATGAACGTAAATATTAAAAAGCTGAAAGAAAATGCAACCATACCAACGTACGGCTCTGAATTTTCAGCCGGAGCAGACCTTTATGCATGCCTTGTAGAACCGGTTGTTATCGGCTCAGGTAAAACATTTCTCGTGCCTACAGGACTTGCAATGGAGCTTCCAATTGGCTATGCAGGCCTTATTTATGCCAGAAGCGGTCTTGCTTCCAAAAAAGGTCTTGCCCCTGCCAACAAGGTTGGTGTAATAGATTCTGATTACCGTGGTGAGGTTATGGTGGCACTTCACAATCACTCCCATGAAGCAGTGTCCGTTCAGCCGAACGAAAGAATTGCCCAGCTTGTTATCACTCCGTACATAGCGGCAGCCTTTAACACGGTTGAGGAACTCGCAGATACGGCGCGTGGAACAGGGGGATTTGGTTCAACAGGAAGCCATTAAATCCTATCAAAAAAAGAGACTGCCCAAACTGAGGTGACCCAAAAAAGTTAGACTTTTAAGCGTAGCAGTTTAATGGCTGCTACGCTATTTTTATGCAATACTGTCGTACGCATCCATGTTAATTGAATCAGGATATTTGAAATCCTTATCCATTTTCAGTTTCCAATCTTCTAATACTGTTCCAAGTTTTTCATTTATTGCATCATTTGTCATCTGATTTTTCTTGTTCATGGTAGCATCCTCGTCAGTAAGTGCTATCATCTTAAATACATGATATCCGTATTCAGTCTCTACAACTGTACTGTGCTCTCCATTTTCCATTGCATAAAGCATGTTGCAAATGTCTTCGCCATATGTGCTTTTTATCTGGTCAGGACTGTATGTATACTCCCCTGACATATCAAGCTTATAAAGAGTTGCAACATCCTCAACCCTTATCTCGCTCTCCTCATCATTTTCAATTGTAGCAGTTGTGAGCAACCCACATGCATCCACTGCGTTTTCATACTGCTTTTTTTTACTTTCCTCGCTAATCGGTATAATATCTCCGCTGCCGTTTGTCTCATAGCAATTAAAATATAAATCATAAAATGTGGTCATTCTCGCCTTTTCAAGGGATATCTCAACAGGGTCCTTGGCAAGCAGTGCTTCTTCCACACTTTGTGCCATATTACATTCTATCAGAACCATTGTAACAAGCTCCACATTTATGCCTATCTTTTCTATATCCTCGTCTGTAAGTCCATTATAAAATTCCAGTGCCTGTTCCTCCAGCTTTTTCTTATCCGCATCGGTAAGCCAGACATCATACTCCCCCGCATGTGCCACAAGGGTTTTTACGCGCACGATTTCATTGATAACGGCTTCTCTTAGCAGTGCCGACACAGATATGGCATCATTTCCCGTTGCAATTGACATCTCCCAAACATCCTCACCGTAAAGCGCCTCATAGTTTTCTCTGACCGTGAGATAATATATATATACCTCCCCCACGGTAACATCATTGCCTCCATAAGAAAATACAACCGTATCATCCTGCTTTTCCACCTGCTCCTCTTTCCCGCATGATGTGAAAGCAAAGCACAGTAACACCATTAAACTAATAACCTTCGCTTTTAATTTTATCCTATTTACAGTATTGTTCATTTTTTCTCCTTAAAACTTGACACAACCCAACAAAATCATACATTGAAACCCATTATACATCAAAACATATAGCCGTGTCACCATGTTACCATATAGTTCCAACATATATTTTTCTATATAAACTTCAGCGTATTGTTGATTTAGCAAAAAACCTTTTACATATGTTTCAGTTTATCATTTTAAATTTATGGTTCAATCAACAGCATAATGTCATTGATTGCACGTTCAGAAGCATCTATCAGTTCATCCTGAATAAGACTTGACGTTTTCAATGCAAAGCCTGACTGTTTTTCAGCCACAAACCGAAGCTCACCCTTATACCGTTTCAGCAGCATGTCGATACGCTCTGTTTTCACAGGTGCAGTCGGCAGCATATAAAGCCGAAGCTCACCATTTAAATATTTGATGTCGGTAATGTATCCCCGTCTTGCAATTGATTTAAGATATGCCACATCAAGCAGACGCAGCAGCTCTTTCGGAGGCTCACCAAACCGGTCCTTTACTTCCTCTATAATTGCATCGTTATCTTCCCTGCCATCACAACGTGATATTCTTCTGTATAAATCAAGCTTGACATACTCATTTTTCACATATGCGTCAGGAATATATGCATCCACGGGCAGTTCTATTGCTGTATCAAACTCCGTGATGGTCTCCTCACCTGACAGCCTTCTTATTGCATCATTTAGCATTTTACAGTAAAGGTCATATCCGACTGCCTCAATATTTCCCGACTGCTCCTGTCCAAGCAGATTGCCTGCACCCCTTATCTCCAAGTCCTTCATGGAAATTTTATAGCCCGAGCCAAGCTCCGTGTACTCCCTGATTGCCTTAAGCCTTTTTTCTGCCACTTCCTTAATCATCTTGTCACGCTTGTAAAGCAAAAACGCGTACGCACTACGATTTGAACGTCCCACACGGCCTCGCAACTGATATAACTGGGACAACCCAAAATTGTCTGCATCGTGAATAATAATCGTATTTACATTTGGAATATCAAGTCCCGTCTCTATAATCGTTGTGGAGACAAGCACGTCTATTTCCTTTCGGATAAAGCTCCGCATGACCTCCTCAAGTTCCCGCTCATTCATTTTGCCATGTGCAAACTGAACGTTGGCTCCCGGCAGGACAGATCTTAGCTCCGCCGTTATATCCTCTATGGTATTTACCCTGTTGTAAACATAGTATACCTGTCCGCCCCTGTTTAATTCCCTGTTTACGGCCTCTTTCACAAACTCTATGTCATACTCCATGATATACGTCTGTATCGGCATTCTGTCCACAGGTGCCTCCTCCAAAAGGCTTATGTCACGCAGTCCCACAAGGCTCATATGAAGTGTTCTCGGTATTGGGGTCGCTGTAAGGGTGAGCACATCAACATTTTTTTTCATCTGCTTGATGGTTTCCTTATGCTTAACACCAAACCGCTGCTCCTCATCTATAATGAGCAGTCCCAGGTTTTTAAACTGCACGTCCTTAGAGAGCAGCCTATGGGTTCCTATGACAATATCTGCCTGTCCGCTTTTTAAATCAGCGATAGCCTGCTTGATTTCTCCCGCAGTACAAAATCTTGAAAGCATCCTGATATTGATTGGAAAATCTTTCATACGTTCGGTAAATGTATCATAGTGCTGTTCAGCAAGTATTGTTGTCGGAACCAGATATGCCACCTGTCTGTTATCCTGCACCGCCTTAAATGCTGCTCTGATTGCGACCTCTGTCTTGCCAAAGCCAACATCACCGCATATCAGTCTGTCCATGATTCCATCACTTTCCATGTCGCTCTTTGTGTCATCTATGGCATGCTGCTGGTCAATGGTCTCCTCATATGGAAAAAGCTCTTCAAATTCCTTCTGCCACGTAGTATCAGGCGAATAAGAAAATCCTTTCAGTGTTTTTCTTGCCGCATACAAATCCAGCAGCTCTCTTGCAATATCGTCAACATGTCCCTTGACTCTCTGCCTTACCGTATGCCATTCTGCCCCGCCAAGGCGGTTCAGCTTCGGCTTTGCCCCGTCCTTGCCCGACAGCTTTCCTATCATATTAAACTGCTCAACAGGAACAAACAGTTTGCTTCCCTTAGCATATTCAACGCTTATATAATCCTTCAGTCTTCCGTCCGTTTTGACTTTTTCTATTCCCTTATAAATACCGACTCCATGATTTTCATGTACAACATAATCTCCAACAGATAAATCGGAAAAGCTGTTTATTTTATCACCTGCATACTTTGTCTTTCTCTTTCCCTTTTTAACTTCTTTTACGGTAAATATATCGCCCTCACTAATGACAATCAGCTTACTATCAGGAAGCTCAAAGCCCGACTCCATACGCCCAACCACTACAACAATTTCTCCCTTTTTCAAAGGAGAATTTGCCGCTTCACTATAATGTGCGGTGATATCGTTATCCCTCAGGTTAGCAGCAATTCTTTTTGCCCTTGTAGCTGACGGTGATACTATAATAATCCTGTAATCATTTTTTCTCCATTTACCTATGTCTTTCATAAGAGATTCAAAGCTGTTGTTATAGCTTAAGATATCCTTAGACGAAAAACCAACCACCTGATTTTCCTTCCATCTTGGCTGCTTCAGATATATTGAGGACAGCAAAACAAGACGTCTTGACGTCATTTTTGCCAATACGCTCTTTCCGTCATATATAACATTTGCCTGGGTCGGAAGAACATATCCGCCCAACAGTCTTCCCTCCATGGATGCAGCAAATTCCTGCGTGTATACGGTTGCCTGCCTTTCCACCTTATCAGGCTCAAGCACATACACAAAAGTATCCTTTGGAAAATAATCCAAAAAGGAAACCGTCTCGTCATAGAAATATTCCACCATACTGTCCAAACCCATAGTGGAGTTAAACTCCTTAAGCTCCTCAAAGGTAGTTTCCACCATACGTTTCAGCCTTGCATACTGTTCCGTCCGAAACTCCTTTTTGAGTTGCTCAGCCTGCTTCTTGTATTCCTTATTTATGGTTTTAATTCCTTGTTCAATTCTTTCGCCTGTAAGCACCATCTCACTTGACGGACATATGGTAATACAGCTTACCTCCTCTATGGAACGCTGGCTTTCCACATCAAAGCTTCGTATGGAGTCAACATCATCCCCCCACAATTCAACACGATAAGGGCACTCCTCGGTAAGTGGGTATATATCTATAATACCTCCACGTACCGAAAACTGCCCTGGTGTTTCAACCATTGTTACCTTTTCATATCCAAGTGTTGTAAGCTTTTTGGAAAATAGTTTCAGGTCAAGGGTATCCCCTGTGCTTACCGTCTCACTCTCTGCCATAAACTCGTCTAGAGGCGGCAGCTTATCCATAAGCCCCTCTATTGTCGTAACGACTACTGTAGGCTCACCCATTGCAAGACGCCTAAATATTTCTATACGGTTTTTGACTGTTGTATTGTTGTGTATATCAGCATAATAAAACAGCAAATCCTTTGCGGGATAATAAAATACATTTCTGTCGTAAAACTTATAATCCCTGACAACATCCCTCGCCTTTTTTTCATCTGAAACAACAATCAGTTTAATATTGCTTCCGCCCTTTACAGTCTCCATCAAAAGCGGTGCTATGCTATAATCAAGTCCCCAGACATGTATTGGAAACTTGTCCCTGTCTATACTATCCTGAAGCTTTACAAATCCCGGATTTTCTTCAAATGCCGCAATCATTGCCTGCATATCAAGAACCTCCAACTAATTAAATTTATTCATTGCAGCATCCACATCCTCTGCAAGTATGACCGCAACGGCATCCGCTGCCTTCTTTGTGCTTTCCCTGATGACTGGCTGCTCATCCTTAGAAAAATGTCCCAGTACATAATCTGCCAAATCCATATGCTTTGGCTTTTCTCCAACGCCCACCTTTATACGGGCAAACTCTTGTGTTCCGATACACGAAATAATATTTTTTATTCCGTTGTGACCGCCTGCACTTCCCTTAGCCCTTATTCTCAGTTTTCCCACATCAAGACTGATATCATCATAAATAACAATAATATCACTGCTGTCACATTTATAATAATCCATAAGCTCACGTACACTCTCGCCGCTTAAATTCATGTAAGTCATAGGCATGGCAAGAATAACCTTTTCTCCTCCAATGATACCCTTTCCTATAAGTGCCTTATGCTTTTTTATATCTACCCTTATATCATACTCGTCGCTAAGTGCATATATAACCGAAAAGCCAACATTATGTCTCGTCCCCTGGTACTCTTTGGTAGGATTACCCAGTCCGATAATGATTTTCATAACATCAGACACCCCTGTTTCTCATTATTTGCTCTGCTTCGCTAAGCTGCTCCACTGTATTTACGCCTCTTATCTCATCCAGTGCTTCCGGTGCAATAGAAACGGCAGAAACCTTAAGTCCGGTTTTCTTTATTATGGAAATCGTATCCGTCAGATAATATTCCCCTTGGGTATTGTCATTGTCAAGCATGTCAAGTGCCGCATAAAGTGCCTCGGAATTATAGATATAAATTCCTGAATTTATTTCATTTACAGCCTGCTCCTCATCGGTTGCATCCTTTTGCTCCACAATTTTTAAAAAATCACCGTCAGTTCCCCTGATAATTCTTCCATATCCGTAAGGCTCATCCACAATTGCAGAAAGTACCGTGACACCGTTTGCACTTTTTTTGTGCTCATCAATTAATTTCTCTAAGGTTTTTCCTGTTATAAGTGGAGTATCACCACACAAGACAATCGTGTCACCGTCTGTACCTATAAAATCCCTTGCACATTTTACGGCATGTCCCGTTCCAAGCTGCTCCGTCTGTTCTGCGTAATCAACAATATCGTATATAGCATTTTTAACATCCTTTGCTTTGTAACCTACAATAACACATACGTCCTGTGCACCTGCATCCTGTGCCGCCTTTATAACATAATGTACCATTGGCTGCCCATCACATTTATGTATCACCTTAGGCAAATCCGAATTCATTCTTGTTCCTTTTCCTGCCGCCAATATAACAGCCTTTATTTTACCCATAACCATCCTCATCTTTCTTATTGTTTAATCGAAAACTTTATTTTCATCCTCTGCCTTGCAGTTTCTCCATTTTTGCAGATACTCATCAAGCTCATTTTTTAAATGTTCCGCTGCCGCAGCATCATATTCTACATTCAAATATAAAACGCCATCTTTTACAGGTGCATTTACCGTTATCATTGCACAAAATGCATCCTTATTGTACAGAGCATAATTTTCAGGGGTATAATTGATACCCTTTGTTGCCTCAGCCAATGTCTCAGCACCTGTATCATTTAAAATGATAGCAACCGTAAACCGTTCATTTTCTGTATTGTCATCAACACCTGTCCCTGGATTTTCTGCAATATCTCCATAAACAGCTTCGCCAATACTTTCTTCGGTAATATCTTCCCTGTCAGCATCTGTGTCCGTTGCATCCGAAATATCATTGTATGAAACGACCTGAAATACCTCTATCATATCAGTTGTGACAATAATGTCATCGCTGGCAGTATGAATTCTCGGTCCCAAATTGTACCTATTGTTATATCCGTCCGACAGCTTTTTGTCAAGTGCCCGGCAATATTCTATACTTTCCTCCCGTGCAAGCTGATATACAAAATCATACACCGTAAGGAAGCTTATGTTTGATGGGCTTAACCCCCCTGATTTGTGTGTTCCGAATGAACCATAAACCGTAAAGGTTTTCGCTGTTCCCTTTGTCAGGTCGCGGTTTCCCACGCTTTCACGCATACTGTATGCCTGCTCCTTTAAAATAAGCGTTTTCAGCTCCTCAAGTTCCTCACTGCTGACGGAAAACTGCCGTGTCTCCGTCTCCAATTCATCATACAGTTTTTCAAAGCTGTCTGCATATATTTCCACACTGCAATCATTGTATATACATATGTGCAGTACATAGCTCATATAATCCTCTGTCATGCCTACAGGCTTTGAGGTAATCTCGATTAGCTTATCCTGATTGAATTCAGGAATTTCTTCCTCTCCGCAGCCGCAAAGCGCCGACATGGATATTAACAATATGAAAACAAGAAGTACTCTTTTCATTACTCACCATACCTATTCCTTCTAAGAACAGTTACCATTATTTGCCTGCTTAGTATACCGCTTTTTATAAAAAATATCAAGGCTGGTTAAAACAGATGGCAAATGAAAAGGCACCTCTGTATTTTTCAGAAGTGCCTCCCTGATACTAATTGCAAGCATCAATATGTGTAGTTGAAAATAATATGTTTATGGCATATTTATGAATGTTTGGTGCTGCTCTTACAATGACCTGACATGGCACATGAACTGCAACCGCAGCCACAGCCTCCGCTGCCCTTTGCCTTGCCTTTTACAATGCTTCTCACACTGGAATATATAATTACAACCAATAATATAATAAGTACAGCATCTATCAATTAAATCAATCCTCCTACAAGTTTTACAATCAGTGCAACGATATATGCGGTAACCATCTGTACGAGAACGGCTCCTCCTGTTGCTTTCCACGTCTTAAGCTCTCTCTTGAGCGCTCCGACTGCCGCAAAGCAAGGCATACACAAAAGGTTAAATACCATATATGCATAGGCGGCTGCCTTTGTCGGTATATCCTTTCTCATGGTAGGCAGGACATTTCCATCGCCGCCCTCAAAAAGAACACCCTCCGCATATATGTCTGCTGCCGCTTCACTGTCATACTCACCATTTTCAAAACCAAATTCCTCAAGCTCCTCAGGTGACATGCCCGCAAAAAATTCTTCCAGATATTCGTCTGTTACATCTTCCTCATATAACTGTGCAAACGTAACAACTACATTTTCCTTTGCAATCCAACCAGTTACAACTCCTACCGCAGGTCTCCACTCACCAAAACCCAGCGGTTTAAATACAGGTGCCACAATTCTTCCTGCTGACGCAAGGAAGCTGTCTTCCATATTTTCGCACATAACAGAGTTATCCTCATTCACCTTTTTGTTTTCACCATTGAAGGAATCAATATTAAAGTTGGAGAGGAACCATATCAGCACCGTTGAGAGAAGTATAATCGTTCCTGCCTTCTTTCCAAAGCCTTTCACCTTTTCCCAGCCATGTATCAGTACGCTTTTTATCGTCGGAACCCTGTACTGGGGAAGCTCCATGATAAAGTTGGATGCCTCAGACTTGTAAACAAATTTATTCAGTAACAGACTGACTACGATTGCTGCCACCAACGCAAGAATATACAGGGAATAAGTTACAAGTATCTGGTTGTCATTGGCAAAAATGGTGGATGCAAACATCGCAAAAATAGGAAGTTTTGCACCGCAAGGCATAAATGTTGTTATTGTTGCCGTTATTTTTCTGTCTTTTTCCTTTTCAAGCGTTCTCGTTGCCATAATAGCAGGAACACCGCATCCGTAGCCCATAAGGAGCGGAATAAAGGAACGTCCCGAAAGTCCGAACTTCCTGAAAATCCTATCCATGATAAAGGCAACTCTTGCCATATATCCGCTGTCCTCTAACACTGACATCAAGAGATAAAGCACAAGTACAAGCGGCATAAATCCAAGCACCGCTCCGATACCTTCCAGTATACCATCAACAATCAGTGCCTGCAACCACGGGGATGCCCCTTCAATTGCTCCTGCGATGCCGTCTGTTATCCATGACCACACGGTTCCTACAAGACCCTCAAGCCATTTTCCCGGGCTGTTGATTCCAAGCCACAAAAAGTTTTCACTGAATGTACAGGCAAACATGACATACATAATAACCAAAAAGATTGGAATTCCCAAAATACGGTTTGTCAGTACCTTATCAATCTTATCTGATTTTGTTTCCTCTGTCTTTGCCGCCTTTTTCTTCTTTACAGTCTTTGCTACGATACCATCTATTGTCTTGTATCTGATATCCGCCACCTGAATCTCGGCTTCTTCCTTGTCTTCCTCACTCTGTGCCCCCGCCTCAAGCTTTTTGATTTCCTCAAATACCGGAAGCTGCTTCGGGGTACGCTTTGACTCGGCAAGCTGTTCCACTGCATTAAGCAACACATCAACACCCTTCCCGGTCCTTGCCACCATAGGAATTATAGTAAGTCCCAATTCCTTTTCAAGCTCAGGCACATTAATCTCCGTGCCTGCCTCTGCGACCTCATCCATCATGTTAAGGACCACAATCATCGGCACATTTGTCTCCATAATCTGAAGGGTAAGATATAAATTTCTCTCGATGGATGCCGCATCTACAATATCTATAACAACATCAGGCTTCTCACCATTCTTCCCCGTAATAGTTTCCATTGCTACTATCTCCTCCGCAGAATACGGAGAGAGTGAATATGTACCCGGAAGATCCAAAATTTTGATATCCTTATTTTTCTTGCATGTACCTTCTTTTTTATCTACCGTAACTCCGGGCCAGTTTCCCACATGCTGTTTAGAGCCGGTCAGTGCATTAAATAATGTCGTTTTTCCGCAGTTTGGGTTACCTGCTAGTGCTACCTTAATCACTGTTATCCTCCTTCCTGTATTACCTTAAAACAATTGCCTGTGCTTCTTCCCTACGCAGGCTTAAATCATATCCCCGAAGCTCTACCTGAACAGGGTCTCCAAGAGGAGCAACCTTAATTACATCTATTTTGGTTCCGGGCGTCACACCCATTTCAAGCACGCGTCTTCTAATGTTGCCTGCTCCCTTTATGGCATCAACAACGCCGCTCTGTCCCGGTTTTAATTCACCTAACGTCATATCATTAAATCCTTTCTTGTTAATTGTTCTCAATCACAAACTATAATTCTGGATGCAAGGCTTCTGTCTAACGCTACACGGACTCCTTTGACAACGAGAATTAAACCGCTTACATTCCGACCTACAACCTCTACCTTTTCCCCTGGAATAAATCCCATCTCCCGCAATCGGTTTATCACATCCTCTTTCCCGATAAATCTTGAAATGGTTTTTACATCTCCCGCAACAGCCATAGATAATGCCATAGACATTCACCTCCTTTGGTTAGTTTATATAAACTAATTACTTTGCATATATATTAGTTAAAACTAACTAACTTGTCAAGAGATACTTTCAAAAAAATTGAATTTTTTATTTTCCTATGCTAGAATATGCATGAAATCACATGAATATATAGTGCTAAGCAAAATTCGCTATTTCTAAAATATAGTTTTGCCAATGACTATAAAGCATAGGAAAGATATTGGAGTAAAAATATGAAAATACAAGAATCAGCAGAAGATTACCTAGAAGCAATCCTGCACATCAGCCAGACAAAAGAATATGTACGTGCCATAGATGTTGTTCATCATCTTGGCATTTCCAAGCCAAGCGTAAGTGTTTATCTTAAAAATTTAAAGCAAAATGGGTATATCAACGTAGACGGAAACGGACATCTGACCCTCACTAAGCAGGGAGCTGAAATTGCCAACAAAATATATGAACGCCACAACACCCTTGCAGAGTTTTTTATTTCCATAGGTGTTGAACACGACACTGCATACAAGGATGCATGCAGAGTCGAGCATGATTTAAGCGATGAGTCCTTTGCTGCCCTGAAAAGGCATTTTATGGAGAGCAAATCAAAATAATCTTATCTGTCATCCCAGGGCAACATCCAAAATCATCATAATTACGAAACCCACGGCAAAGCCTATGGTTCCTATGTTTGAATGTTCCCCCGCTGCGGACTCAGGTATAAGCTCCTCCACCACCACATATATCATTGCACCGGCTGCAAATGCAAGCAGATACGGCATGACACTGATAAAATAGCGGGAGAGCCACAGCGTAAGCAAAGCACCAATTGGCTCAACGATTCCTGACAGTATACCGTAAAGAAGTGCTTTCCCTTTTCCCACACCTGATGCACAAAGGGGCATTGAGACAATCGCACCCTCAGGAAAATTTTGAACTGCAATTCCTATTGTAAGTGCCATAGCCCCCATAAATGTAATGGTACTGTCTTTTGCGGCAACACCTGCAAATGTAATTCCCACTGCCATCCCCTCAGGTATATTGTGCAGGGTAACTGCAAAAATAAGCATGGCAGATTTTGAAAGGGACGTTTTTGGTCCCTCCGCCTTATCTTCATTTACATGTAAATGCGGTATCACCATATCGAGAAGTAAAATAAACAGCACTCCAAGCATAAAGCCTATAGCGGCAGGTACAAATGCCAGCTTTTTCATACCATGTTCCTCTGACATTTCAATAGCCGGAATAAGGAGTGACCAAACCGAAGCAGCAATCATAATTCCGCCTGCAAAGCCCGACAGAGCTTTTTGAACCTTAATATTCAGATTATCCTTCATAAAAAGAACCGTACATGCTCCTAAGGCCGTGCCAATAAACGGAATCCAAAGTGCAAGCATAGTATCTCTCATAATCTTCCTCCCTACAGTTAATGTATTCACCAGTCAATGTTTTGTTACATATTGTGCTATCTTGATGATGCATACAACTTACCTGTATAGTATTCATTTGCCTCAATCATCCTTGCCTTCATGTCCTTTTTATTTTTGTACATAAATGCATCCGCGAGATGCCATATTTCCGACATTGTTTTTTCCCTACTGGATTCGTTGTATGTAGCAAAGCCTGACGCAATACTGATTCTAAACTTTTTATCAGGATTTGCATTATGCTCTGCAATGGCAGACTCAAAGTGCTTCATACCTTCCTTGTACTGTGCCATTGGCATATTTCCCGTTATGATAACAACAAATTCATCGCCACCCACTCTGTAGCAGGTTCCCCCAAAATTACAAAACGATTCATTAATTATGGTTGCACCCTTCATAATAAGCTCGTCTCCTACCGTGTGCCCCATTTTATCGTTTATATATTTCAGGTCATTGACGTCAAACATGACAAATAATATTTCATTGACATAATTTTTGTTTTCCTCAAGCTCTGCAAGCCGTTCCTTAAACAATGTCCTGTTTCCTACTCCTGTAAGACCATCCTTATATGCAAGCTGGCTTATCATCTCCGAACGTGCTCCAAGCTTAACAACATTGATGGTTTTCTCCAGACTAGAGCCTCCAAAACATATCATAAATATAATCAGACCAATTCTTACGCAAAGAGCATTGTCGTCAGATGCAAACACGTAATACCTTGCAATGTCCATACCTGCTGATATTAAAATGGCACCAAGACCAATAAACCTGAATATTTTAAAGGTGATATTTGATTCCCGTTTTTCCTCCTTTTTGTTTGGCTTTATAATAGATGCAAGCATTACAACTGCTGATATAACCAGCGTCACATGTGTTGCAATCAAGGTTTCATGGAAATCATAAATTTCCAGCATGTGAAGCCCAAAGCAGACGATAAACTCAGCCAGTGAGAGGAAACATAAAATACCCTTTACATGCTTAAAGCCAAGACCAAACGCTTTGTCAAAATAAAGCACCATCGGAATATTAATAAGCATTAACGCACAGCACGATACCGTCTGTATGAGACGACTATCCCCATAAAATATCTGGAACAATCCTGTCTCAAGCAGACACCATATAGCGATACTGACAGAACAAAATCCCAAATACATAAGCTCGTGATTTTTTTCACTGCGCGTATTAAGCGGAATATCTGCCAGCATAAGCAAAAGTCCGATAAACAAAAGAAACATGCTTGTAGCAAATGCAACAAGCCTTGATTTTATAAACGAAAGAGCCACTCCCCCTCCGCTTCCTATGCATATTCCGTCGATACGGCTTTTTGCATTTTCGTAGACGGTCGTAATTTTTATCTGAACGGTTTTTCCTGCATCCTCACTAAGAAGCGGCACATAGTTATGCCTGTTTCCTGACGATTTATTGTATCCGCTGCTCTCGGGAATTTCGGGCTCATATCTGAGTTTTCCGTCCACATAAACCTTATAAAAAATATTTTTTGTCCGAAAGCATAATGACTGGCCTTCCGGCAATCCCTCAGGAAGTACATTGTATATACTGAATTGCCTGCCCGTTGTAACGCCATCATTTTCATTTAGATGTGCCAAATCCGCCACGTCCCCGTTTTCCAGTATCCAGCCGTCAGCAAACCCAACCGTTCCGTCAGCCATCTCATCCGTCGGTGACACCCCGTCATATTTAACCGCCATATTAACAATCAGAATAATAAGTGCAACTGCCATAAAGGCATACATAAAATTATACAGCTTACTTCTCTTATCCATTCATTTAGTTTCCTTTTACTAATTTGAAATAAGTACACGTTCCATGACCTCAAACAGATTTTGTATGTTAAGAGGCTTTGCCACATGTGCATTCATTCCTGCCTCACGTGACCGCTGAAAATCCTCAGCAAATGCATTTGCAGATAATGCAACAATCGGAATTTGTGCCAGTTCTTTATTTTCAAGATTTCGTATTTGTCTCGTTGTCTCATATCCATCCATGACAGGCATCTGTATATCCATAAGAATCATAGAAAAATACCCTGCCGGGTAGCTTTTTAATTTCTCCAACACGATGCTTCCGTTCTCAGCCGACTCAACTGTATAACCGCTATCTCCTAACAGTTCTTCCACAATTTCACGGTTAATTTCGTTATCCTCAGCCAAAAGGATACAAATATTATCGGATGGTGGCATTTGCTCCTTCCCCTGTGCCTTAGGAATTTGTTCATCTGCTGACTGTTCCTCCTGAAGACGCAACAACACAGTAACGGTAAAGCAGCTTCCTTCGCCCTGCCTGCTTTTCACTTCCACATCACCGTCGAGCATTTCCACAATATTTTTTACAAGGGAAAGTCCAAGACCCGGTCCAAGCACTCCACTTTTTGTTGTATTGTTTTCTCTTGTAAACGGCTCAAATATTTTATTCATAAATTGCTCTGAAATACCGCAGCCATCATCCTCAATAATGAACTGATACTGTCTGTATCCCTTAAGATATATATCGTTTTCCTTAACCGTAAGTTTTACATTTCCCCCCACATCCGTATATTTAATTGCGTTATCCAAAAGCTGGCACAGAACCTCTTTGATTCTCATAAAATCAGATACAACATTGGCAGTTCCCAAACCAGATTTATCTATCACCAAATTTGTTCCCTTTGCCTTTATCTGATTTTTCAGGGTTCTTTTTACCTCATCCAGCAAGTCTTCCATACTGAACGTTTCGCTTGTCAGACTGACCTCCCCTGATTCCATTCTTGTAATTTCAAGAGATTCATTTACGATGGAAAGAAGCTGCTGCCCCGAATCTGCTATTTTTTCAACATAGTTTTCAACCTTATCACTGTCCGTCAAATGCTTCTTTATAATCTCCGCATAACCGATAATGGCGTTTAATGGTGTTCGTATATCGTGGGACATGTTAGACAGAAATGTCTCTCTTGCAACACTTGCCACCTTTGCCTGCTGCAATGCCGAACGCAGGAGATGCTGCCGCTCCACCTGCTCCATCATATCCTTTGCAATTGCAAGTGCCGTGATGTCCCCTGTATGTTCATTTTCACCCAGCAAAAAGGCATAGCGAACCAGCCTCCTTCTGCCATGAATATCCGTCATCCAGCAATCGTAAATCTGCTCCGGTTCACCTTTTTGATAACAGGTTATCAGGCGGTTTCTGTTAAAAAACTTATAGTAAGAATCAACATCCTCACTGTCCACATGCTTGGCCTGATAAACAATACATTCCGAATATTTTTTGAAGGATTTCATGCCCATAAGCCTGACTAAATCCTCATTGTTTTCCTCATCGAACTGAATGGAGTTTGTAAGAATGGTATCCTTTGTCAAATTAATTTCATAAAATGCGACTGCCTCAGATAAAATAGCCTTTCTGTACTGTCTTTCCTTTGTATATGCGTTCCACAGATAGTCATTTATTTTCTCAAGCTTTTCCATGCGCTGTCGTAACCGGTCCGTTGCATCCTCAACAAACACATAAAATATATCTCCATACACGTCAGTATGGACAAAATGTCCATAATCCTCCAGCCAGCGTATTGTCCCATCCTTTTGTATGATACGGTACTCAACATAGTCCAAATCAAATGTGCTCTTTTCTATTTGAAGCTCAATGCTGTTTTTGACATTCTCATAATCATCAGGGTGTACAAGCCCTTTGAAGGTATTCCCTGTCAGTGTTTCAAATTCTTCCCTTGTATCACACCCAAAAATGCGAAGCATTGCCCTGTTAATATAGATGATTTCGCCATCCCCACCGGCATGATAAATAAAAAAACCTCCCGGCATACCATCGGAAATCTGCTCTAGGATAGGAATTGTCTGTTCATTTAAGTCGAGCTTCACATCATATTTTGCCCTTGCCATGTGTGTACCTCCTATCACATTTTTGTTATGAAGCAGTCACCCCGCAAAACTCATACTAAAATTTTGAAATCTTTAGTCAATTATAAAAACTTTGCTATTGAAAAGCAAGTTTTTTTTGTTATACTATACAAAGGTAGATACACCAAAGGAGGTGTTATTGTGGAATTAATGAAATTCAAACATGGTGATGTTATCGCCGAAAAAAATGACAAGGTCGTTTACTGGTATCTGATACAGGAGGGTACCGTAATACAAAAGCTCGGCTCCTCGTCAATTACTTTGGAAAAAAATGCAATTATCGGAATTCTTGAGAAGGATAATTTTTTGTGTGATTACATAGCCGGTGACGATGCCGTGCTGGCTGCCTTTATTTGCAGGAATGACACTGATTTAAAAAATATGCTTACACGCCAGGAAAAAATCCGCAATGTATTTTTGAGAACTGCTATCTGGCAGAGGCACCAGATGCTTAAGCTCTATTCTGACTTAGCGAATAAAACCCGCCAGTTTCACATGTTCGTAGAATCACTATTTGATGACTATAAAACATTGTGTAACAAATATAAGATTGAAATCAGCCCGTTTCCAAGAATCAATCTTTTTAATTCCCTTGAGATGAGACACAAGGCAGAAGTTTGGGAAATCAACAACAGCACAAGCATTGCAACAAAATATATGCAGGAATATCTCCAGCTTATGGAAAAGGATGACAGTCTTACTGTTGGTGTCATCATGGAGGCGGCTGCCCAGATGCGGAGATTTGCCCTCGGTATCGGTGAGATGGACGCATACCTGTCCTACAACAAGGATATTCTGATTAGTGACACCAGAAATGATTTGTTTGCACTCTTTTTTGATTTATCCATTAAGACCCATGCAAAAAAGTATGAAATTGACCCTATCACAAAGGATCTTGACTTGATTGCAAACGTGGCACTTAAATTAGACATTTATAATAACAACATACTGACAAGACGTATTAATGAATTTAAGAACTACGACTATTCGGCAACAACGACAGATAATGAAACCATATCCGGCAGTGCAAGAAAAGAAATCGATATTACAACCGAAGACTGTCTCACCCACATTTTAACCTATGCGGGACTGAACGATACCGATATGGATAAGGCAATCGAGACGATTTATGCTTATCTGAAGCTGCCTGATAAGTACTCTACAGACAAAGAGGTTCATGCTTTAAGACGAAACGTAACTACAATTTTCTATGACGTTTACCACAAGGTATTTATGCGTGCCATGAAAAATGAGCAATCACTGACACCTGTTCTGGAAATGTTTTTGAACTTTGGTTTTATGGATGTTGCCTTTATCGGTGAAGAAAATGCACTAAAGCTTTATGATTTGTCTGCCCACCTTGACATATGCCACTCCACGCACATATATACCATTTATGAGTGGCTGAAATGTATTTATAATGGCGAGAAGAACACATCAAAAAATGAGTTTGACATGGACTATATCGCAGAAATAGCCGAGACATACAGACGCCACAAAATAACAAAGGAACAATTTGACGAGTATTCCGTTGACCGTGAACGCATGGTTGACTTTGAAATCAGAAACATGTTTACCTCCGTAAACAAGCAGACTTACGGACGAATCACAACATTCTGCCCTATTTTGTGCGAGAGCGACCTGATGAATGCAGTCGACAAACTGCTTGTTACCGCTGATAAAATTGAGGATTCGCTGAATGCCATCAGAAAGGTTGACTTCTCCGTATTTTATAGGGAGATTATGTTCTCCGACCCTGACAAGGGAATTAACTGTGAGAAGATAATGAAAGAAGTTCTTCCTGATATTATCCTGATGCCAAATGCAGGAAGCCGTGGAACCATGTGGCAGGAAACTTCAGGAATTAAGAGTGATACACCGGGAAGATTTATGTTCCCAATATTCACAATGTCTGATGTAAATGACTTAATGATACAGGTTATGGGTGCTTTCCGTTGGGAAATGTGCAGAAAGCTTCAAGGTGTACATTGGAACGATATCAGGGACAAATCCTTAACGGCAGAATATTGCTCATATATTCAGTTCTACCGTAAGAACAATGAGCTTTCCCCTGACGCAAAGGAGAAAATCAAACTCTCACTTGCACGTGCCAAGAATAATTACAAGGATGTATTTGTGGGCGATTACGCAAACTGGATAAACTACGAATCAAAGGGAAGCTTCCGTCTCAACAAAATAGCAAGAGATATTCTTGTGCGGTACTGTCCTTTTGAAAAGGCGGTCAGAAGTGAGCTTAAGGAAAATCCTATATATCATTCTTCCATAACGCAGTATGAAACACAAAATGCAAAGACACTCAGGCGTTATCAGTCTGTGTGTGACAAATATGTAAAAGCAGGTGGCGAACTGACCGAAGACTTGAAAGACAACCTGTTATTCTACCAGATGTAGGTACAAATCACCTGCATTGCCAAGCAGGTTTATCCATTATTAAGAACGTGATTGAACGAAACCGATACTTCTCGGTAATGTCTTTAAATTTAAAAAAGGGGCTGTCACACTAAGACACTTAATCATATGATGAAAAATTCTTAGTGTGACAGCTCCTTCTTTAATTGTAAACCCGTATCTGTTAAAGGTTGACAATTAGAAATTAATGTGTATACTTCTACTTATACTTTCTGCAATTAAGTTTGCAATTGCAATAGAAAATTAACAATGCACTACATACGTATGCTTGTTATCAATACATAAAAGGAGTAGTCTTATATGAACATATCAACATTAGCCAAAGACATTATTGAAGGACGACGTATCAGCCGACAGGATGACCTTGACATATTCCTAAGCTGTGATTTAAAAAAACTCTGCGAGGGAGCAGACCATATTCGTTCCTGTCTTATTGGCGAAAGAGTGGATCTCTGCTCCATCATCAATGGCCGCAGCGGTGGTTGCCCGGAAGATTGCAAATATTGTGCACAGTCTGTTTATAATCATACTGACTGCGAAATATACGAATTTGTTCCAGAAGAAACCATTGTGAATTCCTGTAAAATGTATGAAAGTGAAGGTGTAAACCGCTGTTCCATTGTAACCTCGGGCCGAATGTTAAACGATAGAGAATTTGAAAAAGCTGTCCATGCATATGAGACAATGCATGCAACATGTAAAATCAATTTGTGTGCATCTATGGGTTTTCTTACTGCCAAACAATTACATCAGCTACATCAGGCAGGTGTAACCAGCTATCATCACAATATAGAAACCTCACAGCGTTATTTCCCATATATTTGCACAACCCACACCTATGACCAAAAGGTCGATACCTTAAAGTTAGTGAAAGCAGAAGGTATGCGTGTCTGTTCTGGTGGCATTATTGGTATGGGAGAGCTGTGGGAGGATCGATTGGATATGGCAATCAGCTTGGCGGAATTAGACATTGATTCCATTCCCATTAACGCTCTGATGCCCATTCCCGGTACCCCTTTTGAACATGAGAAGCCACTGACAGAAGATGATATTTTGAGAACAATCGGATTTTTCCGCTATATCAATCCAACAGCCGATATACGTTTGGCAGCAGGGAGAGCACTGCTGACAAACGATGGTAAACGTGCCTTTCAGTCAGGAGCTTCCGCTTCTATCACAGGTAATATGCTGACTACTGCCGCTTGTGCAACAATCCGCAGTGATAAGCAAATGTTACAAAGACTTGGAAGGAATATTACTCCGGATTATAGAACTAAGTGCCTTTGGCACCGTAGTTCGAAATCTTAGCAAGCTTCGCCAGAAGCGTGCCAATAGGAAACAAAGTTTCCTATTAAATAAAAAATTGACGGCATGTCACAGCAGTCAAGCCTCCATACCATCAATTTATTTCATCCTTTTTGCGATTTATTGCAACACATAGAATGAGTAGGTTGCCTCCGCAACCTGCACTCCTTCTGATGTGGTGACATCTACGTGATAGACGGCAATTTTGTTTCCGTGTCTTACTACCTTTGCTTCCGCAATAAGCATTCCCTTGTTCGAAGCCGCCCTAAGGAAGTTCATATGGCTGTCAAGTGTAACAACTTTTTCACTTCTTGTCAGTGCCGCACTTCCTCCTATGGTATCTGCAAGTGCATAGATGCAACCTCCATGCACTGCCCCGTAAGGATTACACGTCTTTTCATTTAATGGCATTTCGCCCTTGCAATATCCATCATCAAGCTTTGTTATCTCCATACCAAGTGCCGGTATCAGTCCTGACTTTTTTGCACTTTCTTTTATTTCATCGTAATTCATATAAAGCTTCCCCTCGCACTGTGGGTTTTGCCCTAAGGAATCCTCCCAGCTTCGCCGGTTTCCTCCTTTGGTCATATCATATTTTAGGTATTCCCTCAAATCCCGGTTTTAAATCATCGTCCGAAGGAATATAATCTGTCATTTGTCCGTCATGGAATTTTTCATATGCAACCATATCAAAGTATCCGGTTCCCGTGAGTCCGAACAAAATCGTTTTTTCCTCACCTGTTTCTTTACACTTTAATGCCTCATCAATTGCTGCCCTTATGGCATGACTACTTTCTGGTGCAGGCAGAATTCCCTCGGTTCTTGCAAACATTTCTGCCGCCTCAAACACAGAACTTTGCTCAACTGCAACAGCCTCCATATATCCGTCATGGTAAAGCTGTGAAAGTGTAGAACTCATACCATGATATCTAAGTCCACCTGCATGGTTTGCTGACGGTATAAATCCGCTTCCTAAAGTATACATTTTAGCTAACGGACAAACCATCCCCGTGTCGCAAAAATCATATGCAAATACACCTCTCGTAAAGGACGGACAGGACGCAGGCTCAACTGCTATAAATCTGTAATCCTTCTCACCCCTGAGTTTCTCGCCCATAAACGGTGCAATAAGACCACCCAGATTAGAGCCGCCGCCTGCACAGCCTATAATAATATCAGGCTTTACATTATATTTATCAAGAGCTGCCTTTGCCTCAAGACCTATCACTGACTGGTGAAGCAGAACCTGATTTAACACGCTTCCAAGAACATATCTGTATCCCTCAGTTGTGGTTGCAACCTCGACAGCCTCTGAAATGGCACAGCCAAGACTTCCCGTTGTTCCCGGGTGCTGCTCAAGTATCTTACGTCCAATCTGTGTATCTGTGGATGGTGATGGTGTAACACTTGCACCATATGTTCTCATAACCTCACGTCGAAACGGCTTTTGCTCATAAGAAACCTTAACCATATAAACTTTACACTCAAGACCAAAATAGGCACATGCCATAGAAAGTGCCGTCCCCCACTGTCCAGCTCCCGTCTCAGTTGTAACACCTTTAAGCCCCTGCTTTTTTGCATAATATGCCTGGGCGATTGCTGAGTTCAGTTTATGGCTTCCGCTTGTATTATTTCCCTCGAATTTATAATAAATCTTAGCAGGTGTTCCAAGTGCCTTTTCAAGATGATATGCTCTCATTGTTGGTGCCGGACGATATGTCTTGTAGTACTCCTGAATTTCCTGCGGTATATCAATATATGCATCCGTGTCATTTAATTCCTGTGCTATCAGCTCATCACAAAATACAGGTGAAAGCTCCTCTGGCTTCAGCGGCTGATGTGTCTCAGGGCTGAGCAACGGTGCAGGTTTATTTTTCATGTCTGCACGTACATTATACCACTGCTTTGGAATCTCACTTTCCTCAAGATAAATTTTATATGGTATTTTATTATCGTTCATTTTAATACTTCCTCCAACTAAAATAAAATCAAAGTCAATTATCGCCCAAACCATTAAACGTGTCAAGGATAAAACTTATTTCCTTATGAAAACTTATTATTTCGTGCATATTCCACTGTACGTCGACACAACAGTAAAATAACGTTATCATTACCTATCGTTCCAGTCCTAAGTATTCCATAACCTCGCAGAGATTTGGCAGCACCACCTCCGCAAGTCCACGCATTTCCACAGTCGCAGGTGCCAAATCAGGCACCTTAATTGTCCTCATTCCCGCACCGCACGCTGAACGAACTCCGTTATAAGAATCCTCAATGGCAAATGCATCATCAGGATTAACACCAAGACACTCACATGCCCTCAAAAATATATCCGGTGCAGGCTTACTTTTATCAACCATATCCCCGCAGACAATTGCATCAAAAAAATCATAAAGCCCTGCCGCCTTTAACTCGTCAACTACAACCGCTTTCCTCGTTGATGTTGCAAGTGCAACCTTTTTTCCGTTCTTCCTGAGGCTGTCCAAAATCTCCTGTACCCCCTGCTTTACAGGGATTTTTCCATTCCCATATCGTTCATGGAATAAATTTGACATTTCCGTTTTGTATTCCTCATATGGGAAATCCTCACCATATCTACCAAGAAAATATTCTTTGGTTGCCTCTCTGTTTAATCCAAGACAGGCACTACACGCTTCCTCAATTTCTTCTATATTATATTTTTCTGCTACAACCTGCCAGCACTCCACAACCTTTTTCTCAGAGTCAAAAATAACCCCGTCCATATCAAACACGACTGCATCAAAATTCATCTTATTCCTCCCCGCTGACTTTTCATTATTTTTACATCCTCATTGAATTTATTATTAAATACCCTGTATTTATTTTTCCTGCTGCTTTATCTTCAACGTCCTTAAATATGTCTTTGTCTCAGCAGATATTCTGTTGCTTTCCACCGCCTTTTGAATTGCCTTATTTTGAATCCACGGTGCAAGGCACTTATCCTCCAGCACCTTAACCGTGTCAGGGTACTGTTTAGCCAGTGCCGTTGCCAGATACCACGCAATCATCATGTTTATATAATACTCGTCTGATTTGACAGCTGCCACAAGCTCCAAATATTCAGGTTTAAAGTTTTCATCCAGATAATATCTCATCAGGCAGCCTATAGCGAATCTTACGACATAGGTTTCACTGCGGCAGAGCCATTCCTTAATCTTTTCCAAAAGCTCGTCTGTATATTTTCCAAGTATTTTTGGTGACATGATGTCACAGGTTGCCCAATTGTCCACATATGGCAAAAACTGCTCCAATGCATCAATGCATGTTTTGTAATCCTTAATCTGCTCTATAAATACTGCATGCATATTATTCTCTTCATAATATTTGTGTGGCAGTTGTTCCATAAAATACCGTATATCCTGCGGTATAGTTTCGGCTGAACTTTTGTCATCCTGTTTACATTCCTTCCACAGCTTTTTTGCAAGCTTCCTAAGGTCAGGTGTTCTCACGCCTATTACAGCATCCGTCTCAACTGTAGGCATAAGTCTGCAATGAAAACTTTTGTACTCCTCATCCTGAAGTGCAAACAGACTATCCTGTATGTATTTTGTCATATCCTTCATATGCTGCCCCTCATTTTTAATTTATTTATATCGGTGATTGACTAAATTTAATCATTAATTGTTGTCTTACTTTTCAGATATTCCGTTTCCTGCTGTTCCCAGTACACTTTGTCCTCATCGGTTATTTCTCTTATCACCCTGCACGGATTACCTGCCGCAATCACATGTGATGGTATATCCTTTGTCACAACGGAACCACTTCCGATTACGACATCATCCCCAACAGTGACACCCGGATTAAATACAACATTTCCGCCTACCCACACATCATTTCCGATAGTGATGGGCTTACCATATTCGAGATTTTGATTTCTCACACCTGCATCAATTGGATGTCCTGCACAATATATGTTGACCCTCGGACCGAAAAATACATTGTCACCTATAGTTACACTGCACTGGTCCAGTATAATAAGACCTGTGTTGGCATAAAAATTATCACCAACGGATATATGACACCCATAGTCAAAATATACTTCAGGCTCTATATATGCCTTTTCACCTACATGTGCAAACAATTCACGTATATACTTCATTCTGTCATCACCCGATTCATATCTTGTTTCATTAAACTGTTTCATTATCTCCTTACACCGTTTGTTTAACTGTACCAGCTCATCATCACAGCAATAAAGCTTTGCGTTTACCATTCTTTGTTTCTCTGTCATTTTATTTCCCTCCTTGCTATATTTTCCTTGCTTCGCAAGGGCACGGTCCTGCGGACCTTGCTATATCCTCCCAGCTTCGCGGGTCGGTCCTAAGGCATCCTCCCAGCTTTGCTGGGTCCCTTGCTTCGCGGGTCTTGTCCTAAGGCATCCTCCCAGCTTTGCTGGGTCCCTTGCTTCGCGGGTCGGTCCTAAGGCATCCTCCCAGCTTTGCTGGGTCCCTTGCTTCGCGGGTCTTGTCC
>CANTEG010000021.1 GCA_947652735.1 uncultured Lachnospiraceae bacterium | reverse complement strand
CAAAGTAACAGATTTTTATATTTAATCTGTCTACTTTAGAGGTATCATATCACTGCCAAGTGGCGGTTGTTTAAACATTACCTAAACAATTTTCACGGAAGCTGACCGCAGAAGCTTCGCCACCGTCTCCACATGGGTTCCCTGGCAGAAAGCATCAAAAACAGCCGCATTTTCAAGCTTGTATCCATGTTCCGATAATATTTTTATATCTCTTGCAAGGGTTGCAGGGTCACAACTCACATAGACAACGCGGTCAGGTGCCATAGCACCAATCGTATCAAGGAGCACCTTTTCGCAGCCTTTTCTTGGAGGATCAACAACGATAACATTCGGATGCTTCTCCTCACTGCCATCAGCCTCCTGATAAAACCGGGGTACAACCTCCTCCGCTTTTCCACAATAAAACTTAGCATTTTCAATCTTGTTTATCCGTGCATTTTCCCGCGCATCCTCAATTGCCTGAGGAACAACCTCAACACCAAATACTTTTCCTGCTTTAGCGGCAAGGCAAAGGGAAATGGTTCCGATTCCGCAGTACATATCCCACACAGTCTCTCCGCCCTTAAGCTCCGCATACTCGATTGCCTTGTCATAAATAGCCTTCGTTTGCACAGGATTCACCTGATAGAAAGACATTGGAGATATGTTAAATAAAACATCTCCTATATAATCCTGTATGTACCCACGTCCCCATACAACCTCACAGCGGTTACCCAAAATTTTGTTGGTCTTTTCCTTGTTTATATTTATGCATACACTTTTTAATATTATTTCACGTTCAGGGTTATTGGATGAATTATATTTGCTGACCGCCTCGCCAAGCATACCAACAAGTGCATCACTACTTGTTTGCTTGAGCCTGTCTCCGTTTATTACAAGGCACACCATAAGCTCACCTGTACGAAAGCCCACCCTAGTCAGAATATGACGCACAAGCCCTCTGTGGCTTTCCTCATCATAAGCAATGGTTCCATTGTCAAATTCCTCAAGCCATTTTCTCATATATTTTATTATATAATCGTTGATGGAATGACCGATGTGACATTTATCTAAATCGACAATAGAATGGGTTCTTCCTGCATAAAATCCGATTACAATCCTGCCATCCCTATCCCGTCCCACAGGAAGCTGCATTTTGTTTCTGTAAAAATACGGTGTTTCCATTCCACATGGTGGCTCCATAAGAGCATCGGCTCCGCTAATGCCCCCGATTCTTTCAAGACATGACTTAACCTTATTCCACTTATACTCAAGCTGTTTTTCATATGACATATGCATAAGGCTGCACCCGCCGCAGCTTCTTGCTTTGTCACATACAGCCTGAACCCGAAATGGTGATGGCTCTATAATCTGCTCCACCCTGCCATATGCATACGTCTTCTTAACTTTAACAATGCGTACCAGTGCCCTGTCGCCAATAAGGGTATCCTTTACGAACAGAGCAAAGCTGCGTCCATTTTGGCGGTCCTTGATATGACCAATTCCCTCGCCGTCATTTCCTATATCTTCAATGTAAACCTCATAACAATCATTCTTAATCATTTGTCATTCTCACATTTGACTCAAACATTTTGTTGTAACCAAGCCATCCGCTCTTATCCTTGTTTGCGTTAAGCAGCTCAGTAAACGTCTGTATTTTTGCATCTATGTTATCTGCATGTGCCAAGGCAAGTGCCTCAATAATTGCAGGCTTCTTTGGCGAACCATATTCAAGTTCCCCATGATGCGCAAGTATACAATGTAAAAGGTTGTCAGCAATACTTGTCGGGAAACCAGGTATTTTCTTTATTTTCTCATTTACCAGCATAGCCCCCATAACAATATGGCCAATCAACTGCCCCTTGTCCGTATAATCGTTTTCCGGAAAATCGGATATTTCATCCACCTTTCCTATATCATGCAAAAGTGCTGCTGCCACAAGCAAATCTCTCTTTAATATAGGATATTGCTTCGCAAAATAATCACAAAGCTTTGCCACAGATAAAGAATGTTCAAGCAGACCTCCGATAAATCCGTGGTGAATTGATTTTGCTGCCGAATGCTTCTTAAATTTTTCCACAAAATCCTTATCTTCAACGAATACCATTTTTAAGAGTTCCTTAATGTGCGACTCATTTATACTGTCAACCAGTCCTAACAGTTCCTTGTACATTCCATCAAGGTTTTTTTCAGAGCATGGCATATAATCAGACGGATCAAACTCCCCATCGTCTGCAACCCTGACTCTCTTTACGTTAAGCTGCAATGCTCCGTTAAATGTTGTAACCTGTGCTTCAACCCTTATGTAATCCATTGCCTCAAAATGTGATATGCCATTGTTAAGCTCCCATATTTTTGCGTCAACTGTTCCCGTTCTGTCCTGAAGTGAAAGGGAGTAATAGCTTTTTCCTGCCTTAGTTTTTAAATCAAGCTTTGACTTGCAAAGATAAACCTCTGATATCATGTCTCCCTCACGGAGTTCATTTATATAATTCATTATGCTTTATATGCTCCTTTTTCATTTCTTAATATTAGCCTATCAACCAAGATAACACTATATTTCCTTGAAAGCAAGTAAAATTAAGCTTTATATTTTGACCATTATACTATAAAATATATGTATATATTATAAAACGAAGGAACAGTACCATGAATAAACGCAGTTTACGATTACTTGAATACAATAAAATATTATCCATGCTTACAGAATATGCATCATCACCGATGGCAAAACGCCGTTGTGACAGAATGAAGCCACAAAAGGACATTCATACAATAAAGACACTGCAAGGTGAGACGAGGGATGCATATCTTCGCCTTGAGGAGTATGGAAATTTATCCTTTTCGGGACTTTCCGATACGGGTGCTTCCATCAAGCGACTTTATGTCAATGCAACGCTTACATCCAAAGAGCTTTTAGATATTGCCGCTCTTTTGACCGTCTGTGAAAATGCAAAGGCATATGATGACACCCCGGAGGAAAAGCCTGCTGACAGCCTGTCAGAGCGTTTTAACCAGCTCATACCCCTCATACATATTTCCTCAGAAATAAAAAGGTGCATCATTGCTGAAAACGAATTTCCTGATGATGCATCTGCGAATCTTAAATCCATAAGGCGAAACATTAAGCTTACAAACGATAAGCTGCACCAGCAACTCAGTAAACTTATAAAAAATGATGCAACAAAGGACCAGCTTCAGGACAGTCTGATAACCATGAGAAACGGAAGATATTGTATACCTGTCAAGCAGGAGTACCGCTCCGCTTTTCCCGGCATGATTCACGACAGGTCGCAAACAGGCTCAACACTTTTTATTGAGCCTATGTCAGTTGTCAACCTGAACAACGAAATAAAGGAGCTTGAAGGTGCAGAGCTTTTAGAAATAGAAAATATCCTGGAAAACCTTAGCAAAATGGCAGCCGATGTGGTGGAGGATATTGACTATGATTCCAAATTGCTGACTGAACTTGACTTTATTTTTGCAAGGGCAAAACTGGCCCGTACAATGAATGCCAGTGAACCAATTTTTAACACGGAAGGCATTGTTGATATAAAAAGCGGCAGACATCCGCTTCTTGATAAGCACACGGTTGTCCCTGTCGATATCAGACTTGGCGAGGGCTACAATTTACTTATTGTCACAGGTCCAAATACTGGTGGAAAAACGGTTTCTTTAAAAACCTTAGGGCTGTTTACGCTGATGGGGCAGGCAGGCTTACATATCCCTGCCTTGGAGGGTTCTAAGCTTTCCGTGTTTGACGATGTTTTTGCGGATATCGGTGACGAACAAAGTATAGAGCAAAGCCTCTCAACCTTTTCCTCCCACATGAGCAATATCGTATATATAGTAAACCATGCTACTTCTGACTCACTTTGTCTGTTTGATGAGCTTGGCGGAGGTACTGACCCCATAGAGGGTGCCGCACTTGCAATCGCAATATTGAAACATCTTAAGGATATGGGTGCAAGATGTATGGCAACAACACATTACAGTGAGTTAAAAACATTTGCACTGTCCGCCGATGGCGTTGAAAATGCATCCTGTGAGTTCGACGTTGCCACATTAAAGCCTACCTACAAGCTTATGATTGGTATCCCTGGCAAGTCCAATGCATTTGCCATATCAAACAAACTGGGACTGCCTGATTATATTATTGAAAGTGCAAAAACACAGCTTGACAGTGATGCCGTTGACATGGAAACACTGATATCTGAGCTTGAAAAAAATAAAATAGCAATTGATACCGACAAGGCAGCAATTGAGAATTACAAAAAAGAAATTGAAACATTAAAAAAGCGTATTTCGGAAAAGGAAGAAAGCCTTGACAAAAAAAGAACTGAGATACTGGAAAAAGCAAGAAGCGAGGCACGCGACATTATTGATGAGGCAAAAAATGTAGCTGACAAGACCATAAGTGATTACAACAAATGGCGCAGCAATCCTGAAAAAGCTGACATGAAATCAATGGAGGACGCGCGCGGCAAGCTGCGTGATAAGCTAAAATCCTACAATTCCGAAAACAGTACTGCCAAAAAGCAAACCTCTAACCACAAAGCATCCGACTTTCACATCGGCGATAGGGTTCATGTGCTTAGCATGAACGCCAAGGGAACCTTAAGTACACTTCCTGACCAAAAGGGAAACGTCACCGTGCAGATGGGTATACTTAGTTCAAGACTGCACATAAGTGACCTGCTTATCGTGAACGAACCAGACTTCACGACAGATGCCGAAAAGTACAAGCAAAGAGGTCCTGCACTTGGAGGGGGACACCACAGCTCAGGACGCACTTCCATAAATAAAGCAATGACATTTTCACCTGAACTTAATGTTATGGGCATGACAGTGGATGAGGCAATTATGGAAATAGATAAATTTCTTGATGATGCCTGCCTCTCACATATTGAAAAGGTGACAATCATTCACGGAAAAGGAACCGGTGCCTTACGGGCAGGCATACACAAATATCTGAAAACACTGAAATACATCAAATCCTTCCGCCCAGGTGAGTACGGCGAGGGCGAACACGGGGTTACAATTGTAGAATTATAAGATATGGGTAAAACGTACTATTCCAAAGTATAGTTGTACTCATCTCTGGAAATATATAAAAATTGGAGGTCTTTCATGGAAAAGCAAAGAATACTGATTGTTGATGATGATGAAAATATAGCGGAGCTGATTTCCCTTTACCTCGTAAAGGAATGCTTTGCCACGGAAATAGCATATAACGGGAAAGATGCCCTAAGACTTTCGAAGACATACAATCCCCACCTGATTCTTCTTGATATCATGCTCCCTGATATAGACGGCTACGAGGTTTGCACGGAAATCAGAAAGACCAAAAATACTCCGATTATCATGCTCTCGGCAAAGGGTGAGGTATTTGACAAGGTGCTTGGTCTTAAAATCGGTGCCGATGATTATATGATTAAACCCTTTGACTCAAATGAGCTTGTTGCACGGGTAAAAGCTGTTTTACGGCGTACTACGGTTGACACGGATAAAACAAACGTGGCAATTGAGACGGAACATCAGGGTGATTTTGTTGAATATGATGGATTGCTTGTCAACATCACAAACTATACGGTTACCTTTGAGGGACACCAGATTGAAATGCCGCCAAAGGAGCTTGAACTGTTATATTTTCTTGCAAAGAAACCAAACCAGGTTTTTACAAGAGACCAGCTTCTTGATACGCTTTGGGGCTATGCATACATTGGAGATTCCAGAACCGTTGATGTCCACATTAAACGGCTTCGTGAAAAGCTTAATGAAAACCATAATTGGTCCATCAGCACCGTTTGGGGCAAGGGCTACAAATTTGAGGTGAGATAACATGAAACATTCCCTGTTTGACAGAATTTTTTTGAGTTTCCTGTTTATATTTCTTGCCACATTTACTGTACTGATTTTCTATTCCTCCTACGCCACAAAAAAGGCATTGGTTGCTGAAAAATCGGAAGTACTTACAAATGAGGCATACCTGATAGGCGAGCAGACAATATCAAACTTTATACGCGGTGCATACAGCCTTGAATACACACAGGAAAACTTGGAATACTACGGTGACAGACTGGATGCCAGCATATGGGTAGTTGACACCAAGGGTATCGTAATTATGGCAACAAGTACCAAAGAAAATATCAAGGTACCAACAAATATATTTCTTGTGGACCAAGATTTTAACATAACAAAAGGGCAGACATTAACAGGTGATTTTTATGGCCTGTTCAATGATGAGGTAATCACTGTTACGATGCCAATCGAAACCGCTGGAGAGTCAAACGGAATGATACTCATACATTCCACGGTTTCGCAAATCCGAAGTGTTCAAAGAGACATGCTCCAGGTTATATATATCCCATTCCTGATTCTTGTAATCATTTCCTTTGTGCTGCTGGCTCTCATATCAGGAAAAATCATGAGACCGATTAAAAAAATCAATTCTGTGGCAGAGGAATATTCTACAGGGAATTTTGAAACAAAAATGGAGATTACCTCAAACGACGAAATCGGACAGCTCGCTACAACACTTGAGTATATGGCATCCGAGCTTTCAAAGCTGGACGAGTACAGACGTGAATTCATTTCCAACATATCACATGATTTCAGGTCTCCTCTCACATCCATTAAAGGATATATTGAAGCCATTCAGGACGGCACCATACCACCTGAAAAGCAGGACAAATACCTTAGTATTGTCCTCAACGAAACCCAACGCCTGACGAAGCTTACATCAAGCCTTCTTGAGCTTAATAACTACGATTCCTACGGCTTGTGGCTGATTACAAAGGATTTCGATATTATAGACCTTGTGAGAAATGCAATCAATACGTTTGAGGGCAAATGTCAGGAGAAAAATATTTCCCTAATCCTGAACAACCACTGCGAAATAACGACCGTAAATGCTGACAAAACAAAAATCCAACAGGTCATATACAATCTTCTTGACAATGCCATTAAATTTACCCCTGAGGGTAAAAGCATTTACATTACGCTGGAAGAAAAACGCGAGAAAATTTTTGTATCCGTCAAGGATGAGGGCTGTGGTATTCCAAGCGATTCCTTAAACAAAGTATGGGTTCGTTTTTACAAGGCAGATACTTCACGCGGACGTGACAAGCAGGGCACAGGTCTTGGGCTTGCCATCACAAGAGAAATAATTAAAGCCCACAACGAAAACATAAACGTGGTCAGCACGGAGGGCGTGGGAAGCGAATTTACTTTCTCCCTAAAGAAAATAACGCCTGAAACTTACAGACCCGAACCACGTCCCGGAGAAACATCAAAGCTTACGAGCTACGACTTGTAAAGAACGTAACGGCACTAAAAATTGCCGGTTTAAGACAATTCCAAGTAAGGATATCTTAGACCGGCAATTTAAGTGCCAACGTTCTCATAACGGTTTTTTATTCCTGCATATATCCTGCACGCAGACAACTTTTAATGCCACTATGTCTTCAAATTTTTTATATTATGGCATAGCGGTTTCTAGTGCTACAGCTACGCCGAGTTCTTCTAACTGCTTTGGGTCTACTACGTTAGGTGCCTCACTCATCAGGCAGGATGCATCCTTTACTTTCGGGAATGCAATCACATCACGGATAGAGTCTTCTTTCGCCATGAGCATAATCAGACGGTCAAGCCCATATGCAAGTCCTGCATGCGGTGGAACACCATATTTAAATGCGTTAAGCAAAAATCCAAACTGATTGTATGCGGTTTCCTTTGAGAAGCCGAGTGCCTCAAACATTTTCTCCTGCACATCATTTTGATGGATACGGACACTGCCGCCACCTAACTCTGTTCCGTTTAACACAATATCATATGCCTTTGCACGTACCTTTCCAGGGTCAGTATCGATATATGGCAAATCCTCCTCCATAGGCATCGTAAACGGATGATGCATTGCCTGATATCTGTTTAAGTCCTCATTCCACTCAAGTAATGGGAACTCCGTAATCCATACAAATTTGTATTCGTTCTTGTCTAGCAATCCAAGATTTTCTGCTATCTCTAAACGAAGTGCACCAAGCACATCATAAACAAGCTTTGTCTTGTCAGCAGCAAAAAGAAGTAAATCTCCTGCTTCGCCCTCCATTGCCTTTATGATTGCATCCATCTCCTCGTCCTTCATAAACTTGGCAAAGGAAGATTTCACTGTGCCATCCTCTCCAAGTGCAATGTAAGCAAGTCCTTTTGCACCATATCCCTTTACAAAATCAACCAGTGCATCTATCTTCTTACGCGGCATCGCACCCTGTCCCTTTGCATTGATACCACGGACGCTTCCGCCTGCATCAACTGCGCCCTTAAATACGCCAAATTCGCAGTCCTTTACGATATCCGTTATATCCTGAAGCTCCATGCCAAACCGCAAATCCGGCTTGTCGGAGCCAAAGCGTTCCATAGCCTCCCTGTATGTCATACGCTGTATCGGAAGTGCAACGTCAACACCAATTATCTCCTTAAACAGCTTTGCAAGCAGTCTCTCGTTTACATCTATAACGTCATCAACATCAACAAAGGAAAGCTCCATATCTATCTGGGTAAATTCAGGCTGTCTGTCAGCACGAAGGTCCTCATCACGGTAACATCTTGCCACCTGAAAATATCTGTCGTATCCGGAACACATCAGTAGCTGCTTATATATCTGCGGCGACTGCGGCAGTGCATAAAAGCTGCCCGGGTGCACCCTGCTTGGCACTAAGTAGTCTCTTGCTCCCTCAGGAGTAGATTTACAAAGCGTCGGTGTCTCTATTTCTATAAAGCCCTCATCTGCAAGAAATGCTCTTGTCAGTGTGGCAACCCTGCTTCTCATTATTAAGTTGCTCTGTAAATCAGGGCGTCTCAAATCAAGATATCTGTATTTAAGTCTAAGCTCCTCCTTTGTCTTGCTGTTTTCCTCAATTGGGAACGGAGGTGTTTCCGACTCTGAAAGAATTCTTATGTCCTTTGCAATAATCTCAATATCACCTGTGGCAAGATTTTCATTTACGGCTCCCTCACGCTTTGACACGGTTCCCGTAATGGCAGCCACGAATTCACTTCTAAGCTTTTCCGCCTTTGCGAACCCCTCGGCTCCTACATTTGCCTCCTCGAATATTACCTGAAGAATACCACTCCTGTCCCGAAGATCCACGAATATAATTCCGCCCTTGTTTCTGCTTTTTTGCACCCAGCCCATGACGGTAACGGTTTCACCCACATTTTTGCTGCTTACCTCTGTACATCTATGGGTTCTTTTCAAACCCTTCATTGATTCTGCCATATCTGCCTCCTATTTCACAAAAAATTCCTCAAAGGAAGTATAGCCTTCCTTCTCCATCTGCTCCTTTTGGAACTTTTTATTTTTCTTCATCATAACTACGTTCACCTGCATACCTGTCTCACGCTCCGCCTTTGCCTTTTTCAAAATGTCCGTCATCCTGTCGGTCGGCATATTCTTTTCAATCAGGTATGCCTTCTTTTCTGCATTTCCCAGAATTTCATAATCTTCTCTTTCTAAAAGAAGCATTACAATTCGTTCAAAGCCTATAGAAAATCCACATGCAGGCGTGTCCTGACCCGTAAATCTTCCAATCATTTCATCATAACGTCCACCACCGCCTACGGAACCGCCAAACTCATCCATGGAAATTTCGAAAATCGGCCCTGTGTAGTAAGACATTCCCCTTACAAGGGTAGGGTCAAACACGATTTTAAAATCAGCCGACTTTGCCGCCTCAACGCTTGTCATAATCGTTTCCAAATCAGAAGCAACATCTGCATCCAAATATGTCCCCAGTGTCTCGCCCAAATAGCGGACTCCTTCAATATCAGAGGACACAGTTTTAAATAGCTCTAAATATTTATCCACATTTTCCTTCGGGTAGCCCTGTGAAACCAGCTCTTCCGCTACACCATCCATACCAATCTTGTCCATCTTGTCAAGGGTAATAAACACACTGTCGTAATCGTCTTCCGAAAAACCGCTGTAGGCAGCCATTGCCTTTAGCATTTTTCTGTTATTCAGGCGAATGGTAAAATCGGAAAAGCCCACTTTGCCAAGTAATGTAGTCGTTGCCGTAATCAGCTCTATCTCCGCCAAAATAGATGGTTCACCCAATATATCGATATCACACTGCATAAACTGACGGTAACGTCCTCTCTGCGGACGGTCAGCCCTCCATACATTTCCCATCTGCAATGCCTTAAACGGACTCGGCAAATCGTTTGCATGATTTGCATAATAACGGGAAAGCGGAACCGTCAAATCGTAACGGAGCCCTCCGTCTACCAACACGTTAACATCATCCAAAGAAACAGTTTCAATGGCAGATGCAAGCTTGTCCCCTCGTTTCAAAATCTTGAAAATCAGCTTTTCATTTTCTCCACCCTGTTTGCTGGAAAGATTTTCAATATGCTCCACACACGGAGTCTCCACTGATGTAAAACCAAACTGCTTATATGTTTTCTTTATCATGTCCATGACATAATCACGAATTGCCATCTCACGCGGCAAAATATCCTTCATGCCTGTCACAGGCTTTTTTTTCATTGCCATTTCATTTCCTCCTTCATTGCCATGCCTTATGTCTCCACTGTCAGTATGTATACTTTCCATAATTACTCTTTTCCACAAGTATAACTACATGACAACTATATACCATCATATTTTTCACAATACAAAATGTCAAGCATTTTCTCTATTCCCGAACACCAATAAATGCAACAACGGCCTTTGGAGAACCCAAAGACCGTTGCAAAGGAGTTAAGAAATGTAAAAGTGTGTGTTTTTTATTTATTCAACAACTTTCGTTATTGAAATGCCGGAAATTGTAATTGTCGATGCAGGCGTATCAATTGCGTTGCCATCGTCATCAGCAAGCTGACCCATTGAGATGAAAAAGTCTGCTGCAATGTCATCTGCATCCATTGTGAACTCGTACTCTACTTTTTGCTCCTGATTTGCCTCTAAAGCAACCGTGCTTCCGCCATACCATGCATACGTTGTTGACATTACTCCTGATTTTACGGACCGTGCCTCTGTCGAGGACATTGTAAATGTCACCTTATATTTACCGCCTGCTTTAAGGGAAAGTCCGCTCTGCTTCAACTGTATATGCCAATCCTCCGTTCCCACGTTTTCAATGGCATATGTGATTACACCTTCGGAAATACTCCTTACTGCCTGTGCCGTAAGGTCATCCCAATTTGCGATTGTTTCCGTCCAGCCTGCCATGCTGTCATCCGCATCAGAAAAATCTGCATTTTTAAGTATATTTACACCCTCCTCAACATCTGGCACTTCAGGTGCTTCAATCTCCTCAAGGACAAAGTTGTCAAAGCAGATTCTGTGCTTTTCCGTGATTTGTGTGCCACCTACTGCACCCATGCTGATACTTAAGACGGCCTCCAAATCATCATCTTCCTTCATCTGGAACTCAACGCTTATCGGTGTGTAATTGTTGATATCTGCATCAAGGCTTACTGTATTTTGTACATAAGGTGTCCAGTCATCATCATGCTTGGAGCCATCCCGCTGTATTGCATACATAATCTTTCTTGCTATACTTGACTTTGCATCAAAGGAAAGTCTGTACCACTGACCATTTTTCAATGGTATATTGTTTTGCTTCAACTGTATCTTCCAGTCTGCATCGCCTGTATTTTCAATGGAGAAGTCTGCTGCATTATCCTCACTCTGACTGTCTACCACCCATGATGCCTTTGCGGAATTATCAGCAAACGGCTCATAGCCGGCAAAGCCTGCATTAAAGCTTCCGTTCTTAATCAGTGTATCTTCTACAAGACGAACATTATCTAATAATATTGTCCCATTCACACCAAGCTCAAATATGATATCATCAATATCTGCAATTGTTGCGTCATCTGCAATCTCAAACTTGTATGTGTAATTTTTCTTTTCATCCTTATTCAGTGTAAATACCTTTGTTCCGCCTGCTACACGAACCGTAAGCTCTGCTGTATCACCGACAGCAGGGGCAGTAAGCTCTGCATCAAAGCTAAGCTCATACTTTCCTGTTGTAAGCGGGAGCTCTGTCTGCTTCAACAATACCTCATTTGCATTTGCGCAGCCTGAGGTTACAGCTTTAAATCTACGTCCGTCATTTATGCCTGTTACGCTTACATTCGCTTTCTTTCCTGCATCTGCAACCTCCCAGTATTCCATTCGGTCTGCGCCCTCCTGGAAGCTTCCGTTATATACATAATTTCCATCAGCTCTTACTGTTTTGCTGTCATCAATCTCAAACTCTCCTGTTTTCTCAAGCTTAACATTACTGATATAAATAGTTGCTGTCGGCTCTATGTTACCCATGTTAAACTCAATACGGGCATTTGCATAATCCTCATCGCTCATGTCAAATTCACAGGAATAGGTCTGCTTTTCTGTTGTCAGGTTCACTTCACTGCTTACATATTTCTTCCAGCTACGGTCACCGATTGCACCGATACCTGCTGACATTGTTCTTGCTTCATCTGCATATGCATCAAATGTAAGCTTATACTTTGCACCCTGCTTTAAAGGCACCTTATGCTGTACAAGCTGTACACTGTAATCTACCGTACCCTTATCAGTCGTTGCAACCTTGATTGCTGAACCCATTTTACTGTCCGTTACAATCGCAGCAGTTGCCTCACCGCCAAGTGCTGTCATAAACTGCCAGTCTGTTTCGTCTGTCAAATCCTCTGCAACTGAGAAATTGCCGTTATTTGCATAATTTCCATTAGCATCTGGATCTCTTAATGTCACAGGCGGCTTCTCAGGCTTTGTTACATTAGAGTCATCGTAGCCCTCCGTTTTCTGGTATGCCCTTACATAGTCAATCACAAATTTCTGATTTGCAAAGTCTGTATCCCCGTCAGGATAACCAACCCAGCTTCCGCCTACCGCAAGGTTCAAAATCATGTAGAACGGCTGGTCAAACGGTGCAGGATATGACACGGTTCCCTGTCCCTCTGTTGCAGAAAACCAATCATTTTCCTCATGGTACAGCACGCCGTCAACATACCATTTTATACTGCCCGGCTGCCACTCACAGCTAAATGTATGGTATTCATCTGAGAAATTACTCTCTGTCAGCTTCTTCGTTCCCTGACTTTCAGCATGTGGCTCTCCGTAATGAATCGTACCATATACCTTATCATTTTCCTGTCCCATAACCTCCATGATGTCAATTTCACCACACCGTGGCCACTGTCCGTACAAATTCTCATCTGTCGGCATCATCCAGAATGCAGGTAAATATCCCTTACCTGTAGGAACCTTAGCACGAACCTCAAACAATCCGTATGTAAAGTCATGCTTACCCTGTGTGTTGATACGTCCTGACGTGTAAACATCCTTACCGTCTACGGTTTTCTTTACAGGCTTTAATACGAGGGTTCCGTCCTCGATATAAATATTTTCTTCACTGTCAACGTATTCCTGCCACTCCTGGTTTACCCAGCCCGGCTCATGCAGTTCTACATTCCAGTCATCCCTGTTTAATGTCGTGCCCTCAAAATCATCCTGCCATTTTAAATCATAACCGTCGTAGGATAAGCTTGGTGCCTCCGTGGTCGGTTCTTCTGTAGTCGGCTCCTCCGTAGTTGGCTTGCTCGGTGTTTCCGTACTCGGTTTGCTTGGCGTTTTCTTCTTGGTAACAGTCACCTTGCAGACAGCCTTTTTTCCGCTTCCGTCCATTGCCTTTACGGTGATGTTTGCTTTTCCTGCTTTCACTGCTTTTACCTTACCCTTACTGTTTACTTTTACTACCTTTGGATTACTTGAAGTAAAGCTTACTTTCGTTACAGACGGCTTTTTCGGTGATAACGTTGCCTTCAGCGTTGTCGTATTGCCCTCCGTCAGCTTTAAGCTGGTTTTATTAAGCTTTACTTTTGTCACAGGGTAACCAACGATAATTCTGATAGATGCTTTCTTCTTGATATCTGCAACACTTCTTACCGTTATCCATGCTTTTCCTTTTTTCAAAGCCTTGATGGTTCCCTTACTGCTTACCTTTACAATGCTTTTGTTTGAAGACCAAAATGTTATTTTCTTGCTTATCTTACCTGTAGTCGTTATTTTCGTCTTCATTCTAAACGTCTGACCTTTTTTCAGTACCAGCGTTTTGGTGCTCGGATTCGTAATAGTAACTGATTTAACAGTTCCCTTTTTGGTAGCCGCCTGTGCAGTTACAGGCATGGCACTTACCATTAAAACCAAAGCAATCAAAACTGCCAGTGTGCGTTTGAATTGTTTCATGTCCACTCCTCCTTTTTTCATTTCAGTAGTTATGAGCAAACCCCTGTAATATTATGTATCTTTGTTATATCAGAGTATTTGTATTTTTTATATCTTTTTAATTGTTTTCTTATCGTTTTTATTATATGATAAGCTTATGTTTAAAATATTTATTTGGAATATGAAAAAGCATTTGTCATATTCCGTAAATTATCATCAAAAGCACTTGCATTTTAATGGTAACCTTAAAACTATAATTAATTATCATTCACTTAACGAACAACAATTAAAACACTGTGAGGTACATTATGGACATACAAAAAGAAATGTTTTACAAGGAATTTGTACAAAGGGAAAACGACCTTTTACATGCTCCCTACAATCCAGAGTTGGAATTTTATTCCTGTATCAAGGAGGGCAATGTCAAAAAAATCAAACAGCTTTGTGAGGCGGAGCCTCTGCTGTCCAAAAAAGGACTTGGCAAGCTTTCCGATGATTATCTGCAACATATGAAATATCATTTTGTTGTAACCGTTGCACTTGCCGCACGATACTGCATCGAGGGCGGAATGGAGTTGTCCCAGGCATACGGAATCAGTGATTTTTACATCCAAAAAGCTGACAAATGCAAGCATGCACGTGAAGTATCCGAGCTTCATTTTGTTGCCTGTGTTGACTATACACAGCGCATGAAAAACTTAAGAAAGGCTAAAATTTGTTCCCTGCCCGTCGTAAAATGTATCGATTACATATGTGACAGCCTGCACACCCGCATCACAATTGACGTCCTTGCCAAGCATACGGAGTTGAACGCATCGTACCTTTCCACCCTGTTCAAGAAAGAAACAGGGCAGACAATCAGTGGTTATATCAGGGATAAAAAAATAGAAACTGCATGTAATATGCTGAAATATTCCGAGTACACACCTGCGGAAATTTCATCTATTCTTGCATTTCCGAGCCAGAGCTACTTCACGGAAATATTTCGAAAAAAAACAGGCCTGACACCTAAAAAGTATCAAAGCCTGTATTTTAGAAGCACTGACATAGGGAAAAACAACCGCCAGTAACTGTTACGGAAATTGTTTCCTTTTTCTGTCAAGCATCTCATCCAATCTGTCTATGTAATCGTCAACCGATTTACAGTTTTCGACCCGCTCTACCCTGTTTTCCTTATGGAATGTAAGCTTTGTGGATGCACCTGCCCCTAATGCAATAATATCTGTCAATTCCTCCATGATAAGAATGTTGTAAAGACATTCCATACCCGGCAGGGCATACCCTACATTCTCAAGATTGCCGCCTATATTTTTTTGCCTGTAGAGATAATATGGCTCCATGTTAAGGGATGCCGCCACACCTCCCACCGCATCTAACATCCTGTCCGTATCACGGTGTATCTCTCCTGCAAATTCATCCATCTGACGGTTTAAGTTCGCCGCCCGCTTTATAGCAAGGGAATGGACGGTGATGCTCTCAGGTCCAAGCTCCTTAAGCTTTTTCAGCGTATGCTCCATACTGCCAATATCCTCACCTGGAAGTCCTGCTATAATATCCATATTTATATTGTCAAAACCACATTTTCTTGCAAGCGAAAATGCCTCCTCAGTCTGTGCGGATGTATGTGCCCGTCCGATTTTCTCAAGGGTGGCATCATTCATTGTCTGGGGATTTATACTTATTCTAGTTACTCCGTGTGCCTTTAACACCTTAAGCTTCGCTTCCGTAAAGCTGTCAGGTCTTCCTGCCTCAACCGTATACTCCTTTAAATAGGTTAAGTCAAATACAGTTTCTACATGGGAAAGAAGCTCATCTAACAGTTCATGGCTTATGGATGTGGGAGTACCTCCCCCTATATAGATGGATACAAGCCGTCTCTTGCCATGAAGCATGTCCTTTACAACGCTTATCTCCTCTTTAAGCCTTTCTATATATAGTTTTGCCTTATCCCTGTATGCCGCAATCGGATAGGATGTAAAGGAACAATAAAGACACCTACTTGGACAAAACGGGATTCCAATATAAAGACAATAATCCCTCTCAAAATCAAAATCCGAAGTAAGGCTTATCTCACGTTCTGCAACCAACGCACCAAGCCTTGCCTTTTTTTCGGACACACCATATTCTTTCATATAATGTTTTACTGCACCGTCAATTCCTGCACCATCCCTTAGCTGCTTCATTGCTATCTTTGTCGGCCTGACACCTGTAAGGTCCCCCCACGGAAGTTTTCTTCCCGTAAGCTCACACAAAAGCTCATAGGCTGCCATTTTAAGCGTATTCCTAAAGCGCTCCCTAATTTGATAATCCATATCAAGTGTCCGGCGTGCACGAAAACCATCCTCTGTATCAAGGCTCAAATTGGTCACATTATTCTCATAATGCACACACATTACAAGCTCTACTGTCTGCCCCTCTGACATTTTTTCCACTATTTTTTTCCCAGGAAAAAAAGCCATAAGCATGGCTCTTAAATCATTGTTATAATCCTGTTTATTTTGAATAAGCTGTATCATGTTTTTATACCTTTATTCTTCAACATCAGTTCATGCTTTTGTAAATAATTAGCAGTTTCCTATAAAACCAAATCACTGCTCAGCAAATGAACTGACATCATCCATTACATATTTTAAAAATATGGATTTGTCTCTCTCTCCCGTTTCACGGTAGTTCTTGAATTATGTCCCGGATATACCGTTACATTGTCAGGCAAAACAAGAAGCTTCTTCTCTATATTTTCCAGAAGTGCCTTCTCATCACCTGTAGGGAAGTCAGAGCGTCCTATACTTCCCGCAAATAATGTATCACCTGAAAACAGAACCTCCTGCTCTGCGATATAATAGCAGGTTCCGCCTATTGTATGACCAGGGACATGAATGCACGTAATCTCTACTCCTAAAAGCTCTATTACGTCACCATCTTCCACATATTTGTCCGCTTCCACCTCCGTCGGGTAACCGAACATAGCCGAAAGATTGGTTGCCGGATTTTTAAGAAGGGCTTCCTCCGCCTTACCTGCATACACCGTAATCTCAGGATATGCTTTTCTTATACCCGGAAGTGCTCCTATGTGGTCAGCATGTCCATGGGTAAGAAGCACAGCAACAGGCTTCAGATTTTGATTTGCATACATCTGCACAAGAAAATCAGCCCTGTCAGCAGGATCCACTATAATTGCTTCCCTTGTGTCCGTATTTGCGATTGTATAACAATTGGTTGCAAATGAACCAAGCATATTTGTAATAACGATTATATTTGCCATTGATAACTCCTCTTTGAATTCGTCTCAATAGTCAATTGCGAAACTCTGTCTTTTGAAAACATCCGTTTCGCAATTGCCTATTTATTTCAAAATAACTTAACCCGCAGCTCTCTCTATATCGATTACACCCTCAATAGAGCGGATTTTGGCGATAAGCTTTGTAAGCTGCTCCTTAGAACGGATTTCAAACTTTACCGACACGGTAGCCTTGCCCTGTTTGCTTGTCCTTACATTCATACCTGTTAAGTTGATATTTTCCTCGTTAAATATCTTGGACAGTTCAAACACAAGCCCCGTACTTTCTGAGGCATATATTATAATCTCCGTACTATACAGATTAGAAACCTGTGACGGTCCGTCGGCCCAGTCAGCCTCAATGAGCCGCTCTCTGTCAAACTCGTCCATACAAAGTACATTGATACAATCGGTACGATGTATGGATACACCTCTGCCCCTTGTAATATAGCCTACTATTTCATCACCAGGTACAGGTGTACAGCACTTGGAAAATCTTACCGCAACATCATCAATTCCCTTTACGACAATTCCACCCTTAGGAAGCGAATTCCCGCGTCCCGGCGTGTTTATCTTGTCAACAATCTGTTCCTCCGTAACCTTTTCCGCCTGCTCCTTGTTGTACTCCTCAAGCAGACGGTTTACAACCTGTCCCTCTTTCATTCCACCATGACCGATGGATGCAAGAAGGGCATCCCATGTGGTAAAATTGTATTTCTTTAATACACTTTCCTTAAACTCAGGTACTAGAAGGTCCGAGAGTGAAATGGACTTTGATTTACAGTATGCCACTAAAGCATCCTTGCCCTTTTGTATATTATCAACCTTATTTTCTATTCTGAACCACTGGTTAATTTTTGTTTTTGCCTGAGAGCTTTTTACAAGAGCCAGCCAGTCATGGCTTGGTCCCTTACTGTTTTGTGAGGTGATAATCTCTACCCTGTCACCATTATGAAGCTCCGTCTCAATCGGCACCTGACGTCCGTTTACACGTGCGCCTATCATTTTGTTACCCACCGCCGTGTGAATACTATAGGCAAAATCGATAGGCGTGGAACCCTTAGGCAGATTTTTTACATCACCTGCCGGAGTGAAGCAATACACCTGATCGGAAAACAAATCCAAATCCGTTTTTACAAAGCTCATAAACTCCTTGTTGTCTGCCGTATCCGTCTGCCATTCCAATATTTGTCTGAGCCAGCTCAGCTTCTGCTCCTCCTGCTCCTTTTGGTTGACAGGTCCCTCCTTATACTTCCAGTGTGCCGCAATACCATACTCGGCTGTTTTGTGCATTTCATAGGTTCTTATCTGTATCTCAAAAGGTTTACCGCCTGGTCCGATTAATGTTGTATGCAGTGACTGATACATATTTTCCTTCGGCATGGCTATATAGTCCTTAAACCTGCCCGGAATCGGTTTATACTTCTCATGGATTGTACCAAGTGCAGCATAGCAGTCACGAACCGTGTCAACCTTAATTCGTATGGCATAGATATCATAAATTTGGTCGAGTGTTTTGTTCTGGGTAATCATTTTCTTATAAATACTAAATAAATGCTTGACCCTGCCATCTACCTCACACTTGATATCCGACTCTTTCATGTACTCACATACTTCATTGACGATACCTTTTATAAATTCCTCACCGGAAGAAAGTCTGGTATTGACTTCCTCCTTCAGTGACTTGTAAACGTCAGGATAGAGATAACTCATGGATAAATCATCAAGCTCTATCTTTATCTTGGATATACCAAGCCTATGTGCGATAGGTGCATAGATATCCATTGTCTCACGTGCTTTTTCAATCTGCTTGTTCGGCGACTGATACTGAAGGGTTCTTAAATTGTGAAGACGGTCCGCCAGTTTTATCAGTATAACCCTGATATCCTTTGCCATGGCAAGAAACATCTTACGCAGGTTTTCAGCCTGTATCTCAATTTTATCCTGTGATAAGTCCAACTGTGTAAGCTTTGTAACACCGTCAACAAGAAGTGCAATCTCGTCCGAAAACTCGGTTGCAATCTCGTCTATCGTCATAACCGTGTCCTCCACTACATCATGGAGAATTCCACCAACGATAGTCTCCTTATCAAGTTCCAGCTCTGCCAATACGAGTGCCACACACAACGGATGAATAATATACGGCTCACCAGACTTCCTGCGCTGATCCTTGTGTGCCTCATATGCGATTTTGTATGCCTTTTCAATCAATGAAACATCAGAGGACGGATGATACCTTTTTATCGTGTTGATAAGTTTATCATATAGTTCCTCCGGCGGCGTAAAATCGTCCGGCTTGCTTAACTCTTTTTTCAGAGCATCTTCTTTTTTAATTTCCTCTGCCATACCAATCACTTCTTTCTACAGCATATGCCGTATGTTTTACTCGCCCTCATATTTGACAACAGATGCTATGTCGTATTTTGTCAGTAAATTTCTTGCCTTTAAATCAACTAATTCTATGAGAAACACCATCTTTACAACTTCTCCGCCAAGCTGTTCCACAAGCTTTGCCGCTGCTTCCACCGTACCGCCAGTGGCAATCAGATCATCGATAAGCACAACCTTATCTCCCGGCTTTATTGAGTCCTTGTGCATTTCAATCACTGCCTGTCCGTATTCAAGATCATATCCCATCTCCACTGTTTCTCTCGGAAGCTTTCCCTTTTTTCTAACAGGAATAAATCCTTTTTTATTCATATATGCAATACCTGCGCCAAATATGAAGCCTCTGGATTCTATGCCTGCTATACAATCATAGTCAAGTCCTTCCAGTTCCTTGTTCATGGCATCCATAGCCAGTGCAAATCCTTCTGGACTTTCAAGCACGCTTGTCACGTCCCTGAATATTATTCCCTCTTTTGGAAAATCTGGAATACTTTTAATGTAATCTTCAACCTTTTTCATTCTATCAGCTCCTTATCCATAGTTTTATATATTAAGCTTCACTTTTTCTATACATGACTGGTTTTATCTGAACTGTTTTTCTGCCACCATATTCATTGATATCAGGGTAATACGCCACATCTAATTTTATATGGTTAGGCAAACCTTTTAACATTTTACCACATTCTTCGTCATTAAACCACACTTTTATACATTGTTGGAACTTTATTCCATCAAAATCCACTGCCTCAATGGTATTTCCATCATCATCCTGAAAGTATATCCTGATATATTTGCCATCAGTGCCAAACACTCTGGCTGATTTTATGCCCAGTGCCGCCTGTGCAAAAAGAGGTTTTTCATTTCCCTTACCATACGGTTCAAGCAGCTTTAGCTGCTCCACCAGTGGAATGGATATGTATGATATCGGCATCGGAACATCAATTCTCACAACAGGTGTAAGCTGCTCTTTCGTAAGTCTTTGTTTTTCATTTAACAGCCGCCTCATATCACAAAGCCTGTCAGCCTTAATGGAAAGGCCTGCCGCCAGCTCATGTCCGCCAAACTTTTCCAAAATATCCTTTATCTCACTTAGTGCATCAAACATGTGGTATCCCTCTATGGAACGCCCTGAACCTTTTAACATCCCTTCTTCTGAATCCGTCATAACAAATACAGGCTTATAATATTGTTCCCTTATTCTTCCTGCAACTATGCCTGCAAGACTTTCATGGAGCTTCGGCAGATAAATTACCAAAACCGTATCATCCTTAAGCTCCTGCTCCACCTTTTCCACTGCATCCGTAACACCGTCATTGGTCATTCCTTTCCGTTTTGTATTAAGCTCCATGAGTGACGCTGCCATATTCATAGCCTCCGTCTCATCCTCACACAGCAAAAGCTTTAGTCCCTCACGTGCACTTTCCAGTCTGCCTGCGGCATTTATACATGGTCCTAAAACAAATCCCAAGTGGTAGGAATATATCTGTTTCCCTGTAAGACCGTTTTGATATATCAGACTTTTTAAACCAATGTTTTTTGTCCTGCGGAGCAGTTTAAGTCCCTCTCTGACATATATTCTGTTTTCGCCGGTAAGCTCCATCACATCACACTGGGTCGCTATCGCCAGCATTTCAATATATTTCTCAGGGTCATCCCACGCCACTCCCATAGTATCATAGAGACATCTGATAAATTTGTATGCAACTCCTGCACCACAAAGCCCCTTATATGGGTATGTACAGTCTTCTCTCTTTATATCAATAACCGCATCTGCATCCACCAGCTTATACTGTCTGTTGTTTGCCCCATCAAGCTCATACGGAATATCATGGTGATCAGTGACAATAATGGTCATGCCATATTTTTTTGCAAGTGATACGGCAGGAAATGCAGCAATGCCATTATCGCATGTTATAATGGTGTCAACACCATCCTTATAAGCATCCTCAATCATCCGTTCATTGATTCCATATCCGTCTGCCACCCTGTCGGGAATTTCGTATGTAACCTCCGCACCTAAGCCCTTAAGACCATCAAGCAAAATATAATTGGACATGACACCATCCACATCATAATCGGAGATAATCCTGATAGACTTTCTGCCACGTATCTTTTCCGCCATAATCATACAGCCCTGTTCCATATCTGCCATAAGCCTTGGATCGTGAACCATATCAAGGGTACCATTTAAATACATATCTATGGCATCATCGCCTATTACATCGCGGTTTCTTATCACCCGTGCCACAACCTGGTCGATACCAAATTTTTTTCCTATTCCCTTAAAGTCTGCCCTTTTCCCGCAGACTGTCCATTTTGTATCCATATTTTCTCCCAAATGTAACTGATTTTCTATGAACGAATTGTCTTTAAACAATCTTCCTGTATTGCAATATAAAAAGGAGCCGGCAGACTGCCAACCCCTTTATTATTTACATTACGCTTTCTTTGTAAACTTCTTTTTCAACACATACCAAAGCGGTCCTGTAATACATACAGACGAGTATGCACCACATACGATACCTGCCATCAGCGTGAGCGTAAACTCTTTAAGTGAAGCCACACCCATGACAAAAAGCACCAATACCATGACAAATGTAGTGAGTGAGGTGTAAATTGTTCTTGTAAATGTCTGGGAAATACTTGTATTTACAACATTCTCCAAGTCATCCTTACCCATCAGCTTCATATTTTCCCTAATACGGTCAAATATGATAATCGTTGCATTGATTGAGTAACCTACAATCGTAAGCATACATGCTATAAATGTATTACCCACTGACAATCTTGCCACTGAATATATCATAAATACTACCATGACATCGTGTATCAGTGCAAGTACCGCACTGGCACCAAACTTAACATCCGAAAATCTTATGGCAATATATATAAGCATAAGCACAGATGCAACAATAATTGCAACGATGGCATCCTTTCTCATTTCACCACTTATTGTGGAACCGATATTACTTGTACTTACGGATGAAACCTCAAAGTTATCTCTTATAACCTTTTCAAGCCCGCCCTCATTTACATTCTGCTCTGCCGCATCAGTTGCAGAAGCGTTGTCATCCTTTTTACCGTCATCAACAGAAAGATCTACAGTCTTAAATATAACCTGATTGGTTCCCTCAACCGTCTGTATCTGGATATCACCCGCACTGAGCCCTGTTTTTTCAACAATTACAGGAATAATTTCATTCTCAACACGTGCCAAATCATACTGCTCCGTAAATTCTACTGTAGTGGATGCTCCACCTGTAAACTCAAGACTAAAGTTGAGTATGTCTCCATGCTTTGACTTGTTAATTGGAAGGAAGACAAGCCCAAGTATAATAAGTGCCGCTGAGATGGCAAAGCATATCTTTGAATTCTTTACATAGTTTCTTATCTTCGGCTCTTTTGCCTGTCCGTAGAACTTTTTATTTGTAACTCCTAAATTAACTGCTACATTTAACAGCATCTTTGTAATGACAAGTGCCGTAAACATGGAAAGCACAATACCAATTACAAGTGTGTTTGCAAAACCTTTAATACTTCCCGTTCCGAGAGCCATAAGCACGAATGCCGCAATCAATGTCGTTATATTTCCGTCAACAATGGACGAAAGTGCCTTGGAAAATCCCGATGAAACTGCTGTCTTAACATTTTTTCCTGCTGCTATTTCTTCCTTGATACGGGTAAAGATGATAACATTCGCATCAACCGCCATACCTATCGAAAGAACAATACCTGCAAGTCCAGGCAGTGTAAGAACAACACTTCTGATGTTCAGGAATAACAGCATAAGCACAACATATGCAACAAGTGCGATTGCCGCAATAAATCCCGGGACAAGATATATAATAATCATCAGCAAGCATACAATTGCAAGTCCGATAACACCTGCCTTAATACTTGTTGATATAGCTTCCGTACCAAGCTTTGCACCTACGATATTATACTGGAGCTGTTCAAGCTCAAGAGGAAGTGCTCCTATCTTGATTGTACTTGCAAGCTGGTCTGCCCTCTCGTAATCCTCCATTCCATTGATAACTGCATTACCGTCTGTTATCTCTGTCTGTACGGTAGGATAGCTTTGTACCTGTCCATCATATATAATGTAAATAGGCTTTCCTATATTTTCTGCTGTTGCCTTTGCAAACTTTTTTGTACCCTCATCGGTAAACTGAAGCTGCACCACATAATCTTTTACAACACCCGAATCGTCAACTCCTGCACTGGCATTTTTAATGTCAGCACCATTTAAGGCATATTCATATTCAGCACCTGATGCCCACAATTCAAAGTTTGTTGAATCAAGAAATTCCAAAGTACCAGGCTGTCCGAGCTCCTCAAGAATTGCATATGCATCCATCTTCTCTGCATCCTTGATTGGAACCTCAACCGTTATCCTGTCATCTCCCTCAGGATAAACCTCACCCTCTGAGCTGTAGGAATCTACTCTTCGCTGGAGCTTGTCAACAGTTGCATTGATTTCTTCTTCCGAAGCATTTGGTGTAACGATTTGATAGGTTACACTAAGCCCCCCCTGCAAATCAAGACCCAAAGGAATATTTGCTGCTTTTCCAGCATCATTTTCTCCCACACCATATGCTGCCATGTAGATACCTCCGGCTAACAGTGCCAAAAATACCAACAAGACCAGTATTGCCTTTCTCCTTGCTTTCTTCATTTTGTTATTCTCCTTCTTCAAATTCGGCAAGTGCCGCTTTTATCATAATTGCACACTCAACACGTTTGCGTTGCAGTTTGCAGCCTATATCATATGCATCAAGTATATTACCATGAAACTGGAATGAATTTGCCGCACAGCCCCCGCTGCAATAAAATCTTGCGAAGCAGTCACGGCATTTGTCCTTGGCATATACATTGCAAAGCTTAAATTCATCTATTATTTCCGTTTTTTGAATACCGTCAAATACATTGCCCAGCTTGTACTCATCATAGCTGACAAACTGGTGGCACGGATACAAGTCCCCTGTCGGTGTAACCGCAAGATACTCCGTTCCTGAACCACAGCCTGACAGACGCTTGTACACACAAGGACCGCCATTTAGGTCAAGCATGTAATGGAAAAATGTTACAGGCTTTCCTTTTTTTGTAAGCTCTATCATATAAGCCGCAAGTGCATCATACTGATTACATATTGCCTCAATATCTTCTTCCCTTATGGAATAATCACAATCATCGCCAGCAACAACAGGTTCAAGTGAAATCTCCTGAAAACCCAAATCAACCATAGCCTTAAAATCTTCAAGAAAATCAAGATTATTCCGTGTAAATGTTCCCCTGACATAATAGCTTTTGTCACCTCTTTTGGCGACAAAATTTTGAAACTTAGGAACAATCACATCGTAGCTTCCCTTTCCGTTTACAAATGGTCTCATATTATCATTGACACATTTTCTTCCGTCTAAGCTTAAAACTACATTTGAAATTTCTTTATTACAAAATTCAGTCACTTCATCATTTAGTAAAATACCGTTTGTCGTAAGGGTAAACCGAAAATTTTTCCCTGCTGTCTTTTCAATGCTTCTGCCATACGCAACGATTTCCTTTATAACCTCAAAGTTCATAAGCGGTTCACCGCCAAAGAAATCAACCTCAAGATTTACCCTGTTCCCTGAATTCTCAACCAAGAAGTCAAGTGCTTTCTTTCCTACCTCCGCACTCATAAGCTCCCTTGGCTTACCATTATATGAACCCTCATCCGCAAAACAATATTTGCATGCCATATTACAATCATGGGCAATATGAAGGCAAAGTGCTTTCACAACTGTTTTTCTCTTTTTAAAATCTATAATAACATCTTTATATACATCCTCAGTAAATAGCTGCCCGCTTTCCTTCAGGGCAGTTATATCTTCATATGCCTCGTGAATATCTTCGCTGCTATATGTAGAATCATACTTTGCAACAATTGCATCTGCAATCTGTTCCTCAGGTAAATCCTGATATAACTCTATCATATCATATACCAAATCATCAACCACGTGCACTGAACCGCTTGCTATATCAAGGACGATGTTATATCCATTATTCTTATACTGATGGATCATGCGACACTCCTTACAATAACGCAACTAAAGAGGACTATCCACTGATGGTCCCCTTTAATCAAGGTAAATAACACTTATGTATGAAACTGCTTAAGCAAATTACTTATTCTCGCAGCTCTGATTTCCAACTGTACATGAAGTCTTACATGCTGACTGGCATGATGTCTGGCACTCACCGCAGCCGCCTTTTACTACTGTACTGTTTAAAGTCTTATTTGTTAATGTTTTTATTCTCTTCATAATCATGTTTCCTCCTATTCATGTTTCCTCACCGCATTATATCACATCATATTTGTAAATAAAAGCTTTTTTTAACTTATCATACCGCCTAAAAGTCCGCCGCTCACACAGAGCATTGCAGTGCTCACTCCATCTTGCACAACTCTTGCCCCATCGTTTCCCATAAGAAGTGCAACTGCAAATATAACTGCGGCATAAAGTACCCCCATAGCCATTCCCCACAGGAACTTCTTTTGCTTGACCTTTTTTCCGATAATCAATCCCCCCACAGATGCTGCAAATATGTACACAAACGTAATACATATCCCAACCAAGCCGGTAGAAAGTCCCAGCTTATACATTCCAAGGGCAAGCAGCATAAGTAAAACTGCGGTGACAAGATATGATATCAGCAACGCCTTAACCATACTTACAACATAACCTGATTTCGTCAATTTAAGCATCCCCCAAACACTTCAATAGTACAATGTATGTTGGGGCAAATGCCATTATGCCTTAATCTCGCCTGCTTTTATCAGTGCCATCTTTGTAATAATAGGACCTATCAGCTCATATATAACTACGCCGCAAAGAACAATTGTCTGTATCTTTTTTCCATATTCAGGTAATGTTGCTGCTGCTGATGTTGCAAGTCCAATTGCAACACCCTCCTGTGGAATGAGGGTAAATCCCAGCCATTTGCTTACAATCTTTGGTGCCTTGGAGATATGTGCTCCAAGTGCCGCACCGAGCACCTTCCCCACAACCCTGCCGATAACATAGATTGCTCCAACCGCTCCGACAGATGCAATTATCGTCACATCAAGGGAAGCACCTGATATGATAAAAAACATCATATATACAGGCGGTGTTATTCTGTCCAGCGGCTCATATATTTTTTCCCTGAAACCAGACAAGTTTACAAACACCATACTGAGCACCATACATGCAAGCAGTGACGAAAAGCCTACCATGTTAGAGACTCCGACACATAGCATTATCATCATAATCGTAACCGCCAGCCGGTTTCCTCTTCCCGTGTACCACTTTACCGCAAATACCATGATGATTCCAAGCAGCGCACCAAATGCGATACCGCCTATTATCTCAATACACGGCTCAAGCAGAAGCTTTCCCACAGACGCAGTTCCATGCGATGAAACAACGTTAGCCACCGCCATTGAAATACCAAATGCCATAAGTGCTACTGCATCATCCAGTGCTACTACAGGCAAAAGTGTATTCGTCACAGGTCCGCTTGCCTTATACTGTTTCACAATCATAAGTGTGGATGCTGCTGCTGTCGCACTTGCAATAGCCCCCATAGCGAGCGCAAATGTAACATCATAACCACAAATTAAAAGCACCAAATCCACCACAAGTACAGCTCCCACACCCTCAAGAACTCCTATGACAATTGGCGCCTTTCCGACCCTTTTCAAAAATTTTATTCTGAATTCTGCTCCTATGGAAAACGCAATACAGCCAAGAGCTAAATCAGTAACAATTGACATACTTCCAAGAAATTCCTCCGGCAAAATGCCTATGCAGTTTGGACCGATAAGCAATCCGATAACAAGGTATCCCGTTACATTCGGAAGCTTCATTTTCTTAACCAGCTTACCTGCCAGCAAAGCTGCCAAGAGCATAATGGCAACATAAGTCATCGTATTAAGCATAACCTTATGCCCCCAATCCCTCAACGAACGACACAGGAACCGCAAACATAATACCTGTGTTCGGCTCGTCTAAGCCTACAACCTGTCTTATTGTTGTTCTTGCCTTCTCCATTTCCTTGTCGTCCATAACAAAAAGCATTACCTTAACCGTTTCGTTCTCATCATCGTCCGCAAGTATGGAGCGGAGCATTCCAAATATAGGCAGGTCATCCATTTTTTCAATGACACTTGCCATACCTGTTCCATCAAGTATCGTACCGCCGTGTACGCCTTCCTCTGCCAGTTCCTTACAAATCTCCGTAATCAGCTCTGCTTTTTTCAAAATTACAATCAATAAATTCATATATGCCACCTTCTAACGTCAATTTTTATAGCCCTGAGCAAAACTATACTTTTAAAGAAATCCGTTTTACTCATCTCTACAATTTTTATATAAGTTCTCTCACTTCTATAATTTTATTGTAAACCTTTTTTATATAAGGTTCCACTTCCTCATTAGGTAAAATCAAATCTATCACCATAACCGGATATGTTCCTGCAAGTCCTGCGGATTTGATTCCGTTTAAGGAATCCTCAACGGCAATGGCACGCTCTGGTACGACTTCAAGCAACTCACATGCTTTTAAATATATATCCGGTGCAGGCTTACCATTTTCTATCATGTCACCAAATATAAGCTTGTCAAAATAATCATATATTTCATGGTTTTTCAGATAAAGCGTTGCTCTCTCCCGCACGGTTGAGGTTGCAAGCCCGATTTTAACCCCTTTTTCCTTAAGGTAAGCTAAAAGCTCTTTCACGCCATCCTTGATATCTACGCCAAATTCCCTTATGTGATTGTCCAGCCCTTCCATGACATGCTCCCTGAATTCAAAATAATCTATATTTCTCCCAACAATATCTTCAAAGGGCTTCTTATTTGTATATTTGTTGCCGCCTGCAATTCTTTCACAGGCACGGTGCATTACCTCATCCGGTATCCCTCTTTTTTTACCCTCCAAAAGCTGATACTTTCTATACAGCTTTTCGGTATCAAAGATGACCCCGTCCATGTCAAAAATAACTGCATCAAATTCGTTCATCTTTACCTCACCCTACTCTTACACATATGGCGGAATAATTATCTGTTCTTGACATATCTGCACGTTCCAAAACAAGCTTTTCCATATTTCGGAGCCATTCCTCACAGGATACAGACTGGTTTTGGAGTGTCATCATTTCATTCTCATGGACATATTCCCAAAAGCCATCCGTCATAAGTACAAATGCATGGCTAGAGCCATCCCGCTCCAGCACTCCGCTTTTGTCGTAGGACTTGTTGCCCCACTCGCTTCCCATAACCCTTAACAGCTTGTTTCTATCCGCATGCTTTCTCATTTCATCCTCAGATATTTCTCCCATATCTACAAGAATCTGCACTAAGCTGTGGTCCTTCGTTCGCTCGTAGCTCATTCCGTTATTATATATGTGGTAAAGTCTGCTGTCTCCGATATGTCCCCATTTTATCTGTTCCGGGGTGACAACAAGGACGACCATTGTCGTTTTCATGGCATTCTCCATACCCTTTTGCTTTTGAAGATCAAGCAGCATTGCCTGAGACAACAAAAATGCATCATCAATAAACGCAGGGTAATCGCCGGACTTACGAAACAGTCCGGCAACAAATTCTGCAACGGAAGAAGATGCCACTTCTCCGCACTCATGTCCCCCCAGGCCATCGCAGAGCACAAAGCATTTTTCTTCACCGTATTCAGCCATTATCACATAATCTTCATTATTTCCCCGTCCGCCGGGATTTGTAAGAAGTGCCTGTTCTATCATATTTGCTCCTGATCCTTCTATCTTTTATCCTTGCGTCTCTTTGCAATAATAATTATAACTGTCAAAAGGACAATTGCCAACAAAATAATTATCCACAACCACCACAGGTTTTTTTCCTGTCCATACCTGAACTCTATGGTATCTGCCGCCTCATTGCCTGCATTGTCCACCGCCTTAAGCTCAAGGGTGTAATCGCCCTTTTCCGTCACATCAAACCGACATACATTTTCACTGATATTCATCTGTTTTCCGTTTAATATGACATCAGTGAGCATATCCTCGCTAAGCTGGAGTGAAACTTCTATTGTATATGGCTCGTCTTTAACCTCGTCTTTTTCTACTCCTGTCACTATAAATACAGGTGCTTTTGTATCAAGCTCAAAGCTTACCTCTTTTTCAGTCGTATGTCCCAGCTCGTCAGTTGCCACTATAAGCAGCACATATGAGCCATCCTCTATCTCCGATACACCATCATACTCACTTCCGTTTAAGTACATATGAACATCACATACGGTAAGGTCTGAAACTATGTCATCAAGACTTGTGTTCCAGTCAAATCCCGTAAGCACCTTTCCGTCATACGAAGATAAATCTCCTATTACGGGAGCACTCTTGTCAATTGTAAAATGTACCTGACTTGTCTGCTCATTCCCTGCCGCATCTGATGAAACTATTGTTACATCATAAATTCCATCCTCCGTAAAGTTCTCATTTATTACGGTAGGATTTGCACTTTGGCTGTAGCTTGAAAAGCTGATATCATTTACCTTGCCTGTCTCATCCGTTCTTGTACCGGTTATTGTAACCTTCTTTGAAGTGTAAAATTCATCCGTTATCTGTGCCATAAACTCTACATTTGTATTTGTCTTATCATAATCATTGACACCGTTCAACGTAATGACAGGTGCATCTCTGTCAATGGTAAATGTCTGGCTTGCATTTGCCGTATGGCCTACCCTGTCAGACGCCTCAACCTCAAATCTGTACACACCCGTTTCCGTCAGTGTCTCAGACACGGATGTCTCATATGCCGTTGGCGTTATTTCAATTGTCTTATAAAGCTCCTCAGCGTTTGCATCGCCTGCTTTTCTGTATATATTTATGGTTCCGCCTGCATCCCACCAGAATGCTTCCCGCATTGTAAATGTAACTACCGCAGAGCTTGATGACGTACCGCTTCCAACTGCTCCTGATATTGTAAGATTCGGTGCTTCCTTATCCACCCTAAAATTCACTGTCTTAACGTTACTCTTATTGTTTGCCATATCAACCGCATAGAAGTTTACAACATAATCAGCTTCTTCATCAAAAGACATGTTGAGATTTGACGTTTTTGCATACTGTGTTGTCATATCGTCCCTGTCAGGAACCTTTTTTATAATCTGAACATAATTATCTGCGGTGTCAATATTGGCATCACTGACGGTCATTGCCACGTTTACCGCACCTGTAAGCATAAGCTGTCCCATGTTGTCAGTGTACACCGTTGTTCCATTTACCACTGCGGTTATGTCAGGAACACTCTTATCAACGACAAATGAAATTTGTTTTGTTGCTGATGAATTCCCTGTTTTGTCAACCGCAACTATTGTTATTTTGTGTATTCCCTCTGTGCCTACCGTGAGTGTTGCCCTGTACTTTCCGTCCATACCCTTGACAGGCTTCCAGTCAATATTTTGGACAAGCACGTTGTTATCCGCTACCGTAACATTATCAATATTGTTTTCCGTATATGTCAGTTCAACTCCCACATCCGTATTGTAGTAATATGGGGTTTTCGTCTTTTTACTTGCCTTTCCCGACACTGCCTTTATGGATACAACCGGTTTCGTTCTGTCTATATCAAAGGAAATTCGGTCATTTACAGATGCGTTTCCTGCCTTATCCTTAACTGTTACAACAACCGTATATCTTCCATCCGAAATATTGTTTCCTATTATGTCACTTAACTTTTTCTTAAAGATTCTTTCAACACCTGCGGTTCCTGCAGCATTGTATTTGTAATCAAAGCTCTTAGCTGTGGTTCCTTTCGGTCCCCTTACACTTACATTAACCGTTCCAAGGGTAAGTAAATCTCCTGCTTTTATTGATATCTCAGGATTTTTTGTTGCAATCGGGGCACTGAATGTATCGTTTCCGTCTATGGTCAAACGATCGGTGTATGGTCTTGTTTTGTCATACAAATAGTTAACGGTACTTACCGCCTCATTTTCTCCCATATCCACCACATGAATCGTAAGCTTTGTACCTGATGCCCTTGCCGCTTCAGGTATAGTAACGGTAAACTCCATGCTGCCCGCAGCAGGAACACGTGTCGGATTTCCCTGCTCATCACATATCATTCCGTTACTTACAACATTCATTTCCCTGACATTGCCCTGACTGTCTTCAAGCGTGTAAATTATGTTCTTTAACTTTCCCTCGGCAGAGCTTAATTGAACTGCAAAGGTCTTTTTAAATGATGTCTCATTGTGCCAGCTTTTATCACTTTCAGGTGTTTTTCCTGTTGCTTTGTCAAGAATAGCAGGTATGGCTGTATTAATAATAAACTCATAGCCTGAAATTTCTGTTTCATTTCCTGCCTTATCCACGACCTTAACGGTAAGGCTGTATCTTCCATCAGCCAGTCCGTTAACATTCAGTCGTGCATTCAGTGTCTCCTGTAATACCGTATTTCCCTTCTTAAGGGCTTCCCCGGCTGAAAATTGCTTTGAAGCATCTACAAGTGCAACAGTATTTCCCTCAGGGTCCTTGAGACTTACTGATATGCTCTCAATGGAAAGATTGTCTCTTACGGTAACTACTATCGGTGTCTGCCGTTTTACTGGGACAATCATACATGCATCAGGCGTTCCATCGCCCTTAGATATAACAGTTTCATTTACTTTAACACCTGTTATCTCAGGCTTTGTTCCATCCACCTTTACCGTTACAACATTAGATGCATCTGTTGTCTGGATTGTGTTTCCTGCCTTATCCTTCGCATCAAATGTAATAACAGTTCCTGTAGCGTTATTTGACTCAGGTACTTCCAGTTCCCCCTGTACCTCAGTTTTATCTCCCGTAACATCTATCTGATTCGTACCATTGAATGTACCTGCATTACTGATTATGTATTTTGCTGTTTCAAGTGGTGCCTTTAATGTGTCATCCAAATTATCGCCACCGCTTACAATGTATGAAAGCTCCGCAGACTGATACCACTTGGAAAAGTCTGTGATAACGTTTCCTTCTCCGTCTTTTACCTCAGCCTTTTTAAGATATGGTCTGTCAAGGTCAAGGAGTATTTTCTTTAAAGCAAAGTCTTCATTTCCATTTGACTGTGTATCATAAACCTTTAGCTTATAATTTTCAAACAACGTACTTGCCGGCATGTCTCCGATAACAAAGGTTACCGGGGTTACATATTTTCCTGTTGCCTCCTCATATATGACACTGCCCGCATCAATCGGCTTACAGGAAATCGTATCCGTCCCATTCGTAAGCACTGTGTTATCACCATCAATATCGTAAAGAGATTCAACATAAACTGTAAATTCATGCTTACTGTTAATGTAATCAGGTATACCGTCCAAATCTGTCTGTACTTCTCCATCCCAGCCAAACTTATTCGTTTTAACAGTTATTTCGGCGTCCGCAATGCTGATGTCAGGAACGGTAAGATTGTCGTTTATATTTCCCAAATCATCGGAAGCTACTATCACTATTCCTGATATAGGATTACTGTTTAAATCATTCACATCAACTGTATACGAAAAATTGTTTGTATTACCAATCCTTGTAAATGAACTGCCACCTTGCAGTTGAACACTCACTGTTGATGCAGTATTGTTATCCTCAGCAGTGATAACCAGCCGATACTCTCTATTTTTTGTAGGATTAATTACATAACCGCCGTCTGTATCCGCAACTGCATCCGTCCAAGCACCATTTTGCTCTTTGTACTGCAGCTTTAAATTTGAAACCTCAGGAGGAGTGTTATCTATCGAAAAGCTTGGATTACCGCTTGGCACTGTCGTTGTCTGATTTCCCGCCTTATCCTCAGCCTCAAAGCTGAACAAATAATCGCCTGTCTGAAGATTGTTTATTATGGCAGAATATTTACCGCTTCCATCTATAGTTAATGTGCCATCCAAAAGGCTGTAATCTGTTGTACTGCCTCCTGTAGTAAGATGCAAAATAACATTCTTAATATTGTCTTCCACAACTGCTGCACTGATGGTTACGCTGTCAGCTTTCGCCACACCGTTCATTATGCTTACCTGGCTTCCATTTTCAAGTTTTGTGGCGTCTAAGGAAGATATTACAGGCTTCGTGCCGTCAACAACAAATGTAAAGGTAACCACCCGCTGATTACCCGCATTATCTTCAAGGGTAATTGTATGCTGGGTGCTTGCGTCCGAGGTCAGTTCAGGCGTCAAAGCATTATTTCCATTTTCTACCGTAAGCTCGCTTCCGTCAAACAATATTTTAGATAGTCCACTTCCTGTTCCGTCACTTGCAAGAATATGCAACTTAAACGCACAGTTTTCACCCGTTGGGCTTATATAAATTTCACCTATATTACCTGTTTCGTCAGGATAAACTGCTGTATCCTTCTTGCCAATTTCCTTTAATACGTATGTAGCAGTCGGTGCATCCCCATCTATTTTTACTGTTGCGTCACCCTTCCAGTGTTTTACATAAACAGTTGGATTCCCCTCAGCATCATTTTCGTAATATGCAATTGCAGGCATGTACACACCCGTAACGCTAATGGTATTACCTTGTTCTTTCAAAGACACAAATGTTCCGCTGTCATCATAGCCATATACCAATTCTCCGTCATTGACATTAATCGTGTCATCAGCCGTGTAGTCAACATACGCTGTTTTGTAAAATATGTTAGCATCAGCATCCACCGAATTACCGCTGTTGTCATAAACACACCATTTTGGTTTCAGATTCTTACTTTCAATATCTAAAACGATATCATCCGATGCAGCCCTACTGTCCTTTTTCAAACCTGCATGGGCAAAAAAAGGCGTCAGCATCATAATAACTGCCAGTGCAAATGCAAGTATTCTTATCTTTTTGTTTTTATAAAAGAATAATCTTTTCAAAAATTTGCCTCCTTTATAATTGCTCATCTGTATGAATTACTACTACATTATATGTAACCTTAACCTTCGATGACAATCCACTGCTCACCATACCCGTAAGCACCGTGGTTGACTCCTCTCTGCTCAACACACTCGTCTCCGCCTCATCATCCGTGCCTAAAACACTTGTTTCCGCCTCTGCACTTAACACGCTTGTCTCGTCTTCGTCGTCTCTCAAAACATCTGTGGCTTCCTCATCGTCCCGCAAAACGTCCGTTGCTTCCTCGTCGTCCCGAAGAACATCCGTTACTTCCTCATCGTCCCGAAGAACATCTGTTACTTCCTCATCATCCCGCAAAACAACTGTTTCTTTTTCGTCACTATCCACTGCCCTGTCAGGCACAGTTTCCGTCTTTTTGACTGCTGCCTTAGGCTTGGAAGCTGGTGCCTTAACATTAGGTGCAACACCATCGCCAAGTATCGTTGTGGTATTGTCATTATTTTTCTTAATTTCTTCAGCCGACTTTGCCTGTCTTACTTTAATTTTTCCAGTTGCCTGATTATAATATTTACCCTGCTCCTTCTTGGATACTGCACTTGACCCCTTATTGCTTGTTTTCATTTCCTCCATGCTCTTTTTGGCTGTTCTTCCTGTAAGTTCACCAATTACACTCGGTATTTTCAAAACAATAAACAGGACGATAGAGGTTATCAGGAGTAGTGAAGCTAAAACAAGTCCGCCATAAAAACATATACTATAAATGTCTGCCATTTTCATCACTCTCCCATCTACTCCGCAGTATTACTTTCTGCGTCGTTCTCTGTGTCTCCATCTTCAACGTCAGTGTCGTATCTGCCATTTAACAGCATTTCCATATTCTCTTTTCTCTTTTTCCACGTCTTATTTGACTCTATATCCGACACACCTTTTCCACTCTCGTAAACGCTTAAAAGCTCTGACAGTTCATTTGGAAGTTCACGTGCCCACATTGTCGGATTTTGCTGTTTTGACTCACAATAGGAATATATGTAATCAAGGTGCTCTGCATATATTTTATTGCTCATCACATTATTAGTGCCAAGTCTCTCCTCAGCCTTTTTGTATGTACCAACAGCCTCTTCATATTTCCCCAAAATGTTATAGCAAGCCGCAATCTTAGAAATCTTGTTATAGTAGGCTGTGTTATATACATTGTCGTTTGTGCCGCCGATTCCAACCTGACCTGAATTCTCCACCTTAATATCGTTCACGTTGATGTATTCTTCACAATATGTAATTACATCATGATAATATTGTGTTGCGTCAGCTTCATCCTCGGCAGTTCTTGCAAGACTTTCGTATATAACTGTCAAATTGTCGTAATATGCGTAGAAATAGTCATTGACATCTATGTCACTTCCCGTATATTCCTCCAAGTCTGCCACTGCCTGATTCATAATCTGTTCCGCCTGTTCGGCTACACCCTCATATGTAATATATGTGGCATAAATTCTACCTATGGTCTTGTAGTTAATAAATTTATCTACATTCTGGTTTGTATATTCACTCTGATTATACAACGCAAAGTTGTTAACCTGCTCAATAAGCTCCTGCTTATCAGGGTCTGTACTTGAAAGTATCAAAGACACGGAGCCGTAATATCCTGCCAGCTCACCATACTCATCATCATTTGAGTCTATCATGTCAAAATATTTTGTTGCAGTCTTGTAATCACCAAGCTCATCAAAATATGTAATTGCAAGCTTATATAAAACCGCAGAATTTTTATCTACCCCATCATACCCTGACTTCACTCTGTTTGAGACAACGTTAAGACCATTCTCCAAATCAAGTACTGGTACATTGTCTTCATTTACAACATTGGACGCATCAATATAGGTCTGAATATATTTGTTGTACGCTTCCGAATCCTTTCCGTCCAGTTCAAAGGCTTTCTTGTACTGTTCCGCCGCTTCAGAATATTTTTCTTCAATCCTGTAATCGTTTCCTGTTTCGATATAACTATTGTAATTATCCATTTTAATTCTTTGAAGGCCGCTATAACCTACTATGGATGTGATTGCAGCAGCAACTGTAAGCACCGATGTGGTGATAAACAGTCCAAGCTTCTTTTTATTCTTTTTTCTGTACTCATCATCAAGCTCATTATAATGCTCCAGTGCATACATAAGCTCCTTGCAGTTCTGATATCTGTCATTTGGATCTGCCTGTGTACATTTTAATATTATTTTTTCTAATCCCGATGACAATGCAGGATTCCACTCTCTTATCGGTCTTATCTCATATGGAGGCTCACAAGGATTCATACCCGTCACAATATGGTAAAGGGTTGCTCCCAGATTATATATATCCGTTCTTGCATCCGTGTTATATATACCACGTCCCTGCTTATCTCCAAACTGTTCAGGTGCTGCATATCCACGTGTTCCGAGAGCCGTGGTGTCAGCGTTGTTTTCGACAATATATTCCTTTGCAGTTCCAAAGTCTATCAGCTTTACACCGCCCTCCGGCTTAATCATAACGTTAGAAGGCTTCATGTCCCTGTAAATAACAGGCGGATTCATGTTGTGAAGATAATCAAGTGCACTGGCAAGTTGAAGTCCCCACTCAATAACGGTTTCCTGTGGCTGGGCTCCCTCTTTTTTTAATCTGTCACTGATTGTTGTTCCCTCTATAAAATCCATCACGACATAAATTGTGCCGTCCTGATTTATAATGTCTACGATTCTCGGAAGTACAGCGTGGTCAACATTTTTAAGGATATTTGCTTCCCGTTCCAATCCCTTTAATAACGTCTGCGTAGACTTAGAGCCGTCATTTTTTATCTCCTTAACCGCCCACTGCTTGTTCAGACGGTTATCTCTGGCGAGATAAACGATGGACATTCCCCCACGTCCTACTTCTTTCCATATCTCATATTTTCCGTCTAATACAGTACCTTCCTTCGTCATGTCTATGTCCTTCCCAATTCTAAATCCCCCACTAAAAAGATGGGTTGATTCTGTCTGTCAGGTTTTCCTGTAGCCCTGACACAATCATTATATTGTCCTGATTAAAACCACTGTTATGTTATCTGACTCGTTTCTGCTCTTTACAAGCTCTGTAAGATACATACAGCCAAACTTCATTTTTTCTCCATCCGTACTGCCAGCCGGTCCTATTTTTTCCAGCATTTCTTCCTCCGAAATCTGATGTCTGAACCCGTCCGAGCATATCATATAAACAGCATTTCTTTCTATATTTCCCTTCGCAAATTCAGGTTCAACAACGGAAGATGCTCCAATACACTGAAGAAGCACACTTCTCCTCGGGTCAATTTTCGCCTGTCTCGGTGTCATTCTTCCTGCAGCGATTTCCCTTGCCACAAATGTCTGGTCATGTGTGAGCTGGTTCACACTTTTTGTAAGCTGATATACCCGGCTGTCTCCCACATGTACAATATAGTATTCATTTCCAAACATCAAAATGGCTGATACAGTCGTTCCAATCTGTAAGTGGTTTTCTTCACCGTAATCCCCAAGCTTTTTATTTTGGGCTTTCACAAGCTCATTCCATTGATAAATCAGTCTTTCTTCCGTAAAGCTTCCATCCTGTATATCATCAACGAGTGTATTCTCAAACCACTCACAAAACGCAAGCGTTACCTCCTTGCTGGCAAGCTCTCCTTTTTCAAGACCTCCCATACCATCACAAACGACAGCAAATGCAACAGGGCCTTTATTTGTCTCCACAATTTTTATTGCGAGAGAATCCTGATTTGTTTTTTTTGTTATCCCAACATCCGTATGGAACGTTGCAATATAATTCATCCCGTTCTCCCTTTCATTGAATATATGTATATCCCGTTCCTTTTATCAGGCGATAATTATGTTACTCTCCCTTTCTCAGCAGGAAAACAAATTCCTCATCACCCATTTGAATCAATGTCTTGTTTTTAAGCAAATGCTCTTTACCCGGAGCAAGCTCCACACCATTTAAATATGTGTGATTTGTGGAGTTATTATCCTTTATGTAATTAACCCCTTCCTTTTGTACAATAATACAGTGTACTCTGCTTATTGCAGGGTTATCCTCAATAGAATAATCCGCCTTTGTCTTGGATTTTCCTATAGAAAATTCGGCTTTTGTTATATTTATTGTCTCGCCTGTCTTTTTTCTCACCATATGAGGTATCGGCTTGCTTCCCATCTGTCCCACAAAGCTTCCATTCGGCATAGCAGACATTGGCTGAGCAGGTGTGCCCATCCCCTGTGGTTTTACCATTGGCTGCACTGGCTGCTGTCCCTGCATTGGTTGCGCTGGCTGCATTCCCTGTGGCTTTGGCATGTTTGGTGTCGGTGCTGATGGTG
>CANTEG010000020.1 GCA_947652735.1 uncultured Lachnospiraceae bacterium | reverse complement strand
CATGGATACAAAATTATCAGAAGAAGCCAACGAACTTGCGGCACAATCTGATTTGCTGTATGGCAACTTAACTGCGGATTTATCAGAAGATGTTTCTTCCCCCAAAGTACAGGAAATTGTCCATGAATTGTTACAGCTTATACAAAAAAGCGGCACTGACGTATCCCTTGATAAGCCCTATATAAATATGCTTATTGACACATATTCAAACGATTACATCAAAAGCATAACCGACACCAAATATGGAAAAGGGGCTTCTGATTACATTGTGAGGACTTTCCGTTATTACTCCAAGAATAACGCTCCCGAAAATAAATAGAGCCATTTTAGAGCCAACAGGCATAAAGCAATCCTAGAAAGGCTCATTTTATCAGCATTTCTGGGATTCTATCTGTTATTCGAACTCGGCGTGTTCTTTGTTGTTATTAACTTTATTTGTTTAAGTTTTATACAAATACACGCCCTTTTTTACTTCTATTACATCATTTATTATGGCTTGCTGATTTTCTGTTCCAGCATCAATGTTTTCATGGATTTTGAAGCGGAAAAAGACGACGACGGAAGTTTTATTCCCTCCACAATCAAAATATCCTTTAAAAACTCTCTACTCAATCATAAGTTGGGCGTATATATGAAAGCAAGAGAATTGCAGGAAAATCTTATCAATGATACGGAACGCTTCTCGTCAGAGGAAGAACACAAACGTGCAGTTGAAGCACTTTCAAAAGACTTAGACGCTGTTAAACAAAGTATCCTTGATGACAGCAAGATTGTCAAAAAAGGCGTTAGAGGTATATCCGTTAAAATATATCCCGAAAATTAACCATTTTCACTATGCCGAAAAAATATTTACACACTTTAGTGAGCCTTAGTGACATTTGAATTTTCATGTGGTATAGTGAACTTCCACTTTTAAGAAGGGAGTTGATAAAGATATGCCACAGATGAACAAAGGTGGTAAATTTATTTTCGGAAAATCATTGATACGAGATGATTTGACAATCCATCTCCCAATACAGGCACTGACAGAATATAACGCCACATCAGAGGGAAAAGTCTATCTTTTTACTGGAAGCAAAGTTACTGGCGGATTTTGTGTGACAAGGAAAGGATTGTTAGAACCATCAAAGCTAGGACACATTCTTACTGACAATCCGGCTCTACAAAATTACCAGATCACAGAAAGGGAGTTTATCAAATACAAGGGACGGTCATACTGTTGGGTAAACATTTCGGAGAATGGCACAATTCAACTCAATCAGCAAATATCAGACTTCCTTAATTTGAAAATTGGAATGGAACTGTTATCTATCCGAAGCAGCGATATTGCTTTTACAATGGGAGCAACAGGTCCTCTCCTTGAAAGAGCCGATAATTATGAGGGCGAAATCAAACTTTATTAAACGAGTTATCCACAAATTTTGTGCTTAAACCTCTTGAAACATTTCACATACAATGGTATTATAACAATACAAAGGGAAAGCACCCGCTCCAAAGTGGATGCTCCGAGTTTAGGCTAATGAATGTCCTTACGGACACCGCCTATCCTGTGGGTCAGACAGGATAGGCATTTTTATTTTCGCTTGTTTCTCTTATCGAGAAAGGCAAGCAACGCAACAATTAAGCTACCAAAGGACATCAGCAATGCTAATATTCCAATGAAAATCGAAATGATTTCAAAAGCTGTCATCGGCGCCACCTCCCTTCCTATGTATTCCGACACGCCGGTTTTCATAAACTCGGGAGGCTACCACCCTGTCACGGGTACTTTCCGTAGATGTATTGTAACACGAAGATATATGAATGACAATTAGTTTTTCAGATTTCATGCAGGTATCATGATACCCACCCAAAATCCAGTATTCATCAAATAAATAGAGCCATTTTAGAGCCAACAGGCATAAAACAATCCCGGAAACGCCCATTTTATCAGCGTTTCCGGGATTTTATCCGTTACTCGAACTCTATCGTTCCTGGCGGTTTCCCCGTACAATCATACAGTACACGGTTTACCCCCTTAACCTCATTTACAATTCTATTTGTCACCTTGGCGAGCACCTCCCATGGAAGCTTGGCTGCCTCGGCAGTCATAAAGTCGCTTGTACAAACGGCACGAAGTGCCACAGCATAGTCGTAGGTACGCTCATCTCCCATGACACCGACACTTCTCATGTTGGTAAGTGCGGCAAAATATTGTCCGAGGGTTTGGTCTATGCCTGCGTTTGCGATTTCCTCTCGGTAGATGGCATCTGCTTCCTGAACGATTCGCACCTTCTCGGCTGTAACCTCACCGATAATACGAATTCCAAGACCTGGCCCTGGGAATGGCTGACGGAACACAAGATATTTTGGTATGCCAAGCTCAAGCCCTGCCTTTCTGACCTCATCCTTAAACAGCAGGCGAAGCGGCTCGATAATTTCCTTGAAATCAACATAATCAGGAAGTCCGCCTACATTGTGGTGGCTCTTTATCACTGCCGAGTCTCCAAGCCCCGACTCGATTACATCAGGATAAATCGTGCCCTGCACGAGGAAATCAACCGCTCCTATTTTCTTCGCTTCCTCCTCGAATACACGTATAAATTCCTCACCAATTATTTTTCTCTTATTTTCAGGCTCCGTTACCCCTGCAAGCTTGGAGTAAAAACGCTCCTGCGCATTTACGCGTATAAAATTCAAATCATACGGTCCGTCAGGACCGAATACAGCTTCAACCTCATCCCCCTCATCCTTGCGGAGTAAGCCGTGGTCTACAAATACACATGTAAGCTGTTTTCCTACTGCCTTTGCCAAAAGAACAGCCGCGACTGAGGAATCAACACCTCCCGAAAGGGCACACAATACTTTGCCAGTTCCTACCTTTTCCCGTATTTCATTTATAGTAGTCTCAACAAATGAGTCCATACGCCAGTCACAGGAGCATCCGCAAACCTTGGTCACAAAGTTGGAAATCATTTTCATACCCTCTTTGGTATGCATAACCTCAGGATGAAACTGTGTTGCATATAATTTTTTCTCAGCACATTCCATCGCAGCAACAGGACATACAGGCGTGCTTGCTGTGACAACAAAGTCCTCAGGTGCCTTTGCAATATAAACGGTATGGCTCATCCAGCATACGGTCTGTTTTGAAACATCCTCAAATAACACACTGTCCCCTGTAACGGAAACCTCCGTGTGACCATACTCACTGACAGGTGCAGTTTCCACTGTTCCACCAAGAGAGTATGCCATAAGCTGTGAACCATAGCATATTCCCAGTATCGGAATACCAAGCTCATATATTTCCTTTTGGTATTTAGGCGAAGCATCCTCACAAACATTGTTTGGACCACCTGTGAAAATAATCCCCTTTGGATTCATTTCCTTAATCTTTTCAATGGAAATCGTATATGGGTGCACCTCCGCATATACATTACATTCCCTGACTCTGCGTGCAATCAACTGATTGTACTGTCCCCCAAAGTCAAGTACAATGATTAGCTCTTTCTTCATATGTTTCTCCTCTCACTTGTGAAACCACACGAGGCGAGCCAAAAAAGCCCGCCTACATGTATGTTACATCATACCCTTTATAACCTCCTCAGCCTTTTGAAGCTGAAGGTCGTCCTCATACTCTACATTTACTGCATTTTGCCTATCCTTAAGCTCAACCTCATAATCAGGCTCAATACCAACCTCGTGGATGTCATTTCCACTTGGCGTAAAGTACTTCGCCACCGTTATCTTAATGGCGGTTCCATCTGAAAGAGGAAGTACCGACTGTACAATTCCCTTTCCAAATGTTGTTGTTCCCACAAGCTTTGCAGTATTTGTGTCCTTCATGGCACCGGCAAATATTTCGGATGCACTTGCACTGTTTCCGTTTGTCAAAACTACCATCGGAAGTGCTACATTGTGTCCGTCCTTATCATCGTAGGATGCAATAACCTTACCATCCCTATCCTTGGTCGTAACAATATTTCCGCCGTCAAGCGTATATTCGCACATATTTACCACACTGTCAAGAAGTCCGCCCGGATTGTCGCGGACATCCACGATAATTCCGTCCACACCGGCTGCCACCAAATCGTCAATTGCCTCCTTGTACTCCTCGTCCGTGTTACCATAAAACTGTGTAACTGAAATATATCCAATATTATCATCCAATATTTTATAATCAACCGTCACATTTTCAACATCCGCCCTTTGAATGTCAAACTCCATATAGTCATCCTCAGACGGTCTGTATATCTTGAGGTGGGCGGTTGTTCCTTTTTCGCCCCGTATCATTTCCACAACAAGGGTAAGCTCCTGGTCTATAATTTCCGTGCCGTCAACCTCGACTATCACATCATCTGCCATCAGACCTGCCGCCTCAGCAGGACTTCCCTTTATGGGGCGCACAACCGATACCTTCATGGAGGCATCCTGTGTTACCACCGCACCGATTCCAAAGTACTCGCCTGAATTGTCCTCCTGTAAATCAGCATATTCTTCTGCCGTATAATATACCGAGTACGGGTCATCCAAACCATTCATAATTCCGTCATACAAGGACTCCTCCTGCCTGTCTGAATCCCTGTCAAAGTAAAAATATGCGTCTATGTATCTGTTAATCTCGTCTATTTTTTTCTGCACATCCCTGTCATCAAGCATGTCAGATACATTTTGGTACTCCTTTTTATCTTCAGCAGCCTTTGTTTTACCTGAATCCGTCTCTATATTTATGCTGCCGCCACCGCCGTTGTCACCTGTAAATGAACATCCGACTGCCGAAAGTGCAAGTGCTAAAACCAAACCACCCGCTAATAATTTCTTTTTAAACAATATAATCGCTCCTCTAATTATTGTAAGTACGGTAATGGATCCACATAATTACCGTTTATTCTGACAGCTATATGACAGTGCGGACCTGTTGACTGTCCCGTGCTTCCCGCATACGCTATAACCTGCCCCTTTGAAACTACCGTTCCTGCTGATACCGCAAATGAGCTGTTATGTCCATATACTGTAGTCATTCCGCCGCCGTGATCTATAACTACATAATTTCCGAGAGAGTAACTCCATCCTGCCGTAATGACCGTTCCCGACTCACTTGCAACAATTGGGGTTCCTGTCGGACAAGGAATATCAACACCATGATGGAATGACATTCCAAGCAAATCTCTTGGACCAAAATAGGAGGAAATGTAATAATAGCCATTTACAGGCCATCCGATTGCTCCACCCGTATAATAAACCGTATTACCGTTTCCTGCTGCCGCAGCGGCTGCGGCTGCCTCTGCCGCTTTTCTTTCTGCCTCCGCTATGGCTGCATCAGTTTCCTCGATGGCCTTCTGGTATTCAGCTACCATAGCCTCATACTGGTCAATGGATGCTCCATAGTTTGCAACCTGCTTTTCCTTACCGTCTATGACAATCTCAAGTGCTTCCTTACTTTCGCTTACCTCTGCCTCTATTTCCCTGACAGCATCAAGGTCACTTTCCAGCTTTGCCTCTGCATCTGCGATAAGCTTCCTTATGGAAATAAGGTCTGCAAGCATTTTGGCATCATACTTATAAATCTGGTCAACATATTCAGATTTATTTACCATGTCAGCAACATCTGAGGATGAAAACAAGGTATCCATATAATCAACGTTTCCATTTTCATATGCATACTGGATTCTAAGCTTCATTGCCTCGTACTGCTTTTTTTCATCTTCCTGCGCATCCTCAAGCTCTTTCTGCGTAGTCTCAATCTCACTCTCAAGCTCAACCCTTTGAGCCTCAAGTTCTACAATCTGCGTGTTATATTCAGAAACCTTGTCATCCAGCTCTTTAATGGCTTCCTTGATACCAAGCTGCTCCTGCTCAAGCTGGCTTAAAATTCCCTCAGCCTCCTCTTTTTTACTCTCATTTTCTTTCTTTTCTTCCTGCAAATCAGATATACTGGTTGCCTTAACATATGTAACATTTGACAGCCCAATTGCAGCAACAAGTGCAAATGTCACAACTGTTTTTATAACCTTGCGCATATGAATACCTCCTTAAACCTTAAGATGCTTTTTCGTTGTAAGAACGCTGGCAACAAGACCAAGTCCAATACCTATAATAATGGAAACCGGAATAAGCACCGCGAAAAGTTCACTTATAGGTACGAACGCAAATAAATTCTTTACTACTGCAAATCTGCCTATAACATATGCAACAACATTATCATACATAAAGTATACTAATATTATAGGCAAAAGTGACCCCACAAGTCCAATGGTAATTCCTTCCACAATGAATGGTGCTCTTACAAAGAAGTTCGTTGCACCAATCAGCTTCATAATGGCAATTTCTTCCTTTCTGACCGTGATACCAATTGTGATTGTATTACTGATAAGGAATACGGAAACCAAAAGCAGAATCACAATAATTCCAATTGATGCATATGTTACCACGCTGTTAAGCGCTGCGATACCATCTGCCGTTACCTCAGAACTTAACACACTTCTTACACCGTTCAACTCCTTAAGGTAATTAACAAACTCAGCCTGTTTATCAAGATTTTTAAGCGTTATCTTGTAGGATGCACTGTTCTTAAGGGGATTGTCACCTGCAAAAGCCTCCATTGCCGCCTCATAATTCTCGTAATTTTCCTTTGCAAACTTCTCCCACGCCTCATCAGCCGATACAAAATCCATTGTATTTATCTCATCACGAAGCCTAATCTGCTGTCCTATCAAAGTAATATTTTCATCCGAAATACCTTCATCAAAAAATACTGATATAGTAACTGTATTCTGCAAATCCGTCATTGCAGACCTGAAATTAACGATTACACAATAAAAAATTCCAAACAGGAACAGACACGACACAATTGTTCCTACCGATGCCAGTGAGAACAAAAGATTTCTTCTTATATTTTTAAAGCCCTGCCTGATGCTGTATAATACTGAACTAATCCTCATCTATATATCCACCCTTTTGTTCATCACTTATTATTTCTCCCTTTTTGAGAGTAATAACCCTTTTCTTCATCATATTGACAATCTCTTTGTTATGGGTTACAACCACAACCGTGGTACCCTTTTTATTTACGTCCTCCAACAGCTTCATAATTTCCCATGAATTTTTCGGGTCAAGGTTACCTGTCGGCTCATCGGCAAGCAAAATCTCCGGCTTATTCACAAGTGCCCTTGCCAATGCAACTCTCTGCTGCTCACCACCGGAAAGCTGTTTCGGATATGATTTATACTTATCTGCAAGTCCTACCAAGGTAAGCATTGCCGGAACCTGTCTTCGTATGTACCTTGTGGGAACCTCGATAACTCTTTGTGCAAATGCCACATTCTCATAAACTGTTCTGTCCTTAAGCAGACGGAAATTCTGGAAGACAACCCCGATTCTTCTTCTGAATTTAGGAATATTTCTCCTCTTAAGCCTGTTAAAGTTAATATCCGCCACCGTTATGTTCCCTGATGTAGGTTCAAGCTCCTTCAGCAAAAGTCTCATAAGGGTTGTTTTTCCCGAACCACTGGAGCCCACAATAAACACAAACTCTCCATCTTCTATTTTAAAATTGATGTCATTGAGTGCGTATGTTTTCCCTCCCGGATATCTCATCTTAACATTTTCTAATGATATCATAATATTCTCCTACCTGTATGTCACTGGCATAAGCAAAAAGCTTAGTAGTCCAACGACTCCATATATTTCATGTACTTTACTACCATAAGCGCAATCTTAAATGTAATGGCATCCTCAAACACCCTTAAATCAAGCCCTGTACTTTTCTCCAGCTTATCAAGCCTGTAAACAAGCGTGTTTCTGTGAATGTAAAGCTGTCTTGATGTCTCTGATACATTCAGACTGTTCTCAAAGAATTTATTGATAGTTGTAATTGTTTCCTCGTCAAATTCGTCTGGTGATTTACCGTCGAAAATTTCTTTTATAAACATTTTACAAAGCGGTATCGGCAACTGATAAATCAGTCTTCCTATTCCCAAATTACTGTACGCAATAATCTTTCTGCCATTATAAAATATCTTTCCTACATCAAGTGCAAGCTTCGCTTCCTTGTATGAACGCGAAACCTCCTTAATCTCATTTACAATCGTTCCGTACGCTACATTCACGGAAGACATAGCCTCTGTATTGAGCATATCAACAATAACCTTTGCAGTTTTCTGCATGTCATCATAGTTCTCGCTCTGCTTAACCTCCTTGACAAGAATAATGTTTTTCTCATCAACAGCAGTTATAAAGTCCTTTGTCTTACTTGAAAATAATGTTCTGACTGTCTCAAGGGCATTGGTGTCCTTTTCATTTTTTGTTTCAATTATGAATACGATTCTTCTTGCATCCGTCTCAACATGAAGCTTTTTTGCCCTGTTGTAAATGTCAACAAGCAAAAGATTATCCAAAAGAAGATTTTTTATAAAATTGTCTTTGTCAAATCTCTCTTTATATGCAACAAGAAGATTTTGAATTTGAAAAGCAGCGACCTTGCCAATCATGTAAACATCCTCAGCTTCACCTTTAGCAAGAATCACATACTCCAGCTCATTTTCATCGTACACCTTGAAAAATTGAAAGCCCATCATAACCTGGCTTTCTGCCGGTGAATCAGCAAAAGCAACAACAGCATCCTCATAAGCTTCCGTATCCCTTATGGTCGATGCAAGGCTTTTTCCTTCCGTATCCATAACACACAAATCAGTACGCGTAATCGATTTAATCCCATCAATAGTATCCTGTAGTATCTGATTTGAAATCATCGTATCACTCCTTTTGAATTTTGTTACAAAAGTGTTACAATTTGTTACAAGCACATTGTAACAAACGTGTCAACTATTGTCAACTTATTTATATTATAGGAAACTGCGTTTCCTATAGGCACGCTTCTTACGAAGCCTGCTAAGATTCGAGCTACAGTGCCAAAGGCACTTTGTTCCATTCGTTATTATGTTAATTAATTATCGTAAACCAACCACATAGAGTATATTTTACATTATAATGCAAAAAAAAAAAAGAGGAAATGCATAAAAATATACATTTCCTCCAATAATTCACAATTTAAACAAATTTATCATCAACTACTGCAAATACGGCAGTGGATCAACATAATTCCCGTTTATTCTGACAGCTATATGACAGTGAGGTCCTTCTGACACCCCCGTACTGCCTGCATATGCGATAACCTGCCCCTTGGAGACAACTGTTCCTGCTGATACTGCAAATGCACTGTTATGTCCGTACACTGTAGTCATTCCGCCGCCGTGGTCAATCACAACATAATTTCCAAGAGAATAATTCCATGTTGCCGTTATAACAGTACCTGATTCACAGGCAATAATTGGTGTTCCTGTCGGGCACGGAATGTCCATGCCATGATGGAACGACATTCCAAGTAAATCTCTTGGTCCAAAATAGGAGGAAATACCGTAATAACCGTTTACAGGCCATCCAAGTGCTCCGCCTGTATAATAAATTGTGTTGCCGTTTCCTGCTGCGGCTTCCTCTGCTGCTTTCCTTTCTGCCTCTGCAATGGCAGCATCTACTTCCTCAATGGCTTGTTGATATTCCGCTACCATAGCCTCATACTGGTCAATGGATGCTCCATAGTTTGCAACCTGTTTTTCCTTACCGTCTATGACAATCTCAAGTGCTTCCTTACTTTCGCTTACCTCTGCCTCTATTTCCCTGACAGCATCAAGGTCACTTTCCAGCTTTGCCTCTGCATCTGCGATAAGCTTCCTTATGGAAATAAGGTCTGCAAGCATTTTGGCATCATACTTATAAATCTGGTCAACATATTCAGATTTATTTACCATGTCAGCAACATCTGAGGATGAAAACAAGGTATCCATATAATCAACGTTTCCATTTTCATATGCATACTGGATTCTAAGCTTCATTGCCTCGTACTGCTTTTTTTCATCTTCCTGCGCATCCTCAAGCTCTTTCTGCGTAGTCTCAATCTCACTCTCAAGCTCAACCCTTTGAGCCTCAAGTTCTACAATCTGCGTGTTATATTCAGAAACCTTGTCATCCAGCTCTTTAATGGCTTCCTTGATACCAAGCTGCTCCTGCTCAAGCTGGCTTAAAATTCCCTCAGCCTCCTCTTTTTTACTCTCATTTTCTTTCTTTTCTTCCTGCAAATCAGATATACTGGTTGCCTTAACATATGTAACATTTGACAGCCCAATTGCAGCAACAAGTGCAAATGTCACGGCTGTTTTTATAACCTTGTGCATATTCTCCCTCCTATAGCATTATCCATTCTGCCCCAAGCCTCTTTCTTACATTTTCTTTAAATTTTATTACAATTGTATTACGATTTGTTACGATTTTATTTTAATAGACAAATTTCATATTGTCAACCCATTTATAGCAAAATGTTGCAAGAACAAGCAATGTTTCCTATCAAACCAAAAAAGAGGAAATGCACAAAATATGCATTTCCTCAAATAACTTACATTTTAATTAAAATTAACTACTAGTTAGCTACAACCTCTCCAGTATCCTTATCAAAGATATGTACTTTGCTAAGGTCAAATGCAAACTGTACAGTATCTCCAGGTCTAGCTGTAGTACGAGCGTTAACTCTTGCAGTAATATCAAACTGGTCAATTGTGAAGTACAGGTAAACTTCTGCACCTAACATTTCGTAGATATTAATTCTTGCATCAATTACGCTCTCTGGTGATGACTCAATGAAGAGCTGCTCATCATGTATATCCTCAGGACGAATTCCGAGAACAACTTCCTTGTCAATAAAGTCACCTGCGATAAGCTTAGAAGCCTTAGCATCAGGAACCTTGATTGAATGAGAACCAAACATAAGAAGCACATCTGAACCTGATTTAACAACCTTACAATCGATGAAGTTCATAGGTGGCATACCCATGAATCCTGCAACGAATAAGTTACATGGATTGTCATAAAGGTTCTGTGGAGTATCTACCTGCTGTACAATACCATCCTTCATAACTACGATTCTTGTACCAAGTGTCATAGCCTCTGTCTGGTCATGTGTAACGTAGATAATTGTTGTCTGAAGTCTCTGATGAAGCTTTGAAATCTCAACACGCATCTGAACTCTAAGCTTTGCATCAAGGTTTGAAAGTGGCTCATCCATAAGGAATACCTTTGGCTCACGAACAATTGCACGTCCCATAGCGACACGCTGTCTCTGTCCACCTGATAAAGCCTTAGGCTTTCTGTCAAGAAGATGCTCGATATCGAGAATCTTAGCAGCCTCATGTACTGCCTTGTCAATCTTCTCACTTGGAACTTTTCTGAGCTTAAGACCAAATGCCATGTTATCATAAACTGACATATGTGGGTACAGAGCGTAGTTCTGGAATACCATCGCAATATCTCTGTCCTTAGGCTCTACATCGTTAACCATCTTATCTCCAATCCACAACTCACCTGAGCTGATGTCTTCGAGACCTGCGATCATACGAAGTGTTGTAGACTTACCACATCCTGATGGTCCAACAAAGATAATGAATTCCTTATCATCAATTTCAAGATTGAAATCCTTAACAGCGTTGAAACCATTTGGGTAAATCTTGTAAATATTCTTAAGTGATAAACTAGCCATTATAATTTTCCTCCTTAGATTAGCTAAAGTTTTTCTGACTTATGATGTGATAATTTTACAACAATCCATTTCCAAAAGCCATATTACTATTCACCAAAGAAGACTAAAAATTATTGTCTAATTTGTATATGAATTATTTTTCGACATTTTTTTTATCTATTTTAACCAAAAATTACTAGGTGTCTACCCCCTAAACTTTGTGAAACCTTCACCAAATGCTTCCCTGATATCACCCACAAAGCAGAGTGCCTTTTCATCCATTTTATAAATAATTTGCTTGACTTTTACGATTTCTTTTCCTGACAAGACACACATTATCATCTGCTTTTCTTCATTTGTAAAGGCTCCCTTTACATCAATGAAAGACGCACCTCTTTTCAATGTATTTACAATATAATTTACAATCTCCGATTCTTTGTCAGAGATAACATAAAGAAGCTTTGCCCTGTTTGGTCCTTCTATCATATAATCAGACATTTTTGTCACAACCGCAATACCTATGAGGGAATATATTCCCTTTTTTACACCAAATGTACCTGCACCTGCCACCACAATGACAGCGTCCACAATTGCCAGAACCTTCGGTATGGAAATATAACGTACCCTTTGATTGATTAAAGTTGCAAGCAGGTCGGTTCCGCCTGAGGATGCATAGCTGCAAAACACAAGGCCAAGCCCAATTCCCATGCATGTTCCACCCGCAATAATGTCCGCCAGCATGTCGCCTGTCAAAATATCAAACTTAGGCAGCGCACCCAAAAATATGATAAGCATTATAGTAGCAAACAGGGTTCTGTAAAACATTTCCCTGTCCAGCCTTTTAAACCCTACGATAAACAGCGGAATATTAAGCAGTGCACTTATAATCCACATGGGAACATCTAAAATAGCCTTTACAATAATTGCAATACCGGATGCTCCTCCTACAACGACACCCATAACGTCAAAAAAACTTACTACCGCCATCGCCATCAAAAATGTCCCTATGATAATCATAACAGGCTCATTATATTTACTCAATTTTCCCATAAAAAAATTCTTCATAACTTTAATTATGAAGAATTTTTTAATATTTATTCAGAATAAATCAGCATAATTTTTGCTTCTACTGTCCGTCATCATCCGCGGTTCCGATAATAATAACAATATCCTTGCCTTCAACGGATGCCGCTGTTCCCTCTGTTACCACACCTACCTCATAGGTCGCATTGTCAAAATACTGGAGCAAGTCCTTACCGACGCCTTCCTCTCTTGCCACGATTCTTGTGTGCTCCTGTGTATCGGAATAGTCTGCCGCCTCCGTGTTTGCATATCCTTTTTCGTTCAGCCTGCCACACCATCTTCCTGCAAGACCTGTCGTGTTTGTACTATTTAACACCAATATGTTCTTGTCAAAGGATTCTGATACTGCCTCCGTAGATTCCTCTGTATCCTCAGAAGTATCTTCCTCAGGGTTTATGATAAGGTCATCATGTCCCTCGGCATCTGTAATCAAATGGTCGCCCGCCGTTGTAATTGGTGCATCCTTTTGCTTTTTTCCATCCTTTGCAACCTTTGTGAGAAAAAATATACCAAATGCAATTATTGCAACTCCTAATATAATAACGGCCGCTCTCAGCAAAATTGCGAAAAACAGACCTACCGGACTTTGTTTCTTCATATGAACCTCCAAACTATCTCCTTGTCACTTTTGACAGTATAACAAATACAAATTATATTTTCAACCTTTTTCCCTAACATTTACTGTTCACAAGACGCATTCACAATTTGCAGGCATAAATCAAGCGTAATTTTAAATTTACAATTTCACGAAAAATAACATTCTACTCAATAACCAGCTTTATGTATTCCCCTTCTTCCTTATTATAAACATGCTTTCCGACTATGGATAACAACTTTTCTATATCCGAAATGTCCTCACTGGCAAATTCCACATAAGAATAAACCTTATCATCTGCGTTTTCATCCTCATAAAAATCAGTAACATAGCAAAAAAACTCGTCTAATATATCTTCCAGCGGATATTGGGATATATCAGTGACGAACGGCTCGTTCTCGCCAAATTCCGGTTCCTGCTCAAACATAAAGGATGTCACATATATGGCTTCTCCCGACGCATTATGCAGGTTTTCATATATGGTTTCTTCATCATCCGGATATTTATAATATTTTTTTCCATCATACCAAATGATAAGCGTTCCCGCATCACGCTCAATTTCACGTTCCCCCTGCTTCCATTCAGCCATGCTGCGAAGCTTCTCCAATAAAGCTTCATCAGTTATACCTTTCAGAGAAAGCGACGTATCATTTTCCTCATAAATCTGTACAGTTTTATATATATTGTCTTTTACCTTTGTATAGCCCTCACCATCATATTTTTTTGGATAATAAATTTGAATATTCTTCATGTAATGCCTCCTTTTTTCAACCGGATAAAACACACGCTAAATATAGAGCTTTACTCACAACTAATTTTGTATAATACATCTTGAAATATTATAGCATACTATAATATTTATTGCATTACGAATCCTATGCTTGACAGTATTTTTGATTATATATATCATGTAAGGGATATTGAAGAACAAAGTGCCTTTGGCACTGCAGTTCATATCTTAGCAGGTTTCCAAAGAATCGTATATATAAATAATGAATTTTTATATAAAAATAATGAGGTATAACATGAAATCAATTATTATAACCGGAGCATCTGGCGAAATCGGTGGTGCCCTTGCAAAATGTGTCTCCACAAACTATGACTACATTGCAATATGCGGATATAAAAATTCCGAAAAGCTGTCAGAGCTTGAAGCAGACATTATGACAGATAAAACTAAAACAGAAAACAACACACCTTATCAAGAACAACAGATACAAGATACGCTGCAACAAAGTAAAAAATGTGTATGCCGTAAATTTATTGGTGATGTAGGCGATTACAATTTTGTCTCCAATATGGTTGACACTGTTTTTAAAGAGGCAGGCGGCATAGATGCCCTTGTAAATATCGCAGGTATCTCTCATATAGGACTTTTAACCGATGTGACACCTGAATTGTGGACTAATATTATGTCAACCAATCTCACCTCCATATATAACACCTGCCACTGCGTTGTTCCTCATATGGTACACGTAAAAGCCGGTAAAATCATAAATATTTCATCCGTATGGGGGCTTGCGGGTGCCTCCTGTGAGGTTGCGTACTCGGCTGCAAAGGGTGCAGTCAACAGCTTTTCCAAAGCACTTGCCAAGGAGCTTGCACCAAGTAATATTTCCGTAAATGCAATTGCCCTTGGAGCGGTCGACACAAAAATGAACAGCCATCTGACACCAGAAGAAAAGGCACAGCTTGCTGAGGAAATCCCTTACGGAAAAATGGCAGCTCCCGAAGAAGCTGCTGCATTTATAAAGGGTATTCTTGATATGCCACCTTACTTTACTGGCGAGGTTGTAAAATTTGACGGTGGATGGATATAAAAAAGGTGCTTCCGTATGCAACATACGAAAGCACCTTTTATTATATAAGAGAATTTTTACTCGCTCTTTTTCAGACCCTTTAAAGCTGTTGTAAGCTTAATCGGATTACCATATCTAAGAGTGGACGCCCTGAAGATTTTTCCTCCGATGATACCCATGACAACCACGGATGCATAAAGTATAACAGCCGACAAGACTACCTCCCATGTTGCAACATTTCCCATAGCCACTCGTGCAAACATTGCACTGTATGAGGAAAACGGCAGGAAGGAACATACTTTCATTGCCACACCATCTATGTTAGAAAGCTGTATCAGCGTTATAAAATAGACAATCATAACAAGCATCTGTGCTGTTCCTGCGGATTTGTTCAAATCCTCAATCTTAGAAACAAGTGCTCCAAGTGCTCCGTACATAAATGCATAGAACAGGAAGCCGCCAATTCCGAATATTGCAAACGCAATAACAACATTCGAAGGTATATTCAGGAATTGTCCGATATCAAATGACCAGTATGACTTATTTACCTGGTAGGAGCCAAGAAGACTGCCGCCTATCAGACCCACCTGGAATACGGTTGCTATTGCACCCGCAAAAACCTTACCGAACAAAAGTGCCGTTGATGATGTACTTGTAACAAGTATCTCTATGGAACGGTTACTCTTTTCATTTGTTACCCCCGTTGCGATTGTTGTTCCATACATTACGATTATCATAAATACTAAAATGATAAGAATATAGCAGTAGAAGTAATTTGATACACTGTCCTTTCCAAGTACATTTTCGTTTACATTTACCTGCAGATATTCAAGTGCAAGGAACTCGTCCTTATCAAGGTTATTTACCTCACAGTATTTCTTTTTTGCAGACATTTCCATGACTTCCGTAAATATTTCCGTGTTTTCGTCAAACATGCCGCGGTTAAATACATAATAATCGTAGTCATCATATGCCTTAACAACATATCCTGCCTCTGCTTCCTCACTTGCAACCAGTGATTTTACGGCATCCTCGCTGTCGCAGATTTTAAACTCTGTCTCTCCGAAATATCCTTTCAGGAGCTCCATGTCAACAATTCCACCCGCATCATAAAGTGCCATGTATGTCACTTCGTCATCTTTTCCATCTTTGTTTTCTTCATTGTCTGCCGAACCTGAAACTTCCTTGTCATTTTTGGAAGATTTATCTGTATTGATAAATCTCGGTACAAACATAATGACCGCACATACAAGACAAATCAGCAGCGTTGATATGATATAAGATTTACTTTTAAAATAATTTGCCAACTCAAATTTTAATATTGTTCCAAAACTTTTCATGTCCGTATACCTCCTCTCCTAGTTTTTCCGTCCGAACAGACCCTTTTTCTTCGGCTGTTCCTCGTCTTTATTTTCGTTTTCGTCCTCGGCTTCCTCCTCGCCTACTCTTGCAACAAATATATCGTTCAATGCAGGCTCATAAGCGCCAAAGGTTTTAATGTCCACGTTATTTTCCCTGAATGCATCCAAAATCTGCCACTGGTTCACACCGTCTTTAATATTTAATATGACATAGTGCTTATTGACATCATGTACAGTCACCTTATCTGACAGCCTGTTCTCACATATGCCTTTCAGCTCATTCAGTGTAAGATTGTTTGCACATACAATTCTTCTGCCCTTTCCGTACTCCGTTTTTATCTCATCAAGATTGCCCGAAAGTACAACATCACCGTGGTCAATAATCACAATATCCTCACAAAATTCCTCAACATAGCTCATCTGGTGGCTTGAGAAAATTACGATTCTGCCCTCCGCAATCAGCTCCCTGATGACATCCTTAAGTATTTGCGCATTGACAGGGTCAAGACCACTGAACGGCTCATCAAGAATAACAATCTGCGGCTCCCCGACAAGGGTGGCTGCAAGCTGCACCTTCTGCTGATTTCCCTTTGAGAGCGTATCCAGCTTTCTAGTTTCATATTCTATGACATCAAGCTTCTTCAGCCATTTCTTTGTACTCTCCAACGCTTCTTTTTTGTTTTTTCCTCTCAGCATGGCAAGGTATACCATCTGCTCCGTAACCGTCTTTTTCGGATAAAGACCTCTCTCCTCCGGGAGATATCCAATCTGGCTGCTCTTCGGCACAAATTTTTCTCCATCCAGTGTTATCTCTCCCTCGTTTGCCCTGAAAACATCCATAATAATTCTTATGGTAGTTGTTTTTCCTGCACCATTTCTTCCCAACAGTCCAAGTGCCCTGCCGCTTTGTACGGAAAATCCTATGCCATGCAAAATTTCTTTGTCCTCAAAGCTTTTCTTAATGTTTGTAAGCTTAAGTTCCATCGCTTTCTCCTTTCACTTGCTTATATAAAATGTAATTTATATATTTTACATTACTCCCAAAACAACTCATCCAATGTTTTATCCAACTCCCTGCAAATAGCAATACAAAGCTTAATCGTCGGATTGTAATCACCCTTTTCAATGGCATTAATCGTCTGCCTCGAAACGTTTACCCTGTTTGCCAAATCCTGCTGTGACATATCCAGAGCAGCCCTTGCAGATTTTAACCTTAAATTCTTCATTGCTGCTCATCCTCTTTCTTATCCACAATACGCTTGATTAAAAATACGATACATACTGTAGTAAACAAAACTGCACACGCAAGTTCCATACAATTTCCCGTAAGCACACCATCCACAATTATCGTTCCCTGCTGAACAGACTGTATGGAAAATGAAATAAAAAGTATTGCGGTTGCCACCGTCAGTATAAAAAATGACTTGCGGTTATTATTTAAGGGGAGGAAATACCCCTCATTCCATATACAATAGCATACATGTACTCCAACGCTTAAACAAATACCGATGATGGCTACCGCATCGGTATCTATGATATGCTTATCCAGAACGCTTTCCACCAGACAGGTACATGCAAGAAATACTATCATTAAAAAAAAGCAATACTGATATGCCCTGTACCTGACAAGCATCTGCCGCTCATCGTAATCATCGTTTCTTTCCCCGTGTTTCCTACTCCTGTAAGCTGCATTGATAAATATGACAATCCACGCAAAGAGAAGCCCGACGAAAAAACCTGTTGAATAGTCACTCATATGTCCCACACCTCTTTCAAGCAAAATTTGTAGCTATGAGCAGTGCTATTTTTCCACTTGCATTGCTCAGCTCTATATTTTTGCGTCTCTTACTGTGAGAACATAATACTACCATCCTACTCGTGTGTCAATAGCAAATGTCAAATATTTTTTACATAATGGGTTTTTTTTTTTACATTTTGTAAGTGTTTAATTACATCAAACCAAACTGAACCCAATCAATTGCCGTGCCTGTGTTCTTTACGGCTTTTACTTTCCGCCTCGTTCAAGCCTTGTTGACTCCTTGGAATAAACAAGCAGCTGGACCAGCCATATCAGCAGTACAATAGCTATCGGAAACAGCCCTGTATGAAATGCAAAGTCCGTCACAATTCCTATCACCCACAGTAGGCAGCACATCATGTTTGACACACGAAATGCCTTGTAGGATGACCTGTACATGACCATCTTTTGTGCCTCATCACAGCTTTCTTCCCATTTTTTATTAAAATCCACATCAAATATGCTTCCGTTCTTTTCCGGATTCATAACCTTGACGAGATTGACCATTCTCTTCTGAAACATAGTACATATAATAAGACTTGCCATCAAATCTATTATGATAACCCAAAAAATTATATTCTCATGGAGCTTGGGCAACTCCACAGATATATCAATATGGATACAAGCGGCAAAAAGAAACAATCCCAATATTTGTACTGCATTTGTAACGTTTAATGGAAAATCCAACTTTCTTTCAATATCATCAAGAATTTCTTCATCCTCTCCATCCCACTCCTTCAACCGTTTCTCCTGTCTTTTCACAATTCCTAACACGAGAGCAAACTCTGCTATATTAATAAATAAAAAGATTGACGGCAGGACATATGCCAGCACAACCTCAGCCTGCTCTACGGCTGCCCTGATTGCTTCCAAATTATCTTCGATAATATGTGTCGTCTTTCCTGCCCCGATTCCTACAACAAAGCATATCACCATAATAATTATAAAAGGCTTGAATGACTTTTTATCTTCCTGCCTGTTCTTTTCCTCATACTCACTTATTGTCTTTTGTGTATCTGACTGTTCCTGTTTCATTTTTCATCCTCCTCATATTGAAATATATCCTCAACAGACGCGTTACATACCTTTGCAATCTTTAAGGCAAGTGTGACGGATGGCGAATAATCCCCACGCTCTATCTGGCTGATTGTCTGCCTTGACGTATCAACCAGTGCACCCATCTGCTGTTGGTTTACCCCAAGCTTCGCCCGATATTCCTTTAACTTGTTATTTAACGGCATACGCACCTCCGCTTTTGTCATACTAATAAAGCAATTGAAAATGACAACTTTTCTTGTCATCGTTATTATATAGATGACAAGAAAAGTTGTCAAGTAAAAGAACATTATCTACCATTCATCAATAAGACGATGTAAAATTCAATTCGAAGCCAACCTATAACCAATAGTAATCATTGTGACATAATTATCACGGTTTTGGAGAGACATTTCATTCAACCCTTCCTCGTAAGCATACCCTATCAGCTCCAGATTGTTTTTCTCTGCAAAATCGCATACCATGCGGTATACCTCCCCCAGTTTCTCCCATCCTCCGACACAAAACGTCCGCAGATAAGTACCGGCAGGTATTACTTCATCATATAACTCCCTATTCTGCATACTATAGGCAAAAAAACATTCATAATGATAATAATCTTTGTCCATAATACGTTTGGCAAGAATACGGCTCCCAAAATTATCATAGAGACCAAACGCGGATTTCAACCGCAGGGAAAAATCTCCTGCAACTGCAAAATCATTGTCATCATAAGCTCCTGTAATAGGGTTGCTGAGCATAATGCGCTGCTCAGGAAGTGTAATAGCTTCTATCTTTCCGTGTTCCGCCGTAAGACTTAAGGAGAGCTTAGCTGACTTTTGTTCTAAAAAAGATTTTGTGTTCAAAAGCTCCTGTATTGATTTATCGATTAGCTGCTTCTTTTCTACAATTAACTCCGAAAAGGAATCATCCGAAGGTTTCTGCTGATAGCGAAGAATTTCTTCAATGGATAATCCCATTTTTCGGAATGCAATGATAAGCTCCAATTGCACCATCTGAAAGCATGTGTAATAACGGTATCCGTTTTCTCCCTTAAATTCAGGAGAAAACAAACCTATCTCATCGTAATAATGCAACGTGCGTTTATTAATTCCGTTGAGCTTTGCAAACTGTCCCGTAGTATATATAAATTTTTTATTTTTCATCATCAACCTCTTGACTTTACAGTTACTGTACGGTTTACAATAACACACATACAAGAAAATATCAACCTGCTTACATGAAAAAATACGAAAGGAGAATTTATATGAAAACAATTTTTTCAAAGGCTAAATTAAAAAGCAAACAGATTTTACTATTGTCTGTTCTTGTTTTATCCGCGGCAGTTGGGGAAATGATGCTTCCCTCACTGCTTGCCCAAATGATTAACAACGGCGTATCGGAGTCCTCCAACAGAATTGTGCTGATGCTCGCTGCTGTTATGGCAGGCATTACAGTGCTTGCCTGTATTGTTAATTTTCTATCTGTGCGGATTGCTTCCCGTATTTCCACAGATTTTGCAGCTGAACTTCGGCGGCTGGTTTTTGAAAAGGTGCAAAGCTTTTCTGCTGCTGAGCTTGACCGGTTCGGTACTGCCAGTTTAGTGACTCGAAGTACATCAGATATTACCAATGTACAGAATTTCCTCACCATGCTGCTACGCATCGGTATCCTTGCCCCTATGATGGCGGTAGCAGGGCTAATCTTTTCATCGGCCACTGGCGGTCAGGTAAGCTCAGTGCTAAACGTTGCAATTCCTGTATTGCTAATCGGATGCGGCATCGTAATTTTGCTGGCTTCCCGCTATTCCGTAAAGCTTCGAAAAAAGATTGACAAAATCAATCAGCTATTCCTTGAATCCTTAGAGGGCGTACGTGTCATCCGTGCTTTTAACAAACAAAAGGCTGAGAGCGAACGGTTTAATGAAGCAAATACGGATTATGCCATAACAGCAATGATTTCAGGCAGAATCACAAGTCTTTTGCTACCTGTAATTAATGTAATCTTCGGCGTAACCACGGCAATGGTGCTAGGACTTGGTGCACATTATGTTGAAACAGGTGCGATGGAGGTCGGTTCATTAGTGGCAAACAGCCAGTATATCAGTATGGTACTAATGTCTGTTATGATGCTTGCCCTTGTCATTATGATGTTTCCTACCGCATATGCCTGTTCCAACAGAATTGCGGAAATATTAGAGACTGAAACGGATATTCGTGATGGCAGGCTTGCCTTAGAAGACCGCCCACTTCGTTCCACAGTGGAATTCCGTCATGTAACATTTGCGTATCCTGGTGCACCAGAACCTATTTTGAAAGATATCAGCTTTGAAACACATCCGGGTGAAGTTACGGCAATCATTGGTGGTACAGGCCGTGGAAAGTCAAGCATACTGAAGCTCATCCCACGCCTGTATGACCCTTTATTTGGCGAAGTCTTCATTGACGGTATCAATGCCAAGGAATATGCCGTAGATGAGCTTCGTTCCCTGATTGGCTATGTGCCGCAGAAAAATGTTCTGTTTTCAGGTGACATCGCTTCTAACCTAAACTTCGGAAATGCCACGGGACTGGAATCGGACTGGCAGGAGGCAGCAAAAATTGCCTGTGCCGAGGAGTTTATTATAAAAAAACAAAATGGATATCACGACGCAATTGCCCAGGGTGGGACCAATCTGTCAGGCGGACAACGCCAGCGTATGGCAATTGCCAGGGCAGTTATGAAAAAGCCGGAAATCTATCTGTTTGACGACAGCTTTTCCGCCTTGGATATGAAAACCGACCAGACACTGCGTAAGAATCTGAAAGCCGCTATGGGGGACGCCGCCGTCATCATGGTTGCACAGCGCGTCAGTACCATTTTAGATGCTGACCGTATTCTTGTAGTAGATGACGGTATGATTGTCGGACGGGGCACACACCATGAACTTTTACAAACCTGTCCGCTCTATCGGGAAATTGCAGAAATACAGCTTGGAAAGGAGGCACTCTGATATGAAAAAAAATACATTTAAACGACTGTTCGGATATATGAAAGCATATCGTCTTCGTCTGTCTTTCGTATTACTATTCGCCTGTATTAGTACGATTTTCACGGTAATGGCTCCGTTCGTTATTGGTAAAGTCACAACAACCTTGTTTGACAGCATAAAAGACGGTGTATTTTACTGGGAAACCATACTTCTGCTGCTTGCAGCACTGGTATGCCTGTACCTTATATCACAGTTTTTCTCATTTTTACAGGGCTTCCATATGGCAAAGATTACATCAGATGTCATGCGGGAAATCCGAAGTGATATTGACAGCAAAATGCACAGATTAAAGCTGGATTATTATGATACACATACACACGGTGATATTCTCAGTATCATCACAAATGATGTAGATACAATTAACAATACTGTCAGCCAAAACCTCACCTCTATTGTCACACAGGTGATTACAGCCGTGGGAATCCTGCTTATGATGCTTGCAATCAGTCCGAAGCTGACATTGATTCCTGTAATAATGGTGCCGCTGTCCTTATTGAGCGCGGCAGGCGTTATGAAGTCAGGCGGCAGACATTATGAAAAACAGCAGGAACTGCTTGGTCAGTTAAATGGCTACATTGAAGAAATGTATAACGGTCAACAGGTAGTACAAGCCTTCAGTTATCAGGACAGGGCAAAACAAAGATTCCATGCCATGAATGAGGAATTGAAAAGCAGTTCTTACAAGGCAGAAACAACCGCTGGTGCAGTTAGCCCGATTACCACACTGGTGAATGATATGGGATATGTTGTTTGTGCTGCTGTAGGTTGTATCCGTGCAATCGGTGGGCTCATCACAGTGGGAAATGTACAGGCCATGCTGGAATACACCCGTCGTTTTGCAGAACCTTTTTCATCACTGGCAGGCATGGCAGGCAGCTTTGGTGCAGCAAAGGCGGCTGGGGACCGAATCTTTGCTTTACTGGATGCCCAAGAAGAAACGCCTGAAAAAGAAAATTGTATCATTCCAAAAAATTGTTCCGGCAGTGTAACCTTCCAAAATGTCCAATTTGGATATACACCTGACCGTATGCTGATGAATGGTGTCAATCTGGAAGTGAAGCCAGGTCAAAAGGTGGCTATTGTGGGACCTACAGGTGCAGGCAAAACGACCCTGATTAATCTGCTGATGCGGTTTTATGAAATCAACGGCGGCGCAATTACCGTGGACGGCGTAAATATTTGTGACATGTCGAGAGAAGAACTGAGAAACCGTTTTGGCATGGTTTTGCAGGACACATGGCTTTTTGAAGGAACTATTGCCGAAAATCTTGGTTATGCTGAAGAAAATATGGATAGAGACAAGATTATCACTTCGGCAAAATCCGCCTGTGCCCATTCGTTCATAAAAACGCTCCCAGGCGGATATGACATGGAACTGGCAAAGGGGGCTGAAAACATTTCCCAAGGCGAACGACAGCTTCTTACCATTGCCCGCGCAATTGCCTCCGACCCGGAAATTATGATTTTAGATGAGGCAACCAGCAACGTAGATACCCACACGGAAGTTTTGATTCAACAGGCAATGGCCCGACTGATGAAAGGCCGCACCAGTTTTGTTATTGCACACCGCCTTTCCACTATACGTGATGCTGACATGATTTTGTATATGGAAGATGGGGATATTAAGGAAGTGGGAAATCACAATGAACTGATGCTGAAAAATGGCAAATATGCAGCCCTTTATAACAGCCAGTTTGCATGACCACAAAATAAATAAAAACAAATGAAAACAGCCCATGAATTTCAGTAAAAACTGTTTCATGGGCTGTAAAATTTTAACGTATTTATTTGCTGCTTGGCAGAATATACTTCTGCTCAAATGCAATGTACTGATTTTCAAACCACAATGCATCCGTCTTAAGCTCTTTGCGGTATCCGTGGGCGTCCATCTCATCCTCCTCAACCTGAATGATGCAGACTGCTATATTAGAACAGTGGTCAGAAATACGCTCATAGGTATCAGTAATGTCTGAGAGGCTAAGTCCAAGCTCAATGGTACATTTGCCTTTTCGAAGTCTCTTAACATGTCTCCTCTTAAGCTCCTGATTCAGGTCGTCTATCAGGTCTTCAAGCGGCTGAACCATCGCTGCCATCTCTCTGTCATTATTTTCTAACGCCGAAACCGTCATATCCAGAATATCGCTCAGGGCACGTCCATATACAGCAAGCTCTTCCATAGCCTTCTTTGAAAAGCTCTGCTCTTTTTCGTGCATCTGTTCCACACCCAAAAGAATGTTAACCGCAAGGTCAGAGATACGCTCAATATCTCCAATAGAATGAAGAAGCACCGACAATATGTGACTGTCCTCCTTGGACAAATCCTTGCTACTGAGCCTAAGCAAATAAGTGCCAAGCTCATCCTCATATCTGTCAATCAAATCCTCAATATCCCTTACATCCTGTGCTTTTTGCTCATCAAAGCTTCCAATTAAGGAAACGGCTTTCAGCACACCCTCTCTTGAAATGTGAGCCATCTTGATAGCAACCTTTCTTGACTGCATAATTGCAAATGCAGGCCGGTCAAGAAATACAGGATCCAAAAGCTGAAGCACATTGTCCCTGACCTCAACATCATCATCCTTATCCTTGATTGTCTTAACGGCAAGAAACTCGAGGAATCCTGACAATGGCAAAAGCACAATTGTTGCCGCAACATTAAACAATGAGTGTACAACTGCTATCCCCGCCGGATTAGCTGCCATATTTAAAAAACCATACTGTACAAATATGTTCGAAACATAAAAGCCTATCATAAATACAGTAGTTCCAATTAAGTTAAAGTAAAAGTGCACTGCTGCCGCCCTCTTGGCATCCTTGCTTGAACCCATGCTTGAGAGGATTGCCGTCGTACAGCTTCCTATATTCTGTCCCATAATAATCGGTATGGCAAGTGCATAGGACACAGCTCCCGTGGAGCAAAGTGCCTGCAATATACCGATGGAAACCGATGAAGACTGCATAATCGTTGTAAGTACAATTCCTACAAGCAGTCCAAGTATCGGATTGGTAAACTTAGTAAGTATGTTTGTAAACTCCGGAACATCCTTAAGCGGTTCCACTGCCGTACTCATGGCATTCATTCCATACATCAGTATTGCAAAGCCAAGAAATATTGTTCCCAAATTGTGCTTTTTCTCACTCTTACAAAATACTACAAATACAGCACCAATAACTGCAAGTATAGGGGTAAAAGAGGTAGGCTTCAACATCTGTACAAAGAGGTTTCCGCCCTCAATTCCCGTGAGTGAAAGCAGCCATGACGTTACAGTCGTACCAATATTGGCACCCATGATAATTCCCACTGCCTGGTTAAGCTTCATAATACCTGAGTTTACGAAACCTACAACCATAACGGTAGTTGCTCCTGATGACTGTATAACAGCAGTAACTCCAGCGCCCAGCAGTACGGCAGACAGTCTGTTGGACGTAAGCTTCTCCAGTATTTTCTCAAGCTTTCCTCCAGACATCTTTGCAAGTGCATCTCCCATGACATGCATACCATAAAGGAATAATGCAAGTCCGCCTATCATGGACAAAATATTAAAGATATCCATAAAGTTCTCCTTATTGTTAAAGTTATGTAGTAAATGGCACATTAGCCAACTATTAACAATAATACAACCTTAAATAAGTCTCCGTCAACAATTATTTCAATTTGTCCCTTTTGTAATTCCATAAGACTTCGTGCTATGGATAAACCAAGACCACTTCCCTCTGTATTTCTTGAACGGTCACCGCGCACAAACCGCTCCATAAGCTCCTCACCTGTGATGTTTAACTCATCTTGGGATATGTTCTTAAATGTTACGCTGACATAGCCGTTTTTGCAGTTTTCAACATCCACATACACTCTGGAATTATCCAGTGCATACTTTTCTATGTTATTAATCAGGTTCTCCATAACCCTCCACAGCAGCCTGCCGTCCGCCATAACATAATATTCTTCCTCACATTTTACAATTGCCCTGATTCCTCTTTTTGCAAGCTTATCCTCGAATTCCGCAAGCACCTGATTTATGATGACCTGCACCCCCATTTTTTCAAGGGTGACATCAACATTCCCTGTAGATGCCTTTGACGCATCTATCAAATCCTGTATCAGCTTTTTCAATCGTGCCGACTGTCTGTCAAGAACCTCAATATATTCCGTTGCAGTCTCGTTATCAAGCTTTTCTTTCTTTAACAAATCCACATAATTAATAATTGACGTGAGCGGTGTTTTCAAATCATGGGAGACGTTTGTGATAAGCTCCGTCTTCATGTGCTCGCTCTTTAACGACTCAGAAACTGCATTTGAAATTCCACTTTGTATACTGTTTAGGTTGTCGCCGTGCTGCTTAAATTCACCAAGCATCTTTTCCGTATTCACTTCATAGTCAATCTCTCCGCCTGCAATCCGTTTTCCTGCATCCTTAAGCTTGCTCAAATTGATACATACGATAATCAGTATGGCACCAAATGCAAGCTTCTCCAGCACCCAGACCACGGCAAAGGCACCAAATGCTCCGCACAAAATTGAAAATGCTTCCAATGCTGCTACCAAAATAAACACGCCTAAATATTTGCCGTATAAATTTAAATTATTCCAAAGTACCCTGATACAGCGTCCCATTGCTTTTACAAGCTTTTTTACACCCTTAAACAAAAGCTTCATCAGTCTGTAGCATACTGTATTTTTAAACAACCCGCCAACCTTAATCCTTGCCGCTGTCGTATAAAGCAGAATCGGAACAATAAAAGCTACTGCCCCACATCCAAGTACCCCATAAAACCTCTGGCCTGCCCACACCATACTGACCGGTATAAACGCACATGGTATTAATGCAAGCATGATATCGTACGGTATCTTATCAATAAATGATAAGTAAAGTTCATCAGATGCATTCCCGTGCCCTGCGGCAGATACAAGATATGCCCCAAGTACAAATATAAGCAAAATTGAAATTACAAGTATCGTGACCCCGTTATCAACTGCCACATCTATATATCTTATTACAGGTGAATAATAAAACCTGTCACTCGCGGTAATATTGGATTTTACATAATAATTCACCTCAACATCCGCATAATTTGTTCCCTCCACATCAACATGGTATGCCATAGTTTCATTATCAAAATACTCGGTATAACTCCACTGCTCGTATTTTGAATCAACCTCTAAGAAGAAATTATTATAGTCTGTGCAAAAATCAGGAGCCATATCCAGATAGCACCATTTTCCATCATCTCTCCGAAATGCATGAATGCCGTTATTTGCAACATAATTCCTATCCTCAACATATGAATTATTGCCGGTTACAAAGCCATCATTCCCTATTTCATACTGATTTCCCGTGACATCATAACCATGAAAATATTTATAATACGTATATGCGTCCGTGTATAAATATTCATCTAAATTTCTGTTTGAAAACTCACCATCTTCATAACTTACCTCTTCCGTTGTCAGATTTGCTCCTGTCAAATCCTCCATCCCCGTATCCGAACGTGCTTCCTCTGTAGCCGTGGTCGCCACATTCCCGCTATTTTCCTCCGTGGTCTGTACCGTGGTCGTTGCCATATCCGGCTCATATACATTTACATTATAATTTTCTTCCCCATTAACATTATTTATAGTAGTGGAAAATGAAGCATCACTAATATCACCCCTTAAAAGAGAATCTGTATCATTTCGTCCCACGTAATATACGAAGCTCTTTGTAACATTTGCCGTTGGCACAGACACAATATCATATTTGCTGTACTGGTAATTGCTGCATAAAAAGTTTGACAATGATGGTAAATGACGCTTATTTGGCAGCACAGGTTCCACTGAAAAAGCAATATTCGAGTTTTCCTCACTAAACTTTTTTTCATAATATGCAATCTCCTGCACACTATCAGAAACCACAGCATTATAATAGCCCCAAATAACTTCTGCCATGTACTCATCGGCAATTTTTTCTATTACGTTTTCCTTGATATTTTCCGAAGCACCCTCTCCCTGAAGACGATAACTATACATATATATTTCAAGAAGGGCAAATGCCACTGCACTAATGATTGCAACCGACATAACCAGGCATGCCACAAACTTTGCCAACCCACTTTTCTTTAATTTTTTCATTCAAATCACTCCTCTAATTTGTAGCCTTGTCCCCAGACTACTTTCAAATACCTCGGTTCCGACGGGTTAATTTCAATTTTTTCCCGAAGATGTCTGATATGTACGGCAACCGTATTTTCATTTCCTATGGGTGCATCCTCCCACACAAGCTTGTATATGTCTCTCGGAGAAAATACCTTGCCCGGATTATTCATCAAAAGCTTCAAAATCTGGAATTCCGTAGGCGTAAGTGAAACCTCCTCGCCGTCAACCGTAACAATTTTCTTTCTGTCATCAAGCTCAATGGTTCCGATTACAAGCTTGTCACTGGCATCCTGTTTTCCTCCACCGCCAAGCTGCATGTACCTTCTAAGCTGTGCCCTGACTCTTGCAATCAGCTCAACAGGGTTAAATGGCTTTGTTACATAATCATCCGCACCGATATTAAGTCCTAACACCTTGTCAGTATCTTCACTCTTTGCCGTAAGAAGAATAACGGGAATATTTGAAATACTTCTTATCTTTGCCATTGCAGCTATGCCATCCATAACCGGCATCATAATGTCCATCAGCACAAGATGAATGTCGTCCCTTTTTGTCTCATTCAACATTATGTCAACTGCTTCAGTTCCACTATAAGCCTTAACAATTCCGTATCCTTCACCAGACAAGTAAATGGTAAGAGCCTCTACTATGTCCTTTTCATCATCACAAACGAGTATATTATACATGTTCCCTTTACCTCCCATGGGACTTATTATGACAGAAATATTTTTAAGATAAAACAACGTGAATATTTAAGATTTGCTTAAGAAAGCCTTTTTGTAAAACTCAGGCCTCCTGTCTTTTTTTGTCGGGAACGCTTCCCTTATATTTTTAACATCATTTTTTATATCATAAATAAAAACCTTATCCCCGTCTGAAAATGACAGGTCAAAAACAGGCAAAATCACACTGCCCTCTGGTGATATAACGGTTGAATTCCCGCTGTAAGCGATTTCATTTATCGTACCCCTACAGTTGATTCCTGCAATATAGCACTGATTTTCGATTGCCCTTGCACAAAGCAGCGTAAGCCACGCATCGCTTCGTCTTTCAGGCCAATTTGCAGGCACCACTATAAAATCTGCCACATTTGACATTATCTGATAAATTTCAGGAAATCTCAAATCGTAGCATATGGATACTCCCAGACAAAACTCTCCCAAAGAGCATACAGACAGACTGTCACCACCCTTAAAATATTTGTCCTCTCCACTGTAACTGAACGGATGCAGCTTTGTGTAGTCAAGCAGAACGTCTCCCTGATTGGAGACTACCGTGTAATGATTTTCGCAAAGTCCTTTCTCATCTTCTCCTTTTTTTACCCATCCAAAGCCGATTGCAATATTATAACACTTTGAAAACTCCTTAATTTTATTAACGGTTTCAAAATCAGCTTCTGCTGTCTGCTTTGTATGCATGGAAAACCCCGTAAATGTCATTTCAGGACATAACAAAAGCTGCACATTTTTGTCCTTGATTCCCTCTAAAATGTGCAACAGCTTGTCAGTATTTTTTTGCTTGTCCTCCCACACCATATGCATTTCTGCAAGTGCTATCCTCATGTGCAATACTCCCTTTTCGTTGAACGTCAACCATTCCTGATTTGATTCCAATAAAATTGTTGTGTACCCTCAATCACAACCTGTTTTCCTGAAATCCTCCCCATTTTGTTGTTGCATTATGGCTTTGATAAATCCATGAACCTCTGTCCACGCCTGCTTTGACTCCGGCATGAGCTTTGCTGCCATCTGGAATACATGAAACATTCCCTCGTACACTGAAAGCCTTACCTTTACCCCCGCCTGCTTTGCTTTTTGGGCAACCTCCTCAGAATCACTTAACAGCATTTCATATGTTCCCACCTGTATCAACATAGGCGGAAAGTCCGTAAAATCACCATACAAAGGTGAAATATATGGGTTTTTCGGGTCATGTTCCCCAACATAGGGATTGTTATATATCAGACTGCTTTCATTTTGCCCGAATACAGGGTCAATATCATAGTTTTCCTTATAGGATGCACCTGTCGCCAAAAGGTCCGTCCACGGTGACATTGCCACAATACCTGCTGGAAGCGGTCTTCCCTCATCCCTTAGGAAATGGCACAGTGACATTGCAAGACCGCCTCCCGCTGAGTCTCCTGCAAGAATAATTTCATTCTCACTATATCCGTTTTCAAGCAGCCATTCATATGCAGCAACGGAATCTTCAAATGCAGCAGGATACGGATTGTCAGGTGCCACTCTGTAATCGATAGATAAAACATCTGCACCGTCACCTGCTTCACTATAAAGTCCCGCCATCGTTCTATAGTTATTTTTAAATGCATTGACATAACCGCCGCCATGAAGCTGTAAAATAACTGTTTTTGCTGACTGTTCTTCGCTTTCCTGTTTGGCTTCTGCCACTTCCCTTGATATAAGTTCCATTTCAAAGTTATCAAGAGATATCCGTCTTGTTTTTATATAGGAGGGATAGTTAAACGCCTTATCCATTTCACTGACCCCTCTTGTCTCCTCCACAAAATAATCAACAAGCTTACGGTTATGGTTAAACTCATACACTACTTCCCTGATTATTTTTCCACGCTTACTGATTTCATTTTCCATAATTTTATATCCTAAACCTTCTGGTCAGTTCACCGACCGCTTTTTTATCACCAAAGATAAAGCTTCCCAACAGACAAAGCCCGCTTATAGCAGCAGCTATAATAGTCAGAACCGGGTGCTTTACCAAGTTACATGCAGCAAGCACAACAAAAATGATACTGACAAAAAGCATCATAATCTGCAATAGCAGATAATTCTGCCAATGTCTTATGTTGGCAAGCATAAGAATAATTATAATTCCATCCATAGACATAATGATACATGGTATTGCATAATTCAAAGACCATCCATTATAGCCTATGACAACATCTATCAGGTACACAAGCAGCATGGCAGCAACAGCCTGCATAAAAAGCTTTGTCCTGTGCCCCCTGTCACGCTGAAATGTAAATATCACGGTAAAGCATGCATACGTAAGCACGACACCGCAGATAAGCGACCATTTGAAATGACTGTCTGTCAGGCTATTTACCAAAATAAGTATACCCTCAATCACAAGCGAGACAAAAACAAATATCTTAATAAACAGCTTCAGCTTCTTTATCTTCGGCATAACATCCGGATACATATTCGATTTTGAATGATAATCGGTAGTCGTAGCCTTATCTAAAACTCCATTGCACAACGGACATACATGGGAATTGTCAAAGACATCGATACTGCATCTGTTACATTTACTCATAATACACCCCATTTGTCTCTATTGAAACCTCTATGCCTTCCTTGACCATATGCCTGAAAAAACATTTTTGAACATACGTCTCTCTCACTGCAGAACTAAAGGTAAATACAAGCGTATCCCCGTATGTGCAAACACCGCCCTTTATGTTCTGACCCTTTGACATGGAAAGCACAACATGAAACTTATCTATATATTCCCTGTATGCATCGCTGACCTCTATCATTCCTAAGTTTGTTATTGTTGCCGTATTTGCTCTTGCAGAGGTTTTGTAAATTGTCTTCATTGCAATGTTTTTTATAAACAGCGGAACCGCCCTTATCATTGTACTCTTTTCATTGGATACATTGTAAGAAAACAGCTTCTCTAAGCTTTCCTTATTTATCTGCTCCTTCAGTCCCTCTGAAACCTCCTTCAAAACATCCTCAAACGTATAGTTTTCCTTTGTTGCCTTGAAAATCGCAGAAACCACGGCAAAGAAATTTTTGGTCGTATTGGAATCAAAATACGGTCTTAAATTTACGGGAACACACACGCTGATAGGATTTTCACATGGCTGTGATTTTAAATACTCCTTATAAACGGAATATATAAATAGCGAAATAAGATATTGATTTATTGTAACGCCATAGGACTTGCATACTGCCTTAAGCTGTGCAAGATTTACATACCCATGCATGATTCCAAAGCATCCCGATGCAAAACGCTCCCCGTTTACAATGTATGCCTTTTCTGTCTTGTAGCCTTTTTTTGCACTGTGGGTATAATTTTTCAGGTAGCTGTCCTCCCTGTCAAGTGATGTCTCAGGCTTAAGACTATCTCCCTCAGCTTCCTCTAATGCAGGATATTTATACCTTAAATATTGATAAGTCAGTTCCTTTAAAAACATAAGTGCACCGTTTCCATCCGTAACAACGTGGAACACTTCAAGGTTTATCCTTTTTTTGTAGTGTGTTACACGAAACTGATACTCATTGTTAATATATGGATTGATATATGCACAAGGGTATCGGTCCTCTTGGTGAACCCTCGGTGCCTCCTTATTGTTTGTCTCAAAATAATACCAGAAAACACCCTTTTTAAGCTTAGTCTGGAACACATCAAAATAAGGCAGGACTTTATCTAATGCCTGCTGTAAAATATCACCGTCTATTTCTTCCTTCAATGTCACTGAAACTCTGTAAACGTTGCTTACATCCTCGCTGACAATGACAGGAAATAAATTTGCCGTATTATCAAGCTTGTCCCATCTTGAATTCTTATAAGGTCTCTTCTTATCTGCCATACAAACTCCCATAAAAAAATAATTTTACGCCAAACAAAAAATAAAGCTACTGATCGGACTCGAACCGACGACCTGCTGATTACGAATCAGCTGCTCTACCAACTGAGCCACAGTAGCTTAATACCTAGACTATTATATATTGTTTTTTTAAGATTGTAAAGAAGCTTTCAAATAAGAATATATTATCTTTAAATAAATAGTTATTATCTTGCAAGCGCTGCATCAATGATGTTGCAGGTTCCTATGTTTTCCTTAGGAATCTGATACAAATCATTTCCAGGATATTCATTTGCCTCAACAACGGCAAGTCCCGTTTTGGTTATGCAGATGTCCCAACCCACATATCTGACATTGTCCACTTCTTTTGCCATTTTTTTTGCAAAGGCGAGAACTTCCTGCCAGTGTGGAACCTGAAAGCCGACAATCGGTGTTCCCGTATCAGGATGCTTGTCAAAATATTTCGTTTCTTTATTTCTTGCCTTATGTTCTATAATGCCAGTCTTTCGGTTTACTGGTGCACTTACCCCGCCATGATTAAAGTTATCTACATCATTTCCGCCCGCACCAATACGGATGTAAGTTCCGACAACTGACACGGTTCCCTTATCACTTACAACGGTAACGATTCTAAGGGTGTTCACTGCATTTGGATAAAGCTTTGACATTTCCTCATTTTGTTCAAGCACCTGCTCCACAAGTGGTCTGTCTGTCTTTATGAGGTGCTCATAAAATTCCTTGGGATTTTTGTCCGCAAGGGAAACAATCTCAATACCCTGCCCACAGCAAAGTCCCACGGGCTTAATGATTACCTTATCCCTGCCCTTTAAAAATTCCTCAAATTCCTTCTCATTTTTACCGTCAATTAAAAACCAGTCACGACCAATATAATCCTGAAATCTTTTATTGAAGCTCGGCTTGTCCTTAAACATCTGGCGTGCTTCCCTGTCATTCAGTCTTGCAACATACGCATCGTTTTTTCCTCTTGTGAGTATTTTACTCCGCTCGGCTTTATTTAAATTGTACATGCCGAACATTTCATAATCCATATAACCAGCCTGATATTTAAAGCCCGAATTTATCATGTCAAAAAAAAGGTATATGCTGTTTTTTCCACTTGACTTATGAACTCTTTTGACAGTAGCAAACATGCCCTTATAATCCATTTTTACTATGCGGTTAATCAAATATTTAAGCTTTCCCATATTACTCTGCTCCCATTAAAAACTCTGTTCCCGGCTGCTCTAATCTTTCAAGTCTGTCGTTATATGCATCTATAATTTCCTTTTCAAATTTAAGTGTCTCATCAACGCCAAGCTTATTTAATATCAGCTTTACAAAATATGGATTTAGCAAAAGAAACGGTCCTAAAATATAGGTTCCGTAAAAGTTTTTATAAAATATTCCCTCAGATTTTGAATTTAAATTAATTCCAAATCCACCGAGAACCTTAATGTTCTTCTGCTTGGCAAGCGTTCCATGACAAAATGAAAATTGTCCTTTGTGACCTACAATCTTCATATCCTTGTACTTCCCAAGAAAAAAGCAATTTCTTCTGTCATTCATCTGTCTTACCGCATGAAAATCCAATGCCCCAAGACACGGAATTTTTCTATCCTCATCCTGAATATAATTTCCAAAAAGCTCAAGTGCATTTCCCGTAGCAAGAAAAACAACATCCTGCTCAATAAGCTCCTTCAGCTTATCCTTGTACTTCATTAAATGTCCAAGTGCAAATTCCTGATTCCGCTCCGACATGGAACCCATATAAATCATGTCAATCTTCTGTGACACAAATGCAGGTTCCTCATCATTTGATGTATAAATAAGTTCTGCGTTATCAATACATCCTGCTAAATATTTTGCATTATAGTAATCGCCATATAAATTGCTTAGCTCCGGATACAACACTTCTATTTTTATTGTCTCAGCACCCATGATATCTCCAATCCAAATACGAAGCATTTACTGCTTTTGCATTTTTTCCTTTATTTTTTCTTTTATATTTTTTGCCTTTGAAACCGTGTACACGTCATGCAGAACATATATTGATTCAATATCGTCAAATACGACATAATCAGGTATGGTATTCTCATCCCTGACACAGACAACCTTTTCTTCGGGGATACCTGCAAGCTTCAGTCTCAGTCTGTAGTCCAAATAGCGGTGTCCTGCAACGATTATTTTCTTTATGTTATCCTTGTTTAAGTTTTCAAAATCACTCTCATAAAGCCATGTTATGGTCTCTATTGATTTATCATCACCGTAATGCTCATCCAGCAGCAAAATCAGTTCCTTGTTTGACGGTTCCTTGGCAAGGTACTCAAAGACGGTAGATGCGGCAGATACATTTTGCCCCTTTGCGGTAAATGTGGATATCTTAATTCCACCACACTCCTCAACCGTCATTCTCGACTCTGGAATTTTCACCTTACCCAAATCAGCGGCAATCTTCTTTTGACTTAATCCTAATTCCCTGAACAGCGTTATAATTGCCACAACATTAAATGCATTGAAAATAGTGTCCGACACAAGCGGATAATCAGTTCCGTTACCACCGTCCTCGCTAACATAGATTTTCTTTGCATCATAATCTATCGTAGTTCCTATATACTTTGATTTCTTGGAAGCCAGTCCGCACTTCGGACACCTGAAACTTCCGATATCCCTATAATGCTTATAAATAAATTCAGGCTTCGTTCCACATTTCGGACATACCGGGAAGTCTGAAACATTTATCGGCAAAACCTCCTGCTTCTGGTCAGCTATGGAAAAGTAAATACGCTTGTTTGGAAGCTTGCTGCTCTCCTCGCCTGCTCCACCATACTGTTCTCCCAAAAAGCTGCTTACAGGGTCATCTGCATTTAGTATCAGCTTTGCCTTAGGCACCTTTGACAACCCTCTGTTTATGCTGTTAAAAATATATTCCTGATGCGCATTTCTCCTTATAGAGTCACGGCATATATTTGTCACTATAATATAATTTGGTTGAATCCACGGCAGGGTTTTGTATGATAAAAGCTCATCTACCTCAACAATCGCAGCATCCTTTGTCGGCTTGTTAAATATATTTACCGCATCCAGAAGACACCTTGCCTGACCAGCCTTATAATTGGCTCCCCATGTGTTATAGGCAACCTTTTTGCCCTCAAGCTTTAAAATATCACTTACAAGATTCGATATTGTTGTTTTTCCGTTTGTTCCGGTAACCGCCACAACAAGACGCGGCTTTTTCACCCTGTCTATAAAGTCATCGCAAAGCCGCAAAGCCAGTATACCCGGTCTGTCATCCTTTTCCCTTCCCGTAAGTTTAAAAAAGAATAAACATAATTTTGACGCCCATAAGCTTATCATAAAACGCAACATAATTTTTCCTATCCTATCTTATTTTTTCATTTCATGCAGGTACATGGTAAACTGTACCAGATATTCAGCACTAATTCTACAATACACTGCCAAAAAATACAAGTTTGATATCTAAACATTTAAATATTTTACAGTAAATTGTTAATTAGTTTAATAATTAAATTGAATTTATTATAGAAATAGTTTATTATGGTCTATAAGCAGTGTATAAATGATATAATATTCTGATTTAGAATATTTATACAATATGGATTGGTGAGGATTTAATTATGGGGAAAAAACAAAAAAATAAAGGGTTCACTCTTGTGGAGCTTATTATTGTAATTGCAATCATTGCTATTTTGGCTTCATCTGTTACACTCGCTGTTATACATTACATACGGAAAGCGAGAATATCTAATGTACTTGAGGAAGCCCGTGCCATCGTAAATGCAACACAAAATGCTACAGTATCACTTGCTACGGAAGACTTCGGATTGAATTTGGATAAAACCTTCACAAAAACTGACGGCACAACAATAAGCTGTGGTGCCATGACAAACTACTGGCTTGCTTCTGCCCAAAGCGGAACGGTTGCAAATGAAGCTGCCGTTGATTACTGCGACTACAGAATTGCAAAAGAGGTTTTAACGGAACTTAACAGTGACAGCACATCCGGCTATAAATTTTTAAATTTTAATGGTGCTGCAAACAATCCAATAGGACAAAACTGTGCAAGCTTTTCGGCAACCTATGGATGTCCGGGCGTTATAGTTGTATACGATTATGAAGGTAGCGTAGTTATGCTTGAATACTATAGCAATGATGTACTGATACACTATGAAAATGGAGAGTTCACCGTGAGCGAAAACGATACATTTATTGATTCAACCAAATTACGTTTTTAGACGAATTAGCGGGAGGCAGAAATGCTTACATATTCCTTTGAAAATATCGGTTCAGACACGTTGTATGAATACCTTTACAAATCACTGAAACAGGATATCAATGATGGTGTCCTGTCTCCCGACCAAAAACTTCCATCCAAGCGAAGTTTCGCAAAAAATCTCAGTATAAGCACCATTACAGTTGAAAATGCCTACTCCCAGCTTATCGCTGAGGGGTATATTTATTCCATCCCCAAAAAGGGATACTACGTTTCAAATATTTCCAACATCAAAAATGTCCCAAATCATAAATTTAATTTTGATAACAGTGAAAAATATATCAGCACGGATAAAAACCGTACTTCGCCTGATGTGATTAATCTTGCCAGTAACCATATAAGTGCGGACAATTTCCCTTTTTCTATATGGTCAAAGCTTATCAGAGATGTGATTTCAAATGAAAAAGACGAACTTATGAAGCCGCTTCCAAGTGCAGGGTCATTTGAACTTAGAAACGCAATTGCAAAACATCTGTGGGATTACAGGGGGCTTGATGTCAATCCCGAACAAATTATAATCGGTGCAGGTACAGAATACTTGTACAGTATCATCATACAGCTCATTGGCAGGAATTTTATTTACGGAGTAGAAGACCCGGGGTACAGAAAAATTTCTAAAATATATAACAGCAACAGCATATTATGCGAATACATTCCCCTTACATCCTGCGGTGTTGATACAGATATATTAAATAAAGGGCATGCAGATGTTATTCATATATCACCGTCACACCATTTTCCTACAGGTATTGTCACCTCCGCAGGAACACGCTATGAACTCCTTGCATGGGCAAACAATTCAGCAGACCACTATATTATTGAAGATGACTATGATAGTGAATTTCGCCTTGTTGGTAAACCGATACCCGCACTTCTTAGTATTGATAACAACGAAAAGGTAATATACATGAACAGCTTCAGCAAAAGCCTTTCCTCAACCATAAGAATCAGCTACATGATTTTGCCTAAACACCTTATGGACAAATATAATGAACTGCTGTCATTTTACGCATGCACAGTATCATCCTTTGAGCAGTCAACCCTTGCAAAATTTATCAGTCAGGGATATTTCGAAAAGCATATTAACAGAATGCGGAACTATTACAGAAAGCTTCGTGACATGCTCCTTGATGCAATAAAGAAAAGTGAATTAAGCTCACGCTGCACCATTCTGGAAGAAAATTCAGGCTTGCATTTCCTGCTTCGCATTTCCACAGAGAAATCCGATAAACAGCTAAAAGAGGATGCAGTCAAAAACGGCTTGCACATTTCCTGCCTGTCGGACTACTACATGAATCCGAAACACAGTGAAGAACATACCATTATAGTCAATTATTCCAGTATACGTGAAGAAAATATAGACTTGATAATTTCGAAGCTTTGTGAAGTGGTTGATTAGAAACACAATAAAAAATGCCCAGAACCGGAATCGAACCAGTGACACGAGGATTTTCAGTCCTCTGCTCTACCAACTGAGCTATCTGGGCATGTACTTTATGTAAGTCATCCTATACGATGACATGTTATCAATTAAAAATAGTAGCGGGGACAGGATTTGAACCTGTGACCTTCGGGTTATGAGCCCGGCGAGCTTCCAGACTGCTCCACCCCGCGATATAATATTAAATATAAGAAATAAATTTCTTATTAAGTAAAATGGGCGGAGGTGGATTCGAACCACCGAAGCATTACGCAGCAGATTTACAGTCTGTCCCCTTTGGCCACTCGGGAATCCACCCATTTAACAGATACTAAAGTACCTGCAAGAGCCGACGATCAGAATCGAACTGATAACCTGCTGATTACAAGTCAGCTGCTCTGCCAATTGAGCCACGTCGGCATATTGTCAACAAAGATTTACTTTGATGACAGATATACAAAATGTATATCTTTTTTGAATGGGACCTACAGGGCTCGAACCTGTGACCCTCTGCTTGTAAGGCAGATGCTCTCCCAGCTGAGCTAAGATCCCAGAAAATATAATATATAAACGACCCGAAAGGGATTCGAACCCTCGACCTCCGCCGTGACAGGGCGGCGCTCTAACCAGCTGAGCCATCGGGCCTCATACACCTTCAGAACTTCACACAAAGATTACCTGCCATTCCTTAACTTCCAT
>CANTEG010000019.1 GCA_947652735.1 uncultured Lachnospiraceae bacterium | reverse complement strand
GTTTTTGCATATAACAAATTACAAACGAATATATGATTTAAATAAAGTACAAATTTTCATAAAAAGAAAGGGGTACACACAAGATGGAAATGTTAAAGGAAGAATTCATTTCAGAAGTAAAAGAGGCAATGAAAAACCACGAGTTAAAGGTTTACTATCATCCACAGTATGATGCCATCACAAGCAAGCTGGTGGGTGCAGAGGCTTTAGTACGATGGTTAAAGCCTGACGGTTCCATAATAATGCCTGGCAGTTTTATTCCACGTCTTGAGGAAGACAATGCAATTTTAGAGTTAGACTGGTATATGCTTCGGGAAGTGTGTGCCTTTTTAAAAAGACAAAAAGAAGAAAAGATACATAGTGTCACTGTGGCGGTTAACTTTTCCAGAAGACACATTTATGAGGATGATTTTGTGGAACGCTTATGTAGTGTGGTCAGCGAATATGATGTGCCACGGAAAATGATTGAGGTAGAAATTACCGAATCCGCCTTTGTCGACCAATCGGAAAAGATTACGGAACGCATTGAAAAAATACGGGAAGCAGGCTTTCGGGTAGCCATAGATGACTTTGGAAGCGGTCTTTCTTCCTTAAGCTTTGTCAAAGATATTTCGGTAGATGTTCTAAAAATTGATAAATCACTATTAAGCAGGAACTGTGAGGATGAAAAAGAGCGTATTGTGCTGGAAAGTATCTTTAATTTTGCCCACCGCCTGAAGCTTACAACTGTCGCAGAAGGTGTGGAAACAAGAGAACAGTTAGGCTTTTTAAGAACATGCTCCTGCAAGGTAATTCAGGGATTTTTGTTTGCTAAGCCAATGCCAGAGTCAGATTTCATTGAACTTTGTAAAAAGGATGAGGATGTGGAAGAAATGGAGGATATTTTGCTTGTTCAGGCACCTACAAGTGCCACACAGCTCTTGTTGGAAGCAGTATTTACAAGATATCCCCTTGTTATTTTTTCTAACCTTACGAGAAACAGCTTTTATATGATGGCATATGAGAATTTTACATCCCGCTCCTGTCCTTCCACAGGTGTATTTGACGAGCTGATAGCCCACGGAGCTTCTTCCATGCACCCTGAGGATCAGGATTTGTTCAGAAATACATTCAGTATTTCCAATCTGTTATCTGCTTATGAGCGGGGTGAAAAATCCGTCAGCATAGTGACAAGACAGCTTGGTGACGATGGTATATACCGCAAGGTGGAAACCACAGATTACTTCGTGAAAAATCCATCGGTAGATGATGTTTTAGTAATTGCACTCTGCCAGAATCTGGAATAAAAATATTGTTTTTTTGTTCAGAAAACTATTTGATTGCCATATTATACATTTTTTAGATATTATTTAACGGATATTTCTACCTTGCTTTTTAAAAATTTATAAAAGGTATCTTCCGCAAGACTTTTTCCCCTTCTTCGGTCAGATACAATCTGAATGGCTCTTGAGGGAATGTTGAGACGTGAGTGCAGGTTAATCTGCACCAGTCTCTTTTGCCTCAGCAGTGGCAAGGCAAGGGTTTCAGGCACAAAACCGATTCCCAGATTATTTTCAATGAGCGGCAGCATTAAATCAGATGTTGCAACCTCCATATCAAGTTTTAAATCCACTCCATATGTTATGAAAAAATCCTGATAAAATCTGTAAGTTGCGCTCTCCCTTCCTAGACCAATCCACGGATATCCAATTATATCCGCAAGCTCCAAGTCATTATGGCTTAAATCTTTATACTGTGTTCCTCCCACCAGTATTTCCTGAAAATCCAGTGCATTCACAGACACCAGCTCCCTTGGCATGTCAAAGGGTGTCGTAATTACCGCAATGCTCACTTTACCACTCATAAGATATTTCAAGCTTTCCGGTGTGGACTGATTATGTATCTTAATTTTGATTGCAGGGTATTCCTGCCGGAACTCCCGCAAGGCATTTATCAAAAAAAGATGCAATGCTGTTTCTGTCACACCAATTTCTACCGTACCGCACCTCTGCGAATCCTGCCTGAATATTTCCTCCTGTGCATTTATCAGGTGTCTGTATGCTACCTCAACATGTGCATACAGAAGTTCTCCTTCTTCCGTCAGACTGATTCCCCTCGCCTCACGTATAAATAATCTGCAATTTAACTGTGCTTCAAGCAATTTCATAACCCGTGTTACATTTGGCTGATTGCTTCCTAAGGCTGTCGCTGCCCTTGTTATGTTTCTGTATTTCGCCACAAAATAAAAAATTTTATAGTATTCAAAATTTATATCCATATGTTTTTTATATTTCTCCAATATTTTATATATATTTTTAATATTTCACGAGGCATATTATAATACATACCCGAAATGATGTAAAGCAGACAAATATAATGTCGACTATTTTATATTCAGAGCCAGTAATCAGCACATACATAATATAAAATCTTATAGGCAATTGCAAAATGTTATATTGTCTATATTGTACAACGAATATTTGAAAAAGGCAGCATTTCACAATTACCTAATAAAATCTTTTAACGAAAGGATACAATTTTATGAATAAGGATTTGACAGTTGGAAAACCAGGAACGGTACTGTGGAAATTTTGTCTTCCTTTATTTGGAAGCATTATTTTTCAACAGCTTTATAATATAGCGGACAGCCTTGTGGCAGGAAAATTCATTGGAGAAAACGCACTGGCAGCAGTGGGAAACAGCTATGAGGTGACATTAATTTTTATTGCGTTTGCATTTGGCTGCAATATGGGTTGTTCCATTATTGTTTCACAATTGTTTGGTGCCAAAGAATATGGCAGACTGAAAACCGCGGTATCCACGGCATCCATCTTTAGCGGCTGTCTCTGTGTTTTATTAATGCTTATCGGCATTTTCGGGTGTACCCCATTGCTCCATCTGATAAAGACACCTGAAAATGTATTCGCAGATTCCCAATTATACTTGGATATTTACATATGGGGACTGCCCTTTGTATTTTTTTACAACATAGCAACGGGAATTTTTTCAGCACTGGGAGACTCCAAAACGCCCTTTTATTTTTTGGCAGTTTCCTCAACTGCAAATATAGCTGTCGATATTTTGTTTGTGAAACAGTTTCATATGGGTGTGGCAGGTGTTGCATGGGCAACCTTTTTGTGTCAGGGAATCAGCTGCGTTTTAGCTGTTTTGACTGTATGCATCCGTCTTAAGAAAATTCATGCAGCAGAAAAGCCTCAGTTATTTAGCTTTGAGCTTTTGAAAAAAATCATAACAATCGCTGTGCCGAGTATTTTACAGCAAAGCTTTATTTCCGTGGGAAATATATTAATTCAAAGTGTCATAAACGGATTTGGTGCCTCTGTTATGGCAGGCTACTCTGCTGCCGTAAAATTAAATAATATGGTCATTACATCCTTTACCACCATTGGCAACGGTATTTCCAATTTTTCAGCCCAAAACCTTGGTGCACATAAGTACGGACGAATCAAGGAAGGGTTCCGCTCCGGAATTAAAATGGTATGGTGCCTGTGTATTCCGTTTTGTATTGCTTACATTTGCTTCGGCAAACACCTTTTGCTTCTGTTTATGCAAAAAAACTCTGCCGCCGCCCTACTGTCAGGCAGACAGTTTTTGTGGATATTGTCTCCGTTTTATTTTGTTGTGTCAACCAAGTTAGTTGCAGACGGCATATTACGGGGCGTCAGTGCCATGCACCGTTTTATGGCTGCAACGTTTACCGACCTGATTTTAAGAGTGGTTCTGGCATTTGTTCTCTCAGCCCAGACAAAATCTGCCATAGGCATATGGTGTGCATGGCCGATTGGCTGGACAATCGCTATGGTGCTTTCTGTTTATTTTTATCATAAGGAGTATAAAAAGCTTACGGTTTAACCCGCCTTTTTGCTGTCCTGTATATGTATGCTTTATATTTTTCCCTTACCGCTCCCGTGTAGCTTCGCCCTACAGGAAGTTTAATTCCGCTTTCATGTAATTTGACGAACTTTGCGGTAAGGGTACTGATATATACCATATTTGCCATATATGATTTATGTATGCGAATCACTGTGGTATCCTTTAACAGCCGTTCAGATTCACGGATATCCATAACAAATACCTTGGTTCCTCCTACCGTAATAACATGTATATAATGACTGTCCGCCTGTATATAAATAATATCATCCACTGCAACTGCATCAGTTTTGTTAAACCAGATGACCTTGTTACAATCATATTCCTCTAATGCAATATCAAGCCATTTGCATACAACTTTATATTGTACGGGCTTTGCACAGTATCCTAAGGTTTTGGGTCCAAAGGTTTCAATCATAAACTCATCATGGCAGGATACAAACAATATCCTCCATATCCTTTCGCTGTGAATCAGACGGTGCATGACATCTATGCCGTTAATGCCATCCAGCACGATATCAAGAAAAAGCAGCATCAGACAGTCTGCCTCATACGCCAGCACATCCTCACCCGACTGAAACATAATTGGTTTATATTTCATTTTTCTGTCAATAAAATATTGATCGCATATTACTTTTATGAGTTCCCTATGCTCCGCTATATCATCACAAATACCAATATAAATCATTTTTCCAATTCTTCATATATCCTTTGATTACATTTCGTTTATTTTAATAGCTCATCATACGTCGTATCCAAAACGTTTTTGATTGCCCTAAGCTGTGTTACCGTCACATGCTGGATTCCTCTCTCGATTTTTACGAATGCTTCCCTTGTCATGGAAACATTCTCCATCTGTAGTCTCGCTGCCACTTCCGTCTGCTTTAGCCCTTTTTCGCGTCTGATTCTTCTGATATTATTCCCAAGATTGATAGTACCATCCTGTTTAATCTTTTGTTCCATAATTCACCCACCTGTATTTGAACATCAGCCCATTCCAAATTTGCTTTCAGTATATGTTCCGATTTACTCTGTAAATCGAGAACCCTATGGGCTGACGCTACATGTCAAGTTTTCATAGAAAACTTGACACAACCACTTGAACACCAGTCCATTTACAAATATTTTATGGGATGGATACCAATTATAGGGACCAGTTTCAGTCCACAAGACATAAAAATAGGCTACACACAAAAAGTGCGTAGCCTGATATACATTATGTCCTGATACGGACGAAGCTTGTGCCCTGAAGACCTCCAGTAAACAGATTATAAAGTTCGAATTCCATCTAAATGTTTTCTTTTATTATAATTTTGTTTTGTCAGGTTTTCAACACATCGTATCATAAACAGCATACTTTATTCACAAATGACAATGTTACATAAATTAATCCATAAACCCTTTCATTACCTGCATACAGCTTTCATATCTAACCATAAAAGCATCAAAATCCATTTCGGTATCCTCTGTCGTGGCATTCGGACCTATCTCCGTGTTGAACCTGTCCGTACTTGCGGGGCTTTCTGTCGGCGATGCCGCATCATTCTCTGACATACTTTCTGACTCATCTTCATCCACATACTCGTAATTATCTCCCAAATCAGTCTGTTCTGACTTTCCTGCCGCATCCTCCCCCCTTTCATCCGAACTGTTGATTTCATCAGACATAAAATTATTCACTGCATCATTTTTCTCAGCCATACTTTTATCTGTATCATCACTGTACCCACCTGCATTCGTGTCCTGAACCATTTGGTCTGATTCACTTTTCCTTCCCATATGCATATTGGAAAATATAAAAACAGGAACGGCTATAACAGTAATAAGTACGCATGCTGCTATCACGGTTGCAAGCCGCATTCTCTTTACTTTTTTATTCAGGCTTACCAGCTTATTTTCATATTTTTTGGCATTCTCTGAAAGGTTTACTTCTTCCTCGAAGCCTGCTTCGATTCTCTCCCATAAATCTGGTGTATCCTCATCATACATGGAAAGGTAGGCGTTTAATTCCTGCTTAGACAGCTTAATTAAGGGTTCTTTTTTATTCTTTTTCATAGCCAGATAAACACCTCCTTAACTTCCTGATTCCCTGATTATACAACCATGTGACTGTTCCCATAGGAAGCTTGGTAACTGCTGATATTTCCTTAAATTTCAGTCCGCCCAAAAGCTTCATATCAATAATCTCACGTTCCTTGCGTGAAAGTGTTAACATTGCTTTTCTCATATCCTCGGCAAGTACCGTTTGCTTTTCCACGGATAATCCTTGCAAAGCACCAGCAAAGTCCATATCCACCTGCTCCACGGGTATTACCTTTTTACTTTTTCTGATTGCATCGATTGCCATATTTCTTGCTATTTTTACAAGCCAAGCCTTATGTGGTGCTCCCTTCTTAAAACTTCCCGCTACTCTGATAAGCTTGATAAAAAACTCAGAGGTAATATCCTCTGCATCCTCACAGTGCCCGACCGTATCTTTGACAACTGAATATATGAGCTTTGCATAGGCATCATATATCATTTTTAATCCGTCCTTATTTCCCTGTGCAAGCAGGTCAAGGGCAAACTCAAATTCCTCATTTGTCACGTATTAACCTCCCAACCATGACATGAGAACTCCTCTCACTTAATATACGTTATTCCTGTTTATTTTTATGGAATACTTTTTATGAATTACCCTGCCCTGTCAGATAAAAAACGGCAAGCTGGGTTCTGTCACGAAGCTTCAGCTTCTCCAATATGACACTGATGTAATTCCGCACGGTTCCCTCACTTAAAAAAAGCTTTGCTGAAATCTCTTTATTGCTCTTTCCTGTCGCAATCTCCGCGATTATCTCATATTCCTTATCCGATATTCCGTAGCTTGCATAATCAAAACCGTTTTTCTTATCAATTAGGTCAGGAATTTTTCCAACGATATCTGCCCCAAACACACTCTGCCCTTTCACGACAGCCTCCAGTGCAGGAACAATGCCCTCAAAATCCTGTTTTAAAATGTACCCCTTTGCTCCGATATTGAGTGCTTTTACAATATATTCATCATCCATAAAGGTTGTTAAATACAAAATGTTTGCGTCTGCATATTTTGCAAGTATTTTTTCCCCTGCCACAAGGCCTGACATTTCTCCCATTCTGATATCCATCAATAACACGTCAGGCTGATATTCATCGTACAGGCTGACTGCCTCCTCGCCACTACATCCCGTTGCAACTACATTTATTTGATTGGTAGCCTCAAGTATTGTTTTCAGTGATATTGCCACAAGTGCATCATCATCAATTAGCAAAACTCTCATATAACACTCCTTTACATCCTATATTATCTCATACATTAACAGGCTTCTGCTATTACCTCCATAATGTCAACGTCATCTTCTACTAAAAGTATACTATACATGTCAACAATACCCCTTTCAGCATAAAGATTACCATAAAACAATATCCCTATGTCCATTATGCATCAGTGCTAATTATACCAAACCGCACTTTGCTTGTTATCCTACTTACATGTATCCTTTTTTATCCTAATAATAACAGCTCCATTTTCTTACGAATAATTATTTTTTCGGAAATGTAATAAAGATTCTGTAGCCCTTGTCTGTCGTAATAGTCATATTTCCATGTAGCGTATCTACTCTGTCCTTTATATTTTGAAGTCCGATACCGTCACCCATATTATCGGCTTTGCCTTGTCCTGCATATACTTTGTCAGGTACAGGTTGTTCTTTCGCCTTATTTTTACTGTAATCATGTATGATTATCTGGTACATGCCCGGATGTTCTCTCAACATTATGTCAACCTGTTCATTGTCACTGTGCTTAATAATGTTTGATACGCTCTCTTTGATTATGCTTATCATTGCATATTTATACTTTCTGTCCACATTGTCTGATATATCATACTCAAGCCTGTACTCAAATTTTCCCTCCAACACAGAAGCAGCATCACCGACAGCCTGTCTTAAATCTATGGCTTCATCATGCAAATCGTGAACGCTCTCACGAACATTATTCATTGCCTCGTCCAAATTATCCTTCACCTGTGCAAGCTGGCTATGTATAGGCTCGTCCTTGTTTACAGCCATCAGTGCTCCCACCTGCAAAATCGATCTTGTAAGCATATGTCCTACATTGTCATGGATTTCTCTTGCTATTCGGTTTCTCTCCTTTAATGTTGCCGTATATATTTCATAATCCTGTTTATCCATCAAATGCTTATTTTTTTCCTGCAATATAAGATTTGTCTCATAGCTATTGTCCCTTATGGTTTTTACCTGCTCCGTCATCAACTCATTTTTTGTACTTCTAAAATTTAACAGACATGCAAGGGCACCGAGTACCACAACCGTACAGCAGATGATAAAATTATGTGACATCAGTGTGGCAGTCACAATCAACATCCCCTGTATCATAAATCTGCTGCCAAAGATGTCATATATGATAACAGGGGATAACGCAGCAAGTGACGGCACAAAAAGTGCCGCCATCCCATAAATAAATGTTATAATTCCTTTTTGCTTTCTGCTGTCCACGAAGCAAAGAATACACGTAGTAATAATCATACCAAGCACGATAACCACATCTTCATACCCTGCGGAGATATAAACATCAGCTACACCCTCGGCAAAAAATAAATACAGTGATAAAAGCAAAATTATAAGTCTGTCTGCAATATAGGACATATCACTTCCCTCCGGTTTATATCATCCTTCTGACCACTAATATTTCTATTTTATATAATAACCGTTTATATGGCAAATGTTTTTTAGCTTTTACTTGCAGCCCGCATCTGTTTTGATACAACTGTACTCACCATGAAAAATACAAGTGCAAAAAGAAGCTCTACGCCTATACATAAAAGAATTTCATTCGTATTATCACCACTAAATATTTTCTCATTTGCCCTTATATACCAATAAGTTGGCATAAATCTTGCAACCTGAAGCATTGTGCTACCCATAAATTTCACCTGAACAAACACACCGCCTAAGAAACACATTGCAAGACCTATAATATTTGCAATAATGTTTAATATATCTCCCTTAAGCCGTAAATTTCCGGCGATACCTGCCATAGAAGCAGCTATAATAATCATTGCCATGCTGTTTAACAGTATAAACGGCAGCTTACCGTCTACATTTTCAATTCCATAATACAGATATATGAAAGCCAAAAATACAATCCATATGAATATACTCATGATAATCTGTCCAAAAACAATCTGAACATTTTTACTTCTCGACGTAATAGGTGAAACATTCAGTCTCTTACTAATCTCCTTATGGTTAAATGCGGCAAGCACAGGTGCAAGTACATAAAACATAACCATAATCAAAACGTACGGTGCAAAGCTTAAAGCGTTATATATCGGCGGCCATGTATCCTCCTTGTCCATCAGAGTCACAAGTCCGTCGGCAGAAGACGCCATAAGCGTCAAGGCATATGCCTCCTCAAGGGAATACCCTGCATGGGTAAGTGCACGCATATTACTCTCATACACCAAAATCTGATTGTCAATATATTCACCCACCTTAGAATCAGGACGTTTCACGTTTGTAAGTGTACCCGTTTTTGCATAATCCTGTTCAATATAAAGCACATAATCTATCTTCTGATAATAGAGGTAATCCTGAATTTGCTCATCTCTATAATCTGACTCTGTATCAACCTCGTGTATGCCTGCCAAATACTTCATCAGCATTGCTGACATCTCACTGTTATCCCTGTCTATAACAACCAAATCACATGCTTTGAAATTATAATAATCCTTATCGGTTCTTGCCGTATTTCCCATCATAATACAGAGGCCTACAAATATGCCGATATACATCAAGGTAACAGGTAACTGTTTTTTTGCAATTTTAAAGAATGTATTAAATACTTGCATATCTCTTCCTCCTTCCAAACAGAGTTCCTGCGATGATTAGCATAACTGAAATGATAAAAAGAGTAATCATATTTTTATAATATCTGTCATGGCTATCATATATGTTAAGTGCGTAAAATGAATCTGCTATAAGAGCCGACGGATTGATTTTATTGATTACCGGACATGTTTCCTCAACCATCATCCTCATATCCCCAACCATCAGACCGCTTAAAAAGCCACTGGTCAAAATAACCGCCACTCCAATATTTTCTTTTAGTGCTGCCGAACCCTTTCCTATATTCCCGACAAAAAATCCCAAAGAAACTCCTGTAACGCAGCCTACGATAATGATTAATGCAATATATCCAATCTGATTGCCAAAATCCACGCCCAAAAGCACAAGATACAAAAATCCTACCAGCGTGCAAAGGCACTGGACAACGATTCCTGCTAAAAGCTCTGCAAGCGTCTGCAAAAACGACCCTGCTCCTGCCACCCACTTCCTTGCACCGACGATACTTAAGTTTGCCTGATTTTTCATTGTAATGACAAGTCCCGAATTAACTGCCATCAGGCAGGCAAGTGCAATCAGATTATAGAAATATGCAATATATACATCCATATCCCCTGTTGTGGTTTTCTTCTCAACGTTGTGGCTTTCTCCCAATAAAAGCTCACTAAGTACTGCCGGTATTTTATCAGGTGCCTTTTCCGACAAATCTGCAATCACGGTCATTACCTGATGATATTTGGCAACGATGGAGGCAAGGATGCTCTGATTAATCCCATTCTCGTGAACCATAAGCTTTAGCTCCCTGTCCTGTGAGTAAAAAATACCATCTATATCTCCGTCCTCCAGCATTATTTTTGCTTCGTCCATATGGCTGACGTCCGATATATCCAAAAGCTTTTCTCCACCCTCCTCATCAATACTGATATTTGCCACCATATCATGAAAGACTTCTGCGGTTTCGGTATCATCTATAATGACAGCCACCTTGATTGCATTTACAAGCTCCTGACTATATATCTCCCCGAAACTGACATAAAAAAGAGTGCCAAGTGCAATTATAAATGCCACACTCCAAAGCATATGCGGTTTATTATGAAGCGTCGCTTTTATACTATATTTAAAGTTATGAAAAAACATAAGCTATGCCTCCTTATCCCTAAGCTCTTTTCCCGTTATTTCCAGAAAAACATCATTTAATGTAGGCAGCTCCGAATACACCCTGCCGCATGGTATATTCTTTTCGTTGATATAATTTAAAACACGTATCAGATTATGCTTTCCGCCATTGCATTTTATGATAAGCTTTTCCCCATCTGAATTCACTTCATATACGTGCTCAAGCGCACCCAGATTTTTCTTATCTTCCTCCGAAACATTAATTGACTCTATGCTTATGGTTTCTGTGTTTTTTATCATTTTTTTCAACTCATCCTTTGTCCCGAGTGCTATGTTTTTTCCCTTGTCCATAATCGCTATTCTCGTACAAATCTGTTCCACCTCTTCCATGTAATGGGACGTATAGATAATTGTAGCTCCATTTTTATTAAGCTCCAAAATGCCCTCAAGAATTTTATTCCTGCTCTGTGGGTCAACAGCAACCGTCGGCTCGTCAAAGAAAATCAGCTTTGGCTTGTGGGCGATTCCGCAGGCTATATTCAGTCTTCGGAGCAGCCCCCCTGAAAGCTTTTTGGGATAAAACTTCTTAAACTCATTCAGTTCTACAAAATCCAATGCTTCCCCAACATATTTTTTTCGAAGCTCCTTGTCCCTGATATATAAACCGCAAAAATAATCAATGTTCTCATAAACCGTAAGCTCGTCATATACGGCAACATTTTGCATAACCACACCTATATTTTTCTTTGCCTCCAAATTGTCAGGTGTCATTTTTTTTCCAAATACCTCAACTGTACCCTTATCATATGTAAGCAGGGAAAGAATGCAATTCATTGTCGTTGTCTTTCCCGACCCGTTAGGACCAAGCAGTCCGAACACTTCTCCCTCCTTTATTTCCATGTTAAAATGGTCGAGTGCCAAAGTCTCCTTGTATCGTTTTACTAAATTTTCAATTTTTACAACCGTCTCAGCCATATGTGCCTCCTTATCATTTTTACACTAAATATTCTGATACTTTATTATTTTAAATAATAGCCTTCACTTTTGTTGGCAGCTTCTTTTGGAGCCTGCCCGTCATTGAACATACCTTATTTTTACATAAATCAATTTGTTATGTAAGTAACATCCGTCAATTTATCATGTGACAAATGTAATTTCTCCACTCTATTTATGAATTTTCTGTGTTTGGTTTAATTATTAACCAAATAACATTTGCATTAAAAGCCAATTTGTATTATAGTATTAGTTATTCTAGTTATTTTGAAAAGCTTTCTTTTACAATGATGCATGATATGTAGTCAAATCTTACGGAACTACAATTCCAATATAACAATTTAGATTATAAGGAGGATATGAATGAAAACGAACGGATTATCAGCAATTACACCTGAAATATATAAACTTGCAAAGCTTTGCGAGGCACACGATTTGATTGATGCCAGCCTATACACGAAATACGAAGTAAAGCGTGGTCTTCGTGACTTGGACGGAAAAGGCGTTTTAACAGGTCTTACCGAGATATCTACAATCAATTCTTCAAGAGTAATAGATGGTGTTTCCACACCGATAGACGGTGAGCTTTTTTACAGAGGCGTAAATATATATGATTTAGTGAAAGGTTTTATCAACGAAAACCGTTTTGGATACGAAGAGGCAGTTTATCTCCTTTTATTTGGTGAGCTTCCAAATCAAAAGGAGCTTAACAAGTTTTCGGAATTGCTTGGCTCATACAGAACGCTCCCACAGCATTTTGTGAGGGACGTTATTATGAAAACACCAGGCAGGGATATTATGAATGCAATGGCGAAAAGTATTCTTACTTTAAGCTCCTATGACCCAAGTTCATCTGACACATCCACCCCTAATGTTTTGCGTCAGAGCTTACAGCTTATTGCAAGCTTTCCGCTGATTGCAGTTTACTCTTACCTTGCATACAGACACTATGATTTGCGGCGCGGCATATACATACATAATCCAAAGCCTGAGCTTTCCACAGCAGAAAACATTTTAAGGCTTCTCCGTAAGGATAAGTCTTATACGGACACTGAGGCAAAAATTTTAGACCTTGCACTCGTTCTTCATGCTGAACATGGCGGTGGAAATAACTCTACATTTACCACTCATGTTGTCACGTCCTCAGGAACCGATACTTACTCGTCCGTAACCGCATCCTTATGCGCACTGAAAGGACCAAAACACGGTGGCGCCAATGTAAAGGTGAAACAGATGTTTGACGATATTAAAAAACATATTAAAAATTGGAATGACGAATCAGCAATACGCTCATACCTCGCTGATGTCCTTGACAAAAAAGCATTTGACCGCACAGGACTAATATACGGTATGGGGCATGCAGTTTACTCTATCTCAGACCCGAGAGCAAATATATTTGAACGATTTGTGGGCCGTCTGTCAGACGAAAAAGGTAAGCAGGATGAATATATGTTGTACACGAACGTGGCACGTATTGCAAAAGAGGTTATTGCAGAAAAAAGAAAGATTTACAAGGGCGTCAGCCCGAACGTTGATTTTTACAGCGGCTTTGTTTACAGTATGCTGGAGCTTCCTGAGGAGCTATTTACACCACTCTTTGCAATCGCACGTATTGCAGGCTGGAGTGCACACCGCATTGAGGAGCTTATCAATGCAAACAAGATAATCAGACCTGCATACATGTCTGTAGCGGAAGAAAAACCATATGTACCAATAGGTGAAAGATAAGGGCATCAGCCCTTATTTTTTAATGTCTTTCGGTCACTGATTTTATGCATAATGTATGCAATCACCGCTCCTGCAATCAGCCCACCTATGTGTGCTGCATTATCAACATTGTCCTCCGTAAACCCTGGCAGAACGCATAAGATTACAACAATAATCAAATACCCCATAGTGCTTGCATTTGCATTTGCCGACCTGAAAACAAGCAGAATTACCCATGCTCCCAGTATTGCAAATACACAACCAGATGCTCCCGCAGATACAACATGATACCGAAATTCCATATGATACAAAAAACTGACTAACGATGCAAAAAAACCGCCACCCATATATATAATCAGATATCTCACTTTCCCTACAACCGGTTCCAATAAATCACCGATACAGTATAGTGAAAACATATTGCTTACCAAATGCATAAATCCACTATGAATAAACATGGAGGTAAACAGTCTGTAGACCTCTCCCCTAAATAAAATGTCAGGTACATACATTCCTCCACATTTACGGAGATATGTTCCACTTTCCAAATTGCCGCCAAAAACCGTTATAAAAAATACAAAAACATTGATTAAAATGATTATATTTGTTACGGTCATATAATCCCCAAAGGTTCTTTTCGTTGGTCTGTAGATAACGTTTAAATCATCAATTTCTGTTCTTTTGGATTTCTTGTCAGGCTCTCTTCCATAAAGATAATCTTCGATTTTACTTTTTATTCCAAGAAAATTTGATGGTTGGTTTTCATATATTAAAAGCCGTCTGTAATTCGTATCAAATATCCAGTAATAGCTTAAGTCACTTAAATTTTCCCTCACCCAACCCAAATCATCCGTGCTTATGATTTTCAGCATTGTGACGTTGTCATAGGCAATTCTTGAAAACAGTGTCCTTACCTCGGTGTCAATCAAATCAATTCTTTCCCTACTTTTTGCCTGTGGCATATTGATATCGATAAAGCATATAATATACGGCATGTCATTTTGTATAACATACATGACGTCCACACCCGGTTCCACTGCTCCTGCTTCCGTATATCCCATATTATGAAGCTGTCTTATAAATTGTCTCATCAATTATCTCCTATACATAACACTTCTGTCACAGGCTTTGTTATATCACCGATACAGGCTTTACTTTAATCAAATTTTATAATCATAGTCTATTTTATTGGAATCAGCTTTCGCTCCTCACGCTCCACCGACATTTCGGAATTTGCGATAATAAGGCTTAAAATTCCATCCTTGAATGCAGCGGATATATCCTCCTGACGCACCTTGCTTCCCACAAAAAAGCTACGCTTACAACCGCCTACAAGCCGTTCTCTCCTGATGAAATTTACAGAATTTCCTTCCTTTGAGATGTATTCCTGCTTTTCGGCAATGATAGTCAGGCGTCCGTCAACAAGCTCCGCCTGAATGTCCTCGCGCACAAAACCCGGCAGCTCTATTTCCAAAAGATAATTACCATCCCGTTCCTGTATGTCCGTTCTCATAAGCTGTGGCACTCCCACAGTATTATCTTCAAAAATGTTTATGAGTCCACAATCAAAAAACATAACACATACCTCCTTGCCATTTGATACATAATCATGAGCAAAACTATCCTTTTTAAATAATGCATTTTACTAATCTTTATTTGATACAATTCATGCATAATCATTAAGGATGTCCACATTCTTAATGAAATTTAACATTAATTTATTCTTCTCCGCTCCAACAGTAAGTGCAGAGCTTACATGGGTCTATTCCGACCGACTCTATCATATCATCCAGTCTGTGAAATCTGAGTGATGTAAAATTCAGTTTTTCACAAATTTTATCAACCATCTTCTCATATTTTTCTGAGTCAGGGTTTGCATATTCTTTCAGCACCTCATCAGATACATCTTCACCCTCAAGCTCTTTTATAACCTTTCTTGTAATCAGCTCCATCTCAGAGTTTGAACGTGAGAAGTTCAAATATTTACATCCAAATATAAGCGGCGGACACGCAGGCCTTATATGAACCTCCTTTGCACCACTTTCATATAAAAATTCTGTTGTTTCCCGAAGCTGTGTCCCCCTTACAATGGAATCATCCGTAAGAAGCAGGCTTCTATCCTTGATTAACGGTTCAACAGGTATCATCTTCATCTTTGCTATCATATCACGTTTGCTCTGTATTGTCGGCATAAAAGAACGGGACCATGTAGGTGTATACTTTATAAATGGTCTTGAAAACGGAACACCTGATGCATTTGCATATCCGATTGCGTGAGCCGTTCCTGAATCAGGCACGCCTGCCACAATATCAGGCTTAACATTATCTCTTTTTGCTAGTGCCTCTCCGCATTTGTACCGCATCTGCTCCACGCTGACGCCCTCATAGGAAGCAGAAGGATATCCGTAATAAATCCAAAGGAATGTACATATTTTCATATCTTTTCCTGGCTGCACAAGCGTCTTTACTCCCTCAGAAGTCATGACAACGATTTCACCCGGTCCAAGCTCCCTATCCGCGGAATACCCTAAATTCAAATACGAAAAGCTCTCAAATGCAGCACATCTTGACCCATCCTTTTTGCCCAAAACTATCGGTGTCCTTCCAAACTTATCACGTGCACAGTAAATTCCTTTCGGTGTCAGGATGAGCATGGACATGGAGCCTTCAATTATATCCTGTGCATACTTTATTCCATCTATAAAGTTTTCTTTCTGGTCAATAATTGCAGCCACAAGCTCTGTGGCATTAATCTCACCATTACTCATTTCAAAAAAATGAGCGTTGTTCTTTAAAATATCTTCTATAATGGCATCTGCATTATTTATTTTTCCAACTGTTGTTATGGCAAATGAGCCATGATGGGAACGCACAAGTATAGGCTGCGCCTCATAATCTGAGATACATCCGATACCCATGTTTCCTTTCATAGAATTCGCTTCCTTATCGAACTTTGTTCTAAATGGTGAATTTTCAATTTTATGAATTGATTTTTTAAATCCATCCTCTCCGTATACTGCAAGACCAGCTCGTCTTGTTCCTAAATGTGAATGATAGTCCGTTCCAAAAAACAAATCAAACACACAATCATCCTTTGATGCAACTCCAAAAAAACCGCCCATGATATCCTCCTGTAAAATGACAAATTTCAAACAAACGTCTGCAATCACTAAGGCATTTGCAACCACAATTCTACATTACTTTATATGTTTTGGCAACAATTTACTACATAATTTTATGTCATTTGCTCATCCTATATTCAAAGGGCTAATTTTATTAGCTACTTTATGTATTGTTCAGGTTTTCCATGAAAACATGACATACCGTATCAGCCCATTTGCTGATGCCCAAGAATGGAGGTTTTGTATGAAATTTCTAAATTACTTCTGCCTCACATTGACTATTATCGGAGCAATTGTATGGGGACTTATAGGCTTCTTTAATTTTAACCTTGTATCTGCATTATTCGGAGACGCATCCGCTCTCTCCAGAATAATATACGGATTAGTCGGTTTATGTGGTCTTTATATTATCGGATTTTATAGTCTTGTACAAAGAGCAGAATAAAGAAAGCTAAGGTGCATAGAACTCTACAAATTCTATGCACCATTTTTCTACTTTACCTGATTTGCCTCGTAATCCTTCACATTTCCTGCCGCAAAGTTTCTTGCATTTCTTATTGTAACCTCACTGATTGCAGCTAAGGCTTCGTTGGTCAGAAATCCCTGATGTGAGGTGATAATTACATTCGGAAAAGAAAGCAGTCTTGCAGTTACGGAATGTTCTAAAAGCTCGTCCTCCCTGTTTTCAAAAACATTGATTGCTTCCTCTTCATACACATCGAGTCCTACTGCGAAAAATTTATTTTCCCTGATTCCCTTAATCAAATCCTCTGTATCTACTAATGCACCTCTTGATGTATTTACGAAAATAGGCCTTTTCTTCATCATGCCTATACTGTCCTTATTTATCATATGATAGGACTCCTCCGTAAGTGGACAGTGAAGTGATATAAGGTCAGAATTTTCCAAAAGCTCATTTAAGCTTACATACTCAACAAACGGCAAATCCTTATTTTGGTATACGTCATATGCAATTACCTTCATGCCGAAGCCTTGACATATTCTACACATGGCAGCTCCTATTTTTCCCGTTCCGATTATACCTGCCGTCTTTTTATAAAGGTTAACACCTGTAAGACCAACCAGACTAAAATTATTTTCCCTTACTTTAATGTAGCTTTTGTGTATACGTCTGCCTGCTGCAAGTGCCAGTGCTATTGCATGCTCGGCAACAGCCTCAGGTGAATATCCCGGAACTCTCAAAATTGTAATTCCCTTTTCACTTGCACGTTTTATATCAACATTATTAAAGCCTGCACATCTTAACAAAATAAGTTTGATGTCAATTTCTGCAAGCTTATCAATAACAGGTGCACTCAAATCTGAATTTACAAATGCACATATGGCATCATATCCCTTCGCAAGCGAAACCGTCTTCTCTGAAATATCCGCCTCCTGAAATGTTATTGTAACATCCGTGTGTTTTGCCAGTTCTTCATCAAATGACTTTTTGTCATAGGTCGTGGTATCATAAAATAATATGTTCATTTCAAACCTCCTTATGTTATTATATTTTCTTATGTTTTCCAATGATAAGGTAATATATTCAAATTTTTTTTCTACAAAAGGCGGACTTTATTTCCACTTTTTAAGCCGTCTAGCAGCATTTGAAAAGGTTTTGTAATATATTTTTCCTTATGGAATAATGCTAACATTTGATTTTCCATTTCCATTTTTTCCAGGTGAATTAACCGTAGCTTCTTTAGAAGCAATGAATCTGACAATAACCGTTCTGGTAAAATGGTGATGCCTAATCCTGCTTCCGCAGCCTTTATAAGTGCCTGTGAATTCACACTTTCCCAAATAGGTGTTGCCTTTAAGCTGGCAAGTGCAAGTACACTATCCAACGTATCACGGATAGCACTTCCCTGCTCACGGAGTAATAACGGATATTGACATAATTGTTGCGGCGTGATTGTCTGTCCTGGTAAATCAAAGTCTGGTGCACACGCGGCACAAAGTTTATAGGAACCTAATTCAATTGACTGAAAACTGCCTTGCGGGGCAACGCCTTCCCAAAATGCAATATCAGCATTTCCACGCTTTAAAATATCAATTGCAGTATTCGTGCTTGCAACACGGACAGATATTTGAAGCTTTGGGGCTGCTGTCTTTACTTGGTTGAGTATTTCAGGAAGCAGGAAAGAGGCAATTGTAATGCTTGAAACAATATTGACAGGTGTATTTTCTTCCAAATTGTTGATTCGTCTGTCTAAATTTCTACAAGCTGTTAAAATATTACGGGACTCTTCTAAAAGGGAGACGCCGCACCGTGTCAGGATGACACCTTTGGGCAATCGCTCAAAAAGGGCTGTCCCCGCCTGTTTTTCAAGCTCGGCAACAGCGTGGGAAACTGCTGATTGTGTAATATACAATTTTTTTGCAGCACCTGTAAATGTACCTGTTTCCGCAATAGCCTCTAAAATTTCCAAATGCCGTATGACCATTTTTTCTCCTTTACACCCATGAACAAAATAGATGGATTATATTAAATTATATCATTTTACAGATTTCTAGGCAAGGAATATAATTGGCTCAACAGGAAGGTGATACTTTTGAAACAAAGAATTAAAACATATGCATGGCTTTTCGTAACCAATATGATGATTAGTGCTTTTACATTTGGCGGTGGTTATATTGTAGTTCCCATGGTCCGCCGTTTTTTCGTCGTAAAAAAGCAGTATTTTTCAGAAGCAGATTTAATAAATATGGCTGCCATTGCACAGTCAACGCCCGGCGCAATTGCAATCAATCTTTCTGCTTTGGCGGGATACAAGGTGGCTGGTGTTGCAGGTGCCGTCATTAGCTGTTTTGCTGCTGTCATTCCCCCGCTTGTCATCCTCACATGCATTTCAGCATTTTATAAAATATTTGTTGCCAATAGGATTGTTGCCGCAATTTTAAAAGGAATGGAAGCAGGCGTTGCTGCTTTGATGATTGACTTTATCGCGGATATGTGCTCTTTGATTATAAAACAAAAGTCTTTCCTTTTATCTGTTATGATTCCTTTGTCATTTCTTGCAAATTTTGTATTGGGTATGAACGTTGCTTTGATTCTCCTTCTCTGTTGTATTGTATGTATCCTACACGTGCTTTTTAAAAAGAGGAAGGAGGCATAAGCGTTATGTGGAGTTTGTTTATTATATTCCTCAAAATCGGCTTATTGAGCATTGGCGGCGGCTATGCAATTATACCGTTAATTCAGGAACAGGTCGTAACAAAAACAGGCTGGATAAGCGAAAAAATGTTTACAGACATTATTACGATTTCCCAAATGACTCCTGGTCCGCTAGCCGTCAATACATCAACATTTGTCGGGCTTCAAATTGGCGGCATTGCAGGTGCACTAGCTACAACAATCGGCTGCATATTGTGCGGCATTATAATTTCCGTATTGTTATATAAATTTTTCCTGACGCATCAAACATCCAACTATGTGTTGGAAGTACAAAATGGGCTAAAATCCGCTTCCTTAGGTTTAATTATTTCAGCCGCATGCACAATTTTATTATTAACGTTATATGGTAATAATAATCCCGAATCAAATTTTTTATCGTTTAACCGGACTGCATTGCTTTTGCTTTTAACTATGCTCTTACTATTACGTAGATGGAAGGTTAATCCAATTATCATTATGCTGTTAAGCGGCATTGCCGGACTTATATTTTATCAGTAAGCGAAAAGCATTATAATTTTCCTGCGTTGGTAAATATACGGGATTTCACAGAAAAAAGTGGCTGTTCCACTTAGCGGGACAGCCACTTTTTATAAATTCTAATTCTTTTCCTCTAACAGCTTCTCTATACTTGCAAGCTTTACACATAAAACAAAAATCTTTGTTGCCTCCAGCATTTCTTCCGGTGTTGGGAACGTTGGTGCAATTCTGATATTTGAATCCTGCGGGTCCTTTCCATATGGATAGGTAGCACCTGCTCCTGTCATTACAACTCCAAGCTCCTTACACTTATTCACAATGGCCTTGGCACAGCCTGGCATGGCATCAAAGGAAATGAAGTATCCGCCTCTTGGCTTTATCCATGTTCCAATTTCAAGACCTGTTAATTCCTCTTCCAAAATATTAAGCACCGATTCAAACTTCGGACGCAACAGCTCTCCATGCTTTTGCATATGTGCTTTTAAACCATCTATATCCTTAAAAAACCGCACATGACGCAACTGGTTAATCTTATCATGTCCAATGGTCTGCACTGACATGTGACCCATAATATACTCCATATTATTTGGTGAGGTAGCGATTGCTGAAATACCTGAACCTGGGAAACTGATTTTGGAGGTTGATGCAAATATATACACCATATCAGGGTTTCCTGCCTTTTCACATTCCTCCAATATGTTTAAAATCTCATCCTGCTGATCCTCATATAAATGATGAATACAATATGCATTGTCCCAGTAAATTCTAAAGTCCTCTGCTGCCGGCTTCAGATTTGCAAACCGCTTTACAACCTCGTCAGAATAAGAAATACCAGTCGGATTGGAATACTTTGGTACGCACCAGATTCCTTTCACCGCCGAATCATTATTGACATACTGCTCCACCATGTCCATATCCGGACCATCTTCATGCAGCGGAACATTAATCATTTCAATTCCAAAAACTTCCGTAATCTTAAAATGTCTGTCATATCCGGGAACAGGGCACAAAAACTTTACCTTATCCTGCTTACACCACGGTGTGCATCCATTTACACCAAACGCAAAGGAACGTGCCACCGTATCGTACATAATGTTCAAACTGGAATTTCCACATACAATTACATTATCCTTTTTAACATCCATCATGTCAGCCATGAACTTTCTGCACTCACCGATTCCATCCAAATCACCATAATTTCTGGTATCATTACCAAGAAACGTATTCATATCCGATTCACTGTTTACCACATCCAGCATCGGCATGGAAAGTGTTAATTGTGATGCTCCCGGCTTTCCTCTTGCCATATTTAAAGAAAGCCCCTTTGCTTCTGCTGTTTTATATTCTTCCTGTAATGCTGCCTTCAACGACAACAGCTCGTCCTTACTCATATCTTTATAGGCTCTCATCTTGTAATCTCTCCTTCTTGTATTTTGTATTTATCTTTACCCAAGGATTATAATAACCTATTTCTACCATAATTTCCATAATAATACTAAAATATTTCAAATAAAAATTTTATCTGTTTTTTATAACACACCTTGTTCCATTTGTTGCTTTAATTCCCGTACCTTCTCAACCGTAAGCTCTGAATATGCGGAAATTTCTTCTACCGACAGCTTATCTGCTTTAAGCATCTTAATTACCATTTGTTCTATTCCTTGTTCTATTCCTTGTTCTATTCCTTGTTCTATCCCCTGCTCCAGTCCCTGTTCTAATGCCTCTTCAAACAATTCCCTATATCGCATTTCCAAAGTCATATAGTCAAGCCTCCATTTCTCATTACTTCTCACGGATTCAACCGCTGTCTCCAGTTCCCTTGTAAATCCATCAGACACCACCTGCCTGTCTATGTAATCTAACAGTCGTTTCATTTCCAGACTTACATCATCCATTGTTCCCTTTGTATTTAATATTATTTTGGTTGTTTCGTCACCCAAGCTTATTTCATAATCCTGTAAGCATCTGTTTTCAAATGTGTATATATGTCTTCCTTTGCCAAATAAGTCAAAGGTACAAATAAAAATCACATAGCTCCGTTTCAGATTTTTGTAATCCTCACCCTTTTCCAAAATATTAAGGTCTATCATTCCCTGATAATACCTGGTTCTCTTAGGTAAATTTTTATTTGTTGACACCTGCATTTCAATGTTGTAAATGGTACTGCGTTCATCCTCCACGTATACATCCAGTCTCACACTTTTAGCGTTTGCTGTAATGTCGATTGTTTCCTGCGTTTTCGGATATTCTATATTTGATATTTTTATACCTAATATCGTTTCTAAAAACGGCTTGCAATACTTAGGGTTCCTCATAATAACCCCAAACATAAAATCATCCTTAAACTCCAGTTCCTCAAAGCTTTTAATGTTTGATTGCCGGTTCAATTTTTTGTTCATCAATTTTCCTCCTATAATTGGCTTGTCAGGCAGAGAAGATTGAAATTGAACAAAATAGATTGATTGTTATACCAAAGTCATGCAATATCCATAGCGCCATACTAAAATTGTGACATGACATATATTCATCTATTTCAAACAGCAACTTCGCTGCCTATTTTTATGAAATAAAGCATCGAAGTTTATTTGATTACAGATTCGTCAAGAATGGCTTGAGCCAAAGTAAAAATAGAATACAATGCTTTGCAAATATTGTATTACAGGCATGTTACGATTGCAAGCAATTTTTTCTTAAATTAATGATTATGATTTTTTACAAAAGAATTGCATTACCCAAACAATTTCAAACACGCTTTCTCTCCTGAAAGAAAACGGTTTCTCCAACGACCAAATCACAGAAGCCCTTATAAATAGCTTTGCCCTGTCACCCGAGGACGCAGAAAAATATATTTCCCAAACCAATATATAGGAACGACATTTCCTAAAAGGAACCAAGAGGCTGTACACCATCTGTACAGCCTCTTTACTTTCCACCCCATAGTTCTTTTAGCCTTGCCTTAAATGTCCGACCGATTGGAATTACGCCTCCGTCATCCATGTATATGTTATCCGATTCAATCATTTTTATATGACTGAAATTCACAATAAAGCTCCCATGACACCTAAGGAATTTTCTACCCCCCCCCTCAATTTTTCGGCATATATTTGACAATGTCATGTAGCAGCTATATACTGCGTGCTCTGTATGTATTTTAATTGTACGTGCAACCTTTTCTATATATTTTATATCATCCAAAAGAATAAAAATCATATGTCCGTTACAGGCAATGCTAAGCGAATTTCCCTCTTTGGCATCCCCGATTAGTTCCATTGCTTTTTCAATTGCCTTTGGCAGCATATGCACCATATCTCCTGCCCGAATACAATAACAATGCCTTGTCTCATACACATCAGGCAAATCTTTCTGACTGTCGTTAACATATATTATCTGACAGTCAGGATGTTTCCTGTTTAAAATTTTACCAAGATAAATTCCGTCAAATGATTCTTCTATAAATTCAATACTGAGCACTACCAAAAGAATCGGCAACTATCAGATCCTTATCCTTGATGAATGGCTGAATTACAAACTTTCTGAAAAGGATGCCAAGAACCTCTATGAACTGTTTGAGCAGCGCAGCTGAAACAATTCCACCATTTTTGTCGGGCAGTATCCCGTGGATGAATGGCACAGCAGGCTCGGCGGCGGGACACAGGCGGATTCCATCATGGACAGGATTATCCATAATGCCTATGAAATCCCAATAAATGAAACAAACTTAAGAAAGAAACTCCCGGGTGGCTCTCAAGCGGGAAACTGATGCCTCCCAAGCGGGATAATATTCAGATAAATCAAACGAAACGACTATTGACGAAGACACACAACGGCTTATCGCTATTTTTTCTTTATTAAATGAAAGTGGGAAAGCAGAAATAACGAAATTTGCACATTATATTTCTTCCCAACAAGAGTACAGAAAAGAGAATTAGTTGATACATCAAACAATAATTTTAAAAGACCGCTTTGCTAACTTATTATGGTTTGCAAAAGCGGTCTTTTATTTAACATATGATTCGTTTTATATTATCCTATAATCAATACTTTCCAAAATCATCACCAAGTGAAATCACCTGCTCATTTGCACTCGACATAGAAGATGAAGAATATGATGAGCTACCGAATGATGAAGAACTTGCGTGTCCTGATCCCAAATTGTAGATAGAAAGCATTTCTCTCATTCTTGATGCCTGGTTTGATAATTCCTCGCTGGCAGCCGCACACTCCTCACTTGTAGCAGAGTTTGTCTGTACAACCTGTGACACCTGTGTAATTGCCTGCTCGATCTGTGCTACTGCTGTTGCCTGATAATTTGAAGACTCAGCAATACCATTAATGATTCCTTCACTTTCTTTTACAACCTTAGAAATTTCTTCCATAGCCTTTGCTGTTTCTTCTGCAATCTTAGAACCTGCATTAACTCTTTCAATAGACTCCTCGATAAGCTCAGCAGTCTCACCTGATGCTGCTGCACTCTTAGCTGCAAGGCTTCTTACTTCTTCTGCAACAACTGCAAATCCCTTTCCTGCCTCACCTGCTCTTGCTGCCTCAACTGCGGCATTTAACGCAAGAATGTTTGTCTGGAATGCGATATCATCAATTGTTTTAATAATCTTTGAAATACTCTCAGATGACTTATTAATATCCTGCATAGCAGCCATCATATCCTGCATCTGCTTGTTACCCTTAAGTACATCTTCAATTGCAAGTCCTACAAGGTTAGCTGCTGAATTTGCCTCCTCAGCATTTGCCTTTGTCTTATCAGCAATCTCATCGATAGATGCTGTAATCTGCTGGATTGCACTTGCCTGCTCTGTAGAACCCTGAGCCAATGCCTGGCTGGCACTTGCTACCTGTGAAGAACTAACTGTTACCTGTGAACCTGCATCACTAATATTTGTCAAAGCATGAAGGTTATCATCAACCAATTTCTTTAATGCACCTGTCAATACATCATCACTTGACTTAACATCAACCTGAACTGTAAGGTTACCATTTGCCACTTCCTCAGCAATCTGAGCCTGATACTTCATGTTGTTGATTACCTTTGTATATTCATCAACCAACTCACCAAACTCATCGTTGTTATATTTAACCATTTCAATATCCACACGTCCGGCAGCTATATCTTTTGCGGCATTTGACAACTGGGAAACAGATTTTCTAATAGCCTTAATTAAAGATGTTGATAAGAATGATGTTATCAAAACAGATATGATTACCATTCCTAAACTAAATAAATTAGATCTGTTTGCCAATGTTTTAACACTATTAAATGCACTACTCTGAGACTCTGAAATAGCGTCTATCAAAAGCTGAGCCTTTGCTTCATCTGCACCGATGTCCCTCATTGTCTGCTCAATCTCAGTTATCTCCTGCTTCTGCATATCAGCCACTTTGTCACTGATATCGCCAATTGCACTCATTCCAATCAGCACATTTATAATTATAAATATAGTTGGAACGACAAAGCCTATAATCATTTTGGTTCTCATCTTCATGTCTTTCATAATTATACCTCTCCTTCTTCATTTAAATCACTTGCTTGTTCCATAATTGATAAATCTTCATCATTTAATAATTTATCCGGATCCAGCAACAGTTTAACAGTAGTTCCTACTTTACCAATACCATAAACATACTTGTTCTGTGCCTTATCTGTATGTCCAATCTTAGGCGGCGGAAGAATATTATCTTCATTAATTTCAACCACTTCTGCGATTTTCTCAACAATTAAGCCAACTACTGTTGATTTTACATTAATGACAATGATACATGTTCTGTCATTATACTCCAGTGGCTTTTGCTTAAACCGCAACCGGACATCGATAACAGGGACAACTTTTCCCCTTAAATTGATAAGGCCTTTAATATAATCCTCTGTTTCAGGAATCGCAGTAATTTCCTGCATCTGGATAATTTCGTTCACATACTGGATTGCCAGTCCGAAATATTCATTTCCAGATTTGAAAGTCATATATTTACCCTTTTCATTGTTGTCGTCATTTGAATTACCCTGGGGTCCTGTTTCCTGCTTCTTAACTTCGCTTGTTGCCTCCATATGACTACCTTCCTTTCTATAATTTTATTCCACTATTCCGGCAGCATCCAAAATCAGGGCAATACTTCCATCACCAAGCTGTGTACAACCGGACAGTCCTTTCACTTTCTTTATGTATGACGGAATCGGCTTTACAACTATCTCCTGCTCACCGATTAGCCTGTCAACCAGAATACAAACTCTGCGTTCCTCAACCTCGAGAATTAAAATGACACCATCCTCAACGTTTTCCGTGTAATCCTTCAAGTCATACCATTTACCCAACCTGAGCACAGGGTAACATTCTCCACGTATCATGATGTATTCATCACCGTTTGGCTCATAAATCATCATATCTTCTCTCACACGAACAAACTCTTTGATAACACCTGTTTCCAAAACGAAGGAAGAATTTCCCACCTCCAAAACGATACCATCTATAATTGCCAGTGTCAACGGAATCTTCAGGCTCATGGTGCTTCCCATGCCAGGCGTACTCTCGATATCAAGTGCACCACCGATTGACTGGATATTCTGAACTACAACGTCCATACCAACCCCTCGTCCGGAATATTCTGTTACTTCCTCGTTGGTAGAAAATCCAGGAAGCGTTATAAACTGATAAACCTCTTTATCTTTATAAGCTTCATCAGGTTTATTGTCATCCAGCAGTCCCTGCTTTCTTGCCTTGGCAAGTATCTTTTCCCTGTCAAGACCCCTTCCGTCATCCTGAACGCTAATCCAAACCTTACCAGCTTCTGTCTTCGCTGACAAGGTAACCTTGCCTTTCTCCGACTTGCCGCTGTCAATACGTTCTTCTTTATCTTCAATTCCGTGGTCTACGGAATTTCTTACAATATGCATCAATGGGTCAGAGATTTTTTCGACAATATTTTTATCAACCTCTGTATGCTCGCCAACCATCTCAAATTCAATATCTTTTCCAAGCTTTCTTGATACATCAAATACGATACGGTTCATCTTCTGGAATATATTCGAGAGAGAAACCATTCGCATGGACATGATAACATCCTGCAAGTCAGTGGAAATCTTGGACAGTTGGGCTGCTGCCTTATTGAAGCGGTCAAGGTTAAGTCCCGGCACCTTCAAATCAGGATTTTGGAGTACAACGGATTCTGAAATAACCAATTCTCCTATCAAATCCATCAACTGATCCATCTTCTTGACATTGACATTGATAAAGGTTGCCTTGTCTCCTTTTTTATCCTTTGCCAGCTTCTTTGCCTTACCAGGCTCCTTAGATTTAATAACGAAATCACCAGGTGCCATCTTCGGTTTTTCTTTTGGCTTTTCTTTCGGTGTTTCTTTTGGCTCCTCTTTCGCTTCCCCAGTGCTTTCCTTTGTTTCTGCCTGCGTCCGTGATTCAATATCCTCAACACTAGAGTCTAAGTCAATAACGGTTTCTTCCTGCTCTCCAAAATCAAAGCCCTGGAGGAATTCCTCAGCCTTACATTCATAAATATCTACCTTTTGAATGTCATAACCTTCAGTAATATATTTCCGTATTTCTGCCTCATCGCATTGTGCCTGCAAAAGAATTCGAAATCCTTCTTCCATAATGACTGCTGCACTTTGCTCATCAGAAATAATATCCTCCGGGGAATAAAGCAAATCCTCTGCGATTTCCTTTAATGCATATATTGTTTTATACGCATGTACATTCGCCATCTCCGTTCCCGGATAAAACGTAAGATAAATCTTGTAAAAACGACTGGCACTTGTTGCAACAGGAGCAATATAAAACTGCTTTGGCTCCTCGTGTACATTTTCAGCAGGTGGCTCTTTACCTCCCTCTTCCTCGCCGTTTTTAATTTTGTTTAGAAACTTGTCAAGACCCGCTATAATCTCACTGGCATCACCGTCTACCGGATCACCATTACGAATCTTTTCCATTTCATTCGAAATGAAATCTTCTACCTCTAACACGTGCTCCACTAACTCTAAATGTGGCACATGTTCCGGGTGTGACTCCCTTAAAAAATAGAACACATCCTCCAGCTTATGTGAAACAGCGGTTATATCGTCAAACATCATGATACCCGAAGAGCCTTTAATGGTATGCATCGTTCTAAATATCTCATTTATGCTGTCCTCATCAAAGCAGTCTGCATCTTTCTGTTCGAGAACCGTTTCCTGAAGCTGCTCAAGCAATTGTCCATTCTCAAACAGATACATATCCAACATGCCGTCTGTACTAAATTCTTCAGCCATATACTTCTCCTTTCCTCTAGCATTCAAATATGTTTTTAACTAAATAACATTCAGTTTCTTTAGTGCCTGTTCAAAGCGTTCCTGATCAATGGGCTTTCCTGAATATATGGTACAGCCCAATTCAAATGCCATCTTGACATTATCTTCACTATTTAATGCAGTCGTCATAATAACCTTTACTGCCTCATCCTCCGGAATATTTCTTTCTTTTTCCAGATTACGGATTCCAACAAGTGCCTGATAACCATCCATGACCGGCATCATAATGTCAAGACACACTAAATCATATGGTTCTCCATCCTCTAAAGCCATCATAAATGCATCTACTGCTTCCATACCATCTACAGTAACATCGCACTCACCATACTTAGATAAGAATTTTGTCATAAATTTTCTTGTCGCAAAATCATCTTCTGACAATAAAATCTTCATGCCTGCTCTCCTTTACATTTTATTAATGAAGCGTTTTAAAGCGCTGCAATTCATTTTATCTAATCTTGTTTAACAATGAATATGTTCTTGCCGAAATGTCAGACAGCTTCTCCTGATACTCAACCGCGCCAATATCATAAGCAACCTTTGGCATTCCGTAAACCACACAGGTTGACTCATCCTGTCCGATTGTTTTGGCACCTGCCTTTCTCATCTCCAAAAGACCTTTTGCACCGTCACCGCCCATTCCGGTCAATATAATTCCGACTGCATCAGGTCCTGCCAACCGTGCAACCGAATCAAACAAAACATCAACGGAAGGACAATGGCCGTTTACTCTCGGACCTGCCTTACACTCTACCTGATACACTCCATTCACCTTGACAAGACGCATGTGCCTGTCGCCTCCCGGTGCAATTAACATATGCCCTGGTAAAACTCTGTCACCTGTCTCTGCCTCTTTAACCTGAATGCGGCATTGGTCATTTAACCTCTTCGCATACATTTTGGTAAATCCCGGTGGCATGTGCTGCACAACAACAACACCCGGAATATCAGTTCCAAATCCTTTCACAACATCAAAAATGGCCTCTGTGCCTCCCGTGGAGGCTCCAATTGCAACAATCAGGTTACTCTTGCTCGCTGCAAGATGCTGCTGTTGCTGGTTGTTCATCATAACCGTTTTCTTTATGTTGCTAATCTTTGCCGTAGATGCAATTTTGATTTTTACCAGCAGTTCATTTTTAATGAAGTCCTCCAACTGTGCACGGTTTGTCACAGCCGGCTTCGCCACAAAATCTACGGCTCCTGCCTGCATGGCATCAAATACCTTGTCGCTCAGAGAGCTGATTACAACAACAGGTAGTGGATATTGCGGTATCAATTTACGTAGAAATTCTATTCCACTCATTCTCGGAAGCTCAACGTCAAGTGTCATAACATCCGGCTTCAGCTTTAAAATGGCATCCCTTGCCTCAAATGGGTCCTTTGCCGTTCCTACTACCTTTATGGCTGGATCCTTACCCAAATTTTGGACAAGCAACTCCCGAAACACTAAGGAATCTTCTACTACCAAAACCTTAATTGGCTGCATATATTAATCACTACCCTTCTCTTTTCCTAAATATTGACGGTTGAATAATCTGAAATGGTGTACTTCCACGGTCAAGGGTTTCTGTCGTTCCTATAAACAGATAGCCACCCGGCTCCAAAGCATCATATATTTTTTGGACTAACACGCGCTTTGTCGGTTCGTCAAAATAAATCATAACATTTCTCATAAATATGGTGTGCATCTTCTTTTTGAACGGAAATGGATCCATCAGATTAAACTTGCGGAAAATAACCTGGCTTTTCAACTCGTCCGTTACCCTGTACTGGCTTCCGTTATTGATTGCCTTAAAGAAATGTCTTTTCCATGACTCAGGCAGCTTTATAAGCTGGTCAGCATTGTAGACCCCTGCCATTGCCTGCTGAAGTATTCCTGTAGACAAATCAGTTGCCAAAAGCTTCATATCCCACTGATTTTTTTCCAGTCCGAAAAAGTCGGCCAGCACCATTGCAATCATATAAGGTTCTTCACCTGAAGATGCTGCACCGCACCATACACGCACATCTTTCCTGCTGCTCTCCTTTTTCTTTATCCAAGGCAGCACTTCCTTCTTAAAAAATTCAAAATGTTCAAATTCTCTCATAAAATATGTATGATTCGTTGTCAGAAAATCGACCAGCTTTTTTTCCAATGCTCCCGATTTATCCTTTTCAACGTCATCCATAAAGTCATTAAAATTCTTCCAGCCTCCGGATTTGAGATAGTTTTCAAGCCGACCATTTACAATAACCTTTTTCTGGCTCAAATCTATGCCATATCGTTGTTTCACATAAACTGAAATCCTTAAAAACTCCTCATTCGTTATCATACATATACGCCTCCCGTAAAATAACTTATTATTTTATTTAATACAATTGACGCAATATTTTACAACATATTTCAAAAATATCAGGATTAAACTTTACACCAGCTTCCGCCCGCATCACTTCAACAGCCTCTTCTCTTGAGTAATTCCCCTTTCCGGTCAATATGCAGTACCGTTCAACAACAGCGACAATCTGTGCTGCAAGAGGAATTTCCTCTTTCGAAATAGCCTCAGGATACCCGCTGCCATCCCAATTTTCATGGTGGTAACGTGCAATATCAATAGCAACACTCATAAAATCATTATAATCACTATTGACGTGTAAGTCCTCTAAAAGCTTAGCACCAATATTCGTATGATTGCGTACGATGGCTGTCTCCTCATCCGTCAATTTTGTTTTCTTTTGCAGAATCTCTTTCGGAATACCAATATTTCCTATGTCACAAAGAGGTGCTGCGAGTTCTATTGCATCAATGTATGTATCTGAAATTTGTGATTCAAACAATGGCGAAAGCTGCATGCCCTGTGCCAATATTCTGCAATTATGTCCCATGCGTTCAACATGTTCTTTTTCATAATCACTGTTTTGTGCCGCAATATTTGCCATTGCATATAAAATATTTTTTTTCTCATTTTCCATCTGTTCCAGCTGTTCACTGACAGAAACCTGAAGCTTCCTGTTCATCTCCTTAAGCTCACATTTCACCTCATGTAAACGTAAGTGAACACCCACACGTGCCTGTACCACGGCAGCAATGAACGGCTTTGTAATATAATCCTCACCGCCCAATGAAAATCCTTCAATAATATCCTTCGGATCATCAAATGCAGAAATAAAAACAACAGGTATATCCTTTGTGTCTTTATTTTTTTTCAGGATTCTGCAAAGCTCATATCCATCCATGCCCGGCATGGAAATATCCGTTAAAATCAGTTCTGGGAGCATTTGCTGTAAAATCTCCAGTGCCTGCTCACCGCTCTCTGCCAAAACAGGTTCACAATTCATGTCCTTGATAATTTCTTCCAGTATCGCCCTGTTCGTCTCTACGTCATCTATAATTAAAATTTTTGCTTTGTCCGCGTCCCTGTTCATGCATTCACTCCTCACTATTACAGAAGATTATTTAACTCTTTAAATTCAGCATCTACCTTATCATAATTTTCTTTTTGGATTGCCATTTTCAGCCGTAAAACTGTACGTTTAATCTCCTTTGGAGCCTCGTTTGTCAACTGTTTTACTGTATCCATAAACATCTCTGCCTTTTCCCAGTTTTCCATTTCTACACAAAGAATCAGCTTTGATAATGTCCGCTTAAGATTTTTAAGGTTAGCATCAGTACCATATTGTCTGATATCCTCCAAGGCTTCCTCCTCATCAGGAGAAACACCCATAGCGGAAAATGCACCTGTTACACGCTTTTCATCATTTGGCTGCTGAAGAACGGCATCTTCACCTTCGCAAATATCTACCCATATAGAAAATGAAAATGTACTGCCCTTGTTTTTTTCACTCTCAACTTCAATTTTACCACCCATCAGCTCTACAAGCTGTTTGCTTATGTTTAAGCCAAGACCTGTTCCGCCATATTTCCTTGAAATAGATGCATCAACCTGTGAAAAGCTTTGAAACAGTTTATCCTTGTCGCCCTCATCAATTCCGATACCTGTGTCAGACACAATAAAAAAAAGTTCCATTCTGTTATTAATCTGGGCCGTCCTTACTGCTTCCACTGTGATTTTTCCTACTGATGTAAACTTTTGTGCGTTTGACAGCAGGTTGTTAAGAATTTGGACAATTCTCAGTTCATCAGCTATGATACATTCTGGTATTTGCGGGGATATTGTTACAAAAAATCCCAATCCCTTTTCCGTAATCTTATTGATGTGATTTGCTTTCACATAATCCATCATGTTTCTGAAATTAAACTTACGTGGCTCTAAACTAAATTTACCTGCCTCCAGCTTGGAAAAATCAAGAATACTGTTTATTATCTTATTCATGTCATCACAACAGCGTTCTATCAAATTCAGCGACTTTACAGTTGCCTTATCCAGTTCCTGCTCAGAAAGTTCCCTTAAATTTCCCAAAATGCCGTTTACAGGTGTCCGAAGCTCATGTGTGACATTTGCAACAAACTCTGACTTCACCTTCATGGCATCCTGTGCTTCCTGCTTGATACGGTCGATTTCCCTGTTGAGGAATTCTTTCTCCAATATATCATTCGCCATGCATATGTACATTTCTGAATCGGCATCACTCAGCAGCTTTGCCTCTACAGGAAAACAAGTAAGATTTTTACGGTATGCAACTAAATTCTTTAACTCACTTCCAACGAAGTCCTCTAATACAAATTGCTCTTCTGCAAGCCGAAACTCATTTGGAAAAATGTCACAGATATTTTTCCCACACAAATCATTGTCGTATTCCAGCTTCTGCCTTGCGGCATTATTCGCATAAGAGATTTTCCCTGTTTGATCGAACATCAGAATCATTTCCAGAGCATCCTCTATTGGAAATATACATTCTTTCCCTAGTTCCATCTCTTTCCTCCTCAGATACAGTTCAAAAAAGCGAGCAGCAAAGAAGATAATTTTTGCTGCCTTATATATATTTTATTCTTAAAGCTTTAAATATTGATTAAATTCCACATTATTGAAAATATACTCTTACTAGTGCACATCATTTCAATATATTTGGCGAGAATTGTTGCCATTCACCTTTCATAATTATGTTTGCAGCCAAGTCGCTGCGCGTTAATAATTTTGATTATATCGATGTCAAGCGTCCGGTTTAAAAAGATAGCATCCGGAATGCCGTTATTGTTTTACATTATATACCCTAAGCTACCATTTTTCAATATAAATGTCAATTTATTTTATTTCAGCAGCTCGTCACTGATTCTGATTATCTCAGGTGCTATCCTCTCCTTTTCTTTTTTTGTGATATGCGTATACAAGGGATACGCAGCGATCACTCCTGCAACACCCACTATGCCGATAATAATACCTATAACAAACAGCTTTCCTCCCCACACCATAACACATGACATACCTGTTCCCAAAACCAGACATCCTATAATGCCGATTGTTAATGCCACAATCATTCCTTTTTTTGTAACACTTGCGTCCAAATGACGAAGCCGCTCCAATTTATCATCCTCTTTCGGACAGTACTTATCCCTGATTTTTTTCACCTCTGCCTGATCCTTTGCTGAATAAGTATAGTTATATTTATTTTCTTCTTCCATTTTAAAATCCTCCTCTTAAACATGATTTTTAATAGGTAATTGTAAAACTCCATTGTGCAATATAAATTCCCATATTATTACCTTATAGTTCATGTAGCCGCTTTGTCGATTTCACTATCATATAAACCGCCATATAAAGAATTACTGTGCATACAACAAAGCCTGTGCTGGCTGTCATAATTTTTCTGAACCCACTTTCATCTTCGTCCCCAAATGCCGTAAGCATTGCAGTCTCAAGTGACAGCATGGACACAACTGCCGCCACAAGATTAATTGCTTTAGCAGCAGACATAACGGGGCTGTTATATTTTTTGTAGCGGACTACATTTACAACTGCGGACGTAAATGTAGAAAATGTATATGCCGCCATCGCAATTGTCATAATATAGTGGTAGGAAAATCCTCTATTTTGAACAACAATATAAATAACGATTACCGACAGTGCAATGTTCATGACAAGCAGCATAATGCCACAAAAACGGTAATGCTGAAATTCGAGTTTCAGGTTCTCCCCCAGCTTTTCCTTCCGCGTTTCCTTTAAGAGGAAAAAACGCATAAGACCCAGTATAAAATAATACCCCGCCAAAGCATAAAACCATATGGAATGGTTGTAAATACCAAGTCCAAGCTGCATGACAGTATAAAAAACATTAATTGCAAAGGAGCAATACAACGATGTTTTCACACGCAACGACGCATCCCCGAAATATCTGCTGATGTACTTGTTCTCCTGTTTTACCGCGTCAATCTTGCGGACAATAAAAGGTATCCTTGCGCACACGATTGTCAGTGCATAAGCAGACAGAAAATAAGACAGGTACGCTGTCACTGGCAGTACATTTTCACCGACAAATGCATAAACCAAAAGTGCCGTTGCAATCGGCACAAATATAATAATGAATATATTGGGTGGAAACAACAGCCTATGTAGAATTTTTTTCACCTTTTCCATCAGTAATCCTCCGTATTTTCACCGTGAACGTACTTCCTTTTCCCACCTCGCTTGAAACAGAAATCTCACACCCCATGATATCAACGATACGCTTTACAAGAGCCAGCCCCAAACCGTTTCCCTGTGAAGCATGTGAGGTATCACCCTGATAAAATTTATCAAAAATATGAGAGCCTGTCTCCTTGGAAATACCACAGCCCGTATCCCTTACCGTGACAACCGCCATCTCATTTTCAGTATATAACGAAAGAGCAAGCAAGCCGCCCTTATCGGTAAATTTGATGGCATTGGAAAACAAATTGTTCCATACAATTTTCACCATCTCCCTATCTGCCTTTACCTGAATACCATCGGCAATATCCGTCTGTATTTCCAGTTCCTCTTTTTCCCACAAATTTTCAAAATCCAAGAGACACTCACAAAGCTGTTCTCCCAAATCATATACCTCAAGCTGTGGAAATATCTGCTGGTTTTCCAGTTTGTTCAGCTTGAGAATATTGGAAATCAAGTCAGACAGACGACGTGTTGCATCCATGATTGCCTTTGTGTACTCATTTTTCTTATCTTCGGACAAATCCCTTTGGGACAGCAGCATTGCATAATTTTGAATTACTGCAAGGGGTGTTTTTATTTCATGTGATACATTTGCCACAAAATCAGTGCGCAACGTCTCAATGCCTGAAAGTTCCTCCGCCATCTTGTTAAAACAGGCAATAATCCGGTTAAATGCATCATCCTTTCTCAATCTGCTGTTCATCCCAATTCGCACAGAAAAATCGCCCTGCATTATTTTCTCTGCCGCCTGCAAAATTTTTTTAACAGGTCTTTCAACGGTAAGCTTTTTTCTGATACTGTCTATAAGTACAAATACCACTGTCAGCAATATTACATTTCCAAATGTAAGCTTGGCCGCAATATTAATATTTTCTTCTGTAAGCTCTAATCCCATCCTTGATGATAATACATTCAAAAAAAGCAGCATGCAGCAGGTGACGCTAAACGCTGTTAATAGAAAAAAAACAAGAAAACTCCATATGGAATGTAAAAGATTTTTATAATTCTTCTTTTTCATTTTATTACCGCCTTATAACCAAGTCCGTGAACTGTTACAATTTCAAAATCATGGCATCCCAAAAATTTATCACGAAGCTTTGTAATATACACATCTACCGTTCTCGGACCAGAAGTCGTATCACTATCCCAAAATTCATCCATAAGCTGCGAACGGGTAAATGTTTTTTTCGGATATGAGAGTAGCTTGTACAATAGATTAAATTCACGCACGGTTAAAGGGACCTCCTCGCCATCTAAATAAGCAGAGTGTTCCTCCAAATTCAAAACAAGATTACCTATGTTTATTTCTTTGCTTGCAGCGATTTTAGCCCTGCGCAAGCAGGCACCAATTCTAAGCAGCAGCTCATCCAAATCAATGGGTTTAACCAAATAATCATCAATACCTGCGCGAAAGCCTTTTTGCTTGGAAGCGAAATCATCACGGGCAGTCATAAACAAAATAGGAATTTCATTGTCAAGTTCCCGAACTGATTTTGCAAATTCAAATCCATCTATGTCCGGCATCATAATATCCGAAATAATCATATCAAAAACCGTACCGCCATACATTTCATCAAAGGCTTCATTTGCAGACAGACATCCCACAGTCTCGTATCCGTTTTTCCCCAAATATGCACAAACTGTCCGATTCAGCTCCCTGTCATCCTCAACAACTAAAATTTTGAACATCACTCCACCTCCCATTTATATTTTTACTTCTCCATAATTTTGTATCATCTCATCACGGGTTCCTCGCATTGCCAAACATCCGCATCACAACTGCCCTGATTATTTACCCTTTTTATATTATATCATACATATGTTAAAGTTTTGTTAGCGTTTCCATGTATTGCAATATATTAAGGTTTTGTTAGTGTTTCTATGTATTGCAATATATATTAAGGTTTTGTTAGTGTTTCTGTATATTAAAAACGGGATTTTTACATCCCGCTTTCTTTTGTATCATGGTACTATTTATTTTGAGCGGCGGCAATACGTTCCTTGGCAGCAGCAATTCGGGTATTTGCTTCCTCCATCTGCTTTTCCCGTTTTTCCTGTTCCTTAGCCTTATGTGCTTTCGGGCTTCCCATCGCCTTTGCTTCTTCCCACTGTGCCTTAGACTCAGCCTTAGCGGCGGCAAAGTTTGCCTTATCCACCTCATGCTGTGCTTTTGCGCTTTCTTTCAAATCAGCAAATGCATTTTTTAAAAAACTCACTGTTTTACTCATTTCATTTCCTCCTGATGAATTTAACTCAATTATTTAGCAATTTACTTTGAAACGTGCTATCTCTTACTTCATAATCTGGTCACTGATTTCTATAATTTGTTGTGCATATTTCCTGCGGCGGGATGCAAGCATTTTCTTATAAATCGGATAGTTGATAACAGCCATCAGCATACCGACAACACCGATAACAATACCCGGTGCCATTGGGCTGTCAATCCCAATCGTTGCCCCAATATCTGTCATGACAAGACTCATACCACTGCCCATAACAATAGCCGCAACAACACCAAATATATAAGCAAATATGTTGGCAGGTTTTTTCACCTTGCCATCCAATTTTTTCAGTGCATCCAGCTGTGAGCTTTCCTTTCCCATATACTGTGTGCGAATTTTTTGTACGATAAATTCCTGATCCTTGTTATTCATTGTAATTACCCCTTTCTCTGTGGAACATCTGTCCATGTTTAAGCAAGTTTCTTCAAAAACATACATATCAGGACATCACTTCCGAAGTGCTTTATAAGATTATGTCTGCATTTTATCCCCCTAATATTTTTAAATGTTTCAAGTTTTGTTAAGGAAATGTTAAAATGTTTTCTTTGTTTACGGATAACAACCATAAGAATATTTCTGACATGCTTATTGAATTACAAAGGGGTTGTCGTACTAAAAGTTTTTGTATTACCTCATATCCGTATCAAAAACTTAGTATAACAGCCCCTTTAGATATTATTGAATCTATCTTTAAAGTGGTAAAAGCAACATTGCAACAATTCGTTGCGGTATTTCCAGCTAAAATTGGTAGAGGCCAAGCTCCTCCTCTGCTATAATAATTTCAAAATACAACTAGGAGGTGCCAACATGACTTTGGGAGAAAAAATACAAAATTTAAGAAAACAGAGAGGTCTTTCACAAGAAGCACTTGCTGAAATGGTAAACGTCACAAGGCAGACGATTTCAAAATGGGAATTAGGACAATCAACCCCTGACTTAGATTTTATAGTTAACCTGAGCAACATTTTTAATGTTTCAACTGATTACCTTATCAAAAATGAAATAATAGAACCAAGTGAACCACAATTTAAAAAACGTACCGGGTATTATCAGATATCTGAAAAATCAAAACGCATCATTTTAGCAATAATATCCGCAACGATGCTTGTTGCCATTTGTGTATGCCTGATTTGCGATTATTTTACGGGACATGAATTATCATGGTCTTTTATTGCCATTGTATCAATCATTGCAGCATGGTTTATGACACTGCCTGTTTTAGCTGCAAAAACAAAGCTTGTTCAAAAAACCTTACTTGTTATCAGCATAATTCCAATCCCGTTACTGGCAATTCTTGCATTTCTTTTACATAAACCAATTATTTTCAAACTGGGGACTTGCATATCACTTGTTACAATTGCTGCACTTTGGATAATATATGGTATTTTTTGTAAATACCGCACACGTTTGTGGAAAGCTTCAGGCTTTGCTTTACTTGTTATCATCCCCGTTGCAATTGCCATCACCCATATCACAGCTAAATTTATACCAAAAAATCAGGTAGATTTTACATCAGACATATTTAATTGTGTAATTACCCTTGTACTTTCTCTCATATGCTTTGGGCTTGATTATCTTTCCGTCCGCAAAAAGGAGGAGGCATAAAAATGAAAACAGTTTTTTTACATGGTCTGGGACAGACCGAACACGACTGGCAAGACGTAATCAGCTACACCTCGTGTTCGGATGTTGACTGTCCTGCCCTATTTTCTCTATCAAAAGAAACCATGACCTACCCTCACATACTGACAGCACTTGAAAAACGGTACGCAAATATAACACAGCCTATTTGCCTCTGTGGACTTTCTTTAGGTGCTCTTCTTGCACTGGATTATACAATTAGGCATGGAGATAAGGTAGCATCACTCATATTAATCGGGACACAATACAAGGTCCCAAGTCTGCTGATAGATATTCAAAATGTTTTATTCCGCTGTATGCCAAAGAAAACATTCGAAAATATAGGAATGTCCAAAAGTAACATAATCCAATTGTCTCATTCCATGCGGCAACTGGATTTTTCCAAAAATCTGAATCAGGTCACGTGCCCTGTAACAATTATATGCGGCGGCAGGGATAAAGCAAATCTTAAGGCATCCAAACAATTAAGCAGCCTTCTTCCACAAGCCACATTGCATATCATCCCAAATGCAGGACATGAACTAAACAAATGTGCACCGCAAGCGATTGCCGCTATACTGAATCAACAACATAAAATAATACAATGACAAATATATTAATCCAAACGTAGGATAATGGTACTAAAAATTGCTGGTTTAAGGTAAGCCAAAATAATGATATCTTAAACCAGCAACTTAAGTGTCGATGTATTCAAGCGTTTTTTCTATTTCTCAGTTGAATCCACAATTAGTAATTTTCTTCATGTACCTCAAAATAGCTCTGTGGATGATTGCATGTTGGACAAACATCAGGTGCCTTTGTTCCAACGACAATGTGTCCACAATTGCGGCACTCCCACACCTTTACTTCACTTTTTTCAAATACGGCAGCTGTCTCGACGTTCTTTAACAGGGCACGATACCGTTCTTCATGGTGTTTTTCAATCTCTCCCACAAGCCTGAATTTCTCTGCAAGTTCAGGAAATCCTTCTGCCTCCGCTGTCTTGGCAAAATCCTCATACATGTCTGTCCATTCATAGTTTTCACCATCCGCAGCTGAGGAAAGATTTTCTTTTGTATCACCAATTCCATTCAATTCTTTAAACCACATCTTTGCATGCTCTTTTTCATTATCTGCTGTTTTTAAAAACAAACCTGCTATCTGCTCATAGCCTTCCTTTTTTGCCACTGAAGCAAAGTATGTATACTTATTTCTTGCCTGTGATTCACCTGCAAATGCAGCCTCCAAATTTTTTTCTGTCTGTGTTCCTGAATACTTTGTTGATTTCATGTTTTCCTCCTTATGATATTTAATAGCATACTCTTCAATTTAGATTATATTATGGTTTTGCTTTCCTGTCGATAGAATCTTAATTTTCAAATCACATGCCTTATATGTTACAGTCTTTCACTGAAACACTATAATATGTTCCTGAATTACTATATTGGCTTTCAAACGCATCAGATTAACGCTCTGCAAGAAGCAATATTTGCTCCATATCAGCAATCAACTCCTTCGAGTACTTATCTGCTTTTCTATATATCTGCTCGGCGTCCGAATAATTTCCACAGTTTAAAGCATGAATAACCGATGCGCCAAACTGATGGAACCTTTTATGCTTTTCACCAAGGGTATTCCATATAGGAAGAACCTCAGGAATTTTCGGTGTCATGGAATAGTAAAAATGCCCGAATCCACACTTGGAAGAATCCAATTGCAACGGAATTACCTTTCTTTCACTTACCATCTTTCGCAAATTACCCAGCCATGTATGATGTGATGAAATAGCATTTTTCATATACTCGGCAAACTCCTTGTTTTCCATACGGAAAAAGGCATCATCTGTCATTGCTCCCATTTGCTTAACCGTCTCATCAAGTGTTTTTTCAATATTAACCACTGGCTCAATCGCCTGATTTAAATCGGTGCTGACCTGACGCATAAAATCAGTGCTTCCTATTATCTGATTTTCCATTTCGGTCATGGAGTGACTGATTTCCTGACTGACTGTAGCAATGGAACTAACGGACTCATTGACCTCTGAAACAGATTTCCGGTTTTCGTCATTTAATTCCCACACATTTTTAATCCTGTCTGTCATAGAATTTAGTGCACTAATTGTATTAGTAGCACTCTTTGAACTTTTTTGGGACGCATGCTTCATACTTTCAACAAATTCACCCATGCTACCTACCATTTTCTTGGTTTCTCCCGCCAATTCACGAATTTCATTTGCTACAACAGCAAATCCTTTTCCTGCCTCTCCTGCTCTTGCTGCCTCAACGGAAGCATTTAACGCAAGCAGGTTTGTCTGCATGGATATTGTATCAATTCCAGTTATTACCGCACCCATACGCTGCATAATATCGAACAGTTCCTCCATATCCTCTTTCATTTCTGTGGAGACAACCAGTAACTGCTCAGAAAGCTCTTTTATATCTGTTAATTCATTCTGACCGGATTCAATCTTCCGATATACTTCTTTGGTATCCTCAGCAACCTTAACAATTGTATTCGCTAATTCTTCATGCTGATTATTGGAACTTCCGGAAGCATAAGACCCACCAGATGTTGTTCCAAAAATAGCATCTGTCGCCCTTTCTATACTCTGGGATATTTCCATAATTTTTTCTGTCTGATGCTGTAACGTTAAATCAAGGGAGCTAATCTGCATAATAACTTTTATGTTCTTTTCGAAGATTTCCGCAAACTGTTTTCTACCATTTGACAGCCTCATATACATACTGTTTAATTCAGGCTCCTTTGAATAATCAACATCCTTCAATTCTGAAACAGCTTTCATAAGTGTCAATTTGTTACCTTTAATCGCCATGCTTTTGCCCTCTTTTCTTTGAATAATTGAATATATGACAACCGTTACCATTCTCCAAAACACTGTGCCGATAAAGGGATTTGCTCCATGAGGGGGGGAGATTTACCTCAAAAGAAGATGCAGAATTCGCAACATGCATGGAAGATATCCTTGATGCGCATGAGCCTCCATTCAATCCTTCGCTCCCAGCTATATGTATGGATGAAATCTTGCGGATGTGCAGTAACCGGAAGCCAAAAAGATTACATTTGTTACAAGTAATCTCAACACTCATAAAACTTCCATACATAGTGTATTAACACTATAGATATTTATATGATACGCGATTTTACACATTTTGAAAAGACCTTTTTATTTTATTTCATAAATTTTACATATTATTATAGTAGTGCAGAAGTGGGGTTTAAAATAAAAGACAAGAATTTGGACAAAATAATCTCATATCTAAAATCTTAGACAGCAGATACAGGCATACCACCTGTTTCACCAATGAATTTGTATATAAGCAACGAAAATAATAAACTGTAGATTTATTCAAAGACGATAAACGTGACCAAGGCAATTATTGATTTGACAATACATGAATGGTTATAAAGATATTATATCAAGACCTTGGAGAGGGTCTATAAACACTACTACTTTTATAATACAAGTAGGTGTTATATATCGAAGAATATTTAACTGTTAATGATATATGTAAGATATTAAAAATAGGAAAAACTAAAGCTTATTCCCTTGTCAATCAAAAAGATTTTCCTAAAATAAAAATAGGTCACAACATTAGAATACCGAAAAATAAATTTGAAGAATACATGTCAAGAAATACGTATAAAACAATTAAATTGTAAGTTGTGATTTTATAATCGTTAGTATTAATTGATTTGTCCTATTTTTTTATTATATAAACTTGTGTAGTATTATTTGTGTACACAAACTTACACAAGTGGAGGTATTCATAAAAGTGTCCTATTTCACTTGTAAAAGTGTCCTACTTATATTATAGTCATTTTCAAATATAAAATTGGTAAAAAAGCAAAAGGTCTGAAACCCTAGTAAACACTAGCCTTTCAGACCTTTTTATTAAGCAGGGGATGAGAGAATCGAACTCCCACCAAAGGTTTTGGAGACCCCTATCATACCATTTGACCAATCCCCTATATATAACAAGCGCACAGGTATCGTGCGCCTTTTGTTTATTTTATTGAAAACTGCATTTTCATCATGTGTTCATACACCTTCAGAACTTCACACAAAGATTACCTGCCATTCCTTAACTTCCATC
>CANTEG010000018.1 GCA_947652735.1 uncultured Lachnospiraceae bacterium | reverse complement strand
GTATGGCGCAGTTGGCTAGCGCGCCAGATTGTGGCTCTGGAGGCCGAGGGTTCGAATCCCTCTATCCACCCTGATTCGCTTTTAGGGCTTTGTTTGGAATATGGAGTTATATTATTGGGCTATCGCCAAGCGGTAAGGCACAGGACTTTGACTCCTGCACTCGTTGGTTCGAATCCAACTAGCCCAGCTATCTACTATCCATAAGCTGTTTTGGATGGTATGACAATTAAATTTATAATATGGGCCACTAGCTCAGTCGGTAGAGCACTTGACTTTTAATCAAGTTGTCGGGGGTTCGATTCCCCCGTGGCTCACTTTTTTATTTTTCAAAGAGTAGCTGTTCAGCTTTTTATCCAAGAAATTTAATGATAAGAATAGGGAAATCAAAATGCAATTGTGCATGTTGACAATGCAGTATTTTACAGTGGGAAATTTTAATGGCAAGATTTTTATTTTGTAATTGGTTTTATTATATATTTTATATAAAAAAATTGACATTATATAATTTATATAATATTATATAAGGAGGAATAACTTGAAGGGCAAGGAGCTCGTTAAAAAACTAGAAAAAAACGGATGGATTTTGGATAGAATAAAGGGTAGCCATCACGTTATGAAAAAAGACGGCAAGATAGTGGTTGTACCCGTTCACAATACAGATGTCCCCAAGGGGCTACTCAAAGCAATATTGAAAGATACGGGGCTTGAATGAAAGGGACAATATATAAAGGAGAATGATTATGTTGAAAGTTTATCCTGCTATCATTCACTATGAGAATAATGGTTACTGGATGGAATTTCCTGATTTAGAAGGATGTTATACTGATGGCAAAACAAAAGAAGTATTAATGAAAATGGCACAGGAGGCAATGGGCTTGTATCTGAATGCTTTAATTGAAGACAATGTTTCCCTGCCTGATGCATCGGATATTTCTGATATTGTTGTGCCGAAGGATTGCCAGGCTACTTATGTTGCCGTGGATGTAGACAATTATCATCGTGATACAAGAGCTGTTAAAAAGATGCTCTCTATTCCTGCATGGTTAGCCAAAGAAGCTGAAGCCAATAATATTAGTTTATCGAAAGTGTTGCAGGAAGCTTTAATGACAAAGCTGAACATTGTTTAAATGAGTTTTTATATGCAGGTTTTGACTTGATAGTAAAATATTTGCAAAAATAAAGACTTTACAATAAAAGCCCAAAGCTTTATACTAAGAGTGTGTGGGCTGGGTTCAAAAAGTATTGTTACTCACTTATGCACTGCTTATTGTTTATGCGGATATGGCGGAATTGGCAGACGCGCTAGATTTAGGTTCTAGTGTCAACAGACGTGCAGGTTCAACTCCTGTTATCCGCACTAGAAAGAAATTCTCCGAGCCATAAAGGCTTGGTTCAGTGATACCCCGCTTCAGTGTAATGAGGCGGGGTTTTATGGTAATATGCTGTAAAAGGCAGAAAATGTATTTTGCATCATATTTATTTGGAAAGGAATATTGAAGCAAGAATGAAAACCATATTGATAATTGAGGATGACCAAAATATAAATGACATGCTAAAAAAGCTTTTAGGAAAGCATAATTATAATATACGTCAGGCATTTTCGGGAACGGAAGGGTTGCTGGTGCATGATGACACAGTAGATTTAATTCTTATGGATTTGATGTTGCCAGGAAAAAACGGAGAGGAAATCATCAGGGACTTAAAGGAGAAAAATAATGTTCCTGTTATTGTTATGAGTGCAGTCAGTGACGTGGACAAAAAGGTTGATTTGTTTAACTTAGGTGCCATTGATTATGTAACGAAACCGTTTCACAATGATGAGCTGTTGGCGAGGATAAAGGTACATTTAAGAGGTAGGGATGATAATATTGCTGTCTCATTAACCTATAAGGATATAGAGATGAATACCAAGGATTTTACGGTTATATGTAATAATCAGGAGCTTATACTGACAAAACATGAATTTGAGCTGTTAGCAGCACTGATGGAACATCCGACACAGGTCTTTACAAGAAGTATGTTGTTTGACCTTGTGTGGGGAGACGAGGATTCGGCTGATGACAACACACTGAACGTACATGTCAGCAAAATAAGAAACAAGCTGAAGCAGTGTAATCCAAATGAGGAGTACATTGAAACCGTTTGGAGTATCGGATACCGCATGGCAAAGTAAAATTTAATGTTTTTTTAAGAAGTGTGTTAAGGTTTTTTTAACACTCTTTTTTTATTATGATTAGAAATGAGAAAAATGTTCTATTTTTAAAATGTAGTTGTACAACGGACGTTTGTAAAAGTAGAGTTTTTTTCATCCATATTCATAAGGCAGGAGGATATTATGAAAGAAATAGTTTTAAAAACAAAAGGACTGACGAAACGATATAAGGATTTTGCAGCCTTGAATGATGTAGACATCACAATTGAAAAGGGGGATATATACGGGCTTATCGGAAGAAACGGGGCAGGTAAAACAACGCTTATGAAGGTAATTACAACTCTGACGAATAAATCGGATGGTGAGTTTTGGCTGTTTTCTGAAAAGGACAGCAACCTGACGGATACGAAGAGGAGAATCGGTTGTCTGATTGAAAATGCAGCTTTTTTTGGAAATATGAGTGCATATGACAATTTAAAGTATTATGCAATGCAAAAAGGAATCGTCAACAAGAAACAGATTGACGATGCACTGGAGCTTGTAGACCTGACAGGTGCAAAGAAGAAAAAGTTTAAAAATTTCTCACTTGGAATGAAACAGAGGCTTGGCATTGCACTGGCACTGATGGATAATCCTGATTTTATTATTTTGGATGAGCCGATAAATGGGTTGGACCCTATAGGAATCAGTGAGCTTAGGGACACTTTTAGGATGTTAAATGAAGAAAAGGGAATTACAATTTTAATATCTAGTCATATATTATCTGAGCTTTATAATGTAGCCACAAAATTTTGTATTCTGGAAAAGGGGCAGGTGGTAAAGGAGCTTACAAAAGAAGAGCTTGACATGGAATGCAGCAGGTGTATTTCCATCAAAACCGATGATGTAAAAAATGCGGCTGTTATTTTGGAGCAGGAGCTTAAGACCACCAATTACACGGTAGTTGATGACGGAGAAATCAGACTTTATGATTACTTGGAGCAGACGGGGAAAGTAAATAAGGCACTTGCAAAAAATGATATCAATGTAATCGGCATTACAGAAAACGGAATATCACTTGAAGATTATTTCAAGACAGTAATTAAATAAGAAGCAAATTTTCCTATAGGTACGTTCCGAAAGGAACTTGCTAAGGAATGGACTGACATTCGAATTAAGGAGGTAAAATAGTTATGTTTAATATTATAAAGTCGGATATATACAGGTTATTCAAAGGAAAGGCAATTTATATCGCCATGCTCTTTTTAGCAATAATGCTTGGTGCAAGTCTGTATGAATTGGCACCGGGGTACATCGGAGTAAGCGGTAATTTTTTGCAGGATGAAACATATTTTGAAAGTGAAAATCCGGAAGGTGATGCGGCGACAGTGCAGATGGATTCTATTTCGGAGACGAGAAAAAAATTAAAGGCATACCCATATGCATTGGACAAGGGAATTGCAGCGTCAAATGCCAATTTATATTATTTCTTTATTGTGGTAGTGGCAATTATTATTTCTACAGACCTTTCCAAAAGCACGGTTAAGAACACGATATCATCTGCCGTAAGCAGAAGGAAATATTACTTTTCAAAGCTTATCTGCTGTCTGCTTGTCTGTACAGCAGTGATACTTATCAATAATTATGGGGTATATTTTATCAACATACTGGTGAATGGCAAAAGCTTTAGCTCCAGCCTGGGAGCAATGACAAAGGTAACCTTGTATCAGCTCCCACTGATGTACGGTATTATAAGTCTGTTGGTTTGCATCAGTGCTGTTGTGAGGAAGAATGCTGCATTTAATGGTTATTCAATACCGCTGCTTTTAGTATGTCAGCTTTTATTTATTGCTGCAATCAAGCTTTTGAGGGTAAAATCTTCATTGATACAATATGAATACCAGACGGCACTCAGTATGCTTGCGAGAAACCCTGCAAGTGAGTATGTCATAAAATGTACCCTGCTTGGAATTATTTATATTGTCATATTTAATTTAATCGGCTATTATTCATTTAAACAGGCAGAAATTAAGTAAGAACAGTCAATTGCGAAACGTCATAGTATTGAAAAGCAGTTGTATAATATAGACAAAACATAAGCAGTGCAAACGTGCCTGTGCTGATTTGTCTATATTGTACAACGTAAGTTTGAAAAAACAGAGTTTCACAATTTTATCAGGTAAGAATGAAGTGGGGATTTTCTATGTGGGTGGCTTGTGTTTTTCTCAGTTGTTTGGTGATTATACTTTTGGCTTTTTTGTTCCTTATGAAGAGGGAGCTTGCACGGGTTTTAAAAAATATAAGACAAATCAGGGACAGTAACAGCAACAACCTTGTCCATTCTGAGGTTTCAATAAAAGAGCTTGACAGGCTGATAGAGGAGATTAATAACATAATCAGTGAAGCAAGAGCTGCAAAAAGCGATTATGAGAATAAAAATGGGCAGTTTAAGAAAATGATAACCAATATTTCCCATGACCTTAGGACGCCGCTGACATCAGCGATGGGCTATGTTGATATTATGTTGTCGTCTGTGACGGATACGGAGCAGATAAAGGATTTAGAAATAATAAAGGAGCGGTTGGAACGGCTGGAGAATCTGATAAATTCATTTTTTGAATTTACAAAGACAGAGTTGATGCGTGCTCCGCTGGAACTGGAACGGCTTAATATCGTCGATGTTTTGGAGGAGAGCATTGCACGTTATTTTGACGATTTTAACAAGGAAAGCAGGGAGATTGTATTTACCTGTCATGTAAAAAAGCATATGCTTGTATCAAATAGGGATATGTTGTTTCGAATATTCGATAATGTAATAGGAAATGCACATAAGCACAGCAACGGAAATTTGGAAATTACGGTAAAAAATGAAGAAATTTTAAAGATTGTATTTACAAATAAACTAATATGTTCTAATCTTGACATGGACCATATTTTTGACGAATTCTACACATATGATATATCAAGGCAAAAGGGCAACACAGGTCTTGGACTTGCCATTGTAAAACAGTTTGTTATGCGCCTTGGCGGAACCGTATATGCAACAACGGAAAATGACGATTTGAATATAGTTGTAGAATTCCAAGACCAAAAAGAAAGGACATGAAAAAATGAGTATTAGAATTGGTATTATGGGTTATGGAAATCTTGGAAAGGGAATTGAATGTGCCATCAAACAAAATGATGACATGGAGCTTGTGGCAGTCTTTACAAGACGACAGCCTGAGACACTTTCTGTTCTTACCGAGGGAGTGCCTGTATATTCTGCTGACGATGCAGTCAGTCACAAGGATGAAATTGACGTACTGATTCTTTGTGGAGGAAGTGCAACTGATTTGCCAAAGCAGACGAAGGAATATGCAAAATATTTTAATGTGATTGACAGCTTTGACACACATGCAAATATACCTGAGCATTTTGCAAATGTAAATGAGGCGGCAAAGCAGTCAGGAAAGCTTGGAATCATTTCCGTTGGCTGGGACCCAGGAATGTTTTCTTTAAACAGGTTGTATGCAAATGCAATTCTTCCGAGTGGAAAGGATTATACATTTTGGGGTAAGGGTGTCAGTCAGGGACATTCAGATGCCATAAGACGTGTAGAGGGTGTTTTGGACGGAAAGCAGTATACGGTTCCAGTCCCTGAAGCACTTGAGATGGTAAGGAGCGGTTCCAATCCTGAGCTTACAACAAGACAAAAGCATACAAGGGAATGTTTTGTTGTTGCCGAGGAGGGAGCTGACAAGGCAAGAATTGAGGCTGATATAAAAAATATGCCAAACTATTTTGCAGACTATGACACAACCGTTCATTTTATTACTGAGGAGGAGCTTAAGCAAAACCACAGCGGTATTCCACATGGTGGTTTTGTTATAAGAAGCGGAAAGACAGGTTGGAATGAAGAAAATTCACACGTGATAGAGTATAGCATTAAGCTGGATTCAAATCCTGAATTTACGGCATCGGTCATCGTTGCATACGCCAGAGCAGCATACAGATTAAGCTGTGAGGGTGTGACAGGCTGCAAGACTGCATTTGACATTGCACCTGCATATTTATCACCACAAAGCAGTGAAGAACTGATAAAGCATCTGTTATAGAATGAAAAAGGCTGTCTGCTTCTTGGACAGCCTTTTGTTTTATAGGGAACTTTAGTTTTAACTCTCCAATTCGTTAAATTCTGCTTCGTCTAACAGTTCGTCAAAGGCATCTGCTGCTGCCTCATATTCGTCATCGTCATCAATTGGCGTGAGTTCAATATTGTCACCGTCAAGTTCCGTTAAACGATACAAAAATACCTCATCTTCACTGTAGCCTGCAACAGGTGTTTGGGGAAGAAGTGCAATATAGTCCTTGTCCTCAACAGGAAACTTGGCAATTACATCACATTCAAGGCAAGTTCCATCTTCCAACGTCATGGTAACTGTCAGTTCTTCTAATTCTTCGTTATTATTTTCCATTACATAATCCTTTCTTAGAATATTCATAATAAGTATTGATACAGTAAAATATTATATGGTATGTGCATATATGAGACTTTCCATAAAATGTTAAATAGTGTATAATTACAGTTTAAGTGATGTTTTGTATAATGTCAACTTTGAAGAAAAATAAACATCCGAATAAAATAAAAAATGGAGATTTCAGACATGAAGCAAATTATGAAGTATTTTAAAAACTATAAGGTTAAGGCAGTGCTTGCACCTCTTTTTAAAATGCTTGAGGCAAGCTTTGAGCTTTTGGTGCCTCTCGTTATGGCAAATATTATTGATATTGGTATCAAGAACGGAGATAAGCCGTACATTTACAAAATGGCATTGCTTATGATTGGGCTTGGACTTATCGGGCTTGCCTGCTCGATTACCGCCCAGTATTTTTCGGCAAAGACTGCAATGGGCTTCGGAAAGGAGCTAAGACGTGATTTATTTAAGCATATAGAGACCTTGTCCTATACGGAGATTGATGAGATTGGCTCATCTACGCTTATAACGAGAATGACAAGTGATGTAAACCAGATACAGACAGGCGTTAATATGTTTCTCAGACTGTTTATGCGGTCTCCGTTTATTGTATTTGGCGCCACGATTATGGCATTTACGGTTGATTCCCACGTTGCAAAGGTATTTTTGGTTACCCTGCCTGTACTGATTGTAATTGTGTTTGGAATTATGATGATTACAATTCCGTTATACAGAAAGGTTCAGGCAAGACTTGATAAGGTTTTGTTATCAACAAGGGAAAATCTCTCAGGTGTCAGGGTTATAAGGGCTTTTAACCAAGAGGAAAATGAAAAGACGTTTTTTTGTGAGCGGACAGAGGGGCTTACAAAGGAGCAGATTTTTGTAGGAAAAATTTCATCTTTTTTGAATCCTCTTACGTATGCAGTCATTAATCTTTCTATTGTGGCAATTATATGGAGCGGTTCCGGACGTGTAGCTGACGGCTTTATTTTACAGGGCTCTGTTTATGCACTTGTAAATTATATGTCACAGATACTTGTGGAGCTTGTGAAGCTGGCAAATCTTATTGTGACGGAGACAAAGGCGGTAGCAAGTGCAAACCGTGTCAGTCAGGTGCTTCTCACAAACAGTTCGCAGATATACCCTGATGCGGTTGGGGCTGATAGGACAGGCAGCAAAAGCGGGAAGCATGCAGACGGCGATGTCAAGGTTCGGTTTGTCAATGCAGGGCTTACCTACAAGAATGCAAAGGAGCCGTCCATAGAGGGCGTTAATCTTGATGTGAAAAAGGGAGATACCATCGGTATTATAGGAGGTACAGGTTCGGGTAAAAGTACATTTGTAAATCTGATACCAAGATTTTACGACTGCACGGAGGGGCAGGTTCTGATAGACGGAGTAGATGTAAAGGAATATCCCAAGGAGAAGCTTATTGATAAAATAGGAATCGTACCCCAAAAGGCAGTGCTGTTCTCCGGAACCATTGAGGATAACATGAGATGGGGAAAGGCAGACGCAAGTGACGAGGAAATCAACTTTGCACTTGATATTGCCCAGGCAAAGGATTTTGTGCAGGAAAAAGAGGGCGGAATAAAGTTCATGCTGAATCAGGGGGCAAAAAATCTTTCAGGAGGTCAAAAGCAGCGTCTTACCATAGCGAGGGCACTGGTAAAGAAGCCTGAAATACTAATACTTGACGACAGCTCGTCCGCACTTGATTATGCAACGGATGCGGCTCTCCGTATGTCCATAAAAGAAAAAACTGACAATATGACGGTGTTTATTGTCTCACAGCGGTCATCATCCATTATGTATGCTGACAAAATCGTTGTCCTCGATGACGGATGTGTTGTGGGGATAGGCACCCATGAGGAATTGCTTAGGTCCTGTGAGGTTTATCAGGAAATCTGTTCCTCACAAAATAAGGCGAAGGAAGAAAACGATAAAGAACAATCAGTAAATACCACGGTAGAAGGTGGGGTGATGGCATAATGGCTGGAAATAAAAAAGGTGACGATAAGGGAAATTACGGAAATAAGGCTGTTTTAGGAAGAATACTTAAGCACATAAAGCGGTATGGCTTTCTTGTTGTGCTGTCATTTATCTGTGCGGCAATATCGGTGGCAGCAACACTATATGCACCAATATTAACAGGTAATGCAATCGATCTTATCATTGGTCTGGGCAATGTGGATTTTGATGGTATAAAAGAAATTATCAAAACATTTATTATTGTGATTGCCGTGACGGTTGTAGCCCAGTGGCTGATGAATATTATAAATAATCATATTACCTACAACGTGGTCAGGGATGTGAGGAACGAGGCATTCTGCCATTTGCAGGAGCTGCCCCTTGCCTATATTGATTCCCACAAGCACGGTGATATTGTCAGCAGAATCATTTCTGATATCGACCAGTTTGCGGACGGACTGCTTATGGGTTTTACCCAGCTTTTTACAGGTATCGTAACGATAGCAGGAACCCTTATATTTATGATGCTTATTAATGTACCTATCGCTCTTGTGGTTGTGGTGCTGACTCCTGTATCGCTGTTTGTGGCAGCGTTTATCGCAAAGAGGACTTACAGGCTGTTCAGGGACCAGTCGGAAACAAGAGGAGAAATTACATCGCTGATTGATGAGATGGTGGGACAGCAAAAAATTGTACAGGCATTTGGTTATGAGGATGATGCATTAGAGCGTTTTGAGGTTATCAATGACAAGCTGGAAAAGGACAGCATGAATGCTACATTTTATTCATCTATAACGAATCCTGCCACGAGATTTGTAAATAGTCTGGTGTATACTGCGGTAGGCATTATCGGTGCGTTAATCGCAATCACAGGCAGACTATCTATAGGACAGCTCACATGCTTTCTTAGCTACGCAAACCAGTACACAAAGCCGTTTAATGAAATATCAAATGTTATAACGGAGCTTCAAAATGCCATTGCCTGTGCAGCAAGAGTGTTTGAGCTGATAGACCAGCAGCGGGAGATTCCTGATGATGGGGATGCAGTTGTAATAGAGAAACCATCAGGAGCAATCAAGATAGAAAATGTTGCATTTTCCTATGTGCCTGACAAGAAGCTGATTACAGACTTAAGTCTTGACGTAAAGCCAGGCATGAGAGTGGCAATTGTCGGTCCGACGGGATGTGGAAAAAGCACACTGATCAATCTGCTCATGAGATTTTATGATGTGGATAGTGGAACCATAGCGGTGGACGGAACAAATATTAAGCACATAACAAGGGAGTCATTGCGTGACGGTTATGGCATGGTGCTTCAGGAAACATGGCTCAAATCAGGTACTATCAAAGAAAATATAGCCTATGGAAAGCCAGATGCAACGGATGAGGAAATAATAGAAGCAGCCAAAAAGGCTCATGCACATAGCTTTATCAAGAGACTTCCGAACGGTTATGATACGGTAATCACAGAGGATGGAGGAAATCTGTCCCAGGGTCAGAAACAGCTTCTTTGTATCACAAGGGTTATGCTGCTTATGCCGCCGATGCTGATACTTGATGAGGCAACATCTTCTATAGATACAAGAACGGAAATCAGAATACAAAAGGCATTCAATAAAATGATGGAGGGCAGAACAAGCTTTATCGTAGCCCACAGACTTTCCACGATACGGGAAGCAGATATTATCCTCGTAATGAAGGACGGTAACATAATCGAGAAAGGCTCACACAAGGAGCTGCTTGCAATGAATGGATTTTACAGTAATTTGTATCATGCACAGTTTGCTCATTGATGGATTCCTGATATTGCACATGAATATTTCAACGTGGATTTCCATGAGGAATATGATTTGTATGTTCCATTTACAAAAGAAAGCTGGCATGGACGGATGAAAGCGTGCAGGGGAGTCGGGGCGTCCCTTTCCCAAAGTGAGCTTGAATTGTGGGAACAGGAGCACGTTGCACTACTTGACAGAATTGCTCCCGACAAATTTGAGGTATTGCACTATGCTGCCATGACGGTGCTCAGTAAAAATGAGTACTGCCGTAGCGTTTGTTAATTGAAATGTAAAACAGGCAGGTGGTTGTTGAAATTCAACCGCCTGTTATTTATTTGTTCTGCCTTGTTCCACACCCTCTTTAAATTTTTGCTGATAATGCATCTCTAATGTCATATAATCAAGCCTCCATTTCTCATTATTTCTTATGGACTTAACTGCTGTATTGTTTTTTGTGAACATTATCATTGAATAAATCGTTTATGAAACCGTCAACATTAATAAAAAATTGATATACTCTATTAATAATGAGACATAATAAGTATGTGCTTATTATAATTGCTATAGGTATTAAATTACCATACTATTTATGATGGGAAGTTTTATGGAGGGAAAAATGGATAGGAAAAAAATATATGGATATGTGAGGTGCAGCAGTCGGGATCAAAATGAGGTTAGACAGATGATTGCGTTAAAGGAAATTGGTGTTGCGGAAAGACAGATTTATGTGGATAAACAATCAGGAAAAGATTTTGAACGTCCACAGTATAAAAAGTTATTGCGGAAATTGGATAATAACTCTGTTTTGTTCGTTAAGTCTATTGACAGACTTGGCAGAAATTATATGGATTTAAACGAACAGTGGCGTGTTATTACAAAAGAAAAAGGTGCAGATATTGTGGTGATTGACATGCCAATTCTGGACACGAGAAAAGAAAAGAATTTGATGGGGACATTTATAAGCGATATAGTGCTTGCACTTTTAAGTTATGTGGCAGAAAATGAACGTATCAATATCAGACAGAGACAAGCAGAAGGCATTGTTGCAGCGAAAGCAAGGGGAGTGAAATTTGGAAGACCACCAGTACCGCTTCCAGATAATTTTTATGGGGTACAACAGCAGTGGCGAGAAAGAAAACTGACCTTGAAACAAGCCGCGAAAGCTTGTCATTTAGCGGAAAGTACATTTTATGATAAAGCAAGGAAATTTGAAAAAACCTAATTTCCAAGTAATGTTATTTATCCGAAAGAGTATACCTTTTCGGATTTCAACAAATTTCATCAAATACATAATTATTATACTATATAGCGTTAAATTTGCAATGTAAATGTTTCAATATTTATATTTTTTTGTAAAAAAACTGCAATCGAAAAGGTATACATTTTTGATTGGAGTGATTTAAATGTCGAAGTTAAGTATAGTTATGTATCACTACACGAGAGATTTAAAACATAGCAGATATCCTAAAATTAAAGGACTAGATGTGGAATTGTTTAGAAAGCAGATTTATTTTTTAAAGGAAAAATTCACAGTAGTTACAATGGAGGAAGTAATTGATGCTGCTGAAAGAAAAAATAAGCTTCCTCCTGATGCTGTGTTGCTTACCTTTGATGATGGCTATATTGACAATTATACATATGCATTTCCAATTCTAGAGGAGGCAAATGTACAAGGCTCATTCTTTGTTCCTGCTAAAACTTTTACAACACGACAATTGCTTGATGTTAATAAAATTCATTATATTTTGGCAAGTGCAAATGTAAATGACTTGCTCATAGATGTTTTTGAACAATTAAATTATTATCGTGGAGTTGAATTTGATTATCCTTTAAATGAAGACTTGTTCTCAATTTATGCGGAAACAAGCAGGTTTGATACCAAAGAAATTATTTTTTTAAAAAGAATATTGCAGGATGTGCTACCTGAGAAGTTGAGAAACTGCATTTGTAGTAGTCTTTTTCAAAAATATGTTGGTGTTACGGAGGAACAGTTAGCACACGAATTATATATGACGAGAGAACAAATAAAAGTATTGAAACAACACGGAATGTTTATTGGTATTCATGGATATGACCATTATTGGCTGGGGAATTTGTCTATAGGACAAATGAAAACAGATATATCAAATGCATTGAAAGTAATGGATGAATTTATTGATAATAAACGTTGGGTTATGAATTATCCATATGGAAGTTTTAATGAAGATGTAGTGCAGTATATTGCTGAACAGGGAGCTTGTATTGGACTGACAACAGAGGTGGCAGTGGCTGATTTGACAAAACATGAGCACTTAAAATTACCACGATTAGATTGTAATGACTTTCCGCCTAAAAGTGAAAATTATAAAAAGGAGTGGGTATTATGAAAGATATATTGCCAGAATTAAATGGAAAAGACTATATGAAGTCGATATTTGAAGATTATGAAATAAGGTTTTGTAAAGAAGATGAATATACGGAATTAGTTGATTTTTTAAAACGGTATTGGAGAGACGATCACATTTTTGTACTTTCAAAAACTGTATTAGATTTTCAGCATCTGGATAGAGATAACCATAGATATAACTTTGTTATAGCAAAAAATAGAATCAGCAAAGAAATTCATTCTATTCTTGGATTTGTTCCAACAAGCCATTATGACAAGAATATTAAAAGGGTGATGGTGTGGCCATGTATTTGGCAATCCCGGGATGATATTAAACGTAAAGGACTGGGCGTATCACTTTATTATTATTTGAAAGATACTTTGCCAATTGAAACAATAGCTATATTAGGCATAAGTGAAATTGCTCTTAGCATATATAAACATTGGAATTTTAAAACAGGTAAGATTGTGCAGTATTTTTTGCCTAACCTCGCCCAAGATGCGGTCTTATCATCAGGGTTTGAGGAATTACATAATATAGATTATTCTAAGTTTAAAGATTGTTTTACACTTCAGGAATGCAGTTGTGAACAGTTTGAAAAAATATCCGACAATGAAAAACTGTTTGAAAAAATGAGTCCATATAAGTCGAAGTATTATTATATTAACCGTTTTTACATGCACCCTGTATATAGGTATAAATGCTATAAAATTATAGACAATGGTGAAATAACAGCTGTAATGTTTACTCGTGTTTGTGGAACGCAATACGGTAAATGTCTGCGAATTGTTGACTTTATAGGAGATATTAAAGCACTTTCGGGTGTCATAAATCAACTATTGGCTGTATTGAAAACCAATATGTATGAATATGTTGATTTTGTTGAAGCAGGTTTAGAAGATGAACAATTACTAAAAGCGGGATTTATAAGGCGAAAAGACTATTCGGATATGATTGTTCCTAATTATTTCGAACCTTTTTTTAAAGGCAATGTAGACTTGGATTATGCATACAAGACAGTTGCTGCTGATAATGAAATGGTATTTTTTAAAGCAGATGCGGATCAAGACCGTCCTAATATTTTAAATAGCTATATGAATTTATAAACTATTTTTATAGCTGCGTTGGTTTAGAAAAGTAGATTGGGCAGGCAAGAGTATCAAAGTAAGCCTATTTTTCCACTTTTTAATTCGTATTTATATTTTGCGGTAATAAATATTGTGTTGGTGATTTTGACTGTTGTGGTGGGTAAACGATATAACGAAATATGAAAGGAGCATTCCTATGATACAGGTAAACGCAATTCAGGACGAAAAAACATACGTTTAGGACAGAAACGTAAAAAGCTCCCCTTGGTATGTTAAACTTTGTTGATGCCTTGAAAGATGGCATTTATAAAGGAGTTTCATACATACGAAGGGAGAAATGAAAATGAATTACAAGGAAGTAAACTGTTGGCTTTGCGAACATGACATTATTCTGGAACAGGGGTTTGTCGACGCATTTAAAGAATATGCACAGGAGGTTAAAAAAAATATGGCTTAAGTCGCTTGGACGAGGCGTACATGATGCTTGGATGCAATAAAACCGATGTGTCGCGATGGGAGACAAATCCATGCAGCACACATGTGTCCGTTTATAAGAAAAAGCAAAAGACTGTAAAGAAAATGATGGATTTACTTGGGCTGAAAAGAAATGAAGCGGAGCGTCTGATAAACAGGGCAGGGCTAACACTGGAACAAGGAGATGGCAATATAGGTGCCGCAATTGCCGCATATAAAGGAAGCATCCGTGTACTGATAGCAAAAAGTCAGATTAGTGAGAGGATGCTGCAATATTACAGAAACGGAAAAGCACCAACAAAGCAGGCAATACTTGCTGTGGCAATTGCACTGGAATATACGGAAGATGAAATAAAAGGACTGTTGCATGACAACGGTTTTTGTTTGTCTGCAAGTCTGCCCAATGATGCGGTCGTGTTATGGGCATTAAGGAAGCTGCCGAGAGACGGCTTTTTTTTATATAAAGTAAATGAAATTCTTGGTGATTTGGAGCTGCCTATGCTGATGACAAGACAGTAAAGAGTTACACTTTATTTCGTTTATTTTTTTTTCATACATGATAAAATGACGGTACAGTCAGATGGTTGAAAATAAACAAATTGAAAGGAGTGTGAATATATGTCAGTTGTAAGAGATATTATTTCAAAAGCAGATTCAACACCGGGCATGACAGCGGAGATAAAGGAAACCCTGAATTTGCTTTATGAATTATCAAAACAAAAGGCAGATGCTTTTGAAAATGAAATCCTCACCTCGTTGAGGACTGCAGGGACGGTTGAAAATCAGACGGTGCCTACGAAATTTAAATTGGCGAGCCATCAGGAAATACGTGTAACAACACAAAAGACGCCCAACGACGATATTATGAAAGGGGTTGGTGGTGCCTTAAAAAGTATATTGACAGGAACAAAGGATAATGTCATAGGCGGTTTGACAGATTTAATTAACACAGGCTTAACTGCGATTTTAGGAGCAGGAGAGGGCGAGGAGCGCATGGAGCATGCCTATTACATAGCCACGGATGGTATGTCAATTGTAAGACTGGATTTGATGTACTGGTCCAGACATATATCGGCATCAGGAATTACGAAATATGCAGAAAAGAGTCTTGTATGTACGGCAGTGAAATCCAGTGTGGATTTGGAAAAGCTGGACTTTAACAGCTTTTTAAGTGCCTACAATGCACAGCTTGTAAGATGTAAGTTCAAGGATGAACAGTTGCTTGAAGAATTACAAAATGCAAGGAGAATATATGATTATCTTTGCGGTACACCTGTGAAAAGGTCTGCAATGCCAAACAGACCTAATGGGAAGTTTGAGCATAGCATTAAGCTTGATAAAAACTTTAAGAACAGAATCATGTCTGTTAGTGCAGAGGCTAAGGGAGCTTGGCCTAAATAAGATTTTTATATAAATAAATCATTCTGACTGTTATATATACAAGGGCGGAAGCTTAATGAAAAGCCTTAGCGGTTTATGCGGGAGCTTCCGCTTATTTTCCCATACAAAATTCTGCAAATATTTTATTTACAAGGTCATCCTCAAGCTCCTCACCGATTATTTTTCCCAGACTTTCGTATGCTGCCATGAGGTCTATTGTAAATAAATCCTCACTCATATGATTGTCTATACTTTCGCAAACCGCTGTAAGACTTGCGGAAGTCTTGTAAAGTAACGCCTTGTGTCTCATATTTGTTATATAAATCTGGTCGTTATAATTTAAGCTGTTATTATAAAACATATCCTTTAAAAGGTTATGGAGTTTGTCTTTTCCAATGCCGTTTTTTGCTGATATTTCAATGATTTCAGTTTTAATTTCAGAACTTATCAACATGTTATCAACAATGATTCCCAAGTCCTTTTTATTGACTAAAGTAATGACCTTTTTGCCCTTTATTGCATCAATTATTTTGTGGTCGTTTGCGTCTAAGGTCGTTGAGCCGTCTACCACAAATAATATTAGATCTGCATCAGAAATATTGGCAATTGCACGGTCTACACCAATGCGTTCCACCACATCCTCAGTATCCCGTATACCCGCTGTATCCACGATGTTTAGCGTGATTCCGTCAATGTTAACCGACTCCTCAAGCGTATCTCTCGTAGTACCTGCAATGTCAGTGACAATGGCACGCTCTACGCCTAAAAGCATGTTGAGTACAGATGACTTGCCAGCGTTAGGACGACCTAAGATGACAGTGCGTATACCCTCCGTGATGATACGTCCTGAAGTGCTTGATTCTATCAGCTTATTTACAGTTGTCAACAACTTATCAACAGTGCTTTTTAGCTCTGGTATAAAATTGTCGAACGTATAGTTTTCAGGGTCGTCAAGGACAGATTCTATATATGCAATGTTGTATAAAATTTCAGTTCTCATTGTGGTGATGATATCACGAAGCTCACCTGTAACCTGCTTAATTGATGCGGCAGCAGCCATTTCATTTTTGGAATGTATTAGGTCCATGACGGATTCTGCCTGTGACATGTCAATACGTCCGTTTAAAAATGCCCGTTTTGTAAATTCTCCCGGTTCTGCCGGACGTGCACCCATTTGTATTATCAGGTCAAGGATTTCTTTTAGGACAACGATACCACCATGACAATCAAACTCAACAATATCTTCTGTTGTGTATGAGTGTGGTGCTTTCATAACAAGGCAGATGGACTCATCATACAATCGTCCGTCATAAATGATGTGTCCGAGCGCAGCAGTGTAGGATATCATTTTGGAGGGTTTTCTCTTTGTAACGGATGGGTTAAAAATCTTATCTGCTATGGAAAGTGCACATGGACCGCTTATTCTTATAATTCCGATTCCGGAGCTGCCCATTCCCGTGGCAATCGCTGCTATTGTATCTGACATAATCTGCCTCCTGTCTTGAACATCAGTCCAAAATAATCTAAACGGAGTATACCACAAAAATTTATATTTGAATATCTTATTTAATGACTGGATTTTGCAACTAATTTAATAATCCCTTTTTCTTGATTGTTTTAGACTTACGCTATATAATGTACAAGGTGAAAATCAGAAAGGTAATATAGAGGATGGGTAATACATACATTGAAGAGGATTACGACATTGCCGTTGTAGGTGCAGGACATGCAGGTTGTGAGGCGGCACTTGCGGCAGCAAGGATGGGGCTTGAAACCATTTTATTTACAATCAGTATGGACAGTATTGCAATGATGCCATGTAATCCCAATATTGGCGGAAGCTCAAAGGGACATTTGGTCAGGGAAATTGATGCCCTTGGCGGAGAGATGGGCAAAAATATCGATAAAACTTATATACAGTCAAAGATGTTAAATGTTTCTAAGGGCCCAGCGGTTCATTCCTTACGTGCACAGGCGGATAAGGTTGAATATACAAAGCATATGAGATTGACCTTGCAGCGTACGGAGCGTTTGACACTTAGACAGGCTGAGGTTACGGAGCTTTTATATGAAAATAAGGACAATACAAAACAGATTTGCGGTGTGAAAACATTTTCAGGTGCAGTTTACCACTGTAAGGCAGTGATACTCGCCACGGGAACATATCTTAAAGCAAGGTGTATTTATGGTGACGTGGTGAATCATACAGGACCAAATGGACTGATGGCGGCGAATGGGTTGTCAGATTCCATGACAGAAGCAGGAATCGGTCTTAGAAGATTTAAGACGGGAACTCCTGCAAGGCTGGATAAGAAAACGATTGATTTTTCCAAGATGGAGGAGCAAAAGGGAGATGAGAATATCGTTCCGTTTTCCTTTACGAACAAGGCTTCTGATATAGAGCGTGAGCAGATATCATGCTGGCTGACTTACACCAATGAGGAAACGCATAAAATCATTAAGGACAATATAGAACGCTCACCACTTTTTTCGGGATTTATTGAGGGTACGGGACCACGGTACTGCCCATCCATTGAAGATAAGGTTATGAAATTCCCTGATAAGGACAGGCATCAGATCTTTATTGAGCCTGAGGGAGAATTTACAAATGAGATGTATATGGGCGGAATGTCCTCCTCGTTGCCGGAGGATGTGCAGTACGCAATGATACGGACGGTGACGGGGCTGGAACATGTAAAGATAATTAGAAATGCATATGCCATTGAGTACGATTGCATTAATGCCATTAATCTAAATAATAATTTAGAATTTAAGGAGATAGGCGGACTGTTTGCGGCAGGTCAGATAAACGGAAGTTCAGGCTATGAGGAGGCAGCAGCCCAAGGGCTTATGGCAGGCATCAATGCGGCGAGAATGTTGCAGGGCAAAGAAGCAATATGCCTTGACCGCTCACAGGCATATATTGGTGTCTTGATTGATGACCTTGTGACAAAGGAAACACATGAGCCGTACCGAATGATGACATCGAGAGCTGAGTACAGGCTGCTTTTAAGACAGGATAATGCAGACTTGCGGCTTACGGATATCGGCTATGAAATCGGGCTTATCGATGAGGAACGGTATAAGAAATTTACAAGAAAAAGAAAGCTTATTCATGATGAAATTGAGCGTGTCAATTCAGTGATGATAGGTGCGGGAAGCAAGACGCAGGAATTTTTGGAAAGCCATAACAGTGCACCGCTGAAAACAGCGGTTTCGCTGGGCGAACTTATACGAAGACCGGAGCTTAATTATGAGCTTGTAAGGGAGCTGGATAAAGACAGGGATGTATCTGTTCCGCTGGACGGTGATATTGTGGAACAAATTAATATTGCCATCAAATATGAGGGATATATAACGAGACAGAAACAGCAGGTAGAACAGTTTAAAAAGCTTGAGAGGAAGTTGATTCCAAAGGATATAAATTATGAGGACGTATCAAATCTTAGAAAGGAGGCAAGGCAGAAGTTAAGTGAGGTAAGACCGGTGTCAATCGGACAGGCCTCACGTATATCGGGAGTGTCACCTGCGGATGTTTCAGTTCTTTTAATATATCTTCATAGCAGATAGCTGACAAATAAGGTCTGTGGTGATATAATGTGGTGCGGCTGTTTATCTGAAAATATGAGGAAAAACAGCTTTTTGGACAAATATGTAGGGAGGATTTTCAATGTTTCAGTTAAATAATTTCTATGATAATCAAAATATGACATGTATTGCACAATTAGGTCAGTATAAGGTTTTTGAGCATGCGAGAGATTTGTCGGTTTCTCCTCAGAGAGCAGAGATGGCATATTTTGCAGCAACAATGAATGTAAGAAAGAGACAGGTATTAGTTGAGTTAAACAATACAGGATGTACGGTGCAGGCAGGAGCCATGCAGTGGATGCTTGGAAATGTACAGATGTCCAGTGGAATTAAAGGAGTAGGGAACTTCATTGGCAAGATGGTCGGCGGAGCAGTTACAGGCGAGTCGGGTGTGAAGCCTGAGTATGGCGGACAGGGACTGCTGATGCTTGAGCCAACGTATAAGCATATTATTCTTCTTGATGTTGGAAGCTGGGGCGGAAGCATCGTTCTTGATGATGGACTGTTCCTTGCAAGCGACAGCTCACTTCAGCACAAGGTTGTATCAAGAAAAAATCTTTCGTCTGCTGTTTTGGGCGGAGAGGGTCTGTTCAATTTAAGCCTCAACGGTCAGGGAATAGCAGTATTGGAAAGCCCGGTTCCACAGGAGGAGCTGATACAGTTTAATCTTCAGAATGATGTTGTTAAAATTGATGGAAATATGGCGGTTGCGTGGTCATCATCACTTGACTTTACGGTAGAAAAGTCAGGAAAGAGTCTGATTGGGTCGGCTGCATCTGGTGAAGGGCTTGTAAATGTATACCGAGGTACAGGTACAATACTGATGGCACCTACGGCATAGTTCAAAAGGGGGACAAACATGGTATATCAAAGTTATTTAAATAACCAGAATGTGGTTGTGACAAGCAGCCTTGGCGGTATGCAGGTTTTGCAATATGCCAGAGACATGAGTGTTTCTATGATCACATCTAAAATGGAATATTACTGTTCCCAGATGAATGTTAACAAAAAACAGTTGCTTCTTAATTTAAACGGAAATGGTTATACTATACAGGCAGGAGCCATGCAGTGGATGAGCGGAAATGTCCAAATGACTACAGGTGTTAAGGGTGTGGGAGATTTTCTCGGCAAGTTTGTTTCGTCAAAGGTGACGGGGGAAACAACAATTAAGCCTGTGTATGTGGGAGAGGGACAGCTAATGCTTGAGCCTACATACAGGCATATCCTGTTGATAGACGTTTCGCAGTGGAACGGGGGCGTTGTTCTTGATGACGGACTGTTTCTCGCATGTGACAATACGGTAGGACAAAAGGTAGTTGCAAGAAGCAATGTATCATCTGCCGTTCTTGGCGGAGAGGGCTTATTTAACCTTTCACTTCAGGGGGCAGGATATGCGGCACTGGAAAGTATTGTGCCTATGGAGGAACTGATTGAAATTAATCTTCAAAACGATGTTATGAAGATTGATGGAAATATGGCAATCGCATGGTCGGGCAGTCTTGAGTTTACGGTGGAAAAATCAGGAAAGAGTCTTCTTGGTTCCGCAGTTTCAGGAGAGGGTCTCGTAAATGTTTATCGAGGAACAGGAAAAATTTGGATGGCACCTGTTACTACAATGAGAGCAGGAGCAGGAAAAACAGATTTAACCGAGAACGCGTCAGCAGGCCGCACAGGTTCAAAGGCAGGAAAGAAAGATGCAGTATCGGAAATTATGGGTTTATTTAGTTAAACCAGCCCATTTATTTTGCAAAAAATTGCGAATGAATGTGCTGATGTTCAAATCAGAAAGAGGTAAAAGACATTATGAAAGTAACTAGAGATGACGTAAGAAATGTAGCGATTATAGCACACGTTGACCACGGTAAAACAACACTGGTTGATGAGCTTCTGAAACAGAGCGGTGTGTTCCGTGAAAATCAGGAAGTGGCAGAGAGGGTTATGGACTCCAATGACATAGAACGGGAGCGTGGAATCACAATTCTTTCCAAAAATACGGCGGTCACTTATGGAGATGTGAAAATAAATATTATAGACACTCCGGGACATGCGGATTTTGGCGGTGAGGTTGAACGTGTATTAAAGATGGTAAACGGAGTAATACTTGTTGTGGATGCATTTGAGGGAGCAATGCCACAGACAAAGTTTGTGCTGAAGAAGGCATTGGAGCTCGACTTAAATGTAATCGTCTGCATCAATAAAATAGACCGTCCTGAGGCAAGACCTGATGAGGTAGAGGAGGAGGTACTTGAACTTCTTCTTGAGCTGGATGCAAATGAAAAGCAGCTTGACTGCCCATTTGTATATGCGTCTGCAAAATCAGGAGTTGCATCATTTTCAGCGGATGAGCCGGGAACAGATATGAAACCTCTTTTTGAGACAATTATAAATTATATTCCTGCACCTTGCGGTGACCCTGATGCAGGCACGCAGGTGCTGATAAGCACAATCGATTACAATGAGTATGTCGGACGTATCGGTGTCGGAAAAGTGGATAACGGAAACCTTAAGCTTAATCAGGAGGCAGTCATTGTAAATGCACATGAACCTGATAAAAAAGTGAAGGTTAAGATAGGAAAGCTTTATGAGTTCGAGGGACTTAACAAGGTTGAGGTAAATGAAGCATCTGTCGGTTCGATAGTTGCTATTTCAGGTATATCAGAGCTACATATCGGTGATACGATATGCTCCCCTGAAAATCCTGAGGCGATACCGTTCCAGAAAATATCAGAGCCTACAATCGCAATGCATTTTATGGTAAATGATTCTCCCCTTGCAGGAAAGGAAGGAAAGTTTGTAACATCAAGGCACATCAGGGATAGATTGTTCAGGGAGCTTAATACGGATGTTTCCCTACGGGTTGAGGAGACGGATACCACGGAAAGCTTTAAGGTATCAGGACGTGGAGAACTTCATCTTTCCGTACTCATAGAAAATATGAGGAGAGAGGGATATGAGTTTGCGGTAAGTAAGGCAGAGGTTATATATAAGGAGGACGAGAAAGGAAAGAAGCTTGAGCCTTTTGAGATAGCCGTTATTGATGTGCCTGATGAGTTTGCAGGTACGGTTATCAATATGCTCAACAACCGTAAGGGAGAACTTCAGGGCATGGCACCTACAGGAAACGGCACGACAAGGCTGGAGTTTTCCATTCCGTCACGTGGACTAATCGGCTTTCGGGGCGATTTTATGACTGCAACCAAGGGAAATGGAATCATAAACACTATATTTGACGGATACGAAATATATAAGGGTGATATGAGCTACAGGAGCCAAGGCTCGCTCATAGCATATGAGTCAGGGGAGTCAATCACGTATGGTCTGTTTAACGCACAGGAGAGAGGAACCTTATTCATCGGACCAGGTGAGCAGGTTTACGGTGGAATGGTAGTAGGCCAGTGTGGAAAGTCAGAGGACATAGAGGTAAATGTATGTAAAAAGAAGCAACTCACAAATACAAGAGCTTCAGGCTCCGATGAGGCATTAAAGCTTACACCGCCTAAAATATTAAGCTTAGAGCAGGCACTTGATTTCATAGATACGGACGAGTTGTTGGAAATAACACCAAAGTCTATACGAATCAGAAAGAAGATACTTGATCCGACACAGCGTATGCGTGCTAAGAGGGCGATGCAAAGCTAGGAGGCAGAAAATGGGATACAAGGCTGTATTATTTGATTTAGACGGAACCCTGTTAGATACATTAGATGACCTTACGGCAAGTGTCAATTATGCAATGGGCAAAATGAACTGGCCGTTAAGGGATAAACAGGAGGTAAGGCGTTTTCTGGGGAATGGGATAAAGAGACTTATGGAGCTTTCATCTCCAAAGGGAGTAAGTGCCAAGGATTTTGACATGGCATTTAGGCTGTTTAAGGAGCATTATGATAAGCACAACCAAGACTTGACAAAGCCTTATGATGGTATCATAGAGCTTATGAAAAAGCTTAAGCAGCATGGCATAAAAATGGCGATTGTCTCAAATAAAGTCAGCAGTGCAGTTGCCATGCTTTGGGAAAAATATTTTGATGGCCTTGCCGAGATTGCTATAGGAGACGAACCGGGACGTAACAGAAAACCGGCACCTGATTCATGTGAGATTGCATTAAAAAGGCTTGGGGTCGAAAAAGCTGATGCAGTTTATATAGGTGACTCAGAGGTGGATATGGCAACAGCCCAAAATACGGGAGTAAACTGTATCACTGTTTTGTGGGGCTTTCGTGACAGGGATTTTCTTGAGGCACAGGGTGCCACATGCTTTGCCGAGACACCTGAGGACATATTGAAGGAGGTATGCGGATTATGAGAAATTTGACAATGCTGATGGATTATTATGAGCTTACCATGTCCAACGGTTATTTTATTCATGGTTTTCAGGATAAGGTCGTAGTCTTTGATATGTTTTACAGGAAAAATCCTGATGATGGCGGCTTTGTTGTGACAGCAGGACTGGAACAGTTTATTGACTATATTCAGAATATGAAATTTACAGATGAAGACATAACCTACCTTAGGAATAAAGGAGAGTTTTCAGAGGGCTTTTTGGAATACCTTTCAAATTTCAAATTTACGGGAAGTATAGATGCAGTTCCTGAAGGAACAATATGTTACCCGAACACGCCTATTGTGACGGTAACCGCTCCTGTAATTGAGGCACAGCTTATTGAGACTATGCTGCTTTTAACAATCAATTTCCAGTCATTAATAGCAACCAAGGCATCAAGAATATGCAGGGCGGCAAATGATGCAGGCTCCATCGTAATGGAATTCGGTGCAAGGAGAGCACACGGAGGAGATGCTGCCATTTATGGCTCAAGGGCAGCGTACATTGGCGGAGCGGATGCAACGGCAACCGTCATTGCAGACGAAATGTTTAAAATACCTGCCATAGGAACAATGGCACACAGCTGGATTCAGTTTTTTGATTCAGAGTATGAGGCATTTAAAGCATATGCCGAGGTTTACCCCGACAATTGTGTTCTTCTCATAGATACTTACGACATATTAAAGAGCGGAGTGGAAAATGCAATTAGGGTTGCACATGAAGTGCTTGAACCAATGGGAAAGCGGCTCAAGGGCGTAAGGATTGACAGTGGTGACTTGGCGTATTTTTCAAAAAAGCTCAGAAAAAAGCTTGACGCGGAACATATGCAGGACTGCAAAATTGTTGTGTCCAACAGTATAGATGAATTTCTCATAAAATCACTTCAAAAGCAGGGGGCGAAAATTGACTCCTACGGTGTGGGTGAGCGTATGATTACATCCAAGTCAGACCCTGTATTTGGTGGTGTATATAAGCTGGCAGCAGTGCAAAATGACAAGGGAGAATTTGTTCCCAAAATTAAAATATCCGAAAATGTCGATAAAATAACAAATCCCGGCAGAAAGAAGCTTTGGAGAATATACAGCAGAGAGACAGGCTACGGGCTTGCTGATTTGCTCACATTTTATGACGAAGAGGTTGATGTGACAAAGCCATATGCTTACGTCGACCCAATCAAACCGTGGAAAAAAATGAAGTTTGAAAACGTTGACGTTAAGGAGCTTCATGTACCGATATTCAAGGACGGAGCACTTGTCTACAATAAGCCATCACTGGAAGAAATAAAAGATTTTGTCGCATACCAGCTTGATAACCTTGTATGGGAGGAAGAACAGAGATACGAAAATCCACACACCCATTATATTGATTTGTCTAAGAGACTTTATGAGGTTAAGGAAAGTATGCTGGAGAGTGTGGAGTAACACCTTATGGCACATTTCTGCCCTGAATGTTCTCGTGCATTGTACGGATATCTAAATTATAACCATACATTTAAGATTGGAAAATGTATTTATTGCTATTGGGATGCAAATTATACTGATAATTCAATGGACTTTGTATTTTAGTTGTGCTATACTCATATGCACCAACCATCAGCATCCACAATAAAGGCGGTGATACTTATGACAGACAGCAAAAAACTTGATTTATTACTTGAAAAAGTAACCTGTCTCGAACAAGATATGACAGGTGTGAAAAAAGATATAGTAGAAGTTAAACAGGATGTGTCAGGTTTGAAACAGGACATGATAGAAGTTAAGCAGGATGTGTCAGGTCTGAAACAGGACATGATAGAAGTTAAGCAGGATGTGTCAGGTCTGAAACAGGACATGATAGAAGTTAAGCAGGATGTGTCAGGTCTGAAACAGGACGTGTCAGGTTTGAAACAGGATGTGTCAGGTCTGAAACAGGACGTGTCAGGTTTGAAACAGGATGTGTCAGGTCTGAAGCAGGATGTGTCAGAGCTGAAACAAGATATGGTGTACGTTAAGCAGGATGTGTCAGATTTAAAACAGGATATGGTAAATGTTAAAGCAGACTTAAAAATTCTACATCGTGATGATTCATTTATTCTTGATGAAGTGGAACGTGTGCATGCTATATTAGAAAATCATATAAAAGCACATTCTGCATAACAAAATTACATAATTCACAAAAATAAAAGTGTAAAGTCCTTGGGCTCTACACTTTTATTTTTAATTAACCTCTATAGTCTATTTCAAATAATTCCGCATTGATTTTAAAGCATTTTTTTCCAGTCGGCTGACCTGTGCCTGAGATATGGAAATTTCATCAGCCACCTCAGTCTGCGTTTTTCCCTCAAAAAATCTAAGCTTTATTATGTTGTATTCTCTGTCATCCAGTTTTTTCATAGCTTCTCTTAGTGAAATATTTTCAATCCAGTTTTCTTCTTTGTTTTTCTTATCGCTTACCTGGTCCATCAGATAGAGAACATCCTGTCCCTCCTGATATACAGGTTCATTTAACGACATAGGAGTTGCGATGGCATCCATGGCAATTACAACGTGTTCCTTTGGAATATCAATTTCTTTTGCTATTTCTTCTATGGTTGGCTCCCTGTCAAATTTCTTTGTAAGCATTTCCCTTGCATATATAGCCTTATATGCCATATCTCTTAAGGAACGCGAAACCCTTATACTGTTGTTGTCCCTTAAATAGCGCCTGCACTCTCCAATTATCATAGGCACTGCGTATGTTGAAAATTTTACATCGAGCGATCTGTCAAAGTTATCAATTGCTTTAATAAGTCCCACACAGCCAACCTGAAATAAATCATCAGCACTCTCATTGTTATTGCCCACAAACCTTTGTATTACACTGAGAACAAGCCTTAAATTTCCTCTTATAAATTGTTCTCTTGCTTCCATATCTCCCTGGTCTATCCGCTCAAATAAAGCTTCCTTTTCTTCGTTGCTTAGTAAGGGAAGCTTTGATGTATTCACCCCACAGATAATTACCTTGTTAAGTGCCATCTTGTATTCCTCCTACAGTAATTTTTATACTGTAAAGGATTTACATTTGAGGTAGTTTCTATTCATTTTTTAGTATGGCATTTTTTACCTTAACGTGAAGTTAATGTTAAAGCAATGTAATAAATAAGCAATACCATCCATAGAGTAGAGAAATTAAAAGGAAAAGATTCATAGTTGTTTACCAGGTGGTTGTGTGCTACAATATCATTGGCTATACCAAGGTGGAATTTAGTAAAGAAGACCGAGAAAATGTAGTTATTAATGTAGAAATAACACCACCCAATTGTTCAGAATATAACAGAGCATTATGTTTAAACCCAGCTTTCTCTTTACTATTTGAATATTTAGAAAGTTGTGAAGAAGCAGAAGAATATTAATATTTTAGTGTTAAATTTTAGTATTGTTTAAACAAGATATAAAAGAACGAGGATGAAATTTATGAAAAGAAAAAGAATAGCTATATTATTGTGTATTATGTTTATTGTATCTTGCATTGTTTGCGGTGCCAAAATGAAAAAAATGCAATTTTCTATATCTGATGAGCAACGTCAATCAGCAGAGAATAGGAATACAGAGGATGTGAATGATATAGAAGAAAAAAGTGAAGATGAAAGTATTCAAGATGAGATTGCAAAAGTAGAGGTCAAGTCTTGTGAATATGAAAATGCTGATTGGAGTAGCATGGGGCAACAGGAAATGAATCAGCTTACCGCACAATGGTATCAGCTTTGGGATGATGAACTCAATTCTTTATGTAGTAGATTAAGTTATGAATTGAATGCTGAAACGAAAGCAAAAATGCTTGATGAACAACGAGCATGGATTAAAAGAAAAGAAGAAAATGTAAAAGGTTCTGGTGCGATGGCTTTTGGTGGAAGCCTCCAACCGCAATTAGAAAATTTAACAGCCAAAGAAATGACACGGGCAAGAGCATACATACTTGCTGGATATTTAGCAGATGTCAGAAATGAATCATTTACTATTCCATCTGAAGTTCAAGAAAGCATAGATTTGGCAGATCCAAGCTTAAATGACGTTTTTGAGAAATTTGAAGGACAGTGGATATTTGATGAGGCGCGTGGTGCATGTGTTGCTATTGAAAGGACAGAAACGTGTGCATATGGTGTTGAAGGAAGTAATTGGACTGTTTGGGCAACTGGCGGTGATATTATTTCTGATCTTGATGTATATGGCTATACAGGAAATAGCATCATATTCAAGACTGCGTATGATGGTTACATTGCTTTTTATGAACTTTCATTTAACTTGACTAATTCGATTAATTTTGCATTTGGAACTTCTTTAGACGCAATGGATGATGTTATAGTTTGTGACTAAAAATATTCTTTTATTTTCAGAAATAAAATATAAACCGAAACATAACTGACATTAGTAATTGATATGTACCAACGAAAGGAACAGCTACATAATGAATAAGGTATTAAATGATGATTTGATTTATTTGGTGCTTTCCATTGTTGAAGAAATACCAGAGGGGACAGTTGCAACTTATGGGCAAATTGCATATTTAGCAGGAAAACCGAAAAACTCCCGTTTAATTGGCAAAATACTTAGTTTGTCAGATTTTTATGGAAAATATCCCTGCCATAGGGTTGTAAACTGTAATGGAAAAGTAGCACCATATTTTACGGAGCAAAAGAAATTGTTAGAGCATGAGGGAATCTCATTTAAAAATGAAGCGTGTGTTGATTTGCAAAAGCATAAGTGGAAGACATAAAGAAAGCTGCCTGATCTCGAGCCCAGACAGCTTCGCTGAAAATTCACTCCTCTGAATCAATTTCCTCATCAGGGAAATCATCATAGAGAATTTGTCCAATATCCAAATCCACTGTATCCAGATTTTTCAGTATCTCAACATCATGGTTTGCAGGTGCAACCTCCTCTTTTAGCTCCTTTAGTACATCCTCAGACAGACCTGTCATAAGAGCAACCTCGTCTATCTCAATTTTGCCCTTTAACATTCTTTTTGCAAGCTCGTATTTTTGCTTCGTTGTATTGTTCAATGCCAGTTACCTCCTAATTTAAACTTTCTAAAAATGCTTCATTTATTTGAATCACATGGTCAATCGCTTCAACGCCTGGGGCACCGATGGTGTTCCGCTTATTTACACATTCTGTAAGGCTGATAGCTTGATAGATGTCATCATCAAATACAGGGCTGATTGCCTTATATTCTTCAATACTCATATCATCTAATGAGATTCCCTTATCGATACAGTAAAGGACAAGCTGACCAACTATGCCGTGGGCATCCCTGAACGGTACACCATGATTGACAAGGTAATCAGCAGCGTCGGTAGCATTTGTAAATCCGTTTTTTGCACTGGCTTCCATTGCAGGCTTATTCAGCTTCATGGTGGCAATCATGCCTGTGAAGAGTGCAAGGCATCCCTTTACCGTGTCAATTGCATCAAAGGTAAGCTCCTTGTCCTCCTGCATGTCCTTGTTATAGGCGAGAGGAATTCCTTTCATAGTTGTGAGAATGGATGTAAGGGCACCATAGACACGTCCTGTTTTGCCGCGCACAAGCTCCGCAATGTCAGGATTTTTCTTTTGCGGCATAATGGAACTGCCAGTGCTGTATGAGTCATCCAGCTCTACAAATTGGTATTCGTTAGAATTCCATATGATAATTTCCTCTGAAAATCGTGACAAGTGCATCATAATGGTAGAAAAAGCGGACAGCATTTCAATCACATAATCCCTGTCAGATACAGAATCCATACTGTTTAAGGTAGGACCTTTAAAGTTGAGAAGTGATGCCGTAAGCTCTCTGTCAAGGGGATAGGTTGTACCTGCAAGGGCACCTGCTCCAAGAGGGCAGTAATTCATTCGCTCATATATATCATTGATACGTGACAAGTCACGCTTAAACATTTCCATGTATGCACCGATATGATGGGCAAATGTGACAGGCTGTGCTTTCTGAAGATGGGTAAAGCCTGGCATATATGTGTCGGTGTTTTCTTTCATGAGCTTATGGAGCTGCTTCAGCAACGCGATTATCAGTTCCTTTACCTCGGTCAGCTCATCCCTGACATAAAGCCTCATGTCAAGGGCTACCTGATCGTTTCTGGAACGTCCTGTGTGGAGCTTTTTGCCCACATCCCCAACTCTGTCAATCAGGTTTGCCTCCACAAAGCTGTGTATATCCTCGTATTCATCGGTAATTTCAAGCCTGCCTGCTTCAACGTCTGCAAGGATGCCGTCCAAGCCCTCTGATATTTTAATTCGTTCTTCCTCTGTCAGTATACCCACTGATGCAAGCATTGCAACATGAGCCTTGCTTCCTCTGATATCCTGTTTATAAAATTTTTGGTCAAATGAAATGGAAGCGTTGAAATTGTAAACAAGCTTATCCGTTTCCTTTGTGAAGCGACCGCCCCAAAGTTGTGCCATAATTTTTTCCTGCCTTCCGTTGTATTTCTAACTAGACATTTTACAACAAAGGGAGTGAGGCTTCAAGAATAAATTAGTTGAGGTAAGTTTTTAAGTGAAAATAGTTGCCTTTACAAAGAGATTATCATAAAATAGACATAGTAAATTTTTTGGAGGAAGCTATGAATTATAATGAATTATTATATACACTTCTTATGCCTGTGACAGGGGACAGCAGCAGACCCGTGCTGATTGCAATTTGTCTGATTGTTTCCATTGTGCTTATGGTTGTGCTGATAATTACGGGAAAGTCATCAAAAAAAGATGATGATGAGGATGATGAGTAGAAGATAAAATGAGGAGAATAAAATATGGAAAATTCAGGAAGGGTATTTAAAGCTGTTCCTATACTTGTTTTGATTGTAATTGCAGTGGCATATTTCTGGGGCTGGGATATCGGTGCAAAAATGAATCCCGATAAGACTGCGTACAGTATGGTTGAGCTTACGGCAAAGGTCAATGAGCAGATTGATACAGGTGCAGACAGCAGTGTCTTTTATGTGAAAGGGATAACAGAGGAAGATATAAGATGCATTAATGAGTATATTTGTGGATTAAATGGAAATGTAGCCCAGTATTCAATTCTTGAAAGAAAGAGTGACCGTATGAAGGTCATGCTCAAGTATGAAATATCGGATAATTACTATGTGTACCAAAAATACAAAAATGGAGTTGAAATTCCTGCGGACAGACCGTCGGCAGTAAAGCTTTATGATGAGCTGGATAAGGTGCTTTCATCCATTATAACCCCGACAATGAGTGACTACGAAAAGGAGCTTGCAATCCATGATTACATAGTATCCCATTGTGCGTATGGATATGTTGATTATTCTAAGGAATATGCATACAGGGCATATGGTGTTCTCGTTCAGGGGACGGCAGTATGTAACGGTTATGCAGAGGCGATGGCGCTTATGCTGGAATGCGTCGGTGTTGAAAATGAATTTATGACGGGCACGGCTGACGGAGAGCTGCATGCATGGAACAGGGTTAAGCTTGACGGCGAGTGGTATCAGGTGGATGCCACATGGGATGACCCGCTCCCTGACAGGGGTTCATTTGTGGGACATGAATTTTTTAATGTTACGGATGATATTATGGATGACAGCCACATTTGGGATATGGACAGCTTTGATGTGTGTGACAGCATGGCATACAATTATTTTCAAAAAAATAATTATATACTGGATTACCAGAATTTCAAAAATGCGGTAACCAAGGAAGCATCCAGAAATATAACAGGTACGGTTGAGGTTGTGGTCACAGATTACAGTGAGAGTATGTATGACATGCAGTTTCTGGAAAATGTTCCGGGTGTCCAGTATTGTCAGTACAGTGTTGACCCTTATGGCGACCATCATGTAGTCACAGTGTATTTAAATCAAAAGGATTAGGTATGGGATGAAAAAATTTGAGATAGAAGACAGTAAAATATTCATGCATGAATTGTTTTCAGGTGAAAAGTACGACAGCTTTTATATGATGGAAGCAGCTATAAAAACAGGGATTGATTACCATATAAACGGCAAAAACAATAAGGAGTTTTATGACAAGGAGGAGTTAGAGGAGACCGCCTTGGAGGAATACATTTGTTGGAAACATATAAAATCAACGGTGTATGACCTGATAAAAGGTGAAAATCTCCCATTAAGCGTCAAGCTTGTTCTTATGTTTAACCGTGACAACATAGTAAGGCTTGTTGAAATGAACAACCTGCCTCTTAGCTCAGACGACATAAGTGCGTTGTTTTTAAACATTTACTATGAAAAGGGGGAGCTTACGGTGACGACGGGCACATCATTAAAGTCATTTTCCTTGGATAAGTCAATCGACCATGTATGGGATAGTACGGCGGAACGGTATTATGTATAGCAACTTGTTTAAAATAAAAATGATTATTAGCACTCTTTTAAAATGAGTGCTAATTTTTTATTGACATTGCTGATTTCATGTATTATAGTATTCGCAGATGGTTTTAACAGCCAATAAATGACAACGCAGAAAGGTTCAAAGGAGGTATAACAACAATGGAAAAAAAGGGAAGTCTTTCAATTAATAGTGATAATATTTTCCCGATTATAAAAAAGTGGTTATATTCTGACCACGATATATTCATCAGGGAGCTTATTTCAAACGGATGTGATGCAATAACAAAGCTGAAAAAGCTTTCTGTTATGGGTGATTATCAGGAGGTAGACGGAGAGGAATACAAGATAGAGGTGTATGCGTCGGCAAAGGATAAAACACTTACTTTTGTTGACAATGGTCTTGGTATGACAGAGGAGGAGCTTGACAAGTATATCAATCAGATTGCTTTTTCAGGTGCTACTGACTTTATAAATAAATATAAGGATAAAGCAGGAGAGGACCAGATAATCGGACATTTTGGTTTGGGCTTTTACTCGGCATTTATGGTTGCAGATAAGGTTACAATAGAAACTTGTTCCTACCAAAAAGAAGCAAAGCCTGTATTCTGGGAATGTGACGGTGGTACGGAGTTTACAATGACCGAGAGTGATGATGATACAAGAGGTACAGCGATTACCCTTTATCTGAATGAGGAAAGCTATGAGTTTGCCAATGAGTACCGTGTAAGAGAGGTTATCCAGAAATACTGTGCATTTATGCCATATAATATCTATTTTATCAATGAAGATAAGATGGAGGAGGAAGAGGCAAAAGAAAAGGAAAAAGACAAGATTATTGAGGTTGATGAGGAAGACGAGCTTGTAGGCGGAGAGACAAAGGCTGAGGATGGCGAAAGTGACAAGGAGACATCTGACGAGGAAGAGAAAAAGGTAAATCCTCCGCTTAATGATACAAATCCGTTGTGGCTGAAAAACCCGAAAGATTGTACAGAGGAGGAGTACATTGATTTTTACCAGAAGGTATTCCTTGATTTCAAGAAGCCATTGTTCTGGATACACCTTAACATGGATTATCCGTTCAACTTAAAGGGTATTTTATATTTCCCTAAAATTAACACCCAGTATGACCAGCTTGAGGGCACCATAAAGCTTTATAACAATCAGGTATTTATCGCAGATAATATCAAGGAGGTTATACCTGAATTCCTGTTACTGTTAAAGGGAGTGATTGACTGCCCGGATTTGCCGCTCAACGTATCAAGAAGTGCACTTCAAAATGACGGCTTTGTAAAGAAGATATCAGATTACATTACAAAGAAAGTAGCTGACAAGCTGAGCGGAATGTGCAAGACAGACAAGGAAGCTTACGAGAAATACTGGGATGATATCAGTCCGTTTATCAAGTTCGGATGTATCAGGGATGAGAAGTTCTGTGAGAAAATGACAGATTATATGCTGTTTAAGGATTTGGATGGAAAGTATTTAACCCTGCCTGAGTATTTGGAGCAAGGCAAGGAAAAATACGAGAACAAGGTATTTTATGTATCTGACGAGCAGGCACAGTCACAGTATATCAAAATGTTCAAGGAGGAGGGCATGAATGCTGTCTATCTTGTGCATAACATCGACAACCCTTATATCACGCATTTGGAGGGTAAGAATGAAAATGTTAAGTTCCTCCGTATCGATGCTGATTTGTCAGAGAACTTTAAGGGTGAGGCCTTAAGCGAGGAGCAGGAAAAGGAATATACAGACAAACTTTCTGAAATATTTAAGAAAGCAGTCGGAAATGACAAGCTGAATATTAAGGTTGAAAATCTTAAAAATGATGATGTATCATCCATGATAACCTTGTCAGAGGATGCCAGAAGAATGAAAGAAATGATGCGTGCATACAGCATGGGCAGTGGCATGGACCCGTCAATGTTCGGTGGTGATGGTGAAACGCTTGTGTTAAACGCAAACAATAAGCTTGTGAAGTATGTGCTTGAGAATCCTGAGGGAGAAAATACTGACATGATATGCTGTCAGTTATATGACCTTGCAGTGATTGCAAATAAGCCGCTTGAGGCAGAGGCGATGACAGCATTTGTCGCAAGAAGCAACAAGATACTGAATATGCTTCTGTAAAAACAAATATAACGTTGACATAATAAAGTTAAAATGCTAATATTTATATAATTTATGAGCTGATGTTTAACGAGAGGGGTGGAAAAATGAGAATGTAATTTACTTTTGATTGCATGAGGTTTTATGCAGTATAGGCAATGATGCCATACTGCTTATCATGTTGCCAAAGGTGGATTATGTTCTCATAACCTCTCTTTTGTTTTAATTTAGTGCAAGTGATGATTACGATGTCATCCCTCCAAGTATGAGGTTATAGAATGATAAGGAACTGTTTGGCAGCAAATGGTTCCTTTTTTATTTAGAAAGGAACCGGGAAAGGGGGATTTTGCATGGCACAAATAAGCGTAAATAATCTTACATTTTGTTATGAGGGAAGCTTTGATACTGTATTTGAAAATGTATCTTTTGCCATTGACACCAATTGGAAGCTGGGGTTTATCGGACGAAACGGAAAGGGCAAAACAACCTTTTTAAGGCTGTTACAGAAACAGTATTTGTATACAGGATCCATAGATACAACTGTGAAATTTGACTATTTTCCATATCTGGTTACAGAGCGTCAGCAACAATTACCTGCCGCTGATTTTATGGAGGAACTAAAGACAGGCTGTGAGGCTTGGCGGGTGATTTGTGAGCTTTCTGAACTAGGAGAAAATGCGGAAATTCTTTACAGACCATATCATACCTTAAGCTATGGGGAACGCACGAAAATTCTGCTTGCAGTTTTATTTTCAGGGGAAAATGAATTTTTACTGATAGACGAGCCGACAAATCACTTGGATTATGACGCAAGGGAGAAAGTGAAGCTGTATCTGGCTGCCAAAAAAGGGTTTATTCTTGTCTCCCATGACAGGGATTTGCTGGATGAGTGTGTTGACCATGTATTAGTGCTGAACAGACAGACGATTGAAGTACAAAATGGTAATTTCAGCAGTTGGTGGGAAAATAAACAGCGAAATGATAAATTTGCAATTGCGGAAAATGAAAAGCACCAAAAGGAGATAAAAAAGCTGAAAGAGGCAGCACAGCGCAGCTTGTCGTGGGCAGATAAAAATGAGAATACCAAAATTGGCTTTGACCCCACAAAGGAGCATGATAGAAGTATAAGTGCAAGGGCATATATCGGTGCAAAAACGAAGAAAATGCAGAGCAGGGTAAAGCAAATGAATCACAGGCTGGAACGGGAAATAGAAGAAAAAGAGGGGCTGCTTCAGGACTTGGAGCATGTTGCAGATTTGAAATTGACAAAGCTTGTGCATCACAAGCATACACTTGTTCATGTGAAGGATTACAGTCTGTCATACGCAGATGCAAAAAAGCTAGTTTTGGACAAGGTATCGTTTACATTGAACCAAGGTGACCGCATCGCCCTTTGTGGAAAAAACGGAAGTGGAAAGTCAACCCTTTTAAGCAAACTGATTCAGATGACAGGCATAAGTGATGCTGATATGTCATATTCAGAAGAGGGGATATGTGAAACGGCATCAGGACTTATCGTTTCGTACATTCCACAGGATACATCATATTTAAAAGGTGGTATCAAGGCATTTTGCGAGCAGAATAGCTTAGAGAAAAGCCTGTTTTGTTCCGTACTCAGACAGCTTGATTTTGAAAGGGAACAATTTGCAAAGGACATGGGACAGTATTCAGAGGGACAGAAAAAGAAAGTACTGCTGGCGGCATCCTTACTTACGCCTGCACATCTTTATATTTGGGATGAGCCTTTAAACTATATCGATGTATTTTCCAGAATGCAGATTGAGAAATTAATTTTGGAATATGAGCCGACAATGCTGTTTGTGGAGCATGACATAAGGTTTTGTGACAAGATAGCAACAAAGGTGGTGAATTTGTAGAGGCAGGGCTTTTTCTCTCAAAAATTCCCTTATCAGCACTTGTAATCACAGGGGAAATAATATAAAATGAAGTAATGAATAAAACAAAGTAGCCCTGAAACTGACAGTTAAGGAAAAAAAGATTATGAATGAAATTTTATTACGAAGAAAAAATAAAGTAATTGTTAAAAGCGGGCATGAAACAAATCCGAACAATCAGTATATCGCTACAATTATGAAAAATGTTGAGGCATTAGGATATACATTTTCTAAGGAGCTATTTGAAGTTCTTCAGACATTAAGCAAGGAAGAATTGCAGAAATTCTATTTGGAACTAATACCAATGCTAAAGAAACTGGTCGGAGCAGATGTGGTTTATAAGCCTATGTACCCTAATTTTCCTGTGTCAGTTATGGAAGCGGATTATATTGAGCTGTTTATTAATGCCATTGTGCATTATTGGTCTAGTGGTATATTGTATCCAAATGAAAAGAGAGAAGAAAGACTTCCATTATTTGATGTGACAAAAATAAAGGTTATTGATTTAGGCTCCACTGATGATTTGCAGGATATTTTCAACAAGTTGTGTCAGTCAAAGACGTCTATTTCACAGACGGATAAAGAAGATATAGAATGGATTTTCAAAAATATGCAGGTTAAATTTCCTGATGAAGTGCCGTTAAAAGAAAATGCGGCACTGATTGGAAAGTTGTATTTAGAAAACTATCCATTAGCAACAGCAGGAGATATTCAAAAATATTTTAAAACTGCAACAGATGTTTTACGGTTGATTACTGCTATGTCGGATGGAGATATTAGCCTGGCTGCCAATACAAAATTCAGAAGCTTCAGACGCAAAGAGAGAAGACTATTATTGGAGCTTTTACAGGGCTGTGGCACAATCGAAGAAGATATGTCAAGATATAAAAATAGATGGATTCGTGTTGGGGAAAGGCTTCATCCGTCTGAGTACAGCGAGGCACAGTTTGGCAAGGTGATTACTGCTTTTCATAAGCTTCGTAATGGAATTAAGATAGAAACATTTGCAGGAAAGGTTGTTAAAGCTATTGAAACAGAAGATTATAAATCAGCTCTTATTCTATTAAAGAAAAGACCTGGGGAACTTGCGAGAAAACTTGATTATCTTCTGCGAAACGCAAATGATAAGAACTTAGTTATCAATACATTTAAAGATGTGGCAACTGAAGTTTCAACACCTGTGTTGTTACAGGTAAAAGAGCATTTTGCACATAGAAATGAAAAACTGGAATCAAGAGTATTCTTTCCAAAAGGCAATCTGGCAAAATGTCATTGTATTGAAAATACCTTATCGCCTATTGACGAAAAGTATTGTAATGCTATTGTAAAAATTTGCGAAGATTCCCTGATTGAAAATTATAAGAGCAAGAATTTTCTTGGAAACGTGTATTTGTCAGAAGAATTTAAAAGGTACATCGTTCCATTCAGTCAGAGAAGTGCAGGTAAAGCATTAAAAACGATAGTAAGAGGTTCCAAATTGCCGATAGACGCTAACACGACAGCTATGCGGGCTTTTATTTGGTGGACAAACATGGATAAAGACAAAAATGGTTATAGTAAAACAGTAGACATTGATTTATCAGCGGCAATTTTTGATGAGAATTGGAATTACATGGAACATGTATCGTATACCAATTTGAAATCTGCCAGATATAAAGCCTGTCATTCTGGCGATATTGTAAACGGTGGTCCTGTAAGTGGTGATGGTGTAAGCGAGTTTGTAGATATAGATATTGATTCTGTAGTTGAGTATGGTGCGAGATATGTTGTTTATCAGGTATACAGCTATACCGGACAAAAGTTTTCAGATATGTCACACTCAATGTTTGGGTGGATGAGCAGAAGAAATGTTAAATCAGGAGAGATTTATGAACCCAAAACTGTTGAACAGAAAATGGATTTGACATCACAAAGCACAGTTTGTATTCCGGTTATCTTTGACTGTGTAAAAAGAGAAGTAATATGGTGTGATATGCATTTGTCATTAAATGGTTGTCACAGTAACTACGGTGGTAATAATGTTGAAAGCAATTTATTCGGTGTTGCTGCAACCTGTTACAGCATGGTTAATATGAGCAAACCTAATTTATATGATTTGATTGAACTTCATATAAAAGCAAGGGGCTTACGGGTAGAAAATAAAGAAGATGCAGATGTTGTCTTTGATATTGACGCAGGAATTACGCCGTTTGATACAGAGGTTTTTATGGGTGAATACCTGTAATTACTATAAATTAGCAGGCTATATAAATTCTTCCTTCTGACTAACTGATTGATTAGAATTTATGATTTCCTGCACCAATTAAACTGTGGCTATGTATTGACTTCCTTCTTATTCTAGGGTGAAAATAGTCAATACAATTTCCACAGAATAAAAAACTTCAATTATATTTATGAAAGACAGTGTCAAGTTATCTATGAAAACTTGACATGCAGCGTCACCGCTTTTGCGAAGCAAAATCAGGAAGCGGTGATGTTCAAAAGCGGGGGATAGCCTATGAAAAAGAAAAATAAAGTTATCTTATATATGGCATTGCTTATAACTGGTCTGTTGATAATTATTTTGCAGGCATTTGTTTTTGAAGCTCCTGATGGCTTTTTGGGCTTTTTAGTATGTTTGGTCGGGGTCTATTTGATACTCGGAAGCGTGATTAGATTATGTAAACTAAGCGGCTCGTTTCGGGATAGTGCAATTGATATGCTGCTTGATATTTTGGACAATATAATTTGGTTTAAATAAAAACGGAAACTACAAGGAGAATACATAATATGAAAGACGGACTCTCTTTTGGCAGAAATGCAGAGCATGAAAGCTGATATGTCAGATATGAAAGCTGATATATCGAACATGAAAGCCGATATATCGGATATGAAACGGCGTATCACAAATTTGGAATTACATATTGAAAACGGTACAGACAAAAATATTCAATTAATCGCAGAAAACTTTATTGAATTGACAAAGAAACTGAATCAGGCCATTCCCGTCGCAGACAAGAACCTTGCCTATGAGGTAAAGGTGAATTACCTGATTGAAAAAGTGCAGACGCTCGAACAGGAAGTCGCCGAATTAAAAAAGAAAACAGCATAGCAAAAAAACGGCGGCCGAAAAGGCCGTCGTTTTTTCGCAAATTTCACTGTTGCATTTATGGTTCGCCTTTATTTTTTGATCAGCAAGGATTTCCCCGTCATCTCTTCGGGCTGCTTCATGCCCATCAGCTCGATCATGGTAGGAATAATATCGGCCAGGCATCCGTTTTCTCGCAGCGTATATGCCGGGTCGGCATTGATCAGGATAAACGGCACCGGATTCGTCGTATGTGCGGTAAACGGCGCTCCTGTCTCATAATCCACAAGCTGCTCCGCATTTCCATGGTCGGCACACAGAAACATCTGCCCGCCAGCTTCCTTTAAAGCCTCCACCGCTTTTCCAACGCAAGTGTCAACCGTCTCCACCGCCTTTACGGCAGCCTCCATGATTCCTGTGTGTCCTACCATATCGGGATTTGCAAAATTGATAATAATCACATCATATTGATCGGAGCGTATCGCCTCGCAAAGCTTATCGCACACCTCCGGCGCGCTCATCTGCGGCTGCAAATCATAAGTTGCCACTTTCGGCGATTTCACAAGGATTCTGTCCTCCCCCTCATTTGGCTCCTCCACGCCGCCGTTGAAGAAAAATGTAACATGTGCATATTTCTCCGTCTCGGCAATTCTCGCCTGCGTCTTTCCGTTCGCCGCAAGATACTGGCCAAATGTATTTTTCAACTCTACTTTATGGAATGCAATCTCCTTATTGGGAATCGTGACATCATACTCGGTAAAGCAAATATAAGTAACGTCTTTTCTTTTTCCTCGGTCAAATCCGTCAAAATCATCCGCACAGAACGCTCTCGTTATCTCTCTTGCACGGTCCGGCCGGAAATTAAAGAATATTACGGTGTCCTGGTCTTTGATCGTCGCGCGCGGCGCACCGTTTTCCATGATGACTGTCGGCTCGAAAAATTCGTCCGTCACATCCTTAGCATAGGACGCCTCCATGGCGGCTACCGCCGAATCCGCCTGTACGCCTTCCCCTTTTGTCAGCGCATCGTAAGCCCTCTGCACACGATCCCAGCGATTATCCCTGTCCATCACATAATAACGGCCCGAAATGGACGCGATCTTGCCCACACCGATCTCGGCCATTTTCGCTTCCAGCGCTTCCACAAACCCTTTTCCAGAGGTCGGGGCAGTGTCACGCCCGTCGAGGAAGCAGTGTACATATACATTTTGTACGCCCTCCCTCTTTGCCAGCTCCAACAAGCCATATAAATGTGTGTTATGGCTGTGTACGCCGCCGTCCGAGAGCAGTCCGTACAAATGGAGATCGGAATGGTTCGCTTTTACATTCGCGATACCTTTCAATAATGCCTCGTTTTTGAAAAAGTCACCATCCTCAATCTCTTTGGTGATACGGGTAAGCTCCTGGTAAACGATTCTTCCCGCTCCCATATTCAGATGCCCTACCTCGGAGTTCCCCATCTGTCCGTCGGGAAGTCCCACGGCAAGGCCGCTGGCGTATCCCTTCACATAGGGATAATCCCTCATCAGCCCGTCAATGACCGGCGTTTTAGCCTGCGCCACTGCGTTGCCCTCTGTTTTTTCGTTTAAGCCGAAGCCGTCCAAAATCATTAATACGGTAGGTTTTTTGCTCATCTTATTATCCTCTCTTTTCTTTTCTAACGTGATTGTAATATTTATTTGAGGTTGCCAACAATATCTATGACACGTCCGTCCAAATCTCTTGCCCCAAGCACCTGCGTCTCACAGAGATCAGAATCATACCGCACGCTGCCGGCATCATAGTCGTCCGCCGACTTGTCATGTAGCCTTCCGTCCGAATCTATGCCCACACCGACGGAAACCGACGCCAAGTATTGATAATACCGCTCCAACTCCTCTTCCTCGGTTATCATGGATGTCTTAAGATCTCTCTGTATACACGGCACATAGCGGAGCGTAAGGTCGCCCGCTTCATCGATCGTAAGCTGTGCCACAGTCGTGTACAGCGTCCCCGTTGAAAACCAGAAATTGCCCAGGCTGTAAGCTACCGGCGCGCCCTGGATAAAGCCGGCTCCCTGCAGGCGGTGCGGATGTCCGCCGATGACGGCATCGGCGCCCGCCAGTACAAAGCGCTCCGCGAGCTTATACTGTTCCCCGTCATACATCAGTGCCCCCTCCGGTCCCCAATGAACCACTGCAATGCAATAATCGCTGTTTTTCTTGGCCTTTGCGATGAGTTCTGTAAATCGCTGCGGGTCAAGCGTCTTCATCACGCCGGCGCTATCCTCCCCCGCTTCCCGCGTAAACTTCGTCGTGCGCTCAATCTCGGTGGCTGTGACAAACGCAATCTTTCTGCCGTTGGCAACATAATAAATAATCCGCGATGCCTCCTCAATATCAGCACCGGCTCCAAAATAAGTAATGCCTTGCTCTTTTAGATAAGATATCGTATCCAAAAGCCCCTCATCCCCATAATCGTAAACATGATTATTCGCCAGCGTCACAATATCCGTGCCAAACTCCTGCAACAGCTTTGCCCGCTCGGGCAGGGCACGGAACGTATAGGTCTTGCCCGGCAATGCCGCGCCGCCTTCACTGTAAACAAATTCGTTATTCATCATAAGAATGTCGGCTTCGTTCATGCAAGCCAGCAAATCCTGCGAAAAACAGTCCCTGATACCGCCGGGCTGTTCTTTCATATACTCGGTCGTACACCAGCCTTCGGCAAGATTAAAATCGCCGGTGAAACTAAGCACCGTCTCTCCACTGTCACGACTGTTAAGCTGCTGCACATCACGGAGCTGATAGCGTTGAAAACCGGTATCCTGACAGTAAGAAAGCCACAGAACATGCATCGTACTTCCGGTCAGCTGATACCACAGCTGCGGCTCCATCTCACCGTCGAGCACATGCGCCGCAATGCTTTTGACGGCAGCCTGTCCGTATTTTGCCTCGAACCAGCACAAAAAAGCCTCGTCCACTTCATGTCCGGCCAAAAACTCTCCGGTGACGCCGTTTAAAATCATGCGATATACCTGCGTCAAATCTTCCTTTGCTCTCTCCTCATGGTTACCCGCTTCCACAGTCATTACAGCGTGGCCGCCGCCCACACAGATGCAAAAAGCAAACATAACGAGAAGCAATGTACATTCCGCACATTTCTTTTTCATAGGATTCCCCATTTATTCCTCATCTTACTGTGCTGAACTCTGCACATTTCTCAAATTTACAGAAGTCTGTAAATACCAAACAATCTCTATTATACGTTCCATCCCATACATTTTCAAGTATTTTCGCGTCTCTTATGCTAACTGCGGTAACTATTCAGCCTTCGGCTTCATAGTTACGGAATCCGGCTCATTTAAAATTTGTCTTCGACAAAGAGCCGGATTCCCGCTTGGCTAGATATACGCGTTCTTACGGACTTTGCAGCGAGTGCAAAGATCTGAGCTGAACTGTTACCAACTGCACGTAACATTTCAGCCTGCGGCTTCACTGTTACATAATCCATTCCATTTAAAGTTTGCCTGCGGCAAAAGAGCGGATTCCCTGCTATTGGGCACTACTGGCGGCTAACTGCGCAGCAAATGCGCAGTTGCAGGCCAAACTGTTACAACTGCGCGTCGATCCACCCCTTTAAGGCATCCTTGGGCACAAATCCGACATTCTGCGACACCGGTTTGCCGTCTTTTAAAAAGATCAGTGCCGGAATATTCGTGATGCCGTACTGCTGTGCGAGCGCAGTATTTTCATCGGTGTCGGCATTAAAAAAATCTACCTTGCCTGCGTACTCCTCTGCGACACCGTCCAAAACCGGCGCCAGCATCTTGCAAGGGCCGCACCAGGTTGCGGAAAAATCCACGACTGCTGCCTTACTCTTTAACGCCTCATCCATGTTATTGTTTTCAATCTTCTTTACCATAATTTTCTCCTTTTCTGCATTGCGAACTATGTTCGCATTAGCTTTATTGCGCATATCGAGTTTGTGTAAGCCATAAATGGCTTTGCAGCGCGCAGACACAAATCTCGCGATTGAAAATTTTAATTTTCAATCTTATCCTCTCCTCATATTCTGATTTCTTTTATACAAAAGCCTGAAATTCAGCTGTTTGTGCTGCTTTTGCCCTTCGTCTGTGCCTGCTTTAACCGGCTTAGATACGTCACTGCCGAGAGCGCAGCCACATTGCCCTGCCCCGCCGACTTGACATACTGATACGGTCTGCCTACAATATCGCCGCAGGCAAACAAGCCCGGTATATCCGTCTCCATCATGGCATTCACATTCACATGGCGATCGGCTATCGTAAGCCCCGGCACCAGCTGGCCCGGCGAAACCGCATCGCGCAAAATAAAGATACCGTCCACCTGCCAGTCCTCCGTATCGGTGCGCAGTGTACCGGCTTTCAACGTGCCGAGTATCTCCTTTGGCGTTTGGCGTACCACCTCCACGGCATCCGTCACTTCAGGCTCCCGCTGGTACATGGGAAAATAATAGACTTTCCCCGTCACCTCCGCCAGATAATCTGCCTCTCTTTCGGACTCTTCGTCGTAGCCGACGACCGCGACAGTCTTTCCCTTATAAAACGGCGCATCACAGGTAGCACAATAACTGACGCCCCGCCCCAAAAACTCGTTTTCTCCGGGAAAAGTTTTATCCTGTACCACACCGGTAGCCAGGATTACTGTTTGGGCCTCCACCATATCGCCGCCCGCCTGAAGTCCGAAATATTGATCCATCGCATATACCGCCGTCACCTTTTTTTCCGTGATGGCAATCTCCATATGCTGCAAATGCTTTTTCAGGTTGAAAGCCAACGTCTCCCCTGAAATTTCCGGGAATCCCGGATAATTGAGTATCTCATGTGCCTTGCTGACTTTCTCACTCAGATTATTGCTGCCGAGCAAAATAATATCTTTGTTTCTGGCTTTCGCGGTGATGGCCGCAGAAATCCCGGCCGGTCCCGTCCCTATAATTGCAATCTCTGCCCGCTCCATACGAATCCTCCATGTCAGTGCAGTCTACTGCGATCCGGGCATAGTGAAGGTTCTGACTTATCCATGCCTTTCTATCGTCCCCGACAGTATCGTCCGTTCCGATCGCTACACAATATACATATCACTATTTCCATTGAAAAGCAATAGAAAAAGCTCTGATTTATTCTTTACCGTTTTTTTGCCGGATTAAACAAGCCTCTTTTGTTTGGATATATTTACCAGTTGAAAAGAAAAGCAGGGCAGACGCCGAATATTCGGCCCTGCCCCCTATTAACCCCTCTATAACTGATTTTCATCACAATCCGTCTACACTTCAATCGGCTCAATCACCGATGCAAAGACATTCGTAAGCTTCGCCATACCCTCTGCGGCCGGCTGCTGAGCCGCCCTCGCATAGATCTCATATTTTGCGGACTGGTCGCTGGTGCGCGTATTTTCAGAAGAAGCGGTGACTTTTCCGCTGATATTGGCACTGTAACCCCAGTAGGAAAAGCCGGTACCATAGGAACTCTCGGATTTGTTGATATCTTTTTGAGAAGTTACCTCCTTTACCTCCATCGTAAAACGCACCGTCGCCTCGTCCATAGTAAAAGCCGGTACCGGAACTAACGACAAGATCGGCGCTTCCACCTGAATCGGCTGTATTTTGCTGTCACCGTTCTCGTCGACGATCTGTCTGTTCAGCGTAAACTTCACAACGTTCACACCCTTATCGGGATCTCCCTCGATAAATGCAAGTTTAAATAAGTAATCCAGATACACTCTGCACAATTCCGCCTGCCCCTGCGCAACGGCGAGAATCGGTGAACAGATCAGCTGTCCGATCGGCAGCGATGCAAAACTTTTCCCTAAATCAGCCATATAAAACCCTCCCTATTTATATTGTTTTGGTTATATTCTCTACCACTCTCGACAAACCTTCCGATTTTTCGGATACATTATATACAAGCTCCACCTCGTGCATCTGCGTCGTGGCGCCGCTGCACACTTCGCCCGCCGCGTCGGGCGAAGCGGACACATTTCTCGCCGGCACATTCATGTCCGCCATGATTTCATCTGTGTCATCCGTATACAGACAGACTTTCATTTTTACCGAAACCTGTTGCAGCGAAACCTGATTATGAGGAACCAGCGAGAGCAGCGGTATCTCCGTTACCACCGTGCCGGTAATATCATCGCTCTTTGGTACAGCCATTTTGGCCGTCTTCGGAGACAATACCTGGCCTCCCTCATCACGCTCCCCGTCTTCCGCCTCCTCCTCAAAGTAATTGAAAAAACGGTACAGGGAATGTAACTCGATATTCTGCTGTGCCTCCGATACAGCCTTGCCGATCGATTCTATTAACTCGTTAATGCCAAGCTTCACATTTCCATCCTTTCTTATGACAGGTAACAGACGCGCTCGTCGGGTATTTTATATTTTTCCATCAACATTTCAAGCCTGTCACTCACTTCCACCACCTGATGTCCGCTGCTGTTTTTGACCGGCGACCAGACCGCATACCGGCCCACAGCCGTCTCTTCGTCATCGATGATCGCCGTCTGATTTTCCCCGAGATCCGTGATAAAGGCTTTTCCGTTCATTAATTCCGTCCATTTTACCATATTGCTCCGTTTCCCTTCTGGCCTAAACCGCTAATATTTTTCGTTGCTTAAAGGGGCCGTTTCACCGCATCACTCTTTCACTGCCCGACGGCGCCGTTTCACCGTATCACTCTTTCACTGCCCGACGGCGCCGTTTCACCGCATCATTCTTTCACTGCTCGACGGTACCGTTTCACCGCATCATTCTTTCACTGCCCAACGGCGCTCCAAATCGCATTTATTTTCTCCCCAAAAGCTTACATTATCCGTATGTCCTGCCCGTCAGGTGTTCGTACTCATAAACGCCGCCCCTGTGCCGGCGACTGCCATGATAAGCCGAAGCAATCAGATACATATCGCATAGATATTCTTTTCCGCTTTTTACGATCCCCTCCTTATGATGCCATGTATATCCTTCCGGTGTCTGCCATAAACCCGCCCTGCGGTTTGCCTCGTCAAAGTCGTCCGCTCTGTTTCCCTGCATATGTATGGTATACGGCCCCGGATATATTGGATGTGTACATAAGATCGTGAGGACTTTCATATCGCTTCCTTCGTCCAATACAAATCGTTTAAATTTGTCGATCGAGGGAAATCGATGCATTCCGTTTCCCAAACACCAGTCAATAATCTGCGCGATCACTTCATTTCTCTGATAGCTGTATCCAAATGCCCTGCACAAAACGGGATCGTCGACCTCCTCTATGCGTTTTCCATGAATGACAAGCAACCGTTCACCCCCCCTTCCACTATCATGTCTATGCAATTTTAACATGTGATATGACCATCGAAATGTAAGAATCGAGTAAGGAAGATTATCCCCCCTACTCGCCGCACGGGGCGCACGTTGCATGCGCAACAATTTCATCTGGGCGCCCCTGTGCAAGAAAACAAGGGGCAAAAGTATTTGGCCCACAAACACTTTTGCCCCTTTAGACGAATTGCAAACAAATATTCTTCATTGTATCCTCATATATTTCTAACTTATCAGTCCATTTACCCTCGACCGTTAAAATATCTTTTATTCTCTTATAATTATCATCATCCAGCATATTAGCAGCCTTTATTGCAGCATAAGAACAATCAGGCATACATTCGCTCATAAGAACCTCCAAACGGCTTTTATGTTTCTTATGATATCCTCTTTCTTCCAGATCTTCTAAAATATTAACCAATCTTTGACGAATAACTTCCCATTCAATCATTCTCGGAACCATTACCCTTTGAATATCATTTAGCTTGACTGAAATGATTGTGTTTTTCCCTATGCCCTTCTCATCAATCCCTCTCAAACGATATCTGCTTTTGGAATCTAATGCGATATAATCCTTTGGACTGTCCACACAAGGATTTACGATTATACCTTCATAATCTCCCTTCTCTCTGTTGCAACGCAAACAAGCAGGCAATAAATTCTCCCACTTGACCACCTCATTCGCGTGAGTCGATTTTGGCAAAAAATGATCTATCGTGACATCTTTTGACTCTATATTCAATATACATTCACAGTATACGCATTTACCTCGACTCATTTTAAGTAATGCTTCTTTTAAAGGCTTTTTTATCTTGGGACAATTCCAAACATCCCTATCACGATTTTCAGAGTATATTTTCGTCAACTCCTCACAAACTTCCAATGTCAACGCTTTCGGGCGCTCCCCTCGCTCAATCTTTATCATCTGCTTCGATCATCTCCATATCCAGATCTAATATCTTGCTCTCATGGCTTGTAGGATCTACCATTTTTTTCAATTGGCTATATAAAGCCTTTGCCTCATCATAATTTTCTTGATCCATTGCACGGGAAAAATCTTCCAGTTGTTTATTAAAAACAGAAGTTTTGGGTGATACTCCCATTTTCTGCTCTTGAATCGCATCAATGCTCCATCCATTATAACTACCATTTTCTACCGCATATTGCATTGTACTAATATCAAACAGTTCTTCCGCATTTAACGATTGAATAATAAACGGTGAATGTGTTGATATAATAAACTGACAATTTGGAAACGTTCTTTTCAAATCATCCACTATTGTTTTTTGCCATTTGGGATGAAGATGTAAATCTAATTCATCAATCAGAATCACTGCCTCCTCCTCCAGCGGATTTTCTGAATCAGGATTTGCAATAGACATTCTCTTTGCGATGTCTGCCATCACAGACAAAACCGCTTTATATCCACCGCTCAATTGATCTACCTGTAGATCGACCCCCTCCGCATTTGTCAGAATCATTCTGGAAGGAGCCAGTTCAATCCTCAAATTTGTGTAACCTTTAATCATTCGTTCTAAAGCAGTACGGACACAGTTTAATTTCGGATTTTTATAATTAATATTTTCTCTGAGACCTCGAAGTTCTATATCTTCTTCTGTTTTAAACCAATCATAAAAATCCCTGAAATAATTTGTATTA
>CANTEG010000017.1 GCA_947652735.1 uncultured Lachnospiraceae bacterium | reverse complement strand
TAGTTAAATCACCCACTGTTACAGTTACATCGCTGATTCCTGCCTCGCCGAGTGCTGCATCTATCTTGTCCTGTATTTCCTGCTTGGTACTTTCATTCGTTGCCATATAGTCTGCAAGCACTTCCTGTACAACTGTCTTTACAGTTTCCAGCTTATCTGCATCCGTTACAGGTAACTTGGCTATCGGCTTATTAATTGCAGTCGTTTCCGTCTCGCTTCCACATACAATCGAAATACTTCCGCTGATGCTTCCTGCTGCTTCCTTGGTTGCTTCTGTCTTAGTTAAATCACCCACTGTTACAGTTACATCGCTGATTCCTGCCTCGCCGAGTGCCGCATCTACCTTGTCCTGTATTTCCTGCTTGGTACTTTCATTGGTTGCCGTATAGTCTGCAAGCACTTCCTTAACTATTTCTTTGGCATCTGCTACATTTTCTGTCTCTGTTTTTACAGTTACCGTGACAACAGCCGAGTTGCCTGCTTTATCTGTGGCAACAATTGTCTGCTGCCCCTCGGCTCCCATCAATACAAACTGACTGTCAGTCAAGGTAACTTCCAAGCCATTTGCCGTGACGGATTTTAGATTTTCATCCGTTACTGTTACCGTTGGTGGCATACGGTAGGTTTCTCCATCCGTAACACCGCTGATTATTGGAGCTGCACCGTCAAATACCAGCCCATCCGAAGAAATATAAGCTACATTTCCATCCCGATCCGTAATTTTTGCGTAAATAACACATTTTCTGTCCGGACTTATGGAAAAGGAACGACCTTCCGTCCATCTGCGTTCTTCAAGTGCCTGCACCTCGGCCAGTTGCAGTTCATTATCCGAGATATAATAATATACCTTGTCCACACCAGAGCCTTCATCTACCGCAGTAATCGTTACCGTTTTCATTTCTTTGAAGAACAGCCCGAAAGTAATCGTATTCAGAAAGCTCATCCATGAATTTGTATCTATTGTAATGCTTCCTGTTGGCGGTATGGTATCAAGCAGAACAAGCTGTAGCACATTATTGTTATTCACAATTTTATATTCAGAATTGTCACTATAAAAATACTGACTGTAATCCCCTGCATTCGTACCTGTAATATTTACAGGTGTCTCGCCTGTCGGAATGTTTTCCGCCGTCACGCCAACCGCTCCATTGAATCCAGCTTCAACATTCACGGTCTTCCCATCGCACAGATATAGATTGCTCTTGGCACTATCCTTATTACTGTTTCCAATAATCTGAACATTTCCGGAAATTGTGAGCATTCGACTGACGTCGCCGCATTTAATGCCGCCTCCCACTTCTCCACCGGTTATATTTGCGGTGATGACACCTCCTGTAATGCGCACAAAGTCCGCACTGTCATTCTCCCCATAACATTCTATTCCACCGCCGCCTGATTTTGCACGGTTTCCTCGTATCTCGCCACCATTCATAATAAAGCGGCATCGACTGTTCAGGCATATTCCGCCGCCGTCATCATAATCAGCGTAGTTATATGACACGCTTCCGCCAGAAAGATAAAATTCCGCATTAACACCTGCGATACTGCATACATTCACTCCACCCCCACAGCCTGAACGGTTATGGGTGATTGCACCTCCGTACATATAAAAAGTACCTTCCACACGAACAGCACCATGACTACCAGCAATTCCAGTGCCCCCTGTATCACTGATTCCTGCAATGGCACCGCCATACATATAACATGTTCCACACACACGAATTCCGCTTCCTACTGAATCCACCTTTTTACTTCTGGTAATAACACCGCCAGTAACAGTTACATTCTCATTGGTCGCAGGACTCTGGAATGTATAAGACCCCTTGGAACCGTTACAATCGCAAAGCTTCAACGTTCCGCCCTGCTGCACCAAAATGGCATTCTCGCCCGAACCGGTATATTCCAGCTTATGACCATTTAAACAAAGATTGACAGTCACACCACTGCTAATGGTAATCGGAGTTCCTAAATCCATGTCTGCATCCAAATAATAGTTGCCAGAGGATAACACTCCATTTTCAGGTAACGCACCACCAAGACCCAATGCGGTAAATGTATCCTGACTGCCGGAAGTTTCGGAACAATCGACAGAAACAGCGTGTATATGCGGTTCGGCGGCAAGCTCCCACTGTGCATACAGCATAACATCTTCCGTAATTAAAAATGTGTCTCCCGCCTGATAAGCAGTTCCCGTACCATCTGGTTTCGTATTCCAACCGACAAACTGATACCCTTCACGCTGCAAAGCATCTCCTGACTGTACGGTAATCCTATCGCTTTCATTATATCCGCTATTGTCTAATACCGTTCCTTCTCCTCCGTTTGCACCATAAGTCACATATAATAAATCATATCCAGGATTGGTAGCGGTCAGGATGACCTGATTATTCTCCTCATCCAACAAGGCATACCATTTACTTTCTGACGAACCAGTATCCGTAAATGTTATCTTCTTCATATCTTTCTTCTGCAACTGATACCCGTCTACACCTTCCGCAATCACCCTTCCCTCGCTCGCCACTAAATAGAGGGCAAGCGGATATTTCAATTCCGAGCTAATCTTCGCTTTTCTTTCCGCACTGCTGGCAATAGCAAGAAATACACCGTCTATCCCGGAAGCTTCCGTGCCATCTCCGCAAAAGTGCACATTACCAGACAATTGAATAATTGTGTTAGCCAGGTTATCAGAAGAGTAAAACACAGCACCGCTGCCTTCATAAGAAGCGTAATTACTTTTGTTCCCCTGAAAGTATCCGCCATACAGATAGGTTTCCGTATTTTCCAATCCCGCATTATAAATACAGCCGCCTCTTCCCCCTGATGTATTGCCAATAAAATTTCCGCCATAAATTGTTGCTGTAGATTTTCTGTTATATAAAAATCCCCCGCCATAAAGGGATGTATTCGTTGTCGTATTCCTGCTATAGCTACCACTATAAATAGTCAGACTGCTTCCATCAGCAATGTAAATGGCTCCGCCGTAAGTAGTCGACTGGCAGTCCTCTATTACAGCATCCCGAAGAACAGCACTGCCCACATCCAATCTAAGGGCTGCACCCTGTGATGTCGTCTTGTAGCAATTATGAATCCTGCATCCGGCAGACAACGCTACAGCTCCCCCGCCCGTAACGTCTATCATAGAATAAGAGGACGACAGTGACGCACCATCTATCTCAATATTCTGCAAAGTCAGATTAGCACCGCTGCCCACAACAAAATAAGCGCTGGTACTTCCCCGCACAAGCGTTCCGCCTCCCGTTATGGTAACATTCCCATCCACGGTAATTGGTCCCGTCAAGGTCACCGTTACCCCAGGGTTAATTGTATACGTTCCCGACAGCGTACAAGCCCCCCACTCCTGATTCGAGGTTATAACTGCATCAGATTCAGCCACTGTTTCCGCCGCAATCTCTGCCGCCAAAATCACCTCCTGTGACGCTTCCATGGTTTTCGGCTCCTGCATTTCCTCTGTAACCATCTCCGTTGACTGTGTCCCGCTACCATTTTCGTTTTCTGGCTCCTGCGCCTCCTCTGTGACCGTCTCCGTCGGCTCTGTCCCGCTACCATTTTCGTTTTCTGGCTCCTGTGTCTCCTCCGTGACCGTCTCCGTCGGCTCTGCCTCGTTATCGTTCTCGCTCTCCGCTCCCTGTGTCTCCTCTGTAACCGTCTCCTCTGACGGTATCTCTATTTCCCCCGCATTTTCCGAATCATTTTCCTTTTGTTCTTCAGAATCAATCTCCTTCTGTGCAGGCTCCGTTGTCTCCTCCGTATTTTCTAAGGTATTCCCACTAGCACTTTCCTGCTGTTCACTTTCCTCATGTAAAGCGGCGTTTTCTTTTGCCAGAGCATTAATCGGAGCCACGCCCTGTGTAATTCCCAAAGCTAACACCACAGAAAGTAACACTGCCAGCAGCTTCTGCCCAAAACTTCTTTTCCTGTTTTTCATAATAACGATTCCTCCTTGTCAATTTTTCAGAATAAAAACATTTGTCGACCAAACCAAATATTTCATAAATCACTGTTTTTCAGGTTAATATCAGAAAACGAGAATATTTTTTATAGATATGGTTATAGTAGCATATTTTCTTTCATGCATATGTGTTAATTTTGCTTCTAGCCATGTTAATTTTGCTGCAAAGTCCATTTTTTCATTTTTTATTTTGTGAAACACTAACGCATGTTTGCCGTTACCTTTTCATCTTAAAAAACAAAAATAACTTGAACATATCAGACTTAAACTATATACTAATGAGAAGAACAAAGCGTCTTTGACGCTGTAGTTCGAGTCTTAGCAGGTTCCGCAGGAACGTGCCAATAGGAAACGAAGTTTCCTATGTTTCAGGAGGATTTTATGAGATATAGCTATACTGTACCAAAAAGAAAATACAACCGAATATCATACAGGATAATGGGCATTATTTTCACAGTTATCTGCGCCCTACAGTTTGCAGTAATATTTAAAGGTATATCAAAACACATTATGTTAACTGGAATTTTTGCATTTTTACTGGGCTCCTATGGTATCTATCTTATCATGTCCTCTTTAAGAAGACAGGCATTTGATATAACCTACACCTTTTCCGACGAGGGAATAAGGGTTGCCCACCACTATGGTGAAACCCATTACAGCTATGACGAGGTTGACTTTATAACGATGATTATACCTGATGACTCCATGATGTTTTATATGCTGAACTTAAAGGCAGGAAAGCATATATATGCCATTCCGTTTACCATGAAGCAGGAGCTTTGCGAGACCATATATGAACTTGTAAACAGCCATATACCCAAAAAAGATTAAACACGAAACTTTTAATTACAAAAAAATGCCTGCAACAGTACGTTTTTCTACTCGTCTGTTGCAGGCATTTTAGATTTAATTACACGTTACGGTATATGATATCGTCCCTGCCCGGTCCGTTGGAAACCATCGTAATCGGGAATCCAATCTGTTCCTCAATAAACTCAATATAATTACGGCAATTCTCAGGAAGCTCCTCGTATTTCCTAATTCCACGTATATCAGCATTCCAGCCTGGAAGTGTTTTTAACACAGGCTTTGCCTTATTCAGCTTACTTGTTGTAGGGAAGTCCGTTGTTACTTCTCCATCAATTTCATAGCCTACACATACAGGAATCTCATCCAGATATCCAAGTACGTCAAGAACCGTAAATGCTACATCTGTCGTTCCCTGAATACGGCATCCGTACTTTGATGCCACACAGTCAAACCAGCCCATACGTCTTGGTCTTCCCGTTGTTGCACCGTACTCTCCTCCGTCGCCGCCCCGTCGTCTTAACTCGTCTGCCTCTTCGCCAAATATTTCACTGACAAATGCTCCTGCACCTACCGCACTGGAATATGCCTTACATACGGTTACGATTTTCTTTATCTCATACGGAGGTATGCCTGCACCGATTGCACCGTAAGCTGCCAGTGTTGAGGAGGATGTTACCATCGGGTATATACCGTGGTCAGGATCCTTTAATGAACCAAGCTGTCCCTCCAATAATATGTTTTTTCCTGCCTTAATCGCCTCATAAAGATACAGTGACACATCACACACATATGGTTCTACCATCTTTTTATATTCCATAAGCGTATCAAACACCTCATCCACCTGAATTAACGGCTTGTGGTAAAGATGCTCCAGTATAATATTTTTCTGTACGATTACCCGTTCAATCTTTTCCTTAAGGGCAGCTTCGTCAAAAAGCTCGCTTACCTGAAAGCCTATTTTTGCATATTTATCCGAATAAAAAGGTGCTATACCTGACTTTGTTGAGCCAAATGACTTGCCTGCCAGCCGTTCCTCCTCATACTCGTCAAACAATATGTGATAAGGCATAACCATCTGTGCCCTGTCAGATACCAAAATTTTGGGCATAGGAACATTTTTGTCCGTGATAGACTTTATTTCATTGAACAGCACAGGTATATTAAGTGCCACTCCATTTCCTATGATGCTTGTTGTATGGTCGTAAAACACACCTGACGGCAGGGTATGTAATGCAAATTTTCCATAATTATTTACTATAGTGTGACCTGCATTTGCTCCTCCCTGAAATCTGACAATTATGTCCGCCTCACGGGCCAGCATATCTGTTATTTTACCTTTGCCCTCGTCACCCCAATTGGCTCCTACTACTGCTTGTACCATTGTTTTTAAATACCTCCGCTTATTTGCTGATTTTATACTCTGAACTGTGACATACACTCGGTCAGATTTTTTGACTCTGTTTCCAAAACACGGGCATTTTCTGCCACCGTGTCACTGTTGGCAGTGACCATCTGAGTGTAGCTTTCCAGTTCTTTTGCTGATTCTGATATTTGTTTCGTTGCCTCTGCCTGATTTACTGCAATGCCCTGCATATAAAGTGCAACCTGATCCACTTCCTCTATCAATTCAACCATGTGAAGCATCGTTTTGTTTGTCTCTGCAACCTTGTTGTATACATTATTGAATGCATCCCCAGTCTTGCTTATAACATCCGCATTTTCCTTTACTTCTGAAACACTTTGGTGCATCTGCACCTCAGCCTGATTCATTGTAACTTGAATTTCTTCTGTAAGCTTTGAAATATCCTCTGCGGCTTTTTTACTGTTTTCTGCAAGATGGCTAATCTGCTCTGCAACAACCGCAAATCCCCTGCCTGCCTCGCCTGCTCTCGCCGCCTCTATAGATGCATTCAGTGAAAGCAGATTTGTTTCATCCGCAATATCGGTAATAATCGTTACCATATTGCTGATATTTGATGTAACCTCACCTGCCTTATTTATCTGACCTGCAAGATTTCCGATTGTACTTTCTATATTGTACATACCGGTGCTTACCTGTTTCATAACACTCTTACCGCTCTCGGAAACCTCAACTGTACGGCTCATAACCTCTCCGGCATGTTCGCACTCCGATTTGGCAGTTGTAATAACACCTGTAAGCTGATTCATTTGAACAGACACCTCAACGGCTGCCTTTGAAAGCTCATCCACCATTTGATTCAGTGTCTCCACAGCACTGTTTTGGTGCATGGATGAATCGGCAAGTTCCGCAGAAACCCGTTCATTTTCCTCAGACTGTTTGTTAAGCCAGTCTGCCGTTCTGGAAATATCACATATTGTATCCCGCATCTGTGCCATAAAATTATGCATATTTCTTCCCATGTTGGCAATTTCATCATTTCCTTTTACGTCAATGTTTTGTGTAAAGTCACCCTCTGCCACATTTTGCAAAACATTGGTAACCCTCTCAACAGGTCTTACAATACCATTCATCAGATGAATAATTATAAATATCAACACAAGTGCCGCAGCAACTGCAACAATTGCCATAATAAGCTCAACCCTTGTAAGGTCGGTAAGAACTTCTGACCGCCTCATACATGTAACGAGATACCAGTTTGTATTATCTATTTCATTGATACACACAAAATACTTTCCGTCTTTCCCCGGCACTTCAACCGTGCCTGTTTTTCCGTCAGTCAAAATGGCACTAATATTTCCATAAAGCTCATCCGAGGAAACATCCCCAAGCTTTACATCAATCATGCTGTTATCCTTATGCGCCAGTATTGTCTGTGTACTCTTTGTTACAAAAAATGCATTGTCAATACCTGCATCTGTAATCTCTCCCACAAGCTCGGACAAATAATTCAGATAAACATCCACTGCCAAAACCCTGACAGCGGCATCATAATTCATCCTTACCGTAGCACTTACACATACATCTCCTGACTGTGAATCATAGTAAGGCTCTCCAAATGCAAATTCCTTGTTTTTACTTCCATCAATATACCAGTCGCGTTCCGTCAAAACCCAGTCATCCCCTGGAATCCAGCCTGAGCCGTCAAGATATACACCTGAATCGTCTCCCATGTAAAGTCCAATCGGATATGCAGGATTTTTTTCACATGAGGTTTCCATGTATTTAAGAATTTCGGCATCATTTTTAAACCCTGCTTCCTCTATCGTACTTTTATAAAGATTCAACTCGGCAAAAATCTGTTTTGTCCAACTGCCTATTCTTTCAGCATATACATTTGATTCCGTTGTAAGCTTATCCGTTGCCAGCTTCAGTATTGTCCCTCGTGACAATGCAAAAAATACAATGACCATAACCAGAACAACCGGAATAATAACACCAATCAGCTTAAACCGAACACCCAACTTTTTTTCTATTCTTTCGTTCATGTAAGGATCCTCCCTTTGGAAAATCAGCTATACTATTATATTTGTTTTCACCCATAAGGTCAACTTTAACCGTGCTTTCTGTTTTAAATTACACGTTTATTTCTGCTTTTACTCCCAATATATCCTGATTGGCGTCCAAAATCGGTTTTACCACATCTAAAAGGAATTCTTCTGTCTGCTGCGGTGCACGACCCACAAAATTGATTGGCTCCAAAAGTGCCGTTATTTCTTCCTTTGTCATTCCAAAGGATGCGTCGGCAGCAATCAGGTCAACCAGATTATTTTCATTTCCGTATACCTTTACCTGCTCCCCTGCCATCATGGAATAGCTTCTTATCTTTTCGTGAAGGTCCTGTCTGTTTCCGCCGCGCTTTACAGCATCCATCATAATATTCTCCGTTGCCATGAATGGTATCTCTTTCATAAATCTCTGGTATATTACCTTGTCGTAAACAACAAGTCCATCAACTACATTCAAGTATAAATCCAATATTCCATCTACGGCAAGAAATGCTTCAGGCACAGATATTCTCTTGTTTGCCGAATCATCAAGCGTTCTCTCAAACCACTGTGTTGCTGCCGTAATGGCAGGATTTAATGCATCCACCATAACATAATTTGCCAGTGATGCAATTCTTTCGCTTCTCATAGGATTTCTTTTATAAGCCATCGCGGATGAACCTATCTGATTTTTTTCAAACGGTTCCTCGATTTCCTTTAAATGCTGAAGCAGTCTTATATCATTTGAAAACTTATGGGCACTCATGGCAATTCCGCTTAAAACATTGAGAACCCTCGCGTCAACTTTCCTTGAATATGTCTGTCCTGATACAGAGTAACATTCCTCATATCCCATTTTTTTCGCTATCATTCCATCTATCTTTCTTACGGTATCATGGTCACCATTAAAAAGCTCCAAAAAGCTCGCCTGTGTTCCCGTTGTTCCCTTGGAGCCTAGAAGTTTTTGCTGTGATATCATATACTCGATATCACTTAAATCAAGAAGCAGCTCCTGCATCCAAAGCGTTGCCCTCTTGCCGACTGTTGTAGGCTGTGCAGGCTGGAAATGTGTAAACGCAAGGGTAGGAAGTGCCTTGTATTTATCTGCAAATTTTGCAAGCTCATCTATTACATTTATGAGCTTTTTCCTTACAAGCTTTAATGCCTCTGTCATAACAATGACATCCGTGTTATCTCCCACATAACAGCTTGTTGCTCCAAGATGGATAATACCTGCCGCTTTTGGGCATTGTTGTCCGTAAGCGTACACATGGCTCATTACGTCATGCCTTACCTGCTTTTCCCTCTCCCTTGCAACATCATAATTTATTTCATCCACATGACTTTTCAGTTCTGCTATCTGCTCATCCGTTATTCTCGGATTGCCGTCCACATCCTTAAGTCCAAGCTCCTGCTCTGTCTCTGCAAGTGCAATCCAAAGTCTTCTCCATGTTTTAAATTTCATGTCAGGAGAAAAAATGTACTGCATTTCTTTACTTGCATATCTCTCTGACAGCGGGCTGACATATTTATCGTTCATAGTAACATCCTTCCATATTTTTGTTTTCATTTTTTTTCATATGTCCTGAGGTGTCTGCACAGCAGACGGAGTCCTGAGGACAATCGCTCTTTCAGAGCTTGCTATTTACTTCAACAGAAAACTTCGTTTCCTGTTGGCACGCTCTTTCAGAGCTTGCTATTTCACATGTAAATTATGCCTTAGTTGATTAAAACTGTCAAATATTTTATGTTAATTCTTATTATTAAAAAAAAATTTAATATTTATATAACGAATAACAAAAAATTTGTGGCAATATGTATAATTTTTTGTTATAATATTGTTAATTAATTTATTCGGAGGAATTGCATATGCAGGAGAAGAGAAAATACAAAAGATTACCTATCAAGATGACACTCGAAGTTTCTAACCTGTTCAAGCAGGACGGAATAAACATAGATGACTTAAATACTGAAATTGAGGTCTTCGATATTTCCAAAGCCGGTATCGGTTTTATTTCCGAAAGCAAACTTCCGGTTGAATATTACTTCAATGCAACCATTGAATTTGAGGGCATTGAAGAAATCATACTTTCAGTAGTCAAAATACTTTATATAAAGCCTTTAGAAGGCTCAGGCTACCGCTATGGATGTGAGTTTGTAGGACTTCCGACCATGTATCACCGCTTGTTTGATGAGTACGAAAAAACATTGTCATAAAGACAGGTAAATGATTTTGCATTATCAGGTAAAAACAGGGCTGTCATGCTAAGAAAGTTTATTTTCGCAACATAATTTTCTTCGCATGACAGCCCTGTTTTTATTTAACAGAACTATCCTATATCTGACATATATTCCTTTAATGCATCTTTCCAATCAGCAAATTGATAATCCGTGGTAAGCTTCAGCATATAGTTGTCTAATACTGAATATGCCGGTCTCTTGGCAGGTGTAGGAAATTCCTCCGTTGTAATATGCTTCACTTTGGTAGTCTTTCCTGCAAGCTTAAATATTTCTTCTGCAAAATCTGCCCAAGAACATGAGCCTTCACAGGTTCCATGAAATACACCGTAGTTGTCCGTCGGTTCCACATGCTTTATCATCCTTGCAAGCTCCATTGCACTTGTCGGCGAGCCAATCTGATCCTTAACCACACTTACCTCGTCGTTTTTTTCTGCAAGTGCAAGCATTGTCTTAACAAAGTTCTTTCCGTCTCCATACAGCCATGCTGTTCTGATTATAATGAAATCCTTTGCAAACTGCTTTACAAACTCCTCCCCTGCCAGCTTTGTCTTTCCATAAGCGCCAAGGGGTGAAACATTTGAAAATTCTGTATATGGCACATCCGCCGTTCCGTCAAAAACATAATCTGTGGATACATGAATCAGCTTTGCGTCGTTTTTTGCAGCAGCAATACTCAAATTTCTTGGTCCAATGGCATTGATTTTATATGCCAAATCCCACTCACTTTCACATGCGTTTACATTTGTGTGTGCTGCACAGTTTATAATCACATCCGGATTTTTTTCTTTCACATATTCCATAACGGCGCTTATGTCAGTAATGTCCAAATCGGCAACATCCGTGTTGATAAGCTCCACCTGTTCATTTTTGTATACTTCATTGATGGCTTTGCCAAGCTGTCCATTGCAGCCTGTAACCAATATTTTTTTCATATTTGCCTCCTCTACTGATTATTTCCCTCATCCGGTTCCACATACTCCTCAAACACAAGCTCCTCCTCCCTGTGAAAGGCCTCTGTGCTATCCTTTTTGAAAATAATAATGAGCGTCTGGAATATAAGCTTTATATCAAGCCACAAACTGTATTCCTCAATATACATCAAGTCTAATATCAGCTTGTCCTTCGGCGATGTGTTATACTTTCCTGCAATTTGCGCATATCCGGTTATTCCTGCTTTCACTCTTAACCTGTACTCAAACTCCGGAAGTACAGACGTATAGTTGAATATATTGGCAAGCATTTCAGGACGCGGTCCCACAACACTCATATCACCCTTTAAGACATTGTAAAACTGGGGTATCTCGTCTATTCTGTATTTTCTTAAGAAACGTCCCACCTTTGTCACCCTGTCATCATTATCGATGACTGAGTAATTTTCAACGTCCTCTTTCATCGTCCTAAGCTTGTAAACCGAAAAAATTCTTCCGTTTCTAGTGGCACGGTTTTGCTTAAATATAACACTCCCCTTATCCTCAAGCTTTATACATATAACTGCAACAAGTAAAACAGGTGAAGTTAGGATAAGTGCGATAAGCGATATAATAATGTCTGATATTCTTTTAACAAAACGCTGTTCCAGAGTGAGTGTTTTTGCGTAATTTCCAAAAAGCGAAACATCATCCAAGATAATATGTCTTGAGTCTCTCTCAACAACATCATGCATATTGGGATTGTAAAAAACATTTTTCATGTTCTGATAGCAGTATTCTATTATCTCTGTCCGCTCCAGTATGGGAACATCATAAATAAATACGGTGTCATATTCCATGATATATTTTTTTAGCATGCTGTCCCTGTAATCTGCTATTTTGGCAATATCGTATTGGAGCTTATACTTGCTTATGCCCCTTATAACCTCATTTAAGCTTCTTTGCGACGATGTGATAATAATACATTTTTCAGGGTCGTACAGCTTAAAGTAAAGGGCATTTCCGCCGTAAGTAAACACAAGTATAATCACTATCTGAATCAACAAAACAATAACAAGAAGACCCGGTTGTTCCAGCTTAAAGGTTGTATTGTTATTCTGGTTTGTATTCATGACAGACAGCATCAGCACAGATATAATATCCGTAAAAAGAGTAGCCAGTATAAGCGAGTACACGATGGGCTTACTTTTTCTTTTGCCGATATCATAACGTCCGTATATATTGGAAAACATGTAGCTCATTATAATATATGTTGCCACAACAATTGCAGATGTTCTTGATATATTTAACATCTGCCAGTTTTTTCTTGAATATGCATAGTAAAACACAACAAATAATATAATGTATAAGCTCATCTTTATTACGAATAATATTGATGTTTCCAGCTTTCTAAGTTTTATCTTCATCTCATTACCTTTAATTACTGCACTTCATAGCCTTTTTCTTTGATTACATTAACGACTGACTCAGCACATTCCTTACATATCTCATCAGTCTCTGCCTCAACCATAACCCTTATAACAGGCTCAGTGCCACTTTCACGGAGCAAAACACGACCGTTATCTCCCAGCCTTTTTGCCACATTATCAGTTGCCTCTAAAACGTCTGCATCATTCATAACCGGTTTTTTATCTGCAACCTTTACATTAATCAGAAGCTGCGGATATATTTTCAGGTTTCTTGTAAGCTCGGACATGGTTGCTTTACTTTCGATAACAACCTCCATCAGCTTCAGGGAAGTTAAAACTCCGTCACCCGTTCTTGCATACTTTGAGAATATAATATGTCCGCTCTGTTCTCCGCCCAATGCGTATCCGTTTTCAAGCATACACTCATAGACATATTTATCCCCAACTGTTGTCTTTTCATACTTGATTCCCTCTGCGTCAAGAGCCTTGTAAAGCCCTATATTGGACATAATGGTAGTCACGATTGTATCCTGATTCAGCTTTCCATTGTCCCTTAAATATTTTCCGCAGATATATAATATCATGTCCCCATCAACAAGATTTCCCTTTTCATCCACCGCAAGACACCTGTCTGCATCTCCGTCATAGGCAAAGCCTGCATCAAGTCCATTTTCCACAACAAACTTCTGAAGCCCTTCAATATGTGTGGAGCCGCAGTTTGTGTTAATATTCGTTCCGTCAGGTGAATTGTTAATCACATATGTCTTTGCACCAAGGGCATCAAAAACTGCCTTTGCAACCGTCGATGATGCACCGTTTGCACAGTCAAGTCCAATCTTCATATTCTTAAATGAACGCGTCGGAAGCGTCATCAGATAACCAATATATCTGTTTCTTCCCATAGAATAGTCGGTAGTCCTGCCGATATGCTCCCTTGTGGCAAGAGGTATCTCAGGAATAAGACCATCTATGTATTGCTCTATCTCATCCTCAACCTCAGCCTCCATCTTTGAGCCATGACAGTTAATCAGCTTAATTCCATTATCGTAAAAAGGATTGTGACTTGCAGAAATCATGATTCCACAATCAAACTCATCCACCCTTACGATGTATGAAACACTAGGGGTAGGAGTAACGTGCATAAGATATACGTCTGCACCACTTGCAGTGATTCCCGAAACAAGGGCATATTCAAACATGTAGCTTGAACGCCTTGTATCCTTGCCTATTACAATCCTGGCTCTCTCTCCGTCAGTTTTTTTCTTCCCAAAGTAATATCCTACATATCTGCCAACCTTATAGGCATGCTCCACTGTAAGAAAAACGTTTGCCTCACCCCGAAAGCCGTCTGTTCCAAAATATTTTCCCATAGGAATAGTTTCCTTTCTTAAACATAATTATATCATATCAGTTGTATTCCATTATATTCCAATGCATATAAAAAGTAAAGCAGACTACTCCCATCCGTCATAGTAGTCATCAAATTCATCGTCCTCACTTTGATCAGTTGTTGCCACACTTTCTTCATTTTCTTCGGTAATTCCACTGTTGGCATAATTCGTGTAATGATATATACCCACTGCTTTCTTTTCATTTGAAATTTCTATTTCTTCCAAATCACCGCCAAATTCACCATCAAGAGTCCATTTGATAGGGGTTTCGCTCTTTATTTGAATTTTGGATGCCTTTGTCTCAAAAAACATCTCATTTCCCTCGATATCATTTGCAAGCAAAGCCGATACAATCTGTTGCAGCTCCGCAGGATTTTGCGGTTTCTTAATAAAAAGGCAGTCAAATTTTCCGTCATCCAAAACAACGTGCTTCGTACCCCTTATTTTAAAGCCTGCAACGGAGAAAGAATTTGTTATCATACCATAGATATATTCACCTGTAAGTACGGCATCATCAAACTGTCCCCACAGCTTATAGGTTTGAAAATTTGTTATATTTTTTAATGCCTCAACAACATATGCAGTATGTCCTAAAACCCGCTTAAGGGACTGTCTTGTACTGTATGATATATCCGTAAATATGCCAAATGCAGCAATATACACGAAATGCTTATCCCCAAACCGTCCCACATCAACAAACTGTTCAGAGCCCTTCACAATCTGCTCTGCCGCCTCAATCGGTTTTCTGGAAATACGGAGACTTCTTGCAAAATCGTTTGTCGTACCTACAGGAATATATCCCAAGGATACCTTTTTTTCTCCCATCTCCATATATCCGCATACGGTATCCCGCAAGGTTCCGTCTCCTCCTGCACACACGATACAGTCATAGTTTGCACCATCCTCCTGAACCTTCCTGCTCGCATCATTCGGTCCCTTTGTGGGATAGACCTCTACATCATACCCATCATGGGCAAATGTCATAATAATCTCAAATAAATCGCCCTTTATTGCAGTTCTTCCTGCATTAGGATTAATTATAAACAATAATTTCTTCATAATTCCTCCCTGTCGCTATTTCTTTTTATTTTTTAAATATGCATCTAATCCTTTTTTTCTAAGCTTGCAGGCAGGACAGTTTCCACATCCGTCCCCCCTGATACCATTGTAACATGTAAGCGTCATATTACGCACGACATCAAAGCCTCCCATACGGTCGGCAAGTGCCCACGTCTCCTCCTTGTCAATCCACATAAGGGGTGTGATTATGTCAAACTCATAATCCATCGCCAAGTTTAATGTTGTATTTAAAGATTTAATAAAAATATCCCTGCAATCCGGATATCCCGAAAAATCACTTTGGGATACACCTGTTATTATATCCGTAATATTCTTCTGCTTTGCATATATAGCAGCAAATGTTAAAAATACCATATTTCTGCCATCAACAAATGAATTCGGTGTCCCTTTATCCGGTGCATCCTCATCTACCGTAATGTCCATTCTCGTAAGTGAGTTGGGTGCAAGCTGATTTAAAAGTCCCATGTCAAGAATCGTATGCTCAACATTATATTTTGCGCATATTTCCTTTGCACACGCAAGCTCCCCACTGTGACGCTGGTTATAATCGAATGAAACCGCATATACCTTTTTATATTTCTCCATTGCAAGCAGCAAACAGGTTGTGCTGTCCTGTCCTCCGCTAAAAACGACTACTGCCTCATCCTTATTTTTCATATCATACTCTCCACACTATTACTGCCTTACAAGCAGCATTAATCTCTTTTGTAAATCTCCATCACTCTCAAATTTTCCCTTAAGGGTTGTTGTGAGTGTTTTTGCCTGACCGTTTTTAATCCCTCTTGCAGTCATGCAGCTATGGCTTCCCTCAATTACCACCGCTATATCAGGTGATTTTGTCACCCTCTCCATAATATATGCAATGTCTGAGCCAATACGCTCCTGAAGCTGAAGCCTCTTGGCAACCATATCTGCTATACGTGCTACCTTGCTGAGTCCCAAAACCCTGCCTCTTGGAATATATGCAACCGAAACCCTCATATTGTACATAAGTGCCATATGATGTTCACAATAGCTGAACACCTCAATATCCTTTACTAATACAATATCATTGGATGAGCCTTCCGGTTGCTCAAAGGACTTTGAAAACATATCAGCAATCTGGTCATTGGTATAATTCATTCCCTCGAAAACTTCCTCATACATCCTTGCAACTCTTTCAGGAGTTTCCTTAAGGCCTTCTCTGTCGGGATTATCGCCCAATGCCACCAGTATTCCTCTTATATGCTCCTTGATTGCGTCCTTATCTATTGCCATTTTATACTCCTTTTCTATCCGGCTCCCAAATGTATTTATGCATCTGAAGCTGTACCTTAATATTATTCATATTTTGTTCTTTCATAAATTTTACTATATCTTTTGTCTCAAACTTACCATAACATGCACTGATATATACCGCTGTACTATTATCATCAAGCCCGTACATTTCTATGATATTTTTTGTCTGAATCATATCATCCATGCTGGACACTACAAATTTTATCGTATCCTTGCGTCTTGCTGTCTCAAAATTTTCAATGCGCATATTGCTTGACATGCCACTGCCTAAAAGCTTGTAATCAATTGTAAATGTAATATTATCTCCAATACTTCCAAACTTAGTAACGGCAATGGAACCATTGGTCTCCACTTCAATTCTAAGATCTTTGTTTGATGAAAGCTTTTCCAAGAGCTCACATATATTATCACAAGCCAAAGGTTCTCCTCCTGTAATCGTAACATTTTGCACCTTTGTGCTAATAACATATTGATATATTTCATCACTGGTCATCAATTCACATTCTACATCAGGCTCATTTGCCCATGCCGTATCGCAATATGTACAATGCAGATTACAGCCTGCAAGCCTTATAAAACATGCAAGCTCTCCTGCTCTTCTCCCCTCTCCGTTTATACTCACAAATTTTTCTGCCACTCTAAATTTATTCATATTAATTCCCTCTCCGATGTTTTTTACTACCCCAATGTTTTACTGTATGTTGCACAATTGTTTGGCGTCTCATATACAGTGCACTCTCTCACCATATACCCTCTGCTGGAAAACGCATCATAAAAATATTTTGAGAAGTTTTCGGCGGTAGGTCTTATGTCAAGCTGCACAATTTTAAAATTCTCCGCCAAAAGTGCCTCTAAGGTCTCCTCCCTCAGACTGCCTTTTTCAATAATAAGGCAATGGTCAAAGCTGTTTACCACTTCCTTTAATTCGTCCTTAAGCTTAGAAAAATCTACTACCATTCCACTACAGCTTCCTGACTTTTCAAGGTGCTCTCCGCAAACAACTATCTCCACATTCCATCTGTGTCCATGTATATTTGCACATTTGCCATCATATCCCTTTAGGAAATGGGCACTGTCAAAGCTGGCATTTGTTTTCAACGTGTACATATTTTCCCTCCTATTAAAGAACAGAAAAGACTGTCATACCAATTTTTATAGTATGACAGCCTCTGAATGCATTTATTTTGCAAAGAGAAATTTCTTTACCTCGTCTAACATATTTTCCTTGTCACATACTGTATTATGTCTCACCGGTGCTGTTCTTATATCCTCTATTGCCTGTGGTATCTTAACACCTGAGAGCTTACAAAGCTCATCGACAAGTTCAAAATCCGACTGCTTATCATACTCTGAATTTATGGAGTTCATTACGCTTCTTGTAAACTTGTACGGACTTGCAGTTGATGCTATAACGGTAGGTGTAGTATCTCCCGTCTCATCCCTGTACTTTTCATATACAGCAGCAGCCACTGCGGTATGAGTATCCATGATATAATTATCAGACTCGTAGACCTCTTTTATTTTGGCTGATGTTTCTTTCTCTGTTGCATAATTTCCATAAAAGTCTGTAAGCTTTTCCTTCATATCTTCAGTTATTGAGTATTCACCTTCCCCCGAAAGTGCTGCCATAAGCTCGCTGTTCCTTCCTGCATCATTGCCCGCAATCTTATATATAAGTCTTTCAAGATTACTTGAAATAAGAATATCCATTGACGGTGAGCTCGTGAGAATAAATTCCCTGTTTTTGTTGTAGCATCCTGTTGCAAAGAAATCGTAAAGAACCTTATTTTCATTTGATGCACAAATAAATTTATTAATTGGAAGTCCCATTTCCTTTGCATAATATGCTGCAAGAATATTTCCAAAGTTACCTGTAGGAACAACAACATTTATTTTTTCACCTGACTTTATCTCTCCAGATGCAATAAGCCTTGTGTATGCATATACATAGTAAACCATCTGTGGAACCAGTCTGCCTATGTTAATGGAGTTTGCAGAAGAAAACTGATACCCCTTTGATGCTAATTCTTCATTTAATGCCACATCCGAAAACATTTGCTTCACACCTGTCTGTGCATCGTCAAAATTGCCTGTAATACCCACAACAAATGTATTGTCGCCCTTTTGGGTAACCATTTGCTTTTCCTGAATCGGGCTAACTCCGTTCTTTGGATAAAATACGATTATTTTTGTTCCCGGCACATCTGCAAATCCTGCCAGTGCCGCTTTACCTGTATCACCCGAGGTTGCAGTAAGTATAACGATTTCATTGTCAACATTATTCTTCTTTGCCGCTGTCGTAAGAAGATACGGCAATATGGACAGTGCCATGTCCTTAAATGCAATTGTTGAGCCGTGGAACAGCTCAAGGAAATGTGCCCCTGCCTTTTTTTGAAGCACTGCAATCTCTTTTGTGTCAAATTTGTCATCGTAGGCAGAGTTTATACAATACATAAGCTCTTCCTCAGTAAAATCAGTAAGCATCAGCTTCATAACATGGTATGCAACCTGCCTGTAATCCATGCCTGCCAGCTCATCCAAGCTCTTATCAAATGTAGGAATTGTATCAGGTACAAAAAGTCCCCCGCCATTGGCAAGTCCCTTAAGTATAGCAAGTGACGCTGTTACGGTTTCCTGTGAATTTCTTGTACTTTTGTATGTAAGTCCCATGTCAATTCAAACTCCTTATAAATCATTATTAAATTAAATTTTTCAAAATTAACGTCCATATAATATCACAAGACGCATGCAAAAACAAGTAACAATAGTATTTCCTAATATAAATCCTATCAAATAATAAAGGGCTGCTACATCAGGAAAAATCTTTCCTAATGAAACAACCCTGCTTATTACTTTACAATATATACGGATGCTGTTCTCAAACCAAAGTTAAGTGCTTCCTGATGTGAATTAAAGAATATATCAATTCTGTTTCCTACTACGGCTCCACCTGTATCTTCCACTGTATATATCTGTCCGTTAATCATAAGTCTTGTTCCAAATGGGAACTTTGACGTGTCAGCAGCAATTGTTCTTCCTGCTGTTGCAGTCGTTCCGCTTGCAGTTGTCGGATTTGTCATGTTACTCCACTGTCCACAGCAAATCGTACATGGACAGTAGGCTGTTAATGTAAATTCACCCACATATTCATAGTTGCCATTCTCATCCGCAAATGTTACAACAGTAGGAACAGTTGTTGGTGCCTGACTGCTCTCCTCCGGCTTACTTGAAACCTCAGGTGCACTGCTCGTTGTTGCGGTAAGCTGGTCAATAACTGCCTGCTCTTTTCTGCTCTGCGGTCTTGATTCAAGTATTTTCTCTATCTGCTTCTCTGACTTTTCAAGCTGTGTAAGCTGCTTTGTCTCGTTCGTCACGTCCAGCATCTCATTATAAGAAATTGATGCTACATCAAATGTATTTCCGCTAAACGGTTCATGTCCCGCTGCCACATCTGACACGGTAATCATAACTCCCGCTGCTTCATTGGCATTTACCTGCCTTGTAATAGCGGTTGCAGTACATACAATTGCAAGTGTAGCAACTACTGCTATAGAAGTCGCCTGTTTGTAATATTTTCCTACGTATTTTTTTGTGAGTTTTTTGTATTTGTCGACATCGAGTTTGTTGTAAAGTGCTTTAAAAGCGTTTACACTATTCTTCAATTTCATACTTCACCCCTGTGTGACTTTTCTTTTTCGAATTTGTTACAATTCCATTACATATTCACACAAGCTGATTATAGTTTACATAAGCTACATGGTCAAGTATTTTAATATTTATTTTTAAATTTTTGTTAAATATCACTACATGCGTTTGTACATTTTGTGCATATTAACCGTATAAGTCAAATATTTTTTTGTAGACTTATTTCGTAATAATTATTATACTAATTTAAAATAACAGAATGACGGATGATTTCGTACCTGTCTTTCAATTGTTATATTTCCATACTTAATCTATCAGGGAGCTTTACGCATATATGAAAGGTGTTTTTACCACAAGAAAAAAAGACAACTCCATATCCTACAGAGTGTCAATCACTTTACATGGAAAGCATATCAGTCTTGGAAGCTATGATAATAAGAAAACAGCTGGAGCCGTATATCTTGATGGAAGACACATTATCGACTGCAAGCTTGCTCCTGAGAATTATAACAGTGAATTTACGATACCGCACGACAAATTTATTGTTCTGTCCAATTATGTAATCAACGGACTTTATGTCCCTACACCTGTTTTTCTCAGAAAGCAATATTTCGAATATTATCTTTCTGAAACAGATATCCTGAAATTTGACAGGGATGACTTATTTTTTTATTCTTCCCATAAAATACAACAAAAAGGCGGATATTTATTCGTAAGTGATTACGGCAGTCAGTATAAAATACTTACAAGATACGGCATACGTCCCTTTGCCGTCTATGGCAGGGATTACATTATGGTGAATCACGACCGGAATGATTACCGCTATTCCAACATTAAAATCATAAACAAATACACGGGTGTCCGCCAAAAAACCTTAAGGGAAAAAACTGTTTACGAAGCATATATACATGTCAACGGAGTTTATATTGTGGGCAGGTATGAGGATGAAATATCTGCTGCCATAGCCTACAACAAGGCGGTTGACACACTCCACAAAAACGGCATCAAAAAAGCATACATCAAAAATTACATTGTCTCCTATAAGAAAGAGGATTACCTGTCACACTACGAAAAGCTTTCCATATCCGACAAGCTGTTAAACATAAAGGTTTAAACCGCATTGTACATCAATGTTCTGCTATCATGCTTAAACCGCAGCACATACAAATGTGCCCATCGTCATATGCATAATAATTCCTGACTCAGCAGCCAAAATAACCGCATACAAGCTGCTCTAACTCCTCATAACTTGAAACCTGATTGATTTCTGCCCTTAATCTTGCAGAGTCCTTTAACCCTTGCGTGTACCAGGCAACATGCTTTCTCATTTCATGGATTCCCGTATATTCTCCCTTGTACTCTACCATCAGGCGTGCATGCCGAAGCATCATTTCACAAATCTCATCCACACTTGGACGGCTTACAGGCATCCCGTCCTTAAGATACTGCTTGATTTCTTTAAATATCCACGGATTTCCCTTTGCTGCCCTTCCTATCATTACGCTGTCACAGCCTGTCTGTTCTTTTATTTTAATGACATCTGCACCGCTTGATATATCTCCGTTTCCTATGACAGGAATTGAAACTGCCTCCTTTACTTTGCGGATAACATCCCAATTGGCTTTTCCCTGATAGTATTCTTCACGCGTTCTTCCATGAACGGCAATTGCAGCAGCTCCTGCCGCTTCAGCAATCCTTGCAACCTCAGGTGCATTTACCGTATCCCTTGTAAAACCTGCACGAATTTTAATCGTTACGGGTATTTTACATCTGCTTGAAATTTTATCAACAATATCCCCAATCAGCTTAGGATTTTTCATTAGTGCAGAGCCTTCATTATTGTTTACTATTTTGGGCACGGGACACCCCATGTTAATATCAATAAAATCAAAGCCTTTATCCTCAAGCCTTACCGCCTGCTCAGCCATAAGCTCCCCCTCACTTCCAAAAATCTGGACACCGATAGGCTTTTCCCTGTCATCGGTCATGATAAGCGGAGCCGTATTTTTGTTGTTATAGTACATACCCTTTGCACTTACCATCTCCGTATATAAAATGTCGCACCCCTGCTCCTTGCAGAGCAAACGAAATGGCAGGTCGCAAATTCCTGCCATCGGTGCCAATATAATTTTATCGTTAAAATCAATCATGTTACTTCTCCGCACTCATCCGTAAATTATTGCTTCTCATATATTAACTGCAAACCTTTCAGTGTCAGATTTGGGTCATATATATTTATCTCATCCGTATTTTCCGAAATAAGCTTTCCGAGACCGCCTGTTGCAACTACCTTTATGCCGTCAAGCTTTGCGGCTTCCTTTATTTTCCTTACAATATACTCAGTCTGACCGATATATCCGTAAAATATACCTGCCTGCATACTTGACACGGTATCCTTCGCAAGTATGGATTCGGGCTTTCTTATCTCTATCTCTGGAAGCTTAGCCGCACCTGTCCACAGTGCACTTGCTGCAAGCCTGATTCCCGGGGATGTAACACCTGAATGAAAGCTTCCGTCAGCAAGCACAAGGTCATGTGTCGTTGCTGTTCCGAAATCCACTACAATTACAGGGCCGCCGTAAATTTCATACGCCGCAACCGCATCTACAAGTCTATCTGCTCCAAGTGCCTTAGGATTTGGAATGTTGATATTGATTCCCGTTCTTATTCCCGGTGCCACTATGATTGGATGTATATGGAAATATTTTATAATTCCGCTTGTGAGTGAATGCATGACATTCGGTACTACAGATGCGATAATAACAGCATCAATGTCTTTAATCGTCATGTTTCTTAAATTGAGCCATTCTCCGAGAAACATTCCATACTCGTCTGAGGTTCTTGCTATACCTGTTGTCATTCGGAACGTATTGACAAGCTTATCCCCATCAAACAGTCCCACGGTTATATTTGTATTTCCCACATCTATTGCAAATAACATATTCATCTACCTCGTTAAAAAAATGCCTGAAAATATTGTTCAAGCTGATAGAACAACTCTTTTTTAGTTTCCTGAAGCTGCTTTACCTTTAGGACACTTCCTATTTCATCATACAAAATGTCCTCCTCGTACGCTTCCGTTTTGATTTGCAGGGAACCGTTTTCGTCGTATTCCAGTATAATTACGCCTCCCACGTCCTCCGTAAAAAGTACACACATTATCTGAAGCTCCTTTTTCACTTCATCTGGAAGCCTCTCAAAATCTTCATTCAAATAATACTTCTGTGTGTACTTGGAAGCACTGCAAAGCACAATATTGTCCTGATACATAATCGTTCTCCTTACCCTTGAACATCAAATGCAATTATCCTATCACATCTGCCATATCGTACATTCCTGCCGGTTTTCCTGAAAGGAATTTTGCCGCCTCGACTGCACCCTTTGCAAACACAGATTTTGAATATGCAGTGTGCTTAAACTCTATCACTTCGTCAATTCCCGCAAATATCACCTGATGCTCACCTACTATTGTTCCACCCCTCACAGCAGATATTCCAAGCTCTTTTGCCCCTCTTTTCTGCCTTACCTGCGAGCGGTCATAGACATACTCAAATTCATTATTTCTTGCATCATTTATGGAATCAGCCAAAGCAAGGGCAGTTCCTGATGGTGCGTCCACCTTTTGGTTGTGGTGCTTTTCCACTATCTCTATGTCATATCCGGCAGGAGCAAACACATTTGCCGCATCCTTAAGCAGCTTCATCAATGTATTGATTCCCAGACTCATATTTGCAGACTTTAATATTGCCACATTTTCGGATGCTATGGAAACCTTATTTAACTGCTCAGGACTTAAGCCAGTCGTACAAAGAACAACCGGAATCTTTTTTGCCTCCACATAATCAATCAGCTTATCAACAGCAGGTGCTGCGGCAAAGTCTATAATTACATCCGCAGAAACATCACATGCGTTTATATCGGTGAAAACAGGATATCCGTTATCTCTGTTGTCAACTACATCTATACCTGCAACAATCTCCACATCTGAATCCGATTTACATATATCTGTTATAACCTGACCCATCTTTCCGTTGCAGCCATGCATGATTATCCTTGTCATAGTATTTTCCTCCCAATTTGATACATCAGTTCATTACTTAGTAGTTTCCTGTCAAACTAATTTTTTAATTCATTTACATTTCCGCCGCCAGCTTGATTCCGAAGTCCTTCATTGCTTTTACAAGCTTTGTCTCATTTGCCTCCTCAATGTCGGTAAGCGGCATTCTTAGTTTTCCAGTTCCGTAGCCGATAAGGGAAACTGCCTTTTTGACAGGAATAGGATTTACCTCGCAGAACAGTGCATCACAAAGCGGCATTGCTTTAAGCTGTATGTCAAGCGCCCCCTTAACGTCTCCCTCAAGATACTTTGCAACCATATCATGTGTCTCCTTTGGTGCCACATTTGAAAGAACCGATATAACGCCCTTTCCGCCAAGTGAAAGAATCGGGATAACCTGATCATCATTTCCTGAATAAATATCTATGCATCCATCTGCAAGTGCAGCAAGCTTTGCAACCTGTGAAATATTTCCTGATGCTTCCTTTATTGCCACTATGTTTTCTACTGTTTTTGCAAGTGTTACTGCTGTTTCAGGAAGAATATTAACTCCTGTTCTTCCCGGGACATTATATAAAATGATTGGAAGTGAAACACTTTCTGCAATTGCCGTAAAATGAGCGATAAGCCCTTTTTGTGTTGCCTTATTGTAATAAGGTGTAACGACAAGAAGTGCATCCGCACCTGACTTTTGTGCCTCTCTTGAAAGATATATCGCCGTATCCGTACAGTTTGAGCCTGTTCCAGCCACTACAGGAACCCTCTTATTTACAACTGACACACAAAATCTGATACATTCAAGATGCTCCTCATGGGTAAGGGTTGATGCCTCTCCCGTTGTGCCACAGACAATGATACTATCCGTACCTTTTTCTATCTGATACTCAATATGCTCCCTGAATGAATCGTAATCCACCGAACCATCTTCATTGAATGGTGTTGTTATTGCTACTCCTGCACCTGTGAAAATTGCCATTTTATTATCCTCCTCACTTTAAACCAAGAACAAAGCGTCTTTGACGCTGTAGTTCGAATCTTAGCAGGCTTCATAAGAAGCGTGCCTATAGGAAACGCAGTTTCCTATAAAATCAAAAATACGGTCAACACTGACAAAGTGCTAACCGTAAAATAAAATCTTATTTATTCTACAAGTAGCGCTCCATCCTGCGATGACAGTCATACAGCTTTTAACTGCACAACCAGGAAAATACGTCTTAGAAAATACTTTCCTTCGGCAACATCCCCTTTTCCCTATGCTCAACTGCTCTAAGACATCCCACAGGGTACTTTTGAATGCTGCACCTCTACTATGTAATCTTTAATGTTTACCAACACATATTAGCATACATAAAATGCATGTGTCAAGCTTTGATGCTGTACATATTCGGCTATCCTTCCAGACATTCCATTTTGCTCACTGAAACCTCATATGCAACCTTATTTACAATCTCATCCTGACCCACCTTTTTCTGATACTCTCTGCTCTGGATTCTGCCCCATATGGCTACATGCTCACCTACGGCAAGCTTTCCTGCGAATCTTGCATTTCTTCCCCAACATATGCATGGTATGTAATCAGACTTGCCATACGCCCGATTTACTGCCAGAAGTATGTCTGCAATTTCCCGTCCCAGCGGCGTCATTCTGTATATAGGCTCCTTACATATGTATCCGTCAAGATAAATCTGATTCGGCTTATTATCCCTGTCATCATCCTCTCCAAGCAGTTCAATTTCTCTTACAAACACGGATAATATAAGTCTGTTCTTATTTTCCTCATGCTTGTTGTATGAACGAAACTGTCCCTTTGCAAGAACCTTTTCGCCAATGTGTGACCCCTCCACGTCAAACAGTCTGTCTGACACCATAAGCGGAATAACATCATGTGCGTCACTCAATCTACTGACAATAAGGTCAACCATGTAAAACCCCTCCCCGAATATTTCATGGCTGAATCTAAAGTCCGATACTATTTCTCCTGCTACCACTACCTGATTGTTGTTTAAAATTTTCTCTGTCATTATTTTTCCTCCCCTTCTTTGAACATCGCCCATTACTTAGCAAGTTCCTTTGAACCGTAATGTAAATGATTTTCCATACAGTGATTACCTGTACATATTAAATATATTCCGAATTTTTCAAAATAGACCATAAATATATTTTTTTAAATTCGCTGACGTAATACTTCATATGCAATAATTGATGCTGACACCGCTGCATTCAATGACTCAACTTTCCCCTGCATCGGTATTTTTAAAAGAAAATCAGCCGCCTCCCCTATTTCCTCACTAAGTCCCTTCCCCTCATTTCCGATAAGAAATGCGACAGGTTTTGTGAAGTTCATGTTATACATACTGTCACCATTCAGATGTGCCCCGAATACAGTCACACCCTTTTTCTTAAGCTTATCTATGTCAATTGATAAATCACTGGAAACAAACACAGGCACCCGAAACAGTGAACCCATGGTAGCCCTGACAACCTTTGGACTGTATATGTCCACACAGCCTTGTGAAAGCATGATTCCTGAAACTCCCGCTGCCTCAGCAGACCTTATTATTGTCCCCATATTCCCCGGGTCCTGAAGCCGCTCAATAATTAAAACAAACGGATTATCACCTGCACATATACTGTCTAATGTATAGCTTTTCATTTGGACAAGAGCCATAATTCCCTGAGGTGTCTCTGTATCTGAAACACTTTTAAACACATGGTCGGCAAGCACCGTATACCGCCCCCGCAGCCTGTCACTGTATTTTTCCTGTGCCGACTCACAGACATAAACTTCAAATATATCTTCCATCGGTATCTCGGAAAACATCTTTATCCCCTCCACGATATATAGACCCTTTTCACGTCTTTCCCTTGAGGATTTTACAAGCTTTCGCAATTCCTTAACATTTTCATTGGAGTTTGAACCAATCACCATAACATACTCCTTATTGCCGCTTCTTTTTTCTTACGAGAACATTTTCATCTCCCCACAGCAGCTTCATTCTTCTTAAAACTTCATCATTTGCCTTAACCCTTCTTGCTCCAAGCTTTTTCATTTTTCTGTCACTCTTAAGCATGACAAAAACCTCTGCCTGTCCCCTATTTTCATCAACGATTCCGTAAAGGTCCTCCTCGGCATTCCTGTAGGCAGCCTCGTCCTCAAAACAAAGCCACACCTCATTATCTGCATCCTTCATTTCATGTTTATACTCATCAAATGTTTTTATATCAGACAGCAAAATCTTTGCCTCCTCCTCAGACACGGAGGAATTACCCTTTATAATAACCTTGTTGTCCTTTAAAATATAATCCCTGTATTTTGCGTAATCTCTCGGAAAAACAACAATCTCGACCGTTCCGTACAAATCTTCTAAAGTAATAAATGCCATATTGTCCCCATTACGTGTTGTCTTAATTGTGATTGCCGCTATGATTCCTCCTATAACACAAGGAACCTTGTCATGTACGGCAAAGCCATCTTCCTCATCATAAGAAAAGTCCGTTGACCTGACAGTCACATACTTATCTATAATATCCATGTAATCATCAAGTGGATGTCCTGACAGATATATTCCAAGCACTTCCTTTTCCCTTGCCAGAAGCTCCTCCCTTGAAAACTCAGATATATCAGGATACTTTATTGAGAAATCGTTTTTTTCCTCCTCACCTAAGAAATCAAGCAGCGACATCTGACCGCTCATGGCACTTTTCTTATCTAATGTTTCCTTTTCTATTATCTTCTCGTATACCGTTATCATCTGTCTCCTATTTTTTCCAAACCCGTCAAAGGCACCTGAAAAAATAAAGCTCTCTATTGTCCTCTTGTTTGCCTCCTTGTTTGAAAGCCTCTTGACAAAATCCTCCAAATCCTTAAACGGACCATTTGCTTCTACTTCCTGTCTTATGATATCTGTGACTCCGTCCCCCACACTTTTTATTGCAGAAAGCCCGTATCTGATACTGTCCCCTGACACTGAAAAATCCCCCTTGCCAAGGTTTATGTCAGGCGGAAGCAGCCTTATGCCCATCGCCCGTAAGGACTGTATATATGCTGTTACCTTACCTGAATTTTCCTTTACCGAGGACATGAGTGCTGCCATAAACTCAACAGGATAATGGTATTTCAGATATGCCGTCTGGTAAGCAACAACTGCATAGGCAGCCGCATGGGATTTATTAAATGCATATTTTGCAAAATCTGTCATCTCATCGAATATTTTATTTGCCACATCCTCACTTACACCATTGTTTACGCAGCCCGGCACTCCCTCCTCAGGATTGCCGTATACGAAATTTTGCCGTTCCCTTGCCATCACGTCTGCCTTTTTCTTCGACATGGCTCTCCGCACAAGGTCGCTTCGTCCCAATGAATATCCTGCAAGCTCCATAACAATCTGCATAACCTGCTCCTGATATACAATACATCCATATGTAGGTGCAAGTATTTTCTCAAGTGCCGGATGGTCATAGGTTACCTGTCCCGGATTTTCCTTTCCCTTAATATAAAGTGGTATAAAATCCATAGGACCCGGACGGTACAATGATATCCCCGCAATAATATCCTCCAAGCTTGCAGGCTTAAGCTCTTTCATAAAGTTTTTCATGCCTGCACTCTCAAGCTGAAATACTCCCTCCGTCTTTCCAGCGGAAATCATTTCAAACACACCGTCATCCTGAAAATTCAGATGATCTATATCTATATCCACTCCGTGGTTTTCACTTATCAGCTTCACAGTGTCTTGTATAACAGTAAGATTGCGCAATCCTAAAAAGTCCATTTTAAGAAGTCCAAGCTCCTCTATGGTTGTCATGTTGTACTGGGTAGTTATCGCATCCTCACCGCCCCTTGACAGCGGTACATACTCAATGATAGGGTCCCTGCCGATAACCACCCCCGCTGCATGCATGGAGCAGTGTCTTGGCAGACCCTCAAGCTTTATCGCCATATCAATCAGCTTTTTTATATTCTCGTCACTATCATAAAGTGCTTTAAAGTCCTTACTTGTTTTTAATGCCTTCGGTATTGTCATGCCAAGGTCACCCGGAATTGCCTTTGCCACCTTATCACACATGCTGTATGGCAAATCCATTGCACGCCCCACATCCCTGACACACATCTTGGCAGCCATCGTACCAAATGTGACTATCTGCACAACCCGTTCCTTGCCATACTTTCTGACAACGTAATCAATAACCTCCTGCCTTCTGTTTGGGCAGAAATCGATATCAATATCGGGCATAGTAACACGCTCAGGATTTAAAAATCTCTCAAAAATCAGACCAAATTCAATCGGGTCAATATTGGTGATATCCAGACAATAAGAAACAACACTTCCTGCTGCGGAGCCCCTGCCCGGTCCCACTGCAATACCGTTATCCTTTGCATACCTGATGAAATCCGACACGATAAGGAAATAATCCACGAAGCCCATATCATTTATCGTGTTAAGCTCATAATCAAGCCGTTCCTTTAATTCTTCCGTCACAGGCTGATATCTTCTTTGAAGTCCCTCCTCGCAGAGCTTTTTCAGGTATGAAAATGCATCGTAGCCCTCTGGCACGTCAAACCGTGGAACCTTTTGTTCTCCGAATACAATTTCAACATTACACATATCCGCTATTTTACATGTATTTTCAATTGCCTCAGGAGCATATGTGAACAGGGATGCCATTTCCTCAGGTGACTTTAAATAAAACTGTCCCCCCTCGTATCGCATCCTGTCTGTATCACTGACAACCTTACCCGTCTGAATACAGAGCAGTACGTCATGTGCCTCCGCATCATCTGCATTTATGTAATGGGAGTCATTTGTGGCAACCAAAGGAATCCCCGTTTCCCTTGACAGACGCATAATACCTGCATTTACAGTACGCTGCTCCTCCATGCCGTGGTCCTGAAGCTCAAGGTAATAATGATTTTCCCCAAATATTTCAAGGTGTCTTAAGGCAGCAGCCTTTGCACCCTCATAATTATTTTTCCTAAGGTTTGTCGCCACCTCACCTGCAAGACATGCACTTAACGCGATAATACCATCACTGTATTTTTCAAGTGTCTCCATATCTACACGAGGCTTATAATAATAACCCTCTATAAATCCAGTGGAGACAATTTTCGACAAATTTCGGTAGCCCTCGTCATTTTTTGCCAGCAAAACAAGGTGATAATATCTGTCATCACCTTTCACAATCTCCCTGTCAAATCTGGAACCAGGTGCAACATAAACCTCACAGCCGATGATAGGCTTAATTCCCTCTGCCTTACATGCCTTGTAAAAATCAATTGCTCCGTACATAACTCCGTGGTCCGTAATTGCAAGAGCTTTCATTCCAAGCTCTTTTGCTCTTGCAACCAGCTCCTTTATTTTTGCAGAACCATCCAACAGACTATATTCCGTATGCACGTGCAAATGTGTAAACTCCATAACGATACCTTAACCTTCCCAATACACTCTTATCTTTAGAAAATATACTTCAAAAACGGAACCCATTTTGAAAGCTTTTCCACTCTAAGCGGAATAACCTCCTTGTTTTTTATATACCGAAAGGTATAATCCTCACCCTTTTCCTTAAGCATGACAAGATACTTTTCCAACGTTTTTTTCGTATCCGGATGCAAAAGCTTTCCTGACCTTCCCCTCATGTAATATTCATAAGGCTGTTTGTCATTATAATTTTCCTTGTTGTATGTTTTGCATGCCGCTACCCTGTCACAAAACATTTCTATAATGTATTCCTTTGGCATGGGCATGCCCACAATCCCCTTTGATTTATCAACGCTGTAATCAATCCAGTACTCCAAATGATGACGGTTTCTTCCCTTGTGGTGAAGCCATGCTGTCGTATAGCCCTTATCTTCACGCTCCGCATCATTGGGGCTTCTGTTTCCCTGATAGTATTTTGCTCCCATGGAAAACTCTGTCCAAGAATATTTTGAAAGATCATGTAAAATTCCCTGCTTGTAAAGTCCCACTGCAAAACAGTTCTTCATAACTTCTATCTTATGTTTGTTAATTGTCTTTAAATGTTCCAGCCATTTCATAACAACACCACCCTATATGATTTCTATCTGACACATTTCCATCGCCTTCAGTGCATTTTCGTGACTTTCAGGTGTCACCCCTGCCGAGCAGTCTTTCACCACTTTTATGGCAGCCTCAGGCAATGCCGCCTTAACAAGCATGGCATTGGATATCACACATATGTCCGTACAAAGTCCAAGAAGCGTTATCTCATCAAATGCCTCCTCCTTGACATAGTCCATAAGTGCTGTACTTCCAAACCCCGGCTTATCAAGTAATATTTTTCCCACAGTGAACGGAATTAACGCATCACAAATATTCCAGCCCTTACTTCCCTCTATACAGTGGGGAACAGGCAGCTTTTTTCCCTCCTGTGTGTCCATGTAATTTTCATGGTGTGTGTCCCTTGTAAACACAATTGTCACACCATCCTCAATTGATTTTTTTATATAATGTTTAACAGGTTCCACTATATTACATGCTTCCTTCGTGCCCAAAGCACCATCAATAAAATCATTTTGCATATCTACAACTACAAGTAAACGCTTCATCTTTTATCCTCTTTTCTGTTTATTTTTATAGGCGATTGCGAAATGTTGTTTTTTGAACGTCCGTTATGCTGTCTCCTATTTATGTTCGGTAAATATATCCGTCAAGCCGTCCGTTACTGTTATTTTCCCATTTTTGTCTATAAATACTGCCTCTGCATCATACTTTTTTAACAAGTCAAGGGATTCGTCGTATCCCAGAATAAAGCATGCCGTGGAAAGTCCGTCACTTGCAAGCCCTGACTTACATACTACGGTTACAGACATAAGATTACTGTCACTGGGATATCCTGTGCTTCGGTCAAGTATATGGTGATATCGTTTTCCATCCTGCTCCACATATTTTTCATAATCTCCTGAAGTAGATACACAGACATCTGCATCCCCTTTAAAAGTGAGGACTCCAATTATGTCTTCCATACTTCCTCTTGGATTCCTGATACCCACTGTAAATGCCTCATTGTCAGGCTTACTTCCATATACAAGTATGCTTCCTCCTGCTATAATGCATGCACCCTCCACACCTCGTTTTACAAGCTCATCCCTTACAAGGTCAAGGGCATATCCCTTTCCGACTGCTCCAATGGCAAGCCCCATGCCTGCTTTTTCAAAAAGAATGTAGCAATTATCGTTTTCCGTATAAGCCTTTATGTTTTCGTAGCCGATTCTTGCACGTGCGTCCTCTATTTCTTTATTATCAGGGACTTTAAATGCCCCATATTTCCCGTCAATTGCCCAAAGCTCATTTAATGGCTCAATTGTGATATCCAAGGCACCATTGCTGTCCCCGCATATCAAAAGCGACTTACTCAAAACATCAAACAATTCTTCATCTACCTGATATGGTTCACCGACCTTGTAATTCGATGTTAAAGCATCAACCTGTGATGTAAGTATACTTCCGTCCAGCTTATCAATGCATGAAAATGCCGCTCGTGCATTTTCCTCAGCATTTTCTCCATACAGTGTAACACTTACTGTCGTTCCCATTCTGTAATCGCTGATGATACATTCCCGTCCGTTTTCAGATACACTTGTGTAACTGTAGTTTGACCTGTCTTTATCAATGTCTTTTTTTTCTTTGTTCTTGTTCCCATCAGCCAGCTGGTACATAAATACAAGTGCCAGTGAAAGAGCCAGCATTTTTAATGCTGTGGAAATCTTTTTTTCTCCCAATGCCTTAATGATGATATCCCTCCATACGCTTCGTGAAATCATCCAGCTTAAGCTTTAACTTCTTGTAATCCTTATCGCCAAGCTCTCCCGACTGTCTCAGTTCTTCCAGCTTTACCTCAGCATTTTTTCTGGCACCGATTGCCAAATCCTTGTAATTATTTTCCAAATTAATCTGTATATCGTTGAACAGTGCCTCAACCTCACGGCAGGCACGTTTTGCTTTCGAGTTAAACATATGGGGTCCTCCTTACTTCGAGGGTCTGTCCTAAGGAATCCTCCCAGCTTCGCTGGGTCCCTCCTTAGGACATATCATACCACGACCATCCCATTGCAAACAATATTTTTTTTTGATAGAATATGTTTTCAAGCTGGCAAATTTAATACTTAAATTCTGCCATACAATATTTAACCCAAAGGAGGAAACTGCCATGCTTTTAGCGTGTCAGAATATTTCTAAAGCATACGGCACAAACGAAATATTAAAGGACATATCTTTTCACATAGAAGCCAAGGAAAAAATAGCCATTGTCGGTATCAATGGCTGCGGCAAAACGACACTGTTAAAGGTTATCATGGGCGAGGAGCCTGCCGACTCAGGACAGGTGATTATCGCCAAGGACACATCTGTGGGATATCTTTCCCAGCATCAGGACATTTCATTTGACAATACCGTTTTTGATGAAATGATGGAAACAAAAAAATTTATTATCGATATTGAAAAAAAACTAAGGCAGCTTGAGCTTGATATGAAAGACTGCAAGGGTGAGGAATTGGAACAGATTATGAACACCTACAACAGGCTGCAATCCGAGTTTGACAGACAAAACGGCTATGCCTATGAAAGCGAAATAACAGGCGTCCTGAAAGGACTTGGTTTTTCCCCTGCTGATTACCAAAGGCACATAAGCACACTGTCAGGCGGTCAGAAAATGCGTATTGCACTGGGACGTCTGCTCCTCATTCAGCCTGACATCATCATACTGGACGAGCCGACAAACCACTTGGACATGACTTCTATTTCATGGCTGGAGGGCTTTCTTTCCTCCTATCAGGGAAGTGTAATTATCGTCAGCCATGATAGGTATTTCATTGATAAGATAGCAGATAAAATCGTTGAGATTGACAATCACAAAGCAACTGTATATCACGGAAACTACTCCTACTATTCCAGTGAGCGCGCCAAGGTAAGAGCCTCTTTGATGAAAGCATACTTAAACCAGCAACAGGAAATCAAGCATCAGGAGGAGGTCATTGCAAAGTTAAAGCAGTTTAACAGGGAAAAGTCCATCAAACGGGCAGAAAGCCGTGAAAAAATGCTCGACAAAATCGAGGTCCTTGAAAAACCAGTAACCACCGTTGCAGAAATGCGTCTAAGTCTTACACCATCCGTGGAAAGTGGAAATGATGTTTTAACCATACAGGAGCTTGCGAAAGCTTTTGGTGACCACAAGCTTTTTTCATCACTTGGCATGGAAATAAAAAGAGGTGAAAAAATTGCCCTAATAGGCGGAAATGGAACAGGAAAAACCACCATACTTAAGATGATAAACCGTGACTGTCCCAAGGATAGCGGAAGCATTACCTTAGGCTCAAGGGTCCGAATCGGCTACTATGACCAGGAGCATCAGGTGCTTTCACTGAACAAGACAATATTTGAGGAAATATCCGATGCCTATCCTGACCTTAACAATACAAAAATAAGAAACGTACTTGCCGCTTTTCTTTTTACAGGCGATGATGTATTCAAGAAAATTGGCGATTTGAGCGGTGGTGAGCGGGGCAGGGTTTCCCTTGCAAAGCTTATGCTCTCTCCTGCCAACTTCCTCATACTTGACGAGCCGACAAACCATTTGGATATTCAGTCAAAGGAAATCCTTGAGGAGGCTTTAAAAAGCTACACAGGAACCGTTCTTTTTGTCAGCCATGACAGGTATTTTATCAATGCCGTGGCAACGGGAATTGTGGAGCTTAAGGACAAACAACTTTACTCTTTTATCGGAAATTATGATTACTACGAAACACACAAGGATATCGTATACGGCGTAGAAGCAAAAATAGGTACCGTCACGATGAAGGATGCCTTTACAACAGTAACTGACACAAACGAAGGACAAAAAACCTCTGGTTCATCAAAGGAGGAATATTTAAAAAACAAGGAGGAACAGGCACGCCTCAGGAAAATTGCCAATGATTTACAAAAGACGGAAGCTGCAATCGAAGAAACGGAAGCCGCCATCAGTGATATAGATGATGAGATAAATGCACCTGAAAATGCAACAAACTCATTTCGGCTTGGCGAACTGTCTGCACAAAGAGAGGAGTTGGAAGAAAAGCTGCTTTCATTATATGAAAAATGGGAGCTGCTTTCCACAGATGAAACATCCTGTGACTAAACATCTCCCTGATACATAAGCGTCAATATCATCTGTGCAGTTTCCACCATATTAGTGCTGTTATCCATACTGCACTTTTGAATGTACCGAAATGCCTCCTCCTCGGACAAATGATTCCTGTCCATGAGGAGGTATTTTGCATTTTTAATATAATTTTCTTCCTGCTCCGTTCGTTTCTTTGCAGGCTTTTTTCTTTTTCCCTGCTGCCTTTCAATCTGTCCGAGAACCATGTCCACCGTGCTCACAAGGTCACCGACCCGAAGCGGTGTAGCAAGGGAAAGTACACCTGAACCAGCACCTGACACAGTACTGGCAGAGCCGATTAAAATCAACTCAAAACCCCTTGGCAGACCATCCCTTAAATCAAGGTAAAACATATCACTAAGCTTATATGCACTTATGACTACCCCTGTACCCATATCCTGTGCCGCCTGCAATACATTTGCCGCCATGTTATAAGAAAAAACCTCCGGGTAGCCGTGATTGTTCAAGATTTTCTGTATTTTTTTTGCTTCATCAAGTTTTGGCAGAACGATTAAAATTGAACTCATAAATTTGCCTCCGCCGCCTTAAATGCGATACAAATATCTTGATATTTCCCAATCTGAAACCTGTTTCAGGTACCCTTTCCACTCTGTTCGTTTTGCCCTTATATAGCTTTTAACAAGGTCTTCTCCTATTACATCCGTCACAAGCATTTCTTTGCTCATTGCCATAATTGCTTCCCCTAAATTCTCAGGCAGGAGTTCAATTCCTTTATCCAGCTTCTCATATTCATCTAAATTTCTTATATCTTCCACAAGCTCACTTGGTGCTTCAAGCTTGTTATTGATACCATCCATGCCTGCTGCAAGGCAAAGAGCAAATACAAGGTATGGATTGGATGCTGAATCAGGACTTCTAAGCTCAAGCTCCACACCACCCTCAAGCATACTTCCCACATGAATCAGCGTGTTCCGCTGCCTCCTTGACCATGTCACCTCAGATGGTGCTTCAAAACCCGGAACAAGTCTCTTGTAGGAATTGACAAGTGGATTAAAAATAGCAGTCATGCCCTGTATGTACTTTAAAATTCCTGCCATAAATGCCATTCCATCACTGCTTAAATTTCCATTTTCATCGGAAAAAACATTCTTTCCATCTTTCATAAGCCTCATTTTAATGTGCATACCCGAACCATTTTCATCCATTCTCGGTTTCGGCATAAAGGTTGCATGAAGCCCATACTTTTTTGCTATTGTCCCAACCGCCGTTTTAAATGTCATTATTTTGTCTGCCGTTGCAAGTGGATTTTCGTAGGTAAAATCTATCTCATGCTGTGCGGGTGCTATCTCGTGGTGGGAAGACGCTATGATATATCCCATATCCTCCATTGCCATGATGATGTCTCGCCTTGTATTTTCACCTAAATCCACAGGAGAAGTGTCAAGATATCCTGCTTTCTCGTGGGTTACGGTTGTAGGCAGTCCATTTTCGTCTGCGTGAAACAGGAAAAATTCGCACTCAGGATTAACGAGCAGCGTATAGCCCTGTTTTTTTGCCGCCTCCATCACCTTTTTTAATATATATCTGGCATTGGACTCATATTCCGTTCCGTCCTCATTCAAAACGTCACATATAAACCTCGCCACCTTGCCCTGCTGCGGTCTCCACGGAAGTATGGAGAATGTGTCTAAATCAGGTCTTAAATAAAGTGAAATTTCCTCCGTCTGGCTAAATCCTGCAATAGATGCAAAATCCACCTTACATTTATTTTCCATAGCTGTCAAAATTCTTGTTGCAGGTATGGCAACATTTTTCAGGTTGCCGTACATATCAGTAAACTGAAGTCTGATAAATTGCACATCTTCCTCGTCCACTAACTGTAGTATATCTGCCTTACTGTAATTTCCCATAAGTATCCTCCTTATTTAATACAATTAACTGATTATTGTTCCTTCCTGACCCATATAACCTTCATATGCCTTATCGATAGATGTGATAATTGCTCTCCTGCCCTGTCTTTTTTCAACAAAGGATGCTGATGCAACCATCTTCGGCAGCATGGTGTTCTCCTCAAACTCCCCGCCCTCAATATATTTCCTTGCATCAGAAAGAGAAATATTTTCAAGTATGATTTCTTCCTCCGTCTCATAATTTACAGCCACATTGTGAACACTTGTAAGAATTAAAAGCTCGTCTGCATTAAGCTCCTCTGCCATAATCCCGCATGTATAATCCTTTTCTATAACCGCACCTGCCCCCTTAAGCTCTGCCTTTTGCTCAAGCACAGGTATTCCGCCTCCTCCGCAGGCAATCACAATATTCCCTGCATCCAAAAGTGCCCTAATTGAATCTATCTCAACTATTTTCTGCGGCTTTGGTGCAGCCACGATTCTTCTGTAGCCATCTTTCTCCTTCGCCACATAGTTGCCCTTTTCCTCCTCAAAAAGTGCCTCCTCATCCGTGAGAAGCCTGCCGATTTTCTTTACAGGCTCAGCAAATGCATCATCGTACGGGTCAACAACAACCTGTGTAATCACCGTACATACAGGCTTATATATTCCCTGCTTGATAAGCTCTGCCCTTATGGCATTTTGCAGGTCAAACCCTATGTATCCCTGACTCATTGCCGAGCATACCGACATCGGGGCACACGTATACTCAGGATGTGCCTTTGCAAATTCATTCATTGCTGTATGAATCATGCCAATCTGTGGTGCATTTCCGTGTGTGATTACTATTTCTGCTCCCTCCTTGACAAGACTTACTATCTTTTTTGCCGTATTTTTAGTGGCGATTTTCTGCTCAGGGAGAGTCGTGCCCATTGCTCTGTGTCCAAGGGCAATTACTACCTTTTTCTTCTCCATATTTATCTTACCTTTCCTGATTAAATCTTTGATATGTCAACCAAAGTAAGCTTATCACCTGCGGTATTTTCAAGGCTTGTAACAAGAGCCTCGGCAGTATCTGCCGCAGTTATTACATTTACACCTGTCTCAATTGCGTTTCGTCTTATTATAAAGCCGTCCTTTGCGTGCTCTACACCCTGTGAAGGAATGTCTATTACAAGGTCTATTTTATGTCCCAATATAAGGTCCATCAGGTTCGGTGAATCCTGTTCTATCTTATTTGTCCTGATTGCCTTAATGCCTGCAGCAGTCAGTGCCCTGTAAGTTCCAAGAGTAGCATATATTCTATAGCCCAACGCCTCAAATCTTCTTCCAATTCGGACAGCCGCCTCCTTTTCTTCCTCCCGCACAGCCATAATCATGTTCTTATGCTTCGGAAGATTGATTCCTGCTCCAAGAAATGCCTTGTAAAGTGCCTCGTTAAAATCTTTTGCGATTCCGAGACATTCACCTGTGGATTTCATTTCAGGTCCAAGACTTATATCGGCACCCCTTATTTTCTCAAAGGAAAATACAGGCATCTTAATTGCATAATACGGTGACTCAGGCAGCAGTCCCGGAGTATATCCCATATCCTTAAGCCTATGACCCATAATTGCCTTTGCGGCAAGTGTGACAATCGGCACTCCCGTTACTTTGCTAATATACGGCACGGTACGGCTTGACCGCGGATTGACCTCTATGACATACACCTCATCGTCACATACGATAAACTGTATGTTTATCATTCCAATGACATGGAGAGCATTTGCAAGCCTTTTTGTGTATTCCTCTATTTTTGCCTTTGCCGCCTTACTGATTGTTTTCGCAGGATACACTGATATACTATCGCCTGAATGGATTCCCGCACGCTCAATATGCTCCATAATACCAGGTATTATAATATCCTCGCCATCGCATACGGCATCAACCTCTATCTCCTTACCAACAAGGTATTTATCAACAAGGATTGGATGCTCCTGTGCAATTTTGTTGATAATTCCAATGTACTGTTCAATGTCCTCATCATTAATTGCTATCTGCATCCCCTGACCGCCAAGTACATAGGATGGTCTTACCAAAACAGGGTAACCAAGCTCATTTGCCGCCTGCTTTGCCTCCTTTGCGGTAAATACCGTTTTTCCCTTTGGTCTTTTTATCCCGCACGTTTCAAGTATTTCATCAAATAGCTCCCTGTCCTCCGCCGCATCAACATTTTCTGCTGATGTACCAAGGATAGGCACACCCATCTTCATCAATGCCTCGGTAAGCTTTATTGCCGTCTGTCCGCCAAACTGTACGACAGCACCATCCGGCTTTTCATTGTTCACTATATTTTCAACATCCTCTGGGGTAAGCGGCTCAAAATAAAGCTTATCCGCTATATCAAAATCCGTACTTACCGTCTCAGGATTATTGTTTACGATAATTGTCTCATATCCCTCATTGGCAAACGCCCATGTACAATGGACACTACAAAAATCAAACTCGATGCCCTGTCCGATTCGTATCGGCCCTGAACCTAAAACAAGAACCTTTTTCCTGCCGCTTTCCGACACTGCCTCATTTTCTCCACCGTACACAGAGTAATAGTACGGCGTTGCCGCCTCAAACTCTGCCGCACAGGTATCTACCATCTTATATACTGCCTTTATGCCAAACTTCTCCCGAAGTCCCTTGACATATTCTTCGCTCTTGCCGTTAAACTTTCCAATCATGTAGTCAGGAAATTCCATCCGCTTGGCTTCCCTTAAAAGTGTCTCGTCAAGCTCTCTTGTCTGAAGCTTAAATTCCATGTCCGTGATATTTGCTATTTTATCGATAAACCATCTGTCTATTTTTGTAATGTCGCTGATTTCCTCAGGGGCAATTCCCATTCTAAACGCCTGGGCAATTCTCCAGAGTCTCATGTCATCCACTATGGTAAGCTGCTTTTTCATTTCATCCCTGGAAAGCTCGGAAAAGTCATATGACATCAGTCCGTCCACATGCTGTTCCAGTGACCGTATGGCTTTCATAAGTGCCCCCTCAAAGTTGTTGCATATACTCATAACCTCACCTGTGGCTTTCATCTGCGTGGTGAGCGTTCTCTTTGCACTTATGAATTTATCAAATGGAAGTCTCGGTATCTTGACGACGCAGTAATCGAGCATCGGCTCAAAGCATGCGTATGTTTTCTTTGTAATTGCATTTGTTATCTCGTCAAGATTATATCCAAGTGCAATCTTTGCCGCAACCTTTGCAATCGGATATCCCGTTGCCTTACTGGCAAGTGCCGATGAGCGTGACACTCTCGGATTTACCTCGATAACGCAATACTCAAAGCTGTCAGGATTAAGGGCGTACTGTACGTTACATCCACCTGTTATCCCAAGCTCGGTAATAATATTTAAGGCTGAGCTTCGGAGCATCTGATACTCCTTGTCACCCAAGGTCTGCGATGGGGCAACAACGATACTATCACCTGTATGAACACCTACAGGGTCAATATTTTCCATGTTGCAGACCGTAATACAGTTCCCCGCACCGTCACGCATAACCTCATACTCTATTTCTTTCCAGCCTGCTATGCATCTTTCAACAAGCACCTCTCCTACTCTTGAAAGTCTCAAGCCATTTTCCAGTATCTCGATAAGCTGCTCCTGATTGTAGGCAATTCCGCCTCCGCTTCCGCCTAAAGTATATGCAGGCCGCAGGACAACAGGGTAACCGATTGTATTTGTAAATGCAACGCCGTCCTCAACTGTCTTTACAACAAGTGACGGGGCTATGGGCTCACCTATTTTTTCCATGGTGTCCTTAAATGCCTGTCTGTCCTCCGCCTTTTTAATTGTGAGTGCTGTTGTTCCTATCAACCTTACCCCATGTTCCTGTAAAAAGCCACTTTCTTCAAGTTCCATGGCAAGGTTAAGACCTGCCTGTCCCCCAAGTGTGGGAAGAACACTGTCAGGCTTCTCCTTTAATATGAGTTGTTCCACAACCTCAACTGTAAGCGGTTCTATGTAAACCCTGTCAGCTATATTTTTATCTGTCATGATGGTGGCAGGATTAGAATTCAGGAGTACGACCTCAATACCCTCTTCCTTCAGGGAACGACATGCCTGTGTTCCCGCATAGTCAAACTCCGCAGCCTGACCGATGATAATCGGACCAGAGCCAAGCATCAAAACCTTTTTTATATTCGTATTCTTAGGCATCCTGATGTCCTCCCATCATTTCAATAAACTTATCGAATAAATATTCCGAGTCCTGTGGTCCGGGGCATGCCTCAGGATGAAACTGCACCGTAAATATATTCTTGCCCACATACTTAAGTCCTTCGTTTGTCCCGTCATTTACATTTACAAATGCGGGAATTGCAACATTTTCGTCAACGGAATCCGTATCCACCACATAGCCGTGATTTTGTGAGGAAATATAAACTCTTCCTGTCTCCAAATCCTTGACGGGATGGTTGCCGCCCCTGTGTCCATACTTCATTTTCTTTGTTGCAGCTCCTGTCGCAAGTGCCATAAGCTGATGACCGAGACATATTGCAAATATAGGTATGTCGGAGGCATACAGCTTTTTTATCTCAGCAATAATATCCGTACAAACGGCAGGGTCACCTGGTCCGTTTGAGAGCATGATTCCGGCAGGATGCCCGGCAAGTATTTCCTCCGCCTTTGTATGGGCAGGATAAACCGTCACGTTACAGCCTCTTTCTGCGAGGGATTTTGCTATATTTTTCTTTGCCCCAAGGTCCAGGAGAGCAACCGTTTTAACGCTATCCTGATTTTTTTGTGTTGTTTGGCTATCGCTCATATGTATATGGGATGTACTTGCCAAATCCGATGTTCCTTTTGTTTCTGTCATTTTTTTCGGCTCTACCTTTTTGGCTTTCAAACTATATTTTTCGCTGCATGTAACCTTCTCCACAACATGACCTGTAGTATATTCCTTTAACTTTGGTATTATGTCAACCAAGTTATAATTTTCATTGGTAGTTATCATACAGTTCATGGTTCCGCTCTCACGCAAAATTTTTGTGAGCTGTCTCGTATCTATACCGCATATGCCCGGTATGTCAAACCGCTTTAAGAAATTTGACAGGGTGTCCTCACATCTGAAATTACTTGCCGTCCCCGACAGCTCTCTGACAACATATCCGTCAAGCCACGGTCTGATGGACTCCTCATCCTCATGGCACACGCCGTAATTTCCTATGAGCGGATACGTCATCAAAACAGCCTGACCTGCATAGGAGGGGTCTGTAAGAACCTCCAAATATCCCGTCATGGACGTATTAAACACAAGCTCACTGATTACCTCTTTTCTTGCGCCAATGCTTTTACCCGTAAAAACTTGACCGTCTTCAAGAATTAAAAATGCTTTCATAGGTGTATTCCTTTCTTTGTTGTTACCCACACAGGCACCAACTTCCTATTTATCGGCTAAATATAAAATAAGTCAACCATCATTTTAACTATTTGTTTGCTATTAAACAAAAAAGGGGTCAAAAAACTAATGCTTTCTGACCCCTTTGCCATTAACAATAATATTATGAAACTTTTTCGATGGTTTGTCAAATGGTTTTTGACATATATGAACAAAGCAGATAACGGGAGTCGAACCCGCCTCTTCGGCTTGGGAAGCCAACGTTCTACCGATGAACCATATCTGCATTATTTGTAAGCATATTAATTATATGCTCATTGCCATATCTATGCAAGAAAAATATTTAATTCCATAAATTTATTGCTTCATGATAAAACAAAATAACTCAGTTTCTTTTTGGGGAAACTGAGTTATTTTATTTAAATATATTGACAATAGCTTAATAAATTTATCCCGATATTAAACGAATCCATTATAAATTCGTATAGCCCATCAGGAACTCATCTACCGCCTTAGCAGCCTCTCTGCCCTCCCTGATTGCCCAGACAACAAGGGACTGCCCGCGCCTCATGTCGCCTGCCGCAAATACCTTTGGAACGCTTGTGGCATGGTCCGTCGTCTCAACATTTGTCCTGCCGTCAACACGAACCTTAAATGCATCGGTGACATATTTCTCACTTCCTAGAAATCCTGCTGCAATCAGCACAAGCTCTGCCGGGACTTCCTTTTCGCTTCCTGCTACAGGCACCATGTTCATTCTACCTGTTTTCTCGTCCTTTTTAGGCTCAAGGCTTACAAGCTTAACTTTTTCAAGGTTACCCTTTTTATCCTTTATAAATTCCTGTACCGTAGTCTGATATACTCTTGGGTCGCTGCCAAACACAGCGATTGCCTCCTGCTGACCGTAATCAGTTTTCAGCACTCTTGGCCACTCAGGCCATGGGTTTTCTGCCGTTCTTTCCACAGGCGGCTTCGGCATCATCTCAAGCTGGGTGACAGATTTTGCTCCCTGTCTTACGGCAGTTCCCACACAGTCGTTACCTGTATCTCCACCGCCTATGACAATCACGTTTTTATCCTTTGCCGAAATGGCTTTGCCATCTGCAAAATTAGAATCAAGCAGGCTTTTTGTCACAGATGAAAGATAATCAACTGCAAAATAAATTCCCTTTGCATCCCTGCCCTTGGCATTAATATCCCTCGGATTTGATGCCCCGCATGTAAGTACAACAGCGTCAAACTGTTTTCTTAATTCATCCGCCGTAATGTCAACTCCCACATTGACACCTGTTTTAAATATAATGCCATCTGCCTCCATGATTGTCATTCTTCTGTCTATTACCTTTTTGTCCAGCTTCATGTTCGGGATTCCGTACCTTAAAAGTCCTCCGATTCTGTCAGAACGTTCAAATACAGTAACCATGTGACCCCTTTTGTTAAGCTGGACTGCTGCCGCCATGCCTGAAGGACCGCTTCCCACAACAGCAACGTTCTTTCCTGTTCTTACCTTAGGCGGATTTGGCTTTACCCATTCCATTGCATATGCATTTTCTATAATAGCACGTTCATTTTCTTTAGTCTCTACAGGTTCCTCATTTAAATTACATGTACATGCCGCCTCACATAATGCAGGACATACACGGCTTGTAAACTCAGGGAAATTATTTGTTTTTGCAAGTCGCTCGTATGCCTGCAAAAAATTCCCGCCGCAGACAAGATTATTTGTTTCAGGAACCAGATTGTTTAACGGACATCCTGAAACCATGCCGCCTATCATCTGTCCGTTCTGGCAAAACGGAACACCGCACGCCATACATTTTGCACCCTGCTCCTGCTGCCTCTCCAGTGATACAGGGGTATGGAACTCGTTAAAATGCTTGATTCTCTTTAAAGGCTCCTCAAATTTTGATACGGTAGTGTTTTCCATTTTTTATTCCCCCTTCCTGCCTGTTGCAAAGCTCTCATAAAATGCTTCCATCTGTGCCTGCTCGGTGCTCATGCCCTTTTCCTCCAGCTTTGATGAAAGTGCAATCATCTTCTTATAGTCGTTCGGGATAATCTTCTTAAATTTCCCGATATAATCATCCCATGTGCCAAGTATTGATTTTCCCCGCTCGGAACCAGTTGCAGAAACATGCTCCTCAATCAGGCTTTTCAGCTCCTGAATATCATATTTATTCTCCAGCTTTTCAATGGAAATCATATCCTTGTTCAGATTTCTATAAAGGTGGTTATCCTCGTCAAGCACATAAGCGATACCGCCGCTCATACCTGCTGCAAAGTTCTTTCCTGTCTTTCCAAGAACTACAACCCTGCCGCCTGTCATATACTCGCAGCCATGCTCACCCACGCCCTCAACAACGGCAAATGCACCCGAATTACGTACGGCAAACCGCTCACCTGCGACACCGTTTATGAACGCCTTTCCGCTTGTGGCTCCGTACAGTGCCACATTTCCTGCAATGATGTTATCCTCTGCCTTATAGCCTCTGTTCTTTGGCGGGAACACAGCTAGCTTTCCGCCTGAAAGACCCTTGCCAAAATAATCGTTTGTATCTCCACAAAGAGATAGGGTAAGTCCCGCAGGTATAAATGCACCGAAGCTCTGACCGCCTGCACCTATGCAGTTAACGGTAATCGTATCCTCAGGAAGTCCATCTTTATGATTTCTTGTTATGAATGCTCCAAATATTGTACCAAAGGCTCTGTCCGTATTTCCAACCTTTATTTCAAGGGACGCCTTGCTTCCCTCCTTTGCAGCCTTGCCAAGCTTCTTCATAAGCACCTTTTCGTCAAGCGTCTTTTCAAGCTCAAAATCATACACAAGCTCCTTGTTAAAAATAACAGGCTCTGTTCCGTCATGAAACGGATTTGCAAGTATTTCGGACAAATCCATTTTCGGTGCCATGGAAAGGGAAGAATTTTCTCTCACCTTAAGCAAATCTGAGCGTCCTACCATCTCATCGATGGTTCTCACACCAAGCTTTGCCATATACTCACGAAGCTCTCTTGCAATAAACCGCATAAAGTTTTCCACGTATTCAGGTTTTCCCTTAAATCTCTTTCTAAGCTCAGGGTTTTGTGTCGCCACGCCCACAGGACATGTATCCAAATTGCAAACCCGCATCATAATACAGCCCATGGTTACAAGGGGTGCCGTTGCAAATCCAAATTCCTCAGCACCCAAAAGTGCTGCTATTGCAACGTCACGGCCGCTCATAAGCTTTCCGTCCGTCTCTATTTTTACCCTGTTTCTAAGACCGTTCTTTATGAGTGTCTGATGTGTCTCTGCAAGTCCCATCTCCCACGGAAGTCCTGCGTTGTAAATAGAGCTTTCAGGTGCAGCACCTGTACCTCCGTCATAGCCAGATATCAAAATAACCTGTGCTCCTGCCTTTGCAACACCCGCTGCTACGGTTCCCACGCCTGCCTCTGATACAAGCTTCACAGATATATCTGCCTCTGTATTTGCATTTTTAAGGTCATATATCAGCTCCGCCAAGTCCTCAATGGAATAAATGTCGTGGTGTGGAGGAGGAGATATCAGACTGACGCCTGGTGTTGAATGTCTTGTCTTTGCAATCCAAGGATAAACCTTCTTTGCAGGCAGATGTCCGCCCTCTCCCGGTTTCGCACCCTGTGCCATTTTTATCTGTATTTCCTTTGCACTTACAAGGTATCTGCTTGTAACACCAAATCTTCCCGACGCAACCTGCTTGATTGCAGAGCATCTGTCAACCTTACTTCCTGCCGAATCCAGACGCTCGTCACTCTCGCCGCCCTCACCGGTATTTGACTTTCCGTGCAGGTTATTCATTGCGATTGCAAGGGTCTCATGTGCCTCCTCAGATATGGAACCATAGGACATGGCACCTGTCTTAAATCGTTTCACGATTTCATCCTCGCTCTCAACCTCATCGAGAGGAATCTGCTTCTCAGGATATACAAAGTCCATCATACTTCTTAAATATCCACTTTCCTCTCCATCTATAAGCTGTGCATACTGCTTGTATAAATCATAATTTCCTGTCCATGTAGCCTGCTGAAGCATATGGATGGTCTGGGGATTGTACCTGTGCTCCTCGCCCCCGCTTCTCCTCTTATGCTTTCCAAGACTATCTAATGTAAGGTCTGTCTCAAGTCCAAGGGGGTCAAATGCCCTTGAATGTCTGCCGTCTACCTGTTTTTCGATATCCTCAATTGTAATTCCACCAACCCTGCTTACGGTTCCATTAAAATATGTGTCAACAACATCAGAGGAGATACCGATTGCCTCAAATATTTTTGCTCCCTGATAGGACTGGATTGTGGAAATACCCATTTTAGATGCAATCTTAACAATGCCGTGAAGCACTGCATCATTGTAATCAGCCACTGCCGCATAGTAATCCTTGTCAAGTATGTTTTCGTCTATCAACTCCTTTATTGTATCCTGTGCCAGATACGGATTGACCGCAACCGCACCATATCCCAAAAGTGTTGCAAAATGATGTACCTCTCTTGGCTCACCAGACTCTAAGATAAGTGCAAGTGATGTCTGCTTCTTTGTGTTTACCAAGTGCTGATGCACCGCGGATACGGCAAGGAGTGATGGAATTGGAACATGATTTTCATCAACACCCCTGTCGGAGAGTACCACAATGTTGGCACCATCCTTATATGCCTTGTCGACTTCCACGAAAAGTCTGTCTATTGCCCTGACAAGCCTTGTGCTCTTGTAGTAAACAATCGGAATGACGGCAACCTGAAAGCCATCCCTATCCATGTTTTTAATTTTGAGCATATCCGTATTTGTAAGAATCGGATTTTCGATTTTCAGCACCTGACAATTTTCAGCCTTTTCCTCAAGCAGATTGCCCTGCTTTCCTACATAAACAGTTGTGCTTGTGACAATTTCCTCCCTGATTGCATCAATCGGAGGATTTGTAACCTGTGCAAAAAGCTGCTTAAAGTAATCAAAGAGTAAATGATTTTTCTTTGACAACGCTGCAAGCGGAGTATCAACACCCATTGCCGCTATAGCTTCCCCGCCATTTAATGCCATGTTGTATATTGAATTTTTATATTCCTCATATGTATATCCGAACGCCTTTTGCAACTGTTTCTGCATTTTGTCGTCATAGGCTTCAATACGGATGTTCGGAATTTTTAAGTCCTTAAGATGAAGCAGGTTACTGTCAAGCCATTCACCGTAAGGCTGCTTTGTGGTATACCGTTCCTTAAGCTCCTCATCCTGTAAAATCTTGCCGTTTACCGTATCTATGAGAAGCATTTTTCCAGGATGGAGTCTCTCCTTTAAAACGATGTCCTCCTCTGGAATTTCAAGTACACCTACCTCAGAAGCAAGAACCACGTCACCGTTTTTCAGGACATAATATCTGGACGGGCGCAGACCATTTCTGTCAAGCACTGCACCCACCAAATCACCGTCAGAAAAAACAATGGATGCAGGTCCGTCCCACGGTTCCATCATAGTGGCATAATACTGATAAAAATCTCTCTCGTCCTGGTCTAAGGTCTGATTGTTTGCCCAAGGCTCAGGTATTGTTATCATAACCGCAAGCGGAAGCTCCATACCGCTCATCACAAGAAACTCTAATGTGTTATCCAACATCGCTGAGTCAGAGCCTCTCGTATCAACTACAGGAAGCACCTTATGAAGCTGTTCCTTTAAATGCTCCGATTCCATTGCCTCCTCACGGGCAAGCATTTTATCCGCATTTCCCCGTATGGTATTAATCTCACCGTTATGAACAATAAACCTGTTCGGATGTGCCCGCTCCCAGCTTGGATTTGTATTTGTACTGAATCTGGAATGTACCATTGCAATGGCAGACACATAAGCCTCATCCTGCAAATCCGAGAAAAATGTTCTTAACTGTCCAACAAGAAACATACCCTTGTAAACAATTGTCCTGCTTGACATGGAAACAACGTATGTATTGTCGTTTGACTGTTCAAACTCTCGTCTTGCTATGTAAAGCTTTCTATCAAATTCAAGTCCCTTTGCCACACGCTCAGGTTTCTTAATAAATGCCTGTACGATGTGAGGCATACACTGTCTTGCCTTGTTTCCAAGCACATCAGGATTTACCGAAACCTCCCTGTAGCCTAAAAGCTCAAGCCCCTCCTTGTTTATAATTATCTCAAACATTTTCTTTGCCTGATTGCGTTTCAGCTCATTCTGCGGAAAGAAAATTTGGGCAATTCCGTATTCCCTCTCATCACCAATTTCTATATTAAGCTTTTTACATTCCTTCTTAAAAAAGTTGTGTGATATCTGAAGCAAAATACCTACACCATCGCCTGTTTTACCCTCTGCATCCTTACCTGCGCGATGCTCCAGATTTTCAACTATCTTCAATGCATTTTCCACTGTCTGGTGCGTCTTTTTTCCCTTGCTGTTTATAACTGCTCCTATACCGCAGTTATCATGTTCAAATTGTTGTCTGTATAATCCCTGATTCTGATTCATAAATCGTTTCCTCCTTTTGAACGAGTTTTTACTGCACTCTCTATCAGACCTTTAAATAATGGATGTGCCCTGTTCGGTCTTGACTTAAACTCGGGATGTCCCTGTGTGGCAATAAAATATGGATGATTTTCAAGCTCAAGCATCTCCACAATTCTTCCGTCAGGTGACTGTCCCGAAAATATCATTCCTTTTTTCTCTAAGACATCCCTGAAATCATTGTTGACCTCATATCTGTGTCTGTGCCTCTCACTTATGTTTTCACTACCATAAAGAGCTGCTGCAAGACTTCCCTTTTTCAGTACGCATGGGTACGCTCCAAGCCTTAAGGTTCCGCCTCTGTCGGTGACGCCGTTTTGCTCAGGCATCAGGGAAATGACGGGATAGTTTGTTTCATGGTCAAGCTCTATGCTGTTTGCTCCCTCATAGCCTGCAACGTTTCTTGCGTACTCCACAATTGCCATTTGCATGCCAAGGCATATTCCCAAAAATGGCACCTTGTTTTCCCTTGCGTATTTTACTGCAAGAATCTTTCCCTCCGTTCCTCTTATTCCAAAGCCTCCCGGTATGAGAATACCGTCAATCCCATCAAGAACTGACGTTACATTTTCCTCCGTAATATCCTCTGAGTCAATCCATTTTATATTTACGGAAGCATGTGCTGCAATACCGCCATGCTTTAATGCCTCGACCACACTTAAATATGCATCATGGAGCTGTATATATTTTCCTACGATGGCAATGTCAACCTCATGCTTCGGATTGCGAAGGCTTTCTATCATGCTCATCCAATCCTCTAAATCAGGCTCAGGACACGGAATATCCAGCGCAGAGCATACCACATGGGCAAGCTTTTCCTTTTCCATTGCAAGGGGTGCCTCGTATAAATACTCAACATCAAGATTTTGAAGTACATTGCTTACCGGCACATTGCAGAATAATGCGATTTTCCCTTTCATTTCCTCAGATATTTCATACTCACTTCTGCATACTATAATATCAGGCCAAAGTCCCATTCCCTGAAGTTCCTTGACACTCTGCTGGGTAGGCTTGGTCTTTAACTCTCCCGACGCCTTAAGGTACGGTATGAGTGTTACATGGATGAGGATTGCATTTTTGTGTCCCACATCATGCTGAAACTGTCTGATAGCCTCCAAAAACGGCTGACTTTCTATGTCTCCTACTGTTCCGCCCACCTCAATGATGACAATTCTGTTATCTTCATTTTCCTTATTATAAAATCTGCTTTTTATCTCATTTGTCACATGGGGAATGACCTGAACCGTTCCGCCGCCGTAATCTCCATGTCTTTCCTTTTGCAGCACAGACCAGTAAATTTTACCAGTCGTTACATTTGAATTTTTATCAAGACTCTCGTCAATAAATCTCTCATAATGTCCAAGATCAAGGTCAGTCTCTGTTCCATCATCCGTAACAAATACTTCCCCATGCTGAATCGGATTCATGGTTCCCGGATCAACATTTATGTAAGGGTCAAATTTCTGCATGGTAACCTTGTAGCCTCTTGCCTTAAGCAGACGTCCCAGGGATGCTGCCGTTATTCCCTTTCCTAAGCCGGACACTACGCCTCCCGTAACGAAAACGTATTTTATTGCCATCTTTTTTCCTCCTAAAACCTAAAAAAGGCGTCAGAAACCACATCGATTCCTGACGCCTTTGTCATTCATTTTTACTATTATGACCCTTTGTTATAAATTTGTCAATTATTTTTTTATGGGACTGACACACAAGTTGCCAATACGGAAATATGGCAATCACACAAATATTATGATATACTTAGTTTTACTTTTATGACTTTATTCATAGGTTTATATTAGACTACATCATTTTAACAGGAGGCAATTCAACATGAATTTGGTTACGCTCAAGGAAAAGATATCTGTTAAAAACCTAGTTTTACTGACAATTGCAGGAATTATAAATGCCTTTGGAATTACAATATTTCTTGCTCCAGTCAATTTATATGACAGCGGTATTTCAGGAACTTCCATGCTTCTCTCACAGGTAACACCGCCTGCTTTTTCCCTGTCCATCTTTCTTGTCATACTGAATATTCCTTTGTTTTTATACGGATACAAGCGTCAAGGCCGCATGTTTACCATATATGCAATATATACAGTTGCCATTTATTCCGTAAGTTCATGGCTTATCACAGACATCCTGCCTATTGATGTAAGGTTCGCATCACCTCTTGCAGGAACGGATTTATTGCTTTGTTCCATTTTCGGTGGGATTATTTCAGGTGTAGGAAGTGGTCTTGCACTAAGGTTCGGTGGAGCTATGGACGGTATCGAGGTAATGGCAGTTATATTTGCAAAGCGGCTCGGTATTTCGGTTGGTACATTTGTAATGATTTACAATATGCTCTTATATATAATATGCGGCTTTGTTAAAAACAGTTGGATTCTTCCCCTTTACTCAATCGTTACTTACTTTGCAGCACTGAAAACCTTGGACTTTATTATAGAGGGTATCGACCGTTCCAAGGCAGCAATGATTGTCACCAAATCCCCCGACAAAATATGCAAGGCACTGTCAGAATCGTTTGAATGCGGCATGACAACGATGCCTGCAAAGGGTGGATTTTCAGGAACCGACTGCACACTTATATACTTTGTTGTCAACCGGTTTCAAATTGCAACAATGAAAAAAATAATCCACGAGATAGATCCTATGGCGTACATAACAATCAGTGAGGTGGCGGATGTTTTTAGCTCAAACCATGATATGTAAGCATGATTGCGGACCCTTGCGAAAAATGTTTTCTTATTATATAATAATTAAGTATTTGTTAACAAAATTATAAATTGGTGAAAGTCTATGAGTTACATAATTGAATTTGAAATCGCAGCCTTGGGTCTTGAGCTTATGTTGCTTGTCATATACTGCATAAGAAACAATTTTCCGTGTGCAACGAATAAATATTATTTTGCAATGCTGTCATGCGGCATAATTGCTACCAGTTTCAGCCTGATTTCCGTGTATACCCTTGCCCATATTTGTGATTTACCTTTATGGATAAATTATTTTACAAATATGGTTTATCTGTTTTCATATAATGGTGCTGCACTTTTGTTTTTCTTTTATGTGCTTCATGTTACAAACGATGAAAAAACAATTCAACAGGGAAAAATATTTTTCTATACTGGTAGTGTTATTGTTACGTTCCTTATAGCCACTACCCCAATTACGGGTTGGATTATCAATTTTAAGAATAACACTTATAATCATGGTTCTTTGTTTGTGATTCTTTATATTATCTCCGTCTGTATGCTTTTAGGTGTACTGGTTCTTTTTGTAAAGTTCAAATACAAGCTTGATAAAATGCAGGCATTTTCTATCATGGGGCTTGATATAGCAACAATCGGAGTCGTGATACTTCAGGAGTTTTTCAAATCACTTCTTATCCAGAACTTTGTTATATCTCTTTTCTTTGTTCTGGTATATTTTTCATTACAGAATCCTGATGACTACATAGACAAAACTGCAAACTGTTTTAACAGTTCTGCATTTTATGAGACGGCAGGCATATACCTAAAAAGAAAATCCACATTTTGTATTATTGCATTTACCCTCGATGATTTTCAATCCATCAACAGACTGCTGGGAATCCAAACCGGTGACGAGGTTATCAATACCATTGCTGCTTATCTTCAAGGCCTGTTTGGCAAACTAAGGGTGTATCATCTCACAGGCTGTCGTTACGCAATTATAATTGACACCAAAACAACACTTTCTGCTGACGAGGTAATAGACGTTATCAACGTTTATTTCAGTGAGCCTTATAAAGTAAATGATATGGAAATTCCCCTGACGCCTTGCTTCTGTGTCCTTGACTACCCTATCTTTGACTTTACAACTGAGGACATCAATGACGTTTTGGAATATTCTTTCCATGAAATGAAACAAAACCGTGACATTACCGTTATAACTGCCACAGATGACGCACTTAAGGAAAAGAGACGTGAACTGAAAATAATTGATATTATGAAAAGAGCAATACGAAATGAGAGCTTTCAGGTATACTACCAGCCGATTTATAATATAAAAACAGGAACATTTACATCTGCCGAGGCATTAATCCGTCTGTTTGATGATGAGCTTGGCTTCATCAGCCCTGACGAATTCATTCCAATGGCTGAAGAAAATGGCATGATTATAAAGATTGGTGAGCTTGTGTTCCGAAACGTATGCAGATTTCTTAAGGAAAATGATACCAAAAAACTTAGACTTGAATATGTAGAAATTAACCTTTCTGCCATACAATGTATGCAGGATAACCTTTCCGCACAGCTCACGGAAATTATGTACGAATACGGCATATCTGCAAGCTCACTTAACTTTGAGATAACGGAAACCGCCAACTCTTTAAATGAATATGCCCTCCGCAAAAATATGAGAGACCTCATAAATAAAGGTGCCAGCTTCTCAATGGACGATTACGGAACCGGCTTTGCAACTGCCAATTACCTTATCACACTACCAATGAGTATTGTAAAAATTGACAAAAGTATATTATGGCCTGCCATGAAAAACGCTGAAGCACTTATCATTCTCCGTCATACGGTAAAAATGCTCAAGGCATTGAATAAGATGATTGTTGTTGAGGGCGTGGAAACGGAGAATATGAGAGACCTTTTGATAGAAATGGGTGTTGATTATCTCCAGGGATATCTTTATTCAAAGCCTGTCCCTGAAGACCGTTTTATTCAGTTTTTGACTGATGCAGCAGTGTAAGCTTTATAACAGAATTTTAATATATTTTTATTACCATTCTGTTTCCATCAATCTCCCATTTTTTGATATAGATAAATTTGAATTACTTTCTTACAACAATCTGTCCGTTGCATGGCATAACGGGATTTTCCCATATAACCTCCCCAACGCTATCAACAGTTATGGTTCCCGACTTAGGATTTTTAATGGAAATGACATGTCCCTTTATATCTGCTTCTACCTCAGAATACTCAAAAGACAAATCCGTATCCTCCATCGTACAGTTAATCAGGGTTAAATCCTTACAGTAACAAAGTGGCTGTGTGCCTATTATTTTACAGTCAATCAATGTAAGTCCCTCCGAAAACCACCCCAGATACTCACCTTTTACAACAGAATTTTTCACCACAACATTTTTGCTGTGCCAAAACGCATCCTTGGTATCAAGATTAGAGTTTTCTATTTCAAGGTTCTCCATGTACTGAAAGGAATATTTCCCCCTAAGGTCTACATGAATAAGCTTTACATTTTTGCTGTCCATAAAAATATATTCTGACTCAATATCAGTATGTTCCAATGTAATATCATCGCATTTCCAGCCAAATTCAGGTGATACAACCTTGCACTTATTTAGGTAAATATGCTTACATTCCCGTATGACCTTAATTCCTTCTAATGTACAATCTTTTATTTCCCCGTTATCTGAATACCATATAGCCGCCCTTGTCTTTTCATCCATCGTTGATGTTTTCATCGAAAATCCGTTGACATGCCACAGCGGATACCGAAGTGAAAAACTACAATCTTCAACCGTTATGTTTCGTGATTCCTTTAATACCGACTCACCGTCTGCCGGACCGGCAAATATGCATTTTTTAATCAGACAATCCTGTGAATAATACAATGCCCGTTCTTCATCAAACTGTTTGTTTTCTATGACAGTATTCATGATATCCTTCCTTTCGATTTTTTTTTAGCACTGAAGAATCCTGTCTTCAAAACATATATTTTATCATTATTTTTTCATTTTTCAACATAATATTAAAATAAAATACCTTTGCTCCAACCTTATTCGGGTACAAAGAGAACATGCTATAACATATGCAGGTATAAAATAAAACTTCCTAATAAAAAACACCAGCCCAAAATGAGCCGGCGCATTTATAAAAAATTTCGGATACAATGCATCCCTCAATCTTCTATGATACTTTACCATCTTTTATCTCAATAATTCGGTCTGCATATGATGCAATATCTTTATCATGGGTAACCATAATAATCGTTTTCCCATCCTTATGTATGTCTTTGAAAATCTTCATCAATTCACCTGAGTTTTCCTCATCCAGTGCTCCTGTCGGCTCATCCGCAAGAATATAATCATTTCCTGAAACTAGCGCTCTTGCAATGGCAGTTCTTTGCTGTTCTCCTCCTGAAATTTGCTTCGGATACTTTCTTTTTAGTTCCGCAATTGACAATCGTTCCATAACTTCCTGAACCTTAGTTTTTCTCTGTCCGCTGCCTATTCCATTTGCCATAAGCGGAAGTTCAATATTTTCATATATTGTATAGTGGTCCATCAATTCATAATTTTGGAATATAAAGCTTATTTTTTGTTTTCTCAGCTTATCAAGCTTTAATATACCTAAATCAGATACATCTGTATCATCTAATATATACGTTCCCCCTGTCAGTCTGTCCATACAGCCGATTACATTTAATAATGTAGATTTCCCTGAGCCTGACTTACCCATTACAGCCACAAATTCTCCATTATTAATCTCAAGATTCACATGATCCATTGCTTTTGTCTCAAATCCGTCACCCTTATAAAGCTTGTCTGCATCCTTTAAAACTATCATACAATCTCCTCTTTCTTTTAATGCCCATTATAAATTTATCAGCAGGTAATTCAATGTATTTACAGCTCTCTTCTGCTAAGCAGGTCCGTAGGCTTACTTTTCAATATATATCTCACAGGAAATTCACACATCAAAAACAATATAACAAAGAAAAGTGCAAACCGGAAACCGAACATATCTTTATATAATGTTTTTGTAAATTCGTCCATATTCAGCCGTTGCATTGCCCAATATAAAACGCATATTAAAAAGGCACAGCAGCATTTTATAATATTTTCCGTCAATATGATTCCAATGATATTTGCTTTATGAAAGCCATTGGAAAGCATGATTCCATAATCCTTTTTACTAGCCATAACCGACATTCTTGCTGTTATTACGGATACGATTAGTGCGGATAATAATAGTATAAGAGGTAGTAAATAATTTTCACCTGCCTGATCCATCGCATCCTTTTCATAAGATGAATATAAGCTGCCCAAGCGGACAATTCCATCCACATCAAGCTCCAGCTTATTTAAAAGTGCATTAAGGCTATCCTTAACACTGTCAGACTCTGCCCCAATGAACAAATAGTTACTTGCATTTGCCAGAAAAACTTTATTTTCGGGCTGTGCTATGGCATAATTTAAATCTAACAACAGCGCCTGATTCATATTCATGGCGGAGCTTCCATATAAATCATCCGGAAGCCATTTTGAACCATCCTTTAGCACACCGGAAATAATATATTCACATCCTGTTTCCTCATCAAGATATTTACTTCCTACCGGATATACCTTGGATAAATCAGCACCAACATAAGCGATTCCATACCCAGACTGCATATTGTTATAATCAAAGGCAAGGGCGAGGTTATCATTAGTTCTTATATCACACAAGCCCGTTAAGGACGGATAGACATAAAGGATATCTGCTCTACCGTTTCCACCTACAAAATAACTGCCCCAATAGTCAATGCCCTGAATATCTTCTATTTGCCCATATAGCTTGTCCAGCTTATCAAAATCGTCGGAATGTAACCCCAGCATATGCATTCCAAAATTAATTTTATAGATGTCATCCAAATCATAATTCAAAACCTTTTTTGCCTGTCTTGTTGGAAAATGGTATGAATCATAAACTATAAATGAATAAAATGATACGATAAGTCCTACAGACATCATCGCCACCGTTATAAGAAATATCCACGGTTTTTTAAAAATTTGAAATATTCCAAATAAAAAAGTATTCATCTTACTAACCATTTCCTTTCTTGCCGTTCAGTAACTGAATTGGTGCAACCCAAATCAGCCAGATAACCGGATATACACTGACCAACAAAAAGCTGATGCCTATATATCCCAATATAATACTGGCATAATCAGAAAACACACGTACAGTAAATGCAACATATCCCGTCGAAAGCATATCCCCAGTAAATGTAATGCATATGCCGATTCCTATGCCGAGCAACATGGCGACAAATATCTCTGTCAGGAATTGCTTTATAATATGTATTACAGAAAAACCACATGTCTTTTTTATGGCAAACTCTTTCTTTCTGCATATCATCCAATATTGACACATAAAAAACGTCGTTATGATGTTGAATACATATGCCAGCCATGCCCATGCCCTGTACTTAGGTTCGGGAACGTGCGAGGTTACAATTCTCGGGTTTTCGTCATTGGAAAGCAAAATGCTCTCAAGTGCTCCCTGAGATTTCTCACTGATTCTTTCTTGAAATTCTGACACAACCTCACTCAGATTGGTATTCGTATCACTTTCAAGAACAAGCTGCCCCATCCCCATCTTGATATCATCATTCATAAACTTCCAAAACAGTCCGTTGTATTCTTTATTAAAAATCAGAATATCATTATCCAGATACTTTGAACGCCCTGTTGACATACACCCTGTCACTAAATACGGTTCCCCATATATATCTATATATCGATTTCCGTCTTTTATATAAGTGTGCCGCATCTTATTCCGTCCCACAACAGCCCCCTTAACACCTTCTGTAGGATAACTGCCTGACACAAGGGTATACTTAGGTGTCGTTCCACACATATATACATCCGCCAGAGAACGACTGCCTTGATTATCTATCCTCGGGCTGATATCAACGATTGTAACAGTAACATCGTCTGTATTCATCTCCATACAACTATCAATTACATACTGTTGGTAATCCCTATTTTCGTCATAAAATTCCGCAGCCGGTACCACTAATATCGTGCTTGTATATTGATACGAGTTTTCAAGTGCATCTGCATCTTCATATTTTTTTGTCAGCCTCGCCTGCATACTATAATTAAATACTGCAAAGCTCATTGCAAAAATAATTATCATCCAAAACGAAACCGATTTGTATCTCAGTAATCCCTTCATATGTCCTCTCTAAAAATAATATCATATATCTTTAATTTCCCAATGAGCCCTTTTTTATATAACATGTTATAAGCATTTTGCAAACGGAAAAAACAGCCGACAGCGTAACGGTAATTACCATAAATAAAATGATATATACAAAATTCTGATAAATGACAGCCCCATTTATATCTACATATCCGGCATATCTAATTTCCATACACACCCGCAAACATTTACCGATAAGTGCACCAATAAAAGCAAGAATAAACAGTTCTTTATATATTCTACCTACTATATCAAAAAGTAAAAAACCATTTTTTCTCATTATCGTAAATTCTTTTTTTCTCATATTCATCCAAAACTCAACGATAAAGCACAGCATAATCATTACAAATAGGAAAACATATGATATGTAGTGCATTTGATTATCACTCAGTGTCCGTGAGTTCGGATGTTCACCACTAAAATAATACTGTGCAGCTTTCCTTTGAAAATCTAAGTATTTAATGTAAAAGTGCCCTTCAGAAATTTCTTCAGCCAGCCTTTTTAATTCCTCCGGATTACTCTCGCAGGCGATTTCCTCATCACTTTCTATTTTGAGGTTTATGCATCCGTCTTCAAGGTATCTCGCCATGCTGCTCCATAAGCCGTCGGTATTACTGCCTGCGAAAAAAATAACATCACTTTCAATAACCCACAGAATATTATTGTCAAAATACCCTGTAATTTCAAAGGAATCGCCGCAAAAATCCAAATACTCTTTTCCGTTTTTGACATATGTATCCTTTTTTCTTGCATATGAAATAACTGCATATCCGTTACCGGTTGCCAGTTGCTCCTTTGTCGGATAGCTGCCCTTGTGCAGCGGATATTGAGGGACATTATAAGATACACAGACATTACCAGATTTCATGAAACTAAAAGGCAATTTATAATCAAAGGACAAGAAAAAATCGAAAATTGTAATTGTAACATTTTGTTCTTTACATAGTTCTGCCAAAAATTCTTTCAGATAAGTTTCCAAATCGGTTTTACTTTCAGCATCCGTTATTTCCATACGAATATATGCTTTGTAATTAAATTCCGAAGAATTACGTGCCTCATTTTCTGCTGCTTCCCTTATGTTTGACTGTGCCCTAAAATCAAATAGAACAAAGGCAATGGCAAAGCCTATCATCAGCCAAAAACGAATATTTTTATACCTGAAAAGCCTGCTCATATTACTCTATAACCATCCTTATTGTATCAATGCTTTTTTTACTTTGCTTTAGCCCTAATTTCCATAATAAATGTTCCCAATTGGTACTCCATACATATTCTGTTTCTGTGAAATTTGCATATTCCGAACCTTCCATAAGTTCTATTGTCACAGCATAACAATTACATTTTGGCGATACGGAATATTTTTGTGTCCCTATTTCCGTTATTTCATGTCTCATAATTTCATGTTCTGGATTCATGATTGTTTCATATTCATCCGTGCTTTTTACATTCCCGGCATATATAACAACACAAATCGTCCCCTTTAATTTTTTTACTTCAATTTCCACGTCTACAATATCATCTTTCGAACAGTCTCCTGCCATCAAAGTATTTTGACTTGTATTGTACGTAAATTCAGAATAGTGAGAGGAACATGAAAGAACCTCGTAATTTATTTCCTTTGCCCAAGCAGAGTTATACACCACAACCAAAGCCACAACCGGCATA
>CANTEG010000016.1 GCA_947652735.1 uncultured Lachnospiraceae bacterium | reverse complement strand
AGCATAGATGTTGACAGTATCGTGGAGATTAACCTGACGACTGCCGACGGAAAAATTATGATTAAAAATGTACTGTTTAGAATGGTAAACAGCTTTTTATATGCAATCGGGATTACAACCGTTGTTTATTTCTTTATTACCAGCGGACGTGATTTGATTCCAATGCTACCTGAATACACGGAAAAGTTCCCCAATGATGTCAGGGCTCTTGTCGTGCAGCTTATTCTTGTTGGATGCATGAGTGCCGTACTGGCTGGGGGGACAGTCATTATGGAGCTTGAGAAAATCAGTCTTGTTGCCCAGAGCATCATATATTTTGTAATTGCAGCAGCCGTATGGTTTTTTGTAGGCTGCTATTGCTGGAATATTAACAAGTACCCGAAAGCATTCGTTTCAACGACGGCAAGCTTTATCGTTTCTTATGTTATATGCTGGGTGATACAGTACAGAATATGCAAAAAGGCAGTTGCGGATATAAATAATAAGCTTAGGGATATGGAGGGTGAGGAAAATGAGTGAACGGTACGGAATAGAAATAAAAAATCTTCGAAAAGAATTTGGCAGTAAGGTGGCGGTAAATGACATAAGCTTAAACATTAAAGAGGGACAGCTTTTTTCCATGTTAGGCGTGAATGGGGCAGGTAAAACCACAACCATTAAAATGTTGATGGGACTTTCAAAGCCAACTGCAGGGGATGCGTTAATTATGGGCAACAGCATTTTGACTGACCTTCCGAAAGTAAAACAAATTTCTAATTTTTCACCACAGGAAACATCGGTGGCACCAAATCTTACCGTGCGTGAAAATCTTGACTTTTTTGCCAGAATATATGGGTACGATAAGAAAAAAGCAGATGAGCTTGCGGAGGATATGATAGAAAAATTTACATTGCAGGAAGTTGAAAAAAGTAAGGCGAAAACCTTGTCGGGTGGCTGGCAAAGAAGACTGAGCATAGCAATGGCATTAATTTCGTCTCCTAAAGTGCTGTTTCTTGACGAGCCTACCCTTGGACTTGATGTACTTGCAAGACGTGAACTTTGGAGGGTAATTGAAAAGCTTAAGGGCAAAATGACAATTGTGCTCACCACACATTACATGGAGGAGGCGGAGCATCTTTCTGATGAAATCGCAATAATGGTTGGCGGAGAGATAAAGGCACTTGGTACGTTGGAGGAAATAAAGAAGCTTACGGGAAAGGATAACCTTGAGGATGCATTTATATCAATTGCGGAAGAATAAAAAATTGTGAAATGAGTGTCATTAAATTGCATGCGATGTCAGTGCATTTTCCTGAAAGAAAATTTGGCTTTATAAATCAAAAGGAACCTGTTAAATAATGGGTTGATGGCTGGAAACGGAGGATATGTATATGAGAAGTATAGAATTCAGTAAGAGGACAACTAGGGAAATATTGCGAGATCCCCTAAGCTATATATTTTGTCTGGGATTTCCGATTATTATGCTGATTATCATGACGGTGGTTGACAGGAGTATACCGAAGGAAGCGCAGATGAATATATTTAAGATACATGCCCTTGCACCGGGAATGGCTGTGTTCGGGCTTACATTTGTAATGCTGTTTACATGTATTCAGTTATCAAAGGATCGTACGACTGCATTTCTTACAAGGCTTTATGCCTCGCCTATGCGGTCTGTGGATTTTATTATTGGATACACGCTTCCGTCGGTTGTGCTTGCACTGATTCAGGTGATGATAACGTATATCTGCTCTTTTATTATTGCGGCAATCGTAGGAGGTGACCTGAAACTTTTCAATATGCTGTTTTCGGTTGTGTGTCTTTTGCCGTCTGTGCTTTTATACATTGGGTTCGGATTGCTGTTCGGAGCACTGTTAAACGATAAGGCGGCACCAGGGGTCTGCTCCATTGTAATAACTCTGTCATGCATGATAGGCGGAATTTGGATGGATGTAGACGGTATGGGAGGCGGAATCAAGAGTCTTAGCCATTGTCTGCCCTTTTATCACGGGGTACAGGCGGTGAGGATGGCAGTGTCGGGGGACATGCGCCGCGTTACAAAACCATTGATTATTACACTTTTATATGCTACAGTTATATACATCCTGGCTGTAGTTTTAATGCGGGGAAAAATGAAAAAGGATGTACGATAAGATGCCGGAAATTAGATTAGATAAATATCTTGCTGATGCAGGGCAGGGTACAAGAAGTCAGGTTAAAAATCTGATAAAGCAAGGAAGAGTTAAGGTTGGTGATACAACTGCAAAAAAACCGGAACAAAAGGTTGATACAGATTGTGAAACTGTGTATGTGGACGGAAACCAGGTTCACTTTAGAACGTTTGAATATTATATGCTTAACAAGCCGCAGGGATTTGTTTCTGCAAGAAAAGATAAATGGTCCGAGACGGTACTTGACCTTATAGACGAGGACAAAAGGCGGGATTTATTTCCCGTAGGAAGGCTTGATAAGGATACGGAGGGTCTGCTCATTATTACAAATGATGGTAAGCTGTCAAATGATTTACTGTCACCGAAGAAGCATGTGCCAAAAATATATTATGCAATTATATACGGAAATGTGACGGAGGAGACAATCAGGCAGTTTGAGGAGGGACTTGATATCGGTGACGGTAAGCTGACAAAGCCTGCAAAACTTAAGAAACTTTCAGATGATGAAAGCCACGATATGGTAAGTCCTGTTGAGATAACTATTACTGAGGGAAGATACCATCAGATAAAGAAAATGTTTGAAGCAGTGGGCATGGAGGTCATGTACCTAAGACGGATTGCAATGGGAAGGCTGTTTTTGGATGAAAAGCTGCTTTGCGGAACATATCGCAGAATGACAGACGAGGAAGTGGAGCTGCTCCGGGCGTGCGCCGAGTAAATGACTATATCTTATTATACTTATTTTATCATCGCTTGATTTGTTGTAGTTTTATTATAGCTTCAATAGTGCTATTGTCGAAATTTATGGTGTTGTGAGGCGGAGAAAATTGCTTTATAATGAGAGAAAAGATGCTTGATGGGAACGTTGAAACGGAGAAGACAAAATGAGTGATGAAAATATAGTAAAAACAATACGTAAGTATCAGAGGAAAGTGAAAAGCCTTTCTGGTTTACACACGCTGCTGACAGTGGTTGCATGTGTTATACCGTTAGGCTTGCTTTTTTTGGTTGTGAGCGTGATTTCAGGTGGGGGCAAGCCTGTATACAAGTATATAATTTTGGCAGTTATTGTCTATCTTTTCTGTGTTTTTCTTGTAGGTAAAAGGACAGAAAAAATGCAAAGGAAGCTGAAGCAGTTTGTGGGGGAAGCTGTTGTAAAGAAAATTATTGCGGAGCAAATTACCATTTCGCAATACGAGCCGAATGGCTGCTTCGACAAAGATTTTTTGCAGAAATCGGGTGTACTTCCGGGTTATACAAAAAGGTATATATCAGATTATATAAAGGGTGTGTATAAGGGGAAACAAATTGCATATTGTGATATAAAGCTTGAGGCACAAAGTGATGACGGCATGATTACGGTATTTAATGGTTTTGTTATCAGTCTTGCCCTTGGTAAACCTCTCGGAAATAAGCGGGTAAGGATTTGGGAGAGAGGCAGTAAGGCGGTAGACTTTATTAATAATATGTTTGAAAAAGCTTATCGTGCAATTGGTATAAAGTTTGAGGAGCATGCGGTTACACTTGAAAGTTTAGATTTTAATAATCGGTTTGAGGTAAGAACGACGGATGATGAACTTGCATTTTATATACTGACACCGCGTTTTATGGAAAATATTATAAATGCAGACCGTTTGGCGGAGGGACGTACAAATATATGTTTTGAAAGTGACAGAGTAAATATATCAGTCAGCAATGGACACGATGCGTTTGAGATTGGCGGCAATCTGCAAAATAAGAAGCAGTTGGAGGAGTATAGACAGCAAATGCGCAGGGATTTGAATAAGGCGCTTTTGATAGTGGATGAGATACTGAAGAAGGAACTGCTGTTTCAGGGATAAGGTAGTTGGAGAAATGACAAAAAGAACTGCCACATCAAATGTTTGGTGTGGCAGTTCTATAATAAAAAAACAATAAATCATGCGTAGTTATTATAAATAAGACCGCTATACAAAGATTGTGTATATGGGGTGCTTGCCTTGTTTGATGTATTTGGATAGGTCACAATCAGCTTATTAATATAAGCAACTGGGTCAAGGGTAAGTCTGTTGGTTGCACTTGAAACATCATCCTTAAAGGAAGAAATGTCATTGAATAGCTGTGAAAATTCCCCACTTTGAACGCTGTCTGCAAGTAATGCTTCATCCTTTACTAAATGGTAGTCATCGTCAATCACAAGACCAGCTGCCTCAAGTTCTTCTTTGTGCTTTGTTACAATGACGGAAATATCATTGTAAAGGTTTCTTGAACCAATCGGCATTTTTGCTTCTGCATCTGACAAATCTACAAGACTGTTGTAAGCATCCACAAACATGTCAACCTGTGCCATGGCTGTATCTGTGTCTGGGACAAGGTCAATGGTAACAGCCTCATCGGTAGGGCGGTGAAAGTCGAGCTCTATGGTCTGATTGATTGATATATGGTTTGATGCAGAGCTGTGAACTGAGCCGTTTATATAAAATTTTGAATTTGAAGGAGCTGTGCTTACATTGTTAAGCTTCAGCATATCAACGATGTCATTTTCTCCATCAGCTCTAAAAGTAAAATATAATCCATCAGAATTTGAAGGTCTGCCAGTTTCAGAGGAATTCACCATGAGGGCACTTTTATTGCCATTTGTCACGACTGATGCTTCTATACCTAAGCTGCGTGTGTTTATATATTGGGCAATTTTGTGTTGAACCTCAATATTTGACTCTCCATTAAGCTGTACATTGAAATGTGCCGTTTCACCAAGTGTATTGATTGTAAATCTGTAATCACCTGAATTGAAGCTGTGAGCGTTAGATGCAATATAGCTTCCCGTATTAACCTGTTCAGTCGCAAGTGACACGATTTTAACTTCAAGGGAGTCAGGTATGTCACCATAATTTGATGACTTGAGTGCCCCTGATACAGCATCGTTGTCAGATGACTTTAAAGACCTTTTATGGTATATGTCACTATCAGGATTTGCAAAGCTTTCGGCAACTTCCTTAAGAGTAATTGCCGCTTCTTTAATGTTTATCATATAAGACTGCTTCTGCTCGGAAAGTGACAATAAATACAGCGGAGAATGTTTGTTGTATTTTGCCATCTTGTTATATATGGCACGAAGCTCAGAGGACTTATGAGTGACATTTCGCTTTTTTGGCACAAGTGAGCTGCTTAAATGGTTGTATATATTTTGATTTATGCGCATAATATCACTCCTTCCTACTTACTTAAATTATATGCTTTAAATTTAAAAAAAACTTGTTCTCTTTTTAATAAAAGTTAGTTAAGATTATTATATTATTTTTATTGCAAATTGTCTATAATTAAATTAAAATAACAGTATATTTTATTTGTATTTTTCAATATTTTTCTTGACTTTATATGACCCTTTTGTTATTCTATACCTTGCGATGGAAGAAGGTCTTTTTTTTATGCCTTAAAATCAGGCGAAAAAGACCATGTCTAATTAAAAAATAAATAAAATGGAGGTGGAAAGTTGTGCGTGTTAAGATAACATTGGCATGTCAGGATTGTAAACAGCGTAATTACAATATGACAAAGGATAAGAAGACACATCCGGACAGAATGGAAACAAAGAAATATTGTAAATTCTGTAAGGCTCATACGGTACACAAGGAAACAAAGTAATCTGCATATTCAGATATGTGAAGGAGATTGTATATGGCTAAAAACAAAGAGACATCGCCTACACTTAAGAGAAGCTGGTTCCAAGAGCTTAAAGCAGAGTTTGCAAAGATTGTATGGCCTACAAAGGAATCTTTGATTAAGCAGTCAATTGTTGTTCTGGTGGTGGCAATCCTTCTGGGTTGTCTTATTTACGGAGTTGACATACTGCTGGCATTGGGTTTAGAGCAGATAATAGGTTAGGTGGGTGAATATATGTCAGAAATAGTAGCAAGCGAAACTACTGTAGGCAGCGGCGGCAGTTTGGAGAGAACACCAAGCAGCAACGAGGCCAGATGGTATGTAGTTCATACCTACTCAGGTTACGAAAATAAAGTTAAAAGCGATATTGAGAAGACAATCGAAAACCGTAAGCTCCATGACCAGATACTTGAAGTGGCAGTGCCTGTTCAAGATGTCATGGAAGTGAAAAACGGTGTAAAGAAAAATGTTTCCAGAAAGCTGTTTCCGGGATATGTGCTTATTAATATGTTTATGAATGATGCCACATGGTACATTGTTCGTAACACAAGGGGCGTTACGGGCTTCGTAGGTCCGGAGTCAAAGCCTGTTCCGTTGACGGAGGCAGAGATGAGAACCCTTGGTATCAATGTGAAAGAAATTCAGATTGATGTTGCCATCGGTGATATGATAAAGGTTGTAACTGGTGCGTGGGAAGGAAACAGTGGCGAAATCAAGGCTATCAATGAAAGCAAACAGACGGTTACCATCGAGGTTGATATTTTTGGAAGAGCCACATCCGTTGAGATTGGATTCACAGATATTCAAAAGATGTAAGTTATTTTTAGGTGGAAGGGTATCCCCCGTTAATACCACAATATGTTTAGGAGGTACGCTATAATGGCGAAAAAAGTAGAAGGATACATTAAATTACAGATTCCAGCAGGAAAGGCAACACCTGCACCGCCTGTTGGTCCTGCACTTGGACAGCATGGTGTAAATATTGTTCAGTTTACGAAGGAGTTCAACGCAAGAACTGCTGATCAGGGAGATATGATTATTCCTGTCGTTATCACAGTTTATGCAGATAAGAGCTTCAGCTTTGTAACTAAGACTCCGCCGGCAGCAGTACTGCTTAAGAAAGCGTGCGGCATTAAGTCAGGTTCTGCGGTGCCTAACAAGACTAAAGTTGCAAAGATTTCAAAGGCAAAGCTTCAGGAAATCGCTGAGCTTAAGATGCCTGATTTAAATGCTGCTTCTGTTGAGGCTGCAATGAGCATGATAGCAGGAACAGCCCGCTCAATGGGAATAACTGTAGAGGATTAATTACAGGAAATGAAGCAATCGCATTTGAGATTGTACTGCGTACAATAGGCGATTGCGTAGGCAAAAAAAGAAAAGGAGCAATCACATTAGAAATTGCACTATGTGCAATGAGTGATTGCGTAGGCAATTGATTGCTGACGCAATCAATTACAGAAAGTGGGAGGGTCGCTCCCGATAATACCACAGGAGGTTTTTATTAAATGAAAAAAGGTAAAAGATATACAGAGGCTGCAAAGCTTATTGAAAAGACAAATTTTTATGACTTAGAAGAGGCTGTATCTTTAGTTAAGAAGTCAGCAAGCGCAAAGTTTGATGAGACAATCGAAGCTCATTTAAGACTTGGCGTTGATGGACGTCATGCAGATCAGCAGGTTCGTGGTGCAGTTGTACTTCCGCACGGAACAGGTAAGACCGTAAAGGTTTTAGTGTTTGCTAAGGGTGATAAGGTTGATGAGGCCTTAGCCGCAGGCGCTGATTTTGCAGGTGGAGATGAGCTGGTTCCAAAGATTCAGAATGACGGCTGGTTAGATTTCGATGTTGTTGTTGCTACACCGGATATGATGGGTGTTGTTGGACGTCTCGGACGTGTGCTTGGACCTAAGGGATTAATGCCTAACCCTAAGGCTGGTACAGTTACAATGGACGTTACAAAGGCTGTCAACGATATTAAAGCCGGTAAGATTGAGTACAGACTTGATAAGTCAAACATTATCCATGTGCCAATTGGAAAGGCTTCTTTCTCAGAGGAGCAATTAACAGACAACTTCCAAACTTTAATAGATGCTGTTATCAAGGCTAAGCCATCGGCTGCTAAGGGTCAGTACCTTAAGAGTGTAGTTATCGCTTCCACTATGGGTCCTGGCGTAAAGCTTAATACTGCAAGGTATTAATAGAATTGTCAACAGACGTTATAAAAGAGGATGCCGCTTTATAGCGGCAGCCTCTTTTGTTTTATAATAGGAAACTTCGTTTCCTATTGGCATGTTCTTGCGGAACCTGCTAAGACTCGGACTACAGCGTCGAAGACGCTTTGTTCTTCCATATTGTCAGGGGAATTTGTTCAGATTGCATAATAATCTTGATTTTTTCAGTGAAAAATAGTAAAATATTTTTTGGACTATAAAATATTGTCAGGGGGTATATAGAATGGACAAGGAACAGATTAACAAGAAACTGGAAGAAGTTATTCGCGACGTTTTGCCAGATGTTGAAGATATCAACATGACATCTTCGATTACTGATATTTATGGGGTGAATTCCGTATCTTTGATTCGATTAATTGTTGCGGCAGAAAGCAAATTTGACGTACAATTTTCTGATTATGAGCTTGCGTTATCTTCATATGATACATTTGGAGATTTGGCAGCAACAATATCAGAAAAATTAGCACAGTAAATAGTATTGGAGGATTGAAAACATGGCAGATATGAAAAAATTACCGGTAACTTACCCAACTATTACATCATGGCAGTGGCACGCAACGCTTTTCTCTATCCTTTCAGACGATGAGAATGCAAAAAAGTGGATTTTCAGTAACTATATCCAGCTTCGCTGCTACAATATACAAGAGATATTTACAGGAGATGAGATGCTCCTTACAGATATGATGCCGGGAAGCAGTTCGTTGAAACAGTGTCCGTATCTTGTGTTCTCACTTCTTACTAAGGCACAGATTGAGAGCTATTGCGGAAACATTATTGACTTTATCATAAAGACTATCGATTTAAATGGATATGTATACGGAGTATTTGATGAGGCAAAGATTCTCTGCGACGCAGAGGTTGACTATAAGTTCCCTCACGAGTTGTTTATATATGGCTACAACAGGGATGAGGAAATATTCTACGTAGGTGATTTTACATTCCAGGATCACTATTCATACAATACAGTTTCGTTCTCTGATATTGAAAGAGGCTATGAGGTTATCACGGAGAAGGATGACCATGTGTTTAAGGATGATTACAAGGGCGGCAGAGGCCTTTATGTAGTAATGAAAAACAGCGATACTGTCTGCTATGATGTGGATATTGAGCTTATCAAAACTACCTTAAGAGAGTATCTTAACTCTATGGATACAAAGAACCATTTCCGTATGATGAGGAACAGATTTAATGATACAACATTTGGTATCAAGGTTTATGATAAGACCCTTGCCCAAATAGAAAGACAGGTTCATGCAGAGGAGCCTGATTATGACATCAGGGCGCTTCATGTCATGTATGACCATAAAGTACTTATGCTTGAGAGAATAAAGTATCTGATGAATAACGGATACCTTAAGTATAATCAGGATACAATTGATGAGTATGAAACTGTTGTAACAAATATGCTTACAGCCAGAAATCTTCTTGTGAGAATTTCAATAACAGGAGAGATTGAGGCTGCTTCAAGATTTAAAAAATATTTTGATACAGCTAAGGAAAAGGAAGTCTGCGTATTATTCAGAATATTAGCTGAGCTTGAGGAGAATTAATACAATAGACTACAGGTACACATATTATGTCTAATTTTACTAAGCTTGCCATTATGGAAAGTTTTGTGAAGCTGTCCAAGGAGATGCCCATTGAAAAAATTACTGTGACTAAAATTACAGAAAAATGTGGCATAAACCGCAATACATTTTACTATTACTATCAGGATGTGTATGCTCTTTTGGAGGAAATTATAGACATAAAGATGCAAAAGCTTTTCGTTCTTGATGAGGAAAATATAGAAGATTCATGGAAGGCAAGTCTGAGGTTGATTGGGCAGTATGCCGTGAAGAACGAGGAGTTCATAAAGTATCTTTATCAGTCTATGGGACGGGATGCTTTTGGCGATAAACTGACAAGCATAGCTGAGGAGCCTATTTATAACAGCTTAAAGGTATATGGAGACGGTATAGCTGATGAAGAAGATTTAAAGGCTGTAACTTATGGTTTTGCAAAGGCATTTTCAGAAACTGCGGTTGATTGGATTCGGGGCAGATTAAAGCCAAGTCCGGTTCAGATTATGGAAAATATAATAGCAGTAATGAGTGAAGTACCTGATGTTATACTAAAAAATATTTCAAATAAGCACTAAATATAAAAATGTATGCCCGTTCTTTTGGGAAACTATACTGTAACTAATGATTATGGTATGTTTTATCAATAGAGCGGGCATATGTTTTGGAATTTATCAGGGAAAAGAGGGATAGGACGTGGAGGATAATAAATATTTTCAGGCTGCACTTAGTAAAATGGTATCTGAATTTGCTTATGCAGATTCAGTTATCCGTCTGCACGAAAAGGGGTTATCTCCTGAGAAAATCAGGGAACAACTGCTATATCCTGTTTCGATTGGCAATATAAACAGGGTGATTGCAGATTACGAAAAAAACAAGCAGTGTGAAAACCAATATGAATATGTGCAAGAAACAAATGAATATGGCAGAAAAAGCTTTCGGCGTGTCCCCAAAAATAAATAAAAATTTAGGCATTTTATGGTAAATGCCTAAAAATCAGACAAGTGAGGCTGATTGATTGTTGTTTTATTTTGTTTCGTGTGTGAAAATATCCTATGTTGAAAATGATGGAACAAATGTTAAAAGAAAGCACTTGAAGAACATATCCATAGGGAGGTTGTGAAATTGAAGATTTTACTGATAAATGGCAGTTTGAGAGGAGAGCTTAGTGCGTCCCTTAAGGTTGCAAGAGCATTTGTAAATGGAATTGCTATGGAGTCAGGTGCCACGGTTACGGAAATAAGTTTAAAGGATAAAAACATCAGCCACTGCCAGGGATGCTTTGTCTGCTGGAAAAATACGCCGGGGGAGTGCGTCATACATGATGATATGGATGAGCTTAGGAGTTTGGTTATGGAAAATGACATTATCGTTGAGAGCTTTCCCCTATACTTTTTCGGTATGCCCTCCAAGCTAAAGGCATTTACGGACAGAATGATATCATACGTTCAGGAATACAGAGGGAACCCTGGCGATGAAGAAAATCACAGATTTTTACATAATATGAGATATCCTGAGCTACAGAAAAAGAAACTTGTGCTTGTATCAACATGCGGATATGAAACGACAGACAACTGTTATGATGCAATATTTGCACAATTTGACAGAATATGCGGAACAGGGAAGTACACGACAATTCTGGCACCACAAGGTGGAATGCTGTCAGAAAAGGGCTTTGCCGCAAAGGTGGAAAAATATTTAGAAAAATTTACCGAGGCAGGGCGTGAGTTTTACCGTGACAAAAGCATTTCTGAACAGACATGGAATAAGCTTCAAAGACCGATGCTTGGTCACAACACATTTGAAACTGCCATAAATATGAATTGGGACACACCTGATGTGGGACCATACGGGAGGTAGAGGGTATGTCTTTGGTTGAAAATATAAAACGCGGTGTTGCAAAATGTGCATTTGCAATCGCTAATGTTGTAATTAGAATTATGTATCCGCCGAAGCTGACATGGGAGGACAAAAAAAACACGGTTGCTGCATTTGGGGCAGGCTGCGTGGTGTTTTCCAATCACACCAGTCATGTAGACGGGCTTTATCTTACCAGAATATTAGGAAAATATGATGTCCATACATTTGTTGCAAGAGACTGGTACGACAAAAAGAAATTGAACTGGCTGTTTAGAAATCTTCCGTACATACCGATTGACAGGAAAGAACTGGATACATCGTGGCTGGAGCTTGGAAAAGAAACAATTAAAGAAGGAAAACCTGTGTATATTTTCCCTGAGGGCAAAACAAGCAAGGATAGGGAGCCTGATGAGTTTAAACCGGGGTTTTTGATGCTGGCAAAGATGGAGCATGTGCCTGTTGTTCCAATCTGTATTGACGGAACATTCAGGGTATTTCACAGAATACATATTATTGTCGGCAAGCCAATGAACATTGAATTCGAGGAGGGAAGACCCTCACTTGTATTAAAGAAGCATGCAGGTATTTGTAGAAGCAAAGTCATTGATTTAAAAAATCAATTTGGCATAAATAAAAATAAAGAATAAAAAGGAGAAAAATTATGAATGAAAAGGAATTAGAAATTGCAGAGAATATTAAGGGGATGCTTTCAAAGAATTTAAGAATACCTGAGGAGGAGCTTGATTATGAAATTGCTCTTTTCGGTGATGGTATCGGACTTGATTCTGTTGACTCGCTTGAGATTATTGCGTGTATAGATTCAGCATATGGGGTGGCTATGACAGGTGTTGCAAAGGAGCATTTTTATAATATTACAAGTCTTACGAAGTATGTTGTAGAGCACATGTAGAGATATATGTATTTAACAGGGACTGTCGCATGATTATTAAGGCGGCAGTCCCATCAAATTAATACAAAAAAGGAGAGTTTCAAAATGGCAAAGGATATCAGTACACGCTGTGTTGTGACAGGCCTTGGAATGATAAGTGCTATCGGAAACAGTGTTGATGAGTGCTGGGAAAATGCATTGGCGGGAAAGACAGGTATAGATAAAGTTCAGTCGGTGGATACGACTGACTGCTATGCCAATCTTGGAGCTGAGGTTAAATGCGACAGCCTTGATGATATAGACGAGGCAAAAAAGGTGGATCGGGTTTCCAAGCTCTGCCTGAAAGCCTCTGCTGAGGCTTGTCAGGATGCGGGACTTGTGGTAAATGAGGAAAATGCAGGCCGCGTGGGTGTCATAATGGGAAGCTGCGTGGGCGGCGTTGTCAGCATTGAAAATTATATAAACAACGGTGAGAAAACCGAGGATATAAACAGGATGAGTATAGCCTCTATAGCCAACCATGTGGCAAATTATATCGGGGCTAAGGGCGTTGTAACAAACGTTGGAAATGCATGTGCTGCAGGCAGCATCAGTATCGCATATGCATGTGAGCTTATCCGTGCAGGTGTGGCGGATGCCTTTGTAGTAGGCGGAGCAGATGCCTTTGCATCAGTGCCCTTCTCTGGGTTTTTGGCACTCCATGCACTTTCGGAGGAAACGTGCTCCCCATTTAATCACAGCAACGGTATCACACTTGGCGAGGGTTCGGGTGCAATCGTGGTTGAGTCATATGAGCATGCGATGAAGAGAAATGCAAAAATATACTGTGATGTGCTATCCGCAGGAATCAGCAGCGATGCACATCATATAACAGCTCCACGCCCTGACGGACTGGGGCAGATGTATGCCATAAGGACAGCTATGGAGCGGTCGGGACTTACGGCAAAGGATATCGGATATATTAATGCACATGGAACAGGTACCGCAAAAAATGATGAGGCTGAATTTTTGTCCATCCATACAATATTTGATGAGGCAAATGATGATTTGACAGTAAGCTCAACAAAGGCTATGGTTGGGCATTGTCTCGGTGCCGCGGGTGCAATAGAAGCTGTGTTTGCAATTAAGGCTCTTACGGAAAATGATATACCACCAACAATCGGTTACTCAGATGAGGATATGGAAGCACTCGCTGAAAAGGCAGGCAAGCTTGATTTCAGACCAAATGAGATGTGCCACAAGGAAATGACGTCGGTTATGTCCAACTCATTTGCATTTGGCGGAAGCAATGCAAGTATTATTTTCAGCAAAAATCCGGGAAATATGGATGAGGTTGAATCGGACGAAAAGGTTTACATAACCGGAATCGGTATTGTCAGTCCTCTTGGAAATGGACTGGATAATTATATTGAAAAAGTAAAAGCAGGTATTACACCTGAGTGCACAAGTCTTGAGGCAAGTGTAGGCAAAGAGGATTACGATAAATTTGGCGTTAAGATGGCGTTCTATAGAAAGCTGGATAAATTTAGTATTATGCAGGTTATATCAGGACTTGAAGCCTTAGAAAATTCAGGTATAGAGATTACACCTGAAAATGCGGAACAGCTTGGAATGATTATCGGAACGGGTGATGGACCCCTTACTACAGTTTATGAGTTTCAGGAGCACATTTCCGAAAATGGAACGATAGCAGGCTCGGCATTTAATTTCCCGAATACCGTTTATAATGCGGCAGGCGGATATCTTTCCATCAAGACGGGCATGAGAGGCTACAATGTTACCGTTACAAATGGTGCACAGGCAGGAATGAGCAGCGTGTGCTATGCTTACAATGAAATAAAACAGAACAGGGCAAAGGTTATGCTTGCAACAGGTACGGATGAAAACAGCCGTGTTATGAATAAGCTGTATGGACAGCTTGGTATGATTGCAGACAGCGTAAATGAAACATATCAGGGTGGAAACGGTTTTACATTGGCGGACGGAAGTACGACCATCACGCTGGAAGAGGGTGCTTACGCAGAAAGTCATAATGCGAAAAAGTATGCTGAGGTAGCAGGCTATGCAATGACCCATGAACCAATTGTATATGGTGAGGTAAATGGTTCTGAACAGGGACTTGCAAATGCAATCCGTGATGCCGTGGCAATGGCAGGTATATCCATGGATGATATCGATGCAATATACGGCTTTGGCAATGGTATGAAAACCGTTGATGATATAGAATGCTCCGTATATGGTGAATTGTTTGGAGGAACATGTCCTGTACACTGTATAAAAAATATAACAGGTGAGGGACGTGCGGCTGCCAGTGCTCTTACGGTGGCTCATGCTGCACTTGTGCTTTCGGGAGACATTCAAGGAGAACAAAAGGCGTATTATGTAAACAAAAATGAAGTGAGGACAGCGATGGTTGATACAAGCGCATACAAGTATGTGCTTACGACTTCGTATGCTGTTGGCGGTTCATACAGTGCAGTTATATTGAAAAAGGCAGAATAAGAATGGGATATTGCTTAGGCGATTGGGAAACTCTTTATGATTAAAATTTAGTTGTACAATGGATTCGCACAAACAGAGTTTTACAATCGCCTGACTGATATTTAATAAGTGAGGAGTATAGTATGGAAGGAAAAGTAGCACTTGTAACAGGGGCATCCAGAGGTATTGGACGTGCCTGTGCCATAAAACTGGGAAAGGATGGCTATAAGGTCATTGTAAACTACAATTCTAATGATGCGGCGGCAAATGAGGTTGTTGATGCCATAAAGTCCTGTGGCGGTGAGGCAACTGCCATTAAAGCGGACGTTTCTGATATTAACGAGGTGAAGACACTGATAAAGGAGACTGTAAATACTTACGGACAGCTTGATGTACTTGTGAATAACGCAGGTATTGTAAAGGATGAGTTTGTTCTTATGATGAGTGAGGAGACAATCAGTAAATGTCTTGACCTTAACATAAAGGGATATTTATACTGTACCCAGCAGGCAGTTCTTAAAATGTTTTCTAAAAAGCAGGGTGTTATTATAAATGTTTCTTCCGTAAGCTCTAAGCTTGCAGTGCCGGGGCAGTCTGTTTACAGCTCCACAAAGGGAGCCGTGAATTCCATGACGGCTACAATGGCAAAGGAGCTGGCACCTTACGGTATCAGGGTGAATGCAGTGGCACCGGGCTTCATTGCAACTGACATGGTAGACCAACTGCCTGAGGATAAAAAGGAGGAGTATCTCAAGGATATTCCACTCAAACGGTTTGGAACCGCAGAGGAAGTTGCAGACATGGTTGCAATGCTTGCAGGACCTGCATGCTCATATATGACAGGGCAGGTTATTGTATTAGACGGAGGCTTAAGCTTATAATTATGATGAATATAAATGAGGTTCAAAAAAGAATAAAACAGAGACCGCCGTTTCAAATGATAGAAAAGGTTGTTGAGGTGCGGGCAGGTGAGTATGCAAAGGGAATTAAATGTGTTTCGATAAATGAGCCATATTTCACGGGACATTTTCCTGATGCGCCTATTATGCCGGGAGTGCTTGTAATAGAGGCGGCAGCACAGCTTTGCTCCATAACGATTGAGAGTGAGGGAACCGATGAAAACCAGATATATGTTTTGTTAAAGTGTGATGATTTTAAGTTTTTAAAGCCTGTACTTCCGGGAGATATGCTTGAAATAGAAGTAACCAAGGAAATGGGCGGTGCCGGGCTTATGAAATTTAATGTAAAGGTTTTGGTTGACGGCAAGGTTAAAGCAAAAGGAATGCTTGCATTTACCGCAATGAGCAAAGAGGATATTTATAATCAGTAAGGGTATGATTAAAATAAGTATACAGCCCGAAACTGCCTGTTTACAAAATAAATCGGAACATATGCTAAATGTAAAATTGGAATATAGCGGAGCAAAAAATGAAAATAAACGTAGTATTCAAAAAAGTTGATGCCGACTATCTTGAAAAAAATTTTGACAGAGTTATAAACATGCTTTATCCTGCAAGGCGGGAGGCGGTTCTTAAATTCAAAAATAAAAAGGCGGCATATGTGTCAATGACAGCAGGGCTTCTTTTGCAGGAGGTAGTAAAGGATGTGTTAGGTTTGTCGGCTGAGGAGATTGTGATAGGAAAAAATGAGCATGGCAAGCCGTTCCTGCAAGGGAATGAGGAGTTTAAATATAACATTTCCCATTCGGGAAACATGGTTATGCTCGCGTACTCTAAGCAAGAGGTGGGAGCAGATATAGAGGAGCTTCGCAATAAGGATATAAAGGTTGCCGAACGATGTTTTGCCAAATCGGAATACGATTATGTTTTAGGTGATGGGCAGGATGATAATGATGCTGTGACGGAACGGTTTTTTCGCGTATGGACGATGAAGGAAGCATATTTAAAGTATAGTGGCAAGGGGATAAGTGTTCCCCTTGACTCTTTTTTGCTGGACATAGAAAACATGTGTGTGGAGGGGGAACTACATAAATTTTATACGGAAAGACTGGATGACTACACGATGGCCATTTGTGCAATGGATATTTCTGATATTTCTGTCAGGTTTTCGTAAAAAAGTGTTTGACACACATGGCTTCGTGTAATATAATATTTAACTGTGTAAAAGTGTGACTGTATATGACACCAAAGCCCCGGTGCCGTGTGTAGTCCTTTACGTTTACATTTTCATCTGAACTCCATTGATTTTGAAAATGTAAATTAGATTTGCGGGTATGATATATGGGCTGTTTCGGACATTTCAGCTAAGATTGCATATGCCTGCATGATATAGGAATAAAATTATTTCCTATGGACAAGGCTTTTTAGTCCTGTCAATCTATGATATATTTTGGATTAGTTTAAGGAGGAACCACAATGAAGAGTTTTATGGCAAGCCCATCAAACATTGAAAGAAAGTGGTATGTTGTTGATGCCACTGGACATACATTAGGCCGTTTATCATCTGAAATTGCAAGTATTTTAAGAGGAAAGAACAAGCCGACATTTACACCACATATTGATACAGGAGACTATATCGTAGTAGTCAACGCCGAGAAGATTAAGGTTACAGGCAAGAAGATGGATCAGAAGATTTATTATCACCATTCTGATTACGTTGGCGGTATGAAAGAGCAGACACTTAAGGAAAAGCTTGCAAAGAAGCCTGAGGACGTTATTTACCTTGCAGTAAAGGGTATGCTTCCAAAGGGACCACTTGGAAGACAGATGATTAAGAAGCTTCATGTTTACGCAGGACCTGAGCACAAGCAGCAGGCACAGAAACCAGAAGCTTTAGAGATTAAGTATTAGTAAGGGAGGAAATGTTCGTGGCTAAGAGTACAAGATTTTACGGAACAGGTAGAAGAAAAAGCAGTATTGCACGAGTATATCTCGTACCGGGTACTGGAAAAATAACGATAAACAAGAAGGACATGGAAGATTACTTTGGTCTTAACACACTTAAGGTAATCGTTCAGCAGCCATTTGTAACAACAGGTACGACTGGAAAGTTTGATGTACTTGTTAATGTTCATGGTGGTGGATTTACAGGTCAGGCAGGAGCAATCAGACATGGTATTTCAAGAGCATTGCTTCAGGCAGACGCTGATTACAGACCAGCGCTCAAGAAGGCTGGCTTCTTAACAAGAGACCCACGTATGAAGGAAAGAAAGAAATACGGTCTCAAGGCAGCAAGACGTGCACCACAGTTCTCAAAGAGATAATATTTGAAAATCTTTGTTTTTAAAAAGAGTGGTAAGATGCTTATAGTGAAGCATCTTACCACTTTCTTAATCTACATACCACAGTAATGGTGCATTTGGATTGTATTTAGGATGATTTTTGTTATCCTGACACGTATATTTTACTGCTGGAGGTGTATTCTTACAGATACGATATACTACTTGGTCTATTTCTTGGTCTGCTTCGATAAATGTACGAATCCAACCATGTATATATAATGATGGTGGGTTAAATGTACTTTTCCTACCATATCCGATGTCTTGTTCAATTATGAATAACTGAGCTAATATAGCAGTAATATCGATAGGATTAATATATTGAGTAAAACGAATGTGGGTTAATGGTTTAATTGCAGATAGAGGTTCTTCACCATAAAATATTTTGTCAAAAGCGTTGAGAAGCTCTTTTTTTGCTTGTGGAAGTTCTCTTGCGCGTAATTTTAAATCAATGAGGAGGCGTAAGTGATTTGGACGGAATGGTTTGTCGTCGCCTATTCTTAGAAAAATTTGAAAGTTTGTAGTAACATCATAGTTTTTAAATCGTTCAGATAACGTGCTGGGACGATAAATTAGAATTGCTTGTTCTTTGTTGTTATAGACTTCGGTCATAGTATCAAAAGGAAGGTCTAAAACAATAGCTTTCATTTTATCGTAAGTCATTATGCATCTACCTCCTTAAAAAATTGACTGATTTCAATACAAAGTACATTAGCGATCTGGTTTAAAACAGATATAGACAGGCTTTTATTGCACCCGGCAGCCTCGATTTTAGACAGATAGCTGATGCTGATTTGTGCTTGCTCAGCAAGCTGTACTTGAGTCATTTTTCTTTGTTCTCTGTAATATTTTATATTTGTGCCTATAACATGATATAGGTCAGTATCATTGTTGAAATGCATACAAACGCCTCTTTCACTATTTGTGAATATTATCTCATGATATATGATTAATATAAATTCACTTATTGTGAAAGGAAATAGAGGTGGATTTTTTGAAGAATTTGGTATAGACTTATTGTTATCATCAGTGAAAGGAGTAGCTATAATGAAATCAATTCAAGAAGAAAAATACGAGTATGATAAATTTGTAATAGGACTAGTGCATAAAATACAAGAGATACAACAGGACTATAATAAACTTTCTGATGAGAATAAAATAAGATTTGAAAATGATGTCATGAGAGCATTCATGCTAAACGGTATGGTGGGTGTTTTAGAGTACTTCAATCAATGGAAATAAAAGGAGGGATGTCTTATAAATTTACAACCAAATAATTTCAAGCTTGAATCAACGACAGTCTGGTCGTTTGCAGACAGAGGAGGTTGGGCAACGCATTCAGGAAAATATCGTGGGAATTGGTCACCGTATGTGCCAAGAAATCTGATACTTCGCTATTCTAATCCTGGCGACTGGGTCTTGGATCAATTTATGGGCAGTGGGACAGCTTTGGTCGAGGCGAAATTACTTAATCGTAATGCGATAGGTGTTGACATCAATCCTCAATCCGTTTCAATTTCTGAAACAAATTTACAATTCCAATGTGAAGCAAATTCAAAAATATTTACACGAAATGGCAATGCTACAGATTTACATTTTATCAATGATGGTCGCATTGACTTTATCTGTACGCATCCACCATATGCCAATATCATCAAATATAGTAAAGAGATAAAAGGGGATATTTCCTTGCTTGCTGTGGATGAGTTTTTGGTTGAGATGAAAAAGGCGGCAGAAGAAGCTTTCCGTGTGCTCAAAAAAGGCAAAATGTGTGCTGTAATGATAGGAGATGTAAGAAAATATGGGAAAGTTGTACCTTTAGGGTTTCGTATGATGGATTGTTTTTTACAGGCAGGATTTATGAATAAAGAGATTATTATTAAGGAACAGCATAATTGTCGTTCTACAAATTATTGGGAAAAACAGAACAATAAGTTTCTTCTGTTGGCACATGAATATATATTTGTGTTTCAAAAGTAAATTGATTCACAAGGAGTGAAAGTCGTGGTTGTTATTTTGTATGTTTGCAAGTATAATAGATATGTAAAAGGTTGTCCTTTTGTAGACATAGAGAAGAGGAATCAGAATGAGTAATTCAAGTGTCGCTCCATTTGTGAAATGGGCTGGAGGGAAACGGCAGTTGCTTCCACAAATAAAGGAGAGAATGCCTGAAAAATATAATAACTATTATGAGCCGTTTGTAGGTGGTGGTGCAGTACTGTTTGAATTGTCACCTGTAAATGCATTGATAAATGATATTAACAAGGCATTAATTAATGTATATAAAAAAATTTGTGTTCAGCCAAAAGCATTTCTTAACGAAGTGAACAGATTGGATAGAGAAATGTGGGAGGATGGAAAGGCATATTATTATGCTGTTCGTGAACATTACAATGATAAACTAATGAGAGATGAGTATGATGTGGAATTGGCGGCATTGTTTGTATTTATTAATAAACATTGTTTTAATGGCTTGTATAGGGTAAATGGAAAAGGATTATTTAATGTTCCATACAACCAAAGTAGAACTGCGTCTGTGGAAGAAAAACTTATTATGAATGTATCGGAGGCTCTTAAAGGTGTAACCATAATGGATGGTGATTTTGAGAGTGCTTGCACAAATGCTGTAAAGGGGGACTTTGTTTTTTTTGATAGTCCGTATGCTCCATTAAATCCCACATCCTTTGAGTCTTATACAAAAGAAGGATTTGATATAGAAAGCCATAGGAGGTTGGCAATGCTCTATGATAATTTAACAGCTAGAGGATGTTATTGTATGCTGACAAATCACAACACCAAATTTATAAACGAATTGTATGGTAACAAAGGTTACAAAATAGATGTTGTAAGTGTAAAACGCTTTATTAATTCAGATGCATCTAACAGAGTGGGTGAAGAAGTAATTATATGTAACTATTAATGAGGTTTTAATGGAAAACTTATTTATAAAAAAAATGCCATTATATTATGAGACGGATGAATCACAGCTGATATTAGGTGATTCTTTCAATATATTAACAAAAATGGAATCAGAAACTGTGGATATGATATTTGCAGACCCACCATATTTTTTAAGTAATGGTGGAATTACTTGTCAAGGTGGGAAGATGATTTCGGTAAATAAAGGCTCATGGGACAAACTTTCAAAAGATGGAACTGGCATTGAAGAAAAACACAAATTTAATAGGAAATGGATTAAGCTGTGTAAACGGGTACTTAAATCAGATGGAACTATTTGGATATCAGGGACATTACATAATATCTATTCTATTGGTATGGCATTGGAACAGGAAGAATTTAAAATTATAAATAATATAACTTGGCAGAAAACAAATCCCCCGCCGAACTTAGCATGTCGATGTTTCACACATTCTACTGAAACCATTTTATGGGCAAAGAAGAATGAAAAAAAGGTTCATTATTTTTTTGATTATCAACGAATGAAAGAAATGAATAATGGAAAGCAGATGAAAGATGTGTGGTCAGGTTCACTTACTAAACCATCTGAGAAAACAGAGGGAAAGCATCCAACACAAAAACCTGAATATTTGCTTGAAAGAATAGTGATGGCAGCTACAAAAGAGGGACAGGTGATTTTGGATCCGTTTTGTGGTTCTGGGACGACAGGTGTTGTCGCAGAGCGACTTGGACGCAAATTTATTGGAATAGATATCAGTGAGGAATACTTGCAAATATCTAAGAGAAGATTGGAGAAATTAAAGGATGAATAACAGGGACTTTGATAAATGGTTGAGTAAGTTTAGATCAAGTATTTCAAGTTATGATTATTATATTGACTTTAAAAAGGTAGTAAGAAATGTAGAAAGTATTAAGGTGGAATTGAATATTTTAAATTCTCTGATTGGCTCAAAAAATATTGAGGAAGATTTCGAGAACATAGTTTCAAAGTATCCTGAAACATTGCAATGTATACCATTACTTCTTGCAGTGCGGGAATATGAAATATATGCACAGGACGAAGATGGGGCGTTCCTATATAATTTTAAGAAAATTAATTATAGTGTGGAACAGTATAAAGTATTCATGCGAAAAACGGGGCTGTTTGATATGATTGCAAATCATTTGGTAAATAATCTTGTTGATTATGCATTGGGCATTGAGACGGGACTTGATTCCAATGGACGTAAAAATCGCGGTGGTCACCAGATGGAAGACTTGGTGGAGAAGTACATATTAGAAGCAGGATTTAAGAAAAATGTTGATTATTTTAAGGAAATGTATTTAAAAGATATTGAAAAAAAGTGGAATATTGATTTGTCGGCACTTTCAAATCAGGGCAAGGCTGCGAAGAGATTTGATTTTGTAATAAAGACGGATAATATGATATATGGTATTGAAACGAACTTCTATGGTGGAGGAGGTTCGAAGTTAAATGAAACTGCAAGGAGCTATAAAATGCTTTCGCAGGAAGCAGATACCATCGATGGTTTTACATTTGTTTGGTTTACGGATGGAATTGGTTGGAGAAGTGCCAAAGGGAATCTGAGGGAGACGTTTGAAGTTATGGAATATGTTTATAGTATTGATGATATGGAAAATGGAGTAATGGGTAAAATTTTTGAGCGAGGAGAAAAATAATAAATTATTAAAAAGAGAGGGTGGAAATTTGATACAAGTTGCAACGTATAACGGAAAAGAAGATAAATATAATAATATGGAAGGAATAGAGCAATATTCTTTACATGATATACGGTCATTGGATGAATATGAAATAACGGTTATCGACTTGAGTTCTCCTTTCTTATGGGTATATAATGGGCGGGATTGTAATAGCATTAATAGTATTAATGATTTTGAAAGTATATCTGAGATGATAGAAGGAAGTGAGACGTCAAAAATAGTTATTATATTACCACAAAATGTAGAATATAAATATTATTGGTCTTCTTATGCATACCAATATAAAAAAGAAATAAAAGATATGCTTAAGTATCTGATTCATAGTATATTGTCGTATTTATATTTTCCTATATCGGCTTTTGAATTATCATATGAAAATACCAAAACGAATATAGATGGTAAAAATTATGATGCTGCATTTTATTTTAAATATGTAGAAGATGCTATGGCAGAATCGAATAAAAGCCGTAAAGCTACCATGGTACATATCGGTAAAGTCATTTTTACAACATTAAAAATTGAGTCAGATAAAGATTTATTAAATATTCTTAGGAAGTTAAATATACTGGAAGATAAACAAGATATTCCTGCTTGGATGGATGAAATTAAAATGTTTGATGATAAGATACAGCAGGAAGAAATTATAAACTGTCAAGAAAAAATAGAAAATTTACAGGAGAAAATAAAAATATCTGAAGAAAGATTGTCTGAAAATATGAGATTGAAGTCAGCGTTGTTTGTCAATGGAGACGAGTTGGTTAATGTTGTTTTTTCGATTTTGGAAGAACTGTTAGGATGTGATTTATCGGATTTTGTTGATGAGAAAAAGGAGGACTTTCTTTTTGAAATAGATAATATAGTTTTTATTGGAGAAATAAAAGGCGTTAATCACAATGTGAAAAATGAAAACATATCGCAATTAGATGTTCATTACCAAAGTTATTTGGATGAACATGAAGATAAATGTACAGAAGATATCAAGGCATTACTAATTATAAATCATCAAAAGGCTAAACCGCTTTCTGAGCGAGAACCTGTCAAGGATACGCAAATTGATTTGGCAAAGAGAAATGGCAGTTTGATTATTGAAACATATACATTATTAAATATTCTAGAAAAATATAGAGAGAATATGATAACGAGAGAAGAAATAATTTTAATGTTAAAAGATAGGAAAGGAATATTAAATGTATAAAAGAAAATAGGATAAAGTTATTTTTGATTTGTAATCAAATAATTATTATATCTATGTAAGCAACCAATGTAACAAAAAATGTTCCGAAAAGAATTAACAAAATCACTTCCAACCATCAAATTACCAATTTCTCCGTTTAATATTCCATAAATAGTGAAAACTATAATCATAGCAGAATCAAACTATAAAATGGAATTGGAGAATAACATGAAGTCGATATGGAGTAAAACAACAACGATACAGGACAGGTCTGTACTTTCTTCGGATATGTCAGTGGAAACCGTTGTAATCGGGGCTGGGCTGGCTGGTATTTTAACTGCGTATTTTCTGCAACAAAAGGGACGTCAGGTGATTGTTCTTGAAGCGGACAGGATTGGAAGCGGGCAGACAAAAAATACAACTGCAAAAATTACAAGTCAGCATGATTTAATATATGAGGAATTAATAAAAAAATATGGCATTGAAAATGCAAAATTATATGCAAGGGCAAATGAGGAAGCAATACAAAGATATCAGGATATCATCAAAGAAAATAATATAGACTGTGAGTTCGAGAAACTTCCCTCATATCTATATTCCGTGCGGGATAAAGAAAAATTAGTCAGGGAAGCAAGGGCGGCAGTAGGGCTTGGTCTGCCTGCATCCTATGTGAAAAATGTTAATCTGCCGTTTTCTACGGCAGGGGCAGTGTGTTTTGAAAATCAGGCACAATTTCATCCCCTGAAATTCCTAAAAGAAATATCAAAAAAACTTAAAATATATGAAAAGACAAAGGTGTATTCTGTAAAAGGACATAAAATCACGACGAATCATGGAACGGTAGTTGCGGGGAACATTGTGTTTACAACACATTATCCGTTTCCAGTTATTCCGGGATTTTATTTTTTGAGACAGCATCAGGAGAGAAGCTATATTATTGCATTTTCAGGCGCAAAAAAGCTGGATGGAATGTATTACAGTATAGACAAGAATGGACTATCCCTTAGAAATGCAGGCTATTTACTTTTGGTTGGAGATTGTTCGCACCGTACAGGAAAAAATGAAAGTGGTGGTTGCTATTTTATGCTTCGTACACAGGCAAAAAGGTACATGACAGAGGGGAAAGAGGTGGCATGTTGGTCGGCACAGGACTGTAAGACACATGATAAGCTCCCTCTAATAGGCAAATATTCATGGTTTCGCCCATATTGGTATGTAGCAACGGGTTTTAAGAAATGGGGCATGACATTTTCCATGGTTTCGGCGATGATAATAAGCGATGAAATTTGTGGAAATGAGAATCCGTATCAAAAATTATTTTCTCCACAACGGTTTCATCCGTTTATATGTGCACGTGATTTTTTAATTGACGTAGGTGTCAGCATCAGGGGGCTTTTGACTGGTTATCATGTTTTATCATGCGCAAAAGAAAAGGATTTGAAAAAGGGGCATGGGGGAATTGTGAGGAAAGGATTTCGCAGATATGCATCCTATAGGGATGAAAACGGAATTATCCATAGAATTTCCATTCGGTGTCCGCATATGGGCTGTGAATTGCTTTGGAATCCTGATGAATTAAGTTGGGACTGTCCATGCCACGGTTCAAGGTTTGATTACGACGGAAACTTGATAGACAACCCATCACAAAAAGACAAGAGGGAAATAACGGACTGAAAAGCCTTTACTTTACCACTAATTATTGGTATTATCAAAGGACGGAATATAGGACATGTCGCAATGAACACTGTCCTGAAATAGGGAGGATATATTTATGAATCAAAAGAAAAGGAATTCCTTTGGCGGTTCGCTGGGGTTTGTGCTTGCTGCGGCAGGAAGTGCAGTGGGGCTTGGAAATATTTGGAGGTTTCCCTATCTTGCTGCAAAGGATGGCGGAGGACTATTCCTTGTAGTATATATATTGCTGGCACTCACATTTGGATTTGCCCTTCTTACGACTGAAATATCGATAGGAAGAAAGACAAAGCAAAGCCCGCTGACCGCATATGGCAAGCTGAATAAAAAGTGGGGATTTTTAGGGATTATAGCCTGTATCGTTCCTGTTATCATTATGCCGTATTACTGTGTAATTGGCGGCTGGGTATTAAAGTATTTCATTGTATTTCTTACGGGACAAGGCGTGGAAGCGGCAGAAGATGGTTATTTTGGCAGTTATATTTCACAGCAATATGAACCGGTAATTATGATGCTTATATTTTTGGCGGTAGTAGCATTTATTATTTTCAGGGGTGTAAACAAGGGCATTGAATCATCTTCAAAGATAATCATGCCGATACTTCTTCTTATGGTTATCGGTATATCCATATTTGCACTTACGATTTCACATACGGGAGATGACGGTGTTACAAGAACAGGACTTGAGGGACTTAAGGTTTATGTTATACCGAATCTTGAGGGAATAACAATAGGAAAGATTTTTACGGTGTTTATAGATGCACTTGGACAATTGTTTTTCAGTCTTAGTGTTGCCATGGGTATTATGATTGCATATGGTTCCTATGTAAAGGATGATGCAAACCTTGGCAGGTCAATCAACCAGATAGAATTATTTGATACAGGTGTTGCGTTCCTTGCAGGCGCAATGATTATTCCTGCTGTTTATACATTTATGGGAACAGAGGGAATGAGCTCGGGACCGAGCCTTATGTTTGTATCGTTACCTAAAGTATTTAAGGCGATGGGAGCAGTTGGAAATGTGATGGGATGTATATTTTTTGCAATGGTTTTATTTGCGGCAATCACAAGTGCGGTGTCGGTTATGGAGGCTGTTGTTGTAAGTATTATGGATAAGTTTCATATGTCAAGAAATAAGGCAGGTGCAATCGAAGGAATGATTGCCCTTGTGGGAGGAGTAATTGTGTGTCTTGGTTACAATAAGCTTTATTTTGAAGCAACGCTCCCGAATGCGGCAAAAGGGGCAACTGCCCAGATACTGGATATTATGGATTACATAAGCAATAACTGTCTGATGCCGATTGTTGCACTGCTTACCTGTATTCTTATCGGATGGATACAAAAGCCTGATACGATAATTGACGAGGTCGAAAAAAGCAATTGCAAAATGGGAAGAAAACGACTTTATGTTGTGATGATTAAGTTCATAGCCCCATTGTTTTTGGTGTTGCTACTGCTTCAGACTTTTGGAATACTGAAACTGGGATAATATATATAATGACAATAATGTGATAAATATGTTGCTAAGTCCGTTTGGAATTTATGAGCATGAAATGTAGAATGTGTTATATTGTGTGTCATATATACTATTGGTATATACATTGACAGAAAATGGCGAATGTGCTAGAATCAGCTCATAAATTCTGCACGGGTTACAACTCTTGGCGGGGAAGATAATATTTACAAAATGTAGTGATACGGTGGGAAATTAATATAGGGGGGAGGATATTAAAGGACAACCGTTTTGGCATTGTAGATTACATTCATATCGTAAAATTGGTTTGTTCAAACTAATGATTCCATCTGATGTACATTTAATAAAAAAGTAAAATACAAAGGGGAGATTTAATATGACAAATGTGTTTAAGAAGAAAGTAACGGCAACGATTATGGTGATACTTATGGCTGTCAGCATGGTGAGTATTAAGTCTGATGCTGCGACGGTTGGTTCGGGTTTATTTGAGTCATCTGGAACATATGTTGTATATGTGTGGGAACAGGGAAATAAAAATCTACTTGGCAAAATGAGGATGACAAAAGGAGATTCATGGGTTCAAAATGCGTTTGAGGCAGATAAGGATTGTCTGACAACAACTGTGAGTGTTTCGGCAAATAATCGTGATTATGAAACGGCAGCAAAAAATAGTGTAAAGAAGGGAACCTTTCTTGCGGTATCACTAATTTATCCGAATCCGACAAGAATATATGGTTCTTGTACGGTGAATTATTAAAACAATAGAGTAGGAATGTCTGGTTATGTGTAAAGGTGACTGGATATTCCTGCTTTCTTTTATGGGTTGCAATATAAAAGGAGGACGAATATGAAACGAATCATTAAATATGCAGTTTCTTTGTTGACAGTAGTTGCTTTAACATTGGCAGTTTTTATAATAGTAAAGCTAAACAAAAAGTTTCCTGATGAAATTGTGTATGGTAAAGAAACGCAGGTAATAAGCGATAATGGAATGTATTTTGTTAAGGATAATAGATTATGTTTTATTGACAATGCCACAGGAAAAGAGGTAATTGTCTGCAATAGGGCAAACTGTGAACATAATGACAAGACGTGTAATGCGTATGTTCCGGGAATGGGAATTGAAATGCTGATTTATCAGGATTATATATATGTATCATATTTTGACAATGATGTTAGTTGGGATGAAAATGGGGAAATGTCATATGAAGGTAATATTAAATTAATAAGAATCAGAAATGATGGAGCAAAAAGAAAAGAAATATATTCGGCTGCTTCAGGTGCAATCCTAAGTATGATGGCTATGGGGGATACAATATACTTTACGGCATATACCATGCATGGGGAATTTCAAGTAAATGTATATAATTTTGATAATGCCATATACGCATATAATATCAGATGGGACAGGCTTAAGCGTATAAAGAATTATGATTATACTGAAGGAAGATGTATGGAGGGGGTGGAAATTATTGGAGGTCGTGCTCAGGGTACATTATATATTGACCACGATTATATAGAGGGTGATACAGGGCTGGGCAATGTGAAGAACGTAATCGAGGAAGTGAATTTGGGTACAGGAACTGCTTCTGTGCTGAGAACCTTTGATAATGTTTATCCCCAAATTTTAATTGATGAAGGCAACAAGTATCTGGCAACCAGGGCCTTGGGGGATGTAAATAAAATTACAATATGGGAATGTGATGACAGCTTTGTGGAGACAAAGGAGCTTTTTACTGCCAAGGAAGCAAGAATTGACCAGCTTGGCGGATACATGCATGTAGTAGCCAGTGATTATAAAAAGGCACTGTATGATTATAAAGAAAATAGATGGTATATTGCAAATACATCATTTTCAGACGAGGGAACATATATGTCGATTTTATACATGGTAGACCGTGATAACAATGTTGTGTATATAGATGCAACGGATTATACAGGTTACAAGCCGGGAGACTTTTTGCCGGGTGATATAAGTAATAATGCGGTGAGGGATTGGAGTGTGTTTTTGGAAGAAAACTTCATACCATATGAGGATTTGACAGAGGAACAGCGAGAAAGCCTGACATGGATTGAAATTAAAGAGGGAATATAGCACTTTTATAATGAAAGAAAAATATGAATGGGTTTCAGTTTCCGAAATTTGGGGGGGGATAAAATGCAGTTGGTGCTTGAATCACTATCAAAAAAGTATAAAAATTTACTCGCTTTGAATGACGTGAATTGTCAGTTGACAGAGGGCATATACGGACTTCTTGGACCAAATGGTGCAGGGAAGTCTACACTTATGAAGCTGTTGGTTCAAAATATGAAGCCGACAGACGGACATATTTTTCTGGATGGTACAGAAATTGCCAAAATGGGAGACGATTATAAAAAATTGATTGGTTACATGCCACAGCAACAGGAGTTGTTTCCGTTCTTTACGGGGCGAAGGTTTTTGAATTATATGGGGCTGCTTAAGGGGATGAACAAAAATGAGTTGTCGGATGCCATAGAAGCAATTGCAAAGAAGGTAAATTTATCGGATGTTCTTGATAAAAAAGTAGGTGGTTATTCGGGAGGAATGAAGCAGAGACTTCTGATTGCACAAGCGTTTTTAGGAAATCCCAAAATAGTAATATTTGATGAACCTACGGCAGGTCTGGATCCCAAGGAACGCATTCATGCAAGAAATTTGATTGCTGAAAATGCAAAGGATAAGATTATACTGATTGCTACCCATGTTGTGCAGGATATAGAGTACATTGCAAGTAAAGTCATTTTGTTGAAGACGGGAGAAATTGTTGAGATTGATTCTCCTGAAAATATGCAGCGGCAGCTTGAAGGAAAAGTATGGGAATTGACGGTTGATACAGATAAGGCTGCTGATTATATGGGGAAGTATCTGGTCTCCAGTGCTGTTCGTTACGGAGAGAGCACAAAAATGCGTTTTATTTCTGAAGATGTACCGAAAGGTAACGTAGAAAATGTCAAGCCCGATTTGGAAGATGTATATCTTTATGTGTTTGGAGGGTGAGATATTATGCTGGGATTTGCAAAAAATGAAATATTCATTGTCTTTAATAATCGTAAGTTATGGCTGATTATGCTTGGGTTGCTGTTATTAAATATGGGGATTGTACTTATTTCCTTTTCAATGGACGAAATTAACCCATCCGAATACAAACGCGTTAAACAAGAAGCCGAAAGTCAGCCTGATATTATTTTGGACAATTACATGAATGATATGGGGTCGCCTGTTTATAAAAGATTATTTGATGAATATATGTCTGTACAGGAGTACGGCATGTATATACAGGAAGTTATGGACAATGCTGATGAGGGTAGTCGGGTTTCGATTTTTCAGGATGATTTTTCAAAAAAAAATTTCAAAAAAACAAAACAAGATTACTCTGAATTTAGTGGAATTTTGCCTGAATTTGTGGGAAGCTATGGTTTGGAACGGGCACTGAGCTTTTTTGCATCTGATATCATTGTGATGGTTGTGATTATTATAGTAGTCAATATTTTGATAATGCAGGATAAAAAAAGTGGTATGTTGAATCTGCTTAAGGCGACAAGATATGGTGACGGAAGGCTCATATTGATAAAGGCATTATCTGCACTTTTGTATATCTGCTTATTTGGTATTGTCGTATATATTGCCAATATCGGTATGGCTATAGAATTATATGGCAAAGTCTCAATGCGTGTTCCACTGCAATCCATGCTGGCGTATTCAAAAACTGCTGTAACAGGGAATATAGGAAGCTTTATTGTCAGTGTGGGAATTCACAAAATATTTATATATGGAATACTTACTGTGCTTGCGGTATTAATTACGACACTTTCATCAAATGAGGTTATCATGTATGTATTGATTGGCATATTATGTGTTGTGGAATTTTTTGTATATGCTATGGGTAAATTGATGAACAATATGGTGTTGAAACGTATGACAATAGTAAATATGCTTAATCCTCAGGAGTTTTATAAATATTACAACTATAACATATTTACCAAACCAATATCAGCGCTTTTTGTGGATACACTGGTTTTTTCCGTGTTAATTATTGTTCTGCTATGGCTGTGCACATACATATTTGCCCGAAAGGAGTTGGAGTATAGGAGTGTTGCGAGGTATCGCAGTAAAGGAAAAAAGGACGGAATTCATGGGCTGATTATGCTTGATGGGTATAAGTTTTTATTTGGATATAAGGTGGTTGCCGTGTTGATGGTAGTTTTAATGTTTCAGGTAGCAGTATATAAAGATAAACATGCAGGATGGAATGAGAATGAGTTGTATTATCGCTATTATATGAAACAGATAGAAGGTGAAATTACCGATGATAAGATCGATTTTATTAATTCTGAAGTCATAAGGATGCAGGAATTGCGGGATGACACTAGTGCATTGAGTGAGGAATATAATAATGGAAATATATTATATGAGGAATATGAGCAGCTTACTCAGCCGATGTTTCTTGAACTAAAAAAAGAAGGGGCTATCTTAAGATGCAAGAAGTACGTGGATTATATATTATCCCGTTCTGAACGTGATGTAGAGTTTGTATATGACAGAGGATGGAACTACATATTTGGAAATGACACATATAAAAACGATGTTAAGAACGCGGTGGTAGTTATGCTTGCCGTACTTATAGCTGTGGCATTTATGTATGGTGAGGAATATAGATATGGTATGGATAAGCTAATAAACATAAGTGCAAAATATAAAAAACTAAAGGTGATAAAAGCGTTTATAGTACTGTGTTATATTTTTGTAATGTTTTCTATGATTTACTTAACAGAGTTTGTGTGGGCAGGCAAAGAATTTGGATTTACAAACGGAAACGCTAACTGTGTGTCCCTCATGCGGCTTTCGGTGGTGGGTACCAACATGAGTATATGGGGATATTGTGTGGTAATGTACCTGATAAGGTTTGTTGCTATTTGCTTGATAAGCATAATAACTGCCTGCGTATGCAAACTTATGAAAAACAGTAATTATACAGTGATTTTGCTGTCACTTATTGTTATTTTACCGTTATTGCTTAATTTGCTGGGTATACACGGATTTGATAATTATAGCTTCAATTCCTACCTGTCAGCCAACATGCTTCTACAAAAATTTTAATAAATTTGTTGTGTATAAATTTCCGTTTCTTACAGATACTAACATCACGATTAAATGAATGAAAATCTGTAAGAAAGGGTTGAAATAATATGAAAGCAACAGGAATTGTCAGAAGAATAGATGAACTTGGAAGAATAGTAGTACCAAAGGAAATCAGACGTGTTTTAAGGATACGTGAGGGAGATCCGTTGGAAATATTTACTGATAAAGAAGGAGAAATCATACTGAAAAAGTATTCTCCAATCGGAGAGCTGAGTGTATTTGCACAGCAATATGTGGAAGCAGCGGCACAAATACTTGGGTGCGGTGTATGCGTGTGCGACAGGGACCAGATCATAGCAGTTGCAGGAATTCCGAAAAAGGAGCTTCTCGGCAGAAGTCTTCACAGGGAACTTGAGGAGGCAATTAATGACAGGGAGTCAATTGTTGCCAAAAAGGGTGAAAAGAAATTCATTAAAATTCTCGGAAACGGAGAAAATGAATATTCGGGACAAATTGTTCAGACAATTATAAGCGAGGGTGATGCCATCGGCGCGGTGATTCTTCTTAGTAAGGAAGGGGAAAAGCCTGTGGGAGAAAGTGAATGGAAGGCGGCAATCATAGCGGCAAACTTCTTAGGAAGACAAATGGAGGGCTAAGTGACTGCTTTTGACAGCTTTAACAGCTTTTTTACTTGACAAATACTGGTTAAAAGGGTATAAGTATGCGTAGGGCTTTAAAAAGCTCATGTAAAAGGGGATTACTTGAATATCAATAGGTAATCAAAACGTTTTTTATTTATAGGAGGAATTTTTCGATGAACAAGAGTGAATTAGTTGCAAGCATGGCTGACAAGACAGGACTTAAGAAAGTTGATGTTGAGAAGGTACTTAAGGCTTTCACTGAGACAGTTGCTGATGAGTTAAAGAAGGGCGAGAAGATTCAGTTAGTTGGATTTGGTACATTTGAGGTAGCTGAGAGACCTGCAAGAGAAGGTAGAAATCCAAGAACAGGCGAGACAATGAAGATTGCTGCTTCAAAGGCTCCTAAGTTTAAGGCTGGTAAGGCATTAAAGGATTCTATCAACTAGTTCTGGGTTTTGGGAAAATTAAGAAATTAAGCGCCGATGGCGCTTTTTTCTTTTCATAAATAATATTATTTCTTTTATTTTGGAGGTATTATGAGATTAGATAAATATTTAAAGGTTTCACGTCTGATAAAAAGGAGAACTGTTGCCAATGACGCATGTACGGCAGGACGAGTGATGGTTAATGATAAAGTCGTAAAAGCATCATATGATGTTAAGGTGGGGGATGTTATAGAAATAGCGTTTGGAAATAAATCTGTTAAAGCCGAGGTTACAATGATAGCTGATACGAGCAAAAAAGAAGAAGCAAAAGAAATGTATAGGTATCTGTAGGACTTGTATGACATATAATGTTTTATATGATTTTTCTTTTGGCGGTGAATGACGTATGGAAGCTGTGACAAACCACAGAATTTGTCTTGACGGAAGAAAGAATGGTATTATAACAGGTGTACATAAGGTTCTCTCGTTTGATACAGAACGTGCAGAGCTTAATACAGATATGGGGAAGCTGACGATAAAGGGAGCGGAGCTGCATATGTCAAAACTTGACAGCGAGACCTGTGAACTGGAATTTACAGGAAGAATAGACAGCATGGAATACTCGGAGATAACGGAACCGGGCAAGGTTGCATCTAAAATATTCGGAAGGTTGTTCAGGTAGGATGCATGATTTTATCGCAGGTCAGGTTGATACGCTTATAATCAGTATGCTTTTAGGAGCCGTGCTTTGCTTTGGCTATGATATCATTCGGTGCATAAGGCGCATGATAAGTCACAACTATTTCTTTATTGCACTATCAGACCTGTTTTTTTGGCTGCTGGCAGCATGTGTCACAATTGCAAGTGTTAACAGGTATAATTATGGCAGCTTCCGGTTTTACATATTCATTGGAATGGTTATAGGGGCACTTGTATATCATTATACAATTAGTAAGGTTTTCATGTACTTTGCTGATTACATGATAGGGTTTATAAAGAAATTAGGTAAAAAATGTAATAAAGTGTTGAAAAATGTTAGAAAAAAGTTTAGAATTACGCTTAAGACAAAAAATAGATAGGTATGCTTTATTATTAAGTAGGTGTAGAGATGGCAAGAAGAAAAAAATCGACTAGAAAACAATCAGGGGTTGCAAGCTTTGTTATAGTTATTGCAGTTGTGGTTGTTTGTATGGCATCGGTGTTCAAAATATCAGATTTATACTCCCAGAGCCGTGAGCTTGCGGTTACGGAAAGAACTTTGGAAAAGAAGATAGAGGAAGCCCAGCTCGAGAGGGAGAAGATGGAGGCTCAGGAGAAGTATATGCAGACAAAACAGTATGTTGAGGATGTAGCAAAGGAAAAGCTTGGCATGGTGTATCCGGATGAGATAGTAATACGTCCCAGCAAGTAACTGTCAGGACAGATATTTTTTGTCTATAAGATTATATATAAACATACTATGATTTGACAAATAAAAAATACACCCGCATTTATAATGGATAAACGCTGTGTCTTATGACAGGCAACATTATTCATGTGGGAGGTAAAAATGGATATTTCAGGTGTTGTATCAGAGGATAATGCCCTGTCGGAGAAGTTGCTAAAGAGAGCATGGCTCATTGTGGCAGCTTTTTTTGTGGGGAGATGTCAGATATTTGAGATTAATCCCTTTTTAGTTGGATTTTTGATTGCAGTTTGTATTATTGGCGAAAGATATATTGCATGTGCCATAAGTCTTATGCTTGGAATATTATCAGGGTCCCAGGATATCAATGTGGCAAGGTATGCAGTTATCTCTGTTTTAGTGCTGCTTCTTATGAACATAAAGCAGGATAAAAGCTACAAGTGGCAAAAAACAGGTATGGCACTTTTTGCCGCTGTTTCCACGGCACTTGTAAATTATACGTGGTATGTTCTGTTTCCAGGCAGTATATTGCTTCCGGCAGTATTTGCAGAGGCGGCAATTGCATTTTCACTTGCAATGATTTATTCACATGCGATACAGACCATAATAAATGATTATGTTAGAATAGCGATAGAAAATGAGGCGGCAATCAGTGCGGTGGCGCTTGCGGCAACCGTACTTTGTGGTATGCCTGTTACTGCATTTGGAGGAATTGTGGTAGCTGAGGCATTTGGCCTTTTTAGTATACTTTATGCAATGTACAGATTTGGATTTGGAATCGGAATAAGCTGGACAACGATTGCTGGAGCGATTATGTCAGCACGGACAGGCAATGACCACTTTCTTACAAACTGGATGATTATTGCAGTGGCATCCTTTGCGGTTATATGTACGTTGAAGGGCGGGCGGTTTGTATATGGCATATGTTTTGCAATTATTTACTATCTGTGTGGATTTATATTTTATCAGCCGCTGCTTAGTGAAAATTCCCAAAAGGCACTTGTGTCTGCACTGCTTATCTTTTTGCTTCTTCCATCAGGCTGGATTGCCGCTATTGATGAGAGGGTAAAAAACGGAGAGCTGGAAACTGAATCGGCAGAATGGGCGGGGCTTGTTATGAAAAGAATAAGCAATCTGGCTAAAGCATTTAAACGTATTGACTATACTATGGCAAGGGACGCAGAAGCAGGGATTGGATTTTTGGATGTGGGGAATATCATAGATGATTTTACATCGGGCTTATCAAATGCAGTACCCGTAAGAAAAACCATAGAAGCAAAAATTGTGGAGGAGCTTGGGGCAAAAGAAATATCAGTTAAAAATTTGCTGCTTACAAAAAACAGTGACGGACGTTATGAGGTTTATATAACAATACGTTGTCTCAGAGGTAAAATTGTTGTCTCTGATACTGTAAGGAAAATTGTAGAAAAGCATATAGGACTTGGACTTGTTTTAAAGGAGGACAGCAGGGCAATCGTTGGAAGACAGTATGATGTGCTGTGCATGGAACAAAAGCCTGAATTTGAATGCCAGGTGGCGGTGAAGACCTTGAGTCGATATGAGGAACAGGTATCGGGAGACAATTTTTATGTGGGTGATATCAGAGACGGCAGAAAGCTGCTTATGATTGCTGACGGGATGGGAAATGGAGAGCGGGCTGACGCGGACAGCAGAAATCTGCTTGATGCGTTAGAGGAGCTTCTCATGGCAGGCTTTGACAAGGAAATGTCAATCAGGATAGTAAACTCCTATTTGGCACAGAGAAACAAAGGAGAGAGCTTTGCAACGCTGGACATGCTTATTATAGATTTGCACACGGGCTATGGAAGCCTTTATAAGCAGGGGGCAGCAGCAACCTATATAAAGCGGGATGAATGGATAGAAATAGTGAAATCTACATCATTGCCTGTGGGCGTGGTTGAGGGAGCAGACTGTGAGAGTTGTAGGAAAAAGCTTTACGATGGGGACATGATAGTTATGCTGAGTGACGGTGTTCTGGAAAGTATTGTATTTGAAAATAAAGAGGAATATTTAAAGGATATGCTCCTCACATGCGATAACATGGATGCGGACGAGGTTGCCGCGATGATAATGGACGAAGTAAAGGCTTCGGGAGGTAACCGCCTAAAGGACGATGCAACAATAATAGTCAGTAAACTTGTTAAAACTTTGTGATAACTATATACATTGGCTTTTTGATGTGTTAATATTTTCAGATATGCAAAAAGCATGTTAAACAGAGGGAAAAATGAATTTTATTGAAAATATAAGAAGCTATATAGATGAATATAATATGCTGTCAGATGTAAAGAATCTGGTCGTGGGTATATCAGGAGGAGCAGATTCGGTATGCCTGATGGTTGTGCTCTGCATGCTTGCGGACGATTACGGCATTGAACGAAAAAATATATACGGTGTTCACGTGAATCACATGTTAAGGGGGGCTGAGGCGGACAGGGATGAGTTGTTTGTAAAAGAGCTTTGTGGTAGGCTTGGAGTCCATTTCGTGGTTTTTAAAAAGGATATCAATGCATATGCAAAGGAGTGCGGCTGCTCTGTCGAGGAGGCAGGGAGGTCTTACAGATATAGTTGCTTTGAGGAGGTACGGAAAAAATATAATGCGGATAAAATTGCGGTGGCACACAACAGAGGTGACATGGCGGAAACCGTGATTTTCAATATATTAAGAGGCAGCGGATTAAAGGGGCTTGCAGGCATTTCACCTGTCAGGGACAAAATTATAAGACCGTTGCTGGGAAGCACAAGAGGTGAGATTGAAGCTTATCTTAAAGCGTGTAATCAGGACTTTTGTAATGATTCCACAAATGACACGACGCATTATGATAGAAATAAAATCAGGCATAATATTATCCCTCAAATGGAAACCATAAACAGCAATGCCATAAACCATATATGTGATATTGCAGATGAGGCAGGGAGGGACTATGAATTTATCCATGATAGGGCTGTTTACTGTATGGCGGAATACGGCAAATACGACGATACCGAAAAAGGTATCATTCTTGATATAGATAAAATTGCAAGGAAAGACAGGGTGCTTTTGGAGTACATAGTTAGGGAAGCAATTATAAAGACGGCAGGAAAGCAGAAGGATATAGGAAGAAAACATATAAAGTCTGTGGTGGATTTGATGTACGGGGAAACTGGGAAAACGGTTTTCCTGCCATATGGAATCGTTGCAAGAAAGAGTTACGGAACCCTTATAATAAGCGGTGGCGTTGCTGACAGTGCCAAATACGACATTGAAATTTCGGAACCAGGTGCATACACTGTTCCGGGACATGGGAGCTTAAGTGTAAGTCTGCTGAAAAAAGATAACGTGGCAGAGGTTTCAAAAAAAATATATACTAAAATGGTTGATTATGGTAAAATACATGGGAAATTTTGTATAAGGACTCCGAAAGCGGGGGATTATATTATAATTGACGGAATGGGAAATTCCAAGAAGCTGTCAAGGGTTTTTATTGACAGTAAAATAGACAGAACACTTAGGGATACATGGCCGGTAGTAGCATGTGGCAGTGAAATCATATGGGTCATAGGACTTAGGTATAATGTAAACTATAAAGTAGATGAAGCGACGAAAGAAATTTTGTGTCTGGAATACGAAGGAGAGGGAGATGAAAATGGCTGAGAAGATAGGAGTATTAATAAGCGAAGACAAAGTAAATGATAGAATCAGCGAGATGGCTGAGGCTATAAATAAGGAATATGAAGGACGTTCCGTGCACCTGATAGGAGTTTTGAAAGGCAGCGTTTTTTTCATGTGTGAGCTTGCAAAAAAACTGGAGGTGCCTGTGACCATGGATTTTATGTCTGTGAGCAGTTACGGCAATGAGACAAAATCAACTGGTGTGGTTAAGCTGATTAAAGATTTGGATGAGTCAATTCAGGACAGAGATGTTATTCTTGTGGAAGATATTATGGATTCAGGAAGAACCCTGTCCTATCTTATAAAAATTCTCAAGGAGAGAAAACCTGCAAGCTTTAAGGTTGTAACACTTCTTGATAAGCCTGACAGGAGAGCTGTGGAAATTAATCCTGATATGACGGGATTTGTTATTCCCGACAGGTTTGTAGTAGGATATGGATTGGATTGTGCACAAAAGTATAGGAATTTATCTTATATAGGCGTTATTGAGGAATAATTCCTAACAGAAAGAAGGGAGCGTAGAATGAAGAGTAGGATGCGAAGAAGCTTAGGCTTTTATCTAATGTTGTTTTTAATAGCTTTTTGTATAGTTGTCTGGATATCATCAAAAAACACAACTACAGATGTTAAATACACAATAGATGATTTTCAAAGCGATTTAAAAGAAGATATGATAGATACGGTATTAATCTATCAAAACAGTCAGGTGCCGACAGGTACGATAGTCATAACGTATAGAGGAGTAGATACCTCGAAACAGTTTTATGCTTCAGATGTAAACCAGATACAGGAAATGGTAATGAAGCATGGCGATGGACTTATCAAGATGAGTCTTTACGATGTAACGAGGCAAAGCACCTTTATTACATGGCTTCCCCTTATATTAGGTATCGTACTTATTGTGGTACTTGTTGTTATGCTTAATGCCACTGCCAATGGTGGAAGCAATGGCGGCAACAAGGTTATGAGCTTTGGAAAAAGCCGTGCAAGGATGAGTACGGATCAGGATAAGAAATATACATTTAAGGATGTTGCGGGACTGGACGAGGAAAAGGAGGAGATGAGCGAGATTGTTGATTTCCTCAGGTATCCTAAAAAATACAACGATTTAGGAGCCAGAATACCGAAGGGTGTGCTTCTTGAGGGGCCTCCAGGAACAGGTAAGACACTTCTTGCAAAGGCTGTTGCAGGTGAGGCAGGCGTACCATTTTTCACGATATCAGGTTCTGATTTTGTGGAAATGTTTGTTGGTGTCGGTGCCTCCAGAGTAAGAGATTTGTTTTATGATGCAAAGAAGCATGCACCATGTATTATATTTATAGACGAGATAGATGCAGTTGCACGTAGGAGAGGCTCGGGTCTTGGCGGCGGACATGATGAGAGAGAGCAAACCCTGAACCAGATGCTTGTTGAGATGGACGGATTTGGTGCCAATGAGGGAATCATCGTCATTGCAGCTACAAACCGAGTTGATATACTTGACCCGGCAATACTTCGTCCGGGACGTTTTGACAGAAAGATTATGGTAGGACGCCCTGATGTTAAGGGACGTGAAGAGATACTTAAGGTTCATGTGAAAAACAAGCCGTTGTCTGATGATGTAAATTTACATGAAATAGCAAGAACCACATCAGGCTTTTCCGGTGCTGATTTGGAGAACCTTGTCAATGAGGCAGCGATAAGCGCGGCAAAGGAAAACCGCCCATATATAGGAAAAGGTGATATTGACAAGTCATTTATCAAGGTCGGCATAGGCGGAGAGAAAAAGAGCCGTCTTGTACCGGAACATGACAGACGTATCACTGCTTACCATGAGGCAGGACACGCGATTTTATTCCATCTTTTAAGTGAGGTGGGACCGGTTCATATTGTGTCAATTATTCCGAATGGACTGGGAGCAGGTGGATATACCATGCCGCTTCCTGAAAATGACAACGTGTTCCGTACAAAGAAAAGAATGATTCAGGATATAGAGGTAAGCCTGGGTGGAAGAATCGCTGAGGAGCTTATATTTGATGATATTACAACTGGTGCTTCAGGCGACATTAAGCAGGCGACCCAGACTGCACAGGATATGGTTGTAAAATTCGGAATGTCGGAAAAAATTGGTCTTATCAACTATGAGGTTGAGAGTGGTGAGGAAGTATTCTTAGGCAGAGATTTGGGACATTCCAGAAGCTATAGCGATAAGGTGGCTGCAAAAATCGACCATGAGGTTAAGAGGCTTATAGATAACTGCTATCTTGAGGCAAAGAAAATCATTCAGGATAATATTGACGTGCTTCACAAATGTGCTGAGCTGCTTCTTGAAAAAGACCGTATTGACGGAAAAGAATTTGCAACACTGTTTGAGCCTGAGAATGTAGCTCATGATGTAGAAGACGATGAATAGAGTACAATATATGGGACTGGTCAATATAAACATGAAAATTATATAAAAATGTCGATTATGCACAATAAGACGCGGTTTTATGTATTTTTTGGCAAACATTATAATCAAAATGCACAAAAAAAAAATAAAATAAAAAAATTGTTTGAGCACACTTTTTAAGATTATTTGCTATAATAATACTTGTAACCCCCCCAATACATTATATAGTTTTTTGCTACACCCCATAAGTAACAAAATACCTTCTCCGAAAAGGGCAGTCGAGCGTTGACTGTCCTTTTCCTTGTTTTATAGGAAAGTCCTCCGTACTTTCCTATAAGGCAGGATTAAAAATCCTGCTAAGCTTCGCCCGAAGTGTCATAAAGGTAGTGGTGTCATAAAAGGTGCCGAAGGTGCTTTGTTCTTTAATAGGGCTTCGTTATGTAAGAAATTGCAAATAAGCATTGTTAAAAAGCCAATCTTGTATTAGAATAGTCGGTATAGACTTAGAATGGAGGCTGTCAAGGATGTCAGACAGAAGGGATAAAGCCCACAAATTATTTGAATATGTATTTGAAAACCGGGAAGCTTTCAATATATGGGCTTTTTTTTCAGACGGAACGGAATATTACAGGAGTCCTGCCGAACCTGAGCCGGGACAGTCAGTTACACTTCGGTTTCGAACTGCTATTGGGCAGGTAGACTGTGTATATCTTGTATATAATGGACAAAGATGTGAAATGTCTATAGGCAAGAGAGACGATATGTTTGATTACTATGAGTATACGATTCCGAGTGTAAATGAAGATATTGAGTATTTTTTTGAAATATGTTCAGGCAGTGTTGTATGTACATACAACAGACTTGGTGTGCATAAAAATTTAAATCCAGATTATAACTTTACCATTATGCCAGGCTTCAAGGTTCCTGAATGGGCAAGAGGTGCAGTGTTTTATCAGATATTTGTTGACCGTTTTTGTAATGGAGATAAGTCAAACGATGTTTTGGACAACGAATATTGCTATATAGGAGAGGGCACAAAAAGAATTACAGACTGGTATAAATACCCTGACCAGATGGATGTCCGCTCTTTTTACGGTGGAGATTTACAAGGAGTCATGGATAAGCTTGATTACCTTCAGGACTTGGGGGTAGACGTTATCTATTTAAACCCTATCTTTGTGTCCCCGTCCAATCACAAATATGATATTCAGGATTACGACTATGTAGACCCGCATTTTGGTGTTATTGTGGATGATGAAGGAGAATGCCTCAAGGATGGCTCAAAAATAAACAAGGAATCAACCAAATACATAAACAGAGTGACAAACAAGGCGAATCTTGAAGCGAGTAACCAGCTTCTGATTAAGCTTGTGGAAGAAGTGCACAAAAGGGGCATGAGAATTATTCTTGATGGCGTGTTTAACCACTGTGGTTCATTTAATAAATGGCTTGACAGGGAATGTATTTACGAAAATCAGGAGGGCTATGAAAAGGGGGCATACATAGACCATGACAGCCCTTACAAAAAGTTTTTCCGGTTTCAGGATCATTGGCAATGGCCATATAATGGAACATATAATGGATGGTGGGGACATGATACGCTGCCAAAGCTTAACTATGAGGAGTCGGCAAAGCTTTATGAATATATTATGAGAATTGGAGAGAAGTGGGTATCGCCCCCGTACAATGTAGACGGCTGGCGTCTTGATGTTGCTGCTGATCTTGGTTATACCGAGGAGTTTAATCATAAATTTTGGAGAGACTTCAGAAAGAGAGTCAAGGCAGCAAATCCAGATGCGATTATTTTGGCGGAGCACTATGGGGATCCTCATTCGTGGCTGATGGGAGACCAGTGGGATACCGTTATGAATTACGATGCCTTTATGGAGCCTATTACGTGGTTTTTGACAGGTGTTGAAAAACACAGCGATGAGTTCAGGGGAGACTTGCTTGGTAATCCTGACGCATTTATGGGGTCACTCAGACACCACATGTCAAGGTTTAACCAGAATTCATTGGAGATAGCGATGAATGAGCTGTCCAACCATGACCATTCAAGATTTTTGACAAGAACAAACAGGAGAGTAGGCAGGCTTCACACGATGGGACCTGAGGCTGCAAATGAAAACCTGAATAAAGGAGTATTTCGGGAAGCGGTTGTTTTTCAGATGACATGGCCGGGAGCACCGACTATTTATTATGGTGATGAGGCAGGACTTTGCGGGTGGACGGACCCTGACAACAGAAGAACCTACCCGTGGGGCAGGGAGGACCATGAGCTGATTGCTTTCCATAAGGACATCATAAAAATACATAAAGAGCATGAGGCGCTTATGAAAGGCTCCGTACTCTTTTTGGATGGCAGATATAAGGTTATGTGCTATGGAAGATTTACGGATAATGAAGCAATTGTGGTTATACTAAACAATGATTATGAAAGCCAGACTGTCAGCATATATCCAAGACGTATGGGAATACCGGATAACAGTGCACTTACGTGCCTGATACAGACGACAGAAGATGGGTATACTATGAATAATGGCAGCTATGGAATTTTAAATAATGTACTTCAGGTTGAGGTGCCAAAGATTTCAGCTACGGTATTATGCTATAAGAAATAGGATATACAAAACAATGGTGGGTGTTTTATGAATGAAAAAGTAATTTTAAAAAATAAAATTTTTTTGTACCTGACGGAGTTTTTGGCAGGAATGTCTGTAATGGCAGTAGAACTTGGGGCGAGCAGATTGCTTGCCCCATACTTTAGTTCCTCACAGATTGTATGGACTATCATTATCGGAACCATAATGATTGCAATGGCACTTGGAAATATATACGGAGGAAGAAGTGCAGATAAAAACCCGAATCCGGACAAGCTTTACGGAAGAATTTTAATTGCTGCCGTATGGATAGCACTGATTCCGCTTGTTGGGAAATACATTATTCTCGGAATATCAGGATTGCTGGTGTTTACGGTAAATAACAATTTCCTTATATGGGCTGCTTTTGTGACATGTATGGTTATATTTGTATACCCGCTGTTTCTGCTTGGAACAGTGACGCCGTCACTTGCAAAATATTCAGTGGACAGTCTTGAGGACAGCGGAAGTGTTGTGGGAACGCTTGGTGCATTTAATACAATCGGAAGCATAATTGGTACATTTCTGCCTACCTTTGTCACCATACCTGCGGTTGGAACATCCATAACATTTATTATATTTTCAGGTGTTCTTATGCTGCTTGCCATCATATATTTTATAAGTTGCAGGACGGGGCGGATAAAGTCCGTGGTTGCGGTTTTGCTGCTCATAATAAGCTGTATTTTTGGGTCTTCGGACAGCTTTGCATTTTGGGACAGTGATATTGCTTATGAAGGTGAGTCGGTATACAATTATCTTCAGGTTAAGGAGGATGACGAGGAGGTTATCCTTTCCACAAATGTGCTTTTTGGCGTTCAGTCGGTGCTGATAAAAAATGAAGGACTTACGGGAATGTATTATGACTATGCCATGGCGGCACCTCTTATGGCAGGCATGTCGGGAAAAGATAACTGTAATATTCTTATTTTGGGAATGGGCACGGGAACATATGCAACCCAGTGCGGAAGATATTACGATAATGTTATATGTACGGGAGTGGAAATTGACGAAAAAATAACATGGCTGTCGAGAAAGTATTTTGAGCTTCCTGAAAATGTTCAGGTCACCACATATGACGGTCGTGCATATTTAAATGCTATAGATGATACCTATGATGTCATAATGGTTGATGCATATCAGGATATAACAATACCGTTTCAGATGTCATCGGTAGAATTTTTTACTTTGGTAAAGGAACATCTTTCGCCAAACGGTGTCATGGTTGTCAATATGAATATGAGAGGAAGCGGTGAAGGCAGTATAAACCGGTATTTGGCAGATACAATATCCACGGTGTTTGACGAGGTATACACGGTGGATGTTTCAGGCTCTACGAACAGGCAGCTTTTTGCATCCGACAATGCTGATATGTTAAATACATTTTATGGTGAGACGGCATTGCTCTCAAGTGAAGAACCGTCACAAAGAGAACTGAAAGAGCTGATGGGATATATTGAAAATAGTCTGGTATGCTATGAGGCGGGGAACTGTGTTATGACGGATGATAAGGCGCCTGTGGAACTTCTTGGTATGAAGGTGATTGATGAACTGATAAAGGACGAGGTTCAGTACTATAAGGAAATATATGATAAAGAGGGAATAAAGGGAGTGATGGACAGCTTGTGATAACAAAGGACATTGCTTTTTTGTTAAAGCTGTGGCACACTGCTTAATCAATATGATAGAAGAAAATAAAGTTTTTATTTAATAAAAAAAGAAGTATATTAGTGTTGTTTTTTATAGGTTGGCATTTTATAATATAATAAGAAAATTATAAGGAGATACATATATGGGAAATGCAGAATCAGGAAAAAATACATGCCTTGTGATAGGCGGATATATGGTAGTGAAAAGTATTATAAATTTAATTTTAGGATTTAGCACCGGAAATATTATAACATTGCTTGTAAGTGCAGCACTTGCATTTACGCTTGTTGCAGGGATTAAATATCTTAATTATGCAACAGGAGCATATCTTGCAGTCGTTTTTCTTATGCACGTAGCAGGTAATGTCTCCGGTCATCACTGGTTTTATCTTGCGGAGGGAATTATAGACGTAATTGCTGCTTTTATATTGTTTACAAGCAGCAATGTAAAGGCGCATTTCGAAAAGGAATAGTTGTGGTTCCCTGAGCGGATAGTTGCATAATATTTAGAAAGGAGGCAAGGTGCAGATGAGAATTTTATTGGCAGAAGATGATTTCGTTAGCCGAAAATTCATGGATAAGCAGCTCTCAAAGTATGGAGAATGTGACGTTGTTGTAGATGGTGAGGAAGCGGTTGAAGCATTTATGATGGCACTTGAAGATGGAGAGCCTTATGACTTGGCATGCCTTGACGTCATGATGCCTGTTATGGATGGATATCAGGTTTTAAGGACAATCCGTAATATTGAGGCACAAAGGGGTATACCAAAGGAAAACTGCATTAAAATTATTATGACGACAGCCCTAAAGGATGAGCGTAATGTCAGAATGGCATTTAAGCTTGGATGTGAGGCATATGCAGGAAAACCGATAGACGTAGAAAAATTTGAAAGCTTATTAAGGAAGCTTAAGCTTATATAAGAGACGGAGGGGAGACTTATGGCAGAGGAATTTAATACCGACAGCATGCTTTCCACGTTTGTACATGAAAGCACGAAGCAGCTTAAGAAGCTGAACGATATTATATCAAAGAAACAGGGTGCAGATTGCTTCGATGATGCTGACATAAATGGTATTTTCCGTATTATGCACACGATAAAGGGCATATCTGGTGTTATGATGTATGAAAACATTACGAATGCCACACACAGATTTGAAGATGTATTCTACTATTTGAGAGAATCGCATGCAGGAGATGTTCCGCATAAGGCACTGATAGGAATGGTATCTGCCTTATCAGATTTTATTTCAGGCGAGCTGTTAAAAATCCAAAACGGGAACACGCCTGACGGAGACGAGAGCCAGATTGTGAATGATTTGCAGCAGTTTTATAATGAACTGAAGGACGCAGTAAACAGTCAGGTGAGAATGGCAGAAGAAGATAAGAATGAGGACCCGGTGCAGTTTTATATTACTTCAAGAGCAGAGGAAGATACTTATTATTATAAGATTGTCATCCATTATAAGAAAGACACTGTGATGAGCAACATTCAGGCATATTCGGTGGCGTATGCACTAAAAAGGGTAGCGGTAGACCTTGTTTATACACCTGAGAATATTCTCTCGGATGACAGCAGCGCAGATAAGATTCTGACTGATGGATTTCATATTCTTCTTCAGACGAGGGCGGCAAAAGAAGAAATTATGGGTATTATAGATACCTCCGACACAGAGAAGATTGACTTTGATGAAATTACAGCAGCGGAATACAGGAAGGAACTTGCAGAGCTTGGCAGGGAAGAAGAGCTTATTGTCATTATGTCAGATGACTACGAGCGTGAAAATGAGCCGGATCCTATTGTGCCGGGAGATTATGTTGTAAGACCTAAGGACACGGGCAAGAGAGGAACACTGGTAAAGAACTGGTATAAGCAGCAGACGGGAATCAATGTGGATGATGAGAAAATGGATTCCCTTATGGAACTTGTGGGTAAGCTTTCCATTGCCGAGGAGGCTGTATTGCAAAATTCCGACTTAAAGGTTCCGGGCTTGGAGCTTAGTAATTTCAAAAATGCATCGGCACAGCTTTCAAGTATCATTGTTGATTTGCGGGAAGTCGTTATGTCAATGAGAATGATGTCATTTAAAAGTGTCTTCAACAAGATGGAGAAAATTGCTTTGGACGTATCAGAGGAATTGGATAAGGATATTAAGTTTGAGGTAATAGGCGAGAACATTGAGGTTGACAAAAAGATTATACAACATATTTATGATCCTGTTATGCATCTCGTGAAAAATGCAGTGGATCATGGTATAGAAAGTGATGCATTGGATAGAGTGTTACAGGGCAAATCATCACAGGGACAGGTTAAACTTGAAGCGAGGAAGGATGACGGTAAGGTTTACATTAGTATCAGTGATGATGGTATTGGCTTGGATAAGGAAAAGGTATCAGAATATTCAAAGCGTGGTGCAGGCATGGATATTGTCATGAAAAATATTCAGCCGATTGGCGGCACGCTTGAAATTGACAGTACAGAGGGCAAGGGTACAAAAATGACCCTGATTATCCCACTTTCGCCTACCGTTGTTAAAGGCACGCGTGTGTAGTTACAAATAAAACAGCACCTGAGGAACAAACCTTAGGTGCTGTTTTGTTTAATTAGGAAGCTCCGCTTTATTTTCCGCAGCCGCACTTGTTTATGTCAACACATGGCGCAACTCTGTCAAAAGCAGAGTTAAATGCGTAGAAGTTCTTTTCGTCCAGCTTGTCGGTGACGAGTCTTAATGCTTCGCCAAATCTCTGGAAGTGGACGATTTCACGTGCTCTGAGGAATTTAATCGGCTCATAAACATCAGGATAATCTTTGCAGAGCCTTAAGATGTTGTCGTAGGTGCTTCGTGCCTTCTGCTCAGCAGCCATATCCTCGTAAAGGTCTGTTATAGGGTCACCCTTGCTTTGGAATTCGCAGGCATTGAACGGTATTCCGCCTGCTGCCTGTGGCCACAGTCCAAGTGTATGATCCACATAGTATTTGTCAAAGCCAGATGCCTTGATTTCCTCCATAGATAAATCCTTTGTCAACTGATAAACGATTGCACCGATAATTTCCAAATGACCAAGTTCCTCGGTTCCGATATCATTTAAGGTCGCCATAACCTCCTTGTAAGGCATTGCATAGCGCTGTGAAAGATAGCGCATGGAGGCAGCAAGCTCACCGTCCGGCCCTCCGAACTGACTTATAATTGCCTGAGCAAGCTTCGCGTTCGTTTCTTTTATATTTACAGGACATTGAAGTCTCTTTTCATATACCCACATTAACAGCCACACTCTCCTTCCCAAGGCCAAGGTTTATTTACCCAATCCCAATAATTACATACATTTACATCGTATCTGTTTAAAGGTCCGTAGTTTGCGGTGTATTCACACACTGCTTCTTTTCTCATTTCCTTAAACTCGTTGTATGCTTCGATTGCATCCTCACAGTCGGGATGTGTATTTAAAAACAATGTTATGTCATCAAGCATAAAGGAAACTTGGCTGATAAAGTGAAACAGTTCTTTTTTACTCATATTATTCATTTACATTTTCCCCCTTGAACCGCAGAATATAAGATTAAGGCAAGGGAAGGCAGTACCCTCCTTAAGGGCCGTACAAGGGTCGTATAACTCGCCCCATGGCTGTATTGGTACAAACCCCATAGCAAGAGGCATATGTGACATATGCTTGTTATCATCACCGCAGTCATCCATGCAGTCGCATTTTTGCGGCTTTCTCATATATCTGTTATCCGGCGTCTGACAGTCGTTTGACGGACAACCGCAATTTCTTCCCGTATCAGGCATATTGCATCCGCATTTTTGTACATTGTTACCGCATTGGTTGCAGTTTTGTGAAAAACCGCGTTGGCCACCGCCGCGTCCGGCATAATTACGGCCATATGATCTATATGTGTCCAATAGAGTATCCTCGCTTTCTAAATTGTTTCTTAAAACAAAACTTATGGTATAATTTAATATTATGTAATTGTTTTGAAAATGTGAAATTTACTTTTAATATTGCAATGTTATGTACAAAATATTAAAATAAAGGCGATTAGGTGATTTCTATGGCAAAGAGGATGACTATGAGTTACAAAATGGATAAAAAGAAGGTTGTTTCAAGCCTGATAAAGTGGGTTCTCATATTGGGACTATTGACCTTTGCATGTATAAAATACAAATCTTTTTTTACAGAATCAATAAATGAAATATCAAATATACCTGCCACTAAAATAGCACTTTGTGCATTGCTTGCCAACGTATATTTTATTGCAGAGGGGCGGATTATCAGCCTGATGACTTCAAAGGATGAGCATACGCTTTCGCTACTTCAGGGAATGAGCTGTGCATATATGTGTGCCTTTTACAGAGTTTCGACTCTTGGAAGCGGAACGGGTGTTGCGCAGCTTTATTACTATAACACAAAGAAAATAGATGTCAGCAGCGGAACAGGAATGTCTATGGCTCAGTACACATTTATGAAAATAACAGTGGGAGTTATAGGTGTAGCCTCGTTTATTTTACTGCTCATGTCAGGCAACAGCCAGCTTACAAAATATTGGACATATATGCTTGCGGGTTCTATTGTCATATCCCTTGTCTGTCTGTTTCTGTTTATTATAACCGTTTCAAGAACAATTTCAGGCTGGCTGATAAAGCTTGGATACAAGCTGATAAAAGAGAGCAGTAAACTGTATCCTAAGCTGGTGCAGGGAGAGTCAGCCGTCATAAACCTTCAAAATTGCGGACGTATGTTGTGGCAGGATAAACGACTGTTTTTTGAAGTAGTATTTTTAAATATATTTAAGTTTATGTGCTGGTATTCCATTCCGGGAATTATACTAAGGGAGCATTATGATGTGGGAATATTCACATGTCTTGCACTGATGGCGGTATGTAATATGGTGGGCTGTGTTATGCTTGCACCGTCAGGTGTAGGAACACTGGAATTTGTTGTTGCGATATTTTTCGGTACCATGATACCTGAGGGAGATGTCATTGCCGCAACGTTGGTGTTATATAGATTTTTTACGTGGATTGTACCATTTATCATAGGCATTGTGCCGGCGCTGTTCGTGAAAAAAGCAGAGTAGGCTGTTAGTAAAACAGCCTTGTCTCGTCTATTATGGTATATACTCCGTCAGTGTAATCAACTATGATGACGTTGCAGTTTTCCTGAAGACCGCCTGACCAGAAATATTCGACGGAGTGTTTTTTAATGTAGCTCATAATTGCCTTATTCAAAGCTCCGTGGGCTACAATCATTACCCGCTCACACTTTTGTTCCAGTGGTTCTATCACCTCTGACATAAATTGTCCCGCACGTTCAATCAGGTGTTCTAGCGTTTCACCGTCATCGGCTGCCTGATACAAATGAGGTTTTTTGAAAAAATATTTAAATGTGAGGCTGTCATCCTTTAAAAGCTCAGAAAAGCTTTCACCCTCAAAGTGACCAAAAGAAAGCTCTTTTATTCGGTCATCAGTTATGATTTCAATATCTCTGTCACCCCGTATCAGTGATGCAGTTTCATATGCCCGTTTCAGAGGGCTTGCGTAAATGACATCTATGGTTGTGTCTGCAAGTGCCTGTCCTGTTTTTATCGCCAAGTCCCTGCCGTTATCATTCAGGCTTATGTCCGTGCTGCCCTGAAGTCTTTTTCCCTGATTCCATAACGTCTGACCGTGACGTACAATATATAGTTCCATGCTGCTTCCTTTCTATTACAATATAAATATGGTTAATATCCCTTACAACCAGTAAGGAGTTATCCATCTAGATATTTTCTATCTGCCAGTCTATAGGTTCGATACCGTTTTCCTCAAAAAATGTGTTTGCCCTGCTGAAATGTCCGCAGCCAAAAAATCCTCTGTAGGCGGAAAGTGGAGACGGATGAGGTGCTTTCAGTATCAGATGTTTCGGGTTTGTAAGCATCTCTGTCTTTTTTTGTGCAAAGCTTCCCCACAAAAGAAATACAATAGGCCTATCCTGCTCATTTACAATTCGGATGGCTGCATCGGTAAACTGCTCCCAGCCCTTACCCTGGTGTGATGCTGCCTGATGTGCCCGGACGGTGAGAACGGCATTTAACATAAGGACACCTTGACTTGCCCATTTCACAAGGTAACCGTTATTCGGAATATAGCAGCCTAAGTCAGTCTCAAGCTCCTTGTAAATGTTTACAAGTGATGGGGGAATGTCCACACCGGGTTTCACGGAAAAACAAAGTCCGTGTGCCTGTCCGAACTCATGGTACGGATCCTGACCGATAATCACGCATTTTACATCCTTGAGCGGCGTTAAATGAAAGGCGTTGAATATATCGTCTCCTGGTGGAAATATTTGATGAGAGGCGTACTCCGAGCCTACAAAATCAAATAATTTTTTGTAATATTCCTTTTTGTATTCCGGTGAGAGGGCGGCAGCCCAGTCGTTTGAAATGGGTGGCATATTTTATCCTCCGTTCTCTAACATTATATTTTTTAATTCCTATTATAACGGTTCTGTGAACCCTGCTATAGATTAACATATTTTTGGTTGACACTCAATAAAAATTATGATAGAGTAAGTCTACATAGCAAAAAGCGATGAAGAGGAATAGTAGAATTTTGTGAGATTACAGAGAGCTGTCGGTTGGTGTGAGACAGTATTTAGCAAATTTTGAACTCGCCTCGGAGCTGCCGGTTGAACGGTGTGTAGCACCAGTAGACTTGGACGGAGCCTGACCGTTACAGCAGGAGGATATATGACTTTATGGTTTGTATCTGTTTGAGTGCATACATTATGTATGAAGTAGAGTGGTACCGCGTGAAAACTTGCGTCTCTGTGTTTGGGAGATGTGGGTTTATTTTTTTGCTTTGGATTTTAAATTAATTAAAAATAGGAGGTAGTAAACATGAAAAATTATCAACATTATAAGCGTGGATATTATATGCCGCCGGTAAAAAGCACAAGCTGGGTAGATAAGGAGTACGTTGACAAGGCACCTGCATGGTGCAGCGTAGACCTTAGAGATGGAAATCAGGCACTTATTGTTCCTATGAGTCTTGATGAAAAAATAGAATTTTTTAAGGAGCTGGTACGTGTAGGTTTTAAGGAGATAGAGGTGGGGTTCCCTGCCGCATCTGAGACGGAATATGCATTTTGCCGTGCTCTTATTGAGGATAATCTTATCCCTGATGATGTTACCATACAGGTTCTGACACAGGCAAGGGAGCATATCATTAAAAAGACATTTGAGGCAGTTCAGGGAGCTAAAAATGTGATTGTCCATCTGTACAATTCTACCTCATATGCACAGAGGACGCAGGTGTTTAAAAAGTCCAAGGAGGAGATTCTTAAGATAGCGACCGACGGTGCAAGGCTTTTAAATGAACTGGCTGATGAACACAAGGTTTCATATCAGTTTGAATATTCCCCTGAAAGCTTTACGGGAACAGAGGTTGAATATGCACTTGAGGTATGTAATGCTGTTATTGATGAGTGGAAGCCAACGCCTGACAGAAAGGTTATTATAAATCTTCCTGCCACGGTTGAAATGTCACTGCCCCATGTTTATGCAAGTCAGATTGAATACATGAGTAAAAATCTCCATGACAGGGAAAATGTAGTTTTATCACTTCACCCGCACAATGACAGAGGATGTGGAGTTGCAGATGCAGAGCTTGGAATACTTGCAGGAGCTGACCGAATTGAGGGAACGCTTTTTGGAAACGGTGAGAGAACGGGAAACGTTGATATTATTACGCTTGCCATGAATATGTTTACGCATGGTGTTGACCCGATGCTTGATTTATCAGATATACCAAGAACAACGGAAATATATGAAAGACTTACCAGAATGCATGTATACGAGCGTTCACCATATACAGGAAAGCTTGTATTTGCTGCATTTTCAGGTTCTCATCAGGATGCGATTGCAAAAGGAATGAAGTACAGGGAGGATGACCCGCAACAAATGTGGACGGTTCCTTATCTGCCGCTCAACCCTGAGGATATCGGAAGGAAATATGACGGTGATGTCATAAGGATAAACAGTCAGTCCGGAAAGGGTGGTATCGGATATATACTTGAACAAAAATATGGTTTGGATTTGCCTGCAAAAATGAGAGAGGACCTTGGCTATACTGTTAAGGGAGTTTCTGATCATCAGCACAAGGAGATTTCGCCGAAGGAGGTTCTTGATATATTCCACAATGAATATGTTAATAAGTCTGAGCCGGTAGCACTGCTGGAATCTCATTATAAGCAGATAGACGGAATAGATGCGGAAATTACTATAGATGTGGGACATGAAAAGAAAGTGTATCACGGCCATGGAAATGGCAGACTGGATGCGGTAAGCAGTGCTATTATGAAGCATTTTAACATTAAATTTTCTCTTGTGGCATATGAGGAGCATGCGCTTCAGGTGGGATCGAATTCTCAGGCATGTGCCTATGTGGGAATAGAAGTTGACGGAATAGACGGTATTGTATGGGGTGCAGGAATAAAGACAGATATCGTGGATGCATCTTCGTTTGCGCTTATAAGTGCATTAAACAGAACAGGCTTAATGAAAAAGTAGGGTGCTGATGAAAGTGTTGTAAAATAACATCAAATGTGTTAAAATAAAATGAAGTTTGTAGAACGTGACGAGGAGGTTGCTTTATGCTTTTTATTAAGTCAGAGGACTTGAAATATGGTATGCGTTTAGCAAAGCCAATATACAATAGAGAGGGTACATTACTTTATGAGCGAAATACCAGACTCACAATGAAGGGTATAGAGAGCGTGAAGAATTTTGGACTTCTTGGGCTTTATATTCTTGAGCCGGCAGAACCGGTTCCGCCTATGTCTGATGAGGACTTGGATTTTGAAAAGTTCCAGACTATGGCAGTGTTCAGCATCAGAGATGAGCTGGATAACGTAATTGCAGGGAGAACACCGAAAAGCTTACAAAAGCTTGCTGAGGCAATTATTATCAATTACGGAAGACTTGACCATAAGATAACATTTAATCAAAATCTTAGAAGTACAACGGATTATGTATATAAGCACGTGATTAACACGGCAATACTTTGTGCATTGATTTCGGCACACGCACATGTTACTGCAAGTGAGCAGTTGGAGGTTGTCATGGCAGCACTTTTGCATGATACCGGTAAGCTACTGTTACCTAGCAGAATAAGGGATAAGTATGATGACTATGATGTAAATGATTTAGTTGTCGTAAGAAAATTCCAAAGTGACAGTCTCTCATTTATAAGACCTGAGCTTGGTATGGATAACGGCGTGAGACGTGTTGTTGCACAGATACATAGGATGGAGTACGGAGATGGCAACGTTGAGGGAGGCAAGATACTCAAGAACACAAAAATCCTAAAAGTTGCAAATCTGTTTGATACAATGACATGTATGAAGCTGAATGGAGAGTCCATGTCAGAGATTGCGGCAGTAAAGTATCTTCTTTTAAACAAAGATGAATTTGACGAGGAAATTGTAGGCGCACTTTTAAAGAGTATTAAGATACTTACACCTGGAGTATGTATTGAGCTTACAAATAAGGAAAAGGGACTCGTTATAGCGGAAAATCCTGACAATATTTTAAGGCCTATGGTACTTGGCTTTACAACCAACAAGATTTATGATCTGAGCAACAACGGAGTTTACAGAAGGTATCAGATTGTTGATATTATGAAGACTATGGATAACCGTATCAAGATTGATAAAAAAACACTTGATGAATACATGAACAGGCGATAATTGCATTGCAATTATCGCTTTGACTTAGTTTAGTGGAGAACACATATGGCAGAGAATGTATTTAATGAGAAAAAAGATTATTTAATAGGCGCAAGAGACGAGGTTGTGAAGCGTGACAACATGGCTGCCGAGCTTGAGAAGCTTAGGGCACAGCAAAAGCGAATCACAAAGAACATAGCATCAGAAGAAAAATCCATAGCGGATGAGATTGCCGCCACTCTAAAAAAGAGAAAGCAGGAAATATCCAACAGCTATGATGAGAGACTGGATGACAACAGGGCAAGAAAGAAAAAGGTTTCAACCAAGCGTGATAAGAAAAAGAACCAAAGAATAAATGAGCGCATTGATGATGAGACAAAGGATATACGAAAGAATACCCGTGAGCTTGAAGTGGAAATGAAAACGCTCTTTAAAAAGAATAAGGTGCCTTGGTTTTGTGCGACAAAGCTTTATTTTACCATGTTTATGCCTAGAGGTATTGTAGAAATTTTAGGCATGCTTGGATGTTTTATCATTTATTTTGCCGGGTTTCCTGCCGCGGTTACATTTATTATCAAGGAGCTTGTCCTAAGTGAGAAAAAGGATATTAATATGGCTTTTTGGTGTGTTCTTATAGCTGCTATACTGGTTGTTCTTCAGCTTGTGAATTACTTCGTTACATATAACGCAACAAAAATAAAACACGGCGATGTACTTAGACAGGGTCGCAGCATAAGGGACAAGATAAAAGCAAATAAAAGACAGGCGGATGCCATAAAAAATTCTATCAGCAAGGATAAGGATGAAAGTGTTTATCAGCTGGATGCATATGATGAGAAGCTTGCCAACCTAGATGAGGAGGCTGATACGATAGGTGCCGAAAAGCAACAGGCACTCAAAGCTTTTGAGGAGGATACGAAGCAGCTCATCATCGATGACATAAATGGAAGACGCCTCCAGTCGGTTGAGGACATGAAGGCGGAAAAGAAGTCTATTGATGCCAATATTTCAAAGCTTGAAAAAATGTATTCTGACAAGGTTTTGCAAATTACAAACCAGTACGCATCATTTATTGGTGAAGAACTTTGCAGGGAAGATAAGCTTAGTGACATCATTGCCATTATGGAGGAGGAGCAGGCAGAGACTGTGTCTGAGGCAATCAATCTCTATAAGGGGCAAAAATCGTCTAAATAATCTATAGCATATTTAAGGGCATCTGCGATACAGTTTGCCAATTGAACAACAGTATATAATCTGGTGCTTTGTAAAAGCCCCGGACTTTGACCTGACACATTAACGATACCGGTAATAGACACATCGCCTATTGCCGGTAATCTTTTATGCACACCCTTGCCGGGTAAAATAGGTTCGTTACTGACTGTAATATACCCGACATGTGATATAAGGCCAAGGGAGGCATCAACCGCAATAATAAATGGGTTTTCAATTTCTGTTCTTATTGAACAAATGGTTTCTCTTATATTTAAAGCATGCACAGGTGTTTGCAGACAACCCATAACAGTGAATCGACTGTCGTAATTAATGAGCTGTTCCCCAACTAAAGGACCAAGACAATCTCCCGTTGCCCTGTCGGTTCCGATGCAGAGAATAATAGGTGTATAATTCGTAAAATCTTCCTTAGGTAAAAGACTGAAAATAAATTTTCCAAGCTCCTCGTAGGAGTAACTGTTCATAGTATCGAAGTATTCTATTGTTGATTTTTTTGAAACAATGTCGTTCATAGTGTCCCCTGAATTCGGATAAATTTTATTGTATGCTTGTTAATAGCTTATGCAGGTATTCTTAACAAGTTGAGATATATTTAAACTTTCTTTTGGAAATGTTTCATATACCGTGTCGATGTGGGAATTAAAATAAAAAAACATGCGATAAAAATGTCATGCCACACGACAGATTTTGACCGATATGTTATAGCAGGACATGCTATCCTTTTGATACATTATGTAGTTTTGTGAAAGAGGTGGAAAAGCATGATAGAAATCATCTATGACAAATCAAAAGAAAATACTGATACATCATCTTCGGAAAATGAAAAAAATGAGGAGAGTACAGATTCAAGTGTAATTGATTCCATTAAGCTTCCAAAAAACATCAGACAAATTGGTAACTCATCGGGCAATAAGAGGATATACATAGAAGATTATGTTGTAACATACTTAAATTATATTGGGAGACCAGGAAGTACACTGGCAAGGGGAGCAATTCTTTTGGGTGAGACAAAGCGTTCCGAAATCGGTGACGTCATATTTATAAGCGGAGCTGTCGATGCCCAAAATATAGAATTTGATATGGATGAAAGCGAATTCAACCAAGAGGTATGGTCTAAAATTTATGAGGATATTAAAGAAAATTTCCCTGACCTTTCCGTTGTGGGATGGTTTTTGTCAAGGATGGGATTTTCAACTGCTGTAAATGATAAAATAGAAAAAATACACGTGGAAAATTTCCCGGGAAGAAATAAGGTTTTATACATAACGGACTCGCTGGAATGTGAAGATGCATTTTATATGTATGAAAAAGGGCAGCTTGTAAAGCAGCGGGGATATTTTATATATTATTCCCAAAATGAAAATATGCAAAATTACATTATAAAGAAAAAGGGAGTAATGTCTGAGGAGACCGACACGGAAATTCATAGAAAGGACGAGGAGCTGATTAAGCATTACAGAGAAAAAAATCCGAGACCGAAAGCGAACAGTAATGTAAGCCTTATATACGTGGCAAGCTCCTTTGTAGTGCTTGTAATGCTTGCTATGGGTATAACGGTTATCAGTAACTATGATAAAATGAAGGACATGGAAGTATCAATCAACAGGCTTGAGCTTACAGCGGAGGACAAGCTTAATGATACAGTGGAGGCGATTGCAACAGAGGATATAAAGCCAAATACTGATACGGATGCTGCGTCAACAGAGGATAAAAAGGACGATGAGGACGCAACAAAAAATGATGCGTCAAAGGAGGAGGTGCAGGCTACAAATCTTGTTATCACAACAGAACAGACGCTTCCGGCCATGACAGGGGGAAATCCGACCTATTACATTGTCAAGGAGGGGGACACGCTGTCATCCATAGCATATAAAGCGTATGGTTCAATCATATACATGAAAGATATAGCAGATGCCAACAAAATGGATTTAGAGGATAAAATATATGAGGGGGATGAAATATTGCTTCCTGCAATTGACGCAAGATAGGATTTGGTTGTATACTTAAAAGGTTAGATTAAGATACGGGAGAAAAGAATGGGAAGAAAAGTAAGAAACAATTTAGATAATCAGCCTGATAATGTAGTTCACGTCAGAGGCTCAAGGGAGGCGGCTGAGGCTAACAGAGAGATTGCAAATAATGTAAGAAGACAAAAAAGAACTTTGATTCTTATATTGTTTATCATTGCAATTGTTGCGGCTGTTGTCGTTACCTTGATGATGAATCGGGAATATAACAGCTACAAGGTTGAAAGCAGAAATGACACAAGCTATGAAAATACAGCATCCTATGTTCAGTTTTGTGGAAATTTGCTCAAGTATACACCTGACGGAGTATCATACATAAACACAAATGGTGATACTGTGTGGACTGCCGGTGTTGATATGAAAATGCCTATGGCTGTTACAAGTGGTAGCTATGCTGTGGTTGCGGATATGAGTGGCAACGAGTTGTATGTTTTTAACGAGGAGGGGCAGGTGAGTAATCTCACTATGCCATATACAATATGTGATGTTGATGTTGCCAGTCAAGGGGCATTTGCTGTTGTGCTTGAAAGTGATACGACAAACTTTATAAATTTATACGATAAAAACGGGGAAATTGTTTACAGTATGAAAACGACTATCAGCAAGAGCGGCTATCCGTTGGATATCGCCATATCTGATGATGGGCAGAAGCTGTTTTCCAGTTATATCAATATTGGTGGCAGTGCTGTACAAAACAATCTTGCTGCTTACAATTTTGGTGACGTGGGACAAAATGCCAATGCTGACAGAATGGTAGGCGGTTATAGATTTGAAAATGAGGTTATACCTAAGTTGGAATTTATAGACAATGACACTGTAGTAGCGTTTGGAACAAATACCATAACGATATATTCCATGAGAGAAAAGCCGAGTGAGCGGGCAAAGATAGAGCTGGAAACAGAGATAAGAAGTGTATTTTATAATAAGAATTACATAGGTATTATTCAGGACGCTGAGGTAAGAGACGGAGAAAAGCAATATAAGCTTACAACATATGACCTTAAGGGTAATAAAAAGTTTGGAAAAAATATTGGATTTGGTTACGATAATATTTATGCGGCAGACAAGGAAATTATTATAAGCGGTGGGTCAAACTGTATGATAATAAGGGCGAACGGCAGAGTAAAGTTTGATGGCAATTTGTCGGGGAAAATAGTCGGTGTTGTTCCGAGTGGAAAAAGAAACGAGTATGTTGTTGTATATGACAATGCGACTGAGATAATAAAGTTAAAATCAGATTCGGGAGATGAATCAGAAGATAAAGAGGCTGTCGAAAAAAAGGACAGTGGTGAATAAATATGAATGTATTATCATTTTTTGTATTAATCATTTTTTTGTTTTGCATGATTATAGGATATAAGCATGGATTATTCAGAACGGTTATTAAACTTGTGTTTACTGGAGTATCCCTGCTTTTGTCTTATTTCCTTGCACCTGCTGTAAGTAATATCATTATAGCAAATACCAGTATAGATGATTATTTTCATCAGAAAATATATACAGCCATTGAAAGCACAGTGAGAAAAAATGTTGAGCAAACACTGGATGACAGTCTGAGTATCTCCAGTGAAAAGGCTGTGGACGAGCTTACGTCCATTGCTATGAAAACCGATCCGTCAAAAAGCCGTCAGATAGACATAATAAACCAAATGGATGTTCCTGACTTTATTAAAACTGCATTGTTAGATAACAATCACGGACAGGCACGAATTGATTTTGGAGTGAATACGTTTTATGAGTATATATCGGTATATATTTCATACATGATAGTAAATGCGATTGCTTTTACAGTTACATTTGCACTTATTATGCTTTTGTTTGGAATTATAAATCTTATTTTGGCACTTGCAGTACAGATTCCAATAGTAAATGGCATAAACAGATTTGGCGGACTTATGTTTGGTTTGATGGAAGCTCTCTTGATAGTGTGGATATTATTTGTTTCAATTGCAATTTTTTCTGATACACAGATAGGAGTATGGGCATATGAACAAATAGAAAGCAGCGAAATTCTCACATTTATATATGATAAAAATGTATTTATGAATGTAATTACAGACCTTTCGAAAATATTATGAATAATTTTTGAAAAAAGGTGTTGACATTCAAAAATCACTGTGCTATTATCTAATAGCTGTCGCAA
>CANTEG010000015.1 GCA_947652735.1 uncultured Lachnospiraceae bacterium | reverse complement strand
ATTTTCTTTTATTATACCTGTCACAACACAGTCAAGCCGCTTATCCGTTGTTCCAATCCGAAATTCTTTTTTTGTCCCTATAGGCATAATATCAGCCAAACTACTGTCCACCAATATAGGGATATCGTCATGCACATTTTTTTCAATTTTGCCAGATGACAGTTTTATATTTACATTTTGTAAAGTTTCTTCTGAATATATAAACAAATTTGCACTTTCCAATTTTGCTTCATTTGTATTGGGGTCTATCGTTTCGGTTTCGTATATACCATTGGCAAGCCGAAACCGAAGTACATTGTCTACCCCTTCCGTTTCACATATTTTGTTGTATATTTTATCAGATGAAGAAAAATCATCATGCTTTTCCTGTTCATAAACCGCATTGCTTTTACTAAAATGAATGGCATCATCTATATCAAGTTTATACACATGATTTAGTGCATTTTTTTTCTGTATAAATGCATCGATTGGATTTAGTACCGCAAAGGAAAACCCTATCATACATACAAGCTGAAATAACAAAATCACTTCGCTAAGAAAATATTTTGAATAAAGATTTTTGCATATCCTTAAAAAATTCATGTACCTGCCACCTCTTTTCCCATAACAACTATCCTTCTTGTCACTGGAACCGTACAAATAACAGACAGCACAAACATAATTGTAAGTATTTTTATTAATGCATCCATTATAGGAAAGCAATTTCCATAGATTGGTTTAAGCAGGAAAAATGTACGATAATGTATAAATATCGCAATACAACCGCCTAAAATAAAATACAACAATAAATGCCCATATATAATGGATGTGCATCGCAGCCCTGTCATACCGCAAAGTCTCAACACATACATTTCCTTTTGATAAAGCCTTATCCATTCAGCCATAAGCCTCATTACCGTCAATCCTGCGATAAAGCATAAAATCACTGCCATTTTTCCATATCTTATTTTATTTTCATATAATATGCCATCAGAGTTTTTATCAGGCGGATATGCTTTTGAATCCCCATATCTGCTTTCTATCTCATCTGCGTATTTTTTTAATTCGGTATAAGATGCAGAATTAAATTGTATTAATATTTGCTGTGGTACAAATTCCTCTTTATAACATTTAAATGGAATAATGATAAAGGAAAGATTAAATTCCGTATCATCCTCCCTTATTACATGAACAATTGAATTTGAAGACATAGCTGTAAAAAAATTCCATGGAACAATCCATGCACTTCCAATAATATTATAAGAAGTCTGTCTAATTTCAACAGTTTTATTTGACAAAATCTCATTTCCAATATTGTCTGAAACAAATGCCGATTTTTTGCCGTCGGACATTTCCTCCTCATTGAAAAATCTGCCTGTGGTTAAGGGAAACCAATTTTGCCCCTTTGTTCCATCCCACCCTGCAACAATCAAATTGTCCGAAATTCTGCTTAAATAAATAACATTTATGACACCGTTGTTTGAAATATTATTAATATATTCTGACACTTCATCCATTTTTTTTGAAGTACCCTCACCAATATCAAATGTAATCGAAGCATAATCATTTGAACTTGCAATCATATTATATTGTCCAACTGCAATCCCAAGCATTACGCTTATGCAGTATATGCATACTACAATACCACAAAAAAGCAATGCCGATACTGATTTATGCATTTGTATATGTTTTTTTAATAAATGGAATGCAATCATAAGTTTACCCCCTAGTAATATCATAAACTAGGGGACTACCCTAATCTATAATACCCTTTCTTTCACAAAACATCAATTTGTAGCCGTGTCATAATACTCTTTTACACTGCCCGAGCCACATCTTGCTTTAAACCAGCCTTTTGCATATGTAATACCGGTATGTGTTATACTTTTTGTTTTGCTTTCCGTGTTATAACCATCGCTGTAATTATATGTTGTCGAAGATGGCGACCAATAATAATTTCCACCTGCTTTATATTGAATCTGTATAGATGCCATCAAATAATTATTTACTGGATTACAACTGCATTTTGTTATAGTCGAAGTTGCCACAATTCCACCGGAAATAGTTGTACTATAGTTTCCATAGGGTTTACTTGCTGATGCCAATGCACTTTTCGATGAATAAAAAAACAGAACACATAAAAAAGTCAATGCCATAACATATTTTCCATATTTCATTGTATTTTCCTCCTAACATTTTTGTTTTAATCTCAACGTGCTTCAAATAAAGTGATAAATTTATACAAGGGTATAATTTTATCGCTTTATTTTAACTGCCTCCTTTCATTTTAAAAGGCTTGAATGGACAATACACATGAAAAATTTTTACCTCCTCAATTTTTTATATTGCCGCATTACATCCCATATATTAATTATACTTTTTTTAATCTCCAAATTTTTAATTTGTGCATAAGAGGTAAAAAAACGTACATGAAATGCATTTTGGAGTTTGATTTATACATAATGCGGGTAACAGCGTGAATATATGCCCAATATTTCCAATAACGAATGCAGGACATGGCGCACTGCTGCTAATCGGGTATGCAGCTTATTTTGTTGCAATCCTGTAAGGCTGGAGGTAAGCCTATTTTGAATGATTAAAAATTAGAGAAACTATTAAAATATTACTAATGAAATAATCAAGGAAAAAATGGCTGTCACAGTAAGGCTTCTGCCTATGTGTGACAGCCTGCATTCTTTTACCCTTTTTGTAAAACCACGCATTTTTTTGCGTATCTGGCTTTTTGTAACGAGGCATTTATTACAGTAGTTTATTGACTTATAATATACATTGTATCATATGGCTGGGCACCAAGAGGAATGGTTTCATAAGGATTTACCAGTGATTCAAAGTATATATATCCATCATTTTGTTTGATTGGCGCAAAGAACGTGCTTTCCATATTATTCATATTCCCATTGCCCTTTACCAATAAACGGCTTTCCATTGTATCAAGCTCAACATAATATACACTGGCGAAAGAATCATTTTCATCTGTATAAGATTTAATATCATCACCACAAATAAATACAAGGATATTTCCATATGCAACTGGTGCATGTGGAAAATAACCGCCATACTCTTCTTTGTCTATCTGGTTATATTCCCCGCTTGTCTTATTGTATATGTTTATGTAAGATTTTTCATAATAATTTTCGTGATTTTCAAACTGGTCCCATATAATATATTTATCTGAATCAAGCGTAAGGTAAATATCTCCCGTTAATAGTTCTTCTTTTATACCGTTTTGCCAGCTGGTATCAGGGTTCTCATCTATAAAATATGCCTCCTCAATACTTGGAACCCTTGTAATGATTTCACCATCCTTTAAGGTATCATGGTATATAATTTCACTGCTGTCCTGCCTGAACCATTCAAGATTTTCATTATATTGGATACCTGTTAAGGTCATAAAAGAACTGTCATATATATGATGGAACATATATTCCATTGTTCCGTTTTCAATATCCTGTCTGAAAACCACCATCTGATTAGGCCATACAAATTCTGCTGCTTCCTCCGCCCGGTAATACACGAGGTAATACATATAGCCGTCATGTAAAATATAGTCTGATACCATTCCCCTTGAATAACCGGGTCTGTAATCTTCATCAGGAAAAACCTGTGACATATCTATCTCAATTTTTTCTCCCGTTTTGTTTCCTTTTTTTATGGATTCGTTGTCTACAAAGGGAAGTTCATGTACCGACAGGGTTTTCATGGTTATGCCCTGTTTATGAGTGGAAGCATCCTTCGGTGAACAGCCAGTCATGCAGCAGGCAATCATGAATAGTGCCAGCATCAGACAATTCAGTTTTTTCTTCATAAACAACTCCTTTACTGCCCATATATAAGATACCTGCCAGTTTCTATTGTTACAGAGTTATACGCATCCTTAACAGAAACCTGATGGGCACCGCCATATCTTGTATCATAATGACAATCCTTAATTGTAACTGTACCTGTTTCTCTGTTATAGGAATCTAATGACAAATAATGTGCATAGTATGCTCCGTTGTAATATGACAATGGGCTTGTGATTGCATGTAAAAGGATCGGTCTGCCGTGCACAAGACTGTCCCATATTTTATTCTGAAACTGGGGCTGTGATACCCCCTGCCCCCTCACATCTACATATGTATACTTGTGGCTTGATACAAAACCATTTAAGTATAATGCAATCTCGTATACATATAATGGACCTGTGCTGTTTTCATGTCTTGCCCCCGGGGCACTTGCGTTATCGTACCGATTGTACAAGGTTGCCATTTTTTGTGCATCGGTGCTTCCTGATATGCTGCTTTGTTTTCCCAGACCATACATTGTCTGTAATAAAGTTGCAGCGGAACAGTTTGATGTTGTTGTCTGTTTTTTTACAGGAACAGTGCAATAAGCGGTTTTTCCATAGGTATCTGTTGCCAGTGGTGATGCCTCATTCATCTGATTTATCCGGTCTTTTACCAATTCATCAATATAAGCGTCTGCAATCTCACTGCTGTAAGCCTGCATCCTTGCAAATTCCCCGTTATTTTCAAATTCCTTCAATATCTGTTCCTTTATTTCCTCCTCCGTGTCCTTGTCCTGTGCCTGCACATTTGACGGAAAAATGAAGCAAAAGACAACTGCAAATAAAATAATAAACATATTGTTTTTCATTTTGTTAACATTCATAGCTTTAATCCCCTTTCAAAATGCATCTTTCATGTAAGCTGTTTCATTTTTTTCAACAGTGACAAATCATATTTACTAATTCAATTCTAATCTTTTTTCTGCCTCCCTCCTTTAAATGGTCTCACTCTTAATTCCGTCTCAAAATCTTATGTTGCCATATCATATGATGTGCACTAATTATACATTTTTTTATTTTAAAAATTCTGATTTTTGCATAAGAGGTAAAAAAACGTACATGAAATGCATTTTAGAGCTTAATTCATACATAATGCGGACAACAGTGTGAATATATGCCCAATATTTCCAATAACGAATGCAGGGAATCTGATAAAGCACTTTCTCTTTTATTTGTGTTATGCTACTATAAGAACAAGGGTCTGTACTGTATGGACAATCATTTAAGCCTTGCCTTAATAGCTGTTTCCTAGTCGACAGGTATTTTAATTAATCGGAATATACGGAAGGAAGGAATAGTCATGTTACTAAATGTTGCAATATGTGACGATAATAAGGAAATGCAGGAAAAATTAAAGGCTTTTCTCCTTGAATATCAATTTGAAAAAGATATTGATTTTAATATTACCTGTTTTGACGATGGAGTTTCTCTTCTGGCGTCCCCAAATATTCAGGGCTTTGAGCTTGTACTTCTTGATGTGGAGCTGCCGGGCATAAATGGTCTTGATACTGCAAAAAAACTAAAACAACAATATGACAAGCACGTAAACATTATATTTATAAGCAGCTACCCGCAATATATGCAGGACAGCTTTCTTGTTCATCCCTTTTACTATATGTGCAAGCCCATAGCGTATGAGGATTTTTGCCGTATACTTGACAGTCTGCTAGATGAAATTACAGATACCTCCAATATGGTAACTCTGATTAAAACGGATTTATCAGAAGCGCTGATACATGTATCGGATATTCTTTTTATTGAGATTTCATATGGCAAAAGAAACGAGCTTATATTTCATACGCTAAAAGAAATAATTGTCACATCAGGTATACTAACCGATTGGATAAAGAAACTTGAGCCTTATGGTTTTTGGCAATGTTTCCGCAGTATACTTGTAAACATCAGACACATACATCAGGTAAATAACAATAAAATAACGCTTAACAATGGAACATCCCTGCCATTAAGCCGTAAATATGCATCCGCAATCTATGCAAGACTGTTAAACAATGTGACTGAACTAAAAATAAACTAAACCGGAGATTATAAAATGGAAATTTTTTTATCTGTGCTTTCAGCCATATTTGACGCATTTGTGCAATACATTTACTTTAAAACCGTATTTAAAAATAAATACTCGAAAATTCCTCATGTTCTTGTACCTGTTTCTTATATCTTAGTGCAGATTATTTTGTATGCAAATAAATTGGCTTTTACGGGGGACACTGGTTTTTACAAAACGATAATAACTACAGGAATCAGTTTTTTAACTGCCTTTGTATTATCAAATCTTTATAAGGGGTCCTTATTACAGCATATATTTTCATCCATTATTTATGTAGCATTTACCGTAATGGGAGAAATTTTGTTTGTGATTATAGTATCCGTATTCAACAGGGAGCTATTTAACATAAGTCCTCTGATGCTTGATAATTTTGTGACGGCAGGCATGGAACTATTTGTCCTTATATTTACATATGCGTCGAATATATTTTGGAACAGACATTCCAAATCATACACAAAAAAGTACAAGCTTCTCGTATTTGTCATACCTTTTATAACGATTTCCATACCGATGTCTATTCCATTGGAAATTCTTACTCTGGAAAGTGCAACAACATTTTTTTTATTTCTGATTATTGGCATCATCGTAATCAATATTGTTAATTTTGTTCTTTTTGACAACGTACTCCAGCTTGCGGATTTAAAGCTAAAGTATGCAAGGGAACAGACAAACGTCGTTCTTCAGCAGGAAAGATACGAGCAGCTTTCCGGTGCATACAAGAACACCAGACATATTGTGCACGATGTAAAGGAGCATTACTTTTTTATTGATGCCTGTATTAAAAAAGAACAGTATCAGGCTGCCGCTGATTATATGAAGCAGCTTGTCGATAACCTGGAAAACAGTTACACAAAAATAAATACAGGCAATCTTGTCATTGATGCACTTGTAAGTCATTATGTTTCAGTTGCCGAACAGGAGGACATACAAATGGAAACCGCTATTTCCATATCAAACATGAAACTTCCCATTGAGGATTATGACTTGTGTATTATACTTGGAAATATGTTAAATAACAGCATAAAAGCATGTATGCAGATACAGTCTGTCAGGACGCGTTTTGTCAAATTACGCATTTATATGCACAACAAAAATCTAATCATACATACCATCAACCCTATTGTTCCTAAAAAACAGCTTGAAAAAAATGAATTTTGGGAGCTATACCATGGATATGGTCTGGAAAACGTAAGGGCAATAACGGAGGGAAAATACGGTGGTCTTTATGGAGTGGTGAAAGGTGAAAATTATGAGGTTGTATCCTCCATACCTGAAAAAATCGAGATAACGATAAGTTATGACAAGCGTGGCAGGATGAAAAAGCTGTCGCACTAAAGCACCTACAGCACTTATTGCAAAATTGAACTTGTTGTGATATTATTTGTAGTATTAGTTTTAAATAATAGGAAGAGTTATTATAACTCTAAATTCGGAGGGTACAGATGAAATCGGGAAGATCGCAATCAATACTTACAATTAGTGCAGTTGCATTTGTTGCTGCTTTTTTGGTTGATATGTATTTAATATTTGCAGCGGCTTCTAACATAGAGCTTATTATAGCTGTTTCACTTATTGTTATTGTGGACACCTATTTTCTTGTTGATGGAATTCTTGCAAAGGTTGATGAGGTTGTTTCCATTAATATTGACAAGCAAAATGAGCTTACAAAGGTGGAAAAGGGAATCTATTCAGTCGCAAAGCGTGAGGAAATATCAAGAGGACAGAGTATGTCAGCCATTATCGATGTGGTGCTTGATATGAAAGACGAAAATGAAAGAATGACAGAGCAACTCATGGAGCAGGATAAGCTGTTGGCAAAGCTGTTTATTAAAAAGGATATGGACAATACGACTAAGATGGTAAACAGCAATGAGAGAATTGCAGTTCTGCTTGCACAGATGGCGGCAGCAAATGCAAAGTCCCAGGATGAGTCCATTGAGATATTAAATGAAATGCAGAAGCGGCTTGAGGAGAGCAAAGCAGATGTTGATGCAGAATATGCAGAGTTCAGGAATGAATATCAGAAGCTTGAGGATGCAATAAAATCCCATAGAAAGCTTGAGGGTGGTTATCCAACCCCAAAGTCAGATGACGAAGCGGATTTCGAAGGAACTGACCGAAATATAGATAATAAGGTGGGTTTTGAAGAAGCTAACAACAAATCAGATGACGATATGGATTTTGGGAACGCTGCACGAAGCACAGATGAAAATACGGGTTTCGGGGAAGTAAACCAAGAGCTAAGTGATGGAATGAATTTTGAGGACACAGCACGAAACATAGATAATGGAATGGGTTTCGAAGAGAATAATCGAAAGCCAAATAATGAGATGGCTTTCAATGAAGCTGACAAAAAATCAGACGACAGCATGAACTTTAAAGAGAAAAATCAAATGTCGGATGAGGACATAGATTTTGAAGTGGATACTTGGGAGGATGACAACACAAATTTTGAGGAACGTTATCAAGAGACGGATGAAGTCGTACCAGATGGAAATTATCGTGAGATTGCCGATGATGATATAAGATTTGACAGCTATCGGGGCTCTGAGGAAAGTTATCGTGAGCTGGACGATGACGATATATGGTTTGAGGATGAGTATCCGAAGTTTGAAGAAGCAGGGTTTGAAAAAAATTACCAACAGTCAGATAATTTTAAGGACGGTTATGGAAAGTCTGAAGAAGCAGCAACGGAAGATATGACATCTGACAAGGATTACCGAAGATTTGATAATACAATGTTCGAGAAAGTTTATCCCAATGCGAATGGCACAAGAACGGATGGTGCTTATCGGGATGATGATATAGGGAACGAAAGAAGATATTTTAAGGCCGATTATAATGATTCGGAATTTGATGGAATTTATCAACGACTGGATGATGATGACATGGAATTTGATGGAATTTATCGAAGGTTGGATGATGATACAGCATTTGACGGAATTTATCAGAGGCTCGGTGATGAAGATACGGAGTTGGACGATATTTACCGAAAGCTGAATGAAGGACATACAGAGCTTAATGATATTTACCAAAAATCCAGGGAAGACAATAAAGAACAAGGAGTGGCACGATATCCGCATTTACGAATGATGGAATTATAGTCCACATGGCAGGAATGATGTATGAACTATATAGTTTTAGACCTTGAATGGAATCAATGCTATGGGGGACATGAACATGAAAACCCGCGGATGCCATTTGAGATAATCGAAATCGGAGCTGTGAAGCTCGATGAAAAATTTAATATTACAGATTTCTATTCAAGCATAATAAAGCCAAGATTGTATAAAAAGCTTCAACCTCATATTAAAGCGATACTAAATTATGATGAAGCAACGTTGAAAAAAGGGCGTCCTTTTGATATGGTTTGTAGGGAGTTTATAAAATGGTGTGGCGAGGATTATATATTCTGTACATGGGGAACTATGGATTTGAGTTATCTTCAGAATAACATGGATTATTACTACATGAAGCAACTGGAGAAGCCGCTTAAATATTATAATGTCCAGCAGATATATGCAGATGTTGCAAGCGAGGATGGTCAGATATCCAAGCTGGAGAAAGCAGTTGCCCATATGAATTTGGAAATAGACAGACCGTTCCATTCAGCGGTAAATGATGCATACTATACTGGCAGAATTCTGGCAAAAATAAAACCGAAGGATTTAGACGACCGATACACCTATGACGTTTACAATGTGCCAATGGAGAAGGATGAAGAGATTATATCCTATCATAAGCATTATATGGAACATATTACAAGGGTGTTTGAAGACAAGGCGGAGGCTTTGTCTGACAAGGAATTATTAACAATAAGATGTTATAAATGCGGCAAGAAGACATCAAAAAAGATAAAATGGTTTGTGAATTCGCAAAACGCTTATGCATGTGTAGGCCGCTGTTGGTATCATGGATTGGTGGCAGGCAGAATTCGTTTTAAACAGACAAAAGATGGTAAAGTATTTGCTATAAAGACAATGCTTCCAACAGATAAAGTGGGAATGGAAAATATCAGAGAAAGACAAAATGAATTAAGAGAAAAGCGTCAGGAAAAAAGACATATAAAAAAGAAAAGACATTTATCCGAACAGTAAGCAGACAGCCCCTTTGATTAAAGGGGCTGTTTGCTTGCTGTCCCTGCTTTCCGTGGATAAAGAGCAGGTGTTTTTTTGATTTTTTTAATAAAAGCAAGGCTTCTTCCGATATCCGAATCAGGAAGGGTAAGTGTGACCGTTTTTTCATGGGTTCCGCCAAGAATTGTTATGGCTTTTTTTGCGTTTTTCAATTCTTCTGCAACAGAATCAGTTTTGTATGGAATAAAATATCCGTTTATCTTTACAAATGGAAGACAATATTCGGATAATACGGACATGTTTGCTACTGCTCTTGAAACAGCTAAGTCAAAATGTTCCCGAAGCTGCTTATCCTTTCCACCGTCCTCTGCCCGTCCATGTAAGGCGGTGCAGTCTTTAAGAGACAGGGTGTCTATAACCTTTAAAAGAAAATTGACCCGCTTGTTGAGAGAATCATACAAGGTTACATTTAGCCACGGAAATGCTATTTTAAGGGGAAGTCCGGGAAAACCGGCACCTGTTCCAACATCAATGACATTCCTGCTTTTTGACAAGTCAAAATATCCCGCAAGTGCAATACTGTCTATAAAATGCTTCAAAATAACATCATCCCGCTCTGTTATTGCAGTCAGGTTCATCACCTTATTTTGCTCAATGAGCATTTTATAAAATGTGTCAAATTGCTCAAGCTGCTCACCTGTCAGCGTATGTGCTCCGTTTGTTATATTTTCTATATAAGTTTTTAAGCGTTCCATAAATTACTCCTATCTGATGACAGTATATCATACATTTGTAATTTATTGCAAACCAACATCCCAGCTTAAATGAACCTATAATTTCACTGTGCCTATGTATGTTATGTTACAGACGTATTTTTTAAAAAACAAGTGTCAATAATCTTTATATAAGAATTATAGAGATGAGTAAAATATAGTTATGCTCATGGCTATGCAAATTATTTTTAGGAGGTTTTTGTTTTGAATAGGAGATCTAAAATATACTTACTTGCCCTTATTTGGGCGGCAGTTTTAATTCAACTTTTTATTAATGCATCTGTGAACAGGGAAAAGAGAATGGTTACGGAGGCAATGAGTCAGGGCGTTGAAAATCTGACGGAGGGCAGCGTGAGAGCATATGCATTTTACGGTGAGGAAGAAATTGGGGCGAGTGCCAAGGAGACAATGGTAAAAAAGCTTGCGAGGAATTTAGGAATTACTTCCGGTTATGAAATAAATCACAGAAGTGATAAGGACAATGAGACAACGGAATTATCCAAGCAGGGAAAGCAGGGAGACACAACCATAAGGCTTATTTCCATTGCTGTAACAGATGATTATGGGCAGCAGACATGGGAAAATTATGTGCTGATTGATATAGAGCTTAAGGGTTCCGCAGGACAGGCTGTGTATGATTACAAGGAAAAGCTTACCAAGCTTTGTAATGACCTTGGCATGAAAGCAAATACAAATATTTATATTTGTACACAGAATAAGGGAAAACTTGTAGATACAGAAATAGAAACGGAAATAAATGCGTTTATCAAGAGTATGGATGCCACAGAAATTAAACGCATTGAGCTTGAGGACGGCATATGTGTTTATGCGTATAGCAGTGACATAAATGAATATGTTTATCAGGATGGTGAAAAGGTAAATGTAAATATTGCAATCACATATGACAAGACCGAGGATATAACATTAATTCATAAAGCAATTCCATTTGTGGATAAGTCCTTTTAAAATCATAAATAAAGTTTTTATTTCTTAGGGGCTGTTGTGTGAAAAGTGCGGCAGCCTATATGTATTTAAAAAGGAATTATTTTCACGAATCAGTCATATTATGGTTTAAAAGATGTGTCGGCAAAAATTATTTGCCGACCAATCATAAGGGTGGCGATTGGTATAAAGAAAATAGTTATCAGTGTTTTGGTGTTTATGTTTTGCATCACATCAGCTTTGCTGACCGGATGCAAGGGTGTAGGCGACAAGGAGGTGAGAAAAAATATTGAATTTACAGTGTGTGATGATACGAGGCTGCCTGATGAGCTGAAACAGATAATCGAAGAAAAAAAGGGGAAAATGTTTAAATTAACATACATAAGCGGGGAGTATCTTTACATTGCCGTAGGATACGGAGAGCACAGCAGGGCAACCTACAGCGTAGTTGTAAACGATTTGTTTTCAACGGAAAATGCACTTTACTTCGATGCGGATTTGCGGACGGAGGAGGGAACAAAATCAGATGCCGCAAATAATATCGGAGCACCATCCATGTATCCGTATATTGTAATAAAATGCGAAAAAATAAACAAGCCTGTCGTGTTTAACGTTGACTAAGCAAGTTATTTTAAGAATAAAAGAAAATATTTGGGAATATATATAAATCATAGAGAATTAAAATTGGGTAGTATGGAGGTCGTATGGATTTTATAAGGAAAGATATACATACCAGTATTTTGAAGGCTTCAAAATACTCTCAGCTTACGATAGATGATGATTTCAATATTCCGGATTACAAGGATGATATAGAAAAAATAATTGCGACAGATGGCTGTGTTGTTGTGGATGATGTAATTGCCGACGAGGGAAAAGTTCGGGTCGTGGGGACGGTTTTCTTTAAAGCATTGTACAAGACAGACAAGGATAAACAAAATTTAGAGGTATATACAGGAGAAATACCATTTGAGGATATCGTAAATGTTGACGGTGTAACAAAGGCAAACAGGGTAGAGAGCAGATGCCAGATAGAGGATTTGACGGTAAGTGTTATTAATTCACGAAAGCTTGAGGTTCGCGGGCTTATTGGAAATGAGGTGTGCGTATTCAAGGAGGATAAGGTAAATGCTGCCATCAATTTGGAAAATGCACAGGGAATAGAATGTCAGTATAAGAAAACGGCATTTACTGAAACTGTCATATGTAAGCATGATGTGTTCCGAATAAAAGAGGATATAGATATACCGAAAAGTAAACCCAATATATGTAATGTGCTTTGGTCATCGGTAGAGCTTCGCAATATGGAGACAAAGGCGGGAGACAATTCGCTTCTGATAAGGGGAGAAGTAGAGATATTTGTTGTTTACAAGGGTCAGGATGAACATTTGCCTATTCAATACCTGTTTTCCGTAAGGTCAATCACAAAGGAAATAGAGTGTCAGGGTGCAAAGGAAGGCATGATACTTGAATCAAATTGTACCCTTGGAAAAGGTGATGTTGTTGTAAGGCAGGATTCAGACGGAGAGCCAAGAGTTATAGGGGTTGAATACTGCGTTGACATGAGCATAAAAATGTATGAGGACAAAGAGGTGACGATTTTAAGTGACCTTTATTCTCCGCAGGTAGAGTGTGAACCTGAAACGGAAATGTTTGAGTACGAAAATCTACTGATGCGAAATGTTGCAAAGGCAAAAGTAAGCCACAGGAAGCGTATTAATGGGGAAAGCACAAAGCTGTTGCAGATATGCCATGTATACGGGAGTGTGGACATAGACGATGTGAGGACGGAAAAGCCGGATGAGGTGATGGATGAGGATGGCGGAGATAATGGGGCTGATGCAAATGGAAGCATATTTATTTCAGGCGTCGTTAAGTGCAATGTGTTATACATATCAAACAGTGATGACCCAATGAGCTGCATGAGCATACATGTGCCATTTGAATATGTAGTGGAAACTGTTCCACTTTGTGGTGATGAGTCTATACGAATTGTTCCAGGCTTAGACCAGCTTGGTGCAAATCTTCTTAACAGTGAGGAATTGGAAATTAAGGCACAGGTAAGCCTTGGCATATCAGTATTTGCAAAAACATCCTCCAAGGTTATAACCGACATGAAGCTTTGTGATATTGATTATGAAAAAAAGGCATCCATGCCGGGAATCGTAGGCTATATTGTAAAAAAAGGCGATACCATATGGTCAATTGCCAGAAAATATTATGCGACAACAGAGTCAATCAGGAAGGTAAACAATTTGGAGTCAGATGTAATAAAGGAGGGTGATAGACTTATCGTAGTAAAATCCTAGAACATATCGGGCTATTACAAAATAACAGCAATGAGGCTGCCACACAAAGTTGTTTGTATGAATATATGGTAACATAAAAATCATGTATTCATGCAGACCATGAGTGGCAGCTCTTTTTTGCTCATTTACCCAGCTTCTGCTAGACAAAATAATTTAAAACTGATACTATGAAAGCATCCTAATTCATGGAGGCAATATGGACACTATCACAAAAGCTTATAAGGCATATGCCAAGGTAAACCTTGCACTTGACGTACTTGGAAAGCGGCCTGACGGATATCACGATGTCCGTATGGTTATGCAAAATTTGAATATATATGATGAGCTTGAATTCACGGTTTCAAATCTTAAATACATGGAAAATATGTCAACTTATTCCAATGATGAAGATTATCATATTGAGATAGAGACAAATAAACCAGAGCTTCCTACAGATGGGGACAATCTTATTTATAGGGCTATCCGTCTTATGTTTCAGGAATATAATATAAGTGGAAATGTTCACGTTAAGCTGACTAAAAATATTCCGATTGAAGCAGGTATGGCAGGCGGGAGCTCGGATTGTGCAGCAACGCTTAAGGCAATGAACGATATATTTTCACTGAATGCCACAATAGATGACCTGATGAAGCTTGGGGTTAAGCTTGGGGCTGATGTTCCTTTCTGTGTACTGGGAAAAACCGCATTATCTGAGGGTATCGGAGAAATACTTACTCCCGTGACAGGGCTTTCGGATTGTTCGGTGCTTGTGGTTAAGCCACCCGTCGGTGTCAGCACTGCTTTGATATATAATAACATAAAATGTGGGGAGCTTCATTCACGCCCTGACATAGATAGTATGCTTCAGGCACTGAAAGACCATAATATAGAAAAGGTCGCTTCAAATATGGAAAATGTTATGGAAACCGTTACCACAGGCTTGTATCCAGAAATAAACCAAATAAAGGACGCCATGAAAACATGTGGAGCATTAAATGCGATAATGAGTGGCAGTGGGCCAACGGTATTTGGAATTTTTGATGATTCGGAAAAAGCATGGTCGGCGGCACTTCATATTGGTGACCTTGAGCTTGCAACAGATGTATTTGTAACAAACCCCATAAACGGTTAAGGCCTGTACAGGAAATGATATATAATTACGATTTGCCTGTACAAATTGAAAGGAATGAGCAGTAAAAATGAAACTTGATATAAATATTGACGAGTATCTTCCATTAAGGGAGGTAGTCTTCAGAACTCTTAGAAATGCAATCGTACAAGGTGAATTTCAGCCAGGTGAGCGTCTTATGGAGGTAACCCTTGCCAATAAGCTTGGTGTCAGCCGTACCCCTGTGAGAGAGGCAATCCGAATGCTTGAGCTGGAGGGGCTTGTTGTAATGATACCCCGTAAAGGTGCAGAGGTTGCAAATATTACGGTAAAAGACCTTAAGGATGCACTTGAGGTAAGAATGGCAATTGAGGCATTATCCGTGCGGCTTGCTTGTGAGCGGATTGATGATAAGGGTAAGGAAGAACTAAAGCAGGTTTGTATAGCTTTCAGGGAAGCAATAAACTCAAAGCTTGTTCCTGCCATTGTCGAAGCAGATGAGGCCTTTCACAACACAATATACCAGCTTACAAAAAATCCACGCCTTATAACCATTGCCCTTAATCTTCGGGAGCAGGTATACCGTTACAGGGTGGAATATGTAAAAGACTTTTCCTACCATGATAATCTTGTAACTGAGCATGACCAGATTACCAACGCAATTTTGCTCGGTAATGCAGAAACTGCGGAACGTGTTATGAATGAACATATATACAATCAGGAGCAGATAGTAATTAAGAATGTGACAAATAAGTAAACATGGGAGTTTTTAGGGATACTGCGAAAGCTTCGGAATTTGATTATTTTATAACTACATTTTGGGTATTGCAACATATAAAATACGGGTATATCAGAAACGGTATTTGAGTAAAATATGACTATCATTACAAAAGAGTGGGGTGATAGTTTGAAGACTCGAATAAGGGAATTACGGGAAGAACATGGTATGGGTCAGGCAGTGTTGGCTGATTTTGTCGCGTCCTCTCAACAAACAATTAGTAGAGTAGAAAACGAAAAGTGTATACCTCCATTAGATTTGATAGTAAATATATCAAATCATTTTAAAGTGACAGTGGATTATTTATTGTGTTTATCAGATACAAAAAGAAACCTTGAAGTCCAGCTCCAGGTTAATAAGGAAATAGACGAATTTTACGAATTAGTTTCTATGTACAAACAGCTCAATGATGAGAACAGAAAAACTTTGATGATTTTGATGGACAGACTTTGGGAAGTACAAAAGGAGAAAAATTAAATTGTTAAACATAGCAATATGTGACGATGAGATTATGTTTGCTACTCAAATAGAATCATTATTACTGGAAATATCAAAAAAATTATTTATTAAGGTATCAATTGAAGTATATTCGGATGGGGTTGAGCTTTGGAACGATTTACTAAATGGTAAGAAATTTGATTTACTATATTTAGATATTGAAATGGACTCGTTAGATGGCATCGAAGTTGCAAAAAAGATAAGGGAAAACAATATAAACACAATTATAATATATATTTCAAACCATGAGAAATATTGCATGGAATTGTTTGAAGTAGAGCCATTCAGATTTATTAAGAAACCTGTTGAGGAAAATAAATTCTTTGATTATTTCAAGAAGGCATATGAGAGAATAATAGCTGACGACGCATTTTTTGAGTATAATTTCAACAGGGTAACCAAGAAGATTTCAACAAAAAATATTATGTATTTTGAAAGCTCAAGGCGGGTAATCAGCATTTACTCGAAAGAAGGAAATGATAAATTTTACGGAAAGCTAAACAACATAGAAAAACAGTTGGATGATGGAAAAATTCATTTTTTAAGAATTCACCAGTCATATCTTGTCAACTATAGATATATTAAAAATATATCTTTCTCAAAGGTTGTTTTATTAGATGGCACGGAGCTTCAAATCAGTGAAGAACGACGAAAGAAAATTCGCAAAAAGTGTATGCTGATTTTGGGAGAAGATTTCTTTGATGATTAATGGGGTTACCACAAGCGTAGTGGTAACCCCATTTTTTATATTGACAAAATATGACATGTAATCTAAAATAAACTCATAATCTTGGTAAAGGGATACAACCCATATATGTAAAAAAACAGTAATAAAATGTAGCTATACGGTGGGAAATTAATATAGAGGGGAGGATATTAAGGGACAACCGTTTTTTTGCACTACAAGTATATTCTGAAATTATAAAATTCGTATGTTCAAATTTAAATTTCCATTGTGTATTACATTATAAAAACAAGGGGTATGTCAATTTTTATTCTGAAAATTTGACGGGAGTAGTCTGTTTATTTGCAAAAAGCAAATGTGGAATGGACTGATGAAGAAAGAAGGTTAACTATGGTAAAAAAGACAAAGAAATTAATTGTAATACTTACTGCATTAATGATGTTGACAGTGGGGATTCCTGTTATGGCGGCTTCGATTCCAAGTGCAGGAACAGAGAGATATTTTTCAAGTAAATTGCCGTATGGGTATGCAAATGCATATTTTCAAACAAGAACAAAGCAGTCAAATTATGGAAAAGGCTATATTTATTTGGTGGCTAAAGCTAAAAAGTGTGGAGGCATTAATGCATGGTTTTGTGATGCAAATACAAACCGATGCTCACATATAACAACGTGTTCTGCATTAAATCAAAAGTATGTTGTTACATATACAAGCAATATGGCTTCTGGCTCATCGGTGCGATTAGGTATTGAAGATTTGGAGAATACTCAACTGTTACACCATGAGGTGGAGGGGTATGTGAATTATAATTAAGTTTTAAGTTACATGGGTTGTCATTTGATAATATTTTCAAATGACAACCTGACAAAATTTAAACTAGATAAATTAGGGGAAGAAATTAAGCATGTTAAAATTGGAAATAAAAAAAATATTACACAAAAAAGAATATTTATATGTAATGATATTGATGTTTTCGGCTGTAATAATTGATTTTTTGGTAAATTGCTATAATTTTTATGGGAACAAACTATCTTCCGTTTACTCTGCCAATGAAATGATGATATTAAATAATATTTCCCGACAACCAATTAGAATTATTTTTACGGTTGCGCTACCAATTGTTGCAAGTATTGTTGCATCAGATATGTATTTTACAGATAAAAAGAAACAGATTAATACATATATCATTACCAGAATAAACAGGCGGTCATATATAAAAACACAGGCATTGGCAATCTTTCTTGTGGTAAGCGTATCAGCTTTTGCAGCCCTGCTTTTAAGTTTATTGTTATGCCTTATTGCATTTCCTTTGAATGGCTTGAACCCGTTTGGATTAATAGTAGAAAGGTTAATACAGATGGAGGATAGCAGTTATGAACCGTATAATGTTCTCGAAAGATTAAGCTTTTGCCATCCATATATTAATATTATGTTTTTTACCATTATGCGGGCACTGATAGCGGGAATGTTTGCACTTCTTTCATATGGAATATCATTTATAGGAAAGTTAAATAAATATGTGGTTTTTTTGGCAGCATTTTTTATCTACAATGTTGTAGAATTCATTGAAGCAATTATGGATTCGTATTTTATGCATATTGGTATAGCTAATACAACATTAGGGCAGCTTGTGTGCTCAGGGCTCCTTCAGGTGAACCCATCAGGCAATCTGCTCACATATTTTAAGGATATTATATTTTATTGTTTTATTATTTTTGTAACAGTGTCTGTCGGAATAAAGAAAGAGGAGGTATAAATGAAAAACGGTATATGGAAAAAAATATTTTTATATACGTTTGTAGGTATATTTACATTCATTAGTATAAAGGACACTCACATATATGAAATGAAAAGCTATTTGTTTGGTTTAAATATGTTTTATCAAGTATGCTGGAGTTATATTGACATTGCTTTTATTTATGTTCCATTATTTTTGTTTTTCTTAATGAACAGAATAAAATTTTTATTACATACAGCGGTTATTTCAAGATATAACAGGAAGCGGGATATTTTAATTGCAGAAATATATGAAACGGTAATTCAGTCAATTGAGATGGCTTTAGTGACAAATGCTACGATATTAATATTTATAGTAACAACCTTTGAGGGAGGGCTGGACGCCGCTAATATATTTTATGTTTTGTGTTGTAATATTCTGGCTCAGTGCTTTGGCTGGATATTTATAGGTAATATTTACATTCTTTTTGTAAACCTTACTGACAAAACAATTTTTAGTATGATTATAACAATATTAATTATCGGCTTTATACTATTTGCCCATTCTGCAACATTTGTGTTTAAGGAGTGGTTTATTGATTTGTATTATCAAATGGTAATTGATATATATGAAAAACAGCCATATCAAATTGTTGTCCAAATATTAAAAAGCATAGCACAGGGGGTATTGGTATTTATTTTATCATGTGTGCTGTATTTTAAAAAACCTATATGGGGAGATGAGGCAAAAAGTGAGGTTAATTGAAGCAAGGAAGCTTATACCTGCATATTTTCTGATTGTGCTGTTTATTGCAAAAAGGCTTCATTTTATGCAGTTTAATGTATATGAAATGAAGGATTTGATTTATCTTTGTTTTTTATATACAGGAATAGCGGATATGGGCTTCAATCTGATACATGTTACGGATTTCTTTTTGTATCAGTGCATATTGATTGTTTTTTTGGGAGGCTTTTACAGAGACGATATTTTGAGCAATCAGGAGCTGTTGTTTACGCGGGCAAAAAAAAGAAAAGGTTTGTTTCAAAAAGGAACAATTAAGCTTGTATTAAACACAAGTATTCTTTATGTGCTTTTGTACGGAACTTCCGCAATGGTTTTGTGTTACAAAAATAAAACGAAAACATTTGATGTGATGTATTTTTTATATGCAATGCTTTTTCTGGTTACATATATATTATTGATTAATGTTATGACTATGCTGGTAGATGTAAAGCTTTTTTTAGTCATATTGTTAACTGTGGAAGTATTCATTGATAATTTTATTGGCATTGCTTTGGGAGACAAATTTTTTGGAGTATTTCAATATTTAAAAAATGGCATGGCTTCCAACCTGCCATATGCGTTGGCACCGATAGTGGTTGCATTTATTTTGCTAAATATGATAGGGATAAAAATTATGAAAACGAGGGAAGTGGTATAGTGGAAACAATAATCAGATTTGAAGAATATACAAAAATTCTTAAAAAAACAGAAATTTTAAAAGATATAAGCCTTGAAATGAAATCGGGGAAACTATATAAGCTAAAAGGAACAAACGGAAGTGGAAAGACTATGCTGCTCCGTGCAATAGCAGGGCTGATTTACCCTACTACTGGGGCAATCTATGTAAATGATGTGGAAATAAAGAAAAACTGTACATATCCTGCAAGCTTAGGCGTGTTAATTGAAAATCCATCCTTTTGGCGGGAATACACGGGACTTGAAGTATTGAGATATTTGGCAAGCATAAAAAATAATATAACAGATGAGGATATAAAGGCTTCCATGGAGAAAATGGGACTCTCACCGGATGATAAACGTAAAATAGGAAAATATTCCCTAGGAATGAAGCAAAAGCTTGGTATTATTCAGGCAATCATGGAAAAGCCTGATATTTTGCTGCTTGATGAGCCGCTTAATGCGTTGGACAGTGAAACAATACGGTTATTTCAAAAGGTTATCACTGAGGAGAGAGAGCGGGGGGCTGTTGTTGTAATTGCACTGCACAATGATGGTGAATTTGAAATGGACTATGATGAAGTAATAAAAATTGAAAACGGAAAGGTTGTGGAGCATGAAAAATAAGTTGATAATCATTTTATCATTACTTGTAATATTGGCAGCGGTTGCAGTTGGCTTTGTGACAAAAAATTCATATTATGATGATATGTCCCAGTGGGAATATATTGATAATGAAAATCTCAAAATTGTACTTGCACCCATACTGAATGACGTTTACATAGATTATACAATATCTAATGCCAAAAATCTGGAAGAAACGGCAGATGTAATTGTAAGGGTATCAGTAAAAAGGGATGCGGAAAGAAAGCGTGTAGATTCAAATACGGTATCAACAGTTGATGTTGTGGAAGTATATAAGGGAGAAGTGGAAACGGATACGATATCAGTATTTGAGCCAATTTATTATTTCCCAGAGGGGGATTATGTTATGTCTACAGAGGGGTACTATTGGATGCGGGCGGACAATGAATATATTTTGTTTCTTAAGGAACTTCAGGATGTGAATTTCGGACAGCATGAAAAGATATATCTGCTCACAACCGCAAGATACAGTAAATATAATGTAGACATTGCGGATGATTTAAAGGAAACGGGCATGTACATGAAGCTAAGAAGGGAAATTTTTTCTAGTTTAGGGTTAACTAATCCAAATTAGGGACGATATATATATTGAAAGTACAAACCTATAAAAGATATAAAGCTCTTTCAGCTAAGGTGTGATGGTATCACAGAGTTGGAGGGGCTTAATCTAGCATCCAAATATATTGGCTGTTAGAATAAAGAAAACATAGTTTCTATCAACATGTAAAACCAAGGAGGGTATAGGTATGGAATTAAATGGAGTTAATTCAAGTGTATACACAGCATCTTATTCTGCTACAAGCAGTACTGCTAAGAAAGAAACAGTTGTTGCATCTGCGGAGGATTCAGCTGTAGTATACGAAAAATCAGAGGCTTCAAGTAAAACAGCTTCAGCTACTTACACAGCAGCAACAAAGAGTTCAGGTAAGGCTGACGCAGCAACGATTGAGAAATTAAAAGCAGATGCGGAGGCTCGTTTTTCACAGCTTCAGTCATTGGTTGATAAGCTCCTTACAAAGCAGAGTGAGACGCACAAGTATGCAACGCTCAGTGACCTAATGACAGCAGTTAAGGATGGCAAGATTACAGTAGATGCAGCTACTGTTGAGCAGGCTAAGAAGGATGTTGCAGATGACGGATACTGGGGTGTTGAGCAGACAGCATCTAGAATCGTAGATTTTGCAAAGGCTTTAACTGGAGGAGATTCAGAGAAGATTGAAGAGATGAGAAAAGCTGTTGAAAAGGGATACAAGGCTGCTACTAAGACTTGGGGAAGTTCACTTCCTGAAATATCAGAGAAGACACGCGACAGAGTAAATGAGCTTTTTGATCAGTGGGCTGACGAAGGAAAGTAGTGAGAACTACATAGCAGATAGCAAGAACAAAGTGCTTTCGGCATTTTCTATGCCACCACTATTTTTATGGCACTTTGGGCGAATCTTAGCAGGATTTTTAATCCTGCCTTATAGGAAAGTACGGAGGCTTTCCTATTAAATAAAAAAAGCGAAACATTGTTTCGCTTTTTTTATTTAATAAGAAACCGTATCATACATGGTTTTAATCAGCTCCCGAAGTGTATATTCACTACCCAAAGAGTCGGTGACGGAAATGGCTTTGCTTATATTTGGCATAGTGCTTAGCTCCTTAAGCAGCTCTGTGTAATTGTGCCAGTCTCCGTCAAACAAGAGAGTTTCCATATGCCCCATATCAGGGGTTGTTCCGTTTTCGCTAAAAAACAGTTCAATCGCTTCGTCAACACTGGTTGCTTTGCAGGAGTAGGAATTTGTTTTGAGAGAGCCGCCTGCGTCACCTGAATATTCGGAAAGGTCTGCTGTTTCAAATGCAAAACCATATGACGATTCGGAAGCTTCCGTGTCTGTTGAAATTCCAAGTCGGATAACATAGGATCTGCCCTCTAAGGATGGTGTTTTTCGGTCTATGGCGTTACTTTGTGATATGCCGCCCACAAGATCATTTACAATATCTTCGCCCTCGCAGCCTGTCAAAATGACAGAGGTACATGCCATGAAAAGAAAAAGCTTAATTACATTTCCGGCAGGGATTTTTTTTGCGGCTGCTTTTGGTGTTCTTTGCTTTGCAATTTGCTTTGATTTCTGAACAATCCATAAAATGGAAGGCACAAGAATGCTTATGGCAATGTCTGCCCATAGGATATATGCCACGACAAATTCCCTGAACCAGGATACATTATAAAGTATCATTGTGATAAGCACCAAAAGCGTTGTTGCAAATGTAACCCATTTGTAGCTTTTTGCACGTTCAAGCCGTAACATTGAGCCTGCAAATTCTTTTGCATAAAACATGAATCCGCTCGCTGTTGCGAAAATGCCAATTATCCAAAATGCAAAAATAGGATAGTCCAATCGTTCAATGGTTCCGTTGGCAAATGAGGATGCCTGCATTACATTTAAGGCTGAGCCCTGGCCGTTCCTTACCCATCCTTCGCCGAGAATACCCACAACATAAATGTATGCAAGTATGATGGCAATGACAATCCATATAAAAATGTTAAGGCTGTTTTTCCATTGATGCTTTCGTTCCCTGTAAATTGTCATTATCATAAGCTCCACAGAGCTTAAGACAATTAAAACGCCATAGCTTCCCGCCCACAAATTTCCTGACGTAATTACTGAAATGTCCATCTTTGGAATGGAAAAAACATCCCACTGAATATTTGTTATGGAGAATACGACAACAAAAATAAGGGGAACTATCATCCACCAAAATAAAAACTCCAAAAGCCGTCCACGTTTTTCAATATCACGTGCTGAGCCATAACCGCATATCAGCACAAAGGAAATAATAATTACCCAAAGGTTAAAGCTTCTGAGCATGTACTGTTGGACAATAAGTGAAAAAAACAGGGCAACTAAGGAAGCCTTAATAATATATCTCAATGAATAAACGCCTTCCAGTATACGGCCGAACAGTCCCATTGAGGTGTGAAGCGTATCTATAAATCCCAAAGGAAAGCTTCTGGAAAAACCATAAATGATAAGGCAATATAAGCTAAACAATATAAGCCCGAACAGGAGGGCAAAAATATGGTAGGGGCCTGCAAGTTTTGTTGTGATAAAAGGAACAAGAATAATTCCTATCGGTATATTTTCCAAAATTCCTATACGGAGAACCTGTCTTGTAGATATTTTTCCGTTATCAAGATACATTTATTATCACTCTCCCTTTTGCTTTAATCTTCTTCTGCTTTTCTTTTGTGCCCATATAGGACGGTTCACCATTACTTTAATTGGAGACCTGACGATAAAGTCCTGACTTCCTGCCATTCCGTTTATGCCGCCGCCTACTGTTGGTGCCATATAAGGAACACCAAAGCTTGTAAGCTCAGACAGATGGATTGCTATAATAAGAAGTCCAAGTATAAATCCGTAAAGACCAAAACATGCAGAGGTCAAAAGGATGAAAAATTTTAGCAGGCGGAAAACGGATGCAAATACTTCATTTGGTATTGCAAATGAAGCAATTGCCGTCAGTGCAACGACTATGACAACCATTGTGCTGACGATTCCTGCCTCCACGGCTGACTGTCCGACGATAAGACCTCCAACTACTCCGATTGTGTTGCCCAAAGGACCAGGGAGACGTATGCCCGCTTCCCGTAGAAGCTCAAATAAAAATTCCATTATCAAGACCTCTAACACAATGGGGAACGTGACAAGAGACCTTGCGGAGGATATGGCATATAAAAGCTTTGTCGGAATTATTTCACTCTGGTAAACGGTAATTGCCACATAGAATCCGGGAAGTGTAACAGAAATAAAGGTTGCTATATATCGGAGAATTCTGGCAAATGTACCCACAGCCCATCGGTTGTAGTAGTCATCAGACGTCTGTAGCAGCATGTTAAAATTTGCAGGAGCAATGATGACTTCGGGCGAGTTATCAAACACGATTGCAACGCGCCCTTCGGTAATTGCTGCTGCAACCTTATCAGGGCGTGTCGTTGACTGAAAAACAGGAAATGGGGAATAAGGTGTTTCTTCAAGAAGATGTTCCGCCATTCCACTGTCGTATATTGCATCAATATCATATTTTTCTAGACGGTTTTTAATTTCCTCTACAAGCTCAGGTTTTGCAATGTCTGACAAATACATAATTGCATAGTCAGTTCTTGAACGTTGACCGATAAAGCTTTGCTCAACCTTAAGCTTAGAATCGCGGATACGTCTTCGGATGAGGGCTGTTGACTGACGGAATCCTTCGTTAAAGCTGTCTCTGGGCCCCCTCATGCCTGCCTCGCTGTCATTTGTGTTTATGCCCCTGAGCGGAAGCTTTTTTGTGGACATGATAAGTGCCTTGGCATATCCATCCACAAATATGGCAGTATCACCCTTAAGCACAGAGCCTATAACAAGGTCGAAGGATGTTTCCTCTTTTATATCAACGGTTTGTGCTTCACGGTAAAGTATGGAATCCCATATGTCTTTTTCATTTTCATACCGCCACTCGTAGGAAACAGGTTTAATGATTGTTTCTTCCACCATGCCGTTATCCGTAAGACCATCAATATAAATAATGTGAATTCGGACGGGACCTTGTTCCCGTTCTATAATAAATGGCTTTTGAACCGCATCTCCACACTTGTCAAAAAGTGTATTTAATACGGACACATTTTCATCAAGGCTTGGTTTAATGTTAACCTTTAATTTGTTATTACTGTCAAATAAACTTTCCACATTGGTGTTTTGATTATTATTTGCCATGTCAATCCCTCTTAAATATTTAAAAATAGTAGAGATAGTATGTACCATTTTTTTCTTATCATGCAAAAAAACAAAAAATTACCATTTTAAAAAGCCACATGTTCAATAAAGAATAACAAGGTTTAAAAATCCAAAATATGGGAATTATTATGAAAGAATGCTATTGAAAGTAGGCAAAATGCAATATGCAGAAGGTAAATTTCGGAGGTGGGCAAAACACATGATTTCTAAAGTATTGTACAAGCGATGTCTGCAAAAAATAGAGTTTTGCCGGTTTCTGTAATTCAAATTAGGAGGTAATGTTATGAGAAGTAATATGGGAAGAATAATGCGTGGGGCATTTATCGGTATATTTATAGGTGTGGTAGGCGGCTTAGGTTTATCCTACGGTATGCATTTTAAAAAAATTATAGATGGAAATATGGCAAATAAATATACAGATAATGTGGTAAATGTATTTGGTGAAAATGAACAGTCAGATGCGGATGCTCTTTTGACTGCGAACACAAATCCACCGGAATGTACCAGTCTTGAGGATGTAATACTTAGATTTCACGTTAAAGCAAACAGTAACAGTGACGAGGATATAGCATTAAAATATGCGGTAAGGGATGCGGTCCTTATGGAGATAGGCGGTGAGCTTGAGGGAAACAAAACAAGAGAGGAGGTAATGGATTATCTGGCCGCAAATTTGTGGCATATACAAGACATAGCTGCTGATACCGTGACAGAAAAAGGATTTGCATATCCCGTAAATGTGTATATTTCCAATGATTATTTTCCAATGAGACAGTACGGTGACATGGTTTTTCCGGCAGGCGAATATCAGGCACTCCGTATAGATATCGGGCAGGCGCAGGGGGAAAACTTTTGGTGTGTTTTATATCCGATGACATGTTATACCTATGAGTCGGCAGCAGTTTTGACAAATGAGGATGCAGAGGAAATAGCCAGATGTATATCACCTGAGGAATACGAAAAATTATTTGTAACGAGAGAAGTAAAAAGAGACAAAGTAAAAGTAAGATTTAAAATTCTCGACTGGATACTATAGCATAAAGGGACAGACTGGGTCTGTCCTTTTCTATTGCTTTTGCATATGGACAAATGATATAATGAGCATTGCAGGTTTTGTGCTTGCACAAAAACCTATAATGCGAAAAAAACATGGAGCCGATAGGCGACATGATATAATGAGGAAGTTCTTTTATTACAGTTGAAAACATTTATTATATATAAATGATTTATTATACGGAGGAAAACATGGAAAAGAAAAATATCGCAGTTATATTCGGAGGAAGGTCATCGGAGCATGAAATATCGTGCATGTCAGTTGTTACGATTGCAAAAGCTATAGATGAGCAAAAATATAACACTTATTTGATTGGAATCACAGAAGAGGGAACGTGGCTGCTGGCGGACAGCATGGCATCTATTGAGGATGGAAGCTGGAGGCAGAGCAAAAAAAGTGCAATTATATCACCTGATGCGAAAGGTGAAATGATTGTTGGAATGGTTGAGGGAAATACAGTTACAAATGCCGAACGTGTTAAAATAGATGTTGTCTTCCCTGTACTTCACGGAATGTATGGAGAGGACGGAACGATACAGGGGCTGTTTGAGATAGCAGGTATTCCGTATGTGGGATGTGGTGTTCTTGCATCGGCAGCAGCAATGGATAAGTTTTATACAAAGCTGATTGTTGATACACTGAATATCAGGCAGGCGAAATATGTTCCCGTTCTTAAGAACCAGTTGACAGACATGGATGAGGTTGTAGGCAGGGTGGAAGCAGAACTTGATTATCCTGTTTTTGTAAAGCCTTCAAAGGCAGGTTCGTCCAAGGGTGTTTCAAAGGCAGAGGACAGGGAAGGGCTTATTTCGGCACTGAATATTGCGGCAGAGCATGACTATAAAATTCTGGTCGAGGAAACAATTTTTGGAAGAGAGCTTGAGTGTGCGGTTTTGGGACATGACAAGACTGCAAGGGCATCGGGTGTGGGTGAGATACTTGCGGCAGCAGATTTCTATGATTTTGATGCAAAATATTACAGCGGGGAGTCCAAGACTGTAATAGGCCCTGAGCTTCCACTAGGAGTGGAGGATGAAATCAGGAAAGATGCAGTCAGCATTTTTAATGCACTTGATGGATTTGGTCTTTCACGGGTAGATTTCTTCTTAGAAAATGAAACAAACGAAGTTGTATTTAACGAGATAAATACACTTCCGGGCTTTACATCAATCAGCATGTATCCAATGCTTTGGGATGCTAAGGGATATGATATAAAAAAGCTTGTCGATACGCTGATTGAAATGTCAGGAGAAAGAGAGTAGGAGGAAAGCATGGACGCGCCGATAGGAGTATTTGATTCGGGAGTAGGCGGACTTACCGTTGTGAGAGAAATTATGCGCCAGCTTCCCAGTGAGGATGTTATTTATTTTGGAGATACAGCAAGAGTTCCGTACGGCAGTAAATCCAAACAGACTGTGCTTAAGTATTCAAAACAGATTGTACGGTTTTTGATGACAAAAAAGGTTAAGGCTATTGTAGTTGCCTGCAACACGGCAAGTGCACTTGCACTTGAGGATATGAGAACGGATATGGAGGTGCCTGTAGTTGGTGTTGTAAGACCAGGTGCAAAAATGGCTGCCGAAAAATCCAAGACCAAAAGTGTAGGTATCATTGCCACGGAGGGGACCGTAAAGTCAGGGATATACACGGAGTACATAAGACAGATTGACAGTGATGTAACGGTTATCGGTAAGGCATGTCCACTGTTTGTGCCTCTGGTTGAGGAGGGGCTGATTGAGGACAGGATAACTGACGATATGGTCGACAGGTATTTGTCAGAGCTTAAGGCATATAACGTTGATGTGCTTGTGCTTGGCTGTACACATTATCCGCTTCTTGCAAATCCGATACAAAGATATATGGGAGAAAATGTAACGCTGGTTAATCCTGCTTACGAAACGGCAAAGGAACTTAAAAATATACTTAGGGAAAATGGATTAGTATGCTCAAAGGATAAGTCACCGGTTTATGATTTTTATGTAAGTGACGGTGTGGATAAATTTAAATCCTTTGCAAACAGCGTTTTACCGATACATGTTGACGGTGTAAATATTATTGATATAGAAAGTTATTAATTAAATATTTGAAATTTGTATATATTAAAGCTAACAAAGTAAAAAGGGATTTCATATATGAAGGTTAATATAAAGTTTATTACTACAGATGAAAATGGGGATAGTACAGAGTCAGATGTTTTTGCGGTAATGGAAAAACAGGGGAAACGCAGTTATCGGCTTGTCTATGTTGAGGATTTGTCAGGCAATAAAAAAATGACACGCTCAACCTTACAAATTAATCCCCAAAATATGAGAGTGACAAAACGCGGTGAGGTCACATCAGATTTGATTTACGAAGAAGGTCTTGTGCATCATGCGGTATATGGACTTGCATTTGGAACGATACCAGTTTCCGTAAAGACGGAGGAGTACCTGTTTGAGGAACGCGTAGACGGAAGTAAGGTGGTAGATGTGACATATTTACTAAGCATGAATGGAGATAAGGAACCGCCGCAATTGATGAACCTGTATATTCTGATAACAGAACGTGCATGATATATGCCAAGTTTTATGAAACTCAGAATGGTATATCAGAGTAATTTGTGCAAGTAGATTTGGAATGTACGGATGTTCAAGGATAGGGGTACTATAGTGGATAGGGAAGAAATGTTTGAAAAATTTCTTGGCGTGAATACTGCTGACGAGGAGGTGGTATTTGCAAATAAGGAATTTAGCAAAAGAAATGAAAAGGGACAATATTATCCTTATGAGGCATCCGAGTATGAGGGTTTAATTAAAATATTTGATGAAGTTACCCTTACACCTCAGGATACACTTGTTGATATTGGATGTGGTATGGGCAGGGTTTTGTTTTATTGCAACCAGAGATTCATGTGCAATGTGACGGGTGTGGAGTACGATAAGGAAATATATGACCGTTTGCAGGATAATGCGGCATACTATCATGTGAGATTTAAAAATCAGGAAAGAAAGTTCTGTCTCCTTAACATGAAAGCTGAGGATTATGTGATAGAGTCAAAGGATAATTTCTTTTATATGTTCAATCCGTTTTCCAAAGATATTTTGGAGGACTTTTTGAATAAGCTGGTGGCGTCTGTGAAGCACTTTCCGAGAAAAGTGACGGTGATTTTATATTATTGTACGTATGCCATGATGGAGACAATGAGGTCTACGCCGTTTAAGCTTTCAAGTATTATAAAGCTTCCTGCTTACAGGTTTGACCCTGACGAGAAAGTATATATATACGAGCTTGAGCAATAGAAGAAGCTACGGTTTAAGCTTTCTTAGCCGAATTCATGCGGTATATCAAAATGATAAATAATAAAAATGCCGCGAGACATAAAATACCGCTGACTACGGTTGCTGTCGTTGTGGCAAAAAATATTTTAGGCACAAGAAGAATACTGATGTTGATAGCCATGTGAAATAGGATGCCGGGGATGAGGCTGCCAAACTGCAGGGCGAGGACACCGAGAAAAATACCCATAATAAAAGCATAAATGCCCTGTACAATATTTCCGTGATATAACGCAAACAAAAGTGCCTGTGTCAGCACCGTAAAAATAGCAACGTTTTTCGTAAAGACCTTTCCAAAGAAGGTCTTTATATATCTTTGCATAAGGCCACGAAATAGCAGTTCTTCACCGATAGGTGCGGCAACAAAAACGGCCAAGAGCAGCACCCATGATGAACCTGCACCTGTAACATTTGTTGTCAGCTTGTCATAATTTTCAAATGTATTTGGGAAATAAGGTCTTACAAGAGTAAGAATGCTGTCAACAAAAATTTGTCCGCTCCAACCGGCTGCAACGAGCAGAGCCGTTGTAAGTATAGCCGGGCGGCGAACAATTGACTTACGTTCATCAGAAGAACTGATGTGGTAAAGCCATATACCGAAAATAAGAATATATAAAATATATCTGGCAAGAGTCATGTAGGCGATATTCATAGGCTGTCTGTAAGCATCAGACATAATTGATTCAATGGTACGTACCCTGACCGTTTTTTCGTCAGAAATCAAATTTGAAATAAAAATGATTAACACATCAAATGCATTGACGGCACATTGAATAACCACCATAATAATCAATGGTAAAAACATAAAAACGATATCTTTTATTTTTAAGCTTTTATTTAATTCCATCTTTAATCTTCTTTGCTCTTTCTTTTTCTTTTTTAATTTCTTCCTTTGTTTTTTCTTTTGCCTTATTGTCCTTTTTAGAAAGAAGCTCTTCGTTTAACTGTCTCTGGTATTCTGCCTGCTTGGCAGCCATTTTTGCCCTAAAGCTCTTCTTTTTCTTCTTTCCATTCTCTTCCTCTACAGGTTGATTATTCTTTCTGCCACGGACACTCTTTACGCTGATTATGTATATTCCGCTAATCATTGCTTTCACTTCGCCTTTCACAGGCACATCTTCAAATATTGCCTCGTCACAGATGAAGTTCATAATTTGCGGACCAACCTTAGCTTTAACGATAGGAAGCTTCGCTTTCTGATATCTTTTAGGCGTTTGTTCCATAACCATTTTTGGAAGATTAGCGTCCTTAAGCGGCAAGATTTTTTTATCTATGACAAGCATTGAAGCAGGTTGAGCCGCCTCTGCAATCTGCTCCTTCTGAGCCATTTGTTTCTTCTGTAACTTATCACCGACTTTGTATAGTACGAAAAGTATTACAAGGGCTACCGCCATTATAATAAGCATTATTCCCCACCAAGGCATAAGTGTGTTACCTCCTCTAATTAATTTCGTGTTTATCTTTCATTTCCTGAATAATATCAGGCAGTGTTGCAAGTAACGCTTTTCTTTCCTTTGGAGGAAGCTCCATAGGATAAAGCGGTTTACCGAATTCAATAATTACCTTACCTTTTCTGACCTGTTTTTTAGGTGCTGATTCCAAAAGTAAATCGGAACCGGAAATAGCGACCGGAACAATCGGACACTTGGCTTTTTCTGCCATTTTATAGCCGCCCTCCCTGAATGGAAGAAGCGTTTCACCCTGATTTCGGTGCCCCTCAGGAAACAAAATCATGGAATGTCCCATTTTTAAAAACTCCGCTCCCTGATTGATAATTGCAAGTCCCTGTTTTATGTTATCCCTCTCCAAAAACAGACAACCTATATCATCCATGTACAAAGGCAAAAGCGGAATTTTACGCATTTCCATCTTTGCTATAAAGCCTACAGGTTTACCGATGGCTTCATGGTAAACAAGTATATCAAAATAGCTTCTGTGATTACCCACATAAAGAACGGGTGAATTTGCAGGGATATTTTCTTTTCCAATAATTTCAGGCTTACAGCCGGAAATTTTAAGCTCCGCCCTAAAAAACCCTGAAACATATTTTCTACTTTTTTCCCATGATTTGCTTGGGTTTTTCTTCCAAAGCTTCTTTAAGTACCAGTGGTACGGAAGCGAAAAAAACAAAGCAATCATAAGAAATATAAATACTCCGATAGTTTTCATACACGTTACCTGCCAAACATTTTACATGTCTCATAGAGTCTTGCTTCCAGTGCAGGGGTCAGTGCATTTTGAGTGTATCGCCATGCCCAGTTGCCCTCACCGACACCAGGTGTATTAAATCTTGCCCATGAGTCAAGAGAGAGTACATCCTGTAATGGTACAATCGCCATATTGGCAACTGAACCAAAGCATGCCCGTATGAGAATCCAACAAATATCAAATCCATCCGTTGAAAAGTACCTTCTAAGCTTATCCTTAGATGCCTCATATGCGTGGTTATACCAGCCTAAAGTTGTGTCATTGTCGTGTGTACCGGTATAGCAGACACAGTTTCTCACATAATTATGAGGGAGGAAATCATTTTCCTCAGGATTTTCAAATGCAAATTGGAGTATTTTCATACCCGGGAATCCAAATTTGTCCCGAAGCTCTATAACGGAGTCATCTATTTCTCCAAGGTCCTCGGCAATAATCGGAAGATGGTAACCGAGCGTTGCTTCAAGCTGTGTAAAGAAGTTTACACCCGGAGCCTCAAGCCATTCTCCGTTCATTGCAGTTTCCTCACCATAAGGAACTGCCCAAAATTTGTCGAAGCCTCTGAAGTGGTCTATTCTGAGGAAGTCTGTTAACGTAAGCTGGAATTTAATGCGGTTCAGCCACCAGTCATAGCCTGTTTTCGTATGGTTTTTCCAATTGTAAAGCGGATTGCCCCAAAGCTGCCCTGTCGCTGAAAAGTAATCAGGCGGAACACCTGCAACAACCGTAGGGTAACCGTCGCTATCCAATAAAAACAGACTTTGGTCAGCCCATACATCCACACTGTCCCATGCCATGAAAATAGGGATATCGCCAATGATGGAAATTCCTTTATCATTGGCGTATTTTTTGAGGTCCATCCACTCAATGTAAAACATAAACTGAATAAATTTGTAGTAGCCCATTTCCTTTGCCAGTTTCTTTATCCACGCTGTTTTTTGACGTTTTGTCGGTTTCTTTAAATCGTCCTCCCACATGTACCACGGCATACCATCATGGTAATCTTTTCCAGCCATAAAGAGAGCGTAATCCTCCAGCCAGTAGGAGTTGTCACAAAAGTCAGTATATCTTTCCATAAGCTCGCTGCTTCCTGAAAAATTGTCGTGATATTCTTCATCTGAAAAACGTTCATAAGCAGTTTTGAGCAAATTTGTCTTAAACTCAATCAGGTCGCCGTAGCTTACCTGCTCAGGGTTCCATGACGGCATATTTGTAAAGTCATTTTCAACAAGAAGTCCAAGCTGCTTTAAGTGGTCTAAACTTATGATAAGAGGCTGTCCTGCAAACGCAGAAAACGGCTGATAAGGGGAATCGCCGAATCCCGTATGTCCAAGGGGCAGAACCTGCCATGTATTAAGTCCTGAACGTTCAAGAAAATCAATAAATTTGTAAGCACTGTCACCAAGCTCTCCTATTCCGTAAGGTCCCGGAAAGGAGGTCGGATGTAAAAGTATGCCGGTATATTTTTTCGGTTTCTTTCCGGCACTGTTATTCGTTAACATGTATATTTCCTCCTAAGAACACTATAAACCTTTCAATGATGCCTGTTAAATGCATCAAGTTTCATTATACAAAATATGGGATTAAAATACAATCATTAATCGCGGTACATTTTGTATAACTTTTCAAAAAGAGGAATTGACCGTTCAATCATATCAGTAGTAACACAGTAGGATATTCTGAAGTGCCCCGGACAGTTAAAGCTGTCGCCCGGAACGGTGATAAGGTCAAGCTCCTTTGCTGCTTTCCAGCAGAATTCGTTTGCATCATCCGTAAGGGAACGAGGGAACATATAAAAGGTTCCGCCCGGTTCAACAATATGATAGCCTATCCTCGTAAGCTCTTTGTATAGTATGTTTTTATTTTTCTCATATATACTGAGGTCGCTTGTTGTATCAAGTATTTTTTCAACTGCGAGCTGAATAATGGATGGCGGGCAGTTGTGTCCTGTAAAACGGGATATCTGACCACACATAAGCACAATAAGTGCCGCATCTTTACAGGCAGGATTTACAGCGACATATCCCATACGTTCGCCTGGCAGAGATACCGATTTACTGAAAGAGTAACAGCAAATACTGTTGTCGTAAAAAGCTGATATAAAAGGAGAATCCGTTCCTTCAAAAACGATTTCCCTGTATGGCTCATCTGAAATAAGGTATATATCGTGGCCATATTCTTTTTGTTTTGCATTTAAAATTTCCGCAAGCTTTTTAATTGTTTCTGTAGAGTAAACAATACCCGAAGGATTGTTAGGGGAGTTAATTAAAATAGCCTGAACATTAGGATTCAGTGCCTTTTCGAATTCGTTAAAGTTTATCTGGAATGTATCAATATCTGCCGGGACGATAGTGAGCTTTGCACCTGTGCCTGTTATATATGGTACATATTCAGGGAAATATGGGGCAAATGTGAGAACCTCATCACTATCGGTAACCACACACCTGACTGCATGTGCAATTGCACCTGCGGCACCTGTTGTCATAAAAATGTGTTCAGCCGTATAGTTCATGCCAAACCGTTTGTTTAAGGAATCGGCAATGGCTGCCCTTGTGGAGTCTATTCCTAAGGTAGGGCTGTAGCCGTGGAGTGCAACAGGGTCTTTTGTATTCAGAAGTTCAACCATGTAGTCCGTAAAAATTTGAGGAGTCGGAACTGACGGGTTTCCAATTGAAAAATTAAAAACGTTTTCTGAGCCTACCTCCTTTGCCCTTTCATTTGCATAAGCAAAAAATTGTCGTATGACAGAGCCTTTGCCTGTCATATCCTTGTACAGTTCATTAATCATATTGTTATAGCTCCTTCGTGTATTTTAGTGTAAATCTGCAAAGATGAATACAAAAAAATCGTGCAAATACAGTTTTGCAGATGGTCGTTTTATAAATGAATGAGATATATCATTATATCCCTAAATTGCATTCGTTGTAAACAGTTGGGTAAGCACATTCGTAAGCTCTGCAAACTGTGAAAGGCTTAAGGTCTCACCTCTTACGGAGTCGTTAAGCCCCATATGGGATAAGGCAGCAGCCACCTGTTCCTTTGTAAATGAAAGCTCAGGTGAGTTGTTTATACCGTTTTGAAGTGTTTTTCTCCGTTGATTAAAAGAAGCACGTATGAGCTGAAACATGAGACGTTCATCAACGACATTAACAGGAGGGGAGCCCCAACTGCTAAGTCTTATGACGGCTGACCCAACATTTGGTCTTGGCATAAAGCAGTTTGGCGGGACATTTGCTGCTATGTAAGGCTCAGCATAGTATTGTACGGCAAGCGTAAGCGCGCCATAATCCTTTGTGCCAGGTTTGGCTTTCATTCTGTCTGCCACTTCTTTTTGAACCATTACGATAATGGAGTGTGCAGGTATATGCTCCTCGAACAACTTCATTATAATTGGGGTTGTTATATAATACGGCAGGTTGGCTACTACCTTGCAGGCTTTGCCTTTTCCCAAAAGCGTTTCAATATCAACCTTTAATATATCTTCATTAATGATGTCAACATTATTATATTCGGATAATGTTTCGTCAAGGACAGGAATCAGGTTTTTGTCTATTTCCACAGCGTAAACATGTCCTGCTGCTTCTGCCAAATACTGTGTCATAGTGCCTATTCCCGGACCAATTTCCAAAATCACATCATCTTTTGAAATGTCTGCCGCACTGCTTATTTTCTCAATCACATGTCCGTCTATCAGAAAGTTTTGACCGAATCTTTTTTGAAAGGCGAAGTTATATTTTTTAATTATTTCGATGGTAACTTTAGGGTTGCTTAATTTATCCACATTTATCTCCTATCCATATTATAAAGCCGCATGGCATTATTCCACGTTGCAAGGTACACATCCTCAACGGATATATTTTTTATTTTTGCGATAGCCTCGGCTACATATGGAAGATTCAGTGATGAATTTCGTTTTCCTCTGTATGGTTCGGGTGCCAGATAGGGGCTGTCCGTCTCTAGTACAATGCTTTCAAGGGGAAGATATTCCACGGTTTCCACAAGCTTTCTTGCATTTTTAAATGTTATTACACCGCCTATGCCGAAAAAGTATCCCATGTCAAGAAATACCTTTGCCAGCTCTTTTGTGTACGAATAGCAGTGAATGACACCTCCCAGCTTTTGGGCATGGTTTTCTTTCATAATATCCACTGTATCTGCGGCGGCATCCCTGCTGTGGACAACAATGGGAAGCTTTAATTCATCTGCAAGCGCCATCTGTGCTACAAACCATTTTTTTTGCAGTGTTTTATCGGTGTTGTCGTAGTGGTAATCCAAGCCGATTTCCCCGATGGCAACTACCTTGTCGTTTGACAGTGCTATTTGCCTTAATGCATTTATTGCAGCACTATCACCACCATCATAGCACTCAAGGTCTGACACATCAGAGGGATGAACCCCAATGGCACCGTATATAAAGTCGTAGCGTTCCATAAGCTGCAATGTATTTTTACAGGAGGAAAGGCTTGCACCTATGTTGACAAGCTTTTCTATACCGTTGTTTTTCATTGACAAAAGAAGCTCATTTCGGTCATCATCAAAATATTCATCATCAAAATGAGCGTGTGTTTCAAATATTTTATACATATCATACCTCCGAACTGACATATACATTCTAATTTCTCAGTGGGGATTTGTAAATATTTTTTCAAACATTTATATAATCGCTGTTGAAATTTATGTAAAAATTGTATAGAATGAGAGTATCACATGCTGAACGGAGGTAAGTTGATATGTCTATAAATGATTATTTGGATATAGGTGAGTTGGACGAGTTACTTAAGAAGTGGGCAGCTTCTACAAATATGATATGTGTAGTTCTTGATGACGAAGGGAACTTCCTGTCAAATGCATTAGGATTTTCCCGTGATAACATCGAGGCTTTCAGTGAGGATATAGAGGTTGATGATGTTGTTGTTGCATCTGTTGTAGGAGGACCTTTAGATGAGGATGAAGACGAGGAGAAGGTTGAGGCTGCGGCTGAGCTTCTTGTAATGTCCATCCGTAATTTACTTGAGGCTTCATATAATAAGCTGTTTTATACGGATAAGCTTTCAAGCTTTAGTACGGAAACAAGTAATGCATCTGACCTTATTAAGGAACTGACCATAAAATCACAAGGACTTAAGAAAATTGAGAATAAGCAGAATATACTTGCATTGAACGCATCAATTGAGGCGGCAAGAGCAGGAGAGGCAGGTAAAGGATTTACTGTTGTTGCTCATGAGTTTGGTAAGATGGCACACGAATCAGGAACCATCAATGATGCAATCCAGAAAACCTTGCGACAGTTAGATGAGGCAATTCAGGATATGGGCAGGGAATGTGAGTAATGTCAATTTGTGAACATCATTTCACATTGAAAACATACTTTTTACACATTTTGTTGTTATATTAAAACCTGTAAGAGCTTTTCATATATTGAATCCTCTCTCCCCTTAAACAGGCAGTGACAGTTTCTTCCCCGAAACTGTCAACTGCTTGTTTTTATTTTATAGGAAAGTACTCTGTATTTTCCTATAAGGCAGGATTAAAAATCCTGCTATAAAGTGCTATAAAAGTAGTGGCGGTATAAAGAGTGCCCAAAGCACTTTGTTCTTACTTATGATTGAGGAGCTTTAACATATTATGCTGATAACAATTGATTGATTTGCTCCACCATCTGATTTAAAACAGTTACCTGCTCCATCATTTGAGTCAAATCTTTCGTAGTATTTTCAACCATATCATTTATATTGGAAAATTCAGTATTTTCCTGTTTAATACTATCTGCTATAGTTTCGTTGATTGTAACGGTATTCTTAATCACTTCAGCTTGTTTTTGATGGGCCTCACCCATTGCATTTATACGCTCCATAGAGGTATATAATATATGAATCATTTCCTGAATGCCTGCGAACACAGCCTGAAAATGATTGTCCTGCTGTTGGAGCTGTTCCATGTTTTGCTCTACATATTTTGACATGTTGGAAACATTTTGTTGTACGTTTGTTATAACCTTAGTCACCTGCTCCAAGGAGTCTTTCGTATCGTTTGCCAAAGAACCTACAGAGGCGGCAACAACAGCAAAGCCTCTTCCTGCTTCGCCTGCTCTTGCTGCTTCAATGGATGCATTCAGTGCAAGTAAATTTGTGGAAGCAGATATTTCGCTTATGATATTCAGGGTTATGCCGATTTCCTCCACAGCTTCTGACAGCTTTTCGGCAACCTGATTCGTGCATTCCATGGAATCTGCAACGGACATATTAATTTCCTTTAACGCTTGCAGACGTTTTTCGTTGTCATGTGAGCGTTCTAATAAATCCTTGGAACTGCTTTCTACCTGTGCAACATATTCACTCACAATGGATTCCCAGTGCTGTAATTCTGTCAAATTTTCAAGGCTGTCATCACTTTTCCTGCGAAGCTTGGTATTGTTTGTCAATAAGTTTTCACTGGTTGCTGCAAGTTCCTCGGCAGAAGCACTTTCGCTTGCTGAAATATTGGAGAGTACGGCGCCAGCATTGCCTAACTGTTCTGATAATTGTGAAACGGAAATCAGCATACCTTGAATGCGTTCATTATTTTGTTCCATTTCATCCTTTTTGGCATTGACCAAAAAATGTTCTACAAGCCAGGTGAGCAGCCAGATAAATGCCAACGATAGTACAATACAGACGCAACGGTTTATTATGTTTGGCATAAAATATTCATTGTCAGCCGGTAACAGTACATTGCTCCGTATAATCCATGCTACGATTAGCGATAATGTAATTTCGATGCTGGTGGCAATTACCATTTTGCTGTCCAGAAAAAGTGCAGTGGCTATCGTAAATAAAAAGGCAAAAGCCCAAAAGTCAGATGAGGGAATCATATATAAAATAAAATTAAATTGGGTAAACATAATGATAATAAGAAACAGTTTACCTTGTGTTAATTTTCGTCGAAGCACCATGTGATTTTCAAATCCCGTTTTAACAAAAAATATACCAATAGCAAGATATAATAAGCAGGTGCAATCAAATACAATTAATAATGCCCAGCTTACAGTTGGCAGTAAACCAATTACTTTTTCTAAGGTATATAAAATGCCCGCAGCCTGACAAGCGCCGGGAACAGCAAGCAATACTATAGTATATACCTTATTGATGTAATCGTCTAATGCAGTCATATGTTTTGATTCCATGTTTAAATCCTCCTTAGTATGTATTTTATTAACAATATAATTTTATCAAAGGACATATAGTGTGTAAAGTATCTTGTATTTGTTTTTTCGTTACTAAATTTGTTTGTATCAGGTATGATAGAATAAAATGTGTGTCAATGCGAATATTCAATGTTGCAGCTCAGGTTCAAGTACAGTATAGTTTTAAGCAGAGGGTAAAGAAAAAACGGAATAATGTTCAAGGGAGGGGAGAAAGTATGCAGTTAGTACACAGGAAAGATGACATTCCTAAGGAACAGTATAAGCAGATGGCAGAGGTTGAGAGAAAAATAATAAGTCTTGAGAAAAATATTGAAGCTGAGGAGCAGGAGATAAATAACTTAAAGCATGACTTGGAAATTTTAAGGGGAGAATTTAAGGTGACTTGTCTATTCGTTGCAGTTTCGGCATTGTTAGCTGTGAGGGTATTTATAAATCCATATGGATTTTTTTTAAATATGATATCAACACTTCATATTGCCATTCTTACTTTTTGCGGAACCATTTTATTTATCGCATATACTGTTAAACGGGCAAGAAAACATTTTCCTATGTACATACATTGCAGGCAGGAAGAAAAGGGTGGTTCTGCTGACGTGACCAATTATGTGTATCAGATAAAAATGCATGAGCGCAGGAAAGCAGAGTACATAAAGGAGTTAGAGCCGCTAAATCAAGAATACGTGAATTTAAAGGGAGAGTAGCTTGAAGTAAGGGCATGAGCCAATTTATTATTCACAAAGTTGAAAAAAGTCAGATTGTGTAAAAAATAGTTGATTTTACAAATTTAATTTTTTATACTGGTGTTGTTTATAACAATCTTGGGATGGGCTGATGCCCATAATTGAAAAAAGGGGAGAAAAATCATAAATTTAAAAAATCAAGGCGGTACTATGCGTAATAGTATCAGTTGGACAAATACCCCCTTATTAATTGTAAAAATTGAAAAATGAAAAAGATATTATACCTACAGTAGTTTTAAATTACTGTAGGCATTTGCGTTAGGAGAACATATGAAGGAACAAATAAAATTTGTATTGGGATGGGCAAAGTATAATAAGTTTATGGTTGCGGTATTTCTTTCGGTTTTGAGCCTGATTGTGTGTTCAAATATTTTACTGGTGCAGTTTTTTTATGAAAGCTGTGAGAAAGCTGATGATGGGAAATATTATTATACTTACTATTTTGATGAGGGTATTGGCATAGATATTGTAGATGAAATGCCAAATGACATTAACAACAAAAACATAAATGTGATTGAGCTTCTTGCTGCATCAAATTCAAATGAGGGCTCTGGGGGAAATGAATATCAAATTTCTTCCTATTTGGTTTTTGATGCACAGGAAAATGAGGAAAGAAATCAGTATTTATCATATGGAAAGTTTGATGGTGCGTCTCAAAGCTATATTCTGCACTTGTATTTGTAGAAATAATTATGCATATGCAAAGCTTGGATATTGCTGTTTTAAGGAGATGCGGTGCGACAAAATCGGATATCAGAAGAATATATCTTGTTCAGGTAATTGGAGCAGGTGTTATAAGCTTTGTAATTGGTGCCGTACTCTGCAACCTGCTTTTAATGGTTACAGATTTTAATTTTAATAAAATAAAAGCGGTCACATATCTTATTACGTTTTTGGCTTTTATGCTCTGTTATATAGTTGAAGCATTGATATATATAAGAGTTACACTAAATTATACAGGCAGCATGATAAGCAGGGAATGTTAAGGATGGCATCAAATCATATCAAACGATAAAATGGCAGGTGGAATTTTGAAGAAAATAAATTATGTTTTAAAAGACCTTTTGACAGACAAAAGAGAAAATTTCAGAATATTTATATTTTCAGTTGCCCTTTCTTTTGTAGGTTTGTTTTTCTTCTGTAACATGGGATATGTAAAGAAGCATATCCGTTTATTGGAAAGGCTTTCAAACACGGTCTTTATTACTGTTGAAAATGAGGATTATACATATTCAGATATAGAAAAACTAACACGGGAATATGGGACGTTACATTTTGTCGGACATACAGGTGTGATGTGTGACGAAAATGTATGCGAGGCATATGTTTATGACAAATTTCTGGCAGATACAATATCGTACAGCTTTAAAAAAGGTAAAGCGATTGAAAGTGACAATCAGGTAATTATTTCAAAGTCCTTGGGGAAACTATATGATATAGGAGACACTGTAAAGGTTTCAGGATATGATATGGCAGGAACCCCTATTGAAAAGAAAAAAACTGTATGTGGTATTCTTGACATGGACGCGGTTTACTATCCGACAGGCAAGGGGAATCTCATATATGATATGCTTATTGTGGATTTGGATGATGAACTTTATTTGGCAGATGCAATCATAACGACAGACAATGCATTTTACGGTGGAGATGACAATATGGGTATTTTTACATTGGAACCTAATGACAAGTATGAAAGTGATGTGCTCGAGTCTTTGTTTGAAAATATCGGTGATGTAAGTGATGGTAATGATGTAATCGGAGTAAACGAGGAGCATCTGATATATGAAAAAAACCAGAAAAAGGTATTTGTGATAGCAGGGCTTATTGTTGGGTTATCTGTGTTTTTGGGAAGCATATACATTTCCGTTATCAGAAGAAGACGGGAATTGGGTGTGCTGCTTCTTGAAGGAGCAGGTTATACGGAAGCATTAATGCTCATAAAAATTAACGGATTATTATCGGCGGTGCTTGGTTCGGTTGTGGGAGAGACGGTTTCCATCATTTTAATGAAAAAGGGAATTTTAGATGGTTATATAAGTCTTTATTATAGTTTGGCTGTACTTTTGATTATTGTTTTATTGTATATGGGTTCGACCCTGATTGTTGGAGCATGTTGGAAACGGGAACATATTATAGATTTAATTGAGAGAGATATTTAATATTTTGGAATTGGAGTGCGTTATGATAATTGAACTTAAGGGAGTAAAAAAAGAATATAGTGATGGTAAGAATAAAAAAATCACACCATTAAATAATGTTAATTTCCGTGTAAATAAGGGGGATTTCATTGCCATTACGGGTCCTTCAGGTATAGGCAAATCCACATTACTTAATATAATTGGCTGCATAGACAAGATTACATCAGGACAGTATTTTTTAAATAGCATTAATACTGATGATTATACGGAGCGTGAAAAGTCACATGTCAGAAATAAATATTTTGGATATGTATTGCAAAATAATGGTTTAATACCATATAGAAATGTGTATGACAATGTATCAGTGCCGCTTATGTTTGATAAAAAAATTAGAAAGTGTGAATACAAAGAGAAGATAGAGAAAGCCCTTGAAGATGTAAATATGGCGGACTATATGCACAGAAATGTGAATGAATTATCAGGTGGAGAAAAGCAGCGGATATCGATAGCAAGGGCGATTGTAAATGACCCTGAGGTTATTTTGGCAGATGAACCTACAGGTGCATTGGATGTGGACAACAAAGATATAATTGTGGAACAGTTATGTAAGCTAAATGAAAGAGGAAAGACTGTTATAATTGTTACACATGATTTGGACATTGCAGGTAGGGTTGGCGTACAATATGTCTTTAACCATGCTGGACAGCTCTTGCAGGCTGATGTGTAACGAGGGGAGGAATCAGTGTGCAGTTATCATATAAAGAAGATGACGTTACCACAGAACAGTATAAGCAGATGAAACAGCTTGAGGCCAAAATTGAAAGTCTTGGAATCAGTGTTGGTATTGAGGAAAAAGAGATAAGCAGTTTTAAGCTTGCATTAGAAAGATTAAACAATGACTTTAAGACAACATGTGTATTTGTTGTAATATCAATAGTGATGCTTATGTGGATACTTACAAATCCATATGGCTTTTTAATGAATATGCTGTCGTATACATATGTTACTATCATTATATTTGGTGGAATTGTTTCATTTGTTGGATATACAGTAAGACGTGTTATGAAACATTTCCCGATGTACATACATTGTAAGCAGGAGGAAAAGGGTGGCTCCGCCAATTTGAACAATTTTGTGTATCAGATAAAAAGGCACGAGCGTATGAAAGCAGATTATATAAAACAACTGGAACTGGCAAATCAGGAATATGATAGTTTGGTAGGGAAATAAGCTAATGTGTCAAATATATACAAATTTAAAAGGGTAGTTGATTTCTCAGCCACCCTAGTGTATAATTTAATCAGAAAGGCAATCGGATATAGTTCCGATGCGCCCTCAGTAAAATTCAAAATGTAAAAGAACTAGCATCTAAACTTTTCTTAGGGGTCAGGATGCTATTTCTTTTTGTTAAAATGACTGTCTATGTATGACAAAGCCGCAAAAACAACTAACAATAGAGTGAGAACTTCTAATGTGTTCATGGGGCATCACCCTCCTTTAATACTAGAGGGCATTTGACAATCGAAAACCACATCCGACTTTCTTTTCAATTATACAAGTGTAGTATAACACGCAAATAACATGTATTCAAGGTTTTAATATTTTACACTATATTTTTTATTATAGGTAATGTATATGATATTTCTAATAAGCGTGTTATATTTTCACCTCACATGGCATATATATTTATAAGTGTTATTGGACGCAGGTTCACCGGCTTATGACGGAGAGGCGCAAAAGCGTGTGGAGATTTTCGCCTTATGGCTCGGACAATAATTAAGGGGAAGTGAGGTTTTGCTATGCAGCAAGGTAGATGGGTATCCTATATATTCAAATACCGAAATAACACAAGATGTGAGAATGCAGGTTTTATAAAAGTGCAGCGTGTCGCATCTGAATACAGGGTTGTTTCCTCAAGACGAAATAAGATGGACAAAAAAACAGATACGGCACGAATACAGGTCGGAATGAAAATGTATAAAAGACAAGCTTGCAGGTGCCTTGTGTATCTTATGTACAGACCGGAGGGTGCAATAGCCCCAAAGGTTCGCTTCTTGGAGGAAATGCATTTTACTCCTGAAGAACGGGACACCATTACAAAAAGGTTTGAGCTTGATTGGGATAGCCCGTTAGGTGATGGGGCATCCTTTGATACATACGATGGTCTTTTTTTTGTGTGCGATGATGGAGAAATTTTGGCGGGTATGTGGGATGAATACCCATTTAAGCCTGAGGAGATAAAGATAGACGGAATAAATGCTGCCACAGAGAAAGAAAATCAAGGTGGCAGGAGTCAGACAGGGAAAGCTGGAAATAGTGTAAATAAAACCGTTGCAGAGAATGTTAGGAATAATCAGGATGACAAAACGGAAAATGTCAGTAATGATATGACAGTTGCTAAGGAAGATGATGTAAGCCGAGATGGCAGTGTTGGGAATAATCGTGTATTTGATGATGATGTGGGTGGCGCTAATATAATGCAGTCAGAAGGTGCCGAAACTGTCAATATGCCCAGTGAAAATATGAGAGATACCAGTGAGGCTGACATGAGTCAGGCAGATGGTATCGACAATGCTCATGTAACGAGAGGAAACATGACAGATACTGATGAGAGGGACGTAGAGGAAGTTGTAAATTCCCAAGATAATCAGGAAGACCAAGAGGATATGGCAGGGACAAGTGAAGACTGCATGGATGAAACTGCCATTGATAATGGAAACAAAAAAAGCAGCAGGGAAAATAATCAGGAAGCGCAGGAAAATAAAAGCTGTATGGATGTATGCAGGGAAATGCTTGATACATTTCCAAGGCTGCCGCTTTTTGCAGACAGTCAGTTTGTAGAGTGTGTAAAAATTGTTCCCCACGATATAGGGCGGCTTGCCATGAGCAATTGGAAGCTTGGTATAAACAGCTTTTTATCGCATGGATATTATCATTACAGATACATAATGATGGGAAAGGTAAAGTTTGAGAGAAAGGAAGCCTACGTTATAGGGGTTCCAGGCGTATATACAAACAAAGAAAAGTATCTTGCCAATATGTTTGGATTTAACATTTTCGTGCCTGCAAAAAGAACAAAGCTTATGACAGGAAACTTTGGCTACTGGATTTCGGAAATATTAACTGAATAACGGATTAAGTCAACATAGTGACCAAGTATATTTGCACTCTTAGGCTCAAGACAAATCGGTTTAAAACCGATTTTCTCTGCCAGCCTGATAGATGCAATATTGTCAGGATGTATACGGGCATCTATGCGGTCAATGCCATATTCATTGGAGAGTATGTCAAATGTGGACAGGCAGGCATTATAAGCAATACCCTGTCGTTGGTGCATAATATCTACCTTGTATCCCAATTCTGCATATTTATTTTTATCAGTATTTATAATGTTATAATTGATGGAACCTAATATCCGGGAGGAATTTTTGTCAGAGTAAATGTAATATCTGATAAACTTACCTGAAAGATATGCCATATATTCTCTGTGTAACATGTGTTTATGGTATTCTAATGTATAAAAACCATTTGGGCGTGTTGGCTCAAACTGTTCAAAGATTAATTTGTTACGTTTGTATAATTCTAAAACATTCTTTGCACAGCTTTCATTTTCAACCTTTAAAATTAGATTATCTGCAAATTTAACAGATGGACCCATAGCAGCCTCCTTTGAGTTTTATAGGAAACTTCTTTAAAATATTATATTAATAGTGTATACTTCAAGATGCTTGATTGTTAAATTTAATGGGGAACATTACATTCCTGTTAAAGTATATAATAATGATTTATTCTTAGCATTGCAAGGATAAAGTATACTTCGAAAGGCTGTATCAAGTATATTCAAAAGAGGGAGAAAAATAATGGAAGCTTCTGTTGATAACATAAAGGAACACGAAAAATATATGAGGCAGGCTGTCCGTTTGGCAAAAAAGGCATGGGCAAATGGAGATGTTCCCATTGGGTGTATAATCGTTTATGAGGGAAAGATTATTGCAAGAGGTTATAACAGAAGAAATTTAGATAAAACCACATTGGCACATGCCGAAATTTTAGCGATAAAAAAGGCGTCAAAGATTTTAGGTGACTGGCGGTTGGAGGACTGTACCATGTATGTGACTCTTGAACCGTGCCAAATGTGCGCAGGAGCCATTGTGCAGGCACGAATTCCAAGGGTAGTAATCGGATGTATGAACCCTAAGGCGGGATGTGCAGGCTCCATTATTAATTTGTTGGATATCAAACAATTTAACCATCAGGTTGAGACAATGAAAGGCGTTTTGGAGGCTGAATGTGCCGATATGATGAAAATGTTTTTTGCGGAGCTTAGAAATAATAAGAAGAAATTATAATTGTGTGGCATGTGTGAAAAAACTTGACTTAACATAATATTTTGGGTATACTTTAAAGGTGTCACTATAGGCATATTATATTGTTATAAAATTTCCGTGCAGCTGGGGAGTTAGCGGTGCCCTGTACCTGCAATCCGCTACAGCAGGAGTGATGGTTGGTCTCGGGTTGTTTCTTGTAGAGCTGCCCTTAGTAAGTGGCGTTGATGTTTGGGTCTTGCGCGACAGGAACCTATGAACCGTGTCAGGTCGGGAACGAAGCAGCACTAAGTAGGAACTCTTGTGCGCCGCGAGGGTGCCTGGGCTGAGTTAACTGTTAAGGTAACGTCTATGAGAGCTTCACAAAGCCAACCGCACGGTTTTATTTAATAGAAAAGTGTTATTATATATTTTGAAAAATGTATAGATATTTTTTTGAAAAAATGTTATGATTTAATATAATGCTTACCTTGCTTTATAGGAAATTTCTCTGAATTTCCTATAAGGCAGGATTAAAAATCCTGCTAAGATTCGCCCAAAGTGCCATAGAGGTAGTGACGGCATAGAGCGTGCCAAAGGCACTTTGTTCTGAAGAATTTGTTGACTAAAGGGGCTGTAATATGAACTACGCAGAGGTAATAGAATACGTTAAAAAAATGACTGCCGAAAACGGCAGACCACCAAATTATCCGTTCAGGAGCCGATATGAACATACGATGAGAGTGTATAGATGGGCTATAAAGCTCCAATCTAAGTTAGGCGGCGATTTGGATGTCATAGCACTTGCTGCCTTATTGCATGACATAGGCTGGGATGAAGTTCGTCCTCATGCTGAGGTTGGTGCTGAGCTTGCAGTTGAATATCTTGACAGCATCGGTGTTGACCCTGTTATCATAAAGAGGGTCGGTGAAATTATTATGATGCATACGGATAAGGATACTGAAAAAGAGCTTTCGTTGGAATGTAAAATAGTTATGGATGCTGACCTTCTTGATGAGGTGGGAGCAGTAGGAATATTGTGGGATGCAATGGCAACTGCAAATGAGGAAGATCCTACTTATAAAAAAGCATACTATAGAATAAAGAATTACTATAGGATTAACAAGCCGAAGATAAGAAGATGCAAGACAGACGCTGCAAGGGCTGAGTATACGAAGCGTATGCAGATGATAGAAAACTATATATATCAGCTTGAAAAAGAGTTATTTTAAGGAAAGTAAAAAGCACCTGAAAGGGTGCTTTTTACTTTATAGAAAAGTTCTATGTACTTTCCTATAAGACCGGATTAAAAATCCTGCTATAAAATGCCATAAAAGTAGTGGTGGCATAAAGAGTGCTGAAAGCACTTTGTTCTATTGTAAGCTTATCCTGCAAGCTCTTCAATCATATTCATAATGAGTGTAATGGAATCGTGTCTTGTACTGCATTCCATTGCACGAATATAAGTATCTCTGTTTTTGTAAACATAGGTGATGGATTCAAGTAATGAAGTATCATTTACATCTTCCTCCATGAGAAGCTTAGCGTAGCCGCTCTTGTCAAAAGACTGTGCATTTAATATCTGGTCGCCTCTGCTTGCTGCAAGAGAAAGTGGAATAAGAACACTTGGCTTTTTCAGTGACAAAAGTTCACATATGGCATTTGCTCCTGCACGGGAAACAACAACATCAGCTAAGGCAAGCAGGTTTGCAAGCTCCTGCTTAATGTATTCAAATTGCACATAATTTTTCCTGCCTGAATAAGAGGTGTTAAGGTTGCCCTTTCCGCACAGGTGGATAACATTAAAGGTTTCAAGTATACGGTCAAGACATGACCAAATTGCTTCATTTACCTTTACGCTGCCTGAACTTCCGCCTATGATAAGAAGTGTCGGGCGTACCTCCGTGAAGCCGCAAAAGGTCGTGGCGGCAGCAGCGTCTCCCTCAAACAGTTCCTTTCGTATCGGTGTTCCTGTCACAATCGCTTTGCCTGTAGGCAGATTCTGAACTGTTTCAGGAAAGTTGCAGCAAATCTTATCTGCCTTAGGGATAGCGATTTTGTTTGCAAGTCCGGGTGTCATGTCAGACTCATGTATGATACAGGGAACCTTTTTGGAGCTGGCAGCAAGCACTACAGGAACGGAAACAAATCCTCCCTTTGAGAAAACTACATCAGGCTTTAGCTCTTTCATAAGAGACTTTGCCTGTGAAAAACCCTTTATGACACGAAAAGGGTCAGACAAATTTTTCAGGTCAAAATACCGCCTGAGCTTTCCTGTGGAAATGCCGTGGTATGGAATGCCGATGTCTTCAATCAGCTTTTTTTCAATACCCTCATAGGAGCCTATATAATGTATGTCATATCCTTTATCCTTGAGAAAAGGAACAAGCGCCATATTCGGTGTAACATGCCCGGCGGTGCCGCCGCCCGTAAGTATTATTCTTTTCATAAATCCCTCCGCTATAATGTCTGTCTGAGTGCCTTAGCAAGCTGGTCAGGACAGGATGTGCCTTTCGTACCGCATTGAATGCCCTCTAATCTTGCTATAACGTCTTCCACTTTCATCCCCTCAACCAATTTACTGATACCCTGAGTATTTCCGTTACAGCCCCCAAGAAATTTTACATCGGTTAATTTGCCATCAACTATATTAAAGTCTATGGCAGCAGAGCAGGTTCCTGTTGTTTTATATCTCATAGTATATCCCTCTTTTCTTAGAATAAATCGTGTATAATATGTCATCGTTAATTATGTTAGACCTAAGGACCTTTCCATTTTCGATGGGCACGGTCTTTCAGACCTTGCTACATTCTCCCGCATCGTGGGTCCCTCCTTTGGACATATTATACCACAACACATTAAGGTATTAAAGAAAGATTTCTGTCACTATATGTATTTATTTGTTGTTGGAAACTGCTTGATTTCTTAACTTCGCCTTTCTTATAATCACCACATCAAAAGGTCAGTGGCAAAGAGAGCTGTGTAAACACTGTGGGTTTACCCGTATATTTGCAGTATATGCTGTTTGTGTGAGTGTAAGAATACACCTTGTATGTGACTGATGCGATGATATTTTTAAAAAGGAAAGAAAGAGGGAAAAGTATGTTTGAAAGAATCATGAAAGTGGATACATATGTTTACGTCCTGTGGGGGATAGGAGTGCTGGGGTTACTACTTAAAATGATGGCAAATACATACCTTAAATCTTTGATAAAGGCTTCTGAAAATATGGCATTGACAAAGAATAAAAAGCTTCAGATACTGGCAAGGAAATGTAAGAACAGACAGAGTCTTGGGATAAGTGGAAAAAACAGTGATGCCTATGTTGATAAGAACATAAAGAATATGAGATTTATGGGGCGGACGTTTGCATTTTGGCAGCAATGGGGGGTGTCCCTGGCATTGCTTGACTGTATGCTGATGGCAGGTGCATTCCTATACTATGATGTTACATGGCGGGGAAGTCCTGCAATGGTAGATTTTTTGGCGAATGGAATTATGGTATGTGCATTTTTGCTCGCACTTGAGAATATATTTGTAATTAAGAATAAAGTGGAAATATTGAAAGCGAATATCAGGGATTATATTGACAATCTGACACCTGCCAGAGAGTATGCCGTGCAGCGTGCAACGCTAAGACCGACAGCAAAGGGGGAGGCTGCGGTTACTGAGGCAAGAGCATATGCTGAAAATACAGGGCAGACAGCCCCTGAAATGGTAAATCAGATAAAACAGGTTGTAAAACAGCGGCAGAGGGAGCAGGAATCAGATGCTTTTTTTGAGGAAGCCGCTGGGAAACAGGAAAGCTCTGCGGAGGAACGAGCCTCTCCGCAGATTGAAAGTGATAAGGTCCTTGACAGCTTTCTAAAGGAATTTTTCTCTTGAAAAAGAAAATAATTGTTTTATGTGTAGCTGCTATTGTTTTGATTGTGTTTTTGATTAAGGGAGGGTATCTGTCATGTCTTCTTCATGATTTGAAATTCATAACTTATAAAAATGAGACTGGTGGTGGTACAGAGGATGGCATTTATGAAAACAGTGGGGAAAGTGAAAATACGGATGGGGATGCCAAAATCGGTGAAATCAAGGAGGATGCCCGATATAAATGTATTCCGATTGTGAGTAAAATTAAAGATAAGGAAGAATATTATAAGTGTTCCAACGAAAAGTATGCATGGTGGTTTAAAAGAAATGATACCCATGAGCCAAGTGGCTGTGATGACGCTCTAGATCTCACAGAGTATAGCGCCTACTATGTGGATTACAGAGTTTTAAATGAGGGGGTAAATGCAACACCAGGCGATGCTTCATTATCGTTGGATGAGAAAATAATTTATTTAACGTTTGATTGCGGATATGAAAACGGATATACGGAGCAGATACTTAATGTGCTTCGTGAAGAAGATGTTCCTGCATGTTTTTTTGTTACAAAGACATACATACGCGACAATGTTGCACTGGCAAAGAGAATGAAAGAGGATGGTCATCAGGTTGGAAACCATACCATAACCCATCCGTCCATGCCTACAAAGTCATATGAGGAAATTATTGAAGAGGTCGAGGGAACTGCCAATTATATGAAAGAGGTGACCGGATACGATATGGATCCGTACCTGCGCCCGCCTATGGGAGAGTACAGTGCCAGAACTCTTTCAATTACCCGTGACTTAGGTTACAAAACTATATTTTGGAGCATGGCATATTTGGATTATGATGTAAATAAGCAACCGGGAGCTGACTATGTTATCAAGCATTTTGAAAAATATCATCACAGTGGGGCAATTGTTTTAATGCATAATGTTTCGGAATCAAATAAGGATGCACTTGGAACTGTTATAAAAAATTTGAAAAAAGAGGGTTATCGCTTTGCAAGCTTGAATGAACTGCCGTAGATTTTGAGGGCTTCTTATGTTAGGGGAAATCTCTTAATGAAGAAGCCCTTGGCTTCGACAGCATATAAACTATTAGTATAAAGGGAAACCAATCCGTAAATTTTACAATATCGTTGGGTGTACAGTCTAGAGTTTTGCAAAGCTTTTCTAAAGTGACCAGCGTTATACTTTTATTCGCTTTAATGCGGGAAATTGTCGTTGGGAACCACTAAAATCTGCTGTATTCTCACACTTGAGAGCCACCACTATATATTGTGGCGGCAATAGTATATTGATATGGCATGCCATCCTCTTTTAAACTGTCTTTCATGAAAGATCCTGTCTTTCAAATACACTTTAAGGAGGTTTTCTTTATGTTCAAGAAAACAAGAGTGAGGCAGATCATAGAACTGCTTCAAAAAAACTAAGTGACTGGGAGATTTCTGGTGTTCTTGATGTTTCCCGGAATTCTGTCGCAAGGATCAGACAGATTTCCGACAACTGCCACAGGGGACTCAGTAAAGTTGGAGTCACTGGGATGCTTCTCTGGGAGGAATGCTGTGAAAAGTGTAAGAAGGAAGGTGAAAAAGCCTGTTCTTATCCTACATTTGCGAGAGGATACAAAAGATATACCGTCAGCAGGAATTACACCAGCCATGTGGAGCATAAAACCGGTGTTGCACTTGAAGTAGACTGGTCGGTCCCAATTCCCACATATGGTTTGATAAAGGGCAGTATTCTGTCCCCAGTGATTATTTGGACCGGTATGTTGATGTAAGGTATAACAACCGAGCGGTTTATATTTGTTCGTCACATAAACTTATTGCAGAACATCAACGTCTTCCATTCGGTATAAAAAATGGTAAGAGGACCAAGCTGTCACATCTTCCCTATCCTCGATACATTCCGGAAACCATAGAGTCAACTACCGCAAAAGCGGAAGAAATAGGAGCAAACACCAAAACCGTGGTATGCAGGATTTATGAGAATGCAAAAATAAAAGAACAGGCTCTTATGGATGCCAGATCAGTCCTTGATATAGCAGGAGTATATGGAGAAGAACTTCTGGAAGAAGCCTGCAGAAAGGCTTTAAAGGATTTTCATGCGGTCACATACAATACACTGATTCCTTATATAAAAGAAATATCGAAAGGCAAGAGGAATAAAGCAAAGACCGGGGATACAGAAAAACAGGGGTGCGGCATTATATGGGGTGCGGATTATTACAGGAAGGCAGAACCGCCTGATTGCAAGGCTTACAAAGAATGCAGAGTTAAAATATCCGAATGCGAGCCTTGAAACGCTTGAATGACAGCTATTGCTTTCCATGCTACCACCACCTGACTGTAATGTTCCTATGGCTGTATCGTCTGAAAAATGATAACCAAACCATAAAAGAAATCGGTAAATATATGTTTCAGTTAAATAAATCCTTTTTTTTGCGTATAAATCGTATATAAGCAATCGCCAGTATAACAACGGTTAATGTTTCAGCAAATGGCTGTGCGGCGATTATTCCAGTCACATTCCATATTTTGGAGAAAATAAGCAATGCCGGAACCATTAACACAATCTTGCCAATCACAATACCAACCGTAGCGGTTTTCCATTGCCCCATTGCTTGAAAAATAGCATTAAACAACTCTAAAAAGCCAATCCCGAAAATACTGAAAATGTAGATACGGAGAAAACCTACTGCCACTGGCATTACATCTGCAATCGGTAAAAATAAACGAACCATTGCATTTGGAAACAGCATGACAAAGCAAAAACACGCTAATGTATATATCCCCATAACAACCATTGAACCATTGATAAGGGATTTTGTGCGTTTTCCCAAAGCAGCGTTATAATTGTATGAAATCAGCGGACGGACACCTTGTTCAATACCAATAGCAATTTGCAGAAATGCGTTTCCCAATTTTTGAACAACACCCCATGCAGCAAGATCCGCCTGTGTCCCATGTATGCCTAATACGTAATTACGCAGGAAATCTACGCAGTTCATCAGAAAAATACTTAATCCTGCCGGAATGCCGATAGATAGTACACTTTTGCAAATACCATTATTAGCAGAATATCCCCGTGGATTAAGGGAAATAACAGTCACGTTTCGTCTCTTGTAATATTGGAATAAGAAAAATGCCATAGAGCAATAATTTGAGATACAAGTAGCCATACCTGCCCCCGCGATTCCCTGTTTGAAAACAAAAATAAATATCGGGTCAAGAACCACATTCAGTAATCCTGCCCCGGCAATTCCAATACTTGCAAGTTTTGTTTCTCCCTCTGCCGTAAATAATTGTGCCATTACTTGTGAAAAGACCATAGGGACACATGCTGCATGCAAAACCCAAAGGACATATCCCTGACAAAATCCGAAAGAATTTTCGTCTGCGCCTAAAATCCCCAAAAGTTGTTTTTCAAACAGAAAGATGATTAAGGAAATAACGGCAATGACAGTGATTGCTGTATATATGGCAAATACGGAAAATGTTTTTGCCCTCTTAGGATTTTTTGTTCCTAGAGAAGCAGCTACATTTGCGTTTCCTCCTGCACCAAAAATTGTAGCGATTACAGTCATTGTCATAACCAAAGGGAGTGTGACAGTCATTGCAGAAATTTGGAACGTATCCCCTGTCCTGCCTACAAAAAAGGCATCTGTTAAGTTTAGGATTAGTGTTGCAAGCTGGCTGATTACAGCAGGCAGAATAAATTTTGATAATGCTTTTGGCACACTTAGACTTTCAAAGGCGTTTGTATTGTGATTCAATGTTATTTCCTCCTTGTTGTTTTGTACTTTGTTCATAAAATATGCCTCCTGTCATAAAGCTTGTTTGCAAGCAAACTATAAGGGGATAAAAAAGGAAACATAAATTGTTTCCGTCTTTATTCTTCTAAAGCATTACGCAGTTTCTCATAAAGCTGGTTAAAGGCTATAAAATCTTCCTCTGATAAAACTTCTGAAAAAAAATGGTTTAATTCTTCTGCTTTCATGAGATTGTGCGTTCGGAAATCGTGCCCCCGTTCAGTTAAGACCACAATTTTTTTCCTTGCGTCCTCTGTACTGTTCATTCTCGAAATAAATCCTTTTTGTTCCAAAAGAAGCAGCATTTTGGAAGTAGTGGCTCTATTGATTACAAGAGCTTTTTCAATATCTTTTTGTGTAACTTCATGATCTTTGTTTTCATATAGATAATCAATTACTAAAAAACTGGAATGACTGATAAAAGGGTATTCATCATTCGTAAATAATGCATAAACTTTTTTTGTAATCAGATTATTAAGATGTTTAATTTTAAGTCCAAATGCGGTATGCAAAAGCTTCACCTCTTTTTAGTTTGCTAGCATACATTGTATGCATCAATACATATTTTGTCAAGGTTGAGAGAACTTTTTTCTGATGAAAAAATCCTTGACGAATTGCAACAGGAAGCGGCAGATTGTATTGTGTAAGTGGTCAAAATTTGCGGCTCAAATGCACGCGTGGTTTACGATGCTATGTTATAATCATTATAAGCTTAAGCTATATTGTATAAGAAATATTTTTAAAAGACAGAATTTCGCAATTGACGATTAACAATTAACATTCAAAGGAAAGGAGGAGACATATCCATGAGAGTGGAATGTAACATAAGTGTAGATTGTAAAGAACCATATGCGGTTATCCATATAAAGGAGATGACACAGCCCATTGCGGAAATTATTTCCATGCTGGAACGGGAGGATAACGGCTCATTGGCACTCATTGCAGTGAAAGAGCGAAAGACCTATTTTCTTGAGCCGCAAAATATAGAATTAGTCCGCACGGAGGGACGGGAAATCGTCTGTTATGATAAGTGCAAAAACAGATATAGCCTGAACAGACCTTTGTATGAGCTGGAACATATACTCGGAACAGAGTTTGTGCGGATTTCAAAATCTGCAATTATAAATATCAGGCAAATTCACCATGTTGAGGCTGGCTTTAATGGAACAATGGAATTGGTAATGAAAAATGGCATTACGGATTACATTTCCAGAAGCTTCCGAAAATCATTCAAAGAAAGGTTGGGGTTAAAATGAAGCAAATGGTTAAATTAGTGATTAAATATATTTTGTACGGTATTTCATGGGGCTGCACCTGTTTTGTAATTATGTGTTTGTCTTTCCTGATTGGCGGTGGGGAAAATGCATTGATGCCAATCGTTAAGGATTTTGCAAGGCAGTCTGTCGGTGCGATGCTGGTGGGTATCGCATGTGGCGGGACGGCGGTTATTTACCAATTCAACCGACCATCCGAATTTGCAAAAGTAATCATACATTTTTGCGTTGGAATGGGTATTTTTTACCCTACGGCTGTTTATTTGGGATGGATTCCTTTCTATTCGGATAGGCCGCTTTACACGGTTTTTCAATTTTTATTCTCCTGTGGCATTTTTATGGCAATCTGGTTTTGCTTTTATATGTTTAACCGAAATGAGGCAAAAAGGATTAATGAAAGACTTAGGGAGCTTGAACGGGATAATGCAGTCAATAAAGGTTAAAATAAATGATGGCATGGTAATGCCTAATTTCGCCTTGTAAAAAATTGGCAACAAAGGTATAATAGCTTACATGAGCCGCGAACCATAAAAGTATATCCATTTAAGCAGATATACCTGGGCGGTAGAACGGAAAAAAGAGGATAATAATAAGGAGAAGAAAGATGGCACAGACAATTAAATTTGATTTTAGTAACACAGAGTTTATGGCGTCAAAGGATGAAGTTGCAGCTATGTCTGAGAAAGTTGTAGCGGCTAAGAAAACTCTTTTGGACAAGACAGGTGAGGGAAATGATTTCCTTGGATGGATTGATTTGCCTGTAAATTATGACAAGGATGAGTTCGCAAGAATTAAGAAGGCAGCAGCAAAAATTCAGAGCGATTCAGATGTTCTTATTGTAATCGGAATTGGCGGTTCCTATCTTGGAGCAAGAGCTGCAATTGAGGCGTTAAGACACGGATTTTATAATTGTGTGAGCAAGGAGATTAGAAAAACTCCTGAAATTTATTATTGTGGAAATAATATAAGCAGCACTTATCTTTCACAGCTTATGGATGTTATAGGAGATAAGGATTTTTCCGTAAATGTTATTTCAAAGTCAGGTACGACAACGGAGCCTGCAATTGCATTCCGAATTTTCAAGAAAAAGCTTGAAGCTAAGTATGGTAAGTCTGAGGCAGCAAAGAGAATATATGCAACGACAGATGCAGCAAAGGGTGCCCTTAAAACACTTGCAACTGAGGAGGGCTACGAGACATTTGTAGTACCTGATGATGTAGGCGGACGTTTCTCCGTGCTCACGCCTGTAGGACTTCTTCCGATAGCGGCAAGCGGAGCAGACATAGATGCACTTATGGCAGGTGCAGCAAATGCAAGGGAATACTGCCTTGCAAATGATTTTGACGGAAACGATGCAATGAAGTATGCGGCAGTCAGAAATGTACTTCACAGCAAGGGTCTTGGCATGGAAATTCTTGCAAATTATGAGCCGTCACTGCATTATGTTTCTGAGTGGTGGAAGCAGCTTTACGGTGAGAGCGAAGGAAAAGACGGCAAGGGTATATTCCCAACGGCTGTTGACTTTACAACAGACCTTCACTCACTGGGACAGTTTATTCAGGAGGGTACGAAGAACCATTTTGAGACTGTTATCAATGTGTTAAATCCAAAGCTTGAGGTTATTATGGAGGAAGAGCCTGTTGACCTTGACGGTCTTAATTATCTTACAGGAAAGTCAGTTGATTTTATAAATAAATGTGCTATGAACGGAACAATTCTTGCCCATGTTGACGGAGGAGTTCCAAATATTCTTGTTAATATGGAGAAAATTGACGAGGCATCTCTTGGAGAGCTGTTCTACGTGTTTGAATTTGCATGTGGAATGAGCGGATATGTACTTGGTGTAAATCCATTTAACCAGCCGGGCGTTGAGAGCTACAAGAAAAACATGTTTGCACTTTTAGGAAAGCCTGGAAATGAGGAGAAGCGTAAGGAGCTTCTTGCAAGACTGGGAAAATAATAAAAATGTGTCAATGTCTGTATAAAACATTTATTTGTCGGGCATACTTTATTATGTCACATCTGAACTATCAGATGGAGCAAATATGTTGGGGAAACCCCTAATTAGGAGGACATTATGGCACAGAATAATCAGTCAAACAACACAAAGAATACTACAAGCAATGGTCAAAGTAACCAGAGCAACCAGAACAATAAGCAAAACAACAGCCAGAAGAACAACAATCAGAGTAACAGCCAGAAGAACAATAGCGAGAGCAATGACTTCAACAGTTACCAGTAGTTGCTAATCCCAAAAGCCATCGGCATATGTCGGTGGCTTTTTTCTATGGGTGTCCGCCATGTCACATATGAACTTTTTCTGAATAGACTAAAGTAAGAAAAAGGAGGCGGAAAACGGTGAGATTTCACAATATTAATATTAGAAATATATTAAATGAAGCCCTGAACTATGGAGGAATAATAGTAGACGTAAGAAGTAGTGAAGAGTTTGCCAGGGGACATATTCCCATGGCTATTAATCTGCCTCTGGAAGATATACAATGTGGCAATTATTCGCTGCCTAAGACAAAGGTACTGTTATTGTACTGTGAAAATTCAGGTAAAAGCTCAATGGGGGCAAAGCTTTTGGCAGAGAGAGGTTTCAATGTCATAAACACTATCGGTGGGCTTAAGGAATATCGAGGGCCATTAACTAAGCCGTCAAAGGGCGTATCGCGATAACATTTGGAAGCTGTTTGAAGACGTCAGTGCTTTGGTGATTTTTTGTTATTAGCACTTGACGTCTTTTGCTCCTGTCTATAAAATGTTAAGAGTATAATTGTATTTTTTAAACGATAAATGTGAGGTAAAGATGGACAACCTGTATGAATTGATTGCACCATGCCATTTTGGTCTTGAGGCAGTATTAAAAAAGGAGATTATTGACCTTGGATATGAGGTTATATCCGTAGAAGATGGACGAGTTACATTTCAGGGGGACGAGACCGCTATTCCGAGGGCTAATATATTTATAAGAACGGCAGAGAGAATTTTGCTGAAAATGGGAAGCTTTAAAGCAACAACTTTTGATGAGCTTTTTGAGGGAACAAAGGCGATTGCATGGGAGGCGGTTCTTCCAAGGGATGCCAAGTTCTGGGTTACAAAGGCAACGACGAATAAGAGTACATTGTTTTCAGGAAGTGCAATACAGTCAATTGTCAAAAAGGCGATTGTGGAAAAAATGAGTCAAACCTATAAGGTAAGTCGTTTTGAGGAGGATGGGGACGAATATCCTATCCGCGTATTTATTTTCAAGGATATGGTAACAATAGGACTTGACACAACGGGAACCTCATTGCACAAGAGAGGATACAGACAGCTTGTTGCCAAAGCACCGATTTCGGAAACGCTTGCTGCCGCCCTTATCATGCTGACACCGTGGAACAAGGACAGGGTTCTGGTCGATCCGTTTTGCGGAAGCGGTACATTTCCAATTGAAGCGGCACTCATAGGAGCCAATATTGCCCCGGGCATTAACAGGGAGTTTACAGCCGATTCATGGGGTAAGCTGATTTCAAAAAAAGTATGGTACAATGCTTACGATGAAGCACATGATGTGATTAGACATGATGTGGAAATGAACATACAGGGGTATGATTTGGACCCGGAAACGGTAAAGTGTGCCATGGCAAATGCAAAGGCAGCAGAGGTCGACAAATACATACATTTTCAGGCAAGAGATATAAAGGATTTGAAGCATCCGAAGCATTATGGATTTATCATTACAAACCCTCCATATGGGGAGCGGCTTGAGGAAAAGGAAGCATTGCCCGCACTATACAAAACAATTGGGGAAAGCTTCGCAGGACTTAGCGACTGGTCCATGTATCTTATTACCTCCTATGAGGATGCAGAGAAATATATCGGCAGACGGGCAGATAAGAACAGAAAAATATATAATGGTATGATTAAAGCATATTTTTATCAGTTTATGGGACCGAAACCACCTAGGAAGAGAGTGTAACAAAATGAGAAGAATATGTACGGTAGTGGCAACTGTTTTGTCACTTGTTGTAATTGCATATTTGTTAAACAGGAATCCAGTGGTAACGGTTGATAAATCGAAACGGTTTGAAAGCTGTGCAGATGAATTCCAGATTGAGCTTGTGAAAAAATTAAATTCCGATGGGACAGTTTTCACGGTTTTTGGTGCCAATGTGGAGGGACTTGGATATGATTTTTTTGTCAGCGATGAGTTGAAACTGATGGTTGAGGGAGATTTTCTTCGTGGTCCGATGTCTTGTTCTGTATTAAGGTACAGTGACGGAAAAGTGCTTGTGATGAAAGGCGACTGCTCCATAGTCATGGAGATAGGCTCTGATATTGCGGTTGTAAATGATTATGACAGCGTAAAGCTTGGAACGAAAGTTATGTTTCAGGATAGCACACTGTTTATTCCATTTGATGAGATAGCGGAATATATAAGCTATGGAGTTGAGTATCATGTAGAAAAACAGTGGATTGATATTGTTCTTGTAAGCGAAGAAAAAAAGCTTCCTGCCGCCTATGACATGAGGGATTACGACAGGGTTACGGAGGTAAGGGATCAGGGAAGATATGGTACATGCTGGGCATTTGCATCTTTGGGAGCACTTGAGACAACGCTTCTTCCGTCGGAAAGCAATATGTTTTCCACGGATCACATGACACTGTGTAACAGTTATAATCTTGACCTGAATAAGGGCGGAGAGCATACGATGAGTATTGCTTACCTTGCGGCATGGCAAGGACCTGTATATGAGAGGGATGACCCGTATGGGGACGGTGTTACAGACCCGTCGCTTGAGGCGGTTAAGCATCTTGAGGAGGCTCTTGTTATAAACGGCAAGGAAATTGATACGATTAAGAGTGCCATTTTCCGGTATGGTGGAATTGAGACGTCATTATATTCCCAGATGGAATATTTTGACAGTGTTTCTGCTTACTACTCGGAGGAAAACTGCACCTATTATTATGATGGTGACGAGGAGCCGAACCACGATGTTGTCGTAGTCGGCTGGGATGACAATTATCCTAAGGAGAATTTTACAATACAACCTGAAAATGACGGTGCATTTATTTGTAAAAACAGCTGGGGTGACAGCTTCGGTGAGGATGGATTTTTCTATGTGTCCTATGAGGATGTAAATATTTGCCGAAAATCTGTTGTCTATACAAAGGTTGGCAAGGCGGATAATTTTGATAATATTTATCAGGCAGACCTGCTTGGCTGGATTGGGCAGATGGGCTTTGGAAAGGAGGAGGCATATTTTTCCAATGTCTACACGGCAGGAAAAAATGAGGAGCTTGCCGCCGTGTCATTTTATGCAACGGACAAGGATACGGAGTTCGAGATTTATATTGTCAAGGATTTTCAGGACACGAAATCATTTGCAGATAAGGAATTTATTGTGGCGGGAAGCATGAAATATGCGGGATATTATACCGTTGAGCTTCCTAAGGCGATAGAGCTTAACGATGATGGGAAATTTGCAGTGGTTGTCAGAGTGAAGACGCCGAAAGCAATTCATCCAATTGCGATTGAGTATAATATTGAGGATGACGAGAGAACAGAAAACTTTGATATCACTGACGGTGAGGGCTATATCAGCCTTTACGGTGAATTGTGGCACAGTGCAGAGAAAACGGAAAAGTGTAATATTTGCCTTAAGGCATTTACAAATAACAGGTGATTGTACAATTAAGTTTTTGCAAACTTCCGTTGCACAATATAGACAAAACACCACAAGACACGCTTTCGCTATGCGTCGCACGTAACGGTACATAAGGTGACTTTGTCCTCAGAATATTCGTCACCTAAGTACCGACGGCTCCCCAATGTCTTGTGTGTGATATTGTCTATATTGCACAACTGCTTTTTGATAATATAAATAATTTTAAGATTGTGAGGAAAGATATGGAACGATTAATTTTTGCGACTGGAAATGCGGACAAGATGAAGGAAATCAGAATGATTCTGGCTGATTCAGGGTACGAAATCATGTCAATGAAGGAGGCTGGAATTGATGTGGATATCGTTGAGGATGGCAGTACATTTGAGGAAAATGCAGTGATTAAGGCAACCGCTATAAGCAAGCTGGCAGGATGTCTTGTGCTTGCAGATGACAGCGGACTTGAGGTAGATGCCATGGATGGTGCACCTGGAATTTATTCCGCCAGATTTGAGGGCGTTGACACCCCTTATTCCGTAAAAAATAAAATTATTATGGACAAGCTCGAAGGACTTCCTGAAGAAGAGCGGACTGCAAGGTTTGTGTGTGCCATAGCCGCCGCATGGCCTGACGGCAGGGTTGAAACAAGACGTGGAACAATCGAGGGAACAATTGCACATGAGCCAGCGGGCGAAAATGGATTTGGTTACGACCCGATTTTTTATGTTCCTGAGTATGGCAAAACGACTGCCCAGCTTGACCCTGAGGAGAAGAATAAAATCAGTCATAGGGGCAAAGCGCTTAGGATGATTAAAGAGGTATTATAGATTTAGATTAGGCAATTGCGAAACTCTGTTTATCATGCCATAAGCTAACGTACGAATACTAAAATCTAGTTGTACAACGTATTTCTACAAAAGTTTCGTTTTGTGCATGACTATTTATTAATATGAGGGGTTTTGCGATTGTTTGGGGTTCAGATTTATTGGAGGAATTATGAGAAGAATTCTGATTGTCAGTGATTCGCATGGGCGTAATGAAAACGTGCAAAAGGCAATAAAAAAGGCAGGAAAGATAGACATGATGATACATCTCGGTGATATCGGATATGACTATCTGGAAGTGGAGCATATGTCAGGCGTGCCTACCTATATGGTCGCGGGAAATAATGACTATGGTATGGGATTGCGGGACATGCTTATGTTTTACATAGGAAGCCATAAGGTGCTTGCAGTTCATGGACACAGATATAATGTACATTTTGGCCCTGATTTGCTCGTGTACAAGGCACTGGAAAATGACTGTGATATTGTTATGTATGGGCACACCCATGTGCCGTTTTTGGACGAGGATGGGGATGTGACCGTGTTAAATCCAGGGAGCTTGACCTATCCGAGACAGACAGGACATGAGAAAACATTTATAATTATGGAAATAGATGACGATGAAAATGTGACGTATACGTTTGAGCATATATAGAAGATGGAGGAACTGCCTAATTGAAAAAGGGAGATATTTGCGAGGGGATTATAACAGGATACGATTTTCCCAATAAGGGAAGTCTTATATATGAGGATAGAAAGGTAATTATAAAGGGGGCACTTGAGGGACAAAAGGTGCGTTTTATGATTACAAAAAGAAAGAGTGGAATGGCAGAGGGAAAGCTTCTTGAGGTTCTTGAAAAATCGCCAATGGAAAATGAGTCGCCGAAGTGTCCATATTTTGGAATGTGCGGTGGCTGTTCTTATCAGACAATGTCTTATGAAAATCAGCTTTTGTTAAAAGAAAAGATGGTAAAAAAACTTATAGGAAAATATGTTGATACACAATGTATTTGGGAGGGGATATTTGCCTCGCCCATGAGATACGAATATAGAAATAAAATGGAGTTTACCTTTGGGGACGAGTTTAAGGATGGACCACTTTGTCTTGGACTTCACAAGAAGGGAAGCTTCCATGACATATTAAAGGTAAGCGAATGCTGTATCATAAAAAAGGAGTGGGGTAAAATCCTTGATTTTACCTTGGATTTTTTTAAGGATAAGGGGGTTCCTTATTACCACAAAATGAGGCATGAGGGCATTTTGCGTAATCTTGTCGTGCGGCAATCCTTTGCAACAGGGGAGTTTCTTGTAAACCTTGTGGCATCTACCCAGTGGGAAAAATTTGGATTTGATGAGACATTAATTCTTGATGAATTTGCAAATGGACTGAAGGCTCTATCTGAGGGGGATGAATTCTGCGGCAGTATTGCAGGCATTTTATATACGGAAAATGATTCCTTGGGTGATGTGGTTGCATGTGACAATATGCGTATTCTTGTGGGAAATGACTTCATAATTGAGGAAGTAATGGGACTTAAATTCAAGATTTCTCCATTTTCATTTTTCCAGACAAACACGAAAGGCTGTGAGGTGCTTTACTCAAAAGCAAGAGAATATATCATGTCAGGAACAGTTATGGGCAAAGAATTAAATGAAAATGCTGTTGTGAGTGGTGCCAAAGATAAGGTTATTTTTGACCTTTACAGTGGGACGGGCACAATTGCCCAGATGATGGCACCTGTTGCCAAAAAGGTCATAGGAATAGAGATTGTCGGGGAGGCTGTTGAGGCGGCAAGGGAAAATGCAAAGTGCAATGGTCTTGACAACTGTGAATTTATTGCGGGGGATGTACTTAAGGCAATCGACCTTGTGGAGGATAAGCCTGACGTTATCATACTTGACCCGCCACGAGACGGAATTAACCCTAAGGCGCTGGAAAAAATTCTGGCGTTTAATGTAAGCGAGATGGTGTACATAAGCTGCAAGCCGACCTCGCTTGCAAGGGATTTGGAAGTAATAACGAGTAGGGGTTATGAGGTAAAGCGGGCGTGTGCGATAGATGAATTTCCTGGGACGGGGCATGTGGAGACGGTATGTTTATTGTCCAAACTCAATGTCGAGCATCATATTGAGGTTGAACTCACGATGGATGAGCTTGATTTGACGGCTGCGGAGAGCAAAGCTACCTATGAAGAAATCAAGAATCATGTACTGGAGCATACGGGATTGAAAGTTAGCAATCTGTATATCGCACAGATAAAACAGAAATGCGGTATTATTGAGAGAGCAAATTATAATCTGCCGAAATCGGAAAATTCCAGACAGCCGAAATGCCCGCCAGAGAAAGAAGCAGCTATAAGGGAGGCGTTGGAGCATTTTCGGATGATTTGATAGTCGGATGCTTTTCATGGATTTGTACCTTTGAGTGTCGTCGTCAGTTTCCTGTATAATAGAGCGAAGAAAGGACGGTGACATTTATGAGAGAAAAGAAAAATCATTTGTATGTGGATAGTCAAGAAAGAACATTACTTTTACATAGCCTTGTGGAGCTGAAGAATCAGCTCATACAGCAGGGCAGATATACGGACTGCGTTGACGAATTGATATTCAAAGTCGTAAACGCACCGATTAAGAGAATGAAAATTGAATATGTCTAAGGCACATCATTATGAAGCCGCTTATTCTTATTGATTTTTAAGAGTAAGCGGCTTTTTTGCGTTCTCTGGTACTGTTACATAGCCACCTTGACAAAGTGGCTAAATTTATGCGAAAGGAGGACGCACCTATGTCAAATTGCAAAGTAATCGCTCTGACGAATCAGAAAGGCGGTGTCGGCAAGACCACCACAGCGGTCAATCTGGGTGTCAGTCTGGCACAGCAGGGCAGCAAAGTCCTGTTGATTGATGCCGACGCACAGGCAAATCTTACGATGTCGCTTGGCTACGGCAGACCAGACGATTTATCGGATACGCTTTCAAGCATCATGCAGGACGTGATAGACGATAAGCCTGCTAATGTCCAGAAAGCCATCCTGCACCATGCCGAGGGCGTTGACCTGCTCCCGTCCAACATTGAACTGTCGGGACTGGAAGTAAGGCTTATCAATGCCATAAGCCGTGAAAGCGTGCTGAAAACCTGCATCAATGAAGTAAAAAAGAATTACGATGTGGTTCTGGTGGACTGTATGCCGAGCTTGGGTATGCTGACCATCAACGCACTTGCTGCGGCTGACAGCGTGATTATCCCGACACAGCCCCACTATCTTTCCGCAAAGGGATTAGAGCTGTTGCTTCGCTCCGTATCAAAAGTCAAGCGGCAGATAAACCCCAAGCTGCGGATAGACGGCATCTTGATGACGATGGTAATGCCACGCACGAACATCTCTAAGGAGATTACCGAAACGGTAAAGAGTGCCTACGGGCAGAGGATAAAAGTTTTTGATGCCCAGATACCCCATTCAATCCGTGCGGTAGAAGCCACCGCAGAGGGAAAAAGCATTTTTGCCTACGACAAGGGCGGCAAAGTAGCCGCAGCCTATGAACAGTTTGCAAAGGAGGTGGCAGAGATTGGCGAGAAGCAAAAGAACAGGAATCGAGCTGACCGCATACGATGACCTCTTTGAAACAGACGAAAGCCGTGCAGAAGCGAAATTAAGCAAAATAAGGGAGATACCCATTTCCGAAATTGACGAGTTCCCAGACCATCCATTCAAGGTTTTAATGAATGAGGATATGGAACAGCTTGTTGAAAGCGTCAGTCGGAGCGGTGTAATGACCCCTGCCACGGTTCGGCAGAAAGAGGACGGGCGGTATGAGCTTATCAGCGGTCACAGGCGGAAAAAGGCTTGCGAGCTTGCAGGGCTTGAAACTCTGAAATGCGAGGTTAAGGAGCTGACCCGTGACGAAGCGATTATTGTCATGGTTGAGAGTAATCTCCAACGCTCCACTATCCTGCCAAGTGAGAAAGCCTTTGCGTATAAGATGCGGTTAGAAGCGATGAAACGACAGGCAGGCAGACCGACAAAAGAAAATTCGTCCCCATTGGGGACACATTTACGGAGTGATGCGGAGCTTGCCGAAAAGGTAGGAGAAAGTCGCAATCAAATTCAGAGGTATATCCGTTTAACGGAACTTATACCCGAAGTTCTGCAAATGGTAGATGAACGCCAGATTGCTTTCCGTCCTGCGGTAGAGATTTCCTATCTCTCCGAGGAACAGCAATACTCGCTCTTAGAAGCGATGGGCTACAACGATGCCACCCCCTCACTTGCACAGGCTATCAAAATGAAGAAGTTCATGCAGGAGGGAAAGCTCACGGACGAGGTTATCCAGAGCATCATGCAGGAGGATAAGCCGAACCAGAAAG
>CANTEG010000014.1 GCA_947652735.1 uncultured Lachnospiraceae bacterium | reverse complement strand
TTGTTACAAGTGGAGACTTCAAAGGTAAGCTTGGTTGGGTTGCTACACAATACTTAGCATAAAACGAAATGCTTAAACACATATTTTTGACTCAAATTACAACAATTTAAAATAGTTCAAAATAGACTGAAACGACCATTTTGTTTAAAATAATAATAAAAAGCTTGAAAATACTTAATTTTCAAGCTTTTTATTAAATAGCGGGAGGGGGATTTGAACCCTCGACACCACGGGTATGAACCGTGTGCTCTAGCCAACTGAGCTATCCCGCCATATATGTGAAATTTGAAAGTAAAATGGGACCTACAGGGCTCGAACCTGTGACCCTCTGCTTGTAAGGCAGATGCTCTCCCAGCTGAGCTAAGATCCCATTTGGTTTTGACACCTTTGCCAGTATACTATTATAGTTAAAAAATGTCAAGAGATTTTTATAAAAATCTTCTTATAAAATTTCAATAAACTTTATCGGATAAACAGCAGCTTATCTTTCCAATAAACTGCTGTTATACCTTGTATCTGAAATCAAAAAACTATACCGAAACCGAAATTTCATTTCCCTGCCCTACCAGACTGACCTCTCCTGTTTTATTGTATATTATTGGTTTCTTATCAACATTAAACTCTGCTTTTGCTAAAACTGCATCATTCAAATCAACGTCCCCTGCATTATTACTATCTGAAACTATATTTTCTTTTAGTAACAGCTTGCCACCCTCACTAACTTTCACTGTATCTGTTGCTTTATTTTCCGCTCTGGTTTTTTCTATCTCTGCTTCCAGCTTATCATGCTTTTCCTTGCGTTTTTGGATGGCTTTTTCACGTTCTGATTTTGCTTTTTCCCTTGCAGCCTCAGCATCTTCTGTCATTCCCTCATCAGCTTCTGCTTTATATTTGTCCGCCCGCTCTGCAAAGTCACCTGCAAATCCCATTGCCCGTTCCATTGTTGCCGTATCACCTTTACGCTCCGCTTCCCTATAAACCTGAAATGGTGTGTTCAGCAAATTGACACTCGTATGTGCACCTACAAGTCCCTCCATTATTTTTGTATTCATACTATTACCTCCCTTAAAAATTATACTTAACTGCCCGTGTTGCCATCAGAACAGCCTTCACTTGTCTTTTCGGAGGTAAAACGATACGGTATTAGCTTCATGTATCAAACAATCTGTTTGATGTCATATGCGGGATTGTCGAATGGTATTAAAATTGAAATTACAAAGTTTCCACTTTCATTTTCAATATTTACAACTCCGTTATACCTGTGCACCACATCACCAACATTTAACAGTCCTATCCCATGTTCATATGAATTCAACTTATTTGTTACGTCTTTTGTATCCTGTTTCGACGCACTCGCACTATTTTTGACTTCAAGCAGAAAACATTTCTTTACTGTTTTTGCATGAATCCTGATAAACCGCCGCTCATCACTGCCTAACTTTTCACATGCCTCCAATGCATTATCCAATAGATTTCCAAATAATACGCACAAATCAAACTCATTCATACAACCTGCTTTTGGAACCTGAACATCACACTCCCATTCAATATTTCCTTTGTCTGCCCATTTCCTTTTTTGATACAAAAGTGCATCCACTGCTTTATTTCCAGTAATATCCCCATCTGTTTCCAGACAACCATCCTTCATATGTTTAAGATAACTGCCCAATTTCTCCCACTCTTCACTCAAACACAAACCCGACATGGCTATGATATGGTTTTTCATATCATGCCGCAGCCGTTCCGACTGTCTATACTGTTCCTCCATCATCCTGTAAATTTCAACCTGCCAATGGTACTGACTACTTTTCTTCTGCTCCAAATAAATTCTGTCCATGCCAAACACATAAAAACCGATTGCAAACATGGATAAAACCGTCAATACACAGATTTCAGAATGGCTTAATATCTGGTCGTAATATAACCCCATATTTTGTCTTCCCCTTACAAAAATACCATTGCTGGCACCCCAGTTTACCACATCAATTACCGCCGTAATTGAAAGCATGGGTACAGACAATATGACATACCACTTTTTTGTATTACAGCTAAAAACTTGAATCATATGTTTTGACAGGATATAGATAATCAATATTCCAATCGCAAATCTGATATACAAAATAATATTTGTTTCCATATATTCTAAAACTGGTTCCTGCTCCTTATTCATCATATATTTTGCTGTTAATGCCACGCACGTAAAAAATGACTCACAAAAATTTCCCACCAGTGATGCAGTTACAGTCAGCATGGATGCCGCCAGAATTTTTTTCTCTAAATCCGCCTTAAACATTAGCAGGACAAGGACAATAAAAGATATATGCCAAAGCATTGCAAGAACAATATATGGGATGGAATAAATTGTACTAAAACGATTAACTAGAAACAGTCCGACAGTTCCAAAAGCTACAAACAGTTTTTCATTTCTTTTTGAAACACTTAAATATTTTTTTAAGAATTTACATATCACCCATAGATATATCAGATAACAGGATATCATAATTACAATATTCATATGCCTTAACATATACTTCATCATTCCTTCGCTTCCCTCATAAATTTCAGTATTGCATTGCAAAATTCCTCATATCTTCTTTTTGCAATTGCTATTTTTTCTCCGTTCTCCAACAGAACCTCCTGCCTGTTATATGCATCTACATAGTTCAAATTTATAAGATAGCTCTTATGACATCTGAGAAACCCTTTATCCTGCAAGCTGTTCTCCAACATTCCTATCTGTCCATAATATGAAAAAATACCCTCTGGACCGTGAACATCAATCATTCTTCCCTTAATCTCAAAATAATATATGTCATCCAAAAATAGTTTCTTTTTCTGTCTTTCCTTGCTTATAATAATAAATTCTCTTGAATGGTTTACTGTTTTTTCAACAGCCTTTTGCAAAACCTTTTTCAGTTTTTTATTATCAATCGGCTTTAACAGGTATTGAAACGCTTCAACATCATATGCATCAAACACATACTCCCTGCTTGAAGACATAAAAATCAGTATTTTATCAAATGCTTTCTTGCGTATGGCTTCTGCTGTCTCCATTCCATTTAAATCATGCATGATGATATCAAGAAAAATAATATCAAAGCTGTCCGGTGCCTGTAGCATTTCCTTGCCGCTATAAAATTGACGCACAATACATGGAACTCTCATTTCCCCAAGCATTTGTTTGATTGTATTTGCCATATTACAGCATTCTATTATTTCATCATCACACACTGCTATCGACAGCATTATGACCACCTGCCTTACATAAATATATATTGTATATCGACATATTCATTATCCATGTCCACGTTTATGTCATCAACGGTCGTTTTGATGCTGCCAATAGGCAACGAACTTTCCTATAAAATAAAAAACAAGCCATCCGAAATCTGACACACAATCAGATATCGGACAGCTTGTCCTAAGTAATCATTTTAATTTGAAAATAACTTTATGCTTCCTCAGTTCTTACGGACTCGTCAACCTCATCCTCATCGAAAAAGCTGTCATCAAAATCATCATCAAAATCATCAAAATCATCAAGATAATCAGGTGTAAGATACTTGTAAACTGCTACACAGATTCCTACGATTATAGTGATAACTCCAACAATAAGAGCAACTGACAAAAATGTGTTCTTTGCTTCTTCAACACAATCGTCTTCCTTAACTAATTTAACCTCATCATATTTTTTCATGCCTGTTACCGCCCTTTCTCTAATATATAATGCAAGATTATATCATAAGCGAACATTTTTTTCTACTGTTTGATTATATTTTTTTCATTTTAACCAACGACAGAAACATTCTCTTTTCTCCAACACGCTCAAAATCAACCACAATCTCCTTGTCATTGCCTGCCGGAATAACGGATTTCACAACTCCCTTGCCAAATTTTATGTGCTTAACCGTATCTCCCGGTGCATAATCATCCGCAAGAGGTGCCCCCATAGGAAATGATTTTCCAAAGCCCGGATTTGCAGCTGGGTCATTCTTTGCTTTCGTATATGGGTTATTTTTTGCATAATCGTTTTGTGCCATCTTCGGTCTGCCATATCCCACATTTGAAAATGTTTTCGGCTTGCTGAAAACAGCCTCCTCAGCGTCCAGATAATGCTTTGGTATTTCCTTAATAAATCTGGATGTATCACTTAAACAGGTATTACCTCTTACCATTCGCTGACTTGCCGCTGACAGATAAAGCTTTTCCATTGCTCTCGTTATTCCGACGTAGCAAAGCCTTCTCTCTTCCTCAAGTGCATCCGGGTCCTCTGAGTCAAGTGACATATTACTTGGGAACAGCCCTTCCTCCATACCACCAATAAACACATACGGAAATTCCAGTCCCTTAGCACTATGGAGCGTCATAAGGGTAACCTTACTGCAATCGTCATCATCAGATGCATCAGGGTCCGCAACAAGTGCAATCTCCTCCAACAATCCTGTCAGAGTTGCTTCTTCTCCATTATCCTGCTGCTCCTGTTCATAAATTGCAACCTTATTTTTAAGCTCGTTTATATTTTCAATTCTTGCCTTTGCCTCATCAGTTCCCTCGGCGTTAAGCTCCATGATATATCCTGTTTTTTCAACAATATCATCAAATATTTCTGTCAAAAATGAACCGTCAAATGTTTTTTCCCTGATGCTTTCCATCATCTCTGTAAACTTTTTGATTTTCTCAGCAGAACGAGCCATTCCCGGCACCTCCTCTATATCGAGAAGGGCATCATAAAAGCTCATTTCGTTATCTGATGCAAAATCTGAAATCCTTGCAACCGTAGTGTCACCGATACCACGTCTTGGTACATTTATAATACGTTTCACCGCATTGGTATCACTTGGATTTGCAAGAATTTTTAAATAGCTTACAATATCCCTTATTTCTTTCCTTGCATAAAAGTTTGTTCCCCCAACCAGCTTGTAAGGAACATTTTCATAAATAAGCTTTTCTTCAAATACTCTTGACTGGGCATTCGTTCTGTAGAGTATGGCAATGTTGTCTAAGTCCACACCTGTCCGTTTTATCTGCTTAATCTTCGATACTACGCCCTCAGCCTCTTTGTACTCATCCGTGTACTTGTTGAAGGAAATCTTTTCTCCATCTTCCTTGTCTGTCCAAAGCGTTTTATCCTTTCGCCCCTCATTGTTGGCAATGACCGCATTGGCAGTATTTAAGATATTTCCTGTGGAACGGTAATTTTGTTCCAGCTTTACTACCTTTGCCTCAGGATATTCCTCCTCGAAGTTCAATATATTGTATATATTTGCACCACGGAACTTATAGATACTCTGGTCATCATCACCTACTACACATAAATTTCTGTATTTTGCCGCAAGCTGTTTTACAATCAAAAACTGGGTGTGATTTGTATCTTGGTACTCATCAACCATTATGTACTTAAATCTCTCCTGATATTCAGCAAGGACATCAGGATTTGTCTCAAATAAAAAAATGGTCTGGTAAATCAGATCATCGAAATCCAAGGCATTACTTAATTTTAGACGTCTTTGATATTCTCTGTAAATGTTGGCGATTTGCTGCTCCCTGAAGCTTGTTGCATTTGCTTTCTCATAATCATCAGGCGACATATATTGTTCCTTTGCCTTCGATATGGCAGCAATCATTGCCCGTTCCGGATAGAGCTTGGGGTCAAGATTTAAATACTTAACCGCCTCTTTGATAACAACTTTCTGCTCATCCGTATCATAAATACTAAAATCTCTTGTACCCCCGATACATTCAATATGCTTTCTGAGTATCCTCACACACATGGAATGAAATGTGCTTATCCATACTCCTTCCGCACCGTTTCCTACTATTTTATCTACTCGTTCCCGCATCTCTTTTGCAGCTTTATTGGTAAATGTAATTGCCAATATATTATATGGATTAACCTTAAGTTCTCCCATTAAGTATGCGATTCTGTGAGTAATAACGCGGGTCTTCCCGCTTCCTGCACCTGCAAGAATAAGCAGAGGCCCATCGGTATAGCAACAGGCCTCTGACTGCTTATCATTTAATCCTACCAATTATTTAAGTCCCATCTGTGACTTGAGAGCCTCAAGCTCATCCTGCACAGATACATCAGGAACGGAATCATACTTAGCTGCTAAAGAATCAACTCCGCTCTCCTCGATAGAAATATTAAGCTCTGACATTGCATTTGACTTATCAAGCATACTGTTTGCCTTTGCTTCCATTCTCTCAAACGCACTGAAACTGCTGGAAGAATCAGTGATTGAAGAATTAAGCTTATTCAGTCTGTCCTGCGTCTTTGCAACTTTCATCTTTGCCTTAATTGCATCACGTCTTGCATTGAGCTGATTGATATCATTTACAAGCTTGTCATGCATCTGTCGCATCTTAACCGCATTTGCAGATGCCACATCATATGTCTGCTGAAGACTTGTCTGCTTTGCAGTGAGCTGGTTTTTCTGTGAGAGGAACTTCATTGCATCGTCCTCATTGCCTGCAAGAAGTGCCTTTTCAGCATAGGACTGCATCTTTGCAATTTCCTTGTTGCACTCATCAAGCTCTCTCTTGCATCTTTGTTCGTCAGCCATAACGGCCGCTGTTTCTTCCTTCACCTTGCCCAAATCTTTTGTAAGATTTCTCATAGTCTGATCAATCATCTTCTCCGGGTCCTCTGCCTTGTCAAGAAGCGCATTGATATTTGCTGACATAATGTCCTTAAATCTACTGATAATACCCATAACACTATTTACCTCCTAAAGTAAATTTTAAATAAATTATAGCGAATGGTCATTCGTTAAGCAATATATGTTTTTAATATATTTGTTAAAATTCAATGTCCATATCGTTTTCTTTTTGAACGATAGCAGTGTGAGACTGTTATTTGCCCTGCATACGTGCAAGAACTTCCTTGTACGTCTCTATCAAATCGCCGATATCCTGTCTGAATACGTCCTTATCATACTTCTGGTTTGTATCAACATCCCAAAGTCTGCATGAATCAGGTGATATTTCATCAGCAAGAAGAATTTCTCCTGACTCGGTCTTTCCAAACTCAATCTTGAAATCAACCAGCTTCAGGTTAAACTTAAGGAAAAACTCCTTGAGCAGTTCGTTTATCTTAAGGGTTGTTTCTTTAATGTATGCATACTCATCACGGTTGCAAAGCTTAAGTGCCACTGCATGGTCTTCATTGATAAGCGGATCGCCATAATCATCATTTTTATAGCTTATCTCAAATATAGGCTCATCTAAAACTACTCCCTCAGGTGCACCCAGTCTCTTACAAAAAGAACCTGTCGTAATATTTCTGATAATAACCTCAAGTGGGAATATGGAAACCTTTTTTACGCGAATATCCCTCTCATTTATCTTTTCAATCATGTGAGTCTTAATTCCTGCCTCCTCAAGCATGTCAAAAATGATACATGATATTGTATTATTAAGCACACCCTTGCCTTCAAACTGGTCGTGCTTTACACCGTTTCCTGCCGTTGCATCATCCTTGTAATGAATAAGGTATTCATCAGTCTTCTCTGTCTCGTATACCTGCTTTGCTTTTCCTTCATAAAGTAATTTAGCCATCTTTGTTATATCTCCTTTAAATTAATTATATTTTGCCATTATTTCTTCATTTGCTTTTAATGCTGCATCTTCCATCTCTTTTCTCGCATCGGTAAGCTTCTGCTTAAGTTCAGTATTACCGTTAGCCATAATTTGAAGCGCAAGATGTGCCGCATTTTTGCTTCCATTGATTGCAACTGTTGCAACTGGAATTCCCGGTGGCATTTGGACAATTGATAACAGTGCGTCCATTCCATCAAGCACAGAGCCTGAAATAGGAACGCCTATGACAGGTATAACTGTCTGTGACGCCACCACTCCCGGAAGTGCCGCCGCCATTCCTGCTGCTGCTATAATAACTTCCGTTTGGTTCTCATTTGCCTCTCTTATGAATGCTGCCAAGCCCTCATGTGCCCTGTGGGCGGAAAGGCATCTTACATCAACTGTAACGCCATAGTCCTTTAATATTTGTATCGCAGGCTCAATCTTTGGCAAATCACTTGTTGAACCCATTATAATAGCTGTTCTCATACGTTCTCTCCTTATCTAATCTTGTATTTCATGTTTATTAACTATGTAAAGAGGAATTGCCACAAACAACATTCCTCCCACCATATTTCCAAGTGTCACGGGAAGAAGATTGTCTACCAAAAATCCTCCTATTGTCATGGAATCAAGCTGTGATGCTGTCATTCCCGCTGAAACTGCCGCATCGTAATATGTCGTGCTTGTCTTTGCCAGAAGCCCCGCAGGGATGTAATACATGTTGGCAACGCAGTGCTCATATCCTGCTATAACAAATGCCCAGATACAGAAGAAAATACCCCAGATTTTTCCCATGATACTTTCTGCTGCCCCCGCAAACAGTACGGCAAAGCACACAAGTATATTACACATAATTCCTGAACAAAAGCATTTCAAAAATCCCAAATTCATTTTAGAGTATGAGGTTTTTATTGCCGCAACCGCAAGTGCTCCATTTCCATAATCAAGCTGCCCGCACTGGTTTACCAGTAAAACCACTATAAGCGAACCAATCAGGTTGCTCACAAATACAACTATCAAAACCCGAAGCATTGACATAAGCTTAATCTTTTTGTCCATAACGCCTAAAATCATAAGGTTATCTCCCGTAAAAAGCTCAGCCCCGACAATTACCACAAGCATAAGTCCTACAGGGAATATAATTCCTGCCAGCGTCTTTGCCACTCCCGTATTTGATATTCCGTATGTAGCGGCACTGCTGCTCGAAGCGCCGATTGCTATAAAAACACCTGCCAATATTCCCAAAAGAATCAACCTGCCAAGTGATGATTTTGTCTTTGCCTCATACACTGCCATGTTTCCTTTAATGACAGCCGACATTTTCTTTACGCCCATCTTACTGTTTCCTCCACATAATCGTAATTTATACTCAATTATATAATAGGTTTTGATGTTTGAAAACCCTAATTATTACCGAATGGCTGATTTAACTCCTCAGTCCCCGAAAGTACAAAACGTCCGTCCAAAATAACAGGAATTCTGCTTCCGTCCTCGTGAACACTGTAAATTCCGCCTATTTCCTCATAAGGTATTGTAATATCTGTGTGACAGTTAAAATATGCCTGTTCCCTGAGTCCGCTGTCCTCACTGTTCCTTAGGATTGAACACTCATTGTCTCTGGCAATAATTTCCTTGCCATCCGGATTATAAACGGCACTGTCCTCACTGTAACTGTAGCATGTATCTCCCACTGCAAAATGCGGTCCCATTTTCTCAACGATAAGAATCGGCAGCTTATACAAAATATCATATTTGTGTGCCATAACGTAAGCTGTCGTGTTTGTTCCGATGGCAAATTCACCGATTGGAAGTGTCTCATGGTTAAACATGAGATTTTCTTTTATAAATGCCTGATTTTCTTTTTCATTATCAAAATTATTACAGGTATACCGCTTTATTTTTCCATCCTCAAACTCAATTTTTAAATTACTGAATTTAAGCTCGTTTAAATAAACCTGACTTACATTTAATGTCCCGCTTGTCCCCAAAAGCGTAGGGGAAGTAAACACCTCACCCAAAGGAATGTTTACATCTGCAAGACAATTTTCAAATTTTGTCTCCTTTGCAGGGTCATGAATGGTATGCAGCATAACCTTAATGTCTGTTTGGTTATCTCCCCGTCCAATAACGTGAACATACTCTGCCTTGTCAAGCTCATCGATAATACTTTGCTGGATTCCTTGATACAATTCATTATCCAAAGTATTTACCCTTACAATCTCATCAAATATTTCCTCAAATTTTTCGCCTATCTCCGGTATTGGGTAAGCTATAATTGTGAAACTGTATTTGTCCCGTGGCATATACCTGTTTGACAGGTCAGCCGACTTGGATGAATACCAAAGGGAGATTTCCCTTTGCTTTTCATCAAGCTTGTTTACCGTATCTTTGATAGCTGGCTTAAAGGGATTTTCACCAAAGCTTTCTATAACCGCAGGTCCCGCATAAGCAGCCGCCAAATCTTTATATTTTTCATAGGTCTCCTCAATCACCTCAAGCTTTCTTTTGGCAAATGCTTTATCCAAAAACAGTGCATCGTCCATACGATGGTCATAATCGTACTGCTTGTTTGCAGGTGTTGCCACATATCCTACCCGCAAGGTCTGTTTTCTGTTGATACGGCTTGTTGCATACCTGAATATAACAGGCGAAAGCCCTTCTGCACGGAACATTTCAATGGCGTACTTCACCATTCTCTCCTGCCCGATTGAATATCTTATGTTAACCGTTTTTTTAGGCTTAATGTCTATTCTCATTACCTCAAAGCCTTTGATAAAGCCGCGGACATAGGTAGCCGCCATTGCCCGTACCTTATCCTCTGGGAGACTATTTAAAAAAGTTGCGGTTATTATTTCATTTTCACCAATGTACTCACCATACAAATACAGATATCTGATATCACTTAAATCGCTATTCATAATGATATCCGTTGCAAATGTAAATGAGCTGTCAATTGTCTCCCTTGTTCTTCCCTCAACCATCACATCTGCATAGTCATACATATGATAATAGATTGCTTCCCTTATATATTTTTCTTCAGGACATTCCGTCCCTTGTGCAAACATGCCGTATATTTGAAGAAACAGTTCAACGACTGCCACAAACTCCTGAAACTTACTTTCATATACATAAGCGATACACGCCCTGATTTCAGAATACAAAAATGACAAAATCCTTCCGTATTCCCCACCCAGTCTTTCCACGGCATAATCAGGGTTACCGTAGCTCAAATCGTAATTTTGCGGTAAAATGTCTTCATACAGCTTATCGTTTATTTCCCGAAGTGCATCCGTTTCAAGGTCCTTTATATCAATCTGGGAGACATCATACAAATAAAGAATAAATGCCGAAACCTTATTAAAATACTGTTTTATCTCTTGCAAAAGAACCTGTTTGTCTTTATCGAATGAACCACACGCCCATTCCTCATCCTCTATCTCACCAAGCCGCTCTATGGCAAGCATGATTCTCTCCCATATATCTTCCATAATACTTCCTTCCCTGTTTGAACGTCAGCCCATAACCCAGCAGCTTCCGTAAGAAACAAATTTCACCTGCACCAAACGGGTTAACGTACATGTCAATATCATCTGCACGAACAGTTATCGGTTTAGGACCATCTGCACAGCTAGTCCTAAACCGACAAACAAACTACCGGCATCCTCAAACGCCTTTTATATGATACATTATAACTTCCATCCTATGACCATTTAAAAAACAATGATAACTACAGGTATCACGAGTGCCAAAATATTTAGCAGTATGGACACATGCTTACCTGTTACGCCGCCTTCTTCCGCCTTATTTCCCCAAAGTGAAAATATAATTCCCACAGCAGAAAGAATAATTGCAGAAAGGTACAAAACACCATATATCCCAGGTACATGCCCTCTTGTCGCAATGGAACTTACGATTCCTGAAATCTCAATAATCAGGGCAACTATAGCCATGATATATGCGATTACCGTATCTACTGCTATTGACGTATCTGTAAAGTAATATCTTCTTTTTTTAAATAAACTCATTTAATTATATCCTATCTTTATGCATTAACCCATCCAAGATTTTCTTTCTACAAATGAGGTATGCCTATTTCACGCACCCAATCAATTCGTTAATATCTTCAATATTATTGTCAGTCATATAATCTTCTATACCACGAATAATATCCCTTGTTGCATACGGATTATTAAAGTTTGCCGTTCCAACTGCCACTGCCGTAGCTCCTGCCATAATAAACTCAAGTGCATCCTCCGCACACATACATCCTCCCATTCCAATGATAGGAAGCTTTACTGCGTTTGCTACCTGATATACCATCCGTACTGCCACAGGTTTTAACGCAGGTCCTGATAAACCAGCCGTCTTATTTGCAATTGCAAATGCTCTTTTTTTGACATCTATCTTCATTCCTGTAAGTGTGTTAATGAGTGACAGTGCATCTGTTCCACCTGCTTCCGCCGCTTTAGCCATCTCGGTAATATCTGTAACGTTCGGGCTAAGCTTCATAATAACAGGCTGCTTCGCCTTTGCCTTGACCTCCTTTGTTATCTCATATAAAGACTTTGGATTTTGTCCATAGGCAATACCGCCCTCCTTTACGTTAGGGCAGGAAACATTAATCTCAAGCAAATCTATATCACAGTCTGAAAGACGTTCCACAACAGAAACATAATCCGAAACACTCTTGCCACACACATTTACAATGACCTTTGTATCCTTCGTTTTCAGAAACGGAATATCCCGTTCAATAAATGTATCAATGCCCGGATTCTGAAGACCAATTGCATTGAGCATACCACCGTAGACTTCTGCAATGCGGGGCGTTTTATTTCCCTCCCACGGTACACTTGCAACTCCCTTTGTCGTCACTGCACCGAGAATATTTAAGTCAACAAACTCATCATATTCCATTCCTGAACCAAAGGTTCCCGACGCAACAGTAATTGGATTCTTAAGCTCTACACCAGCTATATTTACCTTCGTATTCATTATAATTCCACCTCCTCAGCATAAAAAACAGGTCCATCCTTGCAGACTCTTTTATTTTTTACTTTTGAGTGGTCATCCACATCAGTGGAGCTGCATACACAGCCAAGACATGCCCCGATTCCACATGCCATACGCTCCTCAAGGGAAATCTGTGCATCAATATTATTTTCGGCTGCATATTCTTTAATTGCCCGAAGCATCGGTAACGGTCCACATGCATATATTACATCTCCCGTTATCCCATATTCCTTTATGGCATCCATAACAGTTCCCTTAACGCCAAAAGCACCGTTATCACTTGACATATATACTGTTCCGTACTTTTTAAACTCTGTGCTTAAAAATTCTTCATCCCTGTAACCGAGGACAATGCTTTTTTCACAATCAAGGGATTTTGCAAGCTGAAGCATAGGCGGAATGCCAATTCCTCCGCCTATAATGATTGCTTTTTTGTCAGAAAGCGTAAACCCATTTCCTAACGGTCCAAGCACATCTATCTGATGGTCTGAGGTAAGTGTCGAAAACTCTTTCGTTCCTTTCCCTGCCACACGATACACAAGTCTTAATGTGCCTGCATCTTTGTCTATACCGCAAATACTAATCGGTCTTGGAAGCAGCCTGCTTCCGTCTGACGAATACAAATCGACAAACTGCCCTGGCTTTGCCGAAGCTGCTATCTCCTCCGCCCTTATAATCAATGAGAAAATATCAGTTGCAATATTTTCCTGCCTTACAATATCTGCACTTATCTTAACCTTTCCCATATTTCCTCCTGTAATTATTGTTACTAGACAATTGCGAAACGTTGTTTTTCCGAACGTCCGTTGTACAATATACACAATATCACCACAAGGCACGCTTTCGCTGCTTGTCGCTCGCAACGGTGCTAAGCTCGAAAATACCTTGCTAAGCACCGGCGGCTCCAAAGCACCTTGCTTGCGATATTGTGTATATTGTACAACTACTTTTCGATAATATGGCGTTTCTCAATTGCCTATTATTGTTACTTCTGCCCTTTACCTTGCCGCACGTGCTCCGTTTATATCCGCAAGCATATCCACAACAGCCTGACGACTTGCATCAGCGTATGCCTTATCACCGAATGATGTATATTTCTCCTGCTTATAGGCAGCTATGATTCCTCTTGATGAATTGACAATTGCACCAAGTCCGTCTGCATTAAAATAATGAACCAAATCAGATGCCTTACCGCCCTGTGCCCCGTAACCCGGCACAAGAATATATGTATTTGGCATAAGCTTTCTTAAAGTCTTGCCCATTTCAGGGTAAGTTGCACCTATGACACAGCCTACATTGCTGTACGTGTCACCCATGCAGACTTCGCCCCATTCCACAACCTTCTCTGCCACAAGCTCATAAAGCGGTCTGCCATCAACAAGCCTGTCCTGAAACTCTCCTGACGATGGGTTAGAGGTTTTTACGAGCACGAAAATACCTTTACCACACTCCTTACAAACATCCACAAATGGCTTTACACCATCCGTTCCCAAATACGGATTTACGGTAACAAAATCCTCATCGAACGGAGCGTACGTTTTTTCTCCAACCGTAACCTTGCCCAAATGACCAACTGCATATGCGGCTGACGTTGAACCGATATCTCCTCTTTTTATATCTCCTATAACAACAAGATTTTTACTTTTTGCATAGTCACATGTCTTCTTGTATGCCTTAAGACCCTCGATACCAAACTGCTCATACATTGCAATCTGCGGCTTAACTGCGGGAATAAGGTCGTGGGTTGCATCAATGATTCCCTTGTTGTATACCCATATTGCACTTGCCGCACCCTCTAAGGTCTCGCCATATTCATCAAATGCTTCTTTCTTTATATGTTCAGGAATATAATCCATCATTGGGTCAAGCCCTACAACGATAGGTGCATCCTTTTCCTCAATATTTTTAATCAGCTTGTTAATCATAGTATATCTCCTTATCTTTCAATATCGCTTCATTACTTGGCTGCTTTACCACAATACTTAATTTGCCTTATATATCTGCTTTCCCTCACATATCGTTGCCATTACCTTCCCCTTTAACAGCATTCCGTTAAAAGGTGTATTATGCCCCTTGGAGGCAAAATCATTTACATCAACGGTCCACTCTGCGTCAGGGTTAAACACAACGATATCTGCCACTGCCCCCTCCGTAAGCTTTCCGTAATCACCATCAATTCCTATCACTTTTGCTGGGTTATGACTCATTTTCTTCGCCATATCCATAATATTCATAAGCCCTGTGTCGACCAGCTTCGTATATGTAAGTGCAGCCGATGTCTCAAGCCCCACGATTCCAAACGGAGCTTTATCAAAATACCCTTTCTTTTCCTCGTCAGAGTGAGGTGCATGGTCGGTTGAAATACAATCCATTGTACCGTCAACAAGTCCCTCAATCAAGCTTTGCACATCCTCTTTTGTCCGAAGCGGCGGATTCATTTTGTAGTTGCTGTCCGCAGTCTTAATGTCAGCATCAGTCAACGTAAAATGATGCGGGCATACCTCAGCCGTCACATTCGCGCCAAGTCTTTTTGCCATGCGCATAAGCTCCACGGTTCCCTTTGTGGAACAGTGGCAGATGTGAAGCTTTGCTCCTGTCTCCGCGGCAAGCAGAATATCCCTTGCGGTAATCACATCCTCAACACTGTTTGATATGCCGTCAACATGATATTTTTCCGATGCCACGCCCTCGTTTAAGACGCCATTTCCGACTAAGTCCTTATCCTCACAATGTGCCATGATAACCGTTCCAAGCTTTGCCGCATTTTTCATGGCTTCCCTGTAAAGCCTGATATCCATAACGCTCTTTCCGTCCTCGGAAAATGCGACTGCCCCAGCATCAAGCATTGCCTGCATATCAACAAGCGATGTACCCTCCATACCCTTTGTTATAGAGGAGAGCTGCTTCACATGAACAGGTGACACTTTATCAGCCTTATCAATCACATACTGCAATGTGTCTGTCGAATCTACAACCGGCTTGGTGTTTGGCATTGCACAAACGGTTGTGATGCCTCCTCTTGCCGCAGCGGCTGCTCCGGTTGCAATATCCTCCTTGTAGGTAAGCCCCGGATCCCTGAAATGTACATGCAAATCTATAAATCCGGGCATAACATAACAGCCCGCAGCATCTATCACTTCCTGCCCGGACTGTACTGCATCCGCATTTTCATTTTTGCTTTTTACATATATTTTTTTAATTTTATTGTCTTCCACCAATATGTCAGCAGGTTCATTTAATCCTGTTTCAGGGTCAACAACATGTCCATTTATTATTAACATATACCCTCCATTGTCTCAGCATAAAGCATGTAAGCAAGTATGAGTGCCTCGCGGCGCGACTCCTTGTCTGCCTCCACAAAAAGGCTTACGCAAACCATATTCTCTGAAGCATTTAGCTCTTTTATTTTCAGGGAAGAATCTGCTACTACCGATAAAATATCATGTGCATTTAATCCCTGTTTGGCTCCGCTGTCAGCCGCCAGTCTAAGGGACAGGATACCACCTGACTCAAGTGCCTGTTTGCCTTGTTCATCAAGGCTGGCATAAAAGCCATCTGAAATTGCCCCATTATCATAAAATATCCCATACTGGAATTTTCTGCTTATCTGTACTATTTTTTTTATAAATGTCAGATAATCCCTGTCATCTGCAAATTTTTCACAAATTTCCTTCTCACGGACGGGCTTGTAAACCGTATCATTGTTTTCAAGCTTAATCTCCGCAACTCTTGCAGAACAGTCAAGACGGTTTAGAAACAATTGTTTCATGCTCTCGTCTATTTTGTTTATGTCACTCCGTACCTTGTCCAAGTCCATAAAAATCTCCCGTTACTTCTTCCTGTTTTCATCAAGCATATTGTTAAAATCCGTTACAGGCATAGGTTTTGCATAATAAAATCCCTGTGCAACCTTACAACCGCTCCCAATCAGGAACTTAGCCTGTTCAATACTTTCAACACCCTCAGCCACAACATCAAGCCCGATTGATTTGGTCATCTGAATCGTATGCTCAACGATTATTTTGCCCCTGTCCGAACCTACAAAATTCTGCAAAAACTCCCTGTCTATTTTAATGATATCAAACTGGGTATCTTTCAGGGTATTCAGTGAGGAATATCCCGAACCAAAGTCATCCATCAAAAGGGTGAAACCATGCTCCTTAAGGCTTGCAATGCCTTTTGCAACCTCATCTCCCTCTATTGTCTCCGTCATTTCTATCTCAAGAAGTTCTTTTGGAATATCATATTTTTCAACAAGATTATCCAGCACATTCAAATATTTTTCATTTTTTAAATGTGCCCTGGACATATTTACCGAAATAGGAATCGGCTTGATTTTTTTATCAATCCATGTGCGTATTGTTTTACAGGCTTCTTCCCATATATACGCGTCAAGCTTTGTAACAAAACCATTTTTTTCAAACACAGGAATAAATTCTGACGGAGATATCACACCCCGCTCAGGCTGAACCCACCGTACAAGTGCCTCCGCACCGACTATGCTTTCGGTATCCATGTCAAACTTAGGCTGAAGATACATGACAAACTCATGGTTTTCAAGTGCTTTACTCATGTGATCCTCAACGTATTTACTTGAAAGCACGTTATTCTTCATGCTCTCATCATAAAACGCAACATACTCAACCGCATTTGACTTTATGCTCTGTCTTGCGAGGGCGGCTCTGTCACCGTATTTTCGAATTTTTGCGTTTATATCCTTTATGTATGCAATTCCGAATACAAGCCTGTACTCAATATTTTTGTAGCCAAGGAGATTTGCACGTACAAGCTCAACAAAATCCAACAAGTCCTTATCTGTTTCATATGTAAGCATAACCATAAATACATCAGCCGTAAGTCTTACAAAAATCTGTTCACTTGTACAAAGGACATTCATGGACTCTATAAAGAAGTTTAATATTTCGTCTCCAAAAGGCTCTCCATACAACTCGTTGATTGCCTTAAATTTTGCCACATCAAACTGGATAAGTGCATACTTCCTTTCCGGGTGCTGTTTGACTATCTCGTTTGCCACACGAATAAACATCGTTGGTGTTCTGTCATTGGTAACATTTTGTGCAAGCTGCAACCGATAAAGCTCCTCAGCAGTCATTTCTGACGCAACGATTGTCATCCTTGTAATATATCCGTCACCGTCCTTGGATATATAACATACGATATTGTGGTAAGAGTATACGGAATTGTTTTTCTTAAGTCTCACCGAAACCCCAACCCTGTCATCGCTTACTGCCGCAAAATCTGTGCTCCCACGCATACCATTTAGTACCTTATTGGTAAATACCAAAAAGCTTTCCTTATCCTCATCAAAAACAATATTATCAAACAAATCCACCCATGATTCTGATGAAGCAGCATCAATGTCCAGCTTCGTTTTATTACATATAAGCTGACATCCGTTTTCTTCATCAAAAAAAATCATCATAACATTTTCCATGGATAGAATAACGCTCATAAAATCATCAGAAAACGACATACTTACCCCCCTTCCCTTCTTATTAACCGTTCATTAAAATTACTTTTAATTCTACCATATTTTTTCTGATGTCACAAGTAAAAAGGAAAGTTTTGCTTATATATCGGTATACTTGATTTTAAGTGATTTCCTATTCAGTTTATTTGACCTTGCCATATGAAGCCATCCCATATGGGCGAGAAAAATATATAGTCTTTGTGGAATATGCGGTTTCGTTAACATAACGCCAGAACAATTGGATTCCCTTACATCATTTGCAAGAAGTGTAATGGCATGCCCTGTCTGCGAAAGCATACCACGGGACAGCTTTAAAAATTTAACAAGGGAGCCTGCACCTACTGCAACCGTCGTACTTAAGATAAACCCACATTCATTGCACCATGTACGAAACAGTGCTATTGCAGTTTTACATACCTCAGGATTGTAATACCCACTGTTTATAATAAGGTAAACCCTGCAATCCCGCTTGGACACATCAATACCCCTGTTTAAAATATCCTCCATAATTGACATTAGCTTTGCAGGAATGCCATCCATATAAAGGGGACAGGCAATTACAAATACATCACAATTTCTTAAATTTTCAGACTGAAAGGATTCCATATCATACCGCTTTATCGTTTCCCCACAGCCAATCTCATATTCCAGATAATCAAGCAGTACTTTCGAATTACTCCTTTTCATTCTCGGACTGCCGCAAAGCATTGTTATATTAATGATAATTCCTCCTTTATTTCAGGGCTTTCCTTATAAAATTTAATTCTGTAATCCGTAACACCCAGATTTCTTATATTTGCATTGACAAGTCTCAATGCATTTTCCTGATAGATTACTTTACCACCATAAAAAAACACGCTGAGCTTAAAGCTCTCATCATACCTCTTTTTGTGGAACATTTCCCCTTTTATTAACCTGAAAAAAGGCAGGTGAAAGCCTGTACTTCTGTCTATTACATTTTTAATACATGGAGAATAACCGCCGAACGTCAGCGGACTGATTATAATCATTTCCTGACAGGCACCAATATAAGATGAAATATTTTCAAACCCGTCATCCTTGATACATTTCCCGGGATTTTTAATCCAGCATCCAAAACAGCCGACGCAATATTCCTTGACCTTTCTTGCAGGAAGCACAAAATCCCCCTCGGAAATTACATCCTTAAATTCCTCATCAAAGTTGTCAGCATCATATACTATAAACCGTTTGATTGTCCCCGCCCCCATATTATAAGTGTGTATATTTTACGTAAATCACATTTATAATATGCCCAAAAAATAGATGAGTTAAACATTAAAGCTGTTCTTGGGCTGCATGATATTCCCCTTAACTATTTTTAGACTTCTGCTTGCACAATTACTCTGCCTCATAAAGGATGTACTCCAACAGTTTTCTCTCCATTTTTCTTTCCTCATCACATATGGAGAATTTGTCAATCACCTTAAGCCCATCCATAGCTGTCTTTACAGCCTGTTCCTTTTGTCCTAAAATATAATACTCATAATACGCCATAACCCTTCTCCCATCACTTTCCATATCATGCCTCAGGTCATCCTCTGCCTTGCCAAAATAATAAGCTGCCTTTTTTTCATTACGGTTTATGTAAGAGTAATAGAATATAATAGCACCATATACCGAACCCTCTGACCTCATATACCCTTGCATCAAATTATCCTCAAGAAACTCAACGATAGGCAAAAGCTCGTTATAAAGTCCAAGAGAAAGCTTCTGCATGAACCTGAGGTTTTCATAGAGTAATAAATCATATCTTGTGGTTTTCAGGCTAAGCTGTTCATGGGGCGGAAGTTCCATATCCTCAAGCCGTTTTCCGTTTATCCATGCCTTGACAACTTGTTTTATCCATCCTCTTAGGCTTTTCTTTGCATTTACATAAAAGTATATTGTAGAAACAGTTACAAACAAACTGTGAAATATGATTGCACACGCAATCCCTTGAAATAAGTTATACATAATATCTGCATATAAATCAGTCTGTCCCTGTCCATTGAAAAATGCCAGAACAAATATCAATATGGACACCGCCCACATAATGGCAATTCCCATAACGGAAACTATTATATCTTCTTTATCCGTAAGACCGGGCTTTATCGTTTGATACTCAGATATAGGGGTGAATTTTCTTATTGTAAATTTTATTTTCCCATTCACGTCAGAAATATCAAAAAACAGCGTTCTGAAATATTTGAATTTAAATCCATTTATCATTGTCACAAATAGTCCAAGCAGTGCACCAATAAAGCTTGCAAGATATAAACCTATAATAATTCCCAAACCGCACACAGCTCCCCAATGTCCCGTCCGGTTGCCTGGAAATAACATACATAACACTTCAGATTCAAGTCCCAGATATTCCATCTATAATCCTCCATAAAATCACATAAAACAGGTATTTACAACTTTTCGCGCACCATCGTCAAAGCATATCCAAGCAAATTCTGACCTTTCCATTTTACTCTGTCAAATCTGTCAGGGTCTGTCATTGATAAACCAATTCCCGCATATTTTATCCCACTCATCATTTTCCCAACAACACATTTAAAATTATATCATTATATAATTATCTTTTCCATCAGTTTGTTATGAATCGCTTGCTTTCACTCTGTAAATTTAAAGGTGTACCTATGGTAATTTCAGAGGAATTTCCTATAAATCAAAAAACTCCCTGTGGTCACATAATAACCACAGGGAGAAATAATACCTTAATACAACCTTATTTATATTGCGTAGTTAAAACTATTACCATATGTTTGGGCAGCAGCCTTTCTAAGCAACTCATCATCATTTGCAAATATTTTGCTAAGGATGCTGGCGTCAACAGTGTCTCCGAGCTTAAAGCTACTGTCCTCAGCCTTGATTGCCTTAACAACCAAGTCAGATAATTCGTCTCTGAATTTGTTTATAGAAGCCTTAGCATCATCCTTCTTGTCACTGTCTACAGACTCAAGGAATTTATTGATTTTCTTTGTGAGTGAAGATGAATTTGTCTTGTTATTGCCGCCATACATATAGAAATCAAGCTGCACCTGATCCAATATTGCCTTCTGCATATCAGCAGTAAGCTGGTATGTTGCCTTACCGCTTGTAGAAGTGCCTGTGGAGGAGCTTCCTGATGTCTTCTTTGCATATGTTCCTTCACCTGTATAGTTATCCGTTGCTTCCTTTGCACTTCTTGATATTGAACTTGCCCTGCCTGCAACCTTGTCAGCATAGGAACCAGCGCCCTCAAATAATGTTTTAAGTTCTCCAATCGATGCGTCCTTAAGCTTATCTTCATCTATGCTAAGCTTATTATCTGAACCAATTTTAATTCCTATCCTATCAAGCAGCTTTGATACAGATGCAGTGTCACCTATCATTGTTGTTGCAGTTCTTAACACTGATTTTGTCTCTGCGTTTCCTGCATTTTCAATCATGTCGTTATAAGCTTTAACATAGTCCTGAATTGCACTGTTGATTGCAGCCCTGTCATAATCCTCTTTCTCAATAATCTCGCCTGTAGCCTCATCCTTTGACTTTATCGTCTTCTTCTGCCACAAGCTTCTGTTAGAAAGCTTTTCTGCTGCTGCCTTAAGTTCATCACCACTTGACTTCATGGAAGACAGGGAAACCTTTGAATCAACCGCCTTCTCACTTTTTTCATCAGAAGCCTGCTTTGCATAATTTGCCTTGGCAAGCTTATAATATGTGCCATTTTGAATTGCTGCATAATCTCCCAAATCAATTCCAAAATTCATTGTTGATGTAGTATTGTTATTGCTTCCTAAAAAAGTATTAAAATCTATTCCTGCCATTTTTATTCCTCCTTTTTTTACTCTGATTTACAAAACGAATGTCAGTCTTTATAAAGACTACCTTTACTCAACCTTTTGGTTTTTTGATGCATAATAATCCTCAAAAAGCTTATTTGCTGCATCTAATGTAGAGTTGCTTATACTTGGAAGCTCTCTGCCCCATGACTTAGTAGCAAGCTTAAAGCCCTTTTGCATAGCCTTCTGCATTTCCTGCATCTTCTCTACATCGTCACCTGCAAGAGCACTTGCAAAATCAAACAATCTCTGGGAGGTCTGCTTTACGCCCCAATATCCATCCTCAGAAATGTCTTTCTGTGCCTGTGCCTTCGTTGCAGCATCCACAGTGTAGTTTCCGCTTGCAATAAACCTCCACATACTGTCACTGCCATCTGCAATGCCATATGCCTTTGCCTGCTTACCTATAGTATTTTGTACAAGGTTTATAAGACTCTGCTGTCTAGCCTCCTGGTCAGCTTTAAGCTGACTTACTAAATTAGCCCTATCCTCAGCGCTCATTTTATTTACAGAGTAAGTGGCTTTCTTTGCATTTTCATTTGATTTGTCGTATGTAGCAGCTACATTGTTGCTTTTATTTCCTAAATCGGATATATCCTCTACACTGCTGCTTCCACTTCCCTGTGAATTTACGCTATACGGCTCGGCTGTTGCATAATTATATGCTGCCTGTGTTACCTGGCTGTCGCCTACTTGAATTGCCATATTTATCATCCTCCTTGATTAAATTTTTTTAATCGTCATAACTAACCCAGCCTGACAATTTTACATATATATATTAACACACTTATGTGCTAATACCAATGGAAAATAAGCAATTTTTTACATTTTTGTTGTCCTGTTACGTCAATAATATATAAGTATACTTAAAAATAATACTATCTCCACGATTTATAGGAAAATGAGCCCACGACAAGGGCAAAAATATAACAGAAATCAGGCATAGCATCCTATACCTTAGATATATTTACCTCATCCTTGAAGTGTTGACGTTCAAATCCCTTTGAAATATTATAATTTATTATTTATATCGGTAAATAAACTGACATTGTTAACCATACAGATAAAACATTGAGAGTTATTTCACAAAAAGGGCAGCGGGGTGCTGTTGGGGACATGGCTTGCAGTTGACAGGTTCCACAGGAACGTGCCGACAGGAAACAAAGTGCATTTACAGAACGGTTCAGGAAAAGCAAAAATACATACAATGTTTAAGGAGCAAAGCGGTGCTCCGTGTTGAGACTTAAAACAATTGTGTATATATTGTTTAGACCTTAACTACGAAATATACTTGTTCAATAATCCTCTCTGTCTGATGTGAAACAATACTCAAAATACAAGGGAGGAGATTGTATGAACAAAAATACAACTGTTAAAAACTATGAGGAACTGGAATTTAGGGATGATTTTATGTTTGGGGTTATTATGAGAACCCCCAAATACTGCAAGCCGTTTCTGGAGACAATACTCGGCATAAAAATATCAGACATAACATACCCGAAAACACAAGAAACCATTGACATTACGGCAAATGCAAAAGGTGTAAGACTTGATGTTTATGTTGAAGACGAAAGAAATACCGTTTATAATATAGAAATGCAAGTAACCGTAAATAAAAACCTGCCGAAGCGGTCAAGATACTATCAGGGCATGATAGACCTGAATGTACTGGAAAAAGGCGAGGACTACAAACACCTGAAACGAAGCTTTGTAATCTTTATCTGTACCTTTGATTTATTCGGCAAGGGGCGGCATATTTACACGTTTGAAAACAGGTGCTTACAGGACTATGAAATCGGTTTCGGTGATGAGACAACAAAAATTATATTAAACACAAAAGGAACGCTGGACGATGTAACACCTCAAATGAAACGGCTGCTAGATTACATAGACGGACAGGCGGCAACAGATGACTTTACAAGAGAACTGGAAACTGCGGTTGAATCTGTGAGAAATAATGAGAAATGGAGGCTGGACTATATGACTTTGGAGATGCGTTATAAGGAATTGTTAGAACAGGGTTTTGAGGAAGGTTTGGAACAAGGTCTGGAACAAGGTTTAGAACAAGGTCGTAGTGAAGGCATAGATATCGGACGTGAACAAACAATCACAACTACTATTTCCCTTTTTAGAAAAAACGGCTTTTCCGATACTCAAATCACGGAAGCACTTATAAATGATTTTAAGTTTTCTCCTGAGAACGCTAAAGATATACTCGCTCAGGCAAAATAATATAAGGGGGTTGTTAACAAAGCAAAATTCTACGATTACGCTTTTAAACTAAATTTTTCTAAAATAATACGGCAGGCAGTTGAATATTTTTCAACCACCTGCCTGTTTTACTTTATTGTGTTGATAGTAACCTTTTTTTCCAAGACCTGAAACACTATATCATCGCAAACAGCAAATATATCATCGTCACCAGAAATGCCGCCGCAAACATAATCAGTCCAAAGGATACGGATTTGGCAAGCAAGTTTCCTGTTGCCATAAATTCCTGGAATTTGATATGTTCCTTGTGTGGCTTTGGTTCAATGCTGTTATCCTTAAGGATTGTTTTTCTTATAAAATATACAGGTCCCTCAATGCACCAGTCGCATATTCTCATAAAAAACGTTCCAATTGTCGGAAGAATGGTAAGCAATATTGGCTTATATAAAATCTTCTCAAGGCTGAACCATGACGGAATTACATTCTTCTTGACGATTCTTCCGATTGCAAAGTAAAGCACAAGTCCGATTGCAATGGATATTCCTGCCCCCCGAAGATTTTCAGTGGAAAAATAATCATATATACCTGTAAGCTTTTCAGCGGCAAAGAAGTCTGCACCTGTATCTCCAAGCTTATCAATGGTGTACTGTGGAATAATACCACACACTAAAGCACATACTGCCAAAAGTCCAAGTGTTATGTAAACTGCAACTGTAGTATGCTTCATTCTATCAGGTTCAATCTCTGGTTCTTCTTCACCCTTAAATTCCTCTTTACCCTGTATTTTGGTTTTACCCTGTATTTCAACTCTGCCCTGCATTTCTGTTTCACTCTGTACTACAATCTCATCCTGCATCTTTGGTTTACACCAAAACAGTGGAATATATATCTTTAACATATATGCCAAGGTACATCCTCCACCCACAAGGAACAGAATCTCAAGCATCTTGACAAATGCCACATTCGATGTGCCGCCGCATGTGATTCCTTCCCTTACAAGCTCCAGATATTTTACAAGTCCTTCGTGTATATATGTTTTGCTCACATATCCCGATAAAAACGGAACACCTGATATTCCCAAAACAGCAATTGTAAATATGATTTTGATAATCGGCTTATGATAGCCCCAGCCCTTAATCTTATTCAAGTCAAGGTTTCTTCCACACTCAACAGCGATAATTCCCACAATCACAAAGAATATCATTTTGTATACGGAGTGATTTATCATATGCAAATAAGCTCCTCTTGCGGCAACGTTCTGTTGCTCGGCAGCACCGAGAATACAGGCTGTGCCAAGTCCCACAATGATATATCCAATCTGTGACATTGATGAGTAGGCAAGTATCCGCTTCATATTAATGGAAAGAAGTGCCCAAAGACCGCCCACGAGCATTGTCACAAGTCCCACAATAAGTATCATCATGCCCCATTCATAGCAGCCCTGCATAAGGTTGCTGCAAACAACTGCCATACCAATCACACCGACCTTGGACAGCACGGTGGAAAGAAGTGCCGTAGCGCAGGCAGGTGCCGCCTCATACGACTGTGCAAGCCATGTATGGACAGGATACATGCCTGCCTTTGCACCATATCCCAATATAATCAATACACATGGTAAAAAAAGTTCCATTTGACGGTCATGTAACATACGTTCTCCGACAAAACGCAGATATGAGTAGTCAAGTCCGCCTATCTCATGCTGTAAAAGTAAAATTCCTGTCAGGGTGACAAGTCCGCCCATCACCGCATATATCAGATACGATGTTGCTGCCTTCATATCCTTTGCCGTGCCGAAATGCGACACCCACGGATAGGAACAAAGAGACATTACCTCAAAAAAGATAAATGCCGAAAGCATATCATTGCTAAGTACCATTCCAAGTGTTGCGCCAAGGACAAGTAATCCGAAAAATGTAAAGGAAGCTGCTCCCCCGTCCGCTTTTCCTGATATTTCGTCCGCGTAACCCGGACGGAAATAATCCCTCGAGTATATCATGGCAACCAGCCACATAATAACCACCAGCGAACAAAACACTACCCTGAAGCCGTCAAGCACAAACAGGATACCCGTACCAAATATTCCGTCGATAGAAAGCGTAAGCTCCCCTTGCGTTATATAAATATAGGATGTATACGCCATAAGCAGGGTCATACCCCCAAGCACTGCATATAAAATACCTGTTTTTTTAACCGCATAATAGAGAACCGCTCCCAAAAAAGGCAGGCATACAAGAACAATCAGCAAAATATTGTTATCCATATGAGTACCTCCTATAAGCCCTGAGCCATTTGATGTAAAAATCCAACGATTGGCTCGGCAAAAATGCCCATAACAACAACGACAACCGTAAGAACGGCAAACGGTATCTTCATTCTAAGTCCCGGATCCGTTACATTATCAAATATATGTTTATCATACGTTTCCTCATCAACGATAAATGCCCTGATTGCAACGGAAATAATATACATGGCAGTAAGCAATCCTGAAATAAGGAGAACTACCGCTCCCACATATGCAAATCCGCCCTCTAATACCGCGCCCTTTATCAGGTTCCATTTACTGATAAAGCCCGGGAGCGGCGGCACACCCGTAACGGCAAGTGCCGATATTGCAAAGCACACCATCGTAAATGGCATTACTTTTCCTATTCCTGCAATTTCATATACATACTGCTTGTGTCCTCTTACCATAATGGCACCGACACATGCAAAAAGAACTATTTTCATAAATGCGTGAGCCAGCATATGTGCCATACCTCCCACAAGTCCCTGCTCACTCATAAGTGTAAAGCCAAAAACAATGTAGGACAGATTACTTACCGTAGAGTAAGCAAGGCGTCTTTTTATATGCTGCTCCTTATATGCCATACAGGAGCCGAACAGTATCGTTATCAGCGCCGCTGACATAACCAAATACTGAACCCATGTACCCTTAAGGATATCTGTACCATAACTGAAATAAGTAAGTCGTCCGATTGCAAACGCTCCTGATTTAACAACCGCAACCGCATGCAAAAGTGCAGTTACCGGTGTAGGTGCCACCGAAGCCTTCGGCAGCCAACCGTGAAACGGGAATACTGCCGCCTTTACACCAAAACCAAAAAATGCAAATGCATACCATACCCGCATAAGCTGTTCCTTGTTTGCAGGAAGATTTTTAAGAACACCTCCCCACACAAAGGCTGAGGTTTCGCCATAATTCAGTATGAACATCAAGCTTATAAATCCAAAGCTGGCACCTGCGATTGAATATACCATATAGGTTTTTGCCGCCTGAATCGACTCTAAGTTTGCCTCATGCATGACAAGGGGCAGCGTTACAAGCGTAAGCATCTCATAAAACAGATACATGGTCTCAAGATTTCCCGCAAATGCCACACCTATGGTAATTCCATATGTCATGGTGTAAAAGGTAAAGAAAGAATCCTTTCTGTGCTCATTTTCCATATACTCAAAGGCATACAAACTGGCAAATGGCCATAAAATTGAAACAATACCTGCAAACACCATAGACATTTTATCTATGTGAAACTCGATAGTAAGATTTTTTGTAAGGTCAAACAATACAAATATGCCTGACGGCGGATTCAAAAGCAAATATGCAACGACAATTGAATTTATGATTACTCCGATTTCAACATATATATTTCTTTTTCTGTCCGTATCAAAATGAAAGGCAGAAACAAGTATTCCGAATAACATTGGAAACAATATTGGAAAACACATTAAAAATTCCATTACATATCACCGCCTTACATTACAGTTGCCGCAAACTCAGCAAAAACATCAGTAACAACATCAGGATAAATTCCCAAGACAAGTATAAGCACTGTCAAGATGACAATCGGCACGGTCATCCACGCCGCAGGCTCACATTTTTCATATTCTTTTTTGGCAAACTCAGCCCTCGGAATATATCCCCTGATAAAGATAGGAAACAAATATCCTGCCGTCAAAAGTGCACTTACCATAAGGACTATCATTCCAATAACAGCTACCATGTGGTTTGCACCTCCAAGATTAAGCGCCCCACGGCACAAATACCATTTACTCAAAAAGGTTCCTGCGGGTGGTATACCCACAAGGGTAACCGAAGCTATCGTATAACAGAAAAATGTAATTGGCATACATCTGCCAAGCCCGTCATATTCATCCACAAGCTTCTTTCCTGTCTGATGAATAATAGTACCCGCCACAAGAAACAAGGTAATCTTAACCATGGAATGTAAAACAACATGAATCATTGCGCCTATAAATCCAGTCACATTTAAAAGTGACAGACCAAACATTATATAGTTCATCTGACTTACTGTTGAATAAGCAAGCCTCTTTTTAAATATTTTCTCGCGGTATGCCAGCATACTTCCAAGGAATATGGTGAGAATTGCCAGTATCATCCACACGGTCTGCACCCATGTTCCTCTTATAAAGTCCGCACCAAACACATAAAAAACTGTTCTTATAACCGCAAAGGCACCACATTTAACTATAATACCTGAAAGTGCCGCAGAACCAGGTGACGGTGCAACAGGATGGGCGGCTGGAAGCCACGCATGATACGGAAGTATTGCCGCCTTAACACCAAATCCTATTATCATCAAAAATGCCCCTATAAGATAAAGCTCTGAGTTTCCGCTTAAAAAATCCATGTCAAGGGAACCGCCCTTTACAAAAGGAATGTCTCCTCCCCTGTTTGCATAGAGCGTAAACACACCGAATAGTGCGGTAAATGCTCCTGCAATTGAAAAATACAGTATTCTGAAACCACCTTTCCTTGAATCCTTGTTTCGGTAATGGAAAACAAGCATAGATGTTGTAAGTGATACAAACTCAAAGCTGATATACATTGTAATAAGGTTTGCGGAAAACAGCTCTGAAATAATTGAAAAATAACTCAAAACATAAAAAATATAATAAAACTTTTTATGCTGTTCCCTCTTAAAATACCCTATTTGGTATACCGCAATTAAGACATACAGTAACGAGGTGAGAATTGCAAATATAACACCAAGCGCATCAATCTGATATTTGATTATAAATTCCTCGGATAATTTATATTCCATCCTTCTTCCCTCCTTACGCAAACATGCCGATGCCCTCAAGGATTAAATCCAGTATTGGCTGTGCATTTGTACCAAGATAAATATTTAATCCGATAAAAATGAGACATGCCACAATAAACTTTGGATTCCTCGGATATATTTTCATTTGGTCTTCTTCCTTAATTGGTCTGTATACTGATATAATTGCCCGCATAAAGTAAACTGCATTTAACAGTGTACTAAATGCAAGTGCAAGCATAACGATAACAAGCTTAATGGTTGATGCATTGATTGCCGCATCCGCAAAACACACCTTTGCAATAAAACCTGCAAGCATAGGTATACCTATCATGGAGCAGGCTCCTACCGTAAATGTAATACCTGCAATCGGATTTTTAATTGCCGAACCTCCCAGGTCATCGAATTCCTTACTGTCATCCGACACATAAGAAAGTCCGTCCGCTGATATAAACATCATGGACTTTGCTGAGGAGTGGGCAAATATATGGAAAATTGCTGCAAGCATTCCAAGCTCGGTTCCAAGCCCCATACCCATGTAAATATATCCAATCTGTGCAACCGATGAATAAGCAATCATCTGTCTTACATCCGTCTGCGCTATGGCTCTGACCGAGCCCATAATCATTCCCACAACACCAAATACAAAAAATACATTTCCGATTCTTGTTTCCCTGATTACATCCATTCCGATAACTCTGTACATAATCTTTATAAGAAGAAATATATATCCCTTTGATATGAGGGACGAAAGCAAGGCACTTGATGTTGCTGTGGAATAGCCATATGCATCAGGCAGCCATGAGTGGAACGGAAAAAGTGCACTCTTTATTGCTATACCGACACACAAAACTCCAACCGTAACCGTGAGTGGTAACTGGTATAAACCACTTGCCTCATTTAACTCTATTGCCTCTTTTATGTTTGACATGAGCAGATGCCCGGTAAGGTCATAAAGCATGGAAAGTCCAAGCAAAATAAGACCTGACCCAATAAGACTCATTATCATATATTTTGCTGCTGCAACAAGACAGTGCCCATTGTCCTTAATCATTATGAGAGCACATGCGGATATTGTCATAATCTCTATAAAAACATATCCCGTGAAAAGGTCATTTGTATAAATCATGGCAAGAAGCGCTGCAAGCAGCAGATCAACCATGATGTAATAGAAATTTCTCTTTTTGGGTGCAACATCAATAAAAACCCGCTTCATTCCTCCAAGCACCGATGCAAACATTACAATTGAAAAGAGAGTTGCAGTCATCGCCTCCAATATACCCACACGAATTTCGTTTCCCCACGGAGCAGGAAAATGTCCCATATAATATGTATAGGACTCTCCGATTGATACAACATAAATCAGGGTAAGACTAGACATGATTCCAACCGCCCCTATAACAATAAGTGAAAACACCCTTGCCGCCTTGTCACTCATGATAGATATGATTACTGCGGAAACCATAGAGAGGATTATGCAGAAAAACGGCATGTTTCGCAAAAATTCCATGCTTATATTCCTCCCTTTCTGGATATGATTGCAATCTCATCTATATCGAGCGTGTGATATCTTCTGTATAATTTTACGGTAAGTGCAAGCATGATTGCCGTGACACTGACCGATACAACGATTCCTGTAAGTACAAGTCCTGCCGGAATCGGATTAATATATGCATTTACGTCCATAACATTATTTACTACTATCGGTGCCTTTCTGCCCGCAACATATCCCTTTGCCGCAAGAAAAAGGTATACCGCATTATCCATAAGGTTAAACCCTATTATCTTTTTAATAAGATTTTTGTTGAGAAGAAGTGTTGTAAAGCCTATGCCGAAAATAATAACTGCCGCTGTCTCATAATAGTTTGTAAACAAATTTGTTATAAGCTCTTTAAACATAGTCTATATCCTCCCTCTTTTGAATAATGCAAAAAATCCATACATCGTACAGGCAACAACAAGCCCAACACAGATATTTAAATACAAAATAAGTCCACTGCTGAGTATCGCTCCAGGCGTTCCAAGTGGAATAATGCTGTGCAGATGATTTGCTCCCGTAAAAAATGAATAACTTTTTGCCAAACCGTAAAAAAGCAGAGCCCCAAACGTAATTTTCTTAAATGTACCATATGAAAATAACCGTTCCATACGCTCAAAGCCATACGCATTTGCAAACAAAATCAGTCCGGCACCCATGATTGCACCGCCTGAAAAGCCGCCTCCCGGTGACAAATGACCATTTAATACCACATATATTCCAAACACCAAAATGACTGGCACGAGAAACTTTGCTGCCTTTTCCAATATAATATCCCTCTTAAAGTCAATTACGTCCTCATCAGGTTTTGGCTCGTCATCGTCATTCCGAAGAAGAATAAGAACACAACAGCAGGCGATAAACAAAACATTCGATTCACCAAAGGTATCAAATGCCCTGTAATCAAGTATCATACCTGAAACTATATTCACAGCTCCTGTCTCCTCAAGTCCATTTTCTATATACCGCTGTGACACAATGTTGTTGTCAGGATTACTTTTATTTCCAAATTTTGGCAAATAAGCCACCGTAATAAGTAGTATTACAATAATAATAAGCCCTATAACAGCTGACATAATACTGTAAAGCTTGCTTGCATGCTTGACAAACCTTCTATGCCTGAACGCCTGATAAAGCTCCCGTCTCTGAATATCATCAGAAATAGTAAACTCAGAAAAGAACTCGTCAGCATCAACAATTTTATCCTGTTTATCAGGCTTTTTCCTTGCAGGGGGACTATCAGGAATTTCCAAATCCCCTGTCATAAAATCAGAAAATTTCTGACTGGCGCTATCCTTGTAATTTTCCTTTAATTTACTCATGGCTATCACTCTCACTTTCAATTATCTTATCATCTGCGTCTTCCATTTCCTCATCATCGTCAGCGTCATATGCATTTAATGCATTGATTTTCCTTAACACCAGGAAAAATAATATACTTGTCACTCCTGCACCTACTGCCGCCTCTGTGATTGCAAGGTCCGGCGACTCCAAAAGGAACCATATAACACACATGACAAGAGAAAATGACATAAAAATAACGACCGAGTTTATAAGTTTTTTTGATGTGCACGCTGCTATGGCACAAACAATTAAAAGCCCCAGAAGTATAATGTGAAATACCGTCATTGTCTCTTCACCTCGCATTCCTTTTCAAAGTCTTTATTTGTCTCTATTTCCATTTTCGCAATCAGATGTGATGACACAGGCGACGTAAACATAAATATAATAAGTGTAACAAGAAGCTTCAAAGACGTATACGTAAAGCCCGATATTATAATGATTCCAATAAGCACCATATCAAGCCCTAATGTATCTCCCATAGCAGAGCAATGCATCCTGTTTAATACATATTTAAAACGATAAACACCTACTATAGCCATAATTTCAACTATGATTCCACAGGCTATAAATAATGCCGCTATAATAAACCTTATCCATTGTAATATTTCCATATCCCTGCTTCCTTCCTATAAACATCATCCATTAGCTCTTCGTCACTGCATGTTCCGTTTTATTTTCCGTCTCTTTTTTATCATTTACCGGTTCCAGCTTATCGACATCAACAATTCGGTATCTGTTTGTGTAAACTCTGTAAAGCACAACAACCGCCACAAAACTGATTGATGCATATATGATACATATATCAGCCAGATATCCTTCCTTTATCCACTGGGAAAGTATTGCTATTATCATAATAATGACCGTTCCTGCCATATTTGAGCATACAATTCTGTCTGTCAGCCTCGGTCCCCTGATTGCCCTTATAAGTATGAACAAAATACAAAACGCAAGTGCACTCATTGCTACAACATATAAAATTTTATAAGCTGTATCTATCATGTCCTAACTCTCCCTTCCGTTCTTTATCTTCTCAATTTTAGTAAGCAGATTTACAAACACGGAATCCTCCATCCCATCTGCCATATCCTTGTCAAAGCAGTGAACCGTATAAATATTTTCCTTAACATCTACCGTTATCGTTCCCGGGGTAAGGGTAATTGAATTTGCAAGCACTGCCCTGCATGTATCATCCTTAAGGTCGGTTTTAAACTTAACTATCATCGGCTCGTTTTCGTATTTATCAAGAACCACAAGCCTAAGCATCGCAAAATTAGCCTTAACTATCTCCCACATCAGCACAAAAAAATATGCAACAATTAACGGAAGCAGCCTGTAAAAGTTTAATTCCTTTTTTAAGCTGTAATTCATACATTTGCATAAAAAAACAAATATGACCACGGTAATTACAATTCCGAAAATTGCAATTTCAAGGGTAATATTCGCATTAAAAATAATCCACGCTAAAAATAATAACACTAACATTTTATCACTCCTAACCTGTAAAAAGCCCCTTATTTATTTAATAAAAAACGTTCAGCTTTCCATCAGTAACATCCTGCACCAAGCCGCTTTGTTCTTAATAATATGTACACATGGCACAAAAAAACTACACTCTAATATATACCTATTAAAATCAAAATGCAACCTGAATTTTAACTAATATTTCATTCCCGCTCATATTTTTCCGAATATTTGAAATACTAACTAAAAATCAAGAAAAAAGGAAGAACTATCATGGAAAATAAAACCCTGTACTTTTCCCTTGAACAAAGTACACTTGTTTCATCAAGACAGGTTCATATCGGTGACATAGCCACTGTTTTCTGTTCAGATAGAGAAATAAGCCATACTGTTGAAAAAACACTTGTAACGGTTCTTTCAAACACGGAACAGGACCAGATTGTCATATCTGCCATGAAGCTTGTTGAGCTTATATCAAGAGATTTTAAAGAGTTAAGCATCGTCAATATAGGTTGTCCTGAAACGATTGTGTACTATAAAAACCTGAAACCGGCTTCCTCGTTTAAGGGAAAAGCGAAAAGCATATTACTTATGGTGCTTGCATTTTTCGGAACTGCATACTCCATCATGTCCTACAACTGTGATGTAGGCTCCATAGACCTTTTAAATAATCTTTATACCCTGTTCACGAAAGAAACAGCCGAGAGCCTGCCCATAGGACTTAATTTGGGCATGGTTGCGTATTCCATCGGACTTTGTGTTGGAATGATTACATTTTTTAATCACGGAATCAATAAAAAACAGACCGATGACCCTACTCCCCTACAGGTTCAGATGCGTTTGTACGAGCAGGATGTCAACACCTGTATTATTGTTGACAGTGCAAGGAATAAGGAGACCTTAGATGTGGATTAAGGTCGCATTATTTGTTTTATTCTGTGGATTTGCAGGGGGAGCAATTTCAGCAGGATATGTAGCATTTATCACTCTTCTCGGAGTTTTTGAAAAACTGACAGAAAAATATAAGGCAAACAAATACAGCTATAAAATAGAAACACTTATAATTATAGGTGTAACGCTTGGTAACCTTGTATACACATTCCAGCTTGCCCCACCCTTAGGACTTATCGGATTTATTTTTTTCACTCTGCTTGGCGGCATATTTACGGGATGTCTTGCAGGAGCACTTGCAGAAACATTAAATGTTTTCCCTATCCTTTCAAGGCGGCTCAAGATCAGGGAATTTCTTCCGTATGTCCTTGTTGCGGCAGCTCTTGGAAAAGCACTTGGTTCCACAATACAGCTTTTGCTGCTTGAATAAAGACAGCAAAATATTGCTTCAAAAATAGGAGGTATATATATGAAAGTAAAACAAAATGATGAGGAATATAATAAATACGTTGAAGCCGTAACGCCGAAGCACAACTGCTTTAAAAACTGTTTGAATGCATTTTGGATAGGCGGACTCATATGCCTTTTAGGGCAGGCAATCAACAATTTTATGTCCTCATACTTTGAATTTAATAAAGAAGATGCAGGAAGCTATACATCACTTATACTTGTTCTGATAAGTGTTCTCTTAACCAGCTTCAACCTTTATAAAAAAATCGCAAAATACGGTGGTGCAGGTGCATTAGTCCCTATTACGGGATTTGCCAACTCCGTAGCCTCTCCCACCATTGAGTATCAAAAGGAAGGTGAGGTTTTCGGAAAAGGTGTAAAAGTATTTACGATAGCTGGCCCGGTTATTCTTTTTGGAATCATAACAAGCTTTGTTCTTGGATTTATTTACTGGGTCATTAAAATAATAGGAATCATATAGGAGGAATTTTGATATGAAAAACCAATCAGTCGGCAAACAAAGCATTGTATTTGACAATCCTCCTGTCATTATCAGTCAGGCATCTGTTGTAGGCGAAATGGAAGGACAAGGTCCATTAGGTTCATTTTTTGACCAGATAGAAACAGACCCTACCTTCGGACAGGAGTCATGGGAGCTTGGTGAATCTGAAATGGTTCGCCGCGCAGTTAATACTGCCATAACAAAATCAGGTATTGAGCAAAGTAAAATAAAATATATTTTTGGCGGTGACCTTTTAGGGCAGCTTATCGGTACAACATTTGGATTAAAGGATTTTAATATTCCCCTGTTTGGTCTCTATGGTGCCTGTTCCACATGTGGTGAAGCACTTTCCCTTGCTGCCATGACAGTTGCGGCAGGCTATGCAGAAAATGTAATTGCCGTTACGAGCAGTCACTATGGCGGTGCGGAAAAACAGTTCCGTTTTCCTCTTGAATACGGAAACCAGCGTCCTTTAAGTGCAACATGGACCGTGACAGGAAGTGGCGCATTTGTCGTAAGCCAGACAACCGAAGAAACACCTATGCTTCAGTATCCGCACATAACATCCGTCACAACAGGAAAAATAATGGACTATGGTGTACGGGACAGTATGAATATGGGTGCCTGCATGGCTCCTGCCGCCGCCGATACCATATACCAGTGCTTCGAGGACCTTGATATGAAGGCAACCCAGTTTGACAAGATAATAACAGGTGACCTTGGAAAGGTCGGGAGCGAAATACTCATAAAACTGTTAAATGACAACGGACATGATATAAGCAAGCTGCACATGGACTGCGGTGTAAATATATACAGTAACGAGAGACAGGATACCCATAGCGGCGGAAGCGGCTGCGGTTGTTCTGCCGTCACATTGGCGGGCTATATTCTTCACAACCTCAAGCAGCACACATGGAAAAAAATATTATTTGTCCCTACAGGTGCCCTGCTTTCAACTGTAAGCTACAACGAGGGACAGACGATACCTGGAATCGCACACGCCCTTGTAATAGAGCAACACTAAACAATAATAAGTTCTAAAAGGAGAAATAAAATGGATTATATAAAGGCATTTATAATAGGTGGAATTATTTGTATCCTTGCCCAGATATTGATGGACACAACGAAGCTCATGCCAGGCAGGGTAATGGTTATTCTTGTATGTACAGGTGCAATTTTAGGCGCCGTTGGTCTATACGAACCGTTTCTTGAATTTGCAGGTGCAGGTGCATCTGTTCCACTCACAGGATTTGGTTATAATCTTTGGAAAGGAATCAAAGAAGCAGTAGATACTGATGGTTTTATAGGATTATTCAGAGGCGGCTTTACAATGGCTGCGGTAGGTACTTCGGCAGCACTGATTATATCTTACTTTGCCTCCCTGATTTTCCCACCTAAAATGACTAAGAATTAACTTGAAAGTTCAAATATTACAGGTTCCGCTTGGGATAGGTTAAACATGGAACAGTAGTTACTACCGTATATAAGAAAGCAAAATTGTAAGTACTTTTCTTGCAAGCATATGCTTTTTATATAGATTTTCTTTGACGGGAAACAATTTCCCTGACAAAGAAAAAGGGACATATCAATTGCGGTATGTCCCTTAAATTATTTATTCCTTCTATCCAGTCAACACTATCCCACTTCTTTTTTCTAAGACAATTACTCAGAAGCAGGCGGATCTGTTGATGGTGGATCCGTTGATGGTGGATCCGTTGATGGCGGTTCTGTCGTCGGTGGATCCGTTGATGGCGGTTCTGTTGCTGGTGGCTCTGTCGTCGTAGGCTTCTCCGATGTTGTTTTCGATGACGGCGGTTCTGTCGTCGGTGGGTTTTGTCCTCCACCTTTCTTCTTAAAGGTTGCAGATATCTTTTGATTTTTATCTATGTTCTCGAAGGTGTATGTGGAGACAGCACCCACGCTCTTTCCATTTACCTTGACATCCGCTATGACATAACCATCATATGGCGTAATGAAGATTGTCACCGTTGAACCCTTTTCCACGGATGCGGAAGAAGATATTGTACCGCCCTCGCCTGCTGATGTTTTGATTCTAACCTTTTCAGCTTCCTCAGGGTGAAGTGTACATACATCTTCAGTATATGGGTAATCCTCATAATCATCTCCCACAAATTCCTTCTTACCTGTCTTTTCATTAACCTTTACTACAAAGGAAATCGTTTCTGGACATGCATTTGTTGCAACCATCTTTGATTCCTTACAAATCTTAACTTCCTCATGTCCCTGACATGTTCCGCCCTGGAAAGTCCCGACTGCACAGTAGTCCGTAAATGTCGGACATCCCTCCCGAGGCAAGTCTCCCGTAATCTGGCAAAGCGTTATTGTTCCTATGCCATCCGGACGTGCCATAATAACCTTGGAGGTATCCTGATCTTCCAGTGCTGCTATATCGTCCATGACATCTCTCCACATACATTTTGGAGCGGACGTTCCGTATCTTGCAAGATCCTTGTTTGAGTCACAGCCCATCCATACAGCTCCCGTATAATACGGTGTCATACCACAGAACCAAAGGTCATAGTTGCTTGATGTTGTACCAGTCTTACCTGCACAGGAAACCCCTGACCTTAAGTGTGCCATATTACCTGTTCCAACCGTAAGCGTTGTTCTCATTGCATCAATTAAAAGCCATGCCGTTGTAGGCTTCATAACCGTATGGGATGTAGGTGTTGTATTATCTATGATAACATTTCCGTCATGGTCAATTACCTTTGAGTAAAATACAGGTTTATTGTAAACACCACCATTTGCAATCGTTGCATATGCGGCAGTAATCTCAAGGTTGGTAACACCGTAGGTAAGACCTCCCAGTGCCGTTGACTGGTTTATGTCTGAGTAAATAACTCCGTCAGAACCTGTTTCCTCTTCAACAAGAGTTGTAAAACCATAGTCAATCAGGTATTTAAATGCTACCTCAGGGGTTGCCTCGGTGATTGCCTTAACGGCAATAACGTTCATGGAATCTTCAATTGCCTTTCTCACCGTATTGTAGCCTCTGTATTTTCCGCCCCAGTAATTGCTTACCTTGATTCCGTTTGTATAGTAATATTCTTCATCCAAAAACGGAGATGCAAGAGAGCCTCCGCAGGCATCTATAAACGGTGTATATGCTGCAAGCGGTTTAAAGGTTGAACCTGCCTGACGTCTTGAGTCAGTTGCCCTGTTCAGTCCACGGTCAACCGTTTTCTCTCCTCGTCCTCCTACAATGGCCTTGACATATCCTGTATGCTGGTCAATGATGGTCATCGTAAACTGTGGCTGTGGTGTTGCCTGAAATGTTTCCGAATGGAACGTTGCACCTGTTTTTTCAAGCATCGCTTCCTTAAATTCATCCGCTGCGGCACGTGCCGAGGTTTCATCCGGGTAAATATTATCGTATTTAGAGTTTCCTGTCTGCTCTTTATAATAGGAAAGCAGATTTTCCAAACTGAAATTGATAGGCTCCTTGTTTTCGTCCATCAGGGTCAGTGCATAGGAAAGACCCACGCTGGTACCCTCGTAGAAGTACTCTGTATCGTTCAGTCTCTTGTCACATATGCTCTGGATATCATCATCCTGAACGGAATAAATGGAATAACCGCCCGTAAATACCATCATGGAAGCTTCTGCCTTGGAACATCCGTAAAGCTCAACAAAGTCATCCTCAAGAGCGTCCAAAAGCGCATCCGTATAATATGAATTAACAGACCTGCTTGCCTCCTGTATACGCTCAACTTCCTCTATTCTTGCATATACATCATCAGCCATTGCCTGATCATACTGTGGCTGTGTAATATAGCCAAGCTCAAGCATTTTATCTAACACATCCTCACGTCTGTGTGCATTTTCCTCAGGAAATAATGTTGGGTCAAATGCATACGGATTTTTCGTGATACCTGCGATAACCGCTATCTCCGAAATCGTAAGCTCGTCTATATCCTTATTAAAGTATGCCTCCGCTGCCGCCTGAATACCATGCACACCGCTTCCCAGATAAATCGTATTCAAATAATACTCAAGTATAGACTCTTTGCTGTACTTTTTCTCAAGCTCCAGTGCAAGATACTGTTCCTGTATCTTACGCTCAACCTTGTCCATAAATGAGTCCTCGTCCATACCGACATTAAATACATGGTTCTTGATAAGCTGCTGTGTTATTGTACTTGCACCTTGGTCAAAGTCACCTGTACTCACGCCATGATAAGCTGCTCTGAAGATACCCTTTATATCAATACCGTTATGTGTCCAAAAACGCTGGTCCTCAATGGCTACAAAAGCATTTACCCAGTCCTCCGGTATCTCATCATAATACACATATACTCTGTTTGAATTTATGGTTGATATCTCATTCTTAACCTTTCCCTCATCATCGTATATAACTGTTTTAAAGCCCTTTGGAACAATATTTATCTCATTCACACTCGGTGCATTATCAAGTATTCCCTTCATTGCCCCGAACGCTGCTCCTGCCCCTGCTATAATAACCGTTACCATCGATACAAGGATTATTTTAAAAACATTAACAAGTATTTTCCTTTGATTTCTCTGTGCCTTGGAGACTAATTTTCTTTGCTTTTTCTCTGTCTCCTGTTTCGCATATCCCATGGAAATCCTCCCTTTCCTACAACAAGTAAACTAAATCAGATGAAATTATACCAAAATTGGTATTTAAATACAACCCTAATCAACCATCAGTATACAAATGAATTGTGAAAAAAATGTTATATCTTAGTAATTTTTAACTTATAATTGCTAACTTATTCTGCAAACCTCAGATTTTCTCATATCTTTTTTATGTCGTTATAATAAATCTCTGCAATAATTTCCGCAGTTGTCTCTATCAGGTCATCAAGGTCGTTTCTGCAAAACACCTTTGGTGCCTCCTCATCCTCCTCTTTTTGTTTAAATATAACATCAACCATATCCCTTATCGTTTCAATTTCATTCACGGGATTTACCTCATCGATTACTGCGGTGGGAACCGTTAAAACAAACTGTTCTATATTATATTTTTTTACAAAGTAAGGATTCATTCTGTTGTAATCACCATAATAAAGTGCAGAAGAAAAAAAGGCTTTCCTGTCATATACTTCGTTGTCATCAACCTTAACATGCGAAACTCTGTCATAACCTGTTTCGGGATGCATGTTTTTATTAAAAAATTGAAAATGCTGCTTCCAGTATACGTCCAAAAAACGCACATCCAGCAAGAGATGGCAATAATAGCCAAAGACATAAGGTTCCGAAAGACGTTCACCATATTTTTCAATAAAGCTTTTTAATTCAGGTCTTCTCACAAGGTCTCCCATTGCATAGTCTGACCAAAAATGACTCATTTTCTTTTGCCCCTCCCTTTTTACATCGGGAGCGATACTTCCAATCATAAAATCATTTTTATAAGCTTTATCTTTTATATCACAAATCTCAAAAAAGCGATTTGCGGTTGCCATATGTATTACATAACCCGGCATAATCTGACACCTGCCATTATATCATCATCCAGATAAACATTACTGATTTTTCTTTGAACCGCACTGCCTGCCTTTTGTCCAGACAATTCCTCCGTCATCAAAATGTCCATCCCCTGTTCTTTATTGTTTCCGTTACCATTACTATTTTCAAGACATACAATATCATACATAAGAAGTCCCTGCATAATACATCTGACACATCCATTGATACTGTCCGTATGTTTTATCAGTGTTTCCGTAAAATCCGGACTCCTTTGCATATCTATACATCTGACATATATATCATTGTCGGAGCACAAATTTCTTCGCTTTATCATTCTCCTGAGTGAATTTATAAATCCAAGTCTTACATCTATGGTGTCTCTGGAACACTCTGACAGGGTTTCCCCAACAATGGTCACATATAAATATGTATTTTCTGACACCTTAAGATTATTGATAAAAGTAAAAACTGCAAGTGATACACCCCAGCGGTGCGCAGGAACAACAATTCCTACACTCTCTGCATCTATAAGTCCTCCGTCATATTCCGTATATTTTTGTACGATACAATCCGATAAACCTTTTTTAATATGGGACGCTATTTCCCGTCCTTCATCCATCTTTCTGAAATGTCCTGCTGTAGGAACGGCATCCATATCACATACATAAAACACGTAGTTCATAGTCTGCCTCCTACCAAAGAATCAAAGAACATCCGGAAGGAGTATCTCAAATATTCTTCCTTTGTCATATTTAGCCTGCTGTCGATATAATCCTTCTTTCGACTGGCTATCTGGACAATTCCGCTTACTGCCGACCATATATATAAAACTGTGGCCTCAAGCTCTATATCATCCCGCATATCCTTGCTTTTAATTCCCTTTTCAACAAGCTCTGTGATAAGCTCCCTTATCTCCCTGCCCATATCATGCTTAATCAGAGTGTTTTTACCCTTTCTTCCCGTAGGCTGACTTTCACCAACAAGAGTTGAGTAATATCTAGGATATCGTTCTTCAAATGAAACAATACACTCGCAAAATTTGTAATAACATGTCTCAAAGTCACTTTCATTTGCAATACTCTGTCTGATTTGCATAGCAAGAACATCCATATATTCTCCTACAATAGAATTAAATATATCTTCCTTGCTCTTGAAGTAAACGTATATGGTTGATTTGCTGTAATCCGCATATTTTGCTATGTCATCCATGGTCGTCTTTTCTATACCATGAGAATCGAACAGTTCTTTTGCGGCTGTCAATATGTTATCCCTATTAAACTGTTCCAAAGCTTCCTTTTTTCTTGCGCCCATATAAACCCCGTTTACAATACATATAGTACGTTTTATATACTTGAAGTATAATAATCAAACTATTAGTTTTATTTTCATACATTTTAAATTATAAAGTACGTAAATTAAATATATATATCGAATAATATACTTCTATATTTATTTTTAAACTAAATTACTGATAATTGTACTATTAGTTCGATTTTTTGTCAACACATTTATTTTTCCCGCTTTCCATGCTTTCCCGCATCTGTGCCAGCAGCTTCTTTTCCAGTCTGCTTACCTGTACTTGACTGATTCCCAGCTCACGTGCCACCTCGCTTTGGGTTTTATCATAAAAATATCTCATTGTTATCAGCTTTCTATGCTTTTCCTCCAAGCCATCCAGTGCCTGCTCCACCATGATTTTATTTATCATACCATCCGCTGCTATCTCGCTTTCTACATCATCCTTTATCTGGTCAACGATGTATGTCTCCCTGCCGTCGTGCCCGTAAACGGTCTGGTACAGTGACTCTATCTCCCTGTTTGCCTCCGTTGCCATCACGATATCTTCAATGTCCAAGTGAGTTTCCTTTGCGATTTCCTCCAGCGTTGCCTCCCTGCCCAGCTTATTTGCCAAAAGTTCTCTTGCCATGCTGATTCGGTATCCATTTTGCTTTAATATTCTCGAAACCTTTATCATACCGTTATCCCTTAAAAATCTCTTTATCTCCCCCGATATAAGCGGTACTGCGTAGGTTGAAAACTTTACCCCGTAATCTGCCTCGAACCTCTCGATTGCCTTTAGCATACCAATACAGCCGATTTGATATATTTCCTCCACATCATACCCTCTGCCCATATATCTTCTCGCTATGCTCCAGATTAGTCCTGCATTGTCCGAAACTATCTTTTCCTTAGCTGCTTTATCTCCTTTTCGTGCCAGTTCAAATAGTTTCATTTCATTCATTTATTTATTCATACTGATGTTTGGAAACACCTATCTCCTTCCACATTCTTACAACGGTACCTTTTTCCGCCTCCGATTCAACCGTAAGCTTGTCCATGAAAGCCTCCATAAAGGAAAACCCCATTCCTGACCGGTCATCTTCAGGCTTGCTTGTATACATTGGCTCCATCGCTTTTTTTATGTCACTTATCCCCTTTCCGTCATCCTTTACCTCGATAAAAACTGTCCGCTTCTCAATTTTGGCCGTAATGCGGATTTTCCCAACTTTCTCCTCATATCCATGTATAATTGAATTTGTTACAGCCTCAGACACTGCGGTTTTTATGTCCGACACCTCCTCCAAAGTAGGATTTGTCCTTGTGATAAACGCTGCCACAACCATTCTGGCAAAGCTTTCATTTTGAGCAATGCCTGAAAATTCCACCATCATTTCGTTTGTATTATTCATAATATCCTCCCTTTAATAACTCCTCGATTATCTCCTCTTTTGTATTTTTTTTGCTTACGATTCTGTAAATTCCCGACATTGTAAGAACCTTGTCTATAACAGGGGATACGTTAATGACAAATACGCTTCCCCCGTCATCGTGAACCTTTCTGTATCTGCCTGTAATAAGTCCTATTCCCGAGCTGTCCATAAAAGTTGTTTTTTCAAAGTCAAATATGAGAAATTTCACATCATTTTTTTCAAAAACACTCTCCGTTTTTCTTTTTATTCTGTCTGCTGAAAAATGGTCCAGCTCCTTGGGCAGATAATAAATCATTACATTATTGCTGATTTCAAATGTATCCATGATTACACTCCTTTTTCATTAAATTAATTTTGTGTTGCAAACAAATGCAATTATTTCCTTTTAAAAACGAAAAGGGATTGCCACAAATCAAAACCATATGTGAACCTATACACTTATCTCTGTGTTCCTTCGTTCCTATATGGCTTGTCCATTGTGACAATCCCTTTATATTTGTATGTACGTTATTATATTTTTTCTTTATTCGTTTTCTATCATTGCCCTTATATCATCCTCAGACATTCCCGTCTTTACATTTGAGTAATCAGGTACTGAATTATCCTCCATCGTTGCCTTATTTTCCAATTCCTCAACCTTAATATTTAAGGCAGCTATCTGTTCATTAAGCTCAGTGATTGTTGTGTTTTTGGTTGCCAGTTCCTCGCTGTAGGACTTTAAAAGCTCCTCGTTATCGCTTCGGATTTTCTTTTTTTGTGCAGGTACGATTACAAAAAACAAAAGCAATATCCCTATCACAAGTCCGAGAAGAACATATGCCCCTGAATATCTCGCAAGACTTACTTCTCCGTATTCACCAAGCTTAACGGTACTGTCAAGTTTTGTCTTCTTAAACTCCTTAAATATGTTTGATTTATCATTTTCACTTTCACTTTGAAGCCCGCCGCCTGACGTGATTGCAAGCTCCTCCATATATACGTCATCCAAAAGTCCGTCATCCTCGATTGACTCCTTGGACATGAGCATAATATTTTCATCCGTATGTCCCATCTCATGCAAATACCTGATTGCCTGCGGATTTGCCTTGTCAATTTTTAACACTCTCCTAAGGGTTGTTCCCGCTTTCTCATAATTTTCCGAATGAATATATATCAGTGCAAGCAAAAGGTATCCCTTTACAAAGTGCGGATTTTCGCCAAGCACATTTTTAAGCTGAATGATTGCAAGGTCGTAATCTCCTGACTCTGCATAGCCTAGGGCTATATTGTATTTTTTAGTCATCTGGTCCACAAACGCAAGTCTTGACGGATCTTTTTTCAGCTCCTTTAAGTACTTTGACGCAATGTTGTTTGAATCCTCATAGTTTATACTCATTACAAAATGGCTGATTGCCTCCACGACTTCGCCCATTTCATAGTATATAAGACCAAGCAGATTTCTTGTCATAACATTCTTTTTGTTATAACGAAGCGACAGCTTTAATGACTCTATGGCTCCCGACAAATCTCTGGCAACTGCCTTGTCATAGCCGATATTATAGTGATAGTTGGACGTATTATGCGCCTTTCTTGCCACGTCAATATGCATGCCACAGCCACTGCAATATCCAGTTTTAAGGACTCTTTCTCCGCAAATGGGACAAAGAACAGGTCTTGTAACTGCCATATCTATCTCCTCACTCTGCTTTGAATACGGTTAATGTTGCTCATCTCAGCTTCTCTTAAATCCGATGTCATCTGCATTACGATGTCGCTTATATCCTTTAAATCATTGCTGTATATTGCTTCCTCAGCCTGATTTACCTCAGGTATCGGTTTAAATCTCTTAAGCTCTTCCTCAAAATTTATCATTTATTTTACCTCCGACAGGCTTTCACAAAAGCCCGGCTCATCCACAAGCTCCTTTATGGCTCCTACAAGATATAAAGAGCCTGCACAAAACAGTATATCATTTTCATCTGCCGCCTTACCATATGCCCTTTTAAACAGCTCCCGCAAATCGTCATCAGCATAAACAGCAGTGTCACTGATTTTAGTATGTGTCCTAAAAATATCTGCAACAGTCTTAGCACCTGTTCCTCTTTCATTTTGCAGCGTTGTCACATACAGATTTTTAAGCTTAATCTCACGGCAAAGAATATCCGCCATTGTTATGTAGTCCTTATCACCACTGACAGCAAAAAACAAGGATATGCCCCCATTGCCGTAAAGTGCTTTCACCGTTTCGGCAAATCTTTTTATGGCATCAGGATTATGTGCTCCGTCCAGCACAAGACGGCTGCCGTAACGCTCCATCCTGCCCTGCCACTTAAACTTCAAAAGTCCTCTTTTTACCACGTCCTCTGACATAACTTTCTTTTTCACGCAGTCATCATCCAATAAGGCATAGCACGCATTAAGTGCCAACACAGCATTATCAACCTGATATAATGCATTGCCATTTTCAAGCTTTAAATTATCATAATTATAATAACGATTGCGGACAGAAAAATCAATGGTTTTATCTGTGAATTCATTTATTATATATTTTGTTTTTGCGACATTTATTGCATTTGCGTCCTTTTTGGCAGCAATTTCCTCTATAACCGCATCTGCTTCACGATGCCCCGTACCGTAAATGACGGGCACACCGTTTTTTATAATTCCCGCCTTTTCAGCCGCAATTTTCTCTATACTGTCGCCGAGATACATGGTATGGTCAAGACCGATTGACGTTATCACACACACCTTTGGCATAAGAATGTTTGTGGCATCCAGTCTTCCTCCCAGACCTGTTTCGTATATGACAAAGTCAAGGCTCTTATCCGCAAAATAAAGTGTCGCCATTGCAAATACAAATTCAAAAAATGAAATATGCACCTTACCTGCTGCCGTCTCCTCATCCACAACAGCCTTGATGTGTAAAAATGTATCAAGAAATTCATCATCTGAAATCAGCCGTTCAGTTCCATTACAAACCATAGCGATTCTTTCATTTACCCTGACAAGATGTGGTGATGTGAATATTCCCACATTATATCCCGCACTGACCAAAATTTCTTTGATAAACTGTGCCGTGGAGCCTTTCCCGTTTGTTCCCGCTATATGTATGGCAGGGTGTGCCATGTAGGGATTTCCCGTCTTTTTCATTATCCCCATCAAATTGTCATTGCCTGTCTTGCCTCTGTCATTGAACCTTGGAATATTATAAATGTAATCTACTGCTTCCTCATATGTCATAGTCTATCTATTGTCCACCTTTTCCGGATACATATCGTGCTGTACCAATCTTTCATATGCCACCTGCTCCCATTTTGTTCCTGGTCTGCCGTAATTACAATATGGGTCTATGGATATTCCGCCTCTTGGCGTAAACTTTCCCCAAACCTCTATGTACTTAGGGTCCATCAGCTTTATAAGGTCCTTCATAATAATATTTACACAGTCCTCATGGAAGTCCCCATGATTTCTGAAGCTGAACAGGTAAAGTTTTAAAGACTTGCTCTCTACCATAAGCTTTTCAGGTATGTATGAAATGTATATTGTTGCAAAATCAGGCTGTCCCGTGATAGGGCACAGGCTTGTAAATTCAGGGCAATTAAATTTCACAAAATAATCATTATCCTGATGCTTATTCACAAATGTCTCCAAAAGCTTTGGTGCATAATCCGTTGGATATTCCACCTTCTGATTTCCAAGGAGGCTGATGCCCTCCGTTTCATTTTCTGTTCTTGCCATATTTATTTTCTCCTCCTGTTATCCTATATTTAGTCAACTGCACAACATTGTTTTTTGAACGTCCGTTGTACAATATACACAATATCACCACAAGGCACGCTTTCGCTGCAACTACTTTTCGATAATACGGTATGCCGCCTTCAATATATTCCATGAATGGTTCGTTTTACTCGTCTCTATTATTCTATAGGAATCACCTCATTTAAATAAAAAGAGTATATAAGTTTTTCCTTTACAGTGCAACCTGTAAGTCTTTCCAAAGTCTCACCATAATATTTAAGCTGTGCATGGTAACGTCCCACAAGCTCGTCCGCACTTGCCGCGTCCGTCTTGTAATCCATGAGAATAATATCATCTCCCTCATAGAAAAACGCATCTATGATTCCCTGCACAATAACAACATCATCTCCGCTTTCCTCATATATTTCACTGACAGGTATACCAATTGAAAACTGCTGTTCCTTTTTTAGATTTCCCGTCTTTGCCGCCAAAATCATTCTCTGCCCCAGGGATGACCTTAGCATATCGTTTATCTTCCTCACGTTGATTGCCTGTCCCTCAGTCTCAGAAAATATGTTATCCGCTACAAGCCTTGCTTTGCTCTTTGCTATCATATCCCTGTAATCACAGTCAGGCTGAAGCACGGCAAAATCAAGCAGCTCCATAAATTTATGTACAAGTGTTCCTCTCTCGGCACCTGTCAGCCTGTTTTTATTTTCACCGTCTGCTGCCGTCTCCAAAAGCTTTTCATCCGCAAGGGCTTTTTCCTTATATTCCTCTGCCACATCATAGGAAGTCCCGTCATAGGATTTCATTTTCTTTATTTCGGAAATGGACATTTTGCTCTTAATTTCCGTAAGCCTTTCATATGGGTAAACGTACGCAAAGCTTTCCCTGTACTCCCTGTACAGCTCATCATCAGGGCTGTTTAACGCACCATTTATTATATTATCTAAATTCACTGCTTTTTCTGCCTGTTCGCTTATGCCTGTTCCCACAAGCTCTGACGGCTTCACGATAACCGTGTTGATTTTTGCACCATACTTATCGTCATCCCACAGCTTATCATACCGTTCCATACAGGCAAAAATCCATCCAAGAAAGGTTCTTTCGCCTGTTCTTACACCGTATGGTAAGAGAATATGCTTTGCAGTATCCGCCTTACTTTTCACTTCCTCATATGAGGCAACCGTACCTGTAAGTATTAGTTTTTCCTTTGCTCTTGTCATGGCAACGTAAAGTATTCTCATCTCCTCAGCAAGCGTCTCATGCTTCATAATGAGACTTACCGCATCCCGCATAACCGTCTTTTTTCTATACCTCTTATCACTGTACATCAGCTTTGATGTCAAATAATAATCCGCATGGATAATTATATTATCCCTCATGTCCTGCATGTTAAACTGCTTTCCAAGTCCGCTGACAAACACGATTGGAAATTCCAGTCCCTTGCTTTTATGCATAGTCATCACCCGAACCACATCTTCGTCATCACCAATTGTGTTTGCCTCACCGAAGTCAACCTCATTTATTTTAAGCTTCTCCACATAGCGCAAAAAATTAAACAGCCCCTTATAGCTTCCGTCCTCAAATTTTCTCGCCTTTTCTATTAACATATTTATATTTGCACGTCTTCTTTCACCCATTGGCATTGCAAGGGCATAATAATAATATCCTGTTATATCCAGTGCCTTTAGCAGAAGCTCCGAAATGGACATACTAATCTTGTCCTGCTTTAATCCATTCAGCTTATCAAAAAACGCACCAAGCTTACGGCTGATATCGTCCGCCTTATCTTCCACATAACAAATACATTTATCATACAGCAGGGGTGTATTTTTGAGTGTCGTATCCCCATATTCACATATAACAGCCAGTTCATTTTCACACAGCCCCCCTATGGGAGACATAAGTACTGCCGCAAGGGGAATGTCCTGTCTTGAATTATCAACTACGGAAAGCAGTGACATCAAAACCCTTATCTCCGTTGCCTCAAAGTACCCCTGCGGGTCCTCCACATAAACAGGAATGTTCATTGCGGATAATATATTATAAAGCGTATCTCCATATCCCGAAATACTCCGCACAAGTATTACGATATCCCTGTAGCATGCTTTCCTATACTCACTGCTTTCCTCGTCAAACACATACATGGATGATGTGCCGCCGACAAGCTCCTTTATCTTTCTTCCTATCATGGCTGCCTCAAGCTTCATTTTGTCGGTTTCAACCTGTTCCCCGTTTTCAGCTTGCGGATTCTTTCTCATATCAGCTTCTTCATCGGCATCCATATCAACAACCATCAGCTCTGCACAGTCACTTACGTTCATGTTCTCCGTTGGTACCGGATATTCCTTTGACGGTACAAGTGCAACATCACTGTTGTATGCGATTCCCCCAAGGTCCTGTCCCATAAGCTGATAAAAAAAGTAATTAACCGCATCCAATACCACCGCTCTTGAGCGGAAATTATTTTTCAGTTCAATTTTCACCTCAGGCACAGTTTCCTCCTGTTTGTACACAGGAAATCTGTCGTACTTGCCCACAAACAAATCAGGTCTTGCCATTCTGAATTTATAAATACTCTGCTTTACATCACCCACGAGAAATACGTTATATTTTCCGTCACACATACCGGAAACGGACATCAAAATATCTTCCTGAAGAAAATTGCTATCCTGATATTCGTCTATGTATATTTCATCATACCGTTCCATGATGCTCCGCCCGATTTCCGTAGGCACGGCTCTCCTTACATAAAATCCGTTCTCCTGTGTCTCCTCGTAGCCTGCACAGCAAAGCTTATAGGCAAAATGCTCAATATCAGAAAATTCCATCGTATGCCTTTTCTTTTTTTCCTCCATAAATCTTATGGAAAATTCCCGAACCAAATGAACCAGTGCCAAAAGATATGTGCCTGTTTCAGAAAGCTCACTGATGACCTCCTGCCTGCTTGCCTTAAATATATCCAATGACTTTATGCGGCTTTTGTATCCGTCACGAAGCTCCTTAAATTTTGCAACAAGTCCCTCGTCAAATTCATCACCCTTGCACGGCTTCAGCCTTTGCCACGATATGCCCTGCACCGCCTCATGTACATCTTCGTATGTATGTGCATCACAAAGCCTTTTTATTAGTTCCTTGTCCTGTTCCACCGCCGCTTTATTTTTATATGGTCCTCCACTTTCACCTGCAATATCATCCGCAAGGCAAACCATCTCCCATGCTTCCTCTGCGGTTTTTTCTGATATTTTAACAAGCTCCCTTACCCACGGTAAGCGTTCAAAATCCTCTGGCTTATTGACGCAATAAGCATTCTCTGCCGAACAAAGCCATTCCATCGGATCAGGGTATGAGCTCGCCATATTATATATCTTCAAAATCTGCTCTCTTAAGCTTCCGTCATCCTTATCTCCTCCAAACAAATCCACAAGCCTTAAAAATGCAGAACACGCATCCTGTTCTCCGTTGTATTTTTCTTCAAAGAGTGCATCCATAACGTCAGCCTTTAAAAGCTCAATCATTCCCCTGTCGCCTATGCCAAAATCCGAGTCTATGTCAAGCAGGCTAAAGTATTCTTTCACAATTCTTAAGCAAAAGCTGTCGATTGTGGTTATATCCGCCCTGTTTATAAGCGCAAGCTGCTTTGTTAAATGCCTGTTGTCAGGTCGTCTTTCAAGCTCACTCCAAAGTCTTGTGGATATTTTGTCACGCATTTGGGCGGCTGCCGCCTTTGTGAAGGTCACAACAAGAAAGCGGTCTATATCCACAGGCTCTGTCTCATCCAATATTCTGTTACATATTCTCTCAACAAGCACCGCCGTTTTTCCTGAACCTGCGGCTGCCGATACAAGAATATTTTTATCCCGTAAATTGATTGCACTTTGTTGTTCATCCGTCCATGCCATTTGGTTTTCCTCCCAAGCTTGATACAATCTTATTATATACAAGCTCCCTGTCACTGCTTCCGTATCTCATATGCCGATATTTATTTCCACCATACCTGTCATCAAATCTACAAACCGATTTGTACGGACAGTATTCACAGGCGGCTTTTTGCTTATTCACAACAGGGTTTTTGCTTATATCGCCATCCAGTATTTCATCAGCAAGCTCTCCTGCCTTTTTCATGGCAAAGTCTGCTATGGTATTAACCATACCGTCAGCATTGCCTATCCCCTTTAATATAAGCTTCTTTTCCCTTTCTGCCAGTGCCTTAGTCTCGTCAGAGGCATCCACATACGGGTCCTTAAACTGGTAATAATACATTCCTTCGGGGACTATTTTTAATTCTCCTGCACTGCCTTTGCTGTACTGCTCTTTCACAAGCTCAACCATTACATTCATGTATACCGCAAGCTGAAGCTGAAGCCCCTCATAAAGCTCATTTATCTTAAAGTCATAATCACCTGACTTATAATCTATGATTCTTAGTCTTACAAGCCCCTGTTCCTTATCAAAAAATACATCTCCCCTGTCAACCACACCCTTGAGAGTCACAGGTGCCGCATTTTCATGCTCCAAGGGTTGTTCAAATTTGTATTCAAAAAACTCAGGCTTAAGCATATCCTTACAAGTTATGTTTTTCAACATTTCCGCTGTTCTTTTTCCTATGCGGATTAAAACCTGTTTCAGATACTTTATCCTGCCGTCATCATCATCAAATTCTGCCTCAAATGCATTTCCAACAAATGCTTCCACAAGCTTATCCCTCTCATTACAGGAAAGCCCCTCCCAGTCATTTCCCATGTTGTCGTGTACATGCCTGTACAGCCGCTCCATAGCACTGTGCAGTATATTTCCGATGCTTATAGTATTGAGCTCCTTAATCTGCCGTTCCCGAAGTCCCAATATGTATTTTAAGAAATAGCTGTAGGCACAGCCTGCATATTGTTCCAGTCTTGACACCGACTGGGTAGAAAGCTTAAGCCGTATCAGACCGTAAACGTCCTCGGTAAGGCTCTTGGGGATATTACTGTACTCAATCCCACTCCTCACAATATCAAGAAGTTCATGTTCTCCCAAATCACTGTACAGCCTGTATAGACTGTTCAGCTTATTTAGGCTTTGGGTATCTCCCTCCATAAGTTTTTTCAAAAAACATATCAGTATTTCCACGGAAGCTTCCCTTGTCGTTACGATTTCCGAAGCCTTTTTTCCGTCATCAACCGTAAGCGCAGGAAAAATGTTACATATTCTTTCTATGATATAGGACGGACGCATTGTCTCATTATCCGTGTTAGTCATCACATAAGAAATGTACAATCTATCCTGTGGCTTTGTCATGTTCATATACAAATAAAACTGTTCCACATACACGTTTATTTTATCCGTAGGGGCCAGTTCATAGCCAAGTTCCAAAAGCTTTTCCTTATCCCTGTCACTGATTATCTGTGCGGGATTTCCCTGAGACGGAATAATACCATCATTTGCATCAAGCATAAAAAGCACCTTTATACTGTCAAGTCTGGTTCTTGTTATGTCACCAACGATAACCATATCAAGTGTTGACGGAATGATACCCATTTTAACATCCTTAAGCCCTAACTCAAACAGCTCATAAAACTCATCTATGGACACTATTTCATCCGCCATAATCTGAAGCATTTTGTCAAGTATTTCCCCGATTTTTTCATTAAGCTTTTCGTAGAGCTTTGCCAGCTCATGATTTCCTGCCTCCTCATATTTGGCTGCTGCAAGGCTCAACCTATTTTCATAGTCAAGCCTTTCCATAAACCTCAAAACTGCATTTACAAAATCTGCAATTGTTGCACATTTAAGCAATCCTTTGTCTCTTATAAACGGAGCAAATATCTCCAAGACGCACTCCCTTGCGTAGTCAAGCTCCTCTCCCCATTCTCTCTGCCACATCCAAAGTCCTTTTATTCCCTTGGAAAGCACATAATTATCCATAAGCTCTATGTCACTGTCATCAAGCTCATTTGCTGCCCCTGACTTTAAAAATGCAAACATACTGTCATAGGAAAAGCCGTCATCAATGCAGCGAATCGCATGACATATTCCATCTATAAAGGGATTATTTTTTACGGGCATACTGTAATCCAAAAAATAAGGTATATCGTACTTTGGCATGAGCTGATTAACAAGCCCCTCCGCCTGAGTCAGCGCACCCGTAATAATGGCAAAATCCTTATATCTGTATCCTTCGTTTCGGACAAGATTTCTTATGATTGAGGCTGCTCCTACAATTTCTTCCCTCATATTTTCATAACGGGTTATGGCAATATTTTCAACCTTACCCTCATACTTCCTATACGGATATCTGAATATGTTCGCTTCCAGCCATGACAGCTCAGCACTGCCCTTACCTGTATTTCCTTCCACAAATATATCATCCATAACGGAAATGTTGTTTGCCTTTGCTCTGTCACAAATACTCTTTATTGTCTTTGTTGTCAGATAAAAAAGCTCATGTTCTGCTACATTTTCTCTGTCACAGTTCTCTCTGTCTATCGTAAGCACAGAATAAACTTTTATGGCATGAATCATAAGCTGCTCAACTACCAAAAGCTGAATTGGTGTAAAGCCCGTAAAACCGTCCATGACAATAACACTTTTTTTGATACGCTCAGATGACGGTATACACTGTACCAGAAGCTCCGTTATCTCCTCTGCCACAATATACTCATCTCCAAGTCTTTTAGAAAATGTATTGTAAATAAGGGACATATCCGTCAGCTTTTTTTCAAGCAGCGATGTCCCATCACTCCCGTTTTTCAGGCTCTCTATCATTTCATCTATTTTATTTTTTTTAATATCATACTGGTAAAGCTCCGACATAAGGGATTTTACCTCATCAATAAAACCAGGCTTGTCAAGGGATGACCCATATATCTGAAGCTCGTCCCTTATACTCCCTGCCACCTGTCTTATCAGCATGCTCTTACCAAAATCCTCAAGCACCTTACTGTTCTTTTTTCCCAATTCATCAAATACTCTATAGGCAAGACGGTTAAAGCCTATCACATCTATATTCATGGTTCCTCCTGCCGGATGCAGCTCGACTATCTTCCTTTGGAGCATCATCGAAGACTGCTCAGGAACAAGGAGTATATAGTTGATATCTTTATTTTTCAGTGAATCCTCTATTATTTTATTATATATAAACGTTGATTTACCTGAGCCTGAAGCTCCGAGCACAAACTGAACAGACATATTTCACCTCCGTTTATTCTTGCCATACGTCCGTTTAAATTGTATAATGAATTGATAATACCATTATAAGGGGGACGCTATGAACACTAACTATTTAAATATTTATTCCCGGTACAACAACCTGATTGCATTAAAGGTTACACCGGGACACTTTGTTACTTCATCATCACATATCAATTACTATATAGATATGACCACCCTAAAGACAAGAAGAAATGAAGCAAAGGCTGCCGCAAAAGCTCTTGTACAGGAGTATGTGGCAAGTACAGTTGTCGATACCATTATTTGCCTTGACGGTACTGACATCATAGGTGCATACCTTGCTGATGAGCTTACAAGTGCAGGAATTCTTTCTGCCAACATGCATAAAACAGTTTATATAATTACACCAGAACAAAATTCTGTAGGGCAATTGATTTTCAGAGAAAATTATATGCCAATGATTAAGGACAAAAATATACTTGTCCTTCTTGCCACTGCCACCACAGGCAAAACTGTACGAACAGCACTTGAATGCTTAGAGTACTACGGTGGGCACATTGCAGGTGTATCGTCTATTTTCTCAGCCGCAAATGAAATTTACGGTCAAAAGATAAATACAATATTCACAAGTGCGGATATCCCTGATTATGCCACTTATCCTGCATCCGATTGTCCGCTGTGCAAGGGTAACCATTCAATTAATGCAATTGTAAACAGCTTTGGCTATGCAAAATTTTAAATGTCATATATAAGCATAAAAGCTCCTCATCGAGAATATATTTAATAATAATCTTAATGGGGAGTTTTATTATGTCTTCTAATACCAAAATAATTGTCCTTAAGTCAAAAGAGCTGATTTACACAGGTATATTTATTATTCTTGGCGTACTTTTAGTGCTCCTGCTTTTTTACATGTTCAGTCCAAATGATAAACCTGAAAATGAGACATCAAGTACCGAAGCTGTAACTACATATGCTCCCGGCATTTATACCTCGTCGCTCAATTTAGGAGGCGCCCAGCTTCAGGTATGCGTCACCGTTGACAAGGATGCAATTTCTCACGTGGATATTAAAAATCTCGACGAAACCGTAACTGCAATGTATCCGCTTATAACTCCATCGCTTGACGAAATAAACTCTCAGATAACCAGTGTCAACTCACTCAGTGAAATCACCTATTCCAGTGACACACAATATACTTCCATCATTATCATGGAGGCGGTAAAACAGGCGCTTGTTCCTGCCGAGGTAAAATAAGGTTGGACTTATGCTGCCTCTAGGATACAGCTTATACAGTAACATAAGAACTCGTTTTCACTCGTCTCAGACGTAGCGGTACATAAGTGCCCAAATACGGCACCTAAATACCGACGTCTTCAAACGGTTTTTACATTACTGTATAAGCTGTATCCTAGAGGCGCACTTTGTACTACTTCGCACACTACAAGCCCTACTACGACTTGGCAGTTATACTACTTCGCCTACTGCAAGCCTTACTGTGACTTGGCAGCTATGACTCCGCCAGTTTTATATATGCTGTCTGACGGTACATAACCTCTTACAGGAGACAGCGGATATATATTTGTGTGACTTCCGATTACGCTTCCCGGATTTAAGACACTGTTACAGCCTACCTCCACAAAGTCCCCAAGCATGGCACCAAACTTTTTTAAGCCCGTATCTATATCAAAGTTTCCCTCTTTGTTTGTTCCCTTTACATGTACAATTGTTTTGTCACTTTTTACATTTGATGTAATGGAGCCTGCTCCCATGTGTGATTTATATCCAAGCACAGAATCTCCCACATAGTTATAGTGCGGCACCTGAACATTATCAAATATGATTACGTTTTTAAGCTCCGTGGAATTTCCAACTACACATCCTGCGCCTACAAGTGCATTTCCCCTTATGAATGCACACTGTCTTACCTCTGTCTCAGGTCCTATGATTGCAGGTCCTGCAATATATGCTGAGTCAAATACCTTTGCACTTTTGTGTATCCACACATTTGGGGAAACTTCGTCATACTCATCACTGCTAAGCGTTTTCCCTATCTCCATGATATAATACTTGATATGTGGAAGTGCCTCCCACGGATAAGCGAGCTCTGCCAAGTATTTTCCTGCCATTGTGTGTTCAAGACTATACATATTTTTTATTGTTATTTCTGATACCATACCCATCACAAATACCTCTTTATTCCTTTATTTTGCTTTCCTTTTTTGTTGACTTCTTTCTTTGCTTTGGCTGTTTTTCCTCATAATACGGTTTAGACAAATCAAAGATGTTCTTAATTTTGTATTGGTTATCAAGACGCTTTACAAGCTCCGTGTTGCTTATTACAAAGCTGTTCATTTTTTCTGTGTATTCTTCCTTTGATATGGTTCCGTCCGCCACACCTGTAAGCCCTTTTTCCCAGCTTGCCGTCATCTCAGCACGGAGCAGGCTGTTAATGGAATAGTACACTACATCGTATATTATTTCCCCCATAAATGTAGGTGTTACAATCTGGGTTTTTTTGTTCAGGTTAATATATTTATTTGTCACAAGCTTTGTAATGATACTGTCCCGTGTGGCACTTGTGCCTATACCGCTTCCTTTTATCTGACTTCTTAATTCCTCATCCTCTATAAGCTGTCCCGCATTTTCCATTGCAAGTATAAGCGTTCCTGAGGAATATCTTTTAGGTGCCGTAGTCTCACCCTCCTTGATATTAAATTCCTTAACATCTATATACTGACCTTTTTTAATGCCATTCAGCATTTCCATTTTTTCAGGTGAGATTTTTTCTTCAGATTCTTTTTTGCCTGACACGGCTATCTGAAGATATCCCGGTGAGACAAGACGCTTGAAGCTTGCAAAGAAATGTTCGGTTTTTTTGTCCTGCCCGTCTATGATTGACCTTGTAAGTGTCAATGAGATTTTTTCATATTGTGCGGCAGGATAAAATATGCTTAAGAACCGTCTTGCAATGATATCGTATACTTTCTTTGCAGTTTCCGAGAGACTTCCCAATGCACCAAAGCCCTGTCCTGTAGGTATTATGGCATAATGGTCCGTAATCTGCTTGTCATTTACATATTTTGACTTTGCAATACCCTTATATCCGCCCTGATTCATTATATTATCTGCATATGGGGCAAGAGGAGTATATTTCTTAAGTCCGCCTATGTTTTTATATATTTCTTTTGAGACAGCAGTTGACAATACCCTGGCATCCGTTCTTGGATATGTGACAAGCTTTTTCTCATAAAGCTCCTGCACAATATTAAGTGTATCCGTAGGACTTATTTTAAACATTGCCGAACAGTCATTTTGAAGTTCTGCAAGGTTATACAGCATGGGAGGTGCCTTTTTTTCCGTCTTTTTATCTGCCTTTTCTACCAAAAGACTTATCGGCTCTGATGCGGTAAGCTTTTGTATCAGCTCCTTTGCCGATTCCTCCTTCTTAAATCCGTTTTCCTTATAAAGTAATGGAGACTCAAAGTAGCTGCTGCCTTCCACAGCCTTCCACTCTGCCTCTATTCCGTCCATAGATGCAATTACCCTGTAAAACGGTGTCGGGACAAATTCTCTTATTTCCCGCTCACGCTTTACTATCATGCCAAGAACACATGTCATTACACGACCTACTGCAATGACACATTTATCACACTTTAAATAATTTTTAACTGTATTGCTGTATTTTAATGTGAGAACCCTGGAAAAATTAATTCCCATAAGATAGTCTTCTTTCGCCCGAAGATATGCAGAATCACTCAGACTGTCATAGCAGGATAAATCCTTTGCTTCCTTGATACCCCTTAGTATTTCTTCCTCGGTCTGTGAGTCAATCCAGACACGTTTCTTGGATTTTTCCTCACTTACCTGTGCCATTTTATCCACCAGCCTGTATATATACTCTCCCTCACGTCCGGAGTCGGTACAAACATATATACAGCCCACATCCTCGCGGTTTAGAAGCTTTTTCACAACATTATACTGATTTTCCGCAGGTTTTATTACCTCATATTTAAAATCATCAGGGATAAACGGAATCGTATCCATACTCCATCTTTTCAACTCAGAATTATATGCATCAGGGTAACTCATTGTTATCAAATGTCCCACACACCAAGTAATAACGGACTCCTCCGTCTCTATGTACCCTGTCCTTGCACCTGCGTTATCCGCACCCTTTACGCCGAGAGCCTTTGCAAATTCCCTGGCTACACTTGGCTTCTCGGCTATATATAAATTCTTCAAAAAATTTCCCAACTCCTTACTCCTGCCTGTTTACTTCTGTCGTTCATCAGGCAAAGGCATTTGTAGCATAGTATGTCTTATATAATACTATCTTCAATCGTATCTAAGAATTCCTTAAAATCCCTTCTTGCTTCCTCTATCCTAGCTTTGTCCTGCTTATCAAGGGCTTCCTCAAATACATTCATCTGCATTTCGATAATGTGCCTTGTATCTCCCGTTGCCTCCTCATACATTCTGTCACCGCGAAGCAGTAAAAGCTTGTTTTCCTCCTGCTCTCTTGGATGTATTTTCAGTGACGCAAGACTTGCAAGTCTCTCTTCTATCTCCTCGTCACTCATATCAGTGTCCTCATTTTTGATGATGACTCTCCTTGATATTTTCGTTGAGATAACCTTAACCTCAACCTCCAAAATGGAATTGACATCATAAGTATAAGTTACATCTATTGCTTCCTTACCTGCCGGCCCGATTGGTACAGGGACCTCAAGTTCTCCCAGATATACATTATTTCTCGCATATCTGCTCTCACCCTGAAGTATTTTAACAAGTATATGACTCTGGTTATCAGACGCTGTATAAAGCCGTTCCGTCCTGCTTACAGGAATGACGGTATTTCTCTCTATAATAGGCAGATAATGACCATTTTCCTTGTATCCGCCGCTTCTTGTCACAACAACATCCGTTCCGAGCGTAAATGGGCACACATCTGTGAGAATGATTTCCTTAACCGCCTCATTTCTCTCTTTCATGGCTGCCTGTGTTGCCGCTCCAACCGCAACAACCTCATCGGGATTGATACTTGTATTCGGAAGTCTTCCAAACAGTCGGCTTACAAACCGCCTTACAATGGAAAGCTTCGTTGCACCGCCGACAAGAATGACCTCCTCAATATCCGCAAGCTTTATGTGTGCGTCCTTCAGGCTTCTTTCTATCGGTTTTTTTATCTTGCCCAGCAATAGCTGGCAGGACTTTTCGTAATCGTCTATACTTATTTCGTACTCGTATTTTTCCTCACCTATTTTACATTTGAAAACAGATGTCTTGCTTTCCTCAAAGCCAAGCTTACAAAGCTCTGCCTGTTTCCTTATGTGTGCAAGTGTCTTTGAATCCAGTTCATCCTGGTCAATATCCTTTTCCTTGAAAAACATCTGCTCAAGAATTTCCGTAAAGTCTTCTCCTCCAAGGAAATTATCGCCCGCAACAGCCCTTACCTCCATAATATTTTGGTAAAGCTCAAGAATGGACACGTCAAAGGTTCCACCTCCCAAGTCAAAAACAAGAAATTTTGTGTCGGCATTTTTGTTATTTAAGCCATAGGCAATTGCCGCCGCTGTAGGCTCGCTTACGATTCGCTCCACAACAAAGCCTGCCATCTCTCCTGCCTTTTTTGTTGCCTTTCTCTGTGCATCGTTAAAATATGCAGGCACACTGATAACAGCCTCTGTCACTTCACAGCCGAGAAACACCTCTGCGTCCTCTTTCAGTGATTTTATTACAAGGCTTGAAAGCTCCTCCGCAGTGAACTCCCTTTCGCCAAGCGTAAACATTTTTCCTGTTCCCATACTTCTCTTAAACACTGCCGCAGTCCGATTCGGATTTGTCATACCGTATTCTTTTGCTGTCTTTCCCACATATACCGTTCCGTCCTCGTCAACACTGACCACGGACGGCGTAAGTGCCTCGCCAAGCTTGTTTGGTATGACCTTAGCCTTATCATCATCAAAATATGCAATTAAACTATTTGTGGTACCAAGGTCTATTCCTACTATCATTTATTTTCTATCCTTTTTAGTTTATCTTCGAACAAAGCATTGTGACCGCATATACTTATGGCTTTTTTGTAACACATTTTAGCCATCTCATAATCCTTTAGCTGTTCATAAATAAGTGCCTTCTCGTACCATATTTCATAGCACTCCCCATAAAAACAGCCTCCACACCGAAGTATTCTCAAGCCCTCGTCAGCGATTGCAATCGCCTGCTTTGCCTTTTTGGTTACTCTGTACAATCTTGCCATCTTAATATAATCCATCGGTGAGTTCATATTTTCCCTGCTGATTGTAGCAAGCCCCATATATGACTTCACATCCGGTTTAAACAAAGTCTTTTTGCTTAAAATTGTTTCTATTAATTCACTATAATAATTTTCTTTGTTTCCATTGTCAAGCCGAACTGCCTTTTCAAACAGACGTCTCGCCTCGTCCATAATTCCATGATCCTTAAGAACTTCCGCCATCGTGACGTAGGCACGTTTATCATTTTTATCCTTGCTGATTGCCAGCATGAAGCTTTCGTTTGCCTTGTCAATATATCCTTCCATTCCGTACACAAAGCAAAGCTGTCTGATACACATCTGAATATCACTGTCATAAGGTAATTCATCGATACATTTTTTGAGAACCGTTACAGCTTCCGTAAGCTTATTCATTCTAAGCAAAAGCTCGGAATAGTCGTACATAACGTCTGCATTTAAGCCGAAGACTTCCGTATATTCCTCATATACCTTCCTGCTTTCCTCAAACTTGTTCATACACTGCAATGTTCTTGCCTTGTATGAATATATCTGTGCCTTCATTTCATCATCCAAATCATATATGCATGACAATGCTTTGTCATAGCACTCTATCGCCTGTTCAAACTGTCTGTGCTGTTCGTATATAAGGCCGAGCCTGCTGTGACAGTAATAATTGTCCGGCTCATATTTAACTGCCTCATTAAAATCTGCAAGAGCACTTTTATAATTTGCAAGGAATCTGTTTAATATTCCTCTGTGTATGTAATAAAACGAATGTGGCATTACCTCAAGCTGCTTTGTGAGAAGCTTTATGGCATCCGAATATCTTCCCTGCTGTTTCAGCACTAAAGCTTTTTGTCCGTATGCATGCTTATGCTCAGGCCAAAGTCCTATTACTTTATCGTAAAGTGCAATTGCGTCATTGTATCTTTCACTTTTTGAGTAAATGCCTGCAAGCTCCATGTATATTTCATCGAATTCTTCCATATCCGATTCATCAGGTTTGCCGCTTTTCACTATTTTTTCAAGGAGTTCTACCGCCTTGTCAATATTGCCCTCTTTCTTATATATGAGTGCCTCATAAAAGCTTATGCTGTCACTCTCTAATTCAAATGCCTTGTACCGTTCCACAATGTTTCTGGCACCCTCAAGCTGCTCATATTTAAAATATATCAGTATTTCCTGAACATAAGGCTCTGCCACATAAGGATATATTGCAATGGCATGTTCACAGGCATTCATCGTCTCCTTGGTGTAGTCTAATTTGTATGCAGACTTTGCCATAAAACTGTAGGCTATATAGTTTCTCTCATCCCTGCTTATTAAATCCTCACATGCATCTATACATGCCTCATAGTTTCCCTCAAGATACTCAAGCTCACATCTCGCCTCATAAGAAAGAATGATTTCATCATGCTCTTTGGCAAGTGCAACCTCAAGATACTTTCTTGCATCCTGAAGCTTTTTCGTCTTTATGAGACAATCTGCAATTAAAAAATTAACATATTCAAATCTCTTTTTCTTTGTAACTGCATCCTCACTGTTGTCATCACTGCTTATTTTTTCTATTTCATTTTTCCACTCGTAAAAGCAGCTTAAGGCCTCATCATAGTTGAGCAGACAAAGATACGTCCTACCCTTTACATTGAAATATTCACACCTTTTTTCATTCTCTGGAATAAAGCTGTTCAGTATATTAATTGCATCGTCAAACTTATAACTTTGATAATAGCTCCATGCCATTTCCATTCTGGACTTATTATCCTCAGGATTTTCTTCAATATTTTTCTTGTACTGCTCTATCAGTGACAGATTGGCTCTTATCATACCTGCCCTGACACTGTTATCATAATGATTAATCTTTAAAAGATCCATGTACATGTCACGGGACTTTTCAAAATCGCCCAAATGATACGCAATGTCTGCCTGCTTACCATTTACTATGTACTTATCCTCCACAAGAGTCTCTGCTCTGTCATAGCACTCCTTTGCTCCTGCATAATCCTCTGTCGCCATTATAATATCGCCATATGCCATTAATATAACCGCATCCTCAGGGAAATCCCCTGACAGAGTCTCAAGATTTGTCTTAAGCTCATCAATCTCGTTTTTGTGCAGGGCATACAAATTTACATTTCCCTGTTCAAGCTCCTCGAAACTCTCATCATACATCTTCTGAAGCTTATGCTTCACAACGCAGAGTTCCAAATACGGGTGGTATACATCAAGCTGCTCCATCTCCTCAATCAGCCTTGCCTGATTTTCAATGTCATGTCTCCTGATGTCGGAATCCAGCTTATAATATTTGTCTAAAAATATATCAATATCTTCGGTTTCTCCCTCAAACAAATAGTAATTAATAATATCCTCATAGGTTGCATTATTAATTATGTACTCGATAAAGTCTTCTGGATATTCCTCTATCAGTTCTTTTTTCCTGCCCTTTATATCAAAGGTTTCAATAATGTAAGACCACACCTTTTTAGGCAGGCAAAAATTATCCATGAGAAACGTCATAAGCGTGACAAATGCCTGATCCGAGCTGTCCAGCGATACAAACTCATCCCTGTCCAAAAGCTCACGCCATTTATCCACCTGTATTCTTGCAAAAAAATCTGAATAAAGCTCACTAATTGCCTTTCGCAAAGGATCATCTTTCTCTGCTTCCTTTTCATCATCAGAAACATCAGCAAGCCTCAGTGCTTCCTCATATGCCGTTCTAAGCTCTTTAAAGCCCTCAGGATTGTCCTCAGGATTCACGGTTGACAACTTTATCCTATATGCATTTTTTAACTCATCCTTATCCTTTGTTGCTGAAATTCCAAGTATGCCCCAAATGTTCATTGCCATCCCTGCCTTTTCCAAGGGTATTTTATACTTTATTCTGCTTCCATCGTTTCGCGTATTGCCTTAATGAAATCTTCGCTGTTAAGCACCGTGACATTTTCAAGACTTGTAATCAGTGCCAAATCCTTGGTCATCTTTCCGTCCTCAATTGTCTTTATCGTTGCCGCCTCGAGCTTATCTGCAAACTCCATAAGCTCAGGTATATAATCAAGCTCGCCTCTTTTTCTCAAAGCACCTGACCATGCAAATATGGTTGCAACTGAATTTGTTGATGTCTCCTCACCTGCAAGGTACTTATAGTAATGTCTCTGAACGGTACCGTGAGCCGCTTCATATTCATACTTTCCGTCAGGTGACACAAGCACGGAGGTCATCATTGCAAGGGAACCGAATGCCGATGATACCATATCACTCATAACATCACCGTCATAATTTTTACATGCCCAAATATATCCGCCCTCTGATTTCATAACCCTTGCAACTGCATCATCAATCAGGGTATAGAAATACTCAATACCTGCTTCCTCAAATTTATCTTTATATTCCTTATCAAAAATTTCCTGGAATATATCCTTAAAGGAATGATCATATTTCTTGGAAATTGTATCCTTTGTTGCAAACCACAGTGTCTGCTTTATGTCTAACGCATAATTAAAGCAGCTTCTTGCAAAGCTTTCAATTGATTCATCAACATTATGCTGTCCCTGTAGAACGCCCGGTCCCTCAAACTTATGTATGGTTTCCGTGATAACCGTTCCATCAGTACCTTTAAATACAAGTTCTGCCGTACCTGCTCCCGGCACATCTATCTCAACACTTTTATAAACATCTCCATATGCATGTCTTGCTATGGTAATCGGTTTTTTCCAGTTTTTAACACATGGCTCAATTCCCTTTACTATGATAGGCGCCCGAAAAACTGTTCCATCCAAAATGGCACGGATTGTACCATTCGGGCTTTTCCACATTTCCTTAAGATTGTACTCTGTCATACGTGCGGCATTTGGTGTAATCGTTGCACACTTAACAGCGACGCCATACTTCTGGGTAGCATATGCAGAGTCAAAGGTAACCTTGTCATCTGTTTCATTTCTGCTGACAAGTCCCAAGTCATAATACTCTGTCTTAAGGTCTACAAATGGACAAATCAGCTCTTCCTTAATTATTTTCCAAAGAACTCTTGTCATCTCGTCTCCGTCCATCTCTACCAGTGGTGTTGTCATCTTAATTTTTTCCATTTATTTTTCCTCCTTAATTTGTGCATCATCCCACTACGTTACAACTTCCTTTAAGAACATTCCTATAAGAAACACAGTTTCCCATAAAAATACATTTTTCTTAATTGAATAGGCAGATGCTCAAGCCTTTTTAATTTATTCCTTTTTATATGTTAAATAAGGCATATCATTTATCCAAAATTTCCTTTTTGATTGCCTTAATTACACCTTGATTCTGCATCGTATCTGCAACGAAACAGGCGGCATCCTTTACCTCCTGCCTTGCACTTCCGACTGCATAGCTATACTTTGCACACTTTATCATCCCGATGTCGTTTATGTTGTCCCCAAACACCATAACCTGTTCTGAAGAAATGTCCAGCTTTTCCATAATAATGCGGAGTGCATTCCCCTTATTTACATCCTCGCGGTTGCAGTCAACCCAGTTTACTCCTGCACATGCAATTGCAGCTTTGTCTTTCCACTTATCCATAAACCAGTCATTTACAACGGCTTCTGCATCACTTGGATGATACAGAGAAACCTTGACAATATCATCATCCACCGCAAGAAGATTGTCAACACACAAAACATCAAACCTATACTCGTCGTGAATCCAGTTGTACAATGTCTCACTGTGTTTATCCAAATATACAAAGTCCCGTCCTGCCAGCATGATGCTTATATCAGGAAGAAGCATGGCATCCTGCACCAAGCCTTTGACAAGGTCTTTATCCATCGCATTTGCCTTCCACGTATTATCCTTGTTGTCTATTACAAAACCGCCGTTGTCCGATATATATAATATGTCATCAGATACGGGCTTAAACAGTCTTCTTATACTGGCGTACTGTCTTCCGCTTGCCGCAACGAAAGTGATATCACGTTCCTTTAACTGTTTTATCACGTCATATATCTCAGGGTTGATTTTAAATGTGCCGTCCGGAACTAGTGTACCGTCAACATCACTTGCTATAAGTTTAATCATTTTATACTTATTACCGCCTCTCCTTAAAATGACTAAATTATATTACCATATTTTCATGTAATAAACAAGGCAGAACGGAGAATGACGGATAGGAGATTCTTTAATATATACAGGTATGAAGATATATTTTTTTCTGGTTACTTTGGAGATAATATACTATAATTCGACCATAAAAGAATTTGAAAGGGGGAGCTTTTAATGAATTTAATTTTACCATCTATCATTTTAACAATCATAACAATTGGCATTTTAGTTTTTTCTATAAGAAACAAGAAAAACAGCTTAACAACACTTTTACTCTGCATTGTCGGCATGGTGCTTTTACTGCTTGGCATTTACTTGAAGGACGCTTCCATGTGGAGCACATTTTGCATTGCTTTCTTTGTTTTTGGCATTGCATTTTTTGTTGTCGCAATCGCAATGGTATTTCGCAAAAAGGCATAAGAATACTTGATATTTGGAGTTGTTACTTTAACGATTATAACCGTCAAGGAACAACTCCTTTTTAATACTCATCAACAACTATCATTTTTATAAAATTGCTATTTCTGCATGTGTAGTTCTTCCGTCCTATAAACATTATATCCCTCATAATGGTAGCTTGCGTCAATGCCTTTCATATATACCTTACGGTCATTAACCTTATCAGTTAATGCTGCTTTAAGTAGTATCTTGATTTCCACATCCTTTATTGGACTGCGTTCCATCGCAAGAAGATAATCCTCCTTATCTACCCTGCTCCAGTCAACTACCATATGGAGTTCCTTTTTTAGCATGGTGTCAAGCCATATTCTTATGCTTCTTCCATTTCCCTCCTGAAACAGATGTGCCACATTCATTTCAACATACTTTTCAACGATTTCATCAAAGGTTGATTGTGGCATTTTATCAATGCTTGAAAGTGCAGCTTCAAGATACAGAACAGGAGCGAAACGAAAGCTGCCCTTTGCAATATTTACGGTTCGCAGCTTTCCCGCAAATTCATAAATCTCCTCAAATAAATATTTATGAATTTTTGAAAGTCCACTAAAGGTTCCAACCTCAAAGGCATCAAGTTCCCCTGTCTCAAACAGTAAAAGAGCTTTCGTTTTACTAATCTTTTCCTCAAGCCGTGCAAGCTCCGACTCGTCAGTAATACCTAATTTATTCTTTAATATCATAAAAGCCCCTTTCTGTATCAACGAAAATAGTTATATATATTATACTCCCTTTTCCTATGTTCATCAAACAAATTTCCCCCTATGGGTAAACAAGACAAACGGATTTTAAAAAAAACACATAAATACTTTCCTGCATTTTAAAAAACGGGCAAACGAAAAATCCGTTTACCCGCTTTTATAGCACTTCTTACTTTACATAAACCTCTTGCCATTCTACGTCTGTCTTTTTACCGATGCTGTGGTAATATGCCAGCAGTACGAAAATCGCCGCAAGTGCAAGCAGCTTTCTTATCTTTCCGCCCTGTCTTGCCCATTCAATAAGCCGTGAAACAAGCTCTTTCTTTGTTTTTTCCGTCATTCCCCTCTTATGGTCTGAAAACCACAGGAGCAGGTATGTAAAACCTGCAATCATGGCAAGTGTCGCAACGATTTCTATCGGCGTACCGTCTCCCGTATCAGGAGACTGATCCGTTTTATTCTGGTTGCCATCCTTGTCATTATTATTGTTTCCGTCATTTTCGCCACTTGATATATCTTTGTAAATAATTGCATAAGTGGAGAAGCGGTTTGTTTCTATGGTAATGGTATCGTCATTTTCGTCCAAATCACTCAAAATGTCAGCGTTGCCATCATGTACACGGATGACAGCAAAGTTTCTTATCCCTATGCCATCGGTATTCATGAGGCTGTCCGGCACGGAAATCGTTATGGTAAGCTTTTTTGATGTTTCCGTTATGTCCATGCGGTTTTCGCCAACCAGCTTATATAAGCTGATATCGATATACTGTCCTACCGTATAATCATGTAAAACAGACATCACCTTTGCTTTATCTTCATTGCTGACACTGTCTGATGTATCTTTCACATCAAGAATAATATCAATATCCATTCCATTTGCAACATGCTTCTTTTCCTCGTCTGTCAGAAGTATATCCTCCAACTCCTTCGCAGATGTAGAAAGCTTCGTGGTTGGAGCCTTTTTGTCCTTACGAATATCTGTGGATATGGTTCCTGCTACCTTGTCTTCTGTTGTGCCTTGGTCTTCTGTTGTGCCTTGGTCCTCTGTAGTGTCTTTGTCTCCCTTGTCTTCTGTATCTTCCTTTTTTGGAATCGTCTTATTTATTGTTATGGTTTCCGTCTCATTTCCGCACTTGATGGAAATATTTCCGCTGATACTTCCTGCTTCTTCTTTGGTTGCTTCTGTTTTAATTAAGTCACCTACTGTTACAGTTACATCGCTGATTCCTGCATTACCGAGTGCTGCTACAGTTAGTACCGCATTTATCTTGTCCTGTATGTCCTGCTTGGTACTTTCATTGGTTGCCGTATAATTCGCAAGCACGCTCTCAACAACCGTCTTTGCCGCTTCCAGCTTATCTGCATCCGTTACAGGTAACTTGGCTATCGGCTTATTAATTGCA
>CANTEG010000013.1 GCA_947652735.1 uncultured Lachnospiraceae bacterium | reverse complement strand
CACTGAATTTGTCTCCAACCTTAGGGGCAGGTACAGGTGTTTCCGGTTTCGGTTCATCTGGTATGCGTTCTGTTGTAAATTTTATGTTTTTTTCATTTGCATATTTCTGGGCATAGGAACCTTCTGCACCATGTATTGTGAAATCAACATTCCTCCAAGATCTAAACCCAATATTCTCTATGTATGTTATGGATGGAATTTGTACACCAGTCAGACTGCATTCATCAAATGCACAATCCTTTATGACCGTTACCCCTTCCGGAATTATTACATTTCCTGTTTTTCCCGCCGGACATGCTAATAATATTGTTTTATCTTTATTATAGAGAATACCATCCACAGAACAATAGGTTTGTGATGCTTCATCTACCACTATACTTGTCAAATTATTACAAGAGAATGCATTCCATCCTATATTCGTTACACTGGCTGCTATTTCTATCCTTTTCAGACCATTGCAAAACAAAAACACCTGATCCCCTATATCAGTTACACCGAAGGGAATTTTTACATCTACCAGACTGTCACAATTACAAAATGCTCTATGTCCTATATTCGTTACGCTGGATGCTATTTCAATTCTTGCCAAGTTGGCACAGCCCAAAAATGCTTTCTCCCCAATATTTGTCACCCCTAATGAAATTTTCACACTGGTCATATCTTTACAATATCTAAGTGCCTGCTCTCTTATACCTGTTACTTTTTTTCCACCCAACTTTGCAGGTATAACGACCTCTTTCTCACTTCCTGCATAGATTACAATCTCCACCGTTCCATCCCTAAGCTCTCTATATACATAATCTTCATAACAGAACACGTCCCCATCAATAAATCTTATATTATTGTAATCTGCATACACATGTGCATAAGAATCTGTCTCTCCGCATATTAACACGCGATTTCCAAAACTTCCTAAAAATGCACCATACACTATACTTGTTACACTTGTTGGAATTTCTATTACCTTTAAATTATCACAAAAATAAAATGCCTGATATCCTATACTTGTTACGCTGGATGGAAGTTTTACTCTTTCAATGCTTTTACACATTTCAAATGAATGTGCCCCTATACGGGTCACCCTTTTCCCATTAATCTCCTCTGGTATGGCAAGCTCCTTTTCAAAAGAGCTTCCGTTATACTTAGTAATCTCCACCGTTTCGTCGTCAAGCACTCTATATGTAAAATCTTCATACAGCAATTCCTCTGCCGCCCTTGTATCATCACATATAAAAAGTGATATGGAGGCTACAAGCATGAATATACTAACAATCACTGAAATAACTTTTTTCACTCTCATCATATATCCTCCCATATTCTCGTATTTCACACAAATATCCAGCATACAATCCTCTATTTATACTTGGCATTCTTACCGGCACCCTTGGCTTTGAAAAACTTTTTATATGCCGCCTTTTTACTGTTTGGCACATCGATTACTGCCTTGGAATATATTCCCTTAAATGCATTGGAACCGATACTTGAGCTTTTCAGCTTCGTCGTCTTTATTGTTATGCTCTTTAGTCTCTTACAGCCATAGAACGCCTGCTTCCCTATTTTCTTTACATTTTTCGGTATTGTAATCGCTGTCAGTGCCGTACATTTGCTGAATGCTCCATTTCCTATTGTTGTAAGCCCTGTTCCAAGCGTCACCTTTTTTAAGCTTGTACATCCTGTAAATGCTGATGTTCCTATTGTTTTTACATTGCTGCCAATTTTAACCTGGGTAAGCGATTTACAGTTATAAAATGCCTTGTTTCCCAGCTTTGTCAAACCTTTATTGAGGGTTACCGTCTTAAGCTTCCTGCATCCGCTGAACGCTTCGCTTCCCACAGTAGCGATGTTACTGCCAAAAATAACTGCAGTAATTCCTGTCTTGTTCTTAAACGCTCCCTTATAGATTGCCGTTACCTTAAAGTTCTTTCCTTTGTATGTAACGGTTGCAGGTATGGTTACCTTGCCAGAGACGGCCGTTGTCTTTATGTAAGATACAGTCTGTGCCCCCGTAATCTTATACTGTCCCTTGGATTTGGTATCACTGAATTTGTCTCCAACCTTAGGGGCAGGTACAGGTGTTTCCGGTTTCGGTTCTTCTGGTATGCTTCCAGCAACAAACTTTATATCGTAGAAATCTGCATATATTTGTGCATAGGAGCCTTCCTCCCCATATATTGTAGGATTATACTTCTCAGTAAATGCAACCTGAGATATATCAGTTACACTCGGAGGAATTTCTATACTTGCCAGATTTGTACAATAATAAAATACATAATCCTGTAGACTTGTTACACTTGCCGGAACTTTTATTTGTGTCAGACTTTCACAACCATAAAATGCAAATTTTTCTATATCCGTTACACTCGATGGAATATCTATTCGTGTCAGACTTCTGCAACAATAAAATGCCTGTGTTTCTATACTCGTTACTCCGTCCGGAATTTTTACAGTTCCTTTTTTGCCTCCCGGACATGTTATTAATGTTGTTTTATGTTTATTATAGAGAATACCATCTTCAGAACAATAGTCTTTTGATGCTGTATCCACGGTAATACTTGTTAAATTCTCACATTGAGAAAATGCATCGAATCCCACATTTATTACACTTGCTGGAATTTCTATACTTGTAAGGCTATCGCAAGAGTCAAATGCACGTGTTCCTATGCTCGTTGCTCCGTCCGGGATATTGATACTTACCAGACTTTCACAATAATAAAATGCCTCATCTCCTATGCTTGTTACTCCGTCTGGAATTTTGACACTTGTCAAATCTTTGCAAACCCGAAATGCATCATCACCTATACGGGTCACCTTTTTTCCATTCATCCGTTCAGGTATAACAAGATCTGTTTTTCTTCCTGCATATTGTAAAATCTCAACAGTTCCGTCATTCAATTCTCTATATGCCAGGTTTTGAAACACAAACGCATCCCCGTTATTAAAACGTATCTTCCTTTCACTTGTTGTGTGTTTTTCTGCATACCGTTGTGCATAAGAATCTGGTTCTCCACATATTATAACAAAACAATCATAAAATGCCTTATCCCCTATGCTCGTTACACTTGGAGGTATTGTTATGACTCTTAAATTGCTATAAATAAATGCATCTTCTCCTATACTGGTTACACTTGATGGAAGCACTATTTTGTATAAAAACTTGCAAGATTGAAACGCCTCTTTTCCTATACTTGTTACACTTGGGGGAATTTCTACACTTGCCAAGCTGGTACAGTATCCAAATGTACCATCCCCTATGCTCGTTACACCATTAGGAATTTTTATACTTGTCAAGCTATAACAAAAGTAAAATGCATACGTTCCTATACTCGTTACACTTGGGGGAATTTCTATACTTGTCAAGCTATAGCAAGAGTAAAATGCATATGCTCCTATGCTTGTTACCTTTTTCCCATTAATTTCCTCAGGTATAACAATTTTTTCATCTTCACTTAAGCAATCTGAAACCTCCAACGTTCCATCTTCAAGAACCCGATACTTCAATTCTTCAAATTCAATCTCCAATTCTTCAGCCGCTTTTACCGTTCCGCCCATGCATATAAAAGATATAAAGAAAACTGGAACAATCATCATAACTATAAGTGCCAAAATAACTCTCTTTACCTTCATTGCAACTCTCCTCCTTATTTGCTCTCATGCTGAAGTCCGCAAATACCACAACTAATAGAGTTAAATTAGCAGATTTTACATTATCCGTAAATCGGGTTTTTAAAACGATATAAGTGCTTTCCTTTAAAAGATGTAACAATTCACTACTGTTTTCAGGTAATATAAGTAACTGGTCTTTTTTACGGACTCAGAAGAATATATATTGCAGGACGTAAAAAGCTTATCATTTACATACACATTGATTCTTCCTACCACCTCATTCTTTGACACAGGTGCATTGATTACCTCCGGTATCTCCGACTCAAGCCTTACATCATCCGCGTCACACATTATCATGGAAACACTGTCACTTACATATGTAGAGATATAATCCTTTTCTATCCCATCTTTCACCCTGATATTAGGCGATGCAAAGTTCTTGTCTAATACCATCTCATAGTCATAATTGTCTATGCCGTAGTTAAACAGTTTTTTTGCATCTGACCACTTGTAACTTTTATTATTCGGCCAGCCACAGCCCAAAAGTGCAATTATGTATGTTTTTTGGTTCCGTTCCAGAGCTGCCACATAGCAATACCCCGCCTCTGTCGTAAAGCCTGTCTTGCCTGCAATTACTCCGTCTATCATTGTAAAGAGTGCATTTCTGTTTGTTAAACTAAAGCTTCTTGCTCCGTCATATTCATGAAAGCTGTACTGTCTTGTCTGACAAATGCTGATGAACTCATCTTTCTTTGGGGACTCCATTGTACAGTATTTCATTAAAAGTGCAAGGTCAGCCGCCGTTGTTGAATGGCTCCCTTTATCATCCTTTGCATCCAGACCGTTTGGTGTTATAAAATAAGTATCCTTAAGTCCAAGCTCCGCTGCCTTTTTATTCATCATGTTGGCAAACCCCTCCACATCACCGCCAACATGCTCTGCAATCGCCACTGCACTATCATTGTGGCTTTCCAGCATAAGGGAATAAAGCAAATCCTTAAGCCTGTACTGCTCACCTTTCTTGATTCCAAGCTGAACATCAGGCATCTTGGCTGCATAAGAGCTTACCGTCACAATATCTTCCATATTTCCGTACTCCAATGTAAGAATCAGAGTCATTATCTTGGTTGTACTTGCCATTGACCTTACTTCTTCACCATTTTTCTCATACAGGATTCTGCCTGTATCCCCATCCATGAGAACCGCTGAAATGGAATATAACTGATTTTCCTTTATTTCCTTTTGCTCATTGAAACCCACATTAACCGGGTAATTAAACAACATGGAAAAAATGACAATAATTGTACTGAAATACCTCATATCTGAAACCCTTGAATATAATATATAGTTAATATATTTCACATGCTGAAATTTTAGAATAAAATTCAGAAGTCAAGACGCTGGCATCCGAATTGAAGGAGCAACAGCTCTCATACAATGACATAAAAACACATTTTCGCTTGGAAAAGACGTAGCGATACTAAACATTGTCTGCACGACAGGGTGTATGCAGTAATAAAAAAACCGTTATGAGAACATCGGCACTTAAATTGCCGGTCTAAGATATCCATACTCGGAAGTGTCTTAAACCGGCAATTTTTAGAACCATTACGTTTCTACCCTGATATTTATTTCCTCCATAGCCTGCTGCCTGAAATCCTCTATCTTATCAGGTGTAATAACAGGCAAATCATCCATGGATGTAACTCCAAAACTTCTCAAAAAATCTTCTGTGGTACCGAACAGTATCGGTCTGCCCACAGCGTCCAGTCTTCCTATCTCTGCCACAAGCTTATACTCCACAAGCTTGTTTATTGCATGGACACAGGAAACACCACGTATGGCTTCTACCTCCTGCCTTGTAATCGGCTGCTTATATGCAATTATGGATAATGTTTCCATAAGTGAATCCGTTAAAACATGTTTCTTCGGCATATTTACCAGCTTGGTAAGATAATCATAAAATTTATGTTTTGTACATAACTGGTACGAATCCTCCAGCTTCACAAGCTTTATTCCCCTGTTTTCAGCTTCATATTCCGCCATCAAAGCATCAATTGCTTCATTAAGCTCCTTTTCATCTATTTCAAGCACATTTAAAAGCTCCTTTGTAGGTACAGCTTCCCCCATGGAAAAAAGTATCGCCTCAACTGCCGCCAAAATGCTGTTTTTTGTATCTTCCATATTTCCTCCAATGCTACATTTCAAGAGAGTCTATCATAATTTCTCCAAACAAGTCTTCCTGCCGGATTACTATACTTCCTACTTTCATCAACTCAAGCACTGCCAAAAATGTAACTATCACATTCATTTTAGATGCCTGTGTCTCCAAAAGTGTCCTGAAATTAATTCCTCTCAAGCCTTTTATGCCTGTGCGTATTTCTTCCATTTTGTCCTCAACACGCACCTCATCCTTTTCTATGGTTCCAAACTTACTTCGTATTGGGTCAACCCTGTCCACCGTACGTTTAATCACCTGATTAAATATCTCATTAAGCTTAGCCAGCGTCAAATCTCCCACAACCTCAGCAGGGTCTATCTCTTCTTTATACTCCAACACTTCCCTCGGGAGCGTAGCCTGCTTATAATATGATTTTTCTGCATCCAACTCCATATCTTTTAACTCATAGGACGCATATTTATACATCTTATACTCAAGAAGTCTTCTCACAAGCTCACTTCTTGGGTCTTCTTCCTCCACAGACTCCTCCTCTTTCGGAAGAAGCATTTTCGCTTTAATGCTAATCAGGGTTCCTGCCATAACCAAAAACTCACTCATAAGGTCAAGGTCAGAGTCATCCATCTGATTTACATAGTCAAGATACTGTTCCGTTATATCCACGATGGGAATATCAAATATATTAAATTTATTTTTCTCTATCAAATGTAACAGCAAATCCAAAGGACCTTCAAATACATTTAACTTTACCTCAATACTCATGTACCTTAACAACTCCGTATCGCATTCTTCGTCCTAAGACTAAGTCCGATTTATTATATAATAATTTAAATTATAATGCAAACCATTCCTCCATTGGAGTCATTGACTATCTTCTCCATTGTATCCTGAAGCTTCTGCTGGCTCTCCTGATTAATCTTACTTATTTTAGACTTTAAGCCATCCTCCACAAGCTGTTGGACAGATTTGCCGAAAATATTTACTGACCAGATATTATTTTGGTCATCACTGTCACTGTTAATATAGCTGATAAGCTCCTTCGCCTGATCCTCTGAACCTACAATCGGTGCAATTTCGGTTGTAATGTTAGCCTTAATCAAATGTATTGACGGTGCCTCCGCCTTAATTTTTACACCGTATTTATTACCCGAACGGATAAGCTCAGGTGCATCAAGCTTTATATCTGCCTCGTCAGGACTTACTGAGCCATAACCTGTAGTACAGGACTGTAAATATGCCTCACTGACCTTTTCGCACTGTCTTTTTGTCTTTGCCATCTGGGTTATCTCTCTTATAAAGTCATACTCACTCCTTATTTCCGTGCCAAGCATTGTGGAAAGCATGTCATAATAATACTTGTTGTAGAGCATAACATTTATATTAACCGTACCGTCAGCCATATTCAGGTTGCTCAGGTCAACCTTCTCAATGTATTCGTCATCATCACACATGAGATTATACACATCCCTCATATGGTGAATTCCCTTAAAATATTCTCCCGATGCCTTTATCATGTATGCCTTTACGGGATTGTCATGGTCAATTGCCTCAACCCACTTTGGTATGTTGAAATTTACTGCCGTTACAGGGAAATCCATCAAAAGGCACTCAAATATTGTGTTAATGTCTTTCATTTTAAGCTGGTCACAATTGACAGGCACAACATCAACGCCATATTCTCTTGCAAGTGTATCTGCAAGCTCCTTTGTGTCAGGCGATGCAGGACGCAGGGAATTTAAGACCATAATAAATGGTTTGCCTATTTCCTTAAGCTCTGTTACAGTACGTTTTTCTGCTTCTATGTACGATTCTCTCGGAATATCCGTAATGGAGCCGTCACAGCTCACAACGATTCCGACAGTAGAATGGTCAAATATAACCTTCTTTGTTCCAAGCTCCGCTGCTTTCGTAAAAGGTACGTCATAATCATACCACGGTGTCTTAACCAGTCTTTCTACCCCATCCTCCTCATGTCCTTCCGCACCATCAATCATGTAGCCTACACAGTCAATCAGTCTGCACTTAAGCTTTATACCCTCCCCTATTGTAACCTCAACAGCTTCCTTTGGGATAAACTTAGGCTCTGTTGTCATAATTGTTTTGCCTCCTGCCGACTGAGGCAGCTCATCCTTTGCTCTTTGTCTGCTGTTATCATCACCGATGGCAGGAAGAACCATAAGCTCCATGAATCTTTTGATAAATGTAGATTTTCCGGTTCTCACAGGTCCCACCACACCCATGTATATGTCACCGTTGGTTCTCGCTTCTATGTCCTTATAAATATCCATAAAAAACCTCCAATTTCTATTACACTATTAAATATATATGTAATAGAAATCAGAGGTATTACCCTTTAAAATATTGTTTTTACTTTTTTTGGTATCTGTTGCACCTTATATATTGGAGTACACGCTTGCAGTAATCTGCGTTGCAATGAATACCGTCAGGCGACCCCTCCTCTGGCAGATATCCGTCGTCATCCCTCACTGCTGCCCCAACATCTAAGAATATACAATCCTTTCTCTTTTTACACATGTCAAGCAAAAGGGAATTTATCTCATCAACCTTTTCCTTTGTGAAAACCGTATCTCCACCTGACTCTCTTGACTTACATACAGGCATAACACTTTCCACATAAACATTGGCATCGGGATTCACGGATTTGATATAATCAACAAGTGCACTAAAGTCCTCAATAAAAACATCCAAATCATACCATCCCAGTTCATTAATACCAAACATGCAATAATAATTATCAAATGATGTATACTCGATTGCCTGATAACAGGTGTATTTTCCGCCATATTCAGGAAGTGTGATACATGCCTCGGAATCAAGCTTACTGACATTCAGTCCCTTATAAGCAAATGCATTTAAATTTGACAGTCCTGAGTAAAGCACAATCCCTTCCGTTCTCGAATCTCCTATCAGTACTGTATCATCAAAATATGATAACGGTGCCACTGCCTTAACCTTTTCATAGTTTTTTGGATACCAGTCATTTCCCACAACATCTTCCACAGATGGAAGGGTCGTTTCAGGCACCACAAAGCCTGATTCATCTTCCGTAGATTGAGATTCTGTGGTTTCTTCTGTTGTTACTTCTTCGCTTGAGGCGGCACTTGCATCAATCGGCGTTGCCATTACAGGCAGGTCACCCGTTCCAAAATCACTTTTTACACCAACATGCATTTGACCACCATACTCAGCATCACTTGGTCTGTCATTAAAAACAATAACACTTATAGCAAGCACAATAATCATGCTTGCTGATACAACAAGAGTTATAACTGCATTTATATGCCTTTGCCTTTTCCTTTTTAAACGTTTTAATTCCTCACGAGTTATTCTTTTACTACCCATGAATAAACATCCCTTTCAAAACTATTACCAGTCAAACCTGTCAGACTCAAACTTATCCGACTCACTTGTTCTATTTCGCTTAAGTAACTGGATCATTGCATCCTGTGCACTTAAACCATCAAACAATACCCTGTTTACCATCTCAACAATAGGCATCTCAATATCATATTTTCTGCTAAGCTTAAGAGCCGCCTTTGCCGAGTATACACCCTCGACAACCATATTTACTTCATCCATTGCTTCCTTATAGGATTTACCCTGACCCATAAGGACGCCTGCCCTTCGGTTTCTGCTATGCTTGGATGCACATGTAACGATTAAATCACCTATACCCGATAACCCGCCAAATGTCTCCGAACAACATCCCATAGCCATTCCGAGTCTTGTTATTTCAGATATACCTCTCGTAATAATTGCTGCCAGCGCATTATCCCCACAGCCAAGACCATCGGCAACACCGGCCGCAAGGGCAATAACATTTTTAAGTGCTCCGCCAAGCTCTATTCCAATGACATCAGGACTTGTATATACCCTAAAATTATCTGACATAAATGCATCCTGAATCAGCATCGCAGTTTCCTTGTCAACTGCACCTGCCACAACGGTTGTAGGCATAAGCTTTCCTACCTCCTCAGCATGGCTCGGCCCGGACAGGACACCAACCTTTATTCCAGGTATCTCCTCCATGATTACATCAGTTAATATCATAAGCGTATCTTCCTCAATACCCTTTGACGCATTTACAATAATCTGGTTGCTTATGTAAGGAGCAGCCGCCTTTATTGTGCTTCTTACAAATACGGATGGCACAACCATAACGATAAGCTCCGTATCTTCCACAACAGTCTTTATGTCCGTAGAGCATATAACCTTATCGCTTATCTTCACTCCAGGAAGCTTTGTCAAATGCTCCCTGTGTTCATTTAGCATCGTTACTTCCGCTTCATCAATTGACCATACTTTTACATTATGACCATTTTCACATAAGAGAACCGTCAATGCAATTCCCCAGCTTCCTGCTCCTAATACACCTATATTCATTCTTAATTACCTTCCCTTAATATTATTCTCCTGCTTTCTTACCAAGTTTATTTTCTTCATGTGCTAAAAGTCTTTTTATATTCGTCTTGTGTCTGTATATAGCCATAATAACCATGACAGCCACCACAATAATACTTTCAACCATGCATTTTTGGGATACTTCCTGCGAAAGCACAAAGGAATATTTTCCTTTGCATGCAAATATAGCATACTCTGTTCCAAACGTAAGTACCATAAGTATGGAGCCAAGTGAAACATATCTTGTAACTGCTACTGTAATTATAAATATCACAAGACATGACAAAATGATTACAGGGTCCAAAAATCCAAGTACTACGCCTGCAGTTGCAGCTATTCCTTTTCCTCCCTTGAACTTGAGATAAAAAGGAAAATTGTGTCCTAGAACCACACCGATACCCGCATATGCAATAAACATGTATACCTCATTCGGATAAATATTGTTAAATATCAGTCTGACAATTACCGCAGCAGCTACCGCCTTTAATGAGTCACCGAGAAAAACAATAAGCCCAGCCTTTTTTCCCAACACTCTTAATGCATTTGTAGTTCCTGCATTTCCGCTTCCGTACTCTCTTATATCAATTCCATTTAGTCTTCCGTATATATATGATGTTTGCAAAAGACCAAACACATAGCCACCAAAAAGACAAAGAATTCTGGCAAGTATCATTACTTTTCTTTCCTCTCACGTATAATAAATTTAAGTGGTGTTCCCTTAAATCCAAATGCTTCTCTTATTTTATTTTCAATATACCTTGTATATGAAAAATGCATAAGCTCTTTGTCATTTACAAAGATGACAAATGTTGGCGGTTTTACGGACACCTGTGTTATATAGTATAACCTCAGTCGCTTACCCTTATCCGACGGAGGCTGATTTAAGGCAACCGCCTCTGCCATAATCTCGTTTAATACACCCGTCGCTATTCTTAAGGAATGGTTCTCAATTACCATATCAATTACTTCAAACAACTTGTTTAGTCTCTGCCCTGTCTTTGCAGACACAAACAAAAGCTCTGCATACGGCATGTAAGAAAGCTTCTGTCTTATTTCATTGGTAACCTTGTAAATCGTCTTGTCATCCTTTTCTACTGCATCCCATTTATTTACAACAATTACCATGCCTTTCCCGCGCTCATGGGCAATACCTGCAATCTTTGTATCCTGCTCCGTTATGCCCTCAGCCGCATCTATTACAAGAACCGCAACATTACACCTTTCCACCGCCGATACGGTTCGTATAATGCTATAACGCTCTATTTCTTCCTTAATTTTGCTCTTTCTTCTAAGTCCTGCCGTGTCAATAAACACATATTCCGTCCCGTTACGCTTTATGGTTGTATCAATTGCATCCCTTGTTGTTCCTGCAATGTCAGACACGATAACCCGGTCTGTTCCTAAAAGCTTGTTTATTATGGACGACTTGCCCACATTCGGCTTTCCGATAATTGCAATTCTCGGTCTCTCATCTTCCTCATCCAATGTATCGCTGTCATCAAAATGCTTCACAACCTCGTCAAGCATATCTCCAAGCCCAAGCTGTGATGCTGCCGATACAGGCATAGGCTCGCCAATACCCAGATTGTAAAACTCATAAACATCAGGCATGAATTTCTCAAAACTGTCAACCTTGTTTACCACAAGAATCACAGGCTTCCCTGAACGCCTGAGCATATCTGCAACCTTTCCGTCCGCGTCCACAAGTCCCTGCCTCACATCAGTTATAAACATAATAACATCAGCAGTCGATATTGCTATCTCTGCCTGTTCTCTCATGCTCTTTAAAATTATGTCGTTGCTTTCAGGCTCAATACCGCCTGTATCAACGATTGTAAAATTGTACTTTAGCCATGATACATCCGCATATATTCTGTCTCTTGTTACACCAGGCGTATCCTGGACGATTGATATTTTATCTCCTGCCAACGTGTTAAACAGCGTTGATTTTCCAACGTTTGGTCGTCCCACAATGGCAACTACCGGTCTACCCATTTTATTTCTCCATTTCAATAACAGCGTTTTCGCCACTCCGATTGATTGTACAATAAACCCATGAACTTGTAAAGAGCTTTACCATCTGAATTTTATTCATTCTGACAGCATGATTACCGCACTTAAGTTTCCACGCATACCATTGGATGCCCTATGTGAAAACAGCACATTTGGATTACAGCATGTACAAAGGTCAGGCATAGCTATATGTTCCTCATGTATTCCTGCCGAAAGCATTGTGTATTTACATGCAGCATGAAGATTTAGCTGATATTTTCCGTTTTCTTTTTCATAGAAAAATTCTTTCGATGCATCTCCGAAATTATCCATAAATTGTTTAATCACATCATCACTGACCTCATAACATTCCTGGCATATGGAAGGTCCGATTGCACATAATATGTCAGATGCTTTACTTCCATATTCCTCTCCCATTGCATGTATTACCTTTTCACTTATTTTTGCAACAGTGCCCTTCCAGCCTGAATGTGCAAGTGCCACTGCCTTTTTTACAGGGTCGTGGAAAAAAACAGGTACACAGTCTGCATAAAATGTCATAAGCGGTATGCCTCTTTCATTTGTCATAAGTGCATCTGTTTCTTTTATGTCGCTTTCTTTCGTAATACCCTTGCCTGCATCCCCCGCTGTCACCTTATGTATCCGGGTCTTGTGAACCTGGTCTGAAAGAACAAGCTGTTTCCAGTCATAGCCCACTGCTTTCGCAAAGCGTTTATGGTTTGTAATTACGTTTTCTCTGTCATCGCCTCTGGAAAAGCTTAGGTTCATGGTTGCCAGATGGTCATGACTTACTCCGCCCATTCTTGTGGAAAAGCCATGCCTTATGTCACTACACTCCGAAAACAGCTTGTACTTTATGACAGGCACAATGGCATCATCGCCAATTCCCTTAACCAGACTATAATCTATATAAGTTGACCGTTCTCCCTCATAGAAAAATGGAGGTATAAACATCAGCTTACCCTCCTGTCTTTTCAAAATTTCTCCATCCATCAATCTTAAATCAAATTTCTTTCTCTCCATATATCTAATTCCTTTTTACCAATAAAATTCAAATGCATTTTCAATATGCCGTATTGTTTCGTCATGATACACACCTATCACATCAAACCTGCACGGCTGATACGATTTTGCTGCATATGTTGCGTAATGGCATGCTGCCACCTTACATATCTGTATCTGCTTTCTTCTGTCAACTGCTTCCAAGGGGTCCCCACAATTTGTATTGCTGCGGTACTTTACCTCCGCATATACGAGAAGTTCTTCCTTTTTGGCTATTATATCAAGTTCACCATATTTATTTCTGTAATTCCTTGCAAGTATGTCATAGCCGCAGCTTTCAAGGTAAGCCGCTGCCGTCTCCTCATACCTTGCACCTATGCTTCTCCTGTTGATGGTAACACCTCCGGTCATTAACAAAATTCAACTTTCTCCAACTACATTTTAAGAATCAAATTTTGCCTATCTCTTATTTATTTGTTATTCTTCTTTATTTTTTTATTTTAGCACGTATTTTGTCCATCCGGTCCACATATACGAGTATTTCTGCCACAACACCATAAAGCTCAGGCGGTATGCAGTCTCCGATATCCAGCTTTAACAATGTCTCTGCAAGGTTTGTATCCTTATATAAGGGAACATCACTTTCCTTCGCCTTGTCAATGATTTTATCTGCCAGTGCCCCCTTACCTGCTGCAACAACCTGCGGTGCCTGATTGGATGGATCATACAGCAGTGCAACTGCCTTTTTGCTTTTTTCACCCTCATTTTTATGTTGGAATGATGCCATATTATCACCTACATTCTTATATCAAATGAATATCTCTTTACACTTTTTTCAAGGTCATTTCCAAGCATTTCATCCACGACCATATTTGTTGTCGGTTTTGCAAGTGATGGTTCTCTTGCTATTACCTCATTGGTCAGACTATAGCCGCTGTCGTTAATTGCCTTTTCAAGCATAGTCATATGCTCATCTATAATACGTGCACTTTCCTCGTCCTCAACATAAAACCTTGTGTGAACCGTACTTCCATGCAGGCTGACATGAACATCTGTTGCCCCTAAATGCTCCATATCAAGATGAAGCAGTGCACTTACCTCATCCTTTGCATCCTTCATTGCCCTCTTGTTCATATATACAAAAAGCTCCGAATTCATTTCGTTTCCCGCAGTTCTTACAGGTATTTGTGCATACGCATACATGTTGTTTAGATTCTGCATAAAATCAATTCTTTCCTGAACGCTTTTTGCGGTGTTGTTTAAGTTTTCTCCTCCCGGCCCGCCCGTTCCTGCCTTTGAGAGGGTGTTCATAAGCTTATTTGTCTTCTCATATATTTTGTTGTATAAGTCATCAAGCTCTTTTGGCTCCTGCATATCCCTTGGGTTAATTGAGAATTTTTTCGCTGTTGCCTCTCCCAGCATACCGTTATATTCAGGGGAAGAAAAAAAGTTCTTCACTGTCTCCGCAGGTATCTGCTCCTTATTATTTTCCAAAATTTTATTTATGTTATTTAAAAGCTTAACAGGTGAATCTGATTCCTTTGCAAGTCTTGACAAATCTTCGTTGTTAAATCCCATTGATGATAGCTTGTCAAAAATTACTTTCATGGTTCCGTTTTCCATGCCTGTTTTGTCTGAAAGTTCACCGATGACATTTTCAAGAATACTGCCCGCTACCTCAGAAGCCGCCTTGCTTCCTACTGTTTCCTGCAATATATTGCTTTTTATATTTGCCGTATTTTCACTGTTATTTATTCCCTGACCAGCGTCCTTATTTGCATGAATTACTATGTCATTTAATGCCTCAGAAGGCATATCAACACTGTCCGCTATAATCTCAAGCACCATGTTGCTCTTGGCAAGCATGGTATCCGTGTTTTGTGTCTCTCCTGCTTCTGCCATTCCCTGTATTTCGGCAGTGAAAAAATCAGCAAGCTCTGTGGCTAATGCATTCAGATTTCCCGAAAGCTGATGTGAATTATTCATGTAATCCGTATACTGCCTGATATTTGCTTCATTTACTTCTATCCCAAGCTTGTTTAATGCGATTAATGTGTCAATGGAAGTATCCGAAAACTTATAAGACTGCTGCATAATCTGCTGCATATGTGCCTTGTCAACAGGCATTCCCCGATTCATAAGAGCCTCGGCAATCTGATAGTTTTTCTCGGTAGGCATAAGATTGTTGCCCTCTAAAATTTTAAAGATGGCGTTGTCCTTAACTGCCCCTGCCGACTCCGCCTGAGGCTTTATCATAACGTTTACACCATCATTTTCCTGCACGAGAAAAGAAAGCGTATCGCCTATGTTGAGATTAACCGAGTCAAGCATCCTTGCACTTAAGACACCTTTTCCGTCAAGTGCAATACTCACCTGATTGTTTGTTATATCAAGAATCTGTCCCCGGAACATTTCACCAACTGCAACCTTTGCTATCTGTGCATTTGCCGACTGACCGTCAGTATTTTTTATGGCATTTATCTGCTCCTTGGTAAAAACATGATTCAGTTCCCGTCCTACACCTGGGTTAATTCCCCTATCAGATATATTCATACATACACTCCAATCGTATCAAATATCAGTTAATTACTTAGCAAAGAGCAAAGCGTCTTCAATGCTGCATATCCACAAAATTTCCCGTAAAGCTTTTTCTATGTATCTCACATAATCCCATAGATTTTATTGCCTCTATATGCTTCTTTGAGCCATATCCCATATTGCTTCCAAAATCATATCCTGGGTAAAGCTTATCATACTCCACCATCATCCTGTCCCTTGTAACCTTTGCTACTATGCTTGCAGCAGCTATGGACGCAGATAATGTATCCCCTTTTATTATCGGCACCTGTGTCAGGTTAACATTAGGTATTTTTACTGCATCATTTAAAAGAATATCGGGTTTTACCTTTAAATTTTCTATGGACATCCGCATAGCCTCATATGTTGCCTGCAAAATGTTTATCTCGTCAATTCTGTTTTCACTGGAAATACCAATTCCGTATGAAACGGCACGACTGATTATAATGTCATAAAGCTCCTCCCTCTTACGTGCAGAAAGCTGCTTGGAATCGTTTAAGTGAAGTATTTTTTCATCCCGCGGCAATATAACGGCACAGGTAACAACAGGTCCTGCCAAGGGTCCCCTGCCCACCTCATCAATGCCGCATATATAGTTCATGCCCATAGCGGCATACTTATCCTCAAATGCATACATTTTGTCTGTTCTTATAACCTCATTATCGTATGCCTCAATTTTCTTTTTTGCAGCATTTACAACCGCCGTGACGCCGCTTCGGGTATCCCCACCGAAATCCGCTACAAATTTTTCCAGTCCGTCCCTGTCATCCTCATGTATATTTTTAAATATACTCTTTATTTCTCCTATGTTCATACCTTTTAAAATAGGGCTGTCACACTGTAGTGCAACAGCCCACCTTCCTCACATGTTATTTTACAAAGCCAAAGCTCTTAAATGGATATATTCTTAAAACAACCTTTCCGACGATATCCTCTTTTTGTACATTTCCAACATCAGGCCATCTGCTGTCAGAACTGTTATTTCTGTTGTCACCCAACACAAAGTACTCATCCTCACCCAGTAAAACAGGCTGGTTCGCCCGCCCAAGATTATTGGCATGTATAGCTTCCAAACCGTAATTTTCTACAAGAAGCTGTTCGTTGATAAAAATCTGCCCTTTCTGGTCAATCCTCACTGTCTCTCCCGGCAGACCTATAATTCTTTTAACATAGGTTGTATTTTCATCATAATTAAAGATAATAACATCAAATCTGTCAGGCTTACCAAAGGTGTAAGAAAGCTTATCAACCCAAAGATTATCCCCATCCTCAAGAGTTGGATTCATTGAAGCACCATCGACTCTCGAACGGCAGCCCACAAAATTAATAATAAAATAACACAGCAAAACAACTATGCCTATGTACACGATAAGGCTTAGCAGTTCCTTTACGATGTTGACTTCCTCTGGCTTTTTCTCCTGCTTTTTTTCTTTTTTCTTCCGTTTCTTTTTTTCTTTGGATTTGCTGTCTTCTGACTCCACTCCCTCAGCATCTTCTTCAGATTCGGATGCGTCTTCTTTCATACTAGAATTTTCTTTTTTACCCTTTGAAGCCTTTTTCCCCTTACCTTCCAAGGTTTTATCTTTTTTGTCATCAGCATCTTCCGTCGTGGCAGCTTCTTCGCTTCTATCCTTTTTTTCTTCATCCACGGAAACGTTTTCAGTCTTTTGTTCTATTTCTTTATTATTTTTTTTCTTTTTTAAACCCATGATAGGTCAACTCCTATTTTTTATTCCGGCATTTCCAAACTTATTCTTCCAAGTTTCCCGCTTCTAAAATCATCAAATAACAAAATTGAAGCCTTTTCAATATCCGGTTCATTTCCTTTTTGAATACATTGTCTGTTAACAGCTATATCCTGAAGAATTTCAAAATCCTGTTTCTCAATATCTATATTATACCTATCCTGCAATACATTACAATAATTTTTTTTCAGAAACGTAATCAAACCAAGTGCAAGTTCACTCATAGATATAATGTTATCATTAATCGAGCCGATATAGGCAAGATTTAATCCGACTCTTTCATCCTCAAACTTTGGCCATAAAATTCCTGGCGTATCTAAAAGCTCAACATTTTTGTTTATCCTTATCCACTGCTTTCCCTTTGTGACACCTGGTTTGTTTCCAACCTTTGTACATGCCTTTTTTGCATATGAATTAATAAATGTTGATTTCCCTACATTTGGAATTCCAACAACCATGGCACGAATCGGTCTGTTAATAATTCCTCTTTTTCTGTCACGCTCTATTTTCTCCCGGCACGCTTCCATAATTGTATCGGTAATCGATTTCATACCCGTATTTTTTCTGGAGTCAAGACATGCAACAAAATATCCCTTATCCCTGAAATATTTTTCCCACATAGACGTAGCCCTGCTGTCTGCAAGGTCGTATTTGTTTAATATAACCAGACGGTATTTGTTTAATGCAAGTGTATCAATATCAGGATTTTTACTGCTCATTGGTGCTCGTGCATCCAAAAGCTCCACCACAATATCAATCAGCTTGATATCTTCCTGCATCATTCTTTTCGCTTTTGTCATATGACCCGGATACCACTGAATATTCATTTTATTTTTCCTCTGCTTTCCTTTGGGCTCCAAGTATATATAACCTTGCCAAGTATTTCCGCACTACTTACGTTTCCTATGTTTGTATATCTTGAATCCTCACTGTTGTTCACATTATCTCCTAGTAAAAAATATTCATTATCACCGAGGGTTACACCCTTTTTGGCAATGCCCTCCGTCAATATACTACCTGAAACAACACTTGTTCCAAGAGGCTGTCCGTCAATATACAAAACACCATCAGCAATTGATACAGTCTCCCCCGGCATTCCTATCACCCTTTTTATGTCATAGTAATCATCATTTTCAACTAAGGAGAACGCAACAATATCGTATCGTTCCACACTTCCAAATTTATAGCTTAGCTTATTTACAACAACAACCTGTCCGTCCTTCAATGTATCATTCATTGACGGTCCTACAACATTAATTGTTTGAAATCCGAACATAACAAAAGCGTATCCGGTTACTATGGCAACTAAAACAAGAATAATCCAGTTAAAAATGCCCTTGAAAATTCTGTGTTTTGTTTTTTTAACAGGCTTTTTCACTGACTTATCTTTTATTTTTATTTCAAGCATATTTGTTGTACGTTTCATATCATGTCACCCGCTAAAATTTTCTGTTATTTTAAAAATGACTGGAGCTTTTATCTCCAGTCATCCTATTCGTTATTTTACAAGCTCTTTTACCTTAGCCTTCTTACCTACCCTGTCACGTAAGTAGTTAAGCTTAGCACGTCTTACCTTACCTCTTCTGATAACCTCTATCTTCTCGATTGTTGGTGAATGAAGCGGCCATGTTTTCTCAACGCCTACACCGTTGGAATTCTTTCTTACAGTGAATGTCTCTCTACAGCTTCCGCCCTGCTTCTTAAGAACAGTTCCCTCAAAAGCCTGTACTCTTTCTCTCTCGCCCTCTTTAATCTTAGCGTATACCTTAATTGTATCGCCAACATTAAACTCTGTTACTTCCTTAATCTGGGCAGCCTCAATGTTCTTGATAATTTCGTTTGTGTTCATTTGTGTGACCTCCTAAATAATTTAGACGTTCTTATATCATACAAGATACAGAGGACCATCCCTTTTTTCACAACTAGGATACTATATCATACCAAGCAAAATAAATCAAGCCATACCTTATATTTTTTTGTAAAAGAATGTTTTAACAGCCTGGAATCCCATTTCCTTCGCATGCAAAATCTGTTCCGTATTACCGATAAATAACAATCCGTCCTTGGACAATGCACCATGAAACTTACGGTACACATCATCCTTTGCATCCTCCGTAAAATAAATAACAACATTTCTGCACACAATCATGCTTACATCCTTAAAGTATGCATCCTCAAGCAAATTATGCTTCTTGAATGTTACGCAGGATTTTATTTCGTCAGATATCTGACTGTGAAAATTATCAACCTTTTTAAAATATTTTTTCTTATATTCTTCAGGCAAATCAACAAGACTCTTTTCCGTATAAATGCCTTCTTTTGCAAAGGCAATAACATCCTCATCAATGTCAGTCGCTATAATCTTTATCTTGTTCGTCGGTATGTACTTTGACATAATCATTGCCAATGTGTACGGCTCATCCCCTGTTGAGCATGCCGCACTCCAGATGGTTATCTTATCACCGTAGCTTTTTTTCAGGTATGGTATCATTTCCTTTTCGAAAGTTTCCCATTGTCCCGGATTACGGTAAAATTGTGATACATTTATTGTGAGATAACTAACAAAGGTACGAAGCAGAGCTTTGTCCTGTTTCATACCTTTGAAAAAATCATCGAAGCCTTGGAAACCCTTTCTGTCAATCAGGGATTCTATTCTTCTTTTCATCTGGCGTTCCTTGTACATATCCAAATTGATGTTTGTAAGCTTATACACATCCTTTTTGAATTCTTCGTACCCATATGCCATATTAAATTATTCCTCCACTGTTTCCTCTGATTCCTTAACATCTTCTTCAGGCTTAAGCATTGCCTTTATGCTGAGACTGATTTTCTTGTCTTCCTGCTTGAAATCTACAACCTTTGCAGTAATCTCCTGACCAATCTTAAATACATCCTCAGGCTTTTCAACATGCTCATTTGAAATCTGGGAAACATGCAAAAGTGCATCAACGCCTGGCTCAAGTTCAATAAATGCACCAAATGCAGTCATTCGAGCTACCTTTCCTGTAACTTCACTTCCTACAGTATATTTCTCTCCTGCCTTAACCCAAGGATTCGCATCCTCGAATTTTAAGCTTAATGCTATTTTCTCGCCATTGATATCCTTAATAAATGTTTTAACCTTATCGCCAACCTTAAGAATACTCTTAGGGTCATCAATTCTTCCCCATGACATCTCTGAAATATGGAGAAGACCATCTGCTCCGCCTAAATCAATAAATGCACCAAATGATGTGACATTTTTAACTGTTCCTTCTACAACATCACCAACATTGATTGAATCAAAAAGCTTCTTTGCAGCTTCGGCCTTAGCAGCTACGATAAGTTTCTTTCTATTTCCTATAATTCTTCTCTTCTTAGGATTGAATTCAGTAATGACAAACTCAATCTCCTGATCCATAAACTTGCTTAAGTTTTTCTCATATACATCTGAAACAAGGCTCGCAGGTATAAATACCTTGCACTCCTCAACCGACACGCTTACACCGCCTTCAACGACCTGTGTAACCTTAGCTTTCAAAACTGTTTCATTTTCAAATGCCTCCTCAAGCATGGCATATGATTTCTCAGCCGCTACCCTCTTATAGGAAAGCAGAACCTGTCCTTCTCCATCATTCGTCTTTACTACTTTAACCTTAATCGGATCTCCTACTTTGGCAACCGTTGTCAGGTCGAGGTTAGGCGTATTTGAATATTCATTTTTGGTAATAATACCGTCTGCCTTGTACTGAATATCAACAACGATTTCATCAGGCTTAACGTCTATTATCTTTCCTTCCACCACACTACCCGGTTTTATTTTTGTTTGGTTTTCTTCTGACTGCTTGAGCAGTTCCTCAAAGCTTAATTCTGACATACTGTCATAAACCTCCTTAATAATGTTTTTTGGGGTAGATGCCCCAGCCGTAATACCTACCCTCTTAGCGGATTCTATAACAGTTAAATCCAAGTCAACGAGTGTCTGAATATAGTAAGTATTTTTGCATTCTTTTTTGCTCATATCATACAGCTTTTGTGTATTAGAGCTTTTCATACCACCAATGACTATCATGGCATCAACCTGGGCTGCAAGTTCCCGTGCTTCTGCCTGTCTATCATGCGTAGCATTGCAAATGGTATTATAAACACAAACATTATAATATTTTTTTCGAAAAAATTCAACTAATTCTTTAAATTTAATGCTATTAAATGTAGTTTGCGCAACTAAAATCACATTTTTTTCCGTAATTTCGTCAATTTTCGACGCATCTTCCACGGAATCTGTCACAATCGGCTCCGTATTACACCAGCCTATGATACCCTGAACCTCCGGGTGATGCTTATCGCCAACTATAACGATACGGTTTCCCTTTGCACTTTCCTCATCTACAATTTTATGAATTTTTTTTACAAAAGGACATGTTGCATCTATAACCGTAAGTCCTGACTGATTAAGCTTATCGTATATGGCACGCCCCACACCATGAGACCGTATAATGACTTTCCCCGATAAGCTGCCGTCTTCTACATGTTCAAAGATATCCTCATCCAAAATAGTAACGCCTTTCGACTTTAGGTCGCCCACAACTTCCTCGTTGTGTATTATGGGGCCATAGGTATACACTTTTTCATTTCCGGGGTTTGAAATTTCATTGTAAACCGTATCTACAGCCCGCTTTACCCCAAAACAAAATCCTGCCGTTTCGGCAAGGAAAACTTCTCTCATAAACCAGCTTCTCTTTTCTGTTTTATTTCACTTTATTGCACATAAGACTTACAACCTGTTCAATCGTCATATCTGAGCTGTCAACATAGATTGCATCCTCTGCCTGTTTCAGCGGTGCAATTTCCCGATTCATATCCTGATAGTCTCTTTTCTCTATATCTTCCTCTATCTTGGCTATGTCAGGCGTCTCACCTTTCGCTTTCAATTCATTATATCGTCTCATTGCCCTTGTTTTTACAGAAGCCGTGAGATAATATTTATATTCTGCATCAGGAAGTACAAATGTACCGATATCCCTTCCATCCATAACCACATCATTTCTCTCGGCAATATTTCTTTGCAGTAAAAGAAGCTTATCCCTGACCGGTTTCTTTGCCGCTGCAGTGCTTGCCATATTTCCCACTGCCTCTTTTCTTATTTCCGACTGAACATTTCGTCCGTTTAAATACACCTGCTGCATGCCGTCCTCATATTTAATCTGAACATCTATTTCATTGCACGCTTGGGATACACGTTCTTCATCTTCCACATCAATATTATTTTCAATTATATATAATGCTATTGCCCGATACATGGCTCCCGTATCCACATATATATATCCAAGTTCCTTTGCCACTGCCTTCGCAATGGTACTTTTTCCGGCGCCCGCTGGTCCGTCTATCGCAATATTCATAATTTCCTCCCTAATTATCAATTTTAGGGATGAGCAAAACTCGCTATTTTTAAAATGTAGTTTTGCTCATCTCTAACTATTTTAAAAGTCTTGCCATACTCCACGCAAGCTGCAAGTTATAACCGCCTGTAAGTGCATCACAGTCTACAACCTCTCCGATATATCTAAGCCCTTTTATTGATTTAACCTCCATGCTTCTTGGATTCAGTTCCTTAACATTAAGCCCCCCCTGTGTTATAATTGCCTCATCAAAGCCTCTGTATCCCGTTACTGTCAGATTAAATTTTTTTATACATGTAATAAGCTGTTCTCTTTCCTGCCTTGTTACCTCATTCACCCTTTTGTACGGATTGATGTTTGACCGTTCTATAATCACGGGAATCAACTTCCTTGGAAGTAATGAATCTAGAGCATTTCGAAATTGCTTGTTTATGTTTTCAGCAAAATCCCTGACTACCCTGTCATCAAGTTGTTTTTCAGTCAGTGCAGGCTTTAAATCGATAAAAAGCTCTGTTTTTTCTCCGTCATATTTGTGTAAATAAGAGGAGGCTGATAAAATTACAGGCCCACTCACACCAAAATGTGTAAACAGCATCTCACCGAATGCCTTGTAAACCACTTTTTCTTTCCCTTTTACAGTCGTTTGAAATGACACCTCAACATTTTTAAGGGAAAGTCCCATCAGTTCCTCGCAGTTAATTCCCGATACCTCAAGAGGCACAAGTGCAGGCTTCGGCTCGGATACGGACAGTCCAAGCTCCCTTGCCCACTGAATACCGTCACCTGTAGAACCTGTTAATGGATATCCCAGACCTCCCGTTGCCACAACAACATTTTCGCAGGAAACATCAAAGATTTTTCCATTTTCTTTTACCATAATGCCTTTTACACATCTGCAAAGGTCGCCTTCTTCCACCAGAACACCGCAAACCTCATTGTTGTACAGGATATCGACATTCAGCCTTTTTAGCTTCGTGGTAAGCACACTGATTACATCCGAAGAATGGTCTGATGCAGGAAAAACCCTGCCACCTCTCTCTGTTTTAAGTTTTAGTCCAAATTCTTGAAATAAATCTATTGTATCTTTGCTGTTAAAATTACTTATGGCACTGTACATAAATTTCGGATTCGTCACAATATTGGCAAAAAGCTGTTCATCATCACAGTTGTTGGTCAGATTGCATCTTCCTTTTCCCGTAATAAAAAGCTTTTTGCCTGGCTTATCATTTTTTTCAAGAATGACGACCTTTTTTCCCTTTTCTGCCAGCGTAATTCCTGCCATCATACCGGCAGCACCGCACCCTATTATTATTACATCATATTGATTATATTCTCTCATAATTATCCACAGAACAAAGTGCCTATGGCACTTTTTATTTCTCCACTATCTTTATGGCACTTTGGGCGAATCTTAGCAGGCTTTTTAATCCTGCCTAATAGGAAACGAAGTTTTCTATTAAATTAAACATGGGGCTGTCACACTAAGCTGTGTGGACAGCCCCATCATCTGCCGGGTTATACCGGATACGTTTTATTTTCAGTGTTTGCCACAGACGCATCAATATTTGTCTGCTGTGCTTCCCTGTACTTGAAGAAATCAATTGCAACCTGCGGGAATAATGCATAAGTAAGCACATCCTCATCCTGCTGCTTGTACTGCGCCATCTCTTTTTCAAGCTTATCAAGCTCATTTTCAATCAGGTCTGCCGGTCTGCATGTAATAGGCTCCTTATCTCCGATAACCTTTTTACGGACCTCCTCTGAGATAGGAAGTACAGTCTGACCATACTCACCACCTACCAGAGCCTTTGACTCCTTTGTACACATCTTATATCTTTCACCTGTAACTACGTTTAACACAGCCTGTGTTCCAACTATCTGGCTTGAAGGTGTAACAAGCGGTGGCTCACCGTAATCCTTACGGACTCTTGGAACCTCCTCAAGAACCTCGTCAAACTTATCCTCAGCATTCATTTCCTTAAGCTGTGATACAAGGTTTGAAAGCATACCTCCAGGCACCTGATAAAGAAGTGTCTTAATGTTAACTCCCATAACCTTTGGATTCAGCAATCCGCTTGCAAGCCATTCTTCACGCATCGGCTTAAAGTAATCTGCAATCTCTGCAAGCAGGTTCTGGTCAAATTTAGGGTCAAACTCCGTGCCCTCAAAGGACTTTGCCATAACCTCGGTTGCAGGCTGGCTTGTACCCATGGAAAGCGGTGACATCGCTGTATCAATAATATCACAGCCTGCCTCAACTGCTTTCATGTAAGTCATTGATGCAACACCTGATGTATAGTGTGTATGGAGCTGAATCGGAAGCTTTGTACTTTCCTTTAATGCCGTAACAAGCTCAGTTGCTGCTGCCGGAACCAAAAGTCCTGCCATATCCTTAATACAGATAGAGTCTGCACCCATATCCTCAATTTTCTTAGCCATATCCTTCCAGTAGTCAAGGGTATATGCCTCACCTAACGTATAGGAAAGGGCAACCTGTGCATGTCCCTTTTCCTTATTAGCTGCCTTAACTGCCGTCTGGAGATTTCTGATATCATTTAAACAGTCAAATATACGGATAATATCGATACCGTTTGCAATTGACTTCTGTACAAAATACTCAACAACATCATCTGCATAATGACGGTATCCGAGTATGTTCTGCCCTCTGAAAAGCATCTGAAGCTTTGTATTTTTAAATCCGTCCTTAAGCTTTCTTAATCTTTCCCATGGGTCTTCCTTCAGGAAACGAAGTGATGCATCAAAGGTTGCTCCACCCCAGCACTCAACGGAATGGTATCCAACCTTATCCATCTTGTCTACAATGGGAAGCATCTGCTCAGTCGTCATTCTCGTAGCAATGAGTGACTGATGGGCATCACGTAATATGGTTTCGGTAATCTTTACCGGTTTTTTCTCTACTGCCATTTATATGTCCTCCTAATAATATTTTACTGACTATACTCCATGCTTCGCATGGAGCCGTATCCTAAGGCATCCACCGGCTTCGCCGGTCCCCCTTAGGATATTTTAAACACCGAATATTGCAAGGAATGTACCTGCCGCAACTGCTGTACCTATAACTCCAGCAACGTTTGGTCCCATAGCATTCATAAGAAGGAAGTTTGTAGGGTCTGCCTCTGCACCAACCTTCTGTGAAACTCTTGCTGCCATAGGAACGGCTGAAACTCCTGCTGAACCTATAAGCGGATTCACCTTGCCCTTGGTAACCTTACACATTATCTTACCAAATATGACTCCCGCCGCAGTACCAAACATAAATGCAATCAGTCCCAAAGCAACAATCTTAAGTGTACTCATCTGAAGGAATGCCTCCGCACTTGTTGTAGCACCAACAGATGTTCCAAGTAAAATAACTACAATATACATAAGGGCATTGGAAGCGGTCTCTGTAAGCTGTTTTACAACTCCACACTCCCTAAATAAATTTCCAAGCATAAGCATGCCGACAAGCGGTGCCGTAGTCGGAAGAATAAGAACAACTACAAGTGTAACTATGATAGGGAACAAAATTTTCTCAAGTTTCGTTACCGGACGAAGCTGTCCCATCTTTATCTTTCTTTCCTTCTCTGTTGTGAGAAGTTTCATAATAGGCGGCTGTATAACAGGCACAAGTGCCATATAAGAGTATGCAGCCACTGCTATCGGTCCCATCAGTGTACCACCCATGCCAAGCTTTCCGGCAAGGAATATTGATGTAGGTCCGTCAGCACCACCTATGATTGAAATTGCTGCTGCTTCCTTTCCATTGAATCCCATAAGGAACGCAAGAAAGTAAGCAGAATATATACCAAACTGCGCCGCAGCTCCAAGTATAAAGCTTCTTGGATTGGCAATCAGCGGTCCGAAGTCAGTCATGGCTCCTACACCTAAGAAAATAAGTGACGGTAAAATACTCCACTCATCCAATAAATAAAAATAATGCAAAAGTCCGCCTTCCTCTATAATTCCCGGAAACATGTTAACCAGAAACATACCAAAGGAAATAGGAACTAATAGCAACGGCTCAAAGCCCTTGACTATTGCAAGATACATAAAGAAACACGCGATTAAAATCATAACGTAGTGCTTCCATGTAAGACTTGCGAAGCCTGTCTGCATAGCCAGATTTTTTAAAATATCTCCAAAGCTACTCATTTAGCTGTTACCTCCTGTTTTTTTGGGTACAAAGTTTTCATCTCTTAGTTTAATGTTGCAAGAACATCTCCTGCTTCAACTGAAGCACCCTCTGCAACATCAATACTTGCTATTGTACCATCCTCAGGTGCAACAACCTCATTTTCCATCTTCATTGCCTCAAGTATAAGAATAACATCGCCCTTCTTAACAGAAGCGCCGGCATTTAATTTAACATTTAAAATCTTTCCAGGCATAGGTGCCGCTACCTTAACCTTACCTGCTCCTGCTGATGCCGCAGGTGCCGCTGCTGCTACAGGTGCAGGAGCTGCTACAGGTGCCGCTGCCGCTACAGGTGCTGCAACAGGAGCTGCTGATGCTCCCAGTTCCTCAACTGCTACGTCATATGCTGTATTGTTTACGGTAATTCTATAATTCTTCATTTAATATTCCTCCTAGATAATTTATATTGAAAAACGGTTATGCTACTTTCTTACGCGTTTTATTGACCTTACCACAAGCTTATCCTTACTTACTGCATTTGCGCCTCCTGCTGATGCCGCATAAATTGCCGCTGTAATAACAGCAACCAGTTCTTCGTCATTTGCAAGATTCTCATTTTGTGCAGCCATTGCCACAGGTGCGGGTACTGGAGCCTTTTTAACCGGTTCCTCCTTTGCTTCTGTAAGCTTTGGCTTTGGTGCAAACAATGCAGGTAAAAACTTAAACAATGATATTATGAACGAGATAAATATAAGAACTACAAATACCGTTCCCATTCCAATCAACGTATTTCTTCCTGCTGATGCCATAAGTTCCTTTGTTGAGTAAACGGCTGATACAACCATCTCATCAGCAATATACGGCTTCAGATTTTGGTAATTCATCTCCTCAACCGCCAACACTCTCCCGAGCTGTTCCAGACTGTCACATCCATACTGCTGCATCATATCATCAACGGATATACCATACGCCTCTGTCAGTGACACAAGGTTATCCGGAGAATAATACTGTGTAGCCTTATCTAACTGAATAAAATAATCCGGATTAATTACATATTTTACTGTTACCTTTACATCTCTTTTCTCGGCTCTGTTTAAAACAGTTACAAGAACCGCATCCTCAGTTTCCTCTATCTCATAATCAACTGACTCAGGACTGAACATCCCTGTTGACTGCTGGTTTGAAAGTATGATTGAGTAATCCTGAAAAGCTCCTACCTTGTCGTTCTCCACTGCCTGTCTTATACCGTTAACAGCCGACTTTTCAAAGTTGGTTCCGTTTTCAATATAATATTCTGCATATTCCTCTGACACACCCGCATAGTTGTTGAAATTTGTAATTGTGTCAAGAACAATTGAAGAGTCATCATATTCAAAAGGAGCCTTTTTTTCATCATCACAGCCTGATAAAGAGAACATAACAGCTAACATGGAAATTACGATTAATAATTTTTTAATTTTCATTTAGTTGTCACCTCTTCTTTAAAATGCTCCATGCTTTTTATAAGGTCTTTCCTCTGTCTTTGCATATAACATATCAAAGGCAGCCACAAGACGCTTTCTTGTTGCATCAGGCTCTATAATGTCATCCACATAGCCTCTCTTAGCAGCAGCCATTGCGCTGGACTGAAGCTTTGTGTACGTCTCCTTGTACTTTGCAACACATGCAACCTTATCCTCGGCAGCTTCAATTTCCTTTGCATACATAATCTTAACTGCCATCTCCGGATCCATGGTTCCTATCTTTGCAGCAGGCCATGCATATACCATATCTGCACCGATTGCCTTTGAATTCATAACGGTGTAAGCCGTTCCAAATGCATCGCCCATAACGAGTGTTACCTTTGGCACAGTTGAGTTTGCAAATGCATAAGTAAGCTTTGCTGCTGCATCTGCAATCATACGCTCATTTGCCACAGTACCTACAAAGCCTTTTACATTTACTAATGTGAGTACAGGTATTGAAAATGCATCACAGAACTTAACAAAATCTGCTGCCACATAAGCACCTGAGGTTGACAGATAATCACCGCCTGCCTCTTTCTGGTTTGCCACACAGCCTACTGCCTGTCCGTCAAGCTTAATGAAGCCAAGTACCATATCCTTTGCAAATCCCTTATATGCCTCAAAAAATACATTGTTGTCAGCAATATTTTTAAGCACCTCTCTTGCGTTGTCGCAAAGACTGTCAAGATTTGGGATAATTCTGTTTAAATCATCCGTGCATTCCGAAGTATCGTTCAGTATGTCTATCAGTCCCCTAATCTGTGCAAGAAGCTCTTCCTCACTATCAAACACACCGTCCACAAGTGAAGTGTTACTGCTTATATACTCAGCAGAAGCAGTATCCAGCTTGGATGCGTTATTTCCGTCTAACGCATTTGGACTGTTTACAAATATCTTAGAATCAGCAGAAGTCATGAATGTAAAATCAGTAAGTGCAGGAATCAGTGCCGCACCGCCTCCACATGTTCCAAATACTGCCGTTATCTGCGGAATAACCCCTGATGCAAGTGACTGCTTAAGGTAAAGCTCTCCAAAAGCATTCATGGCATCCGTAGCCTCCTGAAGTCTGAGTCCTGCACAGTCAATCAGACCAATTACAGGTGCCCCCACCTTCATAGCCATGTCGTATATGTTTGCAATTTTCTTTGCATGCATTTCACCCACTGCACCGCCAAGCACAGTTGCATCCTGACTGTAAACATACACAAGAGTTTCGTTGATAACACCATACCCGGTTATAACACCATCTTTTGGAGTATCATTTTCCTGCATGTTAAAATCCGTACTTCTTGCTGTAACATAAGCACCGACCTCAACAAAGCTTGAGTCATCAAGCAATTTGGCTATTCTATCGCTTGCTGACAAACTAAGTTTGTTACTCATTTTTAGTCCTCCATTTGATTTATTTTAGGTATTGACCGAAATCAAAACCAATTTCTTCCGATTGTAATTGTATACTTTTTCGAATATTAAATCAAGCTATTTATGCTAATTTACCATTATTAATAAGCTCCCATAATCTGTCTATGGTTTTCAGTGCTGTCTGGTAACGCACTTCGTATCTGCTACCCGAAAATAAATATTTCTCAACTACAACCTTTCCACACACAAAAAAGCCTGCATAAACTGTTCCCACAGGCTTTTCCTTTGTCCCTCCGTCAGGTCCTGCAATTCCCGTAACCGCAATTGCACATTGTGCTGACGCCGCACGTGCCGCTCCCTCTGCCATCTCTCTTGCCGTCTCGGCAGACACTGCACCATATTTATTTAAGGTTTCACTTTTTACACCAAGTATTTTTTCTTTTGCTTCGTTTGCATAGGTTACATATGCACAGGAAAGCACATCCGACGCACCCGGAATATTGACGAGTGTTGAGGATATCATGCCGCCCGTACAGGACTCTGCCGTTGTAATTGTGTATCCCTTTTCCCGAAGCTTCTCTATCAGGTGCTCCGAGTTATCATTTAATTCCACCATATTAAAGTCTCTCCACTTGAACCTCAGCCCATTCTTATGCTGCATTTATTTTGTGTCAGAAAGTACGGATTTATTTTTCACAAGATAATCTATCAGTGATACAACCGTAAGAACAAGTGCCGCATATATCAATATAGTTTCTGCAATTTTTGCAATTTTACCACCAAAATCACAAATTAACAGTATTATCATAAACATCTGTACGACAGTTTTTACCTTTCCCCACCAGCCTGCTGCTATCACTATGCCATTGTCGGATGCAATCAATCTGAATCCGCTTATAATAAATTCCCTCGAAATAATAACGATAACGACCCATGCAGGTATTTTTCCTAAATCAATTAACGCAATCATGGCAGAACAGACCAAAAGCTTGTCTGCCAAAGGGTCCATAAATTTTCCAAAATTAGTAATCAGATTATATTTTCTTGCAATTTTTCCGTCCAGCATATCTGTCAGACTGGCAGCCGCAAACAAACCAAGTGCAATCCATTTTCCATAAGGAATGCCCTCAACCATAAGTGCTACCAGAAAAAAAGGTATTAATACAACCCTCAATATTGTTAATTTATTCGGCAAGTTCATTTTTTATCTCTCCTATCAAATCATACGGTGCGGCTTCGGTTATCTCAACATCAACCATATCTCCCGATATCAGTTCATGGTCACAGTCAAAAAACACAAGCCCGTCAATGTCCGGTGCATCTTTATATGTTCTTCCCACATATACCCCTGCATCATTCGAGTAGCCGTAAACTATGACTTTCATTGTCTGTCCTACAAGCTTCAGATTTTTATCCAGTGAAATTTCCTGTTGCAGCTCCATAATTTCATTTTTTCTGCACTCCGCAATTTCAACGTCCACCTGATTCTCAAATTTACCGGCAGGTGTACCTTCCTGTCTGGAATAAGTAAATACACCAAGTCTGTCAAATTCCATCTCATCGATAAAAGCAAGCAGTGCTTTATGGTCATCCTTCGTCTCACCCGGAAACCCTGTAATAAAGGTTGTTCTGATTGCAATATCAGGAACCTTATCCCGAAGCTTATTTATTACATTTTTAATGGACTCCTTATTTGTTTTCCGTCCCATGCTTCCAAGTATTTTGTCCTCGCAATGCTGCAAAGGCATATCAATATAATGTACAAGCTTAGGAATGGTAACAAAGCATTCTGTCAGTTCATCCGTTATCTCCTCCGGATAACAGTAAAGAAGCCTTATCCACTGTATCCCGTCTATATCTGCAAGCTTATGTAACAGTACAGGAAGTGTCTTTTTACCATACAAATCCTCTCCATAGCATGTACACTCCTGAGCAACAAGCACAAGCTCCTTTATTCCCATAGATGCCAGATATTCTGCCTCTGATATGAGGCGCTCTTGGGGAACGCTTCTGTAACTGCCTCTGATACTTGGTATGACGCAGTAAGTGCAGTGCTTGTTACACCCCTCTGCAATTTTCAGATACGCCATAAATGTTCCCGAAGTAATGATTCTTTTCTCATCTATGAGTGGCAGACGGTTTATATCATCATATACAGTTATCTTCTCATGCTCAGATGCGCTATCTTTCGTATCACGAAGTACAAGCTCCTTTATAACGTCCGTCAGCTTATCTATGCTTCCAATCCCTACACACGCATCTATCTCAGGTATCTCCGTCAATATACTGTCCTTATACCGCTCAGCAAGACATCCTGTAACAATGAGGTATTTCAGCCCTTCACTCTTTAATTGCGCCATTTCAAGGATTGTGTTAATACTCTCCTCCATTGCATCGTGAATGAAACTGCATGTGTTTATGACAACAGCATCCGCCTCATTTTCATCATTTGTAATATTATGGCCGGCAGCCGAAAGAAGCCCCAACATCGCTTCACTGTCACATAAGTTTTTATCACAGCCAAGGGATATCATTAAAATATTCATACCAAGCCCCCTACCAGCTTTAAACATCCATCTTTTACTTAACAGGTTCCTTTGGGAACGTGCCTATAAGAAACACCGTTTTCTATAAAACCAAGTTTGTTTTCAACACATGAACCAACTCTATAAAACAGCTTCTACACAGTTATTCATAAGCATTGCTATCGTCATAGGACCAACGCCACCCGGAACAGGAGTAATCGCACCTGCAACAGGCTCAACAGACTCATAATCTACATCTCCGCAAAGCTTGCCGTTTTCGTTTCTGTGAATTCCCACATCTATCACAGTTGCTCCCTCCTTGACGTAGGATGCATCTATCATCTTTGGTCTTCCGATTGCAACAACAAGTATGTCTGCACGCTTACATACCTCTTTTAAATCCTTGGTTTTGGAATGGCATACGGTCACTGTTCCATTTTCGCGAAGCAGCAGCATAGCCATCGGCTTACCTACAATATTGCTTCTTCCAACAACCACACATTCCTTTCCCGATATCTCTATTCCGGAACGCTTTAAAAGCTGTATAATTCCCGCAGGCGTACATGATACAAAGCCCTTTTTTCCAATACTCAGGGCACCTACGCTTGAAGGATGGAAGCCGTCAACATCCTTTGACGGTGATATGGCATTTATAATAGTTTCCTCGTTTATGTGCTTTGGCACAGGAAGCTGGACGAGTATTCCGTGAACATTGTCATCTTTGTTAAGCTTTTCAATCAGCTCTATAAGCTCTGCCTCCGTAGTTTTCTCAGGAAGCTCATATGCCAGTGATTTTATGCCAATGTACTCACATGCTTTTTTCTTGTTACCCACATAGACTGTAGATGCAGGGTCATTCCCAACCTGAATCACAGCAAGACATACTTCCTTTCCATCCCTGTTTAAACAAGCAACCTGTTCCTTAAGCTCATCCTTAATCTGTTTTGATATAACCTTTCCATCAATTATGTTTGCCATATAGTTCTCCTTTAAAATAATCCGTTAATTGCTCCGTTTTCATCTACAAATATCCGTTCTGCCGCAGGCACCTTAGGAAGCCCTGGCATTGTCATAATCTGACCTGTAATTGCAACAACAAAGCCTGCTCCTGCACTTACATAAACCTCTCTGATATTCACCGTAAAGCCTGTAGGTCTTCCAAGCTTTCCTGCATCATCCGAAAGCGAATACTGATTTTTCGCCATACATACAGGCATACCTGAAAAGCCCATCGCTTCAATTTTGTCAATTGCACGTAAAGCCTCCGCACTATATGTAACATCATCGGCTCCATATATTTTTGTTGCCACTGTTTTTATTTTGTCTTTGATTGAAAGACTGTCCTCATACAAAAGCTTGAAATTACTCTCCTTGTTTTCAATTGTGTTTAAAACGGCATTTGCCAGTTCTATTCCGCCTTCTCCACCTTTTTCCCATACATTTGCAAGTGCAAAGTCACAATCTCTTTCCTCACAAAACTTCTTTACAAATGCAAGCTCTTTTTCCGTGTCCGTAACAAACCGGTTCAGTGTCACAACTATCGGAACCCCGTAAAGTTTAAGATTTTCCATGTGCTTTTCAAGATTTACAATACCCCGCTCTAATGCTTCAATATTTTCTGTTCCAAGTGCATCCTTTGGCACACCACCGTTATATTTCAGTGCCCTTACCGTTGCAACCAAAACAACCGCATCTGGTTTCAGTCCTGACATTCTGCATTTAATATCAAAAAACTTTTCTGCACCAAGGTCAGCGCCAAAGCCCGCCTCAGTTATGACATAATCCGCGATTTTAAGGGCAGTTTTTGTAGCCCTGACTGAATTACATCCATGCGCTATATTTGCAAACGGTCCGCCGTGAACGAGTGCAGGTGTATGCTCAAGGGTCTGGATAATGTTTGGCTTAATGGCATCTTTAAGCAGTGCAGTCATAGAACCTACCGCATTAAGGTCTCCTGCTGTCACAGGCTCATTATCCACGTTGTATGCCACAATAATTTTGGAAAGTCTGTTTTGTAAATCTGCTATATCAGAAGCAAGACAGAGTATCGCCATAATTTCAGATGCAACAGTAATAACAAATCCGTCTTCTCTCATAACGCCGTCCGCTTTCTTTCCCATACCTACGACAATATTTCTAAGCACTCTGTCGTTCATATCAAGACAACGCTTAAACACAATTCTTTTCGTGTCTATCCGAAGGGCATTTCCCTGATGGATATGATTATCCATAAGAGCTGCCAAAAGATTGTTTGCTGAGGTTATGGCATGAAAATCTCCCGTAAAATGAAGATTTAAATCTTCCATTGGAACAACCTGTGAATATCCTCCTCCTGCTGCTCCACCTTTGATTCCAAAGCACGGTCCAAGTGACGGCTCCCTCAAGGCTATAACTGCTCTCTTGCCAAGTTTTCCCATAGCCTGGCCAAGTCCAACCGTAACAGTTGTTTTTCCCTCTCCTGCAGGTGTAGGATTGATTGCTGTCACAAGAATGAGCTTGCCATCCTTATTTTTTTCTACCGAGCTGATATACTCATCTGACAGCTTTGCCTTATACTTTCCGTAAAGCTCTATGTCATCCTCGGTTATATCCAAAGCAGCGGCCACTTCCTTTATATTTTTAAGCTCTGCTTTTTGTGCGATTTCAATATCTGTCATTAATACTTCTTCCTTTCTACAAATACATCTAAACACTATATTATAATTAGAGGAATTCTTCAACATAATTTTCAAATTCTTCCATTGTCATTAAAACCTTTCTTGGCTTTGTGCCCTCCTCAGGACCCACAACCCCCGCATCAGAAAGCTGGTCCATAATTCTTGCTGCCCTGTTAAAGCCTATCTTGTAGACTCTCTGTAGCATACCGATTGATGCCTTGTCCTTACCGATAATAAACTTTCCTGCATCAACAAAATAGTCATCATATTCCGAGTTACTTCCTGCTGCCGAAGCTCCACCTGCCTTTGCCTTGGATATCTCGTCAGTGATTTTACTGTCATATTCAATAGTGCCCGACTGTTCCTTCAAGAAATTAACAACATCTGCTATCTCATCGTCAGATAAAAATGCACCCTGTACTCTCACAGGCTTTGGATATCCTGTAGGGTAAAACAGCATGTCACCTTTTCCTAAAAGCTTTTCCGCTCCAACCATGTCAAGTATCGTCCTTGAATCCACACCTGATGAAACAGTCATGGCGATACGTGATGGAACATTTGCCTTTATGAGTCCTGTTATGACATCAACAGACGGTCTCTGGGTCGCTATAACAAGATGTATACCCGCTGCTCTTGCAAGCTGTGACAGACGGACAATTGCATCCTCAACTTCTCCGTGTGCAACCATCATAAGATCCGCAAGCTCATCAACGATAATCACAATCTGCGGAAGCTTTTTTAACTCCTCATTTCCTTCTTCGCTGCCCGTAACAGCTTTCACCTTATCATTATAGCCCTGTAGGTTACGGACATTATATTGTGCAAAAAGCTGGTATCTGTTGGTCATTTCCATAACAGCCCAGTTTAAGGCTCCTGCTGCCTGTTTCGGGTCCGTGACAACAGGTATCAGCATATGTGGTATACCGTTATATATACTAAGCTCAACTTGCTTCGGGTCCACCATAATGAGCTTAACCTCGTCAGGTCTTGCCTTGTAAAGGATACTCATAATCAGTGTATTGATACAGACTGATTTTCCTGAGCCTGTTGCACCTGCAACAAGAAGGTGCGGCATTTTTGCGATATCTGCCACGACAACCTGTCCACTTATATCTTTTCCTACTGCAAATGCTATCTTTGACGGAAACTTTTTAAAGCTTTCCGACTCTAAAAGCTCCCTGAAATTAACAGCCTGACTTTCTTTGTTCGGAACCTCAATTCCCACAGCCGCTTTCCCTGGTATCGGTGCTTCTATTCTGATATCTGCGGCTGCCAGATTAAGCTTAAGGTCATCCGCCAAATTAACAATCTTGCTTACTTTAACACCCTGTTCCGGCTGAATTTCATACCTTGTGACAGATGGTCCACAGCTATAGTCCGTAACAGATACATTGACGCCAAAATTTTCCAGCGTGCTTTTTAGCTTTATGGCAGTCTCCCTTACCGAAGCATCATTTCCCGAAACATTTTTTCCTTTGCCCGACTTGAGCAACTCAATCGGAGGCAGTCTGTAGCTTTCCGATGAAGCCTCCATACCTGTCGGCTGTTTTTTTGCGGCGTCATCCGTACTTGCAGTTATTTCATTTGCAATACTGTCCCTCGCCTCCACCATCTCGTCATGGGATTCTTTTGTCTTTTTTCTTTTTCTCTTTACAGGCTCTTCCAAATCCTCCTGCGAAGCCGAAAGCTCCTCCCCCTTGTCTGCAGAAAATGTCTCAGTTTGGGCAAATATATCCGTAGCAGGAGCTGTCTTTGCCGTAGTTTCCTGCACCTTACCTGTGGCTGTCTTTTCTTCTTTGACACTGCTTATCGGCTTTTCTTCATATGTGAGGTCATCAAGCTCAAAGAAATCTTTCGGTGGAAGCGGTTTTAATTCATGTACTTCTTCCGTATTTACCTTAACCTTTTTCTTCTTTGTTTTTTGTTTTTTGTTATCTGCCGACTCAAGAACCCTTATGTTATTCATCATATTTTTGTTCTTTTCCCGCTTTTGCAAATCGGCTTCAATGTCGTCATCCTCATCATCTTCGTAATCCTTATCAAGACTATCCTTTATCATACCGACAATGGACACATCCATGACAATAATAATTCCTATAATCGTCAACAGTGCTATCAGTATTACTGAACCCGACATTCCAATGAGTTTATAAAGCAAGGCGAAAATCCCGCCTAAAATCACTCCGCCGCCTCTCTTATGTGTTGCACCATCAACGTACAGGCTCTTGATTGTCACATCGTCAGCTCCGCTTATAAGCTGACACACAAAGGCAAGTGCAACAAGAAAAATTGCCACGCAAAGCACTCTTTTCACAATTTTTTTCTGTGCCCCATTTGAAAGCAGGAATGCTGCCGAGAAAAAAATGTATAGCGGAATAATATAAGATATAGTTCCCAACAAGCCAAAGAATATCCTTGATACAAATTTGCCTACAACACCGCAGAGTCCAAAGTTACTCAGCACAAGAAATAATGCGGCAGCCAAATAAACAAAAAGAAATATTTCATTTTTTCTTGAACTGCTCTCCTCATTTAAAGCCTTCACTGCCGATGCCTTTCGTTCTCTTGTATATGTACTGTCTATTTTCCCATTCTTTGCCTTGCCGGAATTGGTTTTTGAATTGGATTTAGAACCTGTTTTTTGACCAGCCATCGTCTGTCTCCTTATCATTCATATCTTCGCAGACATTTTTTGGTGCTCCCATTTTTACCCCTCAGAAGTACTGTTGTCCCAAGGATTATATCTGCACAGCAGCCACCCCCGGGACAAATGCCCACGCTTTTATATTGTACTATTTTTCGATTTATTAATCAAGTCATATAAACAATTCATGGCATCGCTGATTCCACCCACCTTGTCTATAATCCCCCTGCTTACGGCCTGCTCGCCAATCAGAACGGAACCGATATCCTTGATAAGCTCTTTCGTGTTAAACATAATATCCCGAAGCTCATCTTCTTTTACCCTGCTATGGCTTGCCGTAAATTTTATGATTCTGTCCTGCATCCTTTCAATGTACTCATAATTTTGTCTTACTCCAAGTACAGTGCCGTTGATTCTTATGGGATGAACAACCATCGTTGCAGTTGGCACAATATAAGTAACGTCGCCTGAAACTGCAAGGGGTACCCCTATGGAATGTCCCCCGCCAAGAACCAGACAGACCTTAGGCTTATTTATGGATGCTATCATTTCTGCTATGGCAAGACCCGCCTCTACATCCCCGCCTACTGTATTTAGCAAAACAAGGAGCCCCTCTATACTCTCATCATTTTCAACCAGTGCAAGTAATGGCAGTATAAGCTCATATTTACTTACCTTTGAATTACTCCCAAGCTTCTCATGTCCCTCAATTTCTCCCGCTATATTTAACAAAACAATCCCCTTGCCCTGATTTTTTGACTCCAAAATGTAATGCCCAAGCTCCTTAACAAGACCATTTTCATATTTATCAGGCAATTCTTTTTCTTCATCTTTATTTTTACCGTTTTCACTACACATAATAGTAACCTCCGTCTTTTTCATTTTCAGTTTTTCTCTTTTACTATTTTGTACACTGATGGGTTTTTTATTCCAAAAAAGAAATATGATTAATATCATGAATGGACACGCTTGCGTGTCAACTTAATATATGGTATCCTAACAAAAAACAAGTAACAAAGGACAAAAAACTATGGAATTAAAGCTAAAGAATGACACAAAAAATGAAAGCAGGGATAACCAAAGTGATGTACAATTTATCCAGGATGATGTTTACGGTGAAATGCAGGATACAACTACCCCAAAGCCGGTTGTAATTAAATTTGACGAAGTTCCTGCGCCTGTCGCATCCCGAAAGAATTCACATGTAGGGCTGATTATCCGAATATTTATATTTATTATTTTGGCCGCCGCTTTCATAATTGTTTATAAAAGTGTAATCAAACCAAGCTTCACCACGACAGATATTACGGATTATGTAAAATCCGATGAGGCAACACTCATAAAGCAGCTTAAGCTTAGCGGAAGCTTTGAACCCGACAGTGCATGGTCTGGCCGCCTCCCTATTTACAGCAATGTAAGTAACGGCATTACAGTAAAATCCAATGGAGGGATAGGAATTATTTACAAGAATAATAAGCAGTTTGGCATAGCCATAGACGGTAAGGGCTATCAGCTATTTGGGGTTAAAATAGGTGACCCTGAATATAAGGTTGCTGACAATATTGCATTTACATATGACAACGAATTCAGCATTTTGGATGACCTTATGGATACACGTTCAACAGGTACCTACTACCAAAATATTAAAACAAATGAGTTACTTGTTGTAACTGTCAACGGAAACTCTAATCGTATTGTGGCAGTTACATATTTTTACGATGGGAGCTTTTTCATTAACACCTTGGATTTTTTTTAAATAACTTATATGTGTTATCTTTGTTACTATTTTTGACCAATGACTTTTTTATCAAATTCGTGTCAGTAGGAAACGAAGTTTTTTATTATAAAAAACAACAGGCGGTTACAAGTAATAAATTGTAACCGCCTGTTGTTTTTATAGAAATTTTTATTTTTTAATTAAGTTACATCACAAGGCAGATATCGTTTACATCTGCAAGCTTGTCACACGGAATATAATTGTCCGTCATCGCTTCGCCGTTTAATGTAAGAGTTTTGTATCCACTCTCTGCCCCGTCAGGATTTGATACCTTAATGTTCAGCTTCTTACCCCTGAACACCTTTGATATTTCAAATTCTTTCCAATCAGATGGAACTGACGGTGCGATTCTTAATCCCTCAAAGTCAGGTCTCATCCCAAGAATTCCCTCAACACATCCAACCATTACAGTTGACGCGGTTCCTGTAAGCCAGTGCACATGTGCCCTGCCCTCAAAAGGACTTTCTGAGCTTTCCGTAAACTGCCCGTGACAATACGGCTCCAGTTTTCTAATTTCAGCCTTATCATTCATGGATGCAGGTGAGCTTTCCTCAAAGTATTCAAATGCCCGATTTCCATGTCCCATAAGTGATTCGGCAAGTATAATCCACCCCTGTGGCTGTGAAAAGATACCTCCGTTTTCCTTTGTTGACGGATTAAATAAAAGCATTAGTGCTCCATCAAAAGCATGGTCAACGTATGATGGTGCCATAAGTCTTACACCATATGGTGTGTTAAGCTCCCTGTGCACAGATTCAAGTGCTTTCTCCGCCTGCTCCTTTGAGGCAAGACCGCTTATCACCGACCAAGACTGTGGATTCAGCCACATATTTGCCTCAGGGTCATGCTTGGAACCTATAATCATTCCATCTTCCTTGTAGCCACGTATATATCGGTCATCCTCCCAGCATTTTGACTGAATGGTGTCACCAAGCTCTTTCTTTACCTTATCAAGGTATTCCATGTATTCACTGTCATTTTTTCTCTCGGCAAATCCACGAAGTACCGTCATTGCATAGTAAAGCTGCATTGCAACAAATGTAGATTCACCCTTCTTGCCAAGTCTTAAGCAGTCATTCCAGTCTGCATGCAGCCCCGCAGGCATGTTGTTATTTCCAAGCCTGTTCATGGAAAAGTCTATTGCTCTCTTTAAGTGCTCATAAACCGTTCCCTCTCCTCCGTTTGCAAATACAATAACCTCATCAATAAAATCTACATTTCCTGACTCAGCAATATACTTGTAGATTGTAGGAAACAACCATAATGCATCGTCTGCTCTGTATGCAGGATGCCCCGTAGCCCTTACATAGGACTCGTCATCCGGTGTATCCTCATGTCCTGCATTGTGGTCAAATTTGACAAGTGGAAGTCCACCGCCGTTGTCCACCTGTGCCGACAACATAAACCGTATTTTTTCCAGTGCCATTTCAGGTGCCAAATGAATAATTCCCTGAATATCCTGAACCGTGTCCCTATAACCGTATCCGTTTCTCAAACCGCAATACGAAAACGATGCTGCTCTTGACCATATAAACGTCATAAAGCATTGATAAGCGTTCCATGTATTTATCATAGCATTGAATGATTCACTAGGCGTCTTAACCTGTAAATGATTCAGCTTTCCATGCCAGTAATTCTTAAGCTCCTCAAGCTCGTTCCTGCTTGTTTCTGCAACATCCTTATAGCCTGCTATCACCACTTCTGCCTCAGCGTCATTTTTCATGCCAAGGATAAACGCGATTTCTTTTGACTCTCCCGGTGCAAGAGTCATCTTTGTCTCAAGAGCTCCACAAGCATTTGAATTGTAGTTCAATTTATTTCCGCAATCGCCCTCAATAACCGCCTTAGGATTTGCGTAAGTATGGTATCTGCCAAGAAACTCCTCTTTATCTCCGCAATAGCTTGCAACCTCACCACCTGCAAGACCGAAAAATCTCATAAATGATGTATTTCCATCTACCTCAGTGCCTTTATTTACATTCTCATTGATTACCTGCTTAATCCTGTTACCTTTAAAATATGTCCTTGTAATAAATTGTGTATACTGAAGATTTACCTGATCCTGCTCATAATTATTATCATTTGTAAACTCACAATAACCTGTAACAGACAAATCCCTCTCTTTGTCCGAGTTGTTTGTAATCTTAAGACTCCATACCTCGTGTGTCTTGTCAAGAGGAACATAGTAAAGTGCCTCCGTATCAATTCCCGTATAAGACGCCTTTATATTTGTGTAGCCTGTACCGTGGTGGCATCTGTTTTTATATGTATCCAAAGACTTACCAACTGGCTGCCATGATGCGGACCAAAAATCCTTTGAGGCATTGTCCCTGATATAGATATATCTTCCCGGCTGGTCAAATCCGTTAAACACATACCTTAATATTCTTCCGTTTGCACCAGATTTTACGAAGCTGTAACCACCTCCGTTGTTAGAAATAATAGCACCATATTCAGGTGAACCAAGATAGTTTGCCCAAGGAGCAGGTGTATCCGGTCTGTCTATTACATATTCTTTATTCGCATCATCAAAGTAGCCATATCTCATTGCTCATCCTCCATACCTTATATTCAAGAAAATAGTTTAATCTCAAGCAAGCGTTCTTACTTAAGTAAAAGGGGCTGTCACATCAAGAAAGCCCCATTTACAACTTTAAAATGTTCTGTTTTTTTACTCGGCATCCTTAAGGCTAAGGCTTATTTTGCCCATTCTGTCAATATCAAGAACCTTCACCTTTACCTCATCACCTATATTTACGACATCCTCTACCTTTTCAACCCTATGGTCTGCAAGCTTTGAAATGTGAATCAGTCCATCCTTGTTTGGTGAAAGCTCCACGAAAGCTCCAAAGTTCATGATTCTTACAACCTTACCCTCGTATGTCTTTCCAACCTCTATCGGGTCAACGATGGAACGGATAATCTTTAATGCCTTGTCCATTCCCTCCTGCTCAACGCCACAGATTGAAACGCGTCCTTCATCATCAATATCTATCTTTACACCTGTCTCCTCTATGATAGAGTTGATTGTCTTTCCTCTCTGGCCGATAATCTCTCCAATCTTTTCAGGGTCTACAACCGTCTGAATAATCTTTGGTGCAAACTCGCCTACCGTAGGTCTTGGCTCACTAATTGCCGGCTTCATACATGTATCCATGATAAACATTCTTGCCTCGCGACACCTCTCGATTGCACCCTCAACGATAGGTCTTGTAAGTCCATGAATTTTGATATCCATCTGTATTGCAGTGATACCCTCAGTTGTACCTGTTACCTTAAAGTCCATATCGCCAAAGAAATCTTCAAGTCCCTGTATATCAGTTAAGAGAACGTAATCGTCATCTGTATCTCCCGTTACAAGTCCACATGAAATTCCTGCAACCATCTTTTTGATTGGAACACCTGCTGCCATAAGTGCCATACAGGATGAACAGGTTGATGCCATTGACGTTGAACCATTTGATTCAAATGTCTCTGATACGGAACGGATAGCATATGGGAACTCCTCCTCGCTAGGAAGTACAGGAATCAGTGCTCTTTCTGCCAATGCTCCATGTCCTATCTCACGACGTCCCGGACCTCTTGATGGCTTTGTCTCACCCACAGAGTATGACGGGAAGTTATAATGATGCATATATCTCTTTGATACAACATTCTCATCAAGTCCGTCAATTTTTTGTGCCTCTGACAAAGGTGCAAGGGTTACAATATTACAAATCTGTGTCTGACCTCTTGTAAACATTGCTGAGCCGTGAACTCTAGGAATCGTGTCAACCTCAGCGGCAAGTGGTCTTATCTGTGTTATCTGTCTTCCGTCAGGACGCTTTCTGTCCTTTAAAATCATCTTTCTTACAGTCTTTTTCTGATACTGGTATACAGCCTCGTCCAATACCGCAAGCCACTCCTCGTTGTCAGCAAAGGCTTCCTCGAGCTTTTCCTTTATCTGTCTGATATTTTCTTCCCTAACCTGCTTTTCATCCGTAAATACTGCCTCCTCCATCTGCTCAGGAGTTACAATACCCTTGATTGCATCAAAAAGCTCTGCCGGAACTGCACAGCTTGTATATTCATGCTTTGGTCTTCCACACTCGGCTACAATCTTGTCAATGAAAGCAATCACCTTCTGGTTTAATTCATGGGCAGCATAGATAGCCTCTATCATTTTATCCTCAGGAATCTCATTTGCTCCTGCCTCAATCATAATAACCTTATCTCTTGTTGAAGCAACCGTAAGTTTAAGGTCTGATATAAGATTTTGTGTTGCATTTGGATTAAACACCAAAACACCGTCAATCATTCCAACCTGCGTTGTTGCACATGGTCCGTCAAATGGAATGTCAGAAATAGCAGTTGCTATAGCAGAACCAAGCATAGCAGTAAGCTCTGGTGAGCACTCCGGATCAACGGAAAGAACAAGGTTATTCAGTGTAACATCATTTCTGTAATCCTTTGGGAAAAGAGGTCTCATAGGACGGTCAATAACTCTTGACGTAAGAATGGCATTTTCACTTGCCTTACCCTCTCTCTTGTTAAAGCCTCCCGGTATTTTTCCTACCGAATAAAGCTTCTCCTCATATTCAACAGACAATGGGAAGAAATCAATCCCCTCCCTAGGCTTCTCTGAAGCCGTAGCAGTTGATAAAACCACTGTGTCTCCATAGTGCATAAGTGCTGCACCGTTTGCCTGCTTTGCAACTCTGCCTACATCAACGCGCAAAGTTCTTCCTGCAAGCTCCATCTCAAACTTCTTGTACATAAATTTTACTCCTTGTTATTATTTTGTATTAAGATTCCGAAACGACTGAAAATATTGTTTTCACACAGAAAAGAACATTTTCAGTTGTCTCGGTGTTTCTTCAATACAATCCTTTAAATTATACCATTTAAATAAGCACAATTCAAGACACAAAGTTCCTGATGATGGAGTAAATTCATCATCAGGAAGGTATAAACAGGAATTAAACGTTCAATTTAGCTTTTCAGGATATGCTACAACACAAAGGAGGAGCTGTTCATGTATTTTGCAAATTTTATCTTATTGTAATCTATAAAGGCAGAAGCCCCAACGGCTCTTGTGTAATCAGGTATGCCGTTATTTGTTGTACTCCAAAAATCCATAAATTCATCCGTATCAAGGGCGCCGCTTAAAAAGTCCCTCCAAAAATTCTCATGGGAGGCAAATCTTAAGTTGTCGCCAGAGTTAAAATTGTTCAGGAAATTCATAACTTTTTCATATTGACTGCTCTCGGAATATTTCATGCTCCAAAGAAGTCCATCCATTTGTCCCTGTCGGCTGCAAAAAATCCCCTCCTCCGTATAGCAGGTTATGTATATGGTCTGCTCGCTCTCATTGTCCGAATAGTAGCACACTGAGATTTCAGATATAAGGGATTTGAGTGTTGCAGTGGCATTATCATACAAAACATTTCCGTTTTCGTCTAAAGCAAAAATTTTTTGTTCATCCGCTGCCCTTTTTTCCTGTTCCTCCTCAGCATGCTCCCTTATGTCCTCTTGTATATTATCAAATTTTGCAAGAAGCATTTCCCATTCCTTTTCGGTCATGCTTTCCCCGCCTATCTGATAGGATACCTCTGTATCTCCGCTTATAAGCTTTTGATATATTTCCTCAATCTTTTCCTGTACCGTTTTCATGTAATCAGTTTTAGAAGAATCAGATGAGGACATATCGGTGTCGTAATCATCTACCCTGTCATCGTTGGAGGTTTCCTTTACATTGGAGACAGAAGCTCTATCAGATATACCGTTTGCACTGTCTGCAAGTCCGCCTACGGTTTCATTTATATCCTCATCAATTTCATTTTGCATCTGCTTACTCTTTGTATCCTCGGCAATTGCTTTCATAATTCTGCTTACGTCCTCAGGACTAAACATACCTATCGCCTGTGAAATGGAGCTGATATTATTTCTGTTAAAAATAAGATTTCCGCCACCGGAAAGCGGTACGTTGATGCAGTTATTGAGATTGGAACAATCGCCGAGCAAAAGACACTTGTTTTCTGCATCGCATACAAACACTACTCCCCGATATGTAATTACTCCGTTATTTGCCAAATATCCGTAGGGAACGTCATTTCCCCTTTTTCCAAAAAGCTCCCCGATATTGTCCGAAAACTTACCATTTTTTACTTCATCTGCTCTGTTAGTGTAGTATTCGTATCTGCTGGTTGCTGTTTTTGTAGCTGTAATATCCATATTCGTAGACCTCCTGTAGACCTCCTAATGTAAATAGCGACAATATTTCCGTAAGCTTCCGTCCATGGAAATATGTCGCCATCCTTAGCTTGATATATTTATTGTCAATCAGATTATATATCGGAGCAAACTTTTGTTTTATTTAGAAAAATGCGCTTTCCTGTTACGAAAGCCAAATTATCCGCCTCCCGATTTGCTCTACGCTTTTCCCAGCCGTGTCAATTACAACGTCAGCGGCTGTGTCATATGCCCCTGCCCGTTCCTTTAGCATCTCCTCAATTTTTTTCTTTGGGTCTTCTACTTTGAGCAGCGGACGTCCGTTATCGTCCTTTACCCTCTCATATATCGTCTTTGCATCTGCACGCAGATAATAAACAGTTCCGAGCGCCCGAAGCAGCTCTGCATTTTCTGTCTTTACAGGCAGTCCTCCTCCTGTTGAAATAACCGTGTGTTTTCTTTCTCCGAGTTCCTTAAGAATATCTGTTTCCAGCTTACGGAAATACGGCTCACCCTTAGTTGCAAATATGTCATTTATGGACATGCCTTCTTTTCTCACAATGTACTCGTCGGTATCCAGAAAATCATATCCAAATTCCCTTGCAATGTATGTTCCAACTGTTGTCTTGCCTGAACCCATATATCCAACCAAAATAATATTGTTATCTGGTCCATAAAGTGCTGCTGAAAGTGACCGGTAAATCCTGTCTGCTATACCGTCAGAAACACTTATGTTGTTCCAAAGCTCATATGCCATAATCCCCTGATACAAAAGCATTTTAAGACCATTTGCAGTCCTGATTCCCTTTCTCTCCAGCAACTCCAAAAACGGGGTTCTTGCGGGGTTATAAATTAAATCTATACCGAATTCTGCCATATCATAAAAGCTCTCATCAGTAACCACAGGCAGTCCATCGCCCTCATGAAGTCCCACGGAGGTACACTGTATAAAAATGTATTTATCACGTGGTATACTTTTATAGTCCTCTGCTGGAACTGCAATTATTTTTCCCTCTGCATGAAAGCTTGCTGATATTTCCTCTGCTATTTTTTCAGCATTTTCTATCGTTCTGTTCACTATGTATACCTTTTGGGCACCATATTTCAGGCACATGTATGCAACAGCCCTTGCCGCTCCACCTGCACCAAGCATAATTATATTTTTATTTTCAAGGCTTATCCCCTCACTGCTTATTGCCTTGGCAAGACCTGGCATATCAGTGTTGTAGCCCTTAAATCCTCCCCCGCACCGCACAAGGGTATTGACTGCTCCAATCGCCTGCGCAGCTTCATCAATGCACATTAAATAATTCATGACCTCCTGCTTATGGGGAACGGTAATGTTAAGTCCCAAAATTCCTCTATCATACGCGTCATTTACTGCATCCTGCAAGTTGCTCTCTATATGAAACGGCAGATATTTTTCGTCCAGGCCAAGCAGTCTGCTCAAATTATCATGTATTACAGGTGACAAGGTGTGTGCAATCGGATTTCCAAAAATCCCTATGTATTTACCTGCCCTGACATTTTTATATTTATCTGTTATATAATCCATCACATTATAATTTTTCATTTTAATGTTCCTTTCATGTGAATACCACAAAGAAAAAGGAGCCACTGCACAAACCAAAAGGCTTATGCAGGCAGCTCCTTAAATTCTTTTGATAATTACTTTCTAAGACCAAGTCTCTCGATGAGAGTTCTATAACGCTGAATGTCCTTGCTCTTAAGGTAAGCAAGAAGATTTCTTCTCTGACCTACCATCTTAAGGAGACCTCTTCTTGAGTGGTGATCCTTTGGATGTGCCTTAAAGTGCTCATTCAAATCATTAATTCTTGCAGTAAGAAGTGCTACCTGTACCTCAGGTGAACCTGTGTCGCCTTCTCCTCTGCCATACTTCTCAATGATTTCCTTCTTCATCTCAGTTGTTATCATTTTTTGCTCCTCCAAAAAAATATATATGTCCATTCACCGAGTCACGGTCGGAGTAATCCGGTAACTAAGTGATGGCAGTGACTATAATAACATAGCGAATTTATGATGTAAACCCTTTTGTTAGTAATTTTCTGCGTAAATCTCAAAGAATGACTGTGGATAATTACATGTCGGACAAACCTCAGGTGCATTTGTTCCTACGACAACATGTCCACAATTTCTACATACCCAAATTTTAACCTCACTCTTTTCGAATACCTGCTTAAGCTCAATATTTTCAATCAGCTTACGGTATCGTTCCTCGTGATGTCTCTCAACTGCAGCTACAAGCCTAAATCTTGCTGCAAGCTCTGTAAACCCTTCCGCATCAGCGGTTCTTGCAAATTCATCATACATATCCGTCCACTCGTAATTTTCGCCCTCGGCTGCCGACTGGAGATTTTCAAGTGTATTTCCTAAACCGTTAAGCTCCTGAAACCACAGCTTTGCATGCTCCTTTTCATTATCAGCCGTCTTAAGGAATATGTCTGCTATCTGCTCATATCCCTCCTTTTGGGCAATCCCGGCAAAATATGTGTACTTGCTCCTTGCCTGCGTTTCTCCTGCAAACGCTGTTCTCAAATTCTTTTCTGTTTCTGTACCCGCATATTTGTTTTTTCTCATAATAAAACTCCTATAATATAACATTATGAATTTTATTATTTACCATTTTTTCACTTTTTAGTCTCTATCAAATCCAATTTTTCCTGTATACGCTCCTTCACCAGCTTGGCAAGCTCAGGTTTTTTCATTCCCTTGTATTCTTCAACAGGAATCGGCTTCAAAAAATGTACCTGCGTCTCAACCTTTTCAAATGTATTACTGTTCATCGACTTATATGAGTCATAAATGCACACGGGAACGATAGGCGTTGCCGACCTTATGGAGCAGTTAAAACAGCCTGTATGAAACTCCTGCAAAGTATTCTTATTGTCGGTATAACCACCCTCAGGAAAAACAAGAAATTTTCTTCCCTTTTTTACTCCGTCAGTAACCTTTTTTATTGCTTTTACTTCATCCCTTGGATCATCCAAATCTATGGTAACACCGTCAAGCAGCCCCACAACCTGCTTACTTAAAAGTCGTTCTGCCTGCTTTTTGCCAAACAAAACACCGCATGGTTCATCAATCGCAAGAAGTATTCCAAGTGCATCGTATTTTCCCTGATGATTGGAATAAAAAACACAACCTGTATCCTTAGGGATATTCTCTTGTCCCGACACAATCGTTGTTGTCCTTCCACGTCTTCTTAAGTAATCCATAATTTGTTTCGCACATAAAAAGCATTCTTCCTCTGTATAATCTGCCTTGTTGGCTATCATTTTATTTGCCTTTGGAACAACTTTTATTACAAAGAAAAAACTGCTTATAACAATATATTTAAATCGCAGATTCAGCATTTGTTACCCTTTCTAAAATAGTTCATCTTATGCCATAAATTCACGCAGCTTATCAAGATTTTCTTCCATGTAGTCATAAGCTATCTGATAACAGTCATTCAGCTTTTCCTCATCATTTTCAAAATGACCGACCATAGATGTTCTTGGACTTAATATCATTACCTTTCCCTGCTTTTCCAAATCTAAAAGCAGATTCATCTGTCTGTCATAGGACTCTCTTCGTGATATCATAGTCTTGCAAAGCTCAGGATACTTTCTCTGATACATGAGATTGATTATTTTCCGCATTTTGCTATAGTCCGTAGCCGAGCTTCCCAGAGGCTTTGTAAGAACCACAACCAGCTTGTCACAGCCCATCTCAAAAGCATGTTCAACCGGAATTCCATCAGCCAGACTTCCATCCAGATAAGGTACATCATCTATCACAATCGGACGACATGCAAACGGAACCGCACAGGATGCCTTACAGCAAAGAAGCAGCCTCTCTCTTGAACCGTTGCTTGACAAAAATTCTGCTTTTCCCGAAATGCAGTTTGTCACAACACATTCAAGGACAGACTCCGACAAAAAGAATGTATCAAAATCCAACGGAAACACATCCAGGGCATACTCATCAACCAAAACATCCAAATTGAGCAGTTTCTTGTTTTCCATAAGCTGAGTCATGCCATAATATGATTTGGTATCCTCGTGCATGATTACTTTCTTTGAACGTCCCTGTTGTCTCGCTACAAAATTAACTGCATTTCCAGAGCCTGCTGAAACACCGACAATATAAGGAAATGTAATATCATGGTTTAAAATAGCGTCTAAAACACCAGCAGTAAAAATACCTCTCAGTGCTCCTCCTTCTAATACCAATCCAATCTTACTCATAAACTCAACTCTTTCTCTTTTGACTAAAATAACAAAACAACAAACAATTAAGAACTAATTATATATTTAGTTTAATTTTTAGTCAACAAATTCTTATTCATTTATAGTTTAAAAAATGCTATAATGAAACCTGATATCAATGGAAACGGAAGGAATATATAACATGGCAGGTTCAACATATGGAAATAATTTCAAAATAAGCACATGGGGAGAATCTCACGGCAGGGCACTTGGTGTAACGATTGACGGATGTCCTGCAGGACTTTCCCTGTCTGAAAGTGACATACAGCCATTTCTTGACAGAAGAAGGCCAGGACAAAGTGATTTTTCCACAAAGAGAAACGAGTCTGACACAGTACAGATACTTTCAGGTGTCTTTGAAGGAAAAACTACAGGAACACCAATATCTCTTGTTGTTTTTAATGAAGACCAAAAGTCTCGTGATTACAGTACAATTTCAACAGCATACAGACCAGGACATGCTGACTTCGGCTTTGATGCCAAGTATGGCATAAGAGATTACAGAGGAGGAGGACGCTCATCGGGACGCGAAACATTGGGACGTGTTGCCGCAGGTGCAATCGCTTCTAAGCTTCTTGCTTCCCTCGGTATATCCTTTTGCACATATACACGCTCCATAGGAGATTTAGTGATTGACTACGACAAATTTGACCGGGAAGAAATATACAAAAACCCCCACTATATGCCTGACAGTGAGTGTGCCCTACATGCATCCTCGCATTTAAAAGAGGTTATGGCAGACAAGGATTCCATCGGTTCTTCCGTGGAATGTATCATCAGCGGTGTTCCTGCCGGTATAGGTGAGCCTGTTTTCGACAAGCTCGACGCACGCCTTGCCCAAGCTGTTATGTCCATAGGTGCTGTGAAAGCGGTTGAACTTGGTGATGGTGTTCTTGTTCAAAATGCACGTGGTTCCGGCAACAATGATTCATTCAGAATGGTAGACGGAAAACCGACAAAGGCAACCAACCATTCAGGCGGTATTCTTGGCGGCATCAGTGACGGTTCAGACATAATCGTGCGTGCCTCATTTAAGCCAACCCCTTCCATTTTTAAGAAACAGCAGACAATTAACTGCAACATGGAAAATATTGACATGGAAATTAAGGGCAGGCACGACCCTATTATTGGTCCCCGTGCTGTAGTTGTCGTCGAGTCAATGTGTGCAATCACCATCTTAGACCTTATGATGGCAAATGCAGCTTCTACCGTGTCAAATTTGGAAAAGATATATAAAATATAAGCCGTTACACCATAAAAATCTCCTGTTTAAGGTTTCGCAGATTCCGAAGACACCTGCCAACAAGAACAAGACTTCTACCCAAAACAAAAGGGCTGTCTGCTTGACAGCCCTTTAACTTATTATTTTTATGCATGCATCCTTGCCCTTGGATGTGCCTTATCATATTCTTCTTTTATCTTGCTTCTTCTGCTTCTCAAATATATCTGTGTCGTTGATATATCCGAATGTCCAAGCATCTCTTGAACAGCCTTTAAATCAGCTCCGTTTGTAACGAGATGTGATGCAAATGAATGCCTTATCATATGTGGTGTTATATCTTTATTGATACCAGCCTTTTTTGCATATGACTTTATCAGCTTCCAAAAGCCCTGCCTTGTCATCTGTGCACCCTTCAAGTTTGTAAACAGATATTCGCTGCCCTCACACATTCCGTCCCTTGCATTGTTGATGTAATTTTCCAGTGCTGCCTTTGCAGCGTTCTCAATCGGTATCACCCTCTCCTTATTTGCATCTCTGCAAAGTATGTAATTCATGGAAAGGTTTACATCCTCAAGTTTAAGTGAAATAAGCTCCGATACTCTCATGCCTGTAGCATACAAAAGCTCCAGCATTGCCTTATCCCTTATCTCTTTCGGTGTAGATTTGGACGGCTGCTCCAAAAGCAGATTGACCTCCTCAATATTTAAAGTTTCTGGTGACTTTTTCTCGATTTTGGGTGGCTTTAATTGTTCAGAAGGATCAGACGAAATAATCCCCTGCTTTAAAAGATACACAAAAAAGGACTTAATACTTGCTATATTTCTTGAAATCGTTGCTGATGACATTTCCTGTTTTTCCAAAGAAAATATATACCCGGACAAATCTGTCTGACTTACACTGCCGGGCTCTTCTATTTTTTGTTCCATCAGGTAATGATACAGCTTAAGTAAATCTCTTTTATATGAAGCCATAGTATTAACACTGGAATGTTTTACCGTATTCAAATATTGTATATAGTTCTCTATGTGTTCTTTCATGAACAAACCCCTCTTTATCTCTTAACAGGTAGTTCCATTATAATGACTAATTAACATAAAATCAAACATAATTTTTCCCGAAAAACCTAGATTTTAAGCCATTTTCAGCGTCTAGTACAATATAGGGGATTTTATATTTTTACAACACCATATATTGATAGTATTGGAGTAAAAAAAATCTCGAAAAAAATCCTTCCGAAACCACTCCCATGACAAATAAAATGATAAAAAGGGCAGTTACTTTTGTTTTTTCATTCATTATTTCATCCATCGCCCCTCCATCTGAAGATAAATTTTTTGACTGCCTGTATCCTGAATAATAATCGTGCAGAAGTTTTATCATAAAAATATAGATGATATAATGAGGCAGCATATAAATGATAAATGTAATAATCCCCTGAAAACCAATATAGTAGCTTTGTACGGTTGACATAACTCCATACATCCCACAAAGCACAATCAAAATAATATTGTAAACCAAATCAGGCTTTATTGTCTTCATAAGCAGCCATATCACAATAAATTGTTTTCCTCTTTTAATAAACACATAAAAAATAAGTGACACAATATTTAAATTGAGTGACTGTTCTATGTCATATATGGAAAGTTTCAGATACTCAAAGTCCAAACCTCTTCTTATGAAGATGTTAATCAAAAAAACGGATAAAACCAATGAGGTTAAAAGTATTACACTTCTCTCCTCCTGACGTATTTTACTTATCATACATATCCCCTTTCCATTTCATTTTTCTATAAAATAAAAAATAGAGAGTGTTCCCACTCTCTACTTTTTATGTTTTTATCTAATTAATTATTCCACTATTCCGCATCTGTTTATAGGCAAATAACGCAGCAATCGTTTTGCTATCCACTATTTCCCCTTTATATATCAGTTCTATTGCCGAATCCACTGAAATTTTTACTATTTCAATATATTCGTCAGGGTCAAGCTTTATGGTTCCACTCCTTAAATTTGTTCCTATGTAAACGTCTGTCCTCTCATCAAAGGTTCCTATGGATGAAACCATATCAGCCACATGATACATTTTTTGCGGTATAAATCCTGTCTCTTCCTCTGCCTCACGCAAAGCACAGTCGATACCCTTTTCGCCAACAAACGAATATCCTCCTGCCGGAATTTCCATGTCTACGGAATCAATAGAATTTCTGTACTGCCTAACCAAATAGGTATTTTCCTGTTCATCCACAAGAAGAACGCCTGCTCCCCCGCCTCTCTTATGTTTAATGTAATCATAGCAGACAGTATTTCCACCGGGAGTAGTAAGATAGTCCTTATAGAGTTCAACAACTTTGGCATCATATACCAATTCCATTTTTTCTCTTTTAAATTCTACCATTTATTCCTCCAAATTTATCGCCCTTAGTATCATAAATCCCCTATACTATAATATATCTATCCATTTATTTCAAGAGGAACCATGCATGTAAAACCAGATAGCGTCTGCATATAAAGCATTGGATATCAGCTATTCATCCCCTCACGGTTTTGGATATCAGTGCCTTTATCTCATCCTCTGACGGCATGACCCGAAGTGCACCTTTTCTCGTAGTAATAATGGATGCGCCTGCATTTGCAAATGTGAGCATTTCGGTAAGTTCATCCTCACTGTAATCCCGCAGCCCGTGTTTCAACACATAATGTAGTACCAATGCACAAAATGTATCGCCCGCACCTGTAGTCTCAATCGTATCAGGTTGAATAAATGGTTTTACCATTGCCTTGTGACTGTTACTAAAGGCAAGGCTGCCCTCCTTACCGAGGGAAACCAGAATAAGCGGTATATCACAGCGTTCCCTGATGCACTTCACACCTGTTTCATAATCTTCCTCACCTGTGAGCCACCTGATTTCATTATCTGATATCTTAAGTATGTCACAATGTGAAAGCCCAAACTCAATCTGTTCCTTTGCCTCCTTCATGCTGTCCCAAAGGGGCTCACGCAAATTAGGATCAAAGGAGCGGATGACTCCTGACTTTTCTGCAAGCTCTATGGCACGCTTTGTTGCTTTTCTGCATCTGTCATGGGTCATCGACAGCGAGCCAAAATGGAAAATTTTACAGCCGGTTATCATTTCACTACAAGAATCCACCTCCGTCTTATCAAGCATCATATCTGCACCGGGATTCCTATAAAACGAAAAGTCTCTGTCACCGTCAGGCATGCTGTGCACAAATGCCAGCGTAGTATGAACATTATCATCTGTCAAAAGCCCGTCGGTACCAATACCGACCTCCTCCAATGCACTTTTAAGCTGACTGCCAAACATATCACGACCTACCTTACCAATAAATGCCACAGGATGTGACAATTTACCAAGCATGGCAAGCACGTTACATGGTGCACCGCCCGGATTTGCCTCCAAAATAGGATTTCCCTGACTGCTGATTCCATTTTCGGTAAAATCAATCAGTAGCTCTCCAAGTGCCACCACGTCATATAATTCTTCCATATTATCCCTCCATACTCACATAAAATGATGTGGAATCATAACTTTCCTTTGGTATCGGAAGCAGCACGCCTGCATTCATCAAAGCCGCACCTGTGCGTGAACCGATAACAGCTCCGTCCTCATATACTTTGTATGAACCATCCGGCACCAACCCTTTAAAACGCACCATGTGCGGCAAAGGATTTCCGTGTACATCCGTAAACACAACTGCAAGATATGCCTCCCGTCCGTCCTTGTCTGCATATTCCCACGCAGTAAAATCAGGATTATCAAACGGTGATGTAATTCTATAATAATCCCCAAACTGAAACAGCCTGTAATGCTTCTTAAATGTTTCGACCTGTTCTTTGGCAAGTTCCTTATCCTCGTCACTCATTAAACTCAAGTCAAGTTCATAACCAAAGGTACCCTGCATCGCACAAATTCCTCTTGTCTTAAACGGTGTAACTCTGCCGTTCTGATGATTTGGACACACAGAAACATGTGCAGATACCGAGGACATCGGATATGCGAAGGATGTTCCATACTGTATCCTCAAACGCTCTATGGCATCTGTATTATCACTGCACCATATTTGTGGCGTATAATAAAGCATACCCATATCAAAACGTCCGCCACCGCCACTGCAACCCTCAATCAAAAGCTCAGGATACCGTTTATTCAAATCCTCAAGTACGCGGTACAGGCCAAGCACAAAGCGGTGTCTTACTTCACCCTGACGCTCACATCTAAGCTGCCCGCTGTAAGTGCCAGCCAGAGAACGGTTCATATCCCATTTTATATATTGAATATTTGCAGAATCCAAAAGTGCAAACAGCCTCTGTTCTATATACTCAATTACATCATCTCTCGTCATATCAAGTACAAGCTGTGACCTGCCCCTTATAGGCTCCCTGCCCGGCACAACAAATGCCCAATCAGGATGCTGCCTGTACAAATCGCTGTCCTCAGATATCATTTCAGGCTCCACCCATATGCCAAAGGAAAGCCCCATGTCATTTACCTTGTCCACCAGCTCCTTTAAGGAACAGCCAAGCTTTTTTTCATTGACAACCCAATCACCCAAACCTGAGTAATCGTCATCACGCTTTCCAAACCAGCCATCATCAAGCACCAGCATATCGAGTCCAAGCTTTGCCCCCTGACTTGCTATGTCAAGCAGCTTTTCTCCGTCAAAATCAAAATATGTCGCCTCCCAGTTATTCACTATCACAGGACGTTGTCTGTCACGCCATTTGCTCCGTATCAAATGATGGAACACAGCATTATGATAGCTTCGTGATAAGTTACCAACTCCGTCCTTGCTGTAACCCATCATCACCTCAGGCACGGTAAATATATCTCCGTCCGCCAGCCTCCAATCCAAATCCGAATCATCGATTCCCATAACAAGCCTTGCATATCCGCGCTGGTCTACCTCCGCCTGCATATGAAAGCCGCCGCTGTAAAGAAGTGCCATGCCGTAGCATTCTCCCATTTCCTCGTTCGTATTTTTTCCGGCAAGAACGACAAACGGATTATGCTGATGGCTTGAGGTCCCCCTTGTGCTTCTCAGCTCAAAAATACCATGGAACAGCGGCACCCTTTCCATGTTTCTCTCATTTGCATGTCTACCGTGGAAATGAATCATGTCATAATCACTGTGGGAAAAATCAACACCAGCAGACATCATCCTTGATATACTGACTTCCTTTCCACTCTTATTTTCTATAAATGCGGCACGGGTTATGATATCCGCATCAAAAAACACACCGTACAGAAGGTGCACATATACTTCTTCCTTGTCCTCCTTCATAACGATTTCCAGAGTTTCAACATTGTCACCTTCCTCCGCAAACAATGCAGGCAGACCAGGCAATGAATATTTTCCCGAATATATAGTATGGGAGTCATAAAACAACATACAATCCTTTACACCCTGTCCAAGATCCATCTCCAAACAATTAACACGGTAATCTCCGCTTCCAAGAACCGGATACTCCTGTGGAAAAAAGTCAAGCGAATATGTCCTGTCATCAACAGAGGCAGCAATGTTACCCGAAAATCCCACATCAGCCGCCATTATCGTATATGAGTAATCCGTTTCATCTGTACGTGCCCCATAATAAGTATGCAGAAGCACCCCCTTATCATCCACCTTAAGCTGATACGTGCTGTTCTTCGTATGAATCGTAAAAACCTTATCCTTAACAATGATTCCCATCAATTTTCTCCTTCCTAAACCAGCCATAAAAATTCGTACGGTCCAAGCAAAATCGTATTCTGATATGACCTGATTTGCCTTCCCGTTATAAGGTCATGCATCTCACCAGGCAACCCAAACCAATCAAAGCTGCCTGTATCCACCCACTGCTCATGCTCTGAGAAATTGGCAAGCACCAGCATTTTGTCTTCCTTATGAAAGCAAAATACGGCCAAATTGCCTGTATCTACAGGTATTGCACGATAATTTGAACTAAAATATACACATGATTTTCTTATTTCAATCATCTGCTTCAGCTTGAGAAAAATCTGTCCCTCAACCGAGCTTAAATCATGTCTGTTTTTGGCAAGCACCCAATCCATTTTGCCCCTGTGAAGCCATCTGGAATCATGTGCATGTGCAGGAACCTCCTTATAGCTCCAATCATTTATCTGACCAATTTCGTCACCACTATAAAGTAACGGAATACCTGTATAAGAAATAACCATTGCATGCACCAGTAATATACGCTTTACTGCAAGCTCAAGCTTATACATATGCTTCTCGTTTTGTGCCTGTTCAAGTCCGCACATGGATGCCAGCGTTCCACTGTTCCTTGCATCCTTGTTTATGGGATTATACTCATATAATTCGCCTATGGAAAAGCTTCCCGGAAACTTTCCTTCCATGTAGCGAATCATAAACTGCTTATGCTGCTCTGGGTCACACCCCAGTTCTCTTAAAATATCTGTTTCAAATCCCCAACCGATATCATCATGGCAGCGCACATAATTTATCCATATACCATCGGAAGTGATTCCATAATCCTTGGCAAGAGAACGCTCCATCAACCTCACGTCACGCGTTGCCAGCGAATTCCACAACAATACCATAAAGGAAGCATTGTACATAACATTGCATTCCTTATCCATTCCATTTCCAAAATACTTAACAATCTCAAAAGGCTCCACAATTGCCTCTCCAAGAAATATCACACTCGGACATACTTTCCTCGTGATTTCATACATCATGGCAATCAGCTTGTGTACATTCGGATGGTTCATGCATGTCGTTCCAAGCTCTTTCCACATATATGGAATTGCATCGAGCCTGAATATATCAACACCCTTGTTGGCAAGAGTAAGCAGCACCTCCACTATTTTATTGAATACCTGTGGATTTCTGTAATTCAAATCCCACTGGAACTCATAAAAACGTGTCATAACATATTTACCATACTCAGGATAGAATGTAAAATTCCCCGGTGCCACTCCCGGAAAAATCTGTGTCAGATTTTTCTCATATTCCTTAGGTATGGTATCATCATCAAACATAATGTACATATCTCTGTAGTCTTCATCGCCATCTAAACACTTCTTCGCCCAGATGTGCTCCTTTGCCGTATGATTTAATACAAAATCAATACAGGTTCGGATTCCCTTTTTTCTCATCTTACCAATAATTCGGGTAAGCATTTCCATTGTTCCAAATTTTTCGTCCACCATGAGGTAATCCGACACTGCATAGCCCCCGTCATTATTTCCCTCTCTGGATTTTAAGAGCGGCATAAAATGGACATAGGTTACACCAAGCTCAGCCAGATAATCTATTTTCTTTTCAAATCCCTCAAGATTATCACTGAACCTGTCAACATAAAGCATCATTCCCACCATTTTTTCAGAATGATACCATACATTACCCTCCGCATCATATTTTTTAAGCACAGACGGTCTTTCCTTGACAGCACGCTCCATTATATCCATAAGCTGACCATAACGAAATCTTGTTATATCATTGTCACCATAAAGCTCATAATAGCTCTGTTCTAAATTCATACCGTTTCATCCTCTATACTTCTCTTAATTTCCTAAAATCGGATTTTTCTAATAAAATCCGACAAACGTCAGCCACAGGCAGCGAATGAACGCTGCCAAGGCTGCCGTTTTCGGATTAAAAATATATCTTTGATTTACTGTTATTTAACCGCTCCATTTACAACACCGCTGATAATCTGCTTCTGACATATAATATAGAATATCAATATCGGTAATAACGCAAGCAGGTATGATGCAAATGCAAGGTTGTAATTTGTTCCAAACTGAGTCTGGAAGTTAAGCTGTGCCAACGGAAGTGTATTTTGGTCTGTTCCTGACATAATAACAAGTGGTGTCATAACGTCATTCCATGTACTCATTGCTGTAAGAACCGCAACTGTTGCATGCATAGGCTTCATATTCGGAAAAATAATTTTCCAATATGTCTGCCATGCCGTGGCACCATCTACACACGCCGCCTCCTCAAGGGCAAGGGGAATATTTTTTAAATATCCTGTATATAGCATCATATTCATTGGCATAAAGAATACAACGTATAAGATAATAACACCAATTCTGTTTGCAATTCCCATCTGAGCTGTCTGCTTTACAAGAGGCATCATCAAAACTGCAAACGGAACAAACATACCACTTACAATATAAAAATATGCAGCCTTAAATGTCTTAAGTTTTGCCATTTTTCTTCCAATAACATAACCTGCCAAAGAATGAAGCAAGATACATATAACAACTGTAACGCCGGTAAGAAGCAAGCTGTTACCTAAAGAATGCCAAAAATCAGTTACGCGCATTGCCTCTGCAAAGTTATCAAAATTCCATTTTTCAGGAAACGCCAGTGCACCTGCTACATCATTTGTCATCTCAGACGGTTTCTTAAATGCTATAATCACAGTCATATATAACGGAAAGAATACTGTAATACAACCGATAACCAGCAAAATATTTATAATTACATTTGCTGTTTTTCCGCCCACAGCGCCTTTCGATTTTTTCATCTTAGGCGGTTTTTTCTCAGGCTCCTTTTCAGTTACCTTTTCAGATGCCTCCGGCATAGGGCTTTGGGCAGTTGCAGCTTCCTGTACTGCCATATTTTCCTGTTCCTTATTATCCATTATAACTGCTCCTCCTTTCCACCTAAGAATTTCATCTGCATAAATGAAATAGCAACTATTACAACAAAGAATACGAATGCATTCGCACTTTGGAATCCAAACTGTCCACCGCTCATACCATTATTGTAAATCAAATATGATATGGACTCTGTACTCTGGGAAGGTCCTCCTTTTGTCAAAGACATAATCTGGTCAAATACCATCAACGCATTTTTCATGCAAAGCACGAGATTAATTGTTACGAACGGCATAATGAGCGGAAGTGTAATCTTGGAAAACTTTTTCCATCCGCTGGCTCCGTCCAGCATACATGCCTCGTATACCTCCTCGGGCACAGTTTGAAGACCGGATATATAAATAATCGTATTCATTGCAATACCCTGCCATGCACCTACAATAACAATGGCAATCCATGCTGTTTTTGTGTTTGCAAGAAAGCTGTTTTGAAGAAATCCAATACCAGTTGCCTCTCCGACAGCAGGTAAAATGTAAGTAAAGATAAAACTGAATATATAGCCGACTACCAGTCCGCCAAGTATATTCGGTACGAAGTAAATACCTCTGAGTGCATTTTTTCCCTTAATTTCCCGATTCATTCCAAGAGCGAGAACCAAGCTTAAGAAGTTGACCAAAAGTGTCATCACCAGAGCATACTTAAAAGTAAATAAATAGGATTTTCCTACTCTTGCATCGGTAAATAAATCCTTAAAGTTACGCAAGCCTACAAAGTCATAATTTCCGTAGCCCCTGAAATTGGTAAGACCATAATAAAAGCCTTTAATCAGGGGAAGCGTATTGAAACAGAAGAACAAAACCAATACAGGTATCAGTATTCCAAGAAAGATTTTATCGTTTCGACTCCAAGTCTTAACTTTTTTTTCTTTCTTTTCCGTCTTCTCCTTCTTTGCTTCTTCGTTTCCCATCTTCTACTCCTCCTTCTCCTTATATTTCTCTACCTTGGCTATGATATCCTTATTGTAACGCACCCACTCTTTATCAAACCTTGCCATAAATGTACTTAGTGCATCACTGTCATTATCCAAAAGGTAGGTCTGAATCATGGCATCCACTGCCATCTCACTCGGATAATGGTGGTCCTGATAATCTGCCACAATGCCGTTGTCAATATACTCCCGCATACTGTCAAGCTCCGATGCAAGCTCAAAATCCCCCTTCTTGCAAGGAACTGCACTCTGTGCCTCCAGATAGATTTTTATATTTTCGTCCTCAAGCAGGAAACGCAGAACCTCATATGCCTCCTCCTTGTACTCACAATCCTCCATAACACAGAACATCAGGTCATTACCGGAATTTAATATATTCTCCTCTGCCACACTGCTTGCAGGGAATACAAAAGAATCAATATTGATATCCGGATTAACAGACTTTATCTGCGGTATGGCATAGCTTCCGATGACATACATTGCAGATTCACCTCTCGCAAAAGCGGTACAGGCATCATTGTAGCTATAGGCAACAGGATTAGGCTGTGCCCAATTAAGAAGCTCACGCTGTTTTGAAGCGACCTCTGCATATTGCTCCGAGAATTTAGCATTTCCACTGTTTACCTGATATGCTAAATCAGACGGACACAAATTTACTGCAATTGCATTCCAAGGTGCAAGACAGGTCCATGTGTCCTTATAGCCAAAGTAAAGAGGCTGCATACCCGCTTGTGAAATGGTATCACACAGTGCAGTAAATTCCTCCCATGTCTTTGGCACCTCCCAGCCATGTTCCTCAAACATATCACGGTTGTAGAGTATTCCTGCTGCATTTGCCATATACGGCATCGCATACACACCCTCCTGCGGAACATACTCTAAATCCTTGTTGATGCTCAGGTAATTGTCCTTGATGTCGGAAAGACCATCAAAATCCGATATATCCATTAGCATTTCGGCATCTAAGAAATTGGAGTAATTGATATCACCACCGATTCCGATAATGTCAGGATTATCTTCTCTGATAAATCTTGTCTTTAAAATTGTCATAGCATCATTTGGGGAGTCAATCACCAACTCAATGTCATCATGTGTTGCATTGAATTTTTCTTCCAGCTCCTCAAATACGGCTACTGCCTCCGGCTTATACTGCACCAGTTCGATTCTGACTTTTCCGTTGTCGTCTTTTCTGGCACTGCAACCACCAGCCAAAAGGGAAATTACCATTGCAGTTGTCGCAAAAAGTGCACACTTTTTGTTTTTCATCTTTTACCTCCTTCTCTCTTTATTAATAATATATATTCAAAGTGTTTCCACATATAATTATGTTAGGTTGTTATATTTTGTTTTTCAATATGTTATGCACAACACCAACAAAATGTATAACATCATGTGCCTTTTTTATAATTATTATATTCGTTTTTTGTTAATTTTTACCAAAGTTGATAAAATGTACCTTTTTGTTCACAAATAACACACGGTTTTACAAAACAACACATATTATACTGGTTACTACAGCAGTATATTTATACGCATTTCGACTAAAAAACAAAAAAATAAAAGGCTGTCACCATCATAAATTTATGATGGTACAACCTTAATAATGTCATGCACTAGGTAATGCATCAGGTAATGTTATGTTTTTTACACTGTCCCTGACAATCAATTCCACAGGGAAGCGAAATGAGTTGGCTATGATTTCCTCACCGTTTATTCTCTGCATAAGAAGCGTAACCGCTTGTTCACCTTTCTCCCTGATTGGTTGTCTTACCGTAGTGAGCATCGGTTTTCCCAGCTTGGCATATAGGTTATCATCAAAACCTGCTACTGATATATCATCAGGTACACTAAGTCCTGCCGTCTCAAATATACGAATTGTCTCATTGGCAAGATAATCGGACACAACAAACACCGCTGTGTATCCCTGTCTTCTTACCTTGTGTGCAAAATTTCTAAGTGTTTCCCTCATTAGATTTTTATCATCAGGAAGATACAGATAATCCTCATTACTGTATGATATTCCATATTCTTCAAGGGCATCACAATATCCCCGAAAACGTTCCAAATTACTTGATACGGGATTTTTCTTATCACAGAAAAAAGCAATCCGTCTGTGACCCTGCCTAAGCATAAACTCTGTTATGCGTTTTCCTCCCTCGTAATCTTCAATACCCACATTGTCATAATTTCCAGTACCACAGTCAATAAACACAACCGGTTTTCCCACCTTATGTGAAAATGCCTCACATTCCCACGGGTTAAAACCTACTACAATTCCACCTTCTATATTTCTTGACTGAAGTTTTTTGTATGCCTCCTCCGTATCTTTTAAGCTTCCACATACAGGATATCTACCGTATTCCTGAAGCTTCACACAAATTGTATCAAGCAGTTCTGCACAAAACGGGTCCAAAAATACCCGTTTTCTAAACCTCAGATTAAAATCAACTGATACCAGCTTCAGTTCCCCAGGCTGGCTGGAATGGTAACTTCTTCTAAAATCATACTGAATCAATGCACGTTCGATTTTACGCCTTGTCTCCTCAGACATCTTTTCCGTGTGTCCGTTCACCACATTTGATACTGTTGTGGGACTGACATTCAAAATACTGGCAAGTTCCTTAATAGTTATCATTTTTTCTCCTGTTTTCCACAATCACATTTCTCATATATTATGCGGGTTTTATTTTGTTTCACCTGCATAATCCACAATGTTCGGTATCCTATTTTTAGACTATTGTAACATACACAACGGGGATGCTGTCAACACCTTTGCGTATTTTTTATGGGAATAACATAGAACAAAGTGCCTTCGGCACTATAGCTCGCATTTTAGCAGGATTTTTAATCCTGCCTTATAGGAAAGTACATAGGACTTTCCTAATAAAATAAAAAAGAGGCTGTCATACCAGCCCATTTAACCAAATGGTCTGTAATACAACAACCTCCTGTAATTACTTTGCAAAATCAGTAACTCGTGATTCTCTAATGAGATTAACCTTAATCTGACCTGGATACTCAAGTTCATCCTCAATTTTCTTTGAGATATCCCTTGCCAAAAGTACCATATCGGCATCACTCACCTGCTCTGGAACTACCATAACACGAATTTCTCTACCTGCCTGAATAGCAAAAGTCTTATCAACGCCCTTAAATCCATTTGCAATATCCTCAAGGGATTTAAGACGTGTAGCATATGTTTCCAACGTTTCCCGTCTTGCACCCGGTCTGGCTGCTGATATAGTATCTGCCGCCTGAACGATGCAAGCAATTAAACTTTGTGGTTCAACATCACCGTGGTGTGACTCAACAGCATTAATAACCGTAGCTGATTCTTTATACTTTCTACATAAGTCAACACCTATCGTAACATGAGAACCCTCCATTTCATGATCAATAGATTTACCAATATCGTGCAACAAGCCTGCACGCTTAGCAAGACGCACATCGAGCCCAAGCTCACCGGCAAGCAAACCGGAAAGCTGAGCAACTTCAATCGAGTGCTTCAAAGCGTTCTGACCATAACTTGTCCTAAACTTCATCTTACCTAACAAACGAACCAGTTCAGGGTGAATTCCATGTACTCCCACCTCAAGAGTTGTTGCTTCACCCTCTTCCCGCATCATGGTTTCGACTTCTTTCTGAGCCTTTTCAACCATCTCCTCAATTCTTGCAGGATGAATTCTTCCATCAATTATAAGCTTTTCCAAGGCAATTCTTGCCACTTCTCTCCTGACCGGATCAAAGCTTGAAAGAATAACAGCCTCAGGTGTATCGTCTATAATTAAGTCAACTCCCGTCATAGTTTCAAGGGTTCTGATATTTCTTCCCTCTCTACCTATGATTCTTCCTTTCATTTCGTCATTTGGCAATTGTACTAAAGATATCGTTGTCTCTGATACATGATCGGCGGCACATTTTTGAATCGCCGTAACAACATAATCCCTTGCCTTCTTGTCTGCTTCTTCTTTTGCTCGTGTTTCTAACTCTTTGATCATGACTGCGGTTTCGTGTTTTACTTCGTCTTCAACAGTCTTTAATAAGTATTCCTTTGCTTGTTCAGAGGTTAATCCAGAAATTCTTTCTAGTTCCTGAGTTCTTTTTGCTTCCAAATCTGAAATCTCACTTCTAAGAGCGACAAGCTCTGTCTCTCGCTTGCTGAGAGCATTCTCTCTCTTTTCAACAGCCTCGGTTTTACGGTCGAGGTTTTCTTCTCTGGAAAGAACCCTCTTTTCCATACGCTGAAGCTCATTCCGACGATCCTTGACTTCCTTGTCCATGTCATTTTTCGTCTTAAGGGCTTCTTCCTTAGCTTCTAGAAGTGTCTCGCGTTTCTTAGCTTCTGCACTCTTCAGTGCTTCATCTATAATCTCTCTAGCCTTGTCCTCAGCCTTACCAACCTTTGCTTCCGCAATGTTCTTACGATAAGCAATAGCAGCAAACCAAGTTATGACGACAGCTAATATTAATATTATAGCAAAGCCTATAATTATTGCGACTGACGGCATACTCAGGAGCACCTCCTTATTTAATTATTGCTGTACAACTGTACAACAGTTAAATATTATACTTTTTTTATATATGTGTCAAGGAATTTATATATTTTATTATGCAATATTACTTATTTTCCATATTTTTCTTAAATTTCCAAATTATCTTCCTGTTTTAAAAAATTTGAAATTGCACGATTAATATCATCACTTTTGTAACCTTTTCTCATAAAATAAGCATATGCTTTCCGTCTCGTTGTATCGTTTGCTATATCACTGTACCGTTTTCTAAGAACAGCTTCTATTGCGCCAAATTCATCAATGCCAGAAAGCTCTGCCTGCTGATAAAAAATTTCCTTGTCTATCCCTTTTCTTGCAAGCTCCATCGCTATTAACTTTGAACCTTTTCTTTTCATATTGCCTTTGATATAAGAAAGGGCATAGTTCTCATCATTGATGTAGCCATACAACTCCAATTTGCTGATGGCATCCTCAATATCAGCCAAACTATAACCCTTATCTGTAAGCTTATCCGTTAACTCTTTCTTTGTCCGGTCTCTGAACGAGAGATAATAAGCTGCCGTATCAAAAGCACTGTATGTCCTACACTGCTTTTCCATATATTCTATTCTTTCACAGCTTCCTCTGAAGCATTTTCTCCTGATACAGTTTCTCCATCACCAAAACCGCACTTATCTCTCACAAGTTTGTCAAGCTCAGCCATAAATTCAGGATGCTCAGAAATATATATCTTCGTGTTTTCCCTTCCCTGACCAATCTTGTCTCCGTTGTAAGAATACCACGCGCCTGCTTTGACAACAATGCCACATTGTACAGCCAAATCAAGTATATCTCCCTCTCTTGATATACCCTTGCCGAACATAATATCAAATTCCGCTTCCTTGAACGGAGGTGCGACCTTATTCTTAACTACTTTTACCCTTGTCCTGTTACCGACTACCTCTCCGCCAACCTTGAGTGTCTCAATACGTCTTACGTCAAGGCGGACTGACGAATAAAACTTAAGTGCACGTCCTCCTGTTGTAGTCTCAGGATTTCCAAACATAACGCCAACCTTTTCCCGAAGCTGGTTGATAAATATAACAACACAGTTTGACTTGCTTATAATACCAGTAAGCTTCCTCAATGCCTGCGACATCAGTCTTGCCTGCAAACCCACATGGGAATCACCCATCTCGCCATCTATCTCTGCACGCGGTACAAGTGCTGCAACCGAGTCCACGATAATAACATCTACCGCTCCCGAACGAACCATAGTTTCAGTAATCTCGAGTGCCTGTTCACCGTTATCTGGCTGGGATATGTACAGATTGTCAATATCTACGCCTATATGTGATGCGTAAACAGGGTCTAGTGCATGCTCTGCATCTATAAATCCTGCAATACCACCCATCTTCTGTACCTCTGCAACTACATGCAGTGCAACTGTCGTCTTACCACTTGACTCAGGTCCGTATATCTCCACAACACGTCCTCTTGGCATACCACCAAGTCCAAGTGCCAAATCAAGGCTCAATGAGCCTGTAGGTACTACCTCTATGTTCATGTTTGCCGACTTGTCACCAAGCTTCATAACGGAACCTTTACCAAACTGCTTTTCTATCTGTGCCAAAGCCGCATCTAATGCTTTGAGCTTCTCCTCGTTAGCCATAAAATACCTCCTGATACGAAACATATGTTTGTTTTTTATAATATAATATACCAAACATAATTTGTCAATAGTTTTATCGAATTTATGTTCGATTTATAGAGATTAAGTATGCCTGTTTATTTTACCCCGAGAAGCCGCATGATGTAAAGCTGCAAATTGTATAATTTGGTGTACAATTTGTAAACTGAATTATATTTAATTCATATATCATCATTGCATAATCATGCTCTTGGCATCGCGTTTCTTAATTTTGGTTTTTTTCCCGCAATTTGGACACACAACAAAATAACTTTTCCAAAGCGGAATAAGCGGAATAAAAAATAATGTAAACCATGACCATTCCCTTATAACCGCCTGTCTCACCTGCGCCTGACAGCTTCCACATAAAGCTGTCTGATACATATACCCAAGCTGTTTTACAAAAGTTCTCATACCATAAAAAATCATATTTGTTCTCCTCTCCTTTTGAACATCATCTCTAATATCATCTTTGGAAAATATATAACATTCTTAAAACAACGCAATTAAGATTGCCATTGTTATAAAAACAAGTGCAAAAGATACCAAAAACAAAATCAATATGTTTTTTGCCCATTTTTTCTTTTGGGGAAGCTGGTCTGCCGTTATCTGGCGGTCGACAAAGTATCCCTGCTGTGCCATATACACATTATTTGTCTGCTGATTTGCAAAAGAGCTGTTTTGATTTTGTATGCCCCACTGATTGTCGCCTGCACTGTCCTTCTTTAAAATCAGAAGCTTAATTATAAAACCAATTGCCAAAGGCGTAAATATAATACAAAAAATCAGAGGTGCCAAAGAACGTCCCACGTCGTGAAATCTTCGTAACTGCATTGACAGCATGGGAACAACAAGGGTAAGCACAAAAGACATTGCTATAAGTCCCATTACACCTCCTGCCACTTCATTATCACTTTCCATGACAACCAGTGCAATGCCAATAAAGACAATATAACTCAACAGGCTTAACCTGTATGCCGCCCAAAACTCTTTTTGATTGGTTCTGCCCTTAAAATCAAAGGCTCTTTCCCACATTTCAATAAAATATTTCATAAAACCTCCCTGCATAATTTGAACATCAGCTCATTACTTAGCAGGTTCCTTTAGGAACGTACCTATAGGAAACGCAGTTTCCTATAAATTCCAAATTTGCTTTCAGCAAATAGGCTAACGCTGCATGCTCATTTTAATCTTTCGATTTAGCTCATAATACAAAATAAAAATAATAATCCGCTTACTGCTGCAATCATATTATTAAAAAATAAATCCCGATTTGTAGGTATTTTATAATCTGCAATATGCTGTATCCGTTTTTTAAATGTCGTATTGTTCAGATAAGATACAGCCGTTGTTTTTCTTTTTCCCTGTCCTGCCATTGCAATCAGACAGTGCCCATACTCCATCTGTGCGCTATTGTCCATATGAACCAGTATTCTGTCATCGCATGCCAGCTCACAGTCATGCTCTAACACTTTCACACAATACCATACAAGGGGATGAAACCACAGAACTCCCGCACATAGGTTGATGAACAACCTGTACAGATTATCCTTTGCCTGATAATGCTTTAATTCGTGCAATACAATCAGGCTGCGCCAGTTCTCATTATCAAGTGCCCTGCTTCCCACATAGATTTCAGGATTTACAATCCCAAAAAGGCAGGACCCACCCATATCATCAGTTATGTAAACCGGTAAGTTATCACGAATACCATAGAGATAACTATGCTTTTTTAAGTGTCTGTAATAAAATATATTTCTTACAATAAACACCATGAAAACAATCATCACACCTGCAAACCATATAAATGTTAAAACATACCGCAATGTATATCTGTCAATCACCTGATTTAGAAAGTTAAAGCATGACCACCTGATTTTTTGCAAAAAAACAAAATTACTCCCTTTTATCTCTGCAAGGTGCCATGTTCCAAAGCTTTCGGTGCTCATTTTTGTTACCCAATGCTCAATATTGGTATATACATCCGAAATTCCAATATATTCATACAAGCTGTGGAAAACAGGAATACGAAACGGAATTATAATACATAGCATACAAATTCCCCACAGTGCGCGTCGGTATGACGGAAGAAATCTTTCTCCCAACATTTTTCTTAAGATGAGTATCATTGTAAATAAAACCGTGGCATCCCATGTCCGCCTCAGCAAATCTCCATATGTAAACCAGCTTATAACAATGTCCAAACTACTTAGTGCTCCTTTTTTCGGGATAATATATCCATCAGTTCATCAATTTCTTCATCACTGATTTTGTCCTGCTCTACCAAATTTGAAACCATAACCCCCATCCGTCCATGAAAAACCTTGTCGATGAAGCTGACAGATTCCCTGACGACAGTATCTGTCTGGTCAATTAACGGAACATACACCTTTGCCCTGCCCTCTGTATGGGATGTCACCAAGCCCTTGGTTTCCATCTTATTTAAAAAAGAAATAACCGCATGCTTGCTCCAATGCTTTGACTCCTCAAGCGACTTGACCATCTGCATAATCGTAAGGGGGCCCTTTGTCCATAGCAGGTCAAGCAGTATCCACTCTGCATCTGATATGTTAGCCATACAACACCACTCCTTTCTTACTGGTAATATTTATATTACCTTTATAGCATATATATACTCCACTGTCAATTCCTTCCTGAATAAGAAATGAGTCATACACCCTATTTGTAAAATATACTTATTCTTTGAAAAATTCACATACAGAAACAACGCATTTAAAAACGGGTTGCATTTCAAACATGCATATGCTAGCATATTTGAAGCTTATTTTAATTTAATGCATAACGGACAAATATTCATTTTAGAGGAGTCTGGCTATGAAAACTGTCGCTATAATTGCAGAATACAATCCTTTTCACAATGGTCATGCCTATCAGCTTGAAATGGCAAAAAAGCTTACCTGTGCCGATTATGCAATTTCGGTTATGGGAGGCAATTTTCTTCAACGGGGACAGACCGCCATGTGGGACAAATATACAAGAGCACAGATTGCCTGTGAAAACGGAATTGATGCTGTTTTTGAGCTTCCGTTTCCTTATGCAACGGGAAGTGCGGGAGACTTTGCTTATGGTGCCGTTTGTATGCTGAACCAAATAAGTAATATCGATTTCCTTTGCTTTGGGGCAGAGACAGATGATATTGATTTACTTTCCAGCATAGCTGCCGTCATATGCTCCGAGCCTACGCCGTACAAAGAAATACTAAAAGACAGACTGTCAAAGGGCGACCCATACCCTCTTGCGAGGCAAAAAGCAATCTGCAGCTTCACAAACAACACAGAACTTGATACTGTTTTAACATCGCCAAACAACATTTTGGCAATTGAATATATTTGTGCGCTAATAAAAACTGGCTCTAATATAAAGCCTGTTGCAGTAAAACGTGATGTAGACTATCACTCACTCGACACATGCGGACATATTATGCCTGCATCCACTGGAAAGCACATTGCATCAGCGACAGCCATAAGACATATAATCGACACTGATGCCTTTGATTTTTTCCAAATAGAAAATTTGGTTTCCAAATGTACGCTTGAAATTCTGAAACAGCACTATCATAAGGATTCCCCGCAGCATGTATCAGATATCGTCCCGTGGCTTCAGCAAAGGTTTATTTTATCTGATTATTCTGAGGACATCTGTGATATGTCTGCCGAGCTTTTCAACAGATTAAAGAAGCTATCCCCATATGGAACTTACGCTGAAGTCATTGATACGCTGAAAACCAAAAACATAACCGCGTCACGAATCAGCAGAGTTCTTACCCATCTGCTTTTTAACTACACAGCCCATGACCGTAATGCTTTTTTTGAAAATGGTGTTGCATTTTATGCCAATCTGCTTGCACTGAAACGCCAATCATCCAAAATCATAAAATATAGTTCAAAGGAAAGCCAGATTCCAATCATTACAAAAAAAGCTGACTTCAATAGCAAAACAAAGGAGCTTTCCCAAGAAAAACAAGCTATAGCAAGCCGTATGTGGCAGTTGGACACTATGGCAACCGACTTTTATAACGCACTGATATTTAACCGATATGGAGAAAAAAAACAAAATGATTACCTGACTGGTCCTGTGGTGACAGAGTAACATACTCTACGCTTATATGACCACAAAAAGCAATCAGCCATCTACAAGTATTGCATAACAGCCATTGCCGTGATACCTGCATATTTTAAGCGTTCTGCAAATACAATATATAAATAATGTGTATCTTATCTGTGTATGGTTTTTTGCGTGATTACCCTTATTATTTTTGTTATGGACAGCCAAACGGTTATATCAGGTGCAACCCACGGCCTTATGCTGTGGTATAAAAACGTTGTTCCGATTCTTCTTCCGTTTATGCTAATTTCAGCCTTGGTTGTAAATTCAATTTCGCGAAAGCAGGTCAAAAATTCAAATTCAGCTATTATTTCCACAATCTTTCTTGGCATTCTTTGCGGTTACCCCGTAGGTGCCAAAGTTGCATCTGATTATATGCAAAACGGGATTTATTCAAAACAGACCGGAAGCATCCTGCTGCCACTATGCAACAATTCCTCACCAATGTTTATATCCGGATATATTACAACCTATATTTTGGGTGGCAAAATCAGCTTCCCCACAATCATGGCACTTATTTATATTCCTTACATATTAGTCAGCCTTATAGTTCTCGCTTGGGCGAATTTTAAGAAACAGAAAGATATAAATATACTTCCTCAGCAAACCATACAAATCCACTCAACACACTCCGATGACATTATAGTAAATTCGATAAACACTATAACATGTGTCGGTGTTTATATTATGATATGCTCCATTTTAATTGAATTTATTAACAATGTATCTCCGCTGCCGGAAAGCTACAATCTTTTTATTGCAGGTATAACGGAAATAACACGGGGCACTGAGCTTTTTTACTTAAGCTCACCTCTTGACATAAAAATAAAAACAGCTCTTATTGTAGGATTTACTTCATTTGGCGGAATATCTGCACTACTCCAGACAAATAAAGTCATCTCCAACTCAGAGCTGTCTATCATTCGCTATACAATTATCAAAATAATATGTGCGGCTATGAGCTTCATGTTAACCATGCTACTCATCTAAAAAGTCGTCATCAAGAAATTCATCATCAGATGCTTCCTCACCGTAAACATCAATGTCATCCTCGAAACCGTCATCTGAGCCGACTGCCTGTGGCTGTATATCTCCCTCTTGGGTTTCCTCGGCAAACGCACTGTCAAGGTCTCCGTCAGAAGCACTTGATGATTTTGACGCATTAGCTGCCATCAGATTAATGTTAGTTTCCATCTCACTAAGATTTGTCTCTATAACATAAGTATCATTTTCAAGGGATTCTATAAGGGTTCTGTAATTTTCCTTTTCCATGTCATGTATTTTCTTAAATATGTCCTTCATCTCAGTAAGCTTGTCTTTTGTATAATACATAGCACCAAGTCTCACCTCGTCTGCTTCCTCCGCAGCCTGGTCAACAATCTGTTGTGCCTGATTTCTTGCCATCTCAAGAATTTCATTTGCCCTTATATTTGCAAGCTCTGTAATCTGATGCTGATCCACAAGACGGTTTGCTTCATTCACTGATTCAGTAATAATGGCATCTGAACGTGTTCTTGCATCTGCAAGTATGGCTTCCTTGTTACGCATTATCTTTTTACATCTTTCAATTTCAATAGGAAGCTTAAGCTTAAGTTCGTTAATCATTGACTCAAGCTCATCCTTGTGAACGACTATTTTGTTCTGTGATAGAGGCTGATATTTACAGTTGTCTATAAATATCTCTATCTGATCTATCATTTCTTCAACACCTTTTTTACCCATATTACGGTTCCTCCTATAGTCCTTTCATCTTATCTATAAGTTTAGAAATAACACATTCAGGTACAAAATCACTTACATCAACATCGTACCTTGCATACTCCTTTACAACACTCGAACTCAAATACGAATATTTAACACTGGTTGAAAGGAAAACCGTGTCCACATCAGGTGCTACTACCCGATTGCTCTGTGCCATCTGCATCTCCAAGTCAAAATCTGTTAAAGCTCTGAGTCCTCTTATAATGACGTTTGTATTTTTTTGTTTTACAAAATCAACCAATAGACCGTCAAAAGACTCTACGGACACATTATCAATTCCCGATACTGTATCCTGCAACATTTTAACACGTTCTTCCAAAGAAAACAATGGTGTTTTTGAAGTATTGTTCAAAACGCCTATAATTACATGGTCAAAAATATCCGCTGACCTCTTTATAATATCAAAATGTCCAAGTGTAACCGGATCAAAGCTTCCGGGATAAATTGCTATACTCATAATTCGTCCTTTTTTCTTATAAATAAATGTTTATTCGTTTTATATCGTTTATCTTTTATAATATCATAACCCAAGCTGTCAAGATAGCCAAAATCTTCATCCACTGCTGCCTCAACCACTATAAGAGTATCCGTATCAAATTTTTTGTTGCTTAAATTCTCCAAAACAGCCCGTTCTAAGCCGTTTGAATATGGAGGATCCATAAAAATAACATCGTAGCTTATGCTTGAAAGTCCGTTTACAAAACCCACCGCATCGTATTTCTGAACTCTTGCCCTGTCAGCAAGCTTTGTAAATGCAAGATTTTCCTTTATACATGCAACAGCCTTTGCATTTTGCTCCACAAATGTACAATCGGCTGCGCCCCTGCTTAAGGCCTCTATGCCAATTCCCCCACTGCCCGCAAACAAGTCAAGAAAGCTTGCATCAACAATATATCCCGTAAGCATGTTGAACAATGTTTCCTTTATTCTGTCAGTGGTAGGTCTTGTATCATTTCCCTCTATGGTTTTTAAGTGAAGACTTCTTGCAGTTCCTGCTACAACTCTCATTTTAATAATTCCTTCCTCTATTCGTTGAATGTCAGTTGATTCAAATTTAATTTCGCCAAATGGACTGACACAATCGTTTAATTATTTCCGAGAATCTGGTTTCGGAGCCATACTCCCGTCTCGGACAAATCGTCCTCGCTCCATCCACTTGTCTTTGTGCATGAGGATTTAATCAGCGACGATGTTTCGTCCTTGTTTGACACATTCCATGCCGCATAGGACAGGTTATTTTCCTCTATCAAATCAAACCAAAGCCCCGCCTGATTATAATCTATGGCACCGTTACCCGATGCATCACAAATACTAAACTCACTCACAAACACAGGAAGACCTCCTGAAAGGGCTGTTGTCACCTTGCTCCTTATTCCGTCCGTGTGTGTTGCTGCATAAAAATGTATGGCATACATGATGTTGTCATATCCTGTTATCGGATTATTTGCAGCAATATCCACATCCTGAGACCAGTTTGGTGTTCCCACGATTATAATTGCATCAGGAGCATTTGCCCTTATGATAGGAATAACTTCCTCTGCATAAGACTTCACATCCTCCCATGAGGTTCCACCGTTTGGCTCGTTGCAAATTTCATATATGACATTATCATAGTCCTTGTACTTTGACGACATTTCCTCAAAAAACTTTTTTGCTTCCTCCTTATAAACCTGAGGGTTTAAGTCGTGGAGTATGTGCCAATCCACAATGACATACATGCCAAGCTCCGTACATGCCTGCACGCCCTTGTCCACAAGTCCCTTTAGGTAAGTTTTATCTCCATCCGTACAATAACCGCTGTTTTCATCCGTATACATGGCAAGACGCACAAGGTTTGCTCCCCAGTCATCCCTGAAAGTCTGAAACGCATCCTTGTTTACATAATCTGGGAACCATGCGATTCCGTGTGTACTGACTCCCTTAAGCTGATATTTGTTCCCATCCTTGTCAACAATATCTGTGCCCTTAACGCTAAGCTTTCCATGATTGTCAAACGGTGTTCCGCTTTCTGCTTTGGCAGGCTTGTTTTCCTGCTTATCCTCTTTTTGCTCTTCCGTTGCTTCCGTACCTTCCGCCACAGGCCCGTTACCTGAATAGAGCTGACCGCCTATGTATAACTGTCCGTTTTTAAGCATTTCATCAATATCAGCCTTAGTAGGTGCACAAACAATAATGCCTATGTCAGAAACCTTTGAGGCGGCCGCAATAGAACCATTATACTCAACCGGCTTAATCTTTATAATGTCTCCCTCAAGAGTACAATTGCCATTCCATGAGCTGTCAAGTGTAGTCCCCTGTGCCGTTTTTATCTGTATTTCCCAGTCTTTCTTCTCGCTGCCGCTGTCATTAATAATCTGTGCATCAATCTGTGCACACATTTTGCCGTTATTATCCCAACTGTTGCTTGTTGAAAGGACAACATAGCAATCTGCTTTTCCTGTACTTTCCTTTTCTTCATTGGTACTTTCTTCGGTTGTCACCTCTTCGCTTGCAGACGCATCCGTAACCGTTGCTTCACTGGAAGCCTGCGTTTTGGTCGAGTCATTTTCTTTGCCCTTGTCCCCTGAAAAAAGTATAATTGCAAGAGCCACGATAGCAACCGTCAAAACTGCTATAATGGCTATCAGAATCTTATTTGATTTTTTAGCACCCGTATCGCTCATTGTTTTCTCCTATCTTCCTGAAATATTTTCCTGTAAGCATAAATACAACTTATAAAGCTCAACCTCATTGTACTGTCTTCCACGTGCCCTGTCTGATTCAATGTAATACTTCTTTTTTCCCGTGTCAATCATTATTCTGTATGCAAGTGGTGCCGTCCCGTTTTGACCAATGTATATTGGTTGTATATCCACCGTTTTTATATTTTCCGGTTTCAGCGTAAATTTTCTCTTTTTATCCTCATACCTTATTGTATTTTCCAATATATCAAGCTGTCCCTCACCAATGTACCGCTTTAGCGGGTCTCCGATTACTGCAATAACAATTACAATTCCGACAAGCAACGCAAACACACCTATTATGTTTTGGACGAGAACGATTTTAATGTAGGCTCCTGCCAGTGTATTTACAACGCCAAAAAGGATAATCGCCCCAATAAAGCTGAAAAATATGCCTCGTCTCCATGCTGTTATATATCCTACCTCTGCTTTCATTTATCCTCCTTTAAAGTACCGTACTTTCCAAATTTCCCATTCTTTCTTCACCATCAAGCAGGGTTGCACCATAGCTGTTCCATGCATCCTGTGCAAGCTTTAGCATGTCTGCATGATTATAGATATCCGCTAGTGTAAACAATGCCTCTCCGCTCTGTCTGATTCCAAAGAAATCTCCGGGTCCTCTCAGCTTCAAATCCTCATTTGCTATGAAAAATCCGTCATTTGAATTTTCAAGCACCTTGAGACGTTCCTGTGATTCCTGTGACTCCTTGCCGTCAATAAAGATACAGTACGATTGTTTTTTGCCTCTGCCGACACGTCCCCTGAGCTGATGTAACTGTGCAAGCCCGAAACGCTCTGCGTTTTCAACCATCATAACCGTGGCATTGGGATTATTGATTCCTACCTCAATCACGGTAGTTGATACAAGCACATCGATTTCACCGTCTAGAAACTTTTCCATAATCTCATTTTTTTCTGCTGCTTTCATTTGTCCGTGCAGCATACAGACACTGACCTGTTGCCCAAGTGCCTGCTTTAAGGTATCAGTGTAATCCGTAACATTTGTAACGTCAAGTGTTTCACTGTCATTTACCATCGGACATATCACATACACCTGTCCTTTTTCCCTGACCTGAGATGCAATAAAGCTGTATGCCGTAGCTCTGTATCCTGTTCCCACAACACAGTTTTTAATTGGTTTTCTTCCCTTAGGAAGCTGCGATATCACCGAAATATCAAGGTCAGCGTACATGATGATGGCGAGGGTTCTCGGAATCGGTGTTGCACTCATAACAAGAACATGTGGAAATGTTCCTTTATTTGCAAGCTTCTTTCTCTGCTCCACGCCAAACCTATGCTGCTCGTCTGTAACAACAAGTCCTAAATTAGCAAAATCGACCTTGTCCTCTATCAGTGCATGAGTGCCGATAAGAATATCCGTCATACCATGCCTTATATTCTCATATATGCGTCGTTTTTCCTTAAGTGGTGTTGACCCCACCAGACATTCCACACGAATTCCGTATGGTTCCAATGTGGCAAGCAATTCCTCATAATGTTGTTTTGCAAGTACCTCCGTAGGCACCATAAGCGCTCCCTGATAGCCCTCTTTCACGCAGGCAAACAGTGCCACCTCGGCAACGATTGTCTTTCCTGAGCCGACATCCCCTTGAACAAGCCTGTTCATAACATTTTCACTGCCCATGTCATTTAAAATATCTTCAATGGCATCCGCCTGCCCCTTGGTAAGTCTATATGGCAGTGCCTGTATAAAATCAGCCACTGCCTTGCCCTGAACAATTTTATGTATGTTCTGCTGTTTAATGTTTTCTACCCTGAGTCTGCCCATATCTGCCAGAAAACGGTAAAATTCATCAAATGCAAGCCGCTTTATGGCAAGCCTCAGCACACTTTCATTTACAGGATAATGCACCGTGTCATATGCCGCACAAAGCTCCATCAAATCATATTCTTTTCGTATTTCTTCAGGTATATAATCCTTAATGGAAGCAATCATCGGTCTTACTGCCGCTATCGTCTTCACAACCGTTTTGTTGGACAAACCGTGAGTAAGGGGATATACGGGCTGCATCACCTGTCTCATTCCCTCATATACATTTGGTCTGTAATATTCAGGCATATCCATGACACGACTGTTATTTTTTATCTTTATGGTTCCTACAAATATATAGGTATCACCCTTGTGAAGTACATTTTTTAAATAAGGGGAGTTAAACCATGTTATTTTCAGTGTTCCCGTAGCATCCTTTACCGATATGTTGGTCAGCTTAAGACTTCTCACGGTTCTTACATCAACATACGACGATATAACTGCCATGACAGCCACTCTCTCGTTCGGCTTCGCCTGTTTGATGTCAATGACCTCATCATAGGTAAGATAATTTCTGGGAAATGTATGTACAAGGTCATCTACCGTCTCCACACCAATCCGCTGAAAGGCAGCGGCAGTCTTGTCACCTATACCCTTTATCGTTTTAATGTCATCACTAAAATTCATAGTTTCTCCTGCCTACATTAAAATTAAAGGGCTGCCGAAACGACAACCCTTTAAAAATTACTCAACTGATACAATGTAATAATATACAGGCTGGTCTCCCGCATGGAATTCCATCTCGTAATCCGGGAACTTTTCTTCCAAAAGCTTCTGCATACGCTCCGCGTCATCAGATGCCACGTCACTTCCATAATACACACTTAAAAGCTCTGAATCTTCATTTGACATTTCTGTTATCAGTTCAACCATAACAGAACCAATATCCGTTCCCACGGATTTGATGCCCTCGTCATCAATTCCCATGTAATCTCCGGTCTTGATTTCCTTGCCGTCTATAGATGTATCCCTGACCGCATATGTCACCTGCCCTGATGCAATTTCCGACATGGCATCCTTCATGCCTGTTTCGTTGTCCGCGGCATCCTCGTCAGGATTAAAACCTATCATGGCATTAATTCCCTGTGGTATTGTCTTTGACGGAATTACAATAACATTTTTTTCTTCCTCAATATCTGCCGCCTGATTTGCCGCCAATATAATATTTTTGTTGTTTGGCAGAACAAATACAGTGTCTGCATTTACTTTTGAAATAGCGTCAAGCACATCCTCCGTACTTGGATTCATTGTCTGACCGCCTTCTATAACATGGTCGACACCCAAATCCTTGAATATCTTGTTTAATCCCTCGCCCACGGATACGGCAACAAAACCAAACTGCTTTTTCGGCTCCTCACTTTGCTTTGCCTGATTTTCTTTTTCCTTTTGGGCAGCAACAGCCCTATCCTGCTCCATAATAACCTTTTCACGGTGCTCCTCACGCATATTGTCAATCTTCATACTCGTAAGCTGACCATACTCAAGACCTCTCTCAAATGCAAGACCAGGATGATTTGTGTGTACGTGAACCTTAACTATTTCATCATCTGACACAACAACAAGAGAATCTCCGATTGAGGTGAGATATTCCTTGAACGCTCTCTCAGTATCCATATTAAATTCTTTGTCAAGAAGAATGATAAACTCCGTACAATATCCAAATTTTATGTGTGATACGTCTATATCTTCAGCACTTGTACCAGAAGCAGCCGATGACTTTGCCGTTCCTGCCGAAACAGCTTTCACATCTATATTTTCCTTGCCGATAATTGCGTTGTATGCACCCTTTAAAAATTCCATAAGACCCTGACCGCCAGAATCTACAACACCTGCCTCCTTAAGTACAGGAAGCATGTCAGGGGTCTTTGCCAATACCTCATCTCCATGAGCAATAACCGCTTCCAAAAATTCTGCAATACCAACCCTTTTCTCCGCCATCTCACATGCCTTTTCAGCCATGCCTTTGGCAACGGTAAGTATGGTTCCTTCCTTTGGCTTCATAACAGCCTTATATGCAGTTTCCACGCCACGAACAAAGCCATCCGCTAAAATAGGTACAGTTATCCTGGTTTTGTCTTTTATTTCCCTGCAAAAGCCCCGAAGAAGCTGTGACAATATAACACCTGAATTTCCCCTTGCACCTCTTAATGAACCGCTCGACATAACCTTTGCCAAGCTTTCAATGGTCGGATTTTCAAGTGCCGCCACATCCTTTGCGGCAGCCATTATCGTCAATGACATATTGGAACCTGTGTCTCCGTCAGGAACCGGGAATACATTCAATTCATTGATATAATCCTTATTTCTTTCCAAATTATATGCACCGGCAATAAATGCTTTCTTAAGCATCTGTACATCTAAAACTTCAATAGCCACTTTCTTTCGTCCTCCTACTAATCTATAACCCTGACGCCTTCAACAAAAATGTTTATTCCCTTAACCGTAAGTCCCGTCATTTCCTCCACGGAATACTTCACTGTGTTGGTAAGGTTTTCACATACTGTTGAAATACTTACACCATATGCTACTATAATATGGAAATCAATGGTCAAATTATTCTCCTCGTCAACCTCGGCATTTACGCCCTTACTGACGCTGTCTCCTTTCAGAAGCTTCGCTATTCCATCCTTCATGCTTATGGTTGCCATACCGACAATTCCAAAACAGCCAAGCGCTGCGTGTCCTGCATATTGGGCAATCACTTCATTCTCTACAATAATGTCACCGTTTTCATTTGACAAATAGCCCTTCATAAAAACCAACCCCCTTATATAAAAATAATTTCATTTTATCGTTAAACTCATACTTCTTTAAAATCACACTACCATAAACTACCTGTTAGTATTATCAATTATACCCATTTATAGAAAGTTTATCAAGCTTGTTTTCCTGCTCAATGAAAACAATTTGCCATTTTTTGAATTTTCTGCTTGCATATTATATATTTTTTTGTTAGAATATGCGTGTTGCAAACTTGCGGGAACGAAAATACCCGTGTTTAATAGAGGGCAAGGAGGTGCGAACAGTGGCAAAGTGTAGTATTTGTGAAAAAGGTGCTCATTTCGGAAACAATGTGAGCCATTCTCATAGAAGATCAAACAGAATGTGGAAGTCAAACATAAAATCAGTTAAGGCTATCGTAGACGGATCACCAAAAAAGATTTATGTTTGTACATCATGCTTGAAGTCAGGAAAAGTTGTAAGAGCTTAATACTGAGAAAGAAAATCAAGGAGCTGTCATAGGACGGCTCCTTGGTTTTTTGTATAATAGGAAACTGTGTTTCTATCTACCATTCAAATGTAAAATGCAGCGTAAAACGGAACAATTTTCTTTCCGTCTGCAAAACCAAAATTTTTTGCGGAAAGCTTGATGGCATAATCAGGCTTGTACGTTTCCATATAGACTCTTAAACTTTTATTAAACGGTTAATATTTTATTTTTTGCATTAAACAACACGAATATTTAAAATATAATCTCATTTTTTGACACAAACTGTCTTGAATATTAACATTTTCTTGTCCATACAAATACCTCCATACTAAATGATAACAGAGGGTTATTAGATTTTGGTTAGGATTTTTCAAGTTTTCTAGCTATTCCACTAACGAATGAATATACATTCTTGTCTTATCCACTTCCCCGTCACCCTGCACCATACAAAGAAATTCCCATCCGTACCGCTCATAAAATGAAGTATGGTCAGTTATAAGATATAATGTATCAATTCCTTTTGTTTTCATGTCAGAACAGACATAATTTAGTAAAGCACCAGCCACACCTTTACACCGTTTATCTTCCTCCGTATAGACTGCACAGACATTTGGAGCAAGGTCCTTTCTGTCATGGAAATCATTCTCAATCACTCCCAAACCACCAATAATCCGACTGTCTTCTATTGCCAAATACCATTGAGGGACAATATTTTTTTCAGTCAAACATTCATCCATGCTTTTTAAATATTCTTCCAATGGAATATCCCATTTTTCATGGAACCATTGCGCTGCCTGTATTTTCATTTCAGGTCTGTCCGTCAGCCGTATTATTGTGTAATCCATTTGCCTATCTTCCTCCGTAAATCCTGCTCTTTCGGTTTTCCATC
>CANTEG010000012.1 GCA_947652735.1 uncultured Lachnospiraceae bacterium | reverse complement strand
TGCCGGAGGAAGAACTTAAGCTTGAGGATTTGTTAGAAGAGCTTAATCAGCTTACGGGGCTGGATGAGGTAAAAAAAGAAATCAAGAGCCTGATTAACCTGCTTAAGGTTAAAAAACTACGAGAAGAACGAGGCATGAAACTTCCTGCCATGTCACTTCATATGGTGTTTTCAGGTAATCCGGGAACAGGAAAAACAACTGTTGCAAGGCTTCTCGCCAAAATATATAAATGTCTGGGTGTTGCAAGAACGGGACAGCTTGTAGAGGTTGACCGTTCTGGTCTTGTGGAGGGATATATCGGTCAAACTGCCACAAAAACTAAAGCGGTTGTAGAAACTGCACTTGGCGGTGTGCTGTTTATAGATGAAGCATACACGCTCACAGCTGGCAAGGACGGAAAGGACTTCGGGCAGGAAGCTGTAGATACACTTCTTAAGCTGATGGAAGATAACCGTGACGACCTTATCGTAATCGTTGCAGGCTACACAACACTGATGGAAGAATTTATAAACTCAAATCCGGGACTCAAGTCACGTTTCAACAAATATGTATTTTTTGAGGATTATACGGGCGACCAGCTCTTTGATATTTTCATATCCATGTGCAAAAAGCAGGATTATATTCCAAATGATGCAGGTAAAAAGTATGTCAGGGAATATTTCGCAGCAAAAGCTGTTTCCCACGACGAAAATTTTGCCAATGCCCGCGAGGTGCGAAACTACATAGAACGCGCCATAGCACGGCAGGCATCACGCGTTGTCGAAATTGAAAACATATCAGACAAACAGCTTCGGACACTCACCAAATCTGATTTAGAAGAACAATAAGGCTATGCCTTTTTCAGTGAAAACGGACTCCCTTCCCTCGCATAATTTATGTTGTAATAAGGGTCTCCGTTTTCTATTATTTCACTCCATAAATTTCTGAATATATTTTTCTCTGACCGAAGCTTACGCTCGAGCTTATCCGCAGGCATATCAGACAAAAAAGCAACCAAATCCTTACCGGCAGGATGAAGATACCATGATGCATCTGCCACGCTTACAATCAGATAATCCATATCCCTGCATCTTAAACAAAAATCTATATCTGCCAAATTTGACATATACTCCGTGGAAAATCCCCGCAATTGTTCAAATATACTTTTCTTTACCATCATACAGGACGCACTTACTGCACTACAGTTATTATTCGCCCTGTTATACATCAGATAACCCGGCTCACCCTTTCTTGTTCCTGCATGGATACCATCTGCCACTCCGTTCAGCCCAATAATAAACCCTGCACTGTTCATTGTGCCATTATCATTGTATAAGGTAGCACCTGCAATACCTACATTATCACGCATACAAAATCCAAGCATCGCCCTTATGGATGTAGCCTCTATCAATTCCGTACTTCCGTCAAGAAAAAGTATGTAGTCACCATTTGCCAATCCTGCACCATAGTTTCTCACTTCCCCTAAGGTTTTAAATTCCGTCCTTGCAATTACTCTTATATTTCTGCGTTTCCGCTGTATACGCTGATAAAAATTAATCATATCCTGATTGTCACCGTAACAGTCTATGATTATGAGTTCAAAATTACTGTACCTGCTGAATTCATACAAGGGTTTTAAACATTTTTCCATAAGCACAGGTGATGCTTCCCCTGGAATTACAATTGACACAAGTGGGTTTCCCGGGGTTTCATACGATACCTTGTACATACCTTCAATCTCTGTTTTTGCCACCGTTGCATAATACTTACATCTCTTTATATGGGATGACACTGCCCTTCTTCCCGTTTCATTTATAATCTCACGCCTATCGTCATTCTCTGTGGCTTTTTTATCAACTCTCCAATGATACAAAACACGAGGTATATGCTTTATACTCTTTGCCCTTTCACAGCAACGCAAAATAAGGTCGTACAGCCACGCCCCCTCGTATCCGCTTCTGACACCACCGCATTCCATTGCAATCCCGCGTTTCACTACAAAAAGATGCTGCATATAATTGCAGCTTCTAAGTAAATCTATGCTGAAATCAGGCTTAAAAACAGGATCCTGATGTTTCATCCCGTCAGTGGAAACCCTGTCCTCGTCAGAATATACAATATCGTATCTCTTTTCATTTATGGCACTTACCACGTTATACAGTGCATCTTCTGAGAGCAAATCGGTTTGTCCTATCACTGAAATATAATCTCCAATTGCCATTCTGATTGCCACATTAGCATTTTCACTCATACCCAAATCTTTGTCTAACAGCTTGTAGCTGATTCTGTCATCTAAATTTGCATACTGTCTGACTATTTTTTCCGTCTCCATGCTATATGTCCGGTCGTAGGCTGTGCTCTGGGAAACATCCTCCTCCGACATATCCACCTGACTGACATCAACTATACATAATTGCCATTTTTCGTAAGTTTGAGCCTGAACCGACTCAATCATGGAACGCAGATAAAACTCTGGCGTCATATATGCAAGCACGATAATGCTTATAAACGGTTCATATGCAAAGCTATGCTTCCTCTGTTCTGCAAGCTCCTCCTCGTCCGCCTCATGTACCGTTTTATACCAATTATTATACGCAGAAGCAGAGCCTGACATTTTATATCTTACATTTGATATAACATCATCCAGACTGTTCCCCTTTAAAAAATCCAATCCCTTTTTAATTGTGTCAGAGCCTCCAGACCCAAACGGAAACTTCATCCAACAATCCTCCGAACAACTTTCTAAGCACTTTTTCCTTTAATCCAAATAGATGGGCTCATCAACAACAGCAGCGGGAACAACTCCAGCCTTCCTGCCAGCATGTCAAACATCAAAACAAATTTTGAGAATGCACTAAAGCCCGCAAAGTTTTGTGTTGGGCCTACTGCTTCCAGTCCCGGACCAATGTTATTGATAGATGCCACAACCGCAGTAAAATTTGTGACAAGGCCTTTTCCGTCAAACGAAAGTAAAAACACAGACAGGGCAAACAAAATTGCGAAGGTTATAAAATATACATTTGTTGCACGTAGCACATCATGCTCAACAACCTTGCCCTCCATCTTCACTTTCTTTACACTTCTCGGATGTACATAGGAAACAATTTCCTTGCCCACGGATTTAAAAAGTATCATGATTCTCGAAACCTTAATTCCACCACCCGTGCTTCCTGCGCAGGCACCGATAAACATAATCAGTATAAGAATTGTCTGTGATGTCTGGGGCCACAAATCAAAATCCGCAGTACAAAAGCCTGTCGTTGTCATAACAGATGCAACCTGAAACGAGACATGTCTTATGGCATCTGCCGCAGACTCCCACAGGTCCCTCACATTAATAAATATCATAATAATGGCAGACAGCATAATAAGCAAATAGACTCTTGCCTCCTCATGCCTGATTGCCATACCAAATTTCTTCATCAGAATCAGGAAATATACACTGAAATTAATGCCAAACAATATCATAAAAATAGTGACTACCCATTGTATGTAAGGACTTGCACTCATAAGGCTGTCATTTCTTATTCCAAATCCACCTGTTCCTGCGGTCGACATGGCTGTAGTAACCGCCTCAAAAAATTTCATTTTACCAAAAAGAAGAAATATAACCTCAATAATAGTGAGTACAATGTAAATACCATACAGATAAATCGCCGTCTGTCTCACTTTAGGAACCAGCTTTCCAACAGATGGCCCCGGGCTTTCCGCTTTCATAAGATTCATGTTTGAACCGCCTGTAAGCGGCAAAATGGCAAGTATGAAAACAAGAACTCCCATTCCACCAATCCAGTGGGTAAAGCTCCTCCAAAACAGACTGCACCTTGACAGCCCCTCAATATTGCTCAATATACTTGCACCTGTAGTTGTAAAGCCTGATATTGTCTCGAAAAGTGCATCGACAAAATTCGGAATATCCCCGTTCATGACAAAAGGAAGACAACCGATTACCGACATAACAATCCAGCTTAATGCTACCGTCACAAAACCTTCTTTTACATAGAAAGTCATATTTTTCGGCTTATGTGTTACAATCATCACACCTACAAAAACACAGGCAAGCATAACCCAAAGAAATGCCAGTCCCTGCCTTTCACCCTTGATTGCAGCAACGAGACATGGCATCGTCATAAATGCCGCCTCAAAATTCATTATCCAGCCTAAAATATATACAACAATTCCGTAATTCATTTTAACCCTCTGTACCCTTTGAACCTCAATTTATATTAAATTTATTGTCAGCAAATAGACACCATGTATCAGCTTTTCACAAAAAAACTAATATGCCCTACTTCAAAATATCTGCTATATCGTAAAAGCCTGTATGCTTTGTGACAATTACAACTCTGTCTCCGCCCATGATGACATCATTACCACGTGGAATAATCACCTTGCCGTTTCTGCTTAAGCATGCAAGCAAAAGTTCTTCCTTAAGCGGCAAATCCATAATCTGTCTTCCTACAACAGGAGAACTGTCCTCAACCAAAAATTCCAATGCCTCAGCCCTATTATCAAATATGTTATAAAGCGTTTCTATATTGCTGCTGCCCATGGAATTTTTCATAGCCCTGACATACCGCAAAATATTTTCCGAGGTCATGTATCTTGGATATATAACGCTTCCCATGTCCAAATTTTCTATGACATCAATAAATGTAGTTCTGTTTATTTTTGTAATAACCTTTGCATTTGATATCCTCTTTGCGAACAATGTAAGAAGTATGTTTTCCTCATCAAGACCGGTAAGCGGCACAAACGCTTCCGACTTCATGATGCCCTCCTCCTTAAGCAATTCTTCGTCACCACCGTCTCCGTATATGACAAGTGCCTTAGGAAGAAGCACAGAAAGCTCCTCACATCTTTTCGGATTTGTTTCTATTATCTTTACATCTATATTCATTTCAGTAAGCTGTTTTGCAAGATAATAAGAAGTTTTTCCGCCCCCCACTATCATACAGTTTCTGACCTGATGCGTCTCAACACCTATCTGCTTGAAAAACATCTGGGTATTTTTCGGTGTGGCTATAAATGAAACCACATCCCTTTCCGCAAGCATATAATTTCCATCAGGAATAACAAGGTTTTCTCCACGTTCAACACCACAAATCAGAATATCGCTCTTGAAGTCTTTGTTGATATTTGCTATTTTACGGTCATGCAAAATGCTGTTTTCAGGTATCCTGAATTTTACAAGCTCTACATGTCCCTTTGCAAATGAATTTATATCAAGGGCGGTTGGAAGTCGAAGTAATCTTGCCATTTCCTGTGCAATCTCCAGCTCCGGGTTTATAATAAGAGATATGCCAAGTTGATCGCGAAGATAACTTAATTCCTCACTGTAATCAGGATTTCTCACCCTTGCCACAGCAACACACTCACTAACCTTTTTTGCTATTGTACAGCACAACAGATTTAACTCATCCGACTCAGTAACCGCAATAATTATGTTTGCCTTTTCAATACCTGCTTCAAGCTGTACCTTATAACTGGAACCGTTTCCTGTTATGCCCATGACATCATACATGTTGGTAACCTTTTGTACAACCTCTGCATCCTGGTCTATGATGGTTATGTCATGGTTCGCCTGTCTCAGCTTCTCTACAAGTGTCGTTCCGACTTTACCACAGCCGACTATTATAATGTTAAATCCCTGACTCCTCTTATCAAACGGACTTTTCATAATATGTACTCTCTCCTTTTGAACATCAGCCTTATCAACCTATATTACTCCAAAATATTTCATTTTTCAACATAAAGTAAACTTACAATTTTATCCTAATCGGAGCATTTCATCTATGCAGGTTTTTGCCTTTTTCATTACTTCATCAGGCAGGACAATTTGTTCTCCTGCTTTGCCTGCAAGACACTGATAAACATCTCCCAGTGTTGTCAGTTTCATATCATTACATATCAAATCCTTAGAAAGTTCATAGAACTGTTTATCGGGAACTTCAAGTTGCAAGTGCTGTACAATACTGTTTTCCGTTCCGATAATAAACTCCTTTGCCTCACTTTCCTTTGCGTAGCTCATAATGCCTGTTGTGCTTCCCACATAATCCGCCTTACCAACCACATCAGGCTTACATTCAGGATGAACGAGAAGGAGTGCATTTGGATGCGTACGCTTTGCCTTTTCAACATCCTCCGCTGTCACAGCAGCATGTCTCGGACAGCCGCCCTGTAATACCTTTATTGTTTTTTCGGGAACCTGTTTGCTCACCCAGCCGCCTAGATTGCAATCTGGTATAAATATTATCTTTTCGGCGTCCATTGCTCTGACAATTTTCACTGCTGACGCTGACGTAACACACACATCACACACTGTCTTAAGGCTTGCAGTTGTGTTTATATATGCGACAACGCTGTACCCGGGATTTTCTGCCTTAAGCTTTTCGATATCCGCAACACAAAACTGCTCTGCCATTGGACAACCTGCACCACTCTTCGGCAGTATAACAGTTTTATCAGGTGATAAAAGCTTGACAGTCTCAGCCATAAATCTTACACCGCACATAATAATATTTTTTTGCGGCGCATTTACCGCCTGTTGGGCAAGACCAAAGGAATCCCCAATGTAATCAGCAATCTCCCAAAGGTCGTGACTCTGATATGCATGTACGAGGATGCATACATCCTTCTCCTTTTTTAACCGTTGTATCTCATCCTGCATTTCCCGTATTTTCATATTGTTTCTCCTACCAATATTTTTTTGCCAGACAATTGCGAAATACAACTTCTTTCCAAACGTCCGTTGTACAATATAGACAAATCACTACAGGCACGCTTTCGCTGCTTGTCACTCATAACGGTGCTAAGCTCGAAAATACCTCACTAAGCACCGATGGCTCCAAAGCACCTGCTTATGATATTGTCTATATTGTACAACTACTTTTTAATGATATGTCATTTCGCAATTACCTATCTTTTGCTTTCTTTATCAGTTTACAGTTTTATAATCACATGAAACTGCTTTATAATTGTACACCAAGATGTACCTCTATGTCATCACAATATTTAATTCAAACAGGCTGCCATCTAAGACATTTTTTCTACGATAACAAAAAACATATGTAAATGTATATGTTTCCCTTATTATAGTATAAAATGACTTAAACAACAGCCCCATTTGATAGAGTCCGACAAACTTAAATAGCCAAATCAACGTGCTGTACAGTACCTACTCCACCATTTTCCTTTAAGTAAATACCTGTACTTCTGATAACTCCGTTTGTCTTATTCGTTTCCATGTTATTCAGTGAAAACTCAGTGGAAGCACTATTTAAATAAATTGCTCCGACATTTGCGGATTTTAAATCAAGCAGTACATCTTTTCCATCCTTGTCCTTTGTCCAGACTTTAAGGTCCTTGAAAATACTGTCTGCCTCATCAATCCAACCATTGCCATCTTCATCGTAAGCGGCAAGGTCGCCAAATCCATCGCCGCTCTTTGTTCCAAACAGCTCCGAACCATCGTTTATCTTGCCGTCACCGTTTCTGTCAAGAGCAAGAAATCCACTTCCCTGTCCTGCAAATGATACTTCCTCTTCTTTTCCGTCTGCGTCCAGGTCAAACAGAAATTTCATGTCAGAAACACTTGCCACATCACTGTCAAGATTAATCACAAGAGGGTCACACAAAATTACATTTTCCTGTGTGAGCTTCTCATACCTCTCACAAAAACCTCTTGACATTTCAACCGTTACTCCAAAGTTTATTTCCCGTCCATCCGCAGTTTTTGCTATACCGGTTGCCTCATAAGCCGTATGTTCAGTCTCAGCAAAAAAGCCTGAGGTAACAGTGGTACGCTTCATCGTTGTAACATTGCCTGATGAACGTGTTCCCACGGAGCCTTCAATCTCTAAAAATTGACTGGAAGAAGCTGAAAAGCTTTCAGAAAACTGTGACCTACGCGAATAGGACCTGCCTAAATATTCGTCAAGCCACTTGTTTGAGCTTTTCTGCCCAAATGCTCTCTGAAATGAGTCTAAAAGCCTCCGAAGCATTTGCAGCTTCGGGTCTTTACCAAAATCAAATCTGCCAAATCTGTCATCGACAGTTCCCGCATGTTTGCGTGCCGTATCCCGCAGATGATTAATCTGATTTTGCTTATCCTGCTGCTTGTCTTTAAGAGATTCTTTGTACTCTTTAATTTGCTCCATTTTGTTTTGGGATTCTTCAGAAATCTGGAGTGTGACAGAAGCTGAGCCTAACTTTTCCTGGACAGATACGCTCTCCTCCTGCCTGATACTACTGTAGCTTCTGTTTGAAGACATAGCTACACTACTGGAACTAATAATCATGGTATCGCATCCTTTCTAACCATAATTCCCGTGCATATGCACACTTCAGTTACGGGCAAATCCTTTCACCCAAGGCTTGCCCGCCTGCTCTCCATAGCAGGCAAGACAACACCTCGTATTATATATCGTCATATGATTGACATAGTTTAATAAACAAAAATTATTTTTTCTTCCAACGTGCATATAGCGTTACCGTTCCGCATGATTTGGAAGTTAAATTCTTTATCTTAGACCTGTTTTTGTATATTTTCTTTGCTCTTGGCTTCAAGCTCCATCCTACAAATTTATAGCCCTCACGCACAAATTTATTTGTCGGCAACCGATATGTTGTTCCATACTTTCTTGAAAGAAGCGAGGACATTTTCCCACCTGTTGCACCATTACCCTTAAATACAATCTTGTATCTGTTCGGTTTCCATTTTGCATAAAGCTTTTTATTTCCCGTACTTCCTTTCTTGATGTACTTAACTTTCTTCGTGTACTTTGCATCACTGTACCAGCCTGCAAATGTGTATCCTGTCCTTTTGGGATTTTTAAGTGTTTTTGTGGATGAAGTCACATAGTAGCTTGCAGGATTTTTGCTATGGTTTTTGCCGCCCCGCAGATAATATTTGACGGTATACTTTGTTGCTTTCCACTTTGCATAAAGCTTAACCGTCCCGTTAGCGGTAGCTGTAAGATTCTTAACTGCCGCCTTATTTTTGTATGTTTTTCCTGTTCCGTCAGCCCTTGTATTCCAGCCCACAAATGTATATCCTGTCCGCTTGAATGCATTGCTGCTTAAATTTCTGCTCACATCATATGTTGCACTAACTTTCTTCATGGTTCCCTTGGTTGCACCATTCGGAAGAAATGTTATGGTATATTTGTTTGCCGTCCATTTTGCATAAAGCGTAACCGCACCTGAATTGCCCTTGGGTATCTTTGTTACCTTTGTCTTAAATGCGGCATCCTTGTACCAGCCGCCAAATGTATATCCTGTTCTTGTCGGTGCCGCTAATATAATATCACCTGTATATCTGCTGTATGTCGCAGGGTTAGCCCCATTGTTTTTTCCTGAATTGAGAACATAGGTTATATTGTAAGGTCCTATGCCAACACCTCTTTTTTGCTCTGCACTGTCGAGTACCTTCAACGGATTTTGTCCACCCATATTTGTGAAGCCATGCTTGTTGTCATTGATAAGCTTTTCTACAACTGTCTGATTATTTGGAATGACTTCCTTGCCCTCCGCCATGTTATACATCACATAAGGATCACAGCAAAGAGTATAGAGAACCAGACCCGCCAAAGGGTTTCCTACAGCCTCACTTGTTCCGCCTATGTATGTTCCGCCAAAGCTGAAGCTTAACGGTCCCACACACATATTGTAGGAAACATCTGCATTAAGCCCGGTCATCATGGAAACCGAACCAAAAAATCCGAAGGTATCACTTGATAAGTCAGTCTTCCATTCCTCGGAGCCAAGTGAATTCCCTGTATCATATCCATTTGTGGTGAGCTGTCCATAGTAATCAACCTCAGCGTCGAAACCCTTTGCCAGTTCATTTAACTGGTCTGACCCCGACGTCATAAAATACCCTGCCGCTTTCATGTCAGCCGCCGTGGCAAGAAAGCTCTCCCAATCAGCCAGTTTTGCCTCAACCTCCTCAGGCTGGGATGTTCCCAAAACCGCTTCCGCTATATCCGTTCTATAAATAAAGCATCCTGGCTGTACGCTGCCCGCAAGCCCCTTTAAGCCTTGGGCATCGCTTCCCAAAAGCTCCTCATACAAATAGGAATTGTACATTTTTTTTGTAATTCCAAGACTGCTTACAGGTACCATCAATGATTTCATTTCATCCATCACTGACATGTCAGCCACAAGGAGGGTCGGTTTTTCGCTTCCTTTTGCCGCCTCATTCAGTAAGCTTTTATATTTATTCGCCTGTCCCTTTGCATCTAGATTTATAAAATGCACCTTGTCTTTATACTGCGGATATTCCTCATAAAAATAATTTAACTTGTCTTCAATATCATTATCCCAACCATAAATATAAACATCCTTGGGATTTGCCGGAACCTTAAATGTGCCCGAAGCATCCTCAAAGCCGCCAAGCTCCATTATCCATGCACCGCCGTAGTAATTTCCTTCCGCACCCGGCGTAAATATGATATACCTTGTTTCTCCCTCAGGTATCACAAGACGGTATGACGTTTTTCCACTTTTCGACTGGACAGTTTCAATTTCGTAGCTTCCGTCCGCAGGATTGATGATATAAAGATGGCTGTTATTGAACTCATAGTCCAATATGCCGCCTGCATCCTCATAGGAGAAATTAAAGTCGTAAGTCCCTGACTCAAGTGTGTATGCCAATCCCTCCATATAAGTTCCTGCAAAATTTCCCGCCACATAGTTTTCCCGTTCCTTGATGTTATAAATCAAATCCTCGATTTGTGTAGGTCTTGATACTGTATGAAGCGGCTTTGCTTCTTCCAAAGTCATGCCCTCGGCAATCTCAGACGAAACGTTGTATTCTCCAGCAGCAGCTACAACCCATACATATACAGGTATTTCCGCATCCTGCCAATTGCCTATGGAATACCTGCCTGCTGATACCATGCTTATATTTAAGCCCTGATATATACCTTTACCCAAGGCATCCGTCCCGTAAATGTATAAGCTGTTAAGCGCTCCCACATCTACAATCAAATTTGTGTTTTCAGGAATATCCAGTCTTAACAATGCTCCTGTTCCTGTCTTTACAGTACGGCTTCCACTTTCAGGGGACACTACATAGCTGTACACCGTGTCGCTGATTACTCCCCTGACACTTTCCCCCACAGTCAATGTATTATCGGGCTCAGCTATGGTCTCCACGGATAAAATCGGCTCAATATCACATACTGCCGCATTGGCACCTGAATACACCAAATAGCAGTCCATTGTCGTTTCATATGCATTTGTCACAAGGCACTCCCCTGTATCTTCTGCATTAAAAAGGGCAGCTGCATACGTGTAGGTCTTGGAAAGGGCATTTTTACCATTTCCCTCATATACATAAAGTATACCTCCCTCCGTATCCGAAACCACGGTATCCGCACTGTCATAGGAAAGCTTAACCCTGTAGCTTTCATTTGCTCCAATGGTCAAATGATACAGCCCTATTTTACTACACTCCTGAATGGCTTCATCGTTACTGACAGGTATGTATACATTGGTGTAAAATGCAGACATGCCAAAGGAAGCGGTCTTATCATCGCCAAGCTCGACTTCTACGGCTGAACCTTGAATATCCGCCAATGCTTTCCAGTCATTATCTGTTGCATATGCCACATTGGGATTGCTGACAAAAATGCAACCGATTGTCATGGTAAAAACAAGCATATATGCAATAAGCCGTTTTATTTTATTCATTGGTCCGCCTCCTTTTTATTGAACATCCGTGTTACTAGTGATGGAATAAACGAATTCCCGTAAAGCACATTACCATGTCATATTTATCACAGGTCTCGATAACATTGTCGTCACGGATGGAGCCTCCAGGCTGTGCAATATATTTCACACCGCTCTTTGATGCACGCTCTATATTGTCCCCAAATGGGAAAAATGCATCAGAGCCAAGTGCAACATCCTGCATCTTATCAAGCCATGCACGCTTCTCCTCCCTTGTAAATACCTCCGGCTTTTCCGTAAAGAAATTTTCCCAAATGCCGTCAGCAAGAACATCCATATAATCATCGCTCATATATACATCAATTGTATTGTCCCTGTCTGCACGGCCTATACCGTCCTTAAACGGAAGGTTAAGCACCTTTGGCGACTGGCGTAAGAACCAGTTGTCGGCTTTCTGACCCGCAAGCCTTGTACAGTGAATTCTTGATTGCTGTCCTGCACCTATGCCTATCGCCTGACCACCCTTTGCATAGCACACTGAATTTGACTGTGTATACTTGAGTGTAATCATTGCAATTGCCAAATCTATTTTTGCCTGTTCTGGCATAGCTTTGTTTTTGGTAACAACGTTGGCAAAAAGTGCATCATCAATTACAAGCTCATTTCTTCCCTGCTCAAATGTAACGCCAAATACATCCTTCGTCTCAACAGCAGCAGGGGTATATGACTCATCTATTTTTATAACACAATAATTTCCTTTTTTCTTTGCAGCAAGTATGTCAAGCGCCTCAGGCTCATAACCCGGAGCAATGACTCCGTCCGAAACCTCTCTCTTTATCAGCTTTGCTGTTGCAACATCACAAACATCCGAAAGCGAAATAAAGTCTCCAAAGGAAGACATTCTGTCTGCACCTCTTGCTCTTGCATATGCATTTGCAAGTGGTGACAGTTCGCCCATATCATCCACCCAGTAAATTTTTCTTTCAACCTCTGTAAGTGGAAGTCCCACAGCAGCACCTGCAGGCGACACATGCTTAAAGGATGTAGCCGCAGGAAGTCCCGTTGCTTTCTTTAACTCTTTCACCAACTGCCATCCGTTAAATGCATCAAGCAGATTGATATATCCAGGCTTTCCGTTCAATATTTCAATCGGGAGCTGTTTTCCCTCCTTCATGTATACTCTTGATGGTTTCTGGTTTGGATTACATCCGTATTTTAATTCTATTTCGTTCATTTTTGTTCCTTCCTTTTTATTATACGTTCTTGTTTATTATTTTTGACTCGTAAGTTCCATCTTCAATGTTTATGTATCTGACAAATAGGGATACCTTGTTGTCATCATCCAAGCTATTCCATACAGTATCAGCAAACGCATTCATATCATTTGGTATATCCACGAGCACAGGTTCCCCCTCAAAGCTTGGAAGCGGATTTCCGTCTCCCATATATGTATGGATAAAATGTCCCTCTCCCGCTACAGGATTAGAGTATGCAAACGTATACCTGTTGCAGGCATCAGGATTTCCGTTGTTGCTCTTTAAGATGGACATTGCATAATTATATTCGCCGTCATCAAGATGAAGAATTCCTGAAATTCTCGGAGTATAATTTGGTGCATCAGGCTCAAATTCTCTTGTTCTGAGTGCCTGCTCAAATGTAAACTGTTTATCCATAAGCTCATATATGGTATCTGTCTGGTCTCCGTTTGTGACAATTGTCTTGTTGCCGAGAACTCTGACCGGTGCATATATAATAAGGCTCGGATCCTCAAGCTTTGATGGGTCAAATGCCTCTGTTCTTATGCCCTCTCCCGCTTCCACAAATATGCGGTTTCTGCTGTTGACGCTTCTTCCCATAATAAAGTATGCCATTGCCGCTTTTTTCCCGTCCGGAGTTCTTCCTATAATGATACCACGTCCCGGATAAGATGTAGCACTAAGCTCCGATGCCAAAGATTTTATTTTCATATTTTCCTCCTTTAAACATCAACCCATTCAAAATTTGCCCTTAGCAAATGCGTTGACGCTGCATGTCAGATTTTATAAAACTGACACGACTAGTATTAGTACATTAAACCACTTTTATTTTATTATAAGGGAACCCTTTATGCAAGGACAATTGTGGTTTTATTTTTTAATACCTGATTTATCATGCAAATATACAGCTTGTAAATACTCACATAATTTTATATAATCAAAAAGTAATGACATCGGTTATGTTGCAGCACAAATTCCCGAAGCTATTTAACAGATTTTGCAATACCTTTTGTTAATAAGGTTCCAATATGTAACAAAGCCCCTGTCAGATAAAAATATAATATGTGAGATTGAAAGGCACGTTGCAAATCATGAGCAGAGATAAATATTTAACAGAGCTGGGCGGTTATCTTTCTGTTTTACCACAGGAGCTAAAAACGAAAATTTTGGATTTTTACAGTGAATATACCTCCCGTCTTGAAGCCGAGGGAGAAGACCTTGTTGACAAACTTGGAACACCACGGGAGCTTGCTGACAATATACTGGATTTAGAGTTTAACCAAGGCTCCCACTCAAATTATGACATACCAAAAAAGAAAAAAAAGAGAAATCCCCTCAAACCACTTGTTATAATATTTGTATTGCTCTCTATCGTATTTACCGTTTTTCTTTTATTTGCTATATTTATCAAGAGCACCGGCCGTACCATTTATTGGGATAAGGATAGCCACCACTTTATTTTAACATCCGATTTAACACATTGTACCTTGGAAAAAACCAAAATCGAACGCTTTGACAGAATTGAAATAGATTCCCATTATGCCACCGTGATATTTTCTCCGTCCGATGACTACTACATAGAATACGATGTCTCAGCAGACTCGGACACTCCTTATTTTATTAAAGATGGAACGTTATATTTTAGCGATAACACCCATTTTGGTATTAACTTTAATTTTAATGATAATAAAAAAGATGAATATATAACAATCTACTACCCGAAAAATGCTTCTTTTGAAATGATTACTGCCGAGCTTGACATGGGCAGCATATATATCGCTGACATAGCTATCCAAAGCTTAGACCTTGACATGGATATGGGCAGCCTTTCTATTGACAACTGCAGCGTAGACAACCTATCCTCAAACCTCGATATGGGCAGTGCAATTATTATGGATTGTACAATAGGTAATGCAGATTTTGAGCTTGACATGGGCAATCTTGATATGACCGCCACATACATATCTGGTAGTATGACAGCCGACCTCGATATGGGCAGCGCAGATATAGAGCTTATATCAAAAGGTCAAAACCGCGGTTATTACGGTCTTGACCTTTCCTGTGACATAGGAAGTGTCCGCTTAAACAACACTGACCACGGGAAAGAATATCATGCAAGCGGTTCCCCAATCATTAACATTTCATGTGATTTGGGAAGTATCAGCGTAGACATTGATTAAATGTCTGTATTGCATCTTACAGCCTTAAAGCTTACCGTAAACCTTGTTCCTATATCAGCACGGGACAAAACATCTATCGTCCCATCGTGGGCATCTACAATCCATTTGGCGATGGACAGCCCCAAGCCCGAGCCTCCCGTCTCACTGTTTCTTGCCTCATCAGAACGGAAAAATCGCTCGAAAATGTGCACGACGTCAGCGGAATTCATTCCGACTCCATCATCTTGAACAGTATAGCTCAAAACATTTCCATCTCTTTTAATTCCCAAACTGACGCAGCTTCCCTCCTCGGAATATTTTGCCGCATTTTGAACAAAAATCCGTACAGATTGCTTAATCATTGCCAAATCGCCTGACATAATATATACATTATCAATTTGCTGTTCTTCCTCCGATACTACATGTTCCATAATAGAAAACTTATACTCATGCCTATCATCTATCATGCAGGATTCCTCCCACACCTCTTTCATAACCTCACCTAAATTAAACTCAGTAACATGAAGCGAGTTTCTGCCACTGTCTCCCCTTGCCAGAAAAAGAAGCTGCTCTATGAGCTCTTTCATATGCTCAGATTCATTTTTTAACGCCTCAATTGATTCGGTTAATACTTCCTCATCCTCCTTGCCCCAACGGTCCAGCATATTTACATAGCCCTGAATCACGGAGATAGGTGTACGAAGCTCGTGTGACGCATCTGACACAAATCTTGCCTGCTGCCGCTCGCTCTCTTTCATTTTAAGGAGCAAATTATTAAGTGCAATTTCTATACTCTGTAAATCCTTGTCACCCGTTGAAATATGCACGTCAGGAGATTCCGCATGTGCATTTGCAATGGCCTGTTCCAGACTTTCAAACTTGGACGTGTCATATGCCGCATAGCTTATCTGTTGTGCCTTGACCGCAAGGTCATTCAAAGGCCGCATTTTCTTTCTTATAATGTTTGTATTAAACAGGGCAAAAAACAGATGTATTCCTTGCATTATGAGTATGACATAAGCAGCTTCCCTAAGAGGGGCTACATAGTCAGCAATACTGTATTTAAGCTCTGTTTTATCTGACAGTGTAATAACGTAGTCAACATCCTTTGCTGCCTTATCCACCTCAAAATCTCTATGCCAAACCCCTGTATTGTCAGGAACTTGTTTTTCCGCATCATAGAAAAAAAAGCCTGCGGCGATGCAAATAAGCAGCAAATCAATTGCAATCGCATCCCCCAGACGCTTCAACCAGAAGGTCATATTAATTTTTCGTGCAATTGAGGTCATCCTCTTATTTTCATTCATAATCAATTTTCCCTTATAACATAGCCTACGCCACGGACAGTAGTTATAAGCTTTATACCAAACCTGTCATCTATTTTTGTTCTTAAATACCTAACATATACATCAATGATATTCGTCTCACCGACATAATCATATCCGCAGACAGTATTCATAAGCTTTTCCCTGTCCATGACAATATTTTTATTTTTCATCAGGGCATAAAGCAACTCAAATTCCCTGTTGGTAAGCTCTACGGGCTCTCCGTTTACAGTCACCTCATGTCTGTCCTCATCAAGAATTACACCATTGATTTCCATATGGTTTGTGGCAACGCCAAGGGTGCCACTGTGTTTTTTCAGCGCCACCCTGATTCGTGCAAGCAGTTCCTCTATGGCAAACGGCTTCGTAATGTAGTCATCTGCTCCTGCATCAAGACCTGATACCTTATCCATAACCGCATCTCTTGCGGTGAGCATGATAACAGGAGTGTCCTTTTTTTGACGCAGCCTCCTTAATACCTCTAATCCATTTAGCTGTGGCAGCATAACGTCCAAAAGTATAAGATCAAACTCCTCTCCAAGAGCCATGTCGAGACCCATTCTGCCATCAGCAGCCTTAGCCACCTCATTACCCTCATGTACAAGCTCCAGTTCCACAAATCTAGCTATTTTTGCTTCATCCTCTATGATAAGTATCCTTGCCAACTTTAGTCCTCCTGCTTATTTGATAAATCGTTCTTTAAATCCTTGCATGCATCCGATGCCCTTTCGCACATTTCGTTTATATCAACAGATGTCGATTCAAATCCCAAAAATGAATATCTGCAATCACAAAACATTCCTACTACAAGCAATATTACCGTTACCGGGAACAGGAAAATCAGTGCAAGCGCCAGTACAAGTACAGGCATCTTAAATACATTTTCATCGTTTCTATCCACTACAAATGTAGTGTCGCAGCCTTTCTTGACTATCTTCTTAAACCAGTTAAAAAACTTTGCACATACATCCCCAAAGGTTTGCTTTTTACATGCATTTTCATATGATGCCTGTGCCTTGTCAAACTCCGACGAGCTTGCAGAACCTCCATCTGTCTTAAAGCTGTTCATGTCAGGTGCAGGCACCTTGCCAAGCTTTTCCAAATATACCATTGCGTCAAGCATATCGTATTCTGTTGCTTCAAGTGCCGCCTTGGCCTCCTGATACGTAACCCCTGTTTTCTCCCTGATTTTTTCAACCTTTTCAAAATTATCCATAACTCATACATCCTTTCTAATTTTAATCAGCAACATTTTTTGTTCCTTATGGTGTTTATCATACACTGCAAGGATTAATCTAAAATGTTAGTTAGATTAAAATCAGATTAAAAAATGCTTTTGAATCATACTACCATATGTATAGAAAAATGCAAGAATTTATAATAATTCAAACCGTAGCGTTACTGATAGTCGCAATGCATAAGTCCAAATACCGCTTGAATAATGATATCCGATATGTTGCATTTAGACATTCTGGTAATGAAAACATCTTTACTTAATGGAATATATGACATAAAAATACAGAGATAAACCCCAAGTACATTGTTCTTGAATCTACCTCTGTATTTTTATACATTCTAAAATTTCATCCTTACGACTTTCAGGAATGGGAGTAGTACATTTACGACTACTCCTCCGCAAACATTTTCTCGACCTGTTCCTTGTCAGGCTTCGGTGTGATAAGACTCACAACAGGAACGATAACAAGACCTGCAAGCATTGCAAATGCACCACAGTTAATCGGTGACTGAAGATTAACAGGGAACGATGTTCTAAACAACATATTTGCAATCATGATTCCTGAACCGAATATAAAGTTTACGATGACGGAAAGCTTTGTTACCTTTTTCCAGTACAGGCTGTAAATAAACGGAGCAAGGAATGAACCTGCAAGTGCTCCCCATGAAACACCCATAAGCTGTGCAATAAATGTAACATTATTCTTGTACTGTATAACTGCTATAATTGCAGATATTGCTATAAATACTACTATAAATATTCTCATTATGAGAACCTGCTTTTTCTCATCCATCTTCTTAACAATTGTGCCCTTTATCAAGTCTATGGTAAGGGTTGAACTTGATGCTAAAACAAGTGATGAAAGTGTTGACATTGAAGCTGACAAAACAAGAATTACAACTACCGCAATCAGGAATGGAGACAGTTTCTCAATCATTGCAGGAATAATCGCATCAAATCCTACAGAAGCAACATCAATATCGTAAAGTCTTCCGAATCCGCCAAGGAAATAGCATCCTCCGGCTACAATTATGGCAAAAATTGTTGAAATAATTGTTCCCTTTTGTATCGCCTTCTCATCCTTAATGGCATAAAACTTCTGAACCATCTGAGGCAGCCCCCATGTACCTAATGATGTGAGGATTATGACACACAAAAGTCCAAACGGGTCTGGTCCGAAAAATGATGCAAATGCACCCGGTGAGGTTGATGCTGCTGTATCCTGAACCTTTGACAGGCTGTCTAATGCATTGATAAATCCACCGTTTGTCTTAAGTACAGATGCAATAACAGCAATGATACCTGCTATCATGATAAGGCCCTGAATAAAATCATTTATGGCAGTCGCCATGTAGCCTCCTGCTATAACGTATATTCCCGTAAGAATCGCCATAACAACGATACATACAGTGTAATCAAGATTAAACGCCATAGCAAACAGTCTGGAAAGACCATTATAAAGTGATGCCGTATATGGAATCAGGAAAATAAATACGATAAGGGATGCTACAACCTTAAGCATTGTTGAATCAAATCTTGTTCCAAAAAATTCAGGCATTGTCTTACTGTCAAGGCGCTGTGTCATGATTCTGGTTCTTCTTCCAAGTACCACCCATGCCAGAAGCGACCCCAAAAATGCATTACCCAAGCCTATCCATGTGGATGCAATACCAAATTTCCATCCAAATTGTCCTGCATAACCGACAAAAATAACTGCCGAAAAATAGGATGTTCCGTAAGCAAATGCCGTAAGCCACGGACCTACATTTCTGCCTCCCAGAACAAAACCATTTACGTTTGTTGCATGTTTTCTACAGTATAACCCCACAGCGACCATAACAGCAAAAAATACAACTAACATTAATACCTTTACTACCATTTCTCTCCTCTTTCTGCAGGCTTCCCTGCCATTACTTACTTAATATGAAACCTTGTTCCTTTATATATAATGACATGTTCATTATCAATTTTGCCATGTCAATTTATATATTCCTTTTAATCTTTCACTTTACACCGCTACGGTTTAACGCGTTAAAGCAAGATGTGCACACTTCATCCCTGCCACATTATATCACAGTACCCGTATATAGCAACAATAAAATACATTTTTTTATAATAAACGATTCCAATATTGTACATCCCCGGCACAATAAACAATTATACCAGACATGACCTGTCCATTATTTCAGATACCCAACAGCTTCTCGGCATTGATATGAAATATTTTCTCTTTTGTATCATCATCTAAATCACAGGACTGTATCCAGTCGACGGATGCCCTTTGTCCTGACCACGGACTATCTGTGGCAAACAGGATTCTGTCAGCCCCATGAGCTAAAACCATGCGTTCAAACTGAGCCTTATTTATGTAATCCTGTATAAAGGAAGTATCAAAATATACTGCTTCGCCTACAAGAAGCTCCTCAACCTCGTCCCACATCTTCCATCCGCCAAAATGGGCAAGGACAAGCTTATCCGCCCCTGTCTCGTGAATTACCTCAAGGGACATTGCAGGGGTACAGTGGACAGGGTCAGGAAGACCAATATCCACTCCTGCGTGCACCTGAATAATCATACCAAGCTCAGAAGCATAACTCACTATCCTTTTATATCTGATATCGTTAAATTCCACACCCTGATAATCAGGATGCAGCTTTATTCCCACAAAGCCTGCGTCTTTCAAAAACCGCAACTGCCCCTTATAATCTTCACTATCGGGATGAATTCCGCCAAAGGACATCAGCCGGTCTGAAAATTCTTCATTTATCGATGCTGCAAACCTGTTTATTCCTGAAAACTGCTTTGGTGCCGTGACAACGGGAAGTATAACTGAACGGTTCACTCCCGCTTCTGCCATGGAGGCAAGCAATCCGTCAATACATCCGTTTGTATTTGCAGGAACACCTGACTTTTTTTCCAAAGACCCAACTGCCGCTTCCACCATTTTCTCAGGAAAAACATGTGTGTGAAAGTCTATAACCACTTTTCTTACACTCCTTACAAAATATCGAATTTATTCCTTATCATTTTTGTATCCGAGAAGAAATGCTTTTTGGTTTATTTCCACAGTCTTTGGAGGCACTGTGTTTTCTATCACTTTAAGCCACGCCTCTTCAGGAAAATCCATATGACGTGCTGCAAGCCCCAACACGATAACATTAAATGCTTTCACATTTCCCAGCTTTCCTGCTTCTTCCATAGCATTGATTGAGTATACTGTATGGGACTTCTTAAGCTCATCAATAATGTTGTCAGGATACTTTGCCACTCCTGTTACAACAGTGATAGGATCTATACGCCAGTCATTTACGACAATAACTCCATTCGGTTTAAGAAAATGTGCATACCTCATAGCTTCAAGTCTTTCAAATGCAATCAAGACATCAGCCTGACCTTCCTCAACGATTGGTTCTGCAACAGTATCGCCGTATCTGACAAACGTAACAACGCTTCCGCCTCTCTGTGCCATCCCATGGACCTCAGAAAGTTTAACATCATATCCTGCATCAACAGTTATTCCACCGAGTATACGACTGGTAAGCAGAGTACCCTGTCCACCAACACCTACTATCATAATATTTTTAGTTTCCACTGGTACTCCCTCCTATTTCTCACAAATTTCAATGGCATCAAATTTACAAAGTGACTTACAAAGTCCACATCCATTACACATAGTCGTGTCAATTGCTATCGTTCCATCCTCCTGCTTGGTAAGTGCAGGACATCCCGGCTTTAAGCACATTCCGCATTTTTTGCATTTCTCAGAAATTGGCTTACATACATTCGGGAATACATTTCCCTTTAAAAGCACACATGGTGACTTTGTTATAATAACAGATACCTCATCCCTTGCAACTTCTTCCTTGACAATCTTTTCCAGAGCTTCAAGGTCAAATGCATTTACTTCAACTACATTTTTAATTCCAAGCGACTGACACAGCTTAAATATATTGATTGCAGGAACCGTCTCCCCCTGAAGTGTCTTTCCTGTTGCCGCATGATCCTGGTGTCCTGTCATGCCTGTCGTTGAATTATCAAGAATAATAACCGTTCCTGTTCCCTGATTATATACCATATTCATAAGGGAATTTATTCCTGTATGCATAAACGTGGAATCACCGATAACCGCTACCCAGTTTTTGATGTATTCCTTGCCCTTTGCCTTTTCCATTCCATGAAGGGTAGAAATACTTGCACCCATACAAACAGTTGTATCTATAACATTCAAAGGTGCAACTGCTCCTAGCGTATAACATCCGATATCACCTGCCGCATGTATTTTCAACTTATTTAAAACGGAAAATACACTCCTGTGCGGACATCCCGGACATAAAATAGGAGGTCTCACTGGCACATTATCATATTCATTTACTGAAATATCCTCGCCCTTAAGAGCCTTTCTGAGCATGTTTGCACTGTACTCACCCTGAACGGTAAATAATTCTTTGCCCTGTGCCTTTATGCCCCATGAAAGCACCTGTTCCTCTATAACAGGTTCAAGTTCCTCAAATATATATAGCTTGTCAACCTTTGAGGCAAATTCTTCTATGAGCTTTTTCGGCAACGGATGAACCATTCCAAGCTTAAGCACGGATGCCTCAGGAAATACTTCTTTTACGTACTGATACGGAATACCACTTGTAATAAATCCTATGGATGTGTCTCCGTAGTATACCTTATTGATTGGCATTGTACAGCCATCCTCTGCAAGCTGCTTCATACGCTTTTCAACATACACATGACGTCCCTTAGCATTAACCGGCATCATAACAAATTTAGCAGGGTTCCTCTCATAGGTTTTATCCGAAACCTCCACCCTGTCGAGAAGCTCCACAGGTCCCTGGGAATGTGATAGTCTTGTGGTTGTCCTAACCATAACAGGAGTATCATATTTTTCACTAAGCTCAAATGCATACTTGGTAAACTCTTTTGCCTCCTGACTGTCTGACGGCTCCAAAACAGGAACAATCGCCGCCCTCGCAACCGCTCTGCTGTCCTGTTCATTCTGTGAACTGTACAAGCCCGGGTCGTCAGCCGCAACGAGTACCAATCCGCCGTTTACTCCACCGTATGATATTGTGTAGAGTGGGTCACTGGCAACATTCACGCCTACATGCTTCATGGAAGCCATAGCACGGACTCCGCTTATGGATGCTCCTATCGCTACCTCCATGGCTACCTTTTCATTTGGTGACCATTCCGCATAAATCTCAGGATATTTCACTATGTTTTCACTAATCTCTGTACTTGGTGTGCCTGGATATGCGGCTGAAACCTTCACGCCTGCCTCATAAGCGCCTCTGGCAATTGCCTCATTTCCAAGCATAATTTTTTTATCTGCCACTTTGTATACTTTCCTTTCTCAATCTAATGTAATTATAATATTTCCTTAATGAGTTCCATGACTTTATCGTATTCAGCCGTAACCTGCGGCATCATAGCAGCTCCCGCTTCCATGTCCTTTGCCCGGAAGAACTCTACCTGCTTGTTTACAACCTCAAAAAGCCCCTGTAGGGACAGATTTCCGCATACGCCTTTTAATGTATGTGCCGCTGCAAAAGCCTTATCCGCATCCTGTTCTTCAACAGCACTGGCTAACTGGTCGTATATTGTCTCGTTTGCAAACTTCTTGAGAAACCTTTCATACATTCCCTCGTTGTTCATAAACCGCTCCATTGCACCCTCAAGATCAACGTTAGCAGCAATCAGTTTATTTTTAAATTCCTCTGTCATCTTTTTTCCTCCCTAATAAATTTATTATTAATCCTTCTGACTGTCTGAAAATTCTTCCATGTCTTTTCTGGCATGTTCAAAACATTTAAGCAGCTTAGGTGAAAATGTACCACATTCTCCATTCTGAATCATGTTGTATGCAGTATCCTTATCAAACGCTTTTTTGTAAACTCTCTCACATACAAGTGCATCATAAACATCAACGATAGACACAAGCTGTGCTGAAAGCGGAATATCATCACCCTCCAACTTATCAGGGTAACCTCTTCCGTCATATCTTTCATGGTGATGTCTGCATATTTCATAGGACGCTTTCATTTGTTCATCATCCTGGACTACATCCATAAGCTTTAGTATTTCACAGCCTTTTGTTGTGTGGCTCATCATTACTTCTCTTTCCTCATCGGTAAGACGCCCTGGTTTTAAAAGTATGCTGTCAGGTATTGAAATCTTTCCTATATCGTGAAGTGCAGATGCCCTTACTATGACATTTATTTTTTCTTTGGTAAGACCTGCTTCAGGATAAAGCATCATGTACGTTTCCGCCATAATTTTTGTAAGCCCCTTGACACGTTTTACATGTGCCCCCGACTCTAAATCCCGAAACTCAACAATATTACTGACAACATCCACAAGCTTCTCATTAAAGATTTCCATTTTACGCCGCTGCTCATCAAGCCGTTCCCGTTGCTGCTCAATCTTTTTTTCAAGCATATCTGCATTTCTATGGATTTCAATTATGTTATTTACCCTCTGCTTTACGGTCTGTGCAACAAATGGCTTTGTTATAACCGCTGATGCACCAAGTGAATAGCATTCAAACTCTGTCTGTTCATCATTTTTTGCTGTGATAAGTACAACTGGTATCTCAACAAGAATTTTTCTTGAATTTAATAATTTTAAAACCTGAAATCCGTTAAACACAGGCATTATCAAATCCAGCAAAATAACTGCAATATCGTTCATATGCTCATCCAATTGTTCGATTGCTTCTTTTCCATTCTGAGCCATAAGTATAACAAACTCATCCTCAAATATTTGTTTCAGCAATTCTCTGTTTAACTCATCGTCATCTACAATAAGAATTGATTTCCTCATATTTTCCCTCCTCTGAGTAAAACCAATTTTGTTTCTGTCAAAAAAGCATATTGCACGTTACATTATATTACATAATATCGAAAAATGGAACCTTAATTTTACCTGCTTCCATTGGTTTCCTGTTCCATGCATCACTGCATTAAAAAATACCGGTCTAAGATATACTTACGTCGTATTATCTTAAACCAGCAATTTAAATGCCAACATCCCTATAATGACTTAATGTCTACAGCAATGCATCCCGACATGATTATTTTTTCTTTTGAATCACCTTGTCCGCCAGACTCTCCTCCTGCTTGATTTCCCAATGGATTAAAAATGTCAATGCAGCCCTGAGTGCAATGATACCTGCGACAATAGCAATTTCCTTCCACTCCCGTACAACCACGGTTCGCAAAATTTCACTTCCCAGCTTAAATTCAAGTCCCATTGCAAAACCCTTGGCAAGATAAATTCTCGTGTCAGGTTTTCTCACAATGCACTTGTATAAGCTTACAATGCACGTTATGATAATGAACCCTACTCCCACAAACTCAAAGAGCAAAATTCCAACTTCAACAATATACTCTAAAAGATTATTCAAATATTCCAAAATGTTTTAATCCTCTCATTCTGCAATCCATATTTTTTAGTCACATAAGTATTCTTGACACTTCTTTTGCCGTTCAGTCTTCCGTGTTATCTTTGACTAATTTAATCATCAGCTAAAACGCCGTGCAAGCTCCTCCTTCAGGTACTCATATCTGAGACGTTTTTCTTCCTTGGAAAAGTGGACTTCCCGAAATTGTTCAGGATTTTCCTTATAGTCAAGTATCTCATCTCCAAATTGTTCGCTTGTCAGGTCAAACACTCTGTCACCAACCACATTATAACAATGGTAATTTCCACCCGGCCTCAGTATCCCAAACACCTTACCGCCAAAAATATCCTGAGCCAAAAATGCAGTTATTGAGCACTGTCCAAGCGTCTTATTTTCGCTGCTCCACTCATGCCGCATTCTCGGTGCACATGTATCGGCACACCATATTTCTGACAATGCATCATATAAATCCCACGGTGTCTTAATTTTACTGTACTGCTGACTTACTGCTGTCGCATCTGCCTGCTCCCATCCGTAAAAATTATACTGTTTCGTATCTGACATATCTGTTTCATCTCCTCGCCATTCTAGTCGTAGTTATTTAGAATTTAACCACACATACTACCATTTTTCAATCCGCAAATGTAATTCTAGTTTGATAAATCAAACTTTTCCATCAGTCTGCCTATCTGCTTTTGGTATCCGATATCATATGAGCCAAGTAACTTACTTCTGACAAACTGCTTGCCATACCTTTTATTAAATTCCTCAAACAGCCTGTCCAATGTCCCTATAGCTGCATCAAAATCTATATGAATATCCTTATCTCCATTTTCAAGGCTTATTCTTATATCAGGAATATAGACACGTAAGTTCCTTGCTTTATCGTCTGTTATGTCCTCCTCAGCAATGCCCCGCATATCTGCTTCAATCGACACCACCCTGTCATCATCAATATCAAATGCCTCAAATATTTCTTTTGTTCCAAACACCAGATTACCATTTATGATTGTAGCCAGTGTGTCATAATCGGAAAATGTTTCAAATGCCTCTCCTATATTATCCATCTGTGAAAATCTGCGCCCCTTTGAAACAATATAGAAGTCTGCGTACATACCCTCTGCAATTTGCCCAATTTTTGTGGCACCGACAGCACTTGCCGGAACGCTGGTTATCATATCCAAAAAAATATCATTTATATTGTCAGGATACGGCTTCCAGTAAAACCATCTCATGGCAAGCTTTTGTGCAAATTTTGCCTCATCCCACACATGCTTGGAACCACTTGGTGCCCAGTCAGAACCTATGCATACAAGATCTGTTCTGATTCCGCTCAAAAGATATCTTGGTGTATCATCATATAAAAGCAGGTTCGATACAGGTGACCACACAACCTTTATGCAGCAGTCATTGATAAACCTAATGTTTTTCTCATCGTCCAAATCAATTCCACATCCATGAATCAGTGTCAGCCTCGACACAACAACCTTTTCCCTGTAATTGTCAATTTCCAGTATTTTATCCCTGAAATATTCAAATTCCTTTTTTGAGTAAGCATCAACACTCTTACCTGCCCCGGTTTTCAATCTTAAATTTCCGGACCTGCCCTCGGCAAGATGAACGATGTAGCCCCCAGTTTCACTTGCTATCTGACCAACACTTTTATTTTTTAATAAATCAATATATTCCTGAAAATAAGTCCTCTTTGCACCTGTTTCACCAATCTCTGTAACCTGCCAGTTACCTGTGTCTATTGGCAGATAAAATGAAATATTTTCTTTCGGTTTAACAGTCACATCAGGCTTAAAAAAATCAATGACACTATTGATGTTTTGGGTTTGCATCAATCCCAAATCCGTTGGCACACCTGTGCTCCGCAATAAAATATGTCCGCTTTTACGGTGGAGTTTTTGTTTATTAACGAAATTACCATGATTATCAGACGGATAACTAATCTCCGTAGACTCCTGCAAAGCTGTGGTACCACCTGCGATTGCCTGAAGCTCTGCAAAAAACTGAATAACTGCATATGGGTCTTCATTGTACGAACCATCCTTCTTACCCGGAACCGAATATTGTTTCCAATTTTCAAATATAAACTGGTATAGTCCCTTTACCTCCTCCAGATATTCCGTACAATTTCGCCACTCGTGCCTGTTATCCCAAGGCTCCTCCACGGGGCGGTTCCAAATCGGCATCATATTATAATCAATATGATTATGTATGTCAACTAAACCTGGAAAGATATGACAGGGTTCTCCCTGGTTGTCCAAACGGACAACCAGGAGATTGTCATATTTGCTTTTTAACCCTTTAATATGTTCGTTGATGTCACTACTGTCACCCATTCGTTTAATTTCAATAATGATTCCATCCCTAAATACAATTGTTGCCTGTACCTGCTCGTACATATGGATACTTTCCCTTAATGCACAGATACCACCGACCAATGCCGTCGTTCTTGAATTACCTCTTAACATCATAATGAATGCTCCCCTTTCTCAAGTATAATTCAATTTCATTTTTCCAAGATTTATATGTTTTTAATGCCTGATACTCTTTTACTTCTACCTTTTAGAATATCTGTTTTGGTATCCATTATGTTCAAATATCAGGTCTTCACCGTCAAAGGACACATCAAAAGAATATGATAATCCGTCACTGCTTTCAAATGTAATGGTTTTTCCATCATACTTATATGTCCCTGAGATAGTCACACTAACAGGCACATCGCCAGTAGCAGATGACTGCTCGGTATATGTACCATCTGATTTTATTGTATATGTTGTTGTCATGTCACCGCTGACCTTCTGCCAGGTATTACAGAGCTTTGCCATATCCTCTTGGCTGACTTCTTTTTTACCCGAACCGCAGCCGCACAAAAAACAAACACATACAATCAAAAATACATATATTTTTTTCTTTAACATCATCCCACCTCCTTTTCTTAAACATTAATTCCGTCATATAGCTTCATCGTCTCACGGTTACGGTACTCGTGCTTCTCATAGTAGCCAATCAGTTTTCGGTTTTCATCCCTCAAAGCCACCATATATACATCCTTATTTTCTTTTTCATTAAAAAACGTATGTATGATATTGTTTGTATCAGCTTCCCAAAACCACGCTACAACCTTTTTAATCATCTCCTGAGACTTAGCATTATGGCACGCAAGGAGATTCTTCCCAAGCAGGGAAGCCCCTCCCCATTTTGCATATCTTTCACATGCGGCAGGATTAATATATATAATATTGTGTTCCAAATTGCATATAACCACCGCAGCCGTATCCATGTCTATCACACTTTTGAAATATTCATACATATCAGTCATAATTACCTCCATATCAAAGAATTCGTGTAATTGCAAAATACTTATACATTTTATAGGTATTTAAAACTAAATGCAAGAAAATATATCTCACCCTATTTAATATAAAACACTCTGTTTTCCTTTATTTTTGGAGGCTGCGGATAGTCTCCATCCACATAGCCAAGTGCACAATGGCCGATTCCCTCATACGCTTCCTCTATTCCAAGTGATTTTAGTAAATTCTTTCCCCAATCTGTTTCAAATTCTTCTTTCGCCCTGTTAATCCAGCAGCTGCCAATACCGAGCTCATGGGCGGCAAGCATCAGGTTACCCATAACAAGACTTCCATCGTACGCACGATTTGCCCAATCCTTTTTTGCTAGGACAATTAACATCGCAGGAGCACCATAAAAGGGATCAAAGCCATCTTCCCATCCGCCAATCTTACAATTCAGCTTTGAGATTTCATCGCGCAGCTCCTTATTCGTAACTTGAATGATAATCGTATTCTGATACCCCATACCATTTGCCGCATAAAGACCTGCTTCGATAATTTGGTCTAATACATCCTGTGGTATCATATCCGCTTTATACTTGCGAATGCTTCTTCTTGTTTTAATTTGTTCCAACAGTTCACTCATACTTAATCCCTCCGCTATATCTTAATTTTATACAAAATATCGTACCACGATGACATGCTTTTAACAAGCACATCATCATTTTCACACATCCAATTCTCATGCCAAAATATAAGCGTTGAAAATACGACATTACGGAATATTACGCACCATACCTCTGCAACAGCCAGTTCGGTCTGAACGGACGCATCAGATTCCAGTAGCCACCGCCTAAAAATCCATACTCTTCGATTATCTCAAAACGCACCTGCATGCTCCTTACATCCTCAAACCACACTTCATGGGAAATGCCTTCTGACATGTAATTAAAGAACGGTGACTGGGCAACATCATCGTACCGAATGACCGCACCATTTGCCGCTGCAATCTCCACTGCCTGTATATTTCCGATACTGGTTGCCCTTGTCACGCCCTGTACATGCGGCAGCGGCCAGTCATAGCCATAGTTTGGCAGACCCATATAAATTTTATTTGCCGGAATTCGGGAAACTCCATAATCCAACACCCGCCGCACACTTGGAATCGGTGCTACTGCCTGCGGTGTACTATAGGTGTATCCCCACTCATACGTCATAAGCAGCACCTGATTGGCAGCCGCGCCAAGCCCTGCATAATCCACGCCCTCGTACAGAAGCCCCGGCTGATCATCTGATACCTTAGGCGGCAACGCTATTGTGACGTAAAAACCATTGGCATTCATCTCCGTGGTCAGACGCTCAATAAATGCCACATACGCATCCCTGTCCGTCGCAAGTACATATTCAAAATCCACATCAACTCCTGCATACCGTTTCTGCCGCATGACAGTCAGCAGGTTCTGAATTATCCTTTGCTGTACATTTTCATTTTGCAGCAGGGCATTTACCAACTGATTGTTAAATGTCCCGCCCTCGGAAAATGGTGTTAAAACCAACACAGGCTCTGCTCCAAACTCCTCCGCAGTCCGAATCAGCCGTTCATCATCTATAGCGATTAGCTCCCCGCTTGTGGTAAACCCGTAAGAAAAAATATAGAGTGCCTGCATGTACAACAAACACTCTCTTAAAACTTCTTCCCTGATATATGGATAGGCATAGCCAAAATACCGTTTGCCATTGTTCTGAACCTGATTACCATTCTGGGGCAAAATATAAAGTGCCTGACCCACAACTAGCGGCTGCCCCTCCGCAATCTGGTTATTATAGGCAAGCTCTTGCGGTGTGGTATTGTAGGCACGCGCAATGCTGTACAGCGTATCTCCATAACTTACTACATAAATCATTTCGTGCTCCTTAAAGGGCATGTTAATATAATATATGCATGAAGAATAAGGTTTAAATCCTAATTCGGCAAATATGTGTTAATGTCTGTCTTTCACATTAAATCAACTAAATCATTCTTCCATCAACGCCTTTACCAGCCTTTGTGCTCCGTTTCCATCTACCAAATCCTGCAAACGAGATGACATCCCCTTTCTAAGTTCCTGACTATTTGCTAAAATATCAATGTCCTCTAAAACAGACTGCACAACATCATGTTTCCGTAAATCGCCTGCATAAAGCATATATCCGCTATCAGCAAAGCTCTTTGTATTTTGTAACTGATTATCTACAAATGAATAACATATAGACGGTGTGCCACATGCTGCCAACTCATACATTGTCGTTCCGCCTGCTGTGACTGCGATATCCGCCTGCTCCATCAGTTGCCCCATATTCTGAACATTAAAAAGAACATCCAACTGTGAGTTATCACTTGCCATCTGTTCAAGCAGCCATCTGTCTTCATTATAAACACCGCATACCACTGTATAATGTTTCTTTTTTGTACAGGAATTTCGAACCACAGCTCCATTCTCCGAAAATATCCTAGCCATCAGCTCCCTTGCAAAATGAAACGGATCCGTGCCTCCTGTCAGGACAAGAATTTCTGAAATGTTTTCTCGTATTTCCCTATTTACATGGCTAAATATTTTTTTTAACGGAACATACCTGCATCCAAGGAGCAATTTTGTTGTTGGATATTCTTCCTGATAATGAAAACACTCTGAATAATTTGAATAATTGATAAGCACATCACATGGCCAGATTTTTTCATGTAAATCATCAATATATACTGTCTTGCAGTATGCACGGCAGCACTCCATATATTCTGGCGTAACAAAATAAGAGTCTATCAAAAGCGTCGATATATTAAACCGTCTTAGTACATCTCCTATAAGTGCACATTCCCCCAAAGACTGAGTTTGCCCTGTAGACATAAGCTCCAACCTGAAGCCTGCCTGCTCTATCATATAGGAATCCCCATCTATGGAACAGATGAATAAAACTTCATGTCCCTGTCTTCTTGCTTCATCTGCTATGGCAAGACAACGCATCATATGACCTGTTCCTATTTTATTGTCTGCATCCACCCGTATACCTAACATGCCCTTGTACCTGCCGCTCAATTCCAATATAATCTCACTCTATTGTAAGCTCATACAAAATATAAGCTGTTGTCCGTTCTTTTTCCATATGCCCGCTTTTAATAAATGATTTCTTTGATGCTATATTCTCTGGCTTAACTCGGGCATAAAGCATTTTAATATTTTTATGCTGTTCCTTAACCTCATTATACAACAAACGTAACATGGAAACACCATGTCCCATTCCCCTTGCTTCAGGAGCTACGCTGAACCCTTCTTCGGCAATATCTCCACTCACTGTAAGTCGTATTTGCCCCAAAGCTATGCCCTGATATTCATATATGTACTGAAGTGTATCCGCATCTTCCATCATGCCTGCAAACCAGTTCACATGCTGTTCCCATGAAATAAAATCAGTTGAAAATGAATACTTTCTCGTAACAGGGTCATTGGCCCAGCCAAATAATAATTCTATATCTGCTTGGTTTACCGGACGCAATTTCCCTCCGCTATTCATATAAGCCTCCCATTACTATTCCATCATATTCCAATTTAAAGGTGTTCCAAATGCAATATCTGTCTTAACCCTTTTACCTAAAACCTCATTATAAAACTTAGGCTTAAGTCCATATCCAGGTCTGATAACCCGAATATTTTCCTCTGTCAATAGCTCTCCCTCACGAATATCCCTTACAGCAAATATGGAGCGTCGAAAGATAACATTTCCCTTCTCCTGGGAAGTAGGTCCATAGCTTATCGTCCCCATTGCCTTTTCCACATCACGGATATCCAAAACCATTTGCCTAAACTCCGCCGGCTCCATGGAAAAGGAGGAGTCAGGATTATCTATGGAACGGCTCATACAAAAATGTTTTTCGATAACAGATGCACCTAAAGCCACTGCAGTAACCGCCCCCAAAGAACCCATTGAGTGGTCAGACAAACCCACCTGCGTGCCAAACCTTTCTCTCATATCCCGAATTGTCAGGAGATTCATCTCGTCAGTAACTGCCGGATATGCACTTGCACATCTTAATAATGTTATACAATTATGGTATTCCCTTATGGCATCCACAGCTTCCCCAACTTCCTCTATGGTTCCCATTCCTGTAGATAAAATTATCGGTTTATTCTTAGAAGCTATGTATCTGATTAAAGGAATGTCTACTAACTCAAAGGATGCAATTTTATAAAATTCCAGTCCCATTTCCTCCAAAAAATCTACAGAGGTTTTGTCAAAAGGAGTAGACAAAAAGTCAATTTGCAATTTATCTGCCAGCTCCTTCAGCTTTGGCTGCCACTCCCACGGAGTATATGCCTTTTGATATAGTTGATACAGGTTTTCGTCCTTCCATGTACCATCCTGAATATGAAAATATTCATTGGAGCAGTCTATAGTCAACGTATCTGCCGTATATGTCTGTACCTTTATACAGTCTGCTCCTGCCTCCTTGGCGGCATAAACAATTTCTTCTGCCCGTTTATAATCCCCCGCATGATTTGCAGACATTTCAGCAATAATATATGCTTTGCTTGTATCCTTGCCAAATATCATCCTTTACTTTAAACTTCCGGCTGCCGCTGTCTCAAATACATGTATTTAAGCTCTGCCAGAGTCCAATCCTCCTCATTATCTATATCCTGAACCTCTAACCCTGAAACAACATAAGGTGCCGTTCTTTCCCCAACTAACACGCCCGACTTTAAAAACGCATCAACCCAAAAGCAGTAAAACTGCCCCACATCGTGGTAAATCTGTTCTAAGTCCTGTGACCGCATCTTAAAATACTCCGGCCACCTCTGCCTTACCATGCCATCTTCTATAACAACACCCCGCAAAGGCGGAAATGAATACGCAGTAACAGGAAGCACCGTATCCACATCTTCACTTAATCTATTCATCGCATCATATAGCTTCTGCGCTGTGACAAAGGGAGCTGTGGGATAAATGCAGCACCCTCTCTCAAAGGAACGTCCCAGTTTCTCATATTGATTCAGTACCTCTGTCAATACATCTGCCGTAGTTGCAAAATCATTGGCAGCAGCACTGCTTCGGTAAAAAGGAACCTCAGCTCCGTATTTTTTTGCAATTTCAGCAATCTCCGCATCATCCGTAGACACCATCACCTCGTCAAACGCCTTGCTTTCTAATGCCGCTTCAATGGAATATGCTATAATAGGCTTTCCGCAAAATTCCCTAATGTTCTTGCGCGGTATTCTTTTACTTCCTCCCCTTGCCGTTATAATTGCAATTGCCTGTCCCATTCACGTTCTCCTATAGCACTCTTAATCTAAACCATATTATTCCTGACCGCTAACAACCTCTTTAACAGCCGAGTCCAAGCCTTCAAACACATTAATTACATTGCCAAACTGCTCTGCCATTTTGCTGTCAACTCCTGACGAAATGGCGTCACTCAACAAGCTTATCGTCTTGTTAAAGACCTCTTTATCAACCCTTGTTATTCCTTCATTTAAAACATCCAGCGTTCCGTTAACAACCTGAATTTCCCAATTAAGTGCGTCAACCACTGACTTCAAAAGCTTGTCAGTATCCTCCAGACGTTTTCCCGACAGTTCATTTACAAGAGTTTTCATGTTACTGATTAAACGTCCGTTAAACTCCTGTAATACTTTTAAAGCCTCAACCTGTTCACTTCTGTTGTTGTCCATAACCAATCCTCCTAATCTGTAAACATCAATCTATATTTATCGTGCATAGCCCACACCCATTTAATATATTTTTACATTTTACTGTCAAGTGACTTCCCTGCTTCTATATGCTTAAACTCAGGAAGATATGCTTCAAGAAGTCTGACCACATCACTTTTTGTTGCATTATCGCCTGAAAACACATAAGTCAAATCTGTGTACAATTTTTCAATTCTTTGTCTTTCCGGAGCTTCCTTCCCCATCACCACACCCAATGAACGGAACCTGTCCATATCAACGGTTTCTACATCTGTAAAAAACTCCTCGTACGGTTTTTCCCCCGATGTATCAGACATGGAAAAATGCACAGGATATAACCTGCTGCCTGATTTTAACTCTGCTGCTTTTTCTATTGCCTCATCATCAGAATTACATTTAAGCACCTCAAAGCCATGTTCCTGCAAAAGCTTTTCAGCGATAACATCAAAGGTCATCATCTGCTCATCTTCCAGCTTTGGAAAAAATATCTCCCTGTTACTTCCCAGCATACACGCGAGCATACATATTTGACCACTTTCCTCAAGGGAGACAAAATAGCGCCTCACGTCATACGGTGCGCTCAACGGCTGCAGCTTGGAAATACGTGCCAAAAATCCTGCTGGTAAAGAGCCATTTGAAAATACGACGTTTGCAAATCGCGCCGTTTTGACAGGGAACTTATCTGAATAGCTAAAAATAACATCCTCCATAACCCGCTTGCTTGCACCCATAATATTTACGGGATTAGCAGCCTTGTCGGTAGATACACAAAAATATTCTTCAGGTGGAAACTCAGCCAATAAATCAAGAAGCTTTTTTGCATGAAGTACATTATTTTGAAGCATTGCCTCAATGGAATAAATGTCCTTTTCAGAACGCACATGCTTATGGGCGGAAAAATTTGCAACAATATCAAAACCGCCGCGTGCCCGAAACATTTTTTCAAATACGGCAGATGCAAAATCCATTGGATATGGTATGTAATCTTCTGGAACAAACATACCTCTCATGGAACGCAAATCTCTCGTAAGCTCCGCCAGACCATTTTCGTTAATATCCACAACTATCATTGTTTCCGGTTTAAATGGCAGCACAGCTTTAACAAATGAGCTTCCAATACTGCCAGCTCCCCCGATAACCAGTACAGATTTGCCTTCAATTTTTTGGGAAAGCACATCCCTGTTTGCTTTAATATCTTCTTCAAATAAGCTTGTGTCACGTTTTATAACATTTTCAGCAACAAACTGGCTCAAGTCAAACATTTCCTATTGCCTCCTCCGTTATCTCAAATATATGTAACATGTAATTATTTTATCATTTCACTATTCTTTAATCAACGGGAAGTTCAATGGTGTTTCTCCCCTTTTAACATAAAGATATCAAATTGTATCTCACTATCATTTCCAAAATATTCCCTTAGTTCTGATACAGGATGTATGGTTTCCGTTTCATCTTCCATTATGATATACGATGCATACAAAGCTTCTACAGCATCCATGAACTTACCTTCGGCATCATTTTGGCATAAAAGCTTAGGTGTAAATTCCATGATAACAGGTACATCAAGCTGACTTAATGTTTTTTTTGCACCATTTAGAAAAGCTCCCTCAAAGCCCTCTGTGTCTACCCATATATATTTAATCCTGCTTATATCAATGTTATTTTCTTCCACATAATCATCAAAAGGAATTGCCTCTACCGTAGAAGCATTTTCCACACCCTCATCATCTGCCTCATGCAGGGATGTCCCACCCGGGTTATACGAAACATAAGAAATCTGATATTGGCTATGAACATCTGACACTCCCATAGGGACAAGAGTTGCCTCAGAGTCACCTATGTCATTCAAAAGCATATTCATTTTTAACATCTTAAAGTTTTCTTTTGAGGGCTCGAACGCTAATATTTTAACATTGGGGTCAAGCTTCTTTTTAAAATATATACAGGTTGTTCCTATATTTGCACCTATATCACAAAAGATTCCCTCTTTACCGCATTCCACAGAATAAAATTTTTGTGCCAGTCTAAAAAATTGACGCATTGTATCACCTGCCCAATTTTCTCCTGAAACATACATGCTGAGCATAATGGTAGCGTCATGGATATCACCAATATAGGACACCCCCTCTACAGTACAGGTCAAATATTTGTTTGTCAGACTTTGATTAAATACATCAAAATATCTTGTTACAGATTTTTGAAAGATACAGTATGAATCCACATTTTCATACAGGGCGTATAACGTTGTGCGGGGAGCTGACAAATCATAATATAGAACCTTGTCTGTATTCAGTTTCAGCAATTCAACTACTCTTTTTACCTTACTGTGACAGTTCCATTCAAACACTAAATAATAATCCACATTGGGAACTGTTCCCATTTGTTGAATTTCTACATATCGGTCTGACTCAGTATTATTTACCTCTGCAACTATATTAACATTATCCATGTTCAGATAATTTTTAATTTTATCAATGCCTAAATTAATGCTATCCCATATACATATATTTAATTTCATAAATATAAAACTCCCTTCTATGTATTAAAATCACCGATAACCTTATCAATCATCTGCCTCACGCGGACATCGTATGTATGGTGTTCGAGAACCTTTTGTTGCCCATTTGCTGCAATCTCCATCCGCTCATCCTCATGTGTCAGATAATAGTCAATTTTATTAAGCAGGTCAGGTATACTTTCATAAACAACAACATCCTTGTCAACCGTAAAGTAGTCAGGTATTTCCGTCTGATAATTTGCAATCACAAAACCGCCTGCACACATAATTTCAAAGAGCCGTAACGTCATGCCTGATTTAAAAGTTTTACTTGCGATTTCCAAATTAACCTTACTGCATTTGTATATTTTAGGCAGCATGATATTGGAGTCAGCAATGCCCCGGTTGTTAACATATGGAAGCATTGATGTATCACTTGTGGTATACAAATCCGTGTTAAAGGTTCGGCTTACTGCATCTAATGTTGCAATACGGTCAAGCATGGTACACCTGTAGCCAAAATAATAATCTGCAATTACACTCCGTGCATCATCCATGTAATCAGGCGGAACCTGCCACTCCATATGCTTTTTAAATTCCTCTATAAACGACTCGTCCAGTGACTCCTCCATAAAGTTGTAGCCGTATACATTTAGCTGGGCATTAATGATTCCGTCCACATATCCCATAAGATACGGCGGCAAAGTCTCACTTATCCTTTGGTGTGTTCCCTTTTCAGAATAAAGGGAGCCTACAAATGAAACGTCGCAGCCATATGTTTCATAATCCATATCTGATATGACATTGTTTGCAAACCGTACAGGGTCGCATGCCCCCGGAAGATAGTATATATTTGTCTGTGGATATACAGTTCTAAATCTCTCCGCGTGCATTTTATCAAAGAAAAACGTGTGGTTATGGGCATCTGCAAATGTGTTGGAGTAACACGAGTAACACGGGCAGTCACAGAGCCATGACAAATATGGCATATTGAGAAACTTACACGCTCTTGAAATTATGGGAATAAAATTTATGGAAAGTACAAAAGACACATTTTCATTTGCGTGCACAAAACTGACAAGATTTTTTAAATAATCCGTGTCATAGTCCTTTTCCACAAATTCCTGTTCAAAGGGTATCACCTCATGCCCCAGACGCCTGAACGCCTCGGTAAATTTATCCTCCATCATATTGCCCCAATAACAAAATATCAGTTTCATACTATTAACCTCATGTCATTAAATACCAGCCCGCTATGTCCCAACCTTAAACCAGCATTTAATATTGGTAATTAATTAAATTTATCTTTCCCCTCCATGCAATCCCACTTAAATGCTTTCGTAGCCCGACAGCACCTCTCCTATATGCTTCATGTCTTCCTCCGTATATCGTTGGTCAATCGGTATACAGATAAGATTGTCATACATATTATCGGCGTTTGGAAACGTCCCTTTTATCAACTCACACTTCGGCCATATGATTGGACAATACACATCCCGCTCTGACATATATGACTGAAACTCATCCCTGTTTATTGCAAACACAGGAAAATATAACGGCACCATTCCATTTCCTGCCTGAGGCATGGCAACAGTAAGCTTTTTGCAATTTTTATCTACATAATTGTGAAGATAATTATAATTTTTAATTCTCTGGTCCTTTATATATTCGATATCAAGGGTATTTAAAATATGCTGCGATATTGGAGAAATCCCATATATTGCAGAATTATCTTCCATAATAACATTTATCTTTTTATAGCCCGCCTTAAATTCCGCTTTTGCGTCATGCTTGTAAGCTATATAATCCTTTTTAAGCATAAACGTTTCCCTTGCAATTTCATCTATGCCTGATTTATCAATTTCCGTTTCTATATTTAAGGCGCGCTTACTCATAATAAAGCCGCCGTTTGGTATGGCAAAAAACTTCCGCAGGCTTGACACATAATAATCAGCTTCAAGTCTTATATTTTCGGAAAATAATGATTGCGTTAAATCCTCAACCAAAACCCCCCCACTGCTTCTAAACTCCTGCAAAATCTTATCGACATTCCCACATGTATGAAAGCCCCAGTAAGAATGAACCAGTATCAGATTTGGCTGTTCCTGCTCTATCATGTGTGTCAGGCTGTTCCCGTCAATTGTAAAATCTCCGTTGATGTCATAATACGCTATTTTAAACCCATTCCCATAAAACGGTTCAACAACTGTACTGCATGTAAAAGCAGGGAGCAGTACCTTTTTCTTCTCTCCCATTATGTCACACAACGCCTTAAGTGCATTTCTGCCAGACTTAAGCAAAGCTATATTGTCACTGTCGGTTTTGCCGACAAAGGACAAGAAATCACATGTGCCACATTCCCTGATTTCCCAAAAATCCGAACCTATCTCTCTCATTTATCCGCATCCTTTCACAGCTTTTATATGGTTACTTATTAAATCCGCATATATTTATAATTTCTTTTATCCGATGCTGGTATGTGTGATAACTGCACACCTTTCTATAGCCATGCGTCAATATTTTTATCCGCTCATCCTCATGATTTAAGTAATACTCCGCTTTATCATTCAAATCATCTATCGAATCAAAGGAAACGTAATCCACACCATCAATAAACAACCCGTCCATATCCTTTTGCCTGTTTGACATAAGGAATCCACCACTGCCCATTACGTCAAATACCCGCAGCGGAATCCCGGTGAATATACTTCTCAGTGAAATATTAAGATTTATCCTGCTATGAAAGAATACCTTAGGCATCTCTTCCATGTAGCTTACGCCATCATGTATAGCAACCGCAGGAGTAAGTCCTATGGGCTTTTCATAGGTATAAATCCGTGTGTCGAATTTTTGTGCCAAAGAATTTAATGCCAGCGTTCTATCCCTTTGGGTAATAGCCCTTGCAAAGCAAATGGATGTATAATAGATATCATCCGTCAGGAGACAGTTCTTTCTTGCATCAGCAGTGTCAACATTTGGCAGCTTAGTGTAATCCAGACTCTTAAGCTCATCAAACCATGTAGCTCCGTCACGCCAGCTCCCTGCCGTCTGCCAAATAATTGTATCAACCTTTTGGCGTTCATTTTCGGCAAGGTACATCTTCATCGCATTATATCCGTTAACAGACTCATCACAATAAAGCTTACCCAAAAGAGAAATGTCGCATCTATATATGGCATCCGCATCAGCCAAGTCCATTTCACCAAGCCTGTCATAATTTACCGCCAAAGGCAGCAAATACACATGCTCCACGCCCAAATTCTTTATGTATTTGAACTCTGCACTGTCAAAAACAAAAATTCTGTTGCAGGAAAGCTTTATCGCCTCGGAATAAAGGGTCGGCTGCCAACTGTCATACATCCATGAAATGTACAAAAGACCCATAGCATCGCACACATATGCCGCTGAGGGAACATAATTATAGGATATGACAAAATCATAAGGCATTTCATTTTTCGCACGCAAAACCGCCTCTGCAATTTTATTTCTGCATACCTCATCGTCAATTACATAAGAGCACTCATAGTTTTCAATCATATCCACCTGATGCCCTGCCATGATAAGCGACATTGCCAAATCGGGAGTCATAAGTCCCCGGTTAAACAAATATAGTATTTTCATTTGTAACATCCTCATATTTTACAACAGTTTTCATTTCAACGGCAATTTACATACCATTATATTATCATTCCTATATTGTTTTATCAACGCAATTTTGCTCTATTGCGGCATTTTTCCCACTTGGAAATATTGGCTTTGAACGTAGACAAAGCTGCCGCAATTAATATATAATATATTTATATATCTAACGATAAATTATGCCCGTGATTTTTTAAAAAAATAAAAGGAGAACACAATGAAAATAACCGCCATTGGAGTAATTAAAAATGCTGCCGATGTTATTGAAGCATGTATCCGGGGAAATAGTTGGTTAATTGACCAATTCGTTTTCTTAGATAATATGAGCACAGACCGAACAGTTGAAATATTAACCGCCTTGCAGACAGAGGGATTTAAGATTGAAATTATAAACGATACGGAAATACAGCATGCACAGGCTAAAAAAATGGATAATCTGTGTGCCTATGTGTATGAAAAATATCCGTCTGATTTCATTGTCCCTCTTGACGACGATGAAATCTTTATTCCCACAAATGAAACCATCAGCATGGACGATGCAAAATCATCACTTTACTCTTTAAGCAGGGATGCCCTTTACTATGTATCATGGCGTGTATATATACCAACGGATTATGATGACAAAAATGAAATCAATGTTGCAAAAAGACAGTCATTTTGCTTTTCTGACACCGTAAGTACACATAATAAAGTAATTATTCCGTCAGCATTAACACAGGAAGAAGGCTTTCATGTGCTTGACGGAAATCACGCAGCCATATTCTCCAGAGAACATGGCAATTTCTTATTCCCTGATTTAAAGCTTGCCCATTTCCCTATACGAAGTGAAGAACAAATAAAATCCAAAGCATTAATCGGATATACAAATCTTCTTTCCATACCTGGCAGATACGAGGTCAACGGCTTCCATTGGGGTGTTATTTATGAGCAGGTGAAAGAGGGTACTCCCCTGACAACAGACCTACTTCAAACATTAAGTGCTCTTTATCTGATGCCTGATGCAGAAATAGAGGTTATAAAAAATCCCGTCAAACTCCCAGAAGAGTCCCTTACGCTTAAATATACACAGCGTGATGAAATCAATGCACTGAAAAATTACTGCAATAACGTGGAAGCGCTTGCTGCTAAATATGCAGAGCTTTTAAAACAGACAGAAGCCGATAAACATGAATGAGGCATTGAAAATGAATCTCAAAGAATACATAAATGATAAATCAGGCAACATCATATGTAACTTAGTTCTTGGATATATGGAGGAAAGAATTCATGGATAAATTCAAATTTGAAATAAATAACAGCTCCTATGATAACGATTATATCTGCTACGAGGATGTATTACATGAAAGCAAACAGGTCCCAATATATACAATTGGCAGAGGCAGTCATATAGAAAGCCTTTTTGTCGCCGTAGACATGACAAATGAACTTCCATATCTTTTTCAAGTTGGCAGATATACTTCTATCGGTTTGGATGTGCATATAAGCATTGAGCCTGTTTCCAATTACAGGTGTCCGTCCCAAAACCTGATATATGCCCCAAATTGGCAACCAAATTCAGTATATGTAAGACAAAACAGACAGGTCATTATTATGAACGACTGTTGCATAGAGTCTCATGTAATCATTTCAAGCGGGGTAACCATCGGCAACGGTGCACTTGTCAGATGTGGTTCTGTTGTAACGGAGGATGTACCAAGCTATGCTATCGTGGCAGGAAATCCGGCAAAGGTGGTAGGATGGCGATTTTCTAATGAAGAAATCGAGATGTATAATCTTATTCAATGGTGGAATTGGAGCAGCAAGAAGATTGCAGGAAAAACAAAGCTTCTTTGCAGTAATGCCGATAGCTTTATCCGTTTATGTGCACCTGCTGCGGCAAAGGAAATCCGCAGTCTTGAACCAATTGACATAACCCCGACACCAAAAGAACATACAGGAGAAGAAAAAATATATTTACTGATTCCCGACTTTGAACAGGATTATCCGATATGGGAAGCTATAATCGACTCCTTTGCAAAATCATATTCCGATACCAATTACGAACTTCTCATATATGTGACTGAGGACGAAAATACAAAAAGCAGACTTGACAGACTCCAAGAAGTTTTTTCAAAGTATGACGAATATGATTGTTATATCAATCTCCATGTGGGAGCACCTGCTGACATGCGCAGCCTGTTCGCACAGGCAGATGCATATATTACAACTCACAGCAGCGAAAACAGAGCCTATATGGATATGGCAGCACTGTTCGGACTGGAACTAATATCAGGATTTGGAATTCCTATTTTTGAGAAAGTTGAAACAGGGACCATGGTGTCAGACCATAACGCAAAGGGACAGCCACATACGGATACATATGCAGACAAAGGTGTATTTGAAAATGCAATGACACAAATCGCTGACAGAATCAATCAAATTTTGACAGACCAGTATATTATGAACTGCACAGTTAATAACCTGAAATATGAAATCAGCGACTTTAAGGACGGCACGTTCCCGACAATCGAGCCGTTTGACGTTACCATAGAAAAGATAATCCATGAGAAAAAATCTTTGTGCAGGTTTGGGGACGGCGAATTTGACATGATTGCCAAGCGCTACAGACAGCAGTTCCAATCTGTTAACGAAAGGCTCGCCATACGTCTCAAAGAGGTTTTACAGACAGAGGATGAACGTATTTTAATCGGTATTGCAGATAATTATGGCGACCTTTCAAAATACAACAATCAGGGTAAATCCGAAATCAGAACTTATCTGAAAGAAGAAATCCGTCAGGAACACTATGCATTGCTGGATATGAACCGTACATACTGTAATACATATCTGACAAGACCATATGCCATGTGGGCGGACAATATGACCGATGCACCGCGGAAACGTTTTGCCAATTTACGCCGAATATGGGATAAGAAAAAGCTTCTCATCATTGAGGGCGAACAGACACGCATGGGCATCGGGAACGATTTGTTTGACAATGCACTTGATATCAAACGTATTCTGGCACCTGCCGAAAATGCCTTTGACAAGTATGATGACCTGCTGGCATTTGCCCTCCAATGTGACAAGGACAGACTGGTGCTTATTTCCCTTGGCATGACGGCTACTGTGCTGGCCTACGACTTGGCCATATCGGGCTTTCATGCACTTGATATCGGCCATATTGATATGGAATACGAGTGGATGCACCACGGAACCGGGGGCAGAACAACAGTAACCGGAAAATATAATAACGAGGTGGCGGGCGGAAATATCGTTGCAGAGATTTCTGACCCTGTTTATGAGAGCCAGATTATTGCTAAAATCGTGTAACTGCTATTCTCATAATGCATATAAAACATAATCGCAAGGCCAAATTAATCCAGGTTTTCCGTCATATCGCAAATATAATTTATAATCATCTCTCATATCTGTAATCAGTTTCGGAATATCAAAAATATCTTCCGGAATATGATATGCAGATATGAGCAGCTTTGGTTTTTCATTCACGATATGGTTTCTTGCACCGCAAAGTGCATCCTTTTCCGCACCCTCAACATCCATTTTAATACAGGTTACAGGCTCATCAATATCATCATCCAAGGTTACAAGCTCTACGGGACAGCTCCCTTTCCTTACAATACTGTTGCCTGCGTCCACGGTATCCTCTATATAAATGGTCTCTTTTTTGTTACTCACACCTTTATTTCTAAGACTAATGTTATCAGCCCCCTGCAAATTTGCCTCCAACTGCTTATAAATTTCCGGGGTCAGCTCATAACAATATATTTTTTTATACATATCATACGCATTTATAAACTCTATGGCAGAATCTCCTGTATATGCACCACAGTCAACAAACACTTCCTCAGAGCTGCATGTCAGCAAATCCAAGTCATAATACTCAGGGAAAATACCTTCCTGCAAACTCCACAATCTGTCCAAATCAAACCGAAACCAATAAATAATAATCTCATTTAATGTTGCCTTAGAACGCCAATCACCCAAACGGTCATATAACCATTTATAATCTTCTACTCTGTTACACATAGCATCAACATGTTGTTTAATTAGCGAATAATCCTTATCCTTATAATCCAATTTCGTATTTATAAAATGATAGCCTTTCAGCAGACGCACAAAATGTTCTTTTACCTCAATTGGCAGGCTTTCAAAATGTAATATAACCCTTTCACAAATGATTTCAGGGTCAACATACTTAAAAAATCCATATATTTCCGCGGACTGCTTGTTTACATAATTCTCTGCACTAAATTTTTCATAGTCAGTCCACAGCTTTAGAATATACTCAGTCTCACTGCGGAATGCCTCCAAGCCTTCCAAGGTTGTACAATCATGGGATGCCTGAAATTTAAGCGTGGGATTGTGAAACAAAACCTTATTCACTTCCTGCATCAAATTCTGAATCTTATCTATATCCTGTAAAGACAACTCCTTACAGCTTATCAAATCGCGAATCATGCTGCTTACCTTGGATAAATCAATATTCATGTTCTGCATACTCCTCTCTTAGGTTTTATATCGCATATAAAACATAATCACATGGCCATATCAAACCTGGTTTCCCATCATATCTCAAATACAACTTATAATCATCTCTCATATCCGTAATAATTCTTGGAATATCAAAAATATCTTCCGGAATATGATATGCACATATGAGCAGTTTTGGTTTTTCATTTATTATATGATTTCTGGCACCACAAAGAGCCTCTTTTTCTGCCCCCTCAATATCCATCTTAATACATGTAACAGGCTCATCGATATCATCATCCAAGGTTACAAGCTCTACAGGGCAATTCCCCTTCCTTGCAATGCTATTGCCTACTTCAAGCTCCGTATCCTCTATGTAGATTGTTTCGTTTCTGTCACCCACACCCTTATTTTTCAAAGTAATATTAGCTATTCCTGACAAATTTGCCTCCAATTGCTTATAAGTTCCCGGAGCAAGCTCATAACTGTATATTCTTTTATAGGTACCAAATGCATCAATAAAATTTATGGTAGAGTCCCCAATATATGCACCCAGGTCAACAAACACCTCCTCCGAATTACATGATATTAAATCCACATCATAGTACTCCGGGAAAATATTTTCCTGCAAATTCCATAGTCTATCCAAATCAAATCTGAACCAATAGGTAATAATTTCATTTAGAATAACCCTAGAGCGCCAGTCACCCAAACGGTTGTATAACCACTTATAATCCTCAACCCTATTACACATAACATCAACATGCTGCTTGATTAATGAATAATCGTTATCCCTATAATCAAGCTTCTCATTTATGAAAAGGTATCCTTTACGCACACGCACAAATTGTTCCTTTATATCCATTGATAAGCTTTCAAAATGAGAAACAACTCTTTCATAAATTATTTCAGGGTCTACATATTTAAAAAAACCATATATCTCCGCAAACTGTTTATTAGCGTAATTTCCTGCACTTAAGACTTCAAAATCATTCCAAATCTTTAAGATGCATTCTGTCTCACTGCGGAATGCCTCCAGTCCTTCTAATATTGTACAATCATGGAACACCTGAAATTTAAGCGTGGGATTGTGAAACAAAATATTATTCACCTGCTGCATAAGTGTATTGATTTTATCTACGTCCTGCAAAGATAAATCATTGCGGTTTATCAATCCCCGAATACTATTGCTTACTTTAGACAAATTAATACCCATATCCTGATTTCTCCTTTTGCCTTTTCATATATACTATATCCAAGAAAAATTTCACCATGATTGCTTTTAGCAACCTACGCCATCAGAAAAATATTCCTTTTTAAGCTTGTCAAGTTCTTCGTAGTAATGAACCATATTCACAAACCCTTCATCATGCAGACACCACGGCAGCTTCACATTTGGAATTACCACATCATAGCCTGCTCTGTGAAATTCAATACTTTGAGACATGTCATACATGTCCCATTTGTCAAACAGGTCCTCACGCCACGGTATATCATATTGTGTTGCCATCAACACCCCGTCAACAACCTCCACGCTTTCATATTCGGCAGACATTTGTCCAAATTTACATAAGCCTGTTCCATAAGCATTTGCACTGTAAATTTTACCTGTTTCCCTCCAAAAACCCAACACCTGATTTTCTGCAAAGCCGCACAGCTCAGCAAAACCTACAGCGCCTATCATTCCCACATCAGGATTTTCAAAGATATCCAATATGTCATATATAAAATACGGATTTACTATAAACACATCCTGATGCAGATACACTTTATATTTTGCATTTGACGCATTCATGCCCTCGTTATATCCTGATGTCATACTTTTTGCATCCTCGATTGTAAAAATCTCTACCTCACATCCATAAGGAACCTCCAGATTATTTATAAAGTACAATGCCTCCTGCATATAAACATCATTATTGACACACATAATAAATGCAACCTTTTTTCCTGCATGACGTTTTAAATCCTTATCAGCCTGTTCATAACGGTTCACTGATGCCGTTTTACGCAGCTCCTTAATACATGGTTCTGCCAAATATGACAACATACTGGCGGATATGTTGTTATTTCCTAAATATTCGACAAGAGCCTCATCACTTTTAAAAAATTCCAGCTCCCACAACAAAAACCTCACCTGGTTAATAACATCCATAACATCCAAAAAACTCTCGCCATGATCAAAAACAGTAACGCAGTCTCCCGCCTCCTGCTCTCTGTAATATATGTTTACAGCCTGAATCAGATATGAAATCTCTGTTCTTCCCTTAAAAATATTAATCGGAATTTTTCCGGCATCAATAATTTCATCAACAGACATTCCTTCGGTTCCCTCAAACATCCCGCAAATTTTTTCGTATGCATCAGCGGTTCCTTCCCTAATTAACTTATCAGCCTTGCTTAAATACTGCCTTTCTGCCTCCAAATATTTTTTATTCCATTCTATGACCGCCTCTTTCTGCCTCCTTGCATGATTGACCGCCTTTTGTGGTTCAATCTCATCAACGAGCCTGCTTAATTCATTCCAAAAGCCTTTCACTGCTGTGCTGCGATTATGTTTTTGCACACTCTGGCGGCACATATCCGCAGATGGCATAAGCTTCCTGCCATCATTTATATCCTTTATAATACGCGCAAGACTTTCGTAATCACCAAAAGGATATATATATCCATTCTCCCCGTCACGTACCAATTCTTCAATTCCACTGGCAGGTGTTGTCACAACAGGCAGTCCATTTGCCAATGCCTCAATGGCAACTAACGGAAATCCTTCTACATCGGATGACATTATTATAATATCTGACTCTTTTGCAACACACCATGGTTCTGACTGCCAGCCATGCCATGTTATACGGTCTTCCACACCCAAATCCAATGCAAGCTTTTTTATCTCCTCCGCATATTCATATGAATCTGATCCAATGATAGAAAGTTCGTAAGCGGAACCCAATATCTCCAATGCCTTTATTATGATATCTAACCGCTTTTGCGCACTGATGCGACCCACATAACACAGCTTATGAATATCGCTTATATCAGCTTCACACTTACATGAATACTTTTCGATATCAACAGGATTATTCACTCTGCATATCTGCACATCAGGCAGCTTTTCTTTTATTTCAGTATATATCATCTCACTTATAGCTATATGACCATCTGCCATCTTAAGCTCCTCAAATCCTCCAAAGCCTGAGATCTCATAATTGATAATTGGTGCATGGTGCAGCCACGAAATAATATTTACATGCGGACACCCTAACTCAGATACCGCATTTTTCCCCACATAACTCATTAACGGCCATACTGTGGCAAGAATCGTATCAGGAACATATGTCTCCTGAAGAAATTCCTTATATGAATTTATCATGTCCCTGCTTGTACTTATATCCCTGCCATTTATAAGATGATAAAATGGTATCCCTGAATCTGCCCAGGGTGTTCCCTCCCATATAATTTGGACAATACGAACCAAGACCCCTTGTTGCTGCAAATATGGTACAGTATCATTTATTACATTTTCCACGCCGCCTTTTTCGGCAACAGCTATTAAAATGTCCAGTTTCATATATTTCTCCCTTAACTATACATTTGCCAGATATTCCTCAATTTGCTTTTCCATACACCCCGTTACATCGCCCTTATTCAGGTAACTTACATTCCACTCAACAATTTTTTCCATTGCTTGTCTTACACCCCATACCGGTTTCCAGCCAAACGTATTTCTTATTTTTGAGCAGTCAAGCTTCAGGAAGTTTGACTCATGTGGACCGCCCTCACTTCGGTTTTCCCATACAGGCTTTGTACCTGTGTGTCTGTCCCATTCATCGCAAAATAAGGAAACAAGCTCACCTGTTGTATAGCAGTCCTCATCAGATGGTCCTACATTATAACTCCCTGCCAGCTTTTTGTCGTCATACTGCTTTCTCGCAACCATAAGATATGCCGCGACAGGTTCAAGCACATGTTGATACGGACGTGTTGAATACGGGTTTCGCACGATTATGTTTTTGTTATTTTCTACCGCACGTATACAGTCAGGAATAATTCTATCCACTGCAAAATCGCCTCCACCGATAACATTACCTGCCCTGCAAGTGGAAACTGCGATATCACGCTCCAAAAAGAACGAATTAATATAACTGCCCGTCACAAGCTCAGAACAGGATTTTGAGTTTGAATATGGGTCATAACCATTTAACTCATCGTCTTCCCTGTATCCCCAAGCCCATTCTCTGTTTTTGTATACCTTGTCCGTTGTAACATTTACAACTGACTTCACGGATGGTGTCATTCGCACATTTTCCAGAACGTTCACGGTTCCCATTATATTTGTCTCATATGTATATACAGGATTGACATACGACTCTCTCACTATGGGTTGTGCTGCCATGTGAATTACAATTTCAGGTTTATACTGTTGAAACACTTCACGAAGCAGCTCTTTGTTTCGTACATCTCCCAAAACCGAAACCATACCGTCTGCAATATTACACAAATCAAATATAGCAGGCTCCGTTGGTGCCTTTAATGCATAACCAATCACATTTGCTCCAAGCATTTGTAACAGCTTACACATCCATGCACCCTTAAACCCTGTATGCCCCGTCACCAATATAGTTTTATTTTTATAAAAATTATTATCCATTTCTTATCCTCACAATCCATTGAATATCAGCCCATGTGGATGACTATTTATAAACATGCTTTTATCGCTTCTTCTATCTCTTTTGTAGAAATATCCTTCGGCATTCGCCCACCCTTTATTTTTTCCTGTACGACAAGTGCCGCCTTTTCCTGTATCAGACCTTCCTGTTCCGTCTGATAGTCCTTCACTGGGTTATCCAGCACATACTCACTAAATTCATCAAAAATGATTCCTTTTAATGTTTTTATTATTGCTTCCTGCCCACCTGAATACTTATCAATTAATTCTAACTGACTTTCATAAATAGCCAGACATACATCCAGCCATTTATATTCACTCATAAATTCTTTCGGTAAACAGTAAAATCCCACATTTAACAAAAAATATGTTTTACTCATGCGCTCAATCATCATTAATAAAAACAGTTTCATATCATTACCAAAAACCATATTACAAAATTCAACAGCGTCATTTTGTTGCTCAATCCTATTTTCCAGCCTCATATATTTTAGCATTCCGGTTTCATTATCTATTCCGCCCTCCTGCCATAATACAATATTGGAAAATCCTGCTTTACCTCCCATTGTCGTAACAACAGCCATAACACACTGTGCATACCAGTAGATAAATGCCAGTCCACTTAACGCATCATATTTTTCAAATATTTTATTTTCTCTCATATACTGAATATTAAATGTTGCACCTGTAATATAATTTGTATTGATTGCATGAACGCATGAATCAAATCCCGATTCATAAATACAACTTTCCCCGCTATTAAAATTAGGTCCAACTCCACTTGTAGTTAAAAATCTGACATCTGTGTTATTAATAAGAACATCCAGATAATTTGACAATTCATTTACATTTAACAAATCCTCATCACTGCACGTAACGGCAAATCTTCCTCTTGCCTTACCAAGCACAGTTCTGAAATTACAGGCAAAACCCATGTTGCTGTCGAACTCATAATATTTCAGACGGGAATCCTTGATTTGTTTCAGCTCATCATACCCTTCCGTCTTGTCGGAACCGTTATTTGACACAACAACCTCAAGCTCAGCATCATAGGAAACAGCCAATATATGTTTTACCACATTAAGCGCCGACAATCCCCTGTTCCAAGTAGGAATACAAATAGACAGAAATATATTATTTCTATCCCCCCCTACTTTTCTAATCCTTTCATTATGTATTTCTTCAAATAAATCATTATAATATTGTACATCATCTGCACATATTTCTTTCGGGAGATAATTTTCACTGTTTTGAAAGTAAGACTTTAATTCTTCCTCCGATTTAAAAAAGACAGCATCCTTTAAATACTGTCCCCAAAACAGTGGCAGCTTGCAAAAAGAAAGAAGCTCTGAGTCCTCACCACTAAGCAGGACATAGACATTACTCCAGTTTTTCTGTGTCAGAAATTTTATGGTGTCTTCGATGTTGCATCCATCTTCTATAAACAAACTTTGAAAGCTTTTGCTTACAGGCTTTTTTATATCTGCTACGTCAATCAGACCTAAAAATTTTTTCTGCTTTTTATGCCAAATATAAAATGTATATTCCGCAACAGGAATAAAATCAATAACGGTGTCCTCACATTTAACACCATATTGTTCAACATTTGTCACATTATAATTATCCTGAAATTCCTGAATATTAGGGGTGACAAAACAGCTATAAACATCCTGAATAATTTCGGTCTGCATATAGCCACTCTCATATGCATCAATGAGACATGCAACTGCCTCCTCATAGCGTCCTTCCTCAAAAAGAGCGATACCCTGTTCGTATTTAAAAGTTGCACCATTATCCATAATATCTTTCCTAATCTCCCTTTTCTCAGACATGCATTCTTTTATTGTCTGTTCAATTTTAAATGTTGAAATATCCTTAGGCAAAACACCCTGTTTTATCTTTTCTTGAATAATCAAGGACATTGTTTTCTGAATATGAGCTTCCTGTTCTGTCTGAAGACTTCTTACCGGATTTTCCATAGCAAATTCAATAAAATTATTATATGCTAATTCATTTAACACTTCTTTTATATCTTCCTGCATCCACGAATATTCTTTTATCAGCTTTATCTGGCTATCATAAATCAATAAACATACATCCAACCAGTTGTACCTTTCTATGTGCACTTCAGGCGAACCTTGAAAACCTGCTCGCAATAAATGATATGTTTTGTACATCCATATAGATATCATCTCCATTATCTCTAATTGGTCAGTAACAATCTTTGAAAAAAAAGAAATAGCATAATTTTGTTGCTCAATACGATGTTCCAGCTTCATATATTCTAACATACCCTGTGCTTCTTCAGGCTCCTTTGCTGTCCATAAATTAATATTGCAAAAACCTGCTTTTCCACCCTTTACTGCCATAACAGCAAGTGCACAATGAGGATACTGAAAAATAAATTCCTGTTCCTTCATCTCATCATACGCTTCTAAAATTTGATTTTTCCTCATATATTCGTTATTATATGTAGCGCCTGTAATATAGTTTGCATTGATTGCTTCACTATAAGATAAGCTTCCTTCTTCATAAATACAGCTTTCATCTTTTTTAAACCCTTGTCCGTCTCCACTGGTAGTTAAAAAACGTACATCGTCATTTTCTTTAAGAAAATCTAAATATTGGGGAAATGCATCCAGTTTTAATAAATCCTCATCACTGCACATCACCACAAATTTTCCCTTCGCTTTGCCCAGTACATTTCTGAAGTTATAAGCAAATCCCTTATTGCTGTCAAGCTCGTAATAGCGAAGTCGTGAATCTTTGATTTTTTTCAGCTCATCGTAACCTTCTGTCTTATCTGAACCATTATTTGACACTACAACCTCAATTTCGGCATCATATGACAATAACAATATATTTTTCACCGCATCAAGTGCCAGCAGACCTCTGTTCCAAGTTGGAACACAAATAGACAGGAATATATTATTTCTCTCCTCACCTATTTCGTTAATTCTTTCATTATGTATTTCATCAAATAAGGCATTATAATATTGTTCATTATCAGTGCACATTTTATGCGGAAGATAATTTTCCCTATTTTTAAAATATGACTTTAATTCTTCCTCCGATTTGAAAAATACGGCATCCTTTAAATACTGTGTGAAAAAAAGTGGCAGCTTACAAAAGGAAAGAAGCTCTGACTCCTGTCCCTGAAGCAATATATATACATGACTCCAGTTTTTCTGTGTTAACAAATCCAGCATATCTTCAATATTGCATCTATCAGTTATAAATAAGCTTTGAAAGCTTTTACTTACAGGCTTTTTCATATCCGAGACATCAAGCAGTCCTAAAAATTTTTCCTGTTTTCTATGCCAGATATAAAATGTATATTCTGCAACTGGAATAAAATCAATAACGGTGTCCTCACATTTAACACCATATCGTTCAACACCGGTCACATTATAATTATCCTGAAATTCCTGAATATTAGGGGTGCCAAAACAATTATAAATGTTCTGAAGTATTTCAGCCTGCATATAGCCACTCTCATATGCACAAATAAAACATGCAACTGCCTCCTCATAGTGTCCTTCCTCAAAAAGAGCGATTCCCTGTTCATATTTTAAAGCTGCACCATTATCCATAAAGCACTCCTATATTTATTATTTCTTGTCATACAAGCTTTATTAAATACATATCTTTTTATGTATTTTCCTTATAAGCACTAATCATTTTTTGAATTCCAACCGAAAAAGAAATCTCTGGTACAAAACCTGTATCCCTTTTCAATTTATCAATATTTGCCTGAATCCCCACATCTTTTTTTTCCCCTTGCTCAGCAAATATTAATCTATCAATAGCCCCAAGCTGTCCTCCCAATTCCAAAATATATTCCTTTAAAGGCCTGCTTTTGCCAAAGGCAATGCAATAGGTTCCTCTTGCATTCTCACTTTTGCCTAACAGATAAAATGCTCTTCCCACATCATACTCATTGAGATAATCCCATGGCTGGTTTCCTGTGGAAAATTCAGCCATTTCCCCTGATAGTAATTTTTTTATTGCATACACAAGCATTGTTCCCTCATTATCATAGCGCCCATAAACAGAGAATATCCTTCCCCAAATATGTTTTATCCCATATATATCACACAGTCTTGAACTAAGCATACGGGAAGCTTCCTTCGCCATTCCATATGCTATAACAGGATTTGTCTTTGTATCCGGAAAAATCACCCCATCCACCGGTCCATATTCCGCCTGCGAACCAGCTCCGATAAATGTAGTACAGCCCAGCTTTTCTGCAAGATTCACAGCATCTAATGTATACTTTATATTTTTTTCCTGCAAATTCGGATTATCTCTTGTATCTTTTCCAGTGTCACTCCATGCAAGGTGATAAAACACATCCCATGAACCGGATTGTATATCAACTTTTGACAATTCACATAGTTCCGACTCATATATTGTTATTAAATTTGTTTTAGGTAATCTACTGATACGTTTTGTATGTGGACGTATAATAGCAGCTACAGGGATATTATTTTTTACACATTCTTCAATGAGTGCAATCCCTATCATACTGGTTGCACCCGTCACCACCACTCCTGTATTCTTATTTCTCATTCTCAGCCACCATCTGAGCTTTCAATTCTTCCGGATCAAGGTAAGGGAACATATCCTCATAATCTCTGGAACGAAGTGTTCCATCCGGAAGCTTATCTGAGGCAATTCTTGGAATCAATAATTGCCATTCCGGGGTCATAACCTCACATACCACAGGTCCTCTATACTCTAATACTTCCTTTATTTTTTGGTCTATTTCATCAACAGATTCTATACGAACTGCCTTAATTCCGTATGCCTCAGCAATCCTTAACGTATCTGGACACCAAACGCCTGAAGCAGGACTCTCACCAACAAATCGATCCTCCATAAAATTACGTTGGGTATGACGTATTAACAAATACCCATTGTTATTAAGTACAAATGTCTTAATTGGCAAATTATTATGCTTGATAACTGCAAATTCCTGCAGATTCATCTGAAGGCTGCCATCACCTGTAATTACGATTGTTTCCTTCCTATCATTTGCCATACATGCCCCAATTCCTGCACACCAATAACCCATAGAGGAAAGCCCGCCTGTAGTCAGATATTTTTGTCCCTTTTTTATTTTCCATGTTTGACATGCTACATGGAAACAGGAACCGGTATCTACCATAATCGCAGCATCATTCTTTGCAAGCTGTGATAATTTATCAATAAAATAATATGAATTTACGGGTTTCTGATTCTTATATTCAGGGTCACATACAGGATAATTCTTCTTCCATTTTTGAGTCACTTGAATCCACTCTTCATATGATGGCAGAAAATATTCTGCCAGTTTACTACTCATCCCTTCAAAGAAAGCCTTACAATCAAGTTTTACCTTATAGTCAATTTTCACACCTGGTTTATCCAATTCCTTCTGATCAATGTCAACCACATAAATATATGCATGCTTACCAAATTCTTTCGGAGCATGACCTACCAAGGATGATGCCAAACGACAGCCTACGGAAATAATAACATCTGCATTTTGAATAGCTAAGTTAGCTGCTCGCTCTCCGTAGTTGCCAGGTCTGCCAACATATAAATCATTATCTGATTCAATAAGATCAATACCTAACCTGGCCGTAATTACTGGTATTCTAACCTTGTTAACATATTCATAAAATAATTCTCTGGCACCTGCAAGACTAACTCCCTGACCAACCAGAAAAACCGGTCTTTTTGCTGTCTCTAAAAGTTTATATGCATGTTTTACCGCCTGCAATAAACCAATTCTGCCTTCAGGCTCTTCTTCAGAATCATATTTTTCCATGTATTTCAAGTCAACCTGTGTATTCTGAATATCCAACGGAACATCCACCCATACCGGTCCCGGACGTCCGGATGTGGCTTCCTGATATGCCTTTTCCAAATAATATTCGGTCTTTTGTGCATCATCTATTGTTATAAAATATTTTACAACATTCTCTACCAATGGTTTGATATTTATTCCCTGTACTCCATGCTGACGTATTTTAGTTTCCTCCTGATATTGGACAAATGAAAGAGCAGCCTGCCCGGAAATAATTATCATTGGTGATGAATCTGTATATCCGCCTACTACTCCATTCATAGCATTCACACTACCTGGACCAGCCGTCACAAGTGCCAATGCAGGTTTATTCTTAATTCTTCCATAAGCATCTGCTGACATAGTTGCACTCTGCTCGTGATGTGTACAAATAATATTATACTTTCCACTTTTTCCGATGGCATCGTTCAGCCACATTGCTTGCCCACCCGTTACCATAAATGCAGTGTCAATTCCTTTTTTTGAAAAAAAATCAAAAATAAATTCCGAAACATTCATTAATATAACCTCCTATTTATCTATAATAACGATTCCAACTGATAATTTACATTACTATTTCTTGAACCCATTGGAGAAGAGAGTTTCTCTGCCACCTCCACAATCATATCTTCCTGTCCCCCAACAGCTTTTCTTTTTCCAAGTTCTTTAAATATATCTCTTGGGTCTACTCCAAATTCCTTTGCCGCATTCAACACATGGAGCTTAAATGCTGAAAATACACCTGCCTGCCCACTGACAATACTAATGGAATCCTGTCCAAATTCCGTTCCCATGATATCAGGCATTACCTGATCGCTGGCATCTAACATTTTGTACAAGTCAATGCCCGTCCGTTTCCCCGTTTTCTCAAGTACCGCAACAATATCTTCAAGTTGACAATTTCCCGCCCCTGCACCAAATCCACGCAAAGTTCCGTCAATAATTGTGGCACCTTCACAAACTGCTGTATATGCATTACCAACGGCTAATCCCATATTATTATGTGGATGAAACCCAACCTGAACGTGTAAATTATCTACCAACAAAGCAATAACACGCTGAACCATTTCTGGTGTCGAGGCACCTGCTGAGTCCATCAAAATTACACCCTTTGCTCCGTATGACTGCATCTTTTGTGCTTCTTCAAGAATCTTTTCCGGAGATGCCATATGATACATCATCAAAACCCCATATGTTTCAAGACCACGATTACACAAATACTCTATATGCTCTCTCGTTGTATCTGCCTCCGTACAGTGGCATCCTATCTCAAACAGTTCCACACCGTCTTGTATAGCTGGCTCAAGATTATCTTTAATCGTTCCAAAACCAGGAATCATATATATTCCCAGCTTTGTCCTTTCCAGATTTTTTTTTGCTGTCTGCAGCATTGTACGTTCATCTAAAAGTGCCAGTCCTACCTGCAAAGAAGAAGCACCTAATCCATTTCCATGTCCTACCATAATTGTATAAACGCCACTTCCATCCATTGCAAGACAATAGTCTTCAATATTATCTTCCGTCAATTGATGCTTCAAGGCATGATTTCCGTCCCGCAGTGTACAATCAAATATTTTGATTTTACTCATTCTATCATCCCCTCTTTAATAGCTTTTCCCGTGCATAATACTCCGCAATCTCAATGGCAGCACAAGTAATAATATCCAAATTACCCGAGTATTTGGGCAAATAATCTCCCAATCCGACAACCTGAAGCGTCGTTGTGACACGTCCATTTTCATAGCTTGGTTCTAACAAAATAGAATATCCAGGCACATATTTCTTAATTTTTGCTTCCATCTCGCGTACACGACGTCTGATTTCATCCATATTCGGGTTGTCAATCAATGCATATACCGTATTATGCATCGTAATAGGAGGCTCTGCCGGATTCAACACAATAATAGCCTTCGTATGTTCAATCCCTGTAAACTCTGACAAGGCATCTCTTGTTGCTTGTGTAAATTCATCAATATTATTTCTCGTCCCCGGACCTGCTGACTTAGATGCAATGGTTGCAACAATTTCAATATATTTTGTTTCCGGATGTACATCACTAATAACCTTTGCAATAGGGATTGTTGCCTGCCCACCACAAGTAATCAGATTTACATTATCTAACAAAAGACAATCTTCCAAATTCAATACAGGAACACACATTTTTCCCACATGTGCCGGTGTCAAATCAATTGCGAATTTTTTCAGTCTTCTCAGAATGGGTGCATTTTGCTTGTGTACTGTTGCTGAAGTTGCATCAAATACTATTTCGCAACAATCTGGATTTTCCTCAATTGCCCGAATTGATTCTGTCGATGTTGGCACACCCATCTTCTTTGCAAGCTGAATTCCCTTTGAATCAGGGTTGCGACCGGCAAAAATTCCACATTCCAATATACTTGATCTTTTTAATTTCATTAAAATATCTGTCCCGATATTTCCCGTCCCTATGATTCCAACTTTTATCTTATTCATATTTATTTCCTATTCCATGCTACAATCCCGTTAGCAATCACCGCATCATAAACTTAGGTTGTCCATATGGGCGTCTCCTCACTCTATTTTGCCCTACACAGCTAGTTTAGCATATATTCGCATGTCTTTCTATTAAAATATGACAAACGGCTGACACTACTTAATAGCCTCTTTTATAGTTTCCGCCATATAATCTATCATCTGATCCGTCATTCCCGGATATACACCTATCCAAAAAGAATCCTTCATAATACGGTCTGTATTTGTTAACTCACCTACTGTGCGGTACCCGGTTCCTGATTTTCTCATCTGATCAAAGCAAGGATGTTTAATCAGATTGCCTGCGAATAACATACGAGTCTGTATTCCCCGTTCCTCAAGATAAGGGACAAGTACATTACGGTCAACACCCTCCTTACAGGTAATCAAAAATCCAAACCAGCTCGGGTCAGAGTTTTCACATGCCTCAGGCAAAATCAGCTTATCCGCACAGCCCTTTAATCCATCCATCAAACGTGCAAAATTCTTTTTTCTTTTCTCCACAAAGGACGGAAACTTTTTAAGCTGTGCACATCCGACAGCAGCCTGCATATCCGTTGCTTTCAGATTGTAGCCGAAGTGGGAATACACATATTTATGGTCATATCCAGACGGGAGCTCACCGTACTTGCCGTCAAACCGATGACCGCACATATTATCCTGTCCCGGATTACATACACAATCCCTGCCCCAGTCCCGAAAAGAGCGTACACATTTATGGAGCAGTGGATTATTCGTGTACACGGCACCACCCTCTCCCATTGTCATATGGTGCGGCGGATAAAATGACGATGTTCCAATGTCACCGATTGCTCCTGTATAGCGAACCTCCCCGTCTATCTCATATGTTGTTCCAAGTGCATCACAGTTGTCCTCAATCAGCCAAAGTCCATGCTTGTCACAAAACGCTTTGACTGCCTTTAGGTCAAATGGATTTCCCAGCGTATGTGCCGCCATCACAACCTTTGTCTTATCTGACAATGCCGCCTCAAGCATGCTCACATCCATGTTATATTGCGGGATTGTGACATCAATAAAAACAGGAACCACACCATATTGTATGGCTGGAGTAACCGTAGTCGGAAATCCTGCCGCTACCGTAATCATTTCATCACCCGGACGCACCTGCCTTTCCCCCAGAAGAGGTGATGTAAGTGCCATAAACGCAAGTAAATTGGCAGATGAGCCTGAATTTACAAGGGAGCAGTATTTTACTCCTAAGTATTCGGAAAGTTGTTTTTCAAATTCATTTGTATATCTGCCGGAGGTAAGCCAAAACTCTAATGCAGAATCAACCAAATTGCACATTTCGTCCGAGTCATACACTCTTGACGCATATGCAATTCTGTCCCCTGGCTCAAATGACTTTCTTTGATTGTGAAACGTATCACAATATTCTTTTACCAAGCTTAATATTTCATTTTTTGCCTGCTGCTCTGTCTTGTCCTGAAACATACTTTAATCCTCCCATTTCTTCCACGGTGCCTGATTATTTTCCCATAGTCGTTCTAATATATCCATTTCACGTTTTGTATCCATACACTGCCAATATCCCCTATGTAAATATGACATTAATTCTCCCTGTTCTGCCAGCTTTCTTAAGGGTTCCTGCTCAAAGACAGTATTATCATCCTTGATATAATCAAATATTTCCGGATTTAAAACCATATACCCTGCATTGATAGGCGCTCCGTCAGTTATACTTTTCTCCCTGAAAGAACGGACAGCATTATCTCCACCGATGTCAAGCACACCTTTTTCCTGCTTCATCATAACTGATGTAAGGGTTGCAATTTTTCCGTGATTCTTATGAAATTCAACCAGCTTAGAAACATCAACATCACACACACCATCTCCGTATGTCATAAGAAATGTTTCATTCCCTACATAAGACCTGATTCGTTTTATACGTCCTCCAGTCATCGTATGCAGTCCTGTATTTACAACTGTTACCTTCCACGGCTCAGATTTTTGATTGTGGATAGTCATTTTGTTTCCCTGAGTGAAATCAAAGGTCATATCTGATGTATAAAGAAAATAATCTGCAAACCATTTTTTAATCATATGCTGCTTATACCCTGCACATATTATAAATTCATGAAAACCATATGCAGAATACTCTTTCATAATATGCCACAAAATGGGCATTCCGCCTATCTCAATCATAGGCTTTGGCTTATATTCTGACTCCTCAGATATTCGTGTTCCAAAACCGCCCGCTAAAATTACGACCTTCATATAGTCCAGCCCTCCTTGGTTTAAAATCATACTGATATCCCTGACCTTTTGACTCCCTTATTTCTTCGCCGACACAATGATATGCTCAACCGTATTTCCCCGATCTGTGTAACGACTCATCTCCGTACAGATATCTTTAAATCCAATTTTAGAAAGTATATCGATAAGGCTACTTTCATCAAAATAGTGTGCCATCGGCGTCATAGTCTTACTTAACTCAACACTGACAAATGTATCCTTTTCTATTTCCTCACCTTCACCGTACCCTTGTGTATTTTTTGAAAACACAACAGTTAATATATTTCCGCCGTCCTTTAACATGTTATATATATTTTGATACATTTGCTTTATAGCATCAAGCTTATTGGCATATATGGTGACGTTATCGATTACACAATCAAAAAAATTATTGTCATATCCCTGTTCCAATGCATCCATTACCTTAAAATCTGCCTTAAGGCCCTCGTTTTCAAGGTACTTTTTCGCCTTTTCCACAGCGCTTTTTGAACCATCAAATGCGTATGTATTAAAACCTTCTCTGGAAAGAAACCATGTATGCGCCCCGACACCGCAGCCAAAATCCAATATCTTAACAGTTTTTCTATCCCTTTTATAATAATTTCTTGCCACAAATCGTACAACATGCTCCGAAGGGTACTTTCCCCATTCATTTTCTGCGTGAATTTTCTCCCATCCTTCATCAAAAGATTTCATGTGTATAAATCCTCCTTTTTTCGGCCTTTATTTACGCTTACAATCCTTAGGCGTAACACAAGTGCCGCTTGCAGTACAGACAATAATAGGCTCCTCTAAAAAATCTGCCGCTGACGGACTTATGTCGGGTCTCGCAGCAATCACCTTTTTTGCCACAAATTTCATCTTCCTTGATGTATTACCAAACTCTGTGATTTCCCCATACGCCTCTATGTAATCTCCGGCATACACCGGTGCCAAAAATGTAACTTCATCATATGCACAAAATAGTCCTTCATCACCATCCGCTTTTATCAATAATTCCGTCGCTACATCTCCAAACAAATGAACCATGTGTGCTCCATCCACCAAATTACCGCCATAATGTGCATCCTTCGCAGACATTCTTAATCTAATTGTTGAAGTTATTTTTTCCATATTTATCCTCCTTAATAGTCATTATCTCTTATTATTTTTGCCGGACTTCCATATGCTATCACATTTTCAGGAATATCCTTAGTAACAACAGCACCTGCACCAATCAAACAATTTTTTTCTACCGTATGTCCCAATGTCACTATGACACCGTCGTCCAAAAGAGTATTTTCTTTTATGGTTACTCCCCCTGACAGGATTACCCCCGATGCTATATACACATGATCTTCTATTATGTTATCATGATTAACCTGCGAACCTGTGTTTACTACAACATTATTTCCAATTACAGGATTTGGTGTAATCAAACAGCCACATTCAATTAATACACCTTTTCCCAATGATGCCTCATCTGACACTACAGCGTCAGGATGAATAATATTTACTGCTTCCCATCCCTTAGAAACATAGTATTCATACACCTTTTTTCTTTTTTTCATGTCTCCAAAGGCAATGAAAAACTTATTTGTATGATATTTTTCCCGTATGATATCTATATCATCATCCGTGCCGCCTATTTCATAGCCTTCATAAATGCTACCAACCAATTCAGGATCATGTGTTGTAAAACAAGCCACATCATACAACCCCTGCATTTTTAAATTGTATAAAACAACTCTGGCATGCTGACCGTTTCCTACAAGTACAATTTTTTCCTTACTCATAAATTTCCCTCTTTTCTTTAACTTTTCGTATATGACTTCAGTACAACCCCAGCTATCTCCAAATCTATTTTTGCGTCTATATCCACCGACTTTTCCCGTGCCATAATATATCCGTGGCAGGCATCTGCATAAAAATTATAATCCTTATCCATTATTTTTTTTGCGTCAACCAAATAGATTGCCCCATTTTCTCTATAGTATGGTTCTAAATCCTGCCTTCTGGTGTAGCTATAAGGTGACTCTGCCATTTCCTTCATTGAACCATTTGGTGGCATTTTAAAGCACTGCTGTACAGGATGATCAACCTCAGTTACCGTTACAACATTATGTACTTCTTCACTTTTCAGCATATCAAAAGCACCTAAAATATCTTCCTCATTTCTAAGAGGCGATGTGGGCTGCAGTAATGCCACATAGTCATACATCCTGCCACTGTTTATGTAGTTTGAAAGAACCTCTCTTACAACATCCCATGAACCGGCATTATCACCTGAAGTAGCGTCACCTCTCAAAAAGGGAACAGATGCTCCACAATTCTTTGCAATTTCCGCGTAGTAATCAGAATCTGTTGATACCATCACCTCATCAAAACACCCTGATTTCAATGCGGAATCAATGGTATATGCCATCAAAGGTTTTCCGTTTAAATCCATAATATTTTTATCCGGAAGTCCTTTCGAACCACTTCTTGCCGGAATAACAGCAATACTTTTCATCTTCCACCTCACAAAGCAAAATCAACATCATAAAAGCCTTTTTTTATAGTTTCATGATTTTGATTTAAATATTTTATAACATGTTCTACAATCTGCTCAGACGCTGTCCCATCACCAAATGGTGAAACAACATTTTGGGTTCTGCTTTGAAAGTCATCCTTTAAAACAGTCCTAATGGCATTTATAATACTTTCTCTTTCCGGCAGACAGCACACCACACTTTCAGCCATCATTCTTCCCTTTTGACGGTCACCAATATTTACCGTTGGAGTTCCCATTGGTGGTGCCTCATATATACCACTTGATGAGTTACCAATAACTGTTTTTGCATACTTCACTGCTGATAAATATCTCACTACGCCTAATGAAGAAACCAACTTCCAATTGCTACGGTTTTCATTTTCGGTTGCCCATACATCATTTATTTTTCTTCCGTCTGCGTCTGCATTTGCCATTGTAATGATGTATGACATATCAGTAAACTCATCCATCGCATGAATCAATTCATGCAACTGTGAAATTGCAGTATTGTTCTCCATCGTAACAGGATGGAATGTTACAACCGCATAATCACCCATTATCGCATCAAAATTTATATCCTGTGCAAGCTCGTTACGTGATAAGTATTTAACCTTAAGGCAATTTTCCACTCCGGGTTCTCCGACATTGAATACTCTATCAGGCGATTCTCCCATTTGGATAATTCGTTTTGCCGACTGTTCACATCCCGGAAAATGCAGACTACTCAGCTTAGTTATGCAGTGCCTCATGGCATCATCAACTGCTCCCTCCGTCACATCGCCTCCAGATATATGTGCTACAGGTACTCCAATCAGATGTGCGGCAGATGCCGCAGCAAAAATTTCAAATCTGTCCCCTAAAACAATACATATATCAGGCTTGTAACCTGCAAAAAACTCAGCGAACCGCTCCATTGCTATTCCTGCTGCCTTTGCCATCCCCAGCTTACTGTCATCCTCCAATGGAATAGGAACCTTAATATAGTCCGCAAAACCATCTTCAATTATCTCCTTTTGTGTATTTCCAAATTGTTCACTGAGATGACTTCCAGTCACGATAAGCTTAAGGGTTACCATATCATAGTCACGAAGCTTAAATAACACTTCTCTCAGCAAACCATATTCTGCTCTCGTTCCTGTTATCACACATACCTGATATTTATTTTCATTCCCATCAGCCATCAAAACTCTACCGCCTCATCAATTTCATAATTTTTTCTCGCTGTTGTTCCTACTACCAAATCCCAAAACCTTGCAGGAATTCCTAAATCATTTCGCTTAACAATCAGGTCTTCCTCATCAATAATCTTTCCTTCCGGAATCTCCCGTTTTGCTACAATGCGCTTTAATACCACCTGTGATATTTCTACTTCTTCATCTGTTGGATGTTTACTTCCACTTCCCAACGCTTTTTCTATATTTCGAATTGAATCAACCATCTTTTTAAAATCATTCGGTTCCGTGCTTGCCAGATGATCAGGTCCTTCCATACTTCTGTCAAGTGTAAAATGCTTTTCAATAATCGTTGCATTACGTGCCACTGCTGCTATTGGAACCTCTATACCCATCGTATGGTCAGAGTAACCAACCTCTACACCAAATGCCCTGCGGAGTGTGTCCATGGCATTTAAATTAACCTTATCATACGGACATGGATAGCTTGTGGTACAGTGTAACAGTGATATGTCCTCGGCTCCCCCTTGCCGGAGAGCTTTTAATGACTCTTCCACATCAGCCAGTGTACTCATTCCTGTACTAAGAATAACAGGCATTTTCTTACTTCCTATATACCGTAAAAATGGAAGATTCACTATATCGCCCGAACCTATTTTTATAAACGGGATTCCAAGCTCCACCAAAAAATCAAGACTGTCAGGCTCGTCTGCAGTTGAAGCAAAGCAAATGCCTATTTCATCACAGTAGCCTTTTATTTCCCTGAAATCATCATAAGAAAGCTCAAGCTCCTTAAGCATATCAAACTGGGACTTATCACTGCCTGTATTTTGGCTTTGATAATCAGCCTGCTTAACAGTTTTTGTTATTATTTTTTCGGTAATCCATGTCTGAAATTTAACTGCATCTGCTCCTGCCTCTTTTGCCGCCAGACACAGCTTCTTTGCTATTTCTACACTTCCGTTATGGTTCACTCCTGCTTCTGCAATTATATATACACCCATTTCATTACCCCCGATATTGAATCATAAACTCGTTATTTATATCAAATTCTGGATTTATCTGTTTTCGTATTTGAAGTAATTTATTGTATCCTTCAAGGTCGAAGATAGTCCGCCCTACCACAAACGGACATCTGCCATGTAGGTTAAACTGCTTTTTAAATCCAAACAAGCTGTCATCGGCAGACATTCCTCCACCCAGATGGAGTTTTTTAATTCCATGCTCACATGCCCAACATGCCGCTTCATATAAAAGCAAATTATTTGGAGCATATTTCCTGAATTCTGTATTTGAGCCTGCCAGATGATAATGCATATATCTGTCATTATAGTACATGATGGCTCCACTGATTGGTTGTCCATCATAAGCTGCATAAAATACACATCCGTTTTCTTTTAAAGCCGTAAGGAAATCAAAATACTTTCCGTCAAAAATATAATATTCCTCTGCCGCATTTTTTTTCATGGTCTCATTATACATGGAAATGAAATCATCTATTTCATTTATATCTTTTCGCACAACAACAACATTACTTTTCTTTGCCTTACGCACCATATTACGATTTTTACTATCCATGTTACTCATAATCCGCTCTTTATCCGATGTATCTATGTAAATCGTATCCCTTAAATATCGTGTTTCAAAAACTTCAGGCAAGGTCATATGATTATCCAGCAGCGGATGGAATCTTACGAACTGAGAAATAACATTATTCTCTTTACAGTAGGATGATATTTCTTTCATAAACAGCTTTTGGATTTCTGTTGATATTGTCGTGTCCACCAATGGACCCCCATAGCCGTATGGAGTTTCCCAATCAAACAGCGTTCCCTTTTCGAGCTTACCCTCAAACTTATTAAACTCTGCAATGTCTCGCTGCATAACTACATAGCAAAATCTTTCATTCTTGTTTTCATAATAAATGAGAAAAATATCTCCATCCCCATGTAGCATAAATGAATATGCATATTCATACAAATAATAAATATCCCAATTTTCAAAAGATTTTACACAGTCATTCCAAGCAACTGTATCGTGTTTGTCATATATTTTTAAAATAGCGGTCACCTCTAATCACCATACAATCGTTCTCTCATTTTGTCCAGCTCTGACAACTGTCCCATATCAAGCCATTCATTTTCACTGACAGGATAAATGGAAACCTTCCGTCCCTTTTCCATTTGGTTTTTGACAACATCAGGGAATCCAATGGGCTTTTCATCCTCTATATCAGATAGAACCTCAGGCTCAACAATATATATGCCTGTATTTGTCAAAAAAGAAAGCTCCGGTTTTTCCTCCATAGAATTGATTGAGCCGTTTATTCCCATATCAACTACGCCATAAGGAATCACTATATTTTTATATGCACAAACCATTGTAATCACATTTTTATTCTCTTTATGAAACCGAAGCATACTTCCATAATTTGAAAGAAGAAGATTGTCACAGTTTGTAAAGAAAAATGTTGTATCTATTTTCCCCTTTAAATAGCAGAGTCCGCCCCCTGTTCCTAGAGGCTTGTCCTCATCATACCATGTAATATCATATTTCTTATCACAATCAGAAAAATATGCCTTCATTAAATCCTTTTTATAATTTACAATGATGCTGAACTGTTTACAATCATATTCCATGAAGTTTTGCATAATATGCTCAATAATCGGCATCTCACCTACAGGAATCAAAGGCTTTGGCAATATTTTTGTATACGGTTCAAGCCGGGTTCCCTTACCTCCTGCATTTATTACAACCGGAATATTTAAAGACTCCTGTTTTCCTACACGGTTTTTTTCACCAATATAAATATCGATAAGCTCTTTCTTATCATTTAATATTGGTATGGCAACATAATTCTTTTGATGGTAAAGCTCCATTGCTTCCGCCATATTATGTGAGAAACGAGTATTTTTATTACCTGCATCAATTGCAAAATCAGATAATGCCCCTCCCGCAAGTAGAAATCTTCTGACATCTCCGTCTGTAAGAGATGCCATAAGCTTTTTATCTTCAACAATAAATACAATTTTAGGTTTTACCATTTCAATACACTTCATTGCATCCTTTATTGTAAAGGAAACATCTATGCAATAGTCCATGTAACTCATACACTTCACCTCACTATATTATCTTTGAAAGACAATCGTCAATTATCTCTATAAGCTCCGGAATCGCATTTCCAATTTCCTCGAAATATTTTGCATTTGTTTCAAATGCACGTATGCCTGCCGTTATCGCATCATCTTCTCCGTTTAAATTCTCATAAACACCTATTTCTGAAGCTATTGTCCATTTATATATGAGTGCCCTTTCATCACAGCCTTCTATAGCTTTTATAAGCTTATCAATATTGGCACCAATTCGGCTAAGCTCTTTTACATTGCCCTCTCCACTTTCCAATATTCGTTTACCTCGTAAACAATCAGCCTTGCAGCTTACAAGCTGTTTTCTCAAATTTCTGAGATTCCTTTTTACCTTTTCAAGAGTTTCAGATATAATCTTTCTGTCATCACCAACAAACAGCTTCGGAGCAGATAACAAAAGGCTCTCAATATCATACTCCTCAGTGCAATATTTATCGATTGCCTCCCTAAAAGTCATACATGTAAAGTTCTTCTTTAAGGCCCCACCCTCTGTGGCGTCTATGAATTCAACATCCTTATTTGTAAATGCCGCATTCTCCATCCATTTCAGATATATGTAGTAATCTCTTCGTGTGAGTATATCTTCTCCATTAATATCCTTAACACATAAATAATTTCCACTTTCATCTTCAGCCATATTTACATCGCTGCCTGTAAAGGCAAGATCCTGCCCAATAAAAATAATTCTTTTAAACCCCCATGATATTAGAGCAGCTATAGACGCTGTTGCAACAGAAAGGCCCGGTTCAATATCTGTAATGTCACTCCCTGCCTTTTTAAACATTTCCTTCCAAATACCGGAATTAGTCGATATAAAAAACAAATCCTTTGGTCTGACATATTCTAAAACATCTCTGTTTGTTCCTACCTCTGCCAAAAATGGGAATTCCCCTATTCCATTGATCTTAAACATATCTACCGGCTTTTCCTCATCTATAGATATTATTACATCAGGCTTTATACCTTTTTTCACAACCCTTGCAACAGCCGTATCGACGACTATGATAAGTGCCTTTCCCTTTGCTTCATTTATAAGGTCCATATTTTTTTCAAGAGATGGTCCTGCTCCTACAATAATGGCAGGCATATCCTTTGAAAATTTATTTTTCAGGCATTCTCCGCTCCTGCAACCCTCGAAAAACAGCATGTTATAAATCTCATTTTTTGCTACATTTTTTCCCATATCAAGACCAGCATATGTAACTACCTGCAGATTTTTATACATATCCATGCAGTTCATTCTAAACTCCTCATAACCGTCCTGAAATAATTCTACATATTTGGGTGCTGCCATTATTTTATTTGCATCCTTATTTGCCATATCAAGCCATTTTTCAACCGTGATGAGAAATTCCTCTGTGTTAATTCCCCTTACTGAAAGACAAAAACGCTCCGATTGGATAAGTTCCGATATATCAATATGCGAAATAACCTGCATAAAAATATCCATACTTGGCTCAAAAACAATACATTTTGTATTTTTCACATGCTTGATATGCTCCTTCACATAATAGCCATTGGAAAGACCATACATTATTAACAATGCATTATTTTTCATTTCAAAGGTATTCGCCATATACTTTGATGCCTCATTTTCAGGGTCATATTTCGAATTTAAATAAACACTCTTTCCGTTATCGTGATATACAACAGCCTGCCCCCCCTTGCGGGCATCCTCAATATGTACAAGCTCCGATAATTCATCCTCACGAATACCACCTAAAGCATCATATATTACCTGATATTTTTCTTTCAATGCTTCCATATTTTTCTCATATATGGTCATATTGTTATCCTCCTGCACATGAAGCATCATCTGTTAAGACTTAAGCTCCAATAAACATTCTTCGACAATTTCAGTAAGCTTTGGCATGGCATCCGCCAGTTTCCCAAAATATTCTGCATTTTTCCCGCATTGCAAAACCGCTGTTTCCTCACTGCCGTCTGCTCCTGCATCGTGCTTTAACATGTTAAATTCTGCTCCTGCCGTCCATTTATATATACAGGTGCTTTCATCTGATTTTTGTATCATGTCAACGGTTTTAACAATGTTACTGTTGATACGTTTTAGCTCTTTTGTATTTCCTGCTCCGCTTTCAATCAATTTTTTTGCCCTGATACAATCAGCCTTACAGCCCGCAAGCTGTCTTCTCATATTTTTAAAATCCGTTTTCATCTTTTCCAGTGCATCAATAATCAGCTTGCGCCAATCGCCCTCAAACAGACGCGGAACAGACAGCATAATTTTTTCAACGTTATATTCTTTTGTACAATATTTGTCGATTGCTTCCCGAAAGGTCATATTGGTAAAATTCTTTTTCAGGGCACCGCCCTCCGTAGCATCGACAAATTCAATATCACTATGCTTTAGGGCAGTCTCCTCCATCCATTTTAAAATATAATAAAAGTCTTTTCTTGTAATAATATCCTCGCCACTGATATCCTTTACAATCTTATACTGATTATCCTCCGCACTAACCTCAATGGAAGCTTCACCCACATGCATGCGGTTGCCCGTTAATGCCAAATCCTGACCGATTAAAATGATTCTTTTTATGCCCCATGAAATCAAATTTGTCATTGCCGCTGTTGCCACGGAACCACCCATACTCATAGCAGTTATATCTTTCTCCAACTTTTTAAACAAATTGTTCCATACTGTAGAATCTGACGAAAAGAAAAATAAATTTTGTGGTTTGACAAAATTCAAAACCGCTCTATTTGTGTTTGGATGTACGAAAAAAGGCAACCCATCTATTCCGTCAAAGTCAAATGATTCAGTTGCCTGAATGCAGTCTATCGATATGACTGCATCTGGTTTTATCCCATGCTCCATCACCTTAGGGATAGCAGTGTCAACAACAAATATTAATGCCTTCCCCTTTGCTTCCTTCAAAAGTCCAACATTTTTTTCCAACGAGGGGCCTGCCGACACTATGATTGCAGGCATGTCATCAGGGAACATCCCCTTAAGCTCCGCACCTAATCGGCATCCTGCCATATATTTCATATTATGAATTTCATTTTTTACTTCCTGCTCCCCATACTCCTCTGCAATATTTGCAATGATGTGCAGCTTCTCATACATATCAACACAGCATTGCTTAAAAATCTCATAACCGTCACGAAACAACTCAATATATTTGGGTGCTGCCATAATCTTATTCGCATCCTTATTTGCCATGTCAAGCCACTCGCCCGCAATTGCAGAAAATTCTTCCGTATTCACACCCTGCACGATAAAGAAAACCCGATTTGATTTGATTAGCTCAGATATATCAATATTGAAAAGCACCTGCACAAAAACCTCTTTACTTGGCTCAAACACAATACATCTTGTATTATTTTTGGCATGCCTTAAATACTCCCTAACGTAGCAGCCATTGGAAAGACCATACATGGCGAGCAGTGCACCGTCCTGCATTTCAAAGGTTTCTTCCATGTATTTTAACGCTTCATGGAAAGGGTCATATTTTGAATTTAAATATACATCGTTTCCGTCACCATGATATACAACAACAGAACCACCCTTGCGGGCATCCTCAATACTCACAATATCACATAAGGTATCTGCACAGACATCCTTTATTGCCTCATATATCACCTGATACTTTTCTTTTAATATCATCATATTATTCTCGTATATGGTCATGTGCTGCCCTCCTCAAATTTTATTTGCAGGCTAATCTATTCTAGTCTCATATTCTCCGATAATCCGCACAAACTCTTTATCAGAATCCATGTAAATATCAGCCAGTTGCTGTGCATATCGCGATTGTTCATTATAAAATGCTTTATCTTCATAGTATCTATCAATAAGCTGGCTCATTTCATTATAGTCTCTACAGGAAAATCTGTCTCCTACGATTCCTGCCACATCCCCAAAATTAACAGTGATTACAGGTTTTCCTTTAAACATTGCCTGCACCGCACTTGTTCCGCCGCCCCGTCTCGTAGGATTAATGTACAAATCACACAATTCAAGCCTGGACAAAAGATCAGGGCATACACCAAAATTAATCATATATTTCATTAATCCCGGATAGTTTGACAACTTTTGTTCGTAAGAATCACATTTCCCAATAATAACCACACGCATGTTGTCCCTGAGGGTCTCATCAAGCATCTTCATAAAGCCTTCATTCATTTCCTCATCCAGACGCCAGCCTACCACTACCAGCACAAATGCATCTTCATCTATACCCAAATCTTCCCGCTTCAAAAAATCAGTTTGCTTTTCAAAGGAATATGTAAACCTTCCCTGTATAATATGAGAACTGTCTTTCCCCACAGCCTTTACTAAGCTGTTGGCTTCTTCTAATATATTACTACTGACAGCCTGATATCGGGCTAACGTCTTGGAACAACATAATACAGTCCCTACATTCAACACTGGTATCATCTCATTAATCAGACCTGCTACCAAGCTGCTTCCCCCAATCTCCACAACTACACATGGTTTAAGCCTCTTAACAGCATTTATCAGACTATTAATTTCTTCTTCATCAGGCATTATGTCTTCACACTGGTAATACTGGAATGTTTCCCCCTGCCAGCTTACCGTCTGACATTCAAGCAAATGTGGAAAATAATTTCCATACCCTGCTTCAAAAAAGGGAAGTCTGCCCTGCATTGTTAACAGCTCCGCTGTATTTATAAGAAGAACCCTTTTTCCCATTTTTCGTAACACGGAGCACCTGTCCAATGCTACTTTTGAAGGGCCATGCCCCTCTCCTAAAAACTGTTGTATAATCACCACAGCAAGCTCTTTATTCCTTTTCTCCTTTGGAATCGGGTTCAATTCGAGCTCCATTGTTTTCCTGCACATACAATAGATTTTTTGCAAAAGCCTCCAGTTTGACACCTCTATATTATTATTACTCAGTTCATGATTTACAAAAATAATCTGATTGATTTGCTCATGCAGGAAATATAACTGCTTCCAATCAAGGCTGTTGTCCGATAAAACCAATTCCAACAATCGTGACAAATAAGTAACATCCTTACTTAGCTTCAGGATAAATGAGTACAGAAAAACATCCTGTTGTATGCTTGTTCCCATGTAGCATAACAACCTGTCAATCAGTTTCCCTTTTTCCATCTCACGCGCATCCCTGACCGACTCATATAACTCATCAAACAATTCAGCGTTGAGCGTCCCGTCAGATAAATCTTTTAACAGCCTTTCCCATTCATTTCCCCACATACTAAAGCTCCTCGAATTTTGAACATCAGGTCATTTGCCTTCTGCAAACGGCCTGATGCTGCATATCAAATTTTTATAGAGACTCCTACATGATTTTTACGTCCCTCTGACCGCCTCAATCACCTGACCAATAACATACTCCTGTTGTTCATCCGTCAAAAGAGGGAATATAGGCAGGCTGATAGCTCTATTGTAAAATACCTCTGCGTTTTCACAGCACACCCCATCATAACCATTTTTTTGATAATATGGATGCATATAAACAGGTATATAATGTACATTTACCCCTACTCCATTTTTTCTCAGTCTGTCAAATATCTTCTTTCTGCAATCAGACCTGACCTGAATCATATATAAATGCCATCCGCTCTCACAGTTACTTAACTGTGTAGGTATTTTTATCTCATCAATATCCTGAAATGCCTCATTATACCGTCTGGCAATCCTTCTTCTCCTCTCAACAAACTTATCCAGCTTATCCATCTGACTAAGCCCTAAAGCACATGAAATATCCGTTATTCGGTAATTGTAACCAAGCTCCAACTGCTGGTAATACCAGTCTCCCTGTTGTTCCGTCATCATAGCCTCGTCCCTTGTTATGCCGTGACTTCTAAATAAAACAAGCCTCTTGTACAGTTCTTCGCTGTTTGTAACAACCATTCCGCCTTCACCTGTTGTAATCGGCTTTACAGGATGAAAACTGAAACAGGTCATATCTGCTATACTGCCTATTTTATGCCCCTTGTATGACGCTCCTAATGCGTGTGCTCCATCCTCTATAACCAATAAATTATATTTCTTTGCAATATCCATGATTGCATCCATATCACAAGGCTGACCCGCATAATGCACAGGAATAATTGCTTTTGTGTGCTCCGTTACCGCCTTTTCAATCTCTGTAGGTAAAATATTATATGTATGCTCATCTATATCAGCAAATACAGGGGTTCCTCCACAATAAAGAACACAGTTTGAGGAAGCAGCAAATGTAATTGGCGATGTAATAACTTCATCACCTTTTTTTATTCCTGCCGCAAGGCACGCTATGTGAAGTGCTGACGTACCACTGTTTACCGCAACGGCATATTTTGCTCCCACATATTCTGCCACGCGTTTTTCAAATTCCATAACCTTAGGTCCAGTCGTAAGATAGTCTGAACGAAGGACATCCACAACTGCCTGTATATCTTTTTCATCTATTGCTTGTCTGCCATATGGAATATACATGAATGTTATCACCTCTCACTATAGGCTCCAAATCATCTGCTTATAAAATTCTATCCTTTTAATCTAACACTTTTCTAACAAAAACCACGTCAAGTCATCCATTGGGAACATGTTATCCCTATGATACTTAAAGCCATAATCCACAAGCTTTAAATTTGGATACTTATCCAGCATGTCACCTGCAAAATCTCTTTTAAACAGCTTATTCTTTTCACCCCTGTATTCTATAACAGCAGGCGTTGGATTATAATACTCTGAAATAATAATGTATTTATTGGCGCATTCATAAAGCTTTTGGTATACTGTATCCAACTCATCAGGATTGATATGTATAAGCACGCCTTTGATTAACACTATATCATATGTTTCCTCTATATCACATTCCAGTATTGAGCTTTGGTATACCTTAATCTTATCCTGAAAGCTCTCTTTTAATATATCACATGCCCTTTCATTTATCTCAATTGCACCGAGATTCATTTCCGGTTTTATCATATTTATTGCTCTGAGATTCATGCCAATATTAGAGCCAAACTCTATAATACTGTTTACACCATTCCCTGACATATTTTTACCAAATATTTCAGCAAAGAGTGCTATATTTGATGAAATAATGGAATAAGATTTATTTCTATCAATATAATCATTGCCAAATTCACCTGCCCAAAATTGCTCCTGCTCTGTTTTAAACATTTGTCAGCCCCCTAAACTTTATTTATTTTAGATAGTCTGTCCTTTAAGTCCTCTACCCCCAGCCATTCCGTATTGTTCTGCGAGCTATACTCAAATTCCTGTTCAACCTGCTTTCCGCCTGGAATAATCTGCTTATCCCACCACTCAAAATGAGGATAAATAATATAATGCTTTTCATATTCATATGTAGTTAAAGAATCCTCACGGGTAATCATTACTTCATGCAGTTTCTCACCCTCACGTATTCCTACCTCAGGCATATCACATCCCGGAAGCATTGCATTTGCAAGATCTGTTATCTTAAAGGATGGTATTTTTGATATAAATGTCTCACCGCCCTTTGCCTCACTCAATGCCTTTATAACAAGCTCTACTCCCTGTTCCAAATCTATCCAAAATCTTGTCATTCTGTAATCGGTAACTGGCAAGGTTTTGCCTCCGCCATCTATAATATTTTGGAAAAAAGGTATCACCGAGCCACGGCTGCCTGCCACATTTCCATACCTGACAACGGAAAAATTCAAATCCCTGTTGCCTACATATGCATTTGCTGCAACAAACAGTTTATCAGACACCAGTTTCGTTCCACCATAAAGATTGATAGGATTTACCGCCTTATCCGTTGAAAGTGCCACAACACGTTTTACTGATGTTGAATCCAATACCGCATCAATAATGTTCATCGCTCCGTTTATGTTAGTCTTGATAGCCTCAATCGGATTATATTCACATGCAGGAACCTGTTTCATTGCAGCAGCATGTATTACATAATCCACATCACCGCACGCTCTGCTCAGGCGTTCTTTATCACGGACATCACCAATAAAAAATCGCAGTTCCTTTGCATGCTCCTTATATTTGTTTGCCATTACAAACTGCTTGTATTCATCCCTGGAATATATAATAACCTTTTTAGGCTTATAGTGTTTAAAAATATAATTAACAAAATGATTGCCAAATGACCCCGTTCCGCCAGTTATCAGTATTGATTTATCGTTTAGCATAATTCCTTTTCCTCCATCTTTGAAATACAATCATCTATTATATTGATAAGCTCAGGTATTACCTGCTCGATAGAATTATAATATTGTTCACTTTTTCCGTACATGCGGATTGTTTCTTTTATCCCATCTTCCTCCTCTGCATACATATCCTGCATCATATCAATTTCTGACGATGCATTATATTTATACAGGTACATTCTCTCATCACAATCTGAAATAAGCTCATCCGTTTTCCTTATACTGCTGTTTATACGCTTAAGCTCCTTGATATCATTCTCTCCGCTCTCAAGAATCCTAATACCGTGCCTGCAATCAGCTTTACACACCGCAAGCTGTTTCTTTATGTATTTAAAGTCACGTTTCATCTTTAAAAATATATCTGATACAAGATGCCTGTCATCACCATAAAACAGTCTCGGAACAGAAAGAAAAATATCAGATATATTATATTCATGTATACAATATTCCTTAATTGCATCTTCCAGTGTCATCTGCTTTAAGTTTTTCTTAAAAGCACCGCCCTCCGTAGCGTCAATAAATTCGATGCCGCTATTATTTAATGCGGTTTCCTCTATCCACCTCAGATACATGTAATAGTCCTGTCTTATTATTACATCATTTCCATCTATGTCTTTTACATATTTATAGTTGCCATCATCATGGTTAATTTCAACAGCTTCCTCGCCTGCATGCATACGGTTTCCCGTAAAAGCAAGGTCTTGTCCAATCAAAATTATTCTTTTAAACCCCCATGAAATCAAATTTGTAATCGCTGCGGTTGCCACAGAACCGCCGCCTTCCATATAGTCAATTTCACTTCCTGCCTTTTTAAATAAATCAATGCAAAGCTCATTATCACAGCAGTAGAAAAATAAATTTTTCGGTTTTAAAGAAGATAATACCTCTGTATTAACATCCATATGTGCAAAAAACGGAACCTCATCTAACCCCTCTGCCTTAAAATTGTCTACTGATTTAAGCCGGTCTACTGATATTATCGCATCAGGCGTTACTCCGATTTCCATCACCTTAGGAATAGCGGAATCAACCACAAATATAAACGCTTTTCCTTTGGCATTTTTAAGCATTTCAACATTCTTTTCAAGTGAAGGTCCTGCGGAAACAACTATGGCAGGCATATCCTCAGGAAACCTATCACAAAGCTCCATGCCGCTTCTGCACCCTTCAAAGAAAAGCATATTATAAAAATCATTCTTCACTGCCGCTTTTCCTATTGCGACAGCAGTATTGGAAGATACATAAATTTTTTGATATATTTCATCAAGCTGTTGTCTAAACGCATCATAATCTGTACAAAACAGTTCCTTATATTTCGGTACTGCAACAAGCTTATTATTATTTATGTTATATATCTGTAGCCATTCCTGTGCAATAAAATCAAAATCTTCATCATTAGCACCCCGCACTACAATATAAATCCTGTCTGACCCTAATAAATCACTAATATCTATACACCCCAACGTCTGCATAAATATTTCCATACATGGCTCAAATATAATACATTTCGTGTTTCGGTTAGCGTTTTTTATGTACTCTCTTGCATAATAGCCATTTGATAACCCATACATAATAAGAATAGATTCTTCAGGCATTTCAAAGTATTCTTCCATAAATTTACCTGCCTCATTTATCGGGTCATACCTTGAATTTAAGAAAATATCTTTCCCCTGCTCATTATAAACTATAATATCTCCGCCCTTGCGTGCCTTTTCAACATGCACAGCTTCCGATTGAAGGTTTGTATCTGCTTCGTTTACTGACTTATAAATACTTTGATATTTAATTTCCAACGCCTTCAAATTGTCTTCAAATATCATGTGATTCCTCCAAAAAATTGCTTATATTATCATAATCCGTATAGTCTGCCTAAGTAATATTTAACTGTGTAATACTATTATCCGCCAATTTTATCAATTCCGGCATTATCTTTAAAAGCCCATCATAATATTTCCTGCTTTTTTCATACATTCTGATTGTTTCCTTAATATCATCTGTTTCCTCATGATACATGTCTACCATCATATCCGCCTCTAATTCTGCGGCATATTTCTTTAAAAATACAGTCTCGTCACAATCCTCTATCATCTCATCTGTTTTTTTTATGCTTGCATTAATGCGTCTCAGTTCATCAATATTAATCTTTTCCGACTCTAAAATTTCCTTCCCCTTTATACAATCATCCCTGCACACCAAAAGCTGTTCTTTTATATTTTCGAAATCACATTTCATATGTTCAAGAGAAGCAATTACAAATTGAATATCTTCACCCGTAAATAACCGTGGCGGAGACAACAAAATATCCGAAATATTGTCATAGGAAGCTGCACAATATTTATCTATGGCATCCTTAAATGTCATTTGCTTTAAATTTTTTTTGAAAGCGCCACCCTCTGTGGCATCTATAAATTCAATATCGCGATATTTGAGTGCGATATTTTCTATCCATTTAAGATATATATAATAACCCTTTTCTATCAAAACATCATTTCCGCTTATGTCCTTTACCGTCATGTACCCGGTATCCGCCTTGCTAATTTCAATGGCATCTTCTCCTGCATGTACACGATTCCCCGTAAAAGCAAGATCTTGTCCAATCAAAATAATTGTCTTAAAACCCCATAAAATTAAATTAGCTATCGCTGCGGTCGCTACAGAACCTCCGTTACCCATGCTAAAAATTTTGCTTCCTGCTTTCTGAAACAATTCACTCCATATTGTGGAATCCGATGACATAAAAAATAAATTTTTAGCTTTTACATATTCCAAAACCTCTGCTGTTGCATACATTTCCACAAAAAACGGTATATCTTCTATGTCATTAACCTTAAAATAATCCAGTGGCTTCGTCGGATCAATAGATATTATCGCATCAGGCTTTATACCAATATTAATTATATGTGGAATAGCCGTATCCGTAGCAAATATAAATGCTTTACCCTTTACATCCTTAAGGAGCTTAATATTTTTCTCCAAAGACGGTCCTGCTGCCACAACAACAGCAGGCATATCTTCAGGAAATTTCCCCTGAAGCTCTATTCCACTGCGGCAGCCTGCAAGAAATACCATATTGCGTAAGCCATTTATTGCAAAGATTTTTCCAAGCCTGATATCAGTATTGGAAAAAATATAGAACTTTTCATACAGCTCTTTTATTTCCTGCATAAATAATGCATGACCTTCATTAAATAAGTCCTTATATTTAGGTGCTGCCATAATCTTATTCATATCTTTATTATAAAGCTGCAACCATTTACTGACAGCAACAGAAAAGTCATCATCATTAATACCTTTAACGACAATATACACCCTATCTGACTCAAGTATATCCTTAATATCTATGTTCTTGATTACCTGCATGAAAATATCAGCACATGGCTCATAAACAATACATTTAACATTTTTTTTCGTATGTTTGATAAACTCTCTGACACAGCTCCCATTTGAAAGCCCATACATAAAAAGTATAGACTCGTCCGACATGTCAAAATATTCTGACATATACTTGTTTGCTTCATGGAAAGGGTCATACTTAGAGTTTAGGTAAATATCTCTTTCCTGCTTATGATATACAATTACTTGTCCGCCTTTGCGTGCAGGTTTAACAGAGATATGCGATGCAGAAATCCACGTATCTGCATGTACCACATCATAAACACTCTTATATTTACTCTGAAGCACTGCCAAATTTTCTTCATATAACATGTGAAAGCTACCTCTTTTTATCTGTCAGATATTTTTCAGTTTCCTCCAATATACTTACAATCTCTGGTATTACGTCAGCCAGCATTTTATAATAGGATGCTGATTTTTTGTACATACGGACAGCTTCGTCAATTTCATTTTCTTCTTCAACATAAAAATCGTCCGCCATCTGTTCTTCTGCCTGCGCCATAAATTTATTTATAAAAATCTGCTCGTCAGAATTAACAAATGCATCATCTACTTCCCCAATAAAGGCATTAATCTCCTTTAATCTCTTTATGTCATAGCATCTGCCAACGAGTATATTACTTCCTTCATTGCAATATTCCACCGCTTTATTAAAATCATTCATAAACCGCTTCAAGTTGTTCCGCATATGCTCCAACTCATCAACAATAAGACCTGCCGATTCCCCTGTAAACAATCTTGGAACAGATTCCAATATTGTATTTACATCGTAATCTTTCATGCAGAATTTATCTATAGCAGCTTCAAGTGTCATAATAGAAGTATTTCTTTTTTTTATTCCGCCCTCTGTAGCATCAATTATTTCTATATCTTTATTGTTAAAAGCAAGCTCCTCTATCCACCTGAGATAGATTAAAAAATCAAACCTGACAGGCAGCATATCGCCGTCTATCCCCTCAATAAATTTATAATATCTTTCGTCAAACTCAGTTACTTCCTCAGTATCACCCACATGTTCTTTGTTTCCGGTAAGTGCCAAATCCTGTCCAATCAGTATTATTTTCTTAAACCCCCATTTAACGAGGTTACTTATCGCCGTTGTAGCTACGGATCCTCCTACATCAACACATGTAAGACTGCTTCCTACTTTTAGGAAAAGCTTCTGCCATGTCCCTTCCTCGCTGGTCGTAAAAAATAAATTTTTAGGTTTTAAATACTCCAAAACCTCCGTGTTGAATTCTGTATCTGCCAAAAAAGGAATATTGCTTAATTCCTCTGCCATAAATAGGCTTACTGGTTTTTCATAATCTACTGCGATAACCATATCCGGATTTATACCTGTTTCCAGTACTGCATTAATAGCTGTGTCTGTACATATAATAAACGCTTTCCCCTTTGCCCTTTTCAGCAAATGAACATTCTTAGCGAGTGATGGTCCTGCTGACACAACAATAGCCGGCATATCTACAGGAAATTTTCCAATTAAGTCATCGGTACTCCTACAGTTTACAAAAAACTTTGCATTGTAAAAACTGTTTTTGCATGCCGTTGCTCCCCCGTAAGCCGCTGTGTTATATTCTATTTTTTGCCTGTCATACCGTTCGTTCAAAACAGTAATCATGGCATTCAGTTCTCTTGGATATAATTGCCCATACTTGGGCAGTGCAATATGTTGATTCGTATTTTTGTTGTAGGATTTTAGAAGCCCGGACACAAGTTGTTCAAGCTTATTGTCATTTATTCCATATACTATAAGCTGAAATCTATCATCTGACAGCAAACCTGTTATATCAATATTTTTCATAACCTGTATAAAAATTTCAATATCCGGCTCTACAACAAGACAATGTATATTTTTGCTGTTCATTTGCAAAAAAGCTTTGGCAAATTCTCCATTTGACAGACCAAACATAACAAGAACAGCCTCCTCCGGAAGCTTTGCCATGTCCTGCATATATTTTTGGGCTTCTCCTGTCGGATTATACTTTGAATTAAGATATACTCCGTGTGAAACTATTATAAGCTCACCATTTTTAGCAGCTTCGACCTTAACATGCTCATCTTCTGTTACCTTGCCACTATGTAAATATTCATATATCAGTCGGTTATTTATTAAAAGGGCTTCTAAATTTTTATCGTATATATTCATTTATCTACTCCTAAATCCCGTATGTGGCAAATTATTTAAATCAATTTAATAAAGGAACGAGTTCATAGCTTATGATATCTGCCATAAGCGTTCCATCCTCCTGCTCCATCGCGTCAAGAAGCGGAGCAAGTGCATTATCAATCATCTCCTGTCTTGCCTCCTCATCAGGCATATCCGATGCAATAGCTGCTATATCAGGAATTACATTACTCATATGGGCAATACCATCCATAGTATCTCCCTTGTAAAGAATATCTGCAATATCATTCAAGCTTTTTTTCATATTATCTAAGGTTTCCTTATCCATCTCTATCCTCCTCTTTTATTGAATCATTATTAAATATATAATATCAAAAATCACAAAGTTATACAACGAATTTTCTCTTTTAAAACCCTAAGTTTCTTATTAAACAAAATAAGCCGGTCCGCAATGGAACCGACTTATCTTGTCAATAATTAGATTACTGAAGTAATGAAAGTACAGCCTGAGTAGACTGGTTAGCCTGTGCAAGCATTGACTGTGCAGCCTGCTGAAGAATGTTATTCTTAGTGTAGTTAGTCATCTCAGTAGCCATGTTAGTGTCTCTGATCTGTGACTCAGCTGAAGTTAAGTTCTCTGCGTAGTTCTCAAGGTTGTTGATTGTGTAATCAAGTCTGTTCTGCTTAGCACCAAGAAGTGATCTAGCTGCTGAAACCTGCTTGATAGCTGAAGTAATGAGAGACATTGAAGTTGAAGCTGCAGAGTGTGAGCTAACGGAAAGTCCGCTAACACCAAGTGTTGAAGCTGACATACTCTGGATGCTTATTACCATGTTCTCTCCTGCAACCGCACCAACCTGAAGATTCTTACCAGTGAATGAACCAGTTAAAAGCTTAGTACCGTTGAATGATGCCTTCTTAGCGATAGAATCGATCTCTGCTGTAAGCTCTGTGATCTCATCAGAGATTGTTGTACGATCCTCATCTGCATTAGGGTCGTTTGCTGCCTTAGTAGCAAGCTCGCCCATACGCTGAAGGATGCTGTGAATCTCATTCATGTTACCTTCTGCTGTCTGGATAAGTGATACACCATCCTCAGCGTTCTTAACTGCCTGGTTAAGTCCTCTGATCTGGTTTCTCATCTTCTCACTGATTGAAAGTCCTGCTGCATCATCTGCTGCACGGTTTACGCCGTATCCTGATGATAACTTCTCAGTTGACTTTCTAACTGCCTTAACGTTCTGTCCTAACATTCTGTTAGTGTTGATAGACTGCATGTTGTGTTGTACTACCATAATAATTCCTCCTTGAATATAATCTTGCGTCCTTGCAAGATGTACTACCGGTCTTGCCGGCGTTATTTTTATTTATGTAATTCTCCGAAGAGATATTACCATTTTTGTTTTGTAAGCTTTCTTTGTTGCTTACATTTTATATATCGGATTACATTTCTGATACTTAACCCTGTTTTTAAAATTTTTTAATTATTTTTTTCTGTCATATAACATAGAGTCATTGACTGTACCATTTGCCATAGATTTATAATACTTATTGGCCACCTGCTTTGACTGTTTGGCACGTTTGATGCCCTTAAAACCAGTGGAAAAAGCATGTTCCAGGCTCGCCCTGTTCCGCTCTTCCATGGCTTCTATCTGCATACCTAAGTCAACACATTCTTTAATGAGGGACTGCATGGCAAGAAGCTCATCATGATAAAGCTCCTTTTCCTCCATAACCTCTGTCCTTATTCTATCATACACAGAAGTAAAACCTTTGTCAATTTCTTCAACATTATTTATGAGTACTTCTTTTCTGTCAATTGTGTCACCAAAAGCATCCTCATCAAACTTCTTCGCCTTTGCAAGCTGCTCCTGTGTCTGCGTCAGCTCCAAAATTTCCAAGAGATACTTTTTCTTTCTAACCAATGACTCCTGCATAATATTTACATACGTATCGGTTTGGCTCATACTGTCCCTCGCTCTCTATATATCCTTGCGTTAACTTTACTGCTGTTCCCTTGACTTTGTCATAACCTCTTTCCACAAATCACGCATACCGCGAATTTCGTCAAGCGCCCTCTGCAAAAGTTCCATATCTTTATTCATGTTTGCCTCTACAAGAAGAGCATATATATAATCGTACATACGCTGAAAATCATCCGCCACAGCATACTTATGATCTAAAGTCGTATTCAGCTCCACGATAATATTTCTGCTTTTTTGGATATTGGTATTGGTCGTTTCAAAATCCTTTTTCTCCAAAGAAGCAATCGCTATATTACAGAATTTCACCGCTCCATCGTAAAGCATAAGCGTAAGCTCAGCAGGTGATGCCGTTGCAATCTTGTTTGTGCCATATGCCTTTGCTGCATTATTATATGCCATAACAAATTAGCCTCCTAATCTCTTGTCTATGAAGCAGATCCCATAAGCTGTGCAAGATATGACTGCTGCGACTGAAGTGATGCCATTGCTTTCTCCATAGCCGCAAATTGCTTGTAATACTTGTCTTCCAATTCCTGAAGCTTCTCAGCCCACTTGTCAATCTCATCGTCCTTGTCTTCCATCTCTTCTTCCATTGTAATATCGTTGTAGAACGTGAGCGAACGACTTGTTTCCGTACGCTTCATAGCCGTCTGCAATGAGCTGTAAAGCTGCGAACCAATACCAGGATTTTCCTTCTCTCCTACAAACACTTGTGAGAATATCTCAGGGTTAGCTGAAAGAGCTGCCTTAAGCTTATTTTCCTCCTGTGCATAATCAGTGTCATCAGGATCTCCCATAATATGGAGCTTACCTCTCTCTGAGTAATCACCTGTGACAATTCCAAGTGATGCAAGTGTATAAGTTTTCTCATTGCCATCCTTGTCAGTGACTGTAACAGCCTTGTTCAGTATGCTTCTCATGGAAGAAAGGAGACTATTTATCGTGTCATCCCTTCTCAAAAGACCTACCTTTGCTTTCTTTTCCCACTTCTCTATCTCTGTATCTGAAAGCT
>CANTEG010000011.1 GCA_947652735.1 uncultured Lachnospiraceae bacterium | reverse complement strand
GATTTATTGTGATTTTATCTTCATCTCCATAATAAATCACAAGGTTGGCACCTACGCGTTCTAAGCGTATGCTTTCAGGACTAATTCCTTTTCCAAATATGATTCGGTCTTCTTTATCTGATGAGTTTACAGTTGTTGTATCAGTAATTTCATCTATACCATCGCCGATTTCAAACAGGTAGGTATCGTTGCCTATTCCGCCATACAGCTTATCATTTCCTGTTCCGCCACATAGGATATCATTTCCATCATCCCCATATATGGTGTCATTTCCTTCCTCGCCATAGACAATATCATCTCCATCATAGGCACGAACTATATCATCACCTGCTCCTGCATAAAAGATTTCATTACAATTATACCCCTTTGCCGCGGTATAACCATTTATAGTGTCACTATTCTTAGTGCCATACCTTATTGCAGCACGTTCGCCGATATCATCAGATCCCCATATAGTCCCATCATAGAATTGTATGTACTCTACAAACCCTGCACCCTCTGCGTATCTATAAGCTGTTGTTACATCAATGCTGTCTCCTTCTCCATAATGAATAACAAGATTATTTATTGTTCTTTCTATCCTCACATTTTCAGGTGTAATTCCGTAACCAAATACGATTTTATCCTCTTCGTCTCTTGTCTGCCCGTCTTCTGTTTCATATATCGTATCTGCTCCATCTCCTACATTGAAAATATAAGTATCATTTCCTGCTCCTCCATTTAATATGTCATTTCCTTTTCCACCTGTGAGGATATCATTGCCTGCCCCAGTGCTTATATTATCATCACCGTCCTCACCAAACATAATATCACTGCCATCATTGCCATAACATCTTTCATTGTCCGTATCACCCACATATGAAATGCTTGTCTTTGTCATGGCAACGATATCAGCATAATGAGAAGATATAGCCGAATAATGGGCATCATACTCATCATAGTGATTTGTTCCGTGGCTTTCATCATAAAACTTGAGGTATAAGCCCAAATCATATATGAGGTAGTCTATGTCTTCACCTAGTTTTATTTTCTGATCAAGTACATAGTACACAAAAGAAAAATCCTCTACAATTTCGCCATCATTGACACTTACATGTGTACCTTTCAAATATCCGCCAAGTCCTGCGTACATATTTAATAGACAATAATACTGTTCTTCTATGTCATTATATAGCTCTTTTAATATAGCCGCTGCGTTCGTATTTGGATTTTCTCCACCTACTCCCTCAAATTTTCTACCCATAAACTGCTCAATAACCTTTAATTCTTTCGCATCAATGTTGCCTCCACGTGATTTCTTATCAATGTTATTTGCATCTGAAATAAAATACAATATCTGCCTTACACAGTAACGTTTACAGGCAATGTCTCTTGATTCACAGAACATATAGAACCATTTCTTCAATTCACCTGTTTCGTCATTTGCAATCGCCCTGTTTATTTCAGGTATGTTTCCGGCAGTCGCTATCCCTCCATGGGTTGTATCCCCTGCATTTACAGGAAACCAAAACTCGCTGATTGATGTTTTTTTAATATCAGTTCCTATCCCGATTTCAACCTCAGCCGTATCAGCGATACGTGTTCCTGTCTCCTCATCCGTAATGCTTGTCTTTCCGTGTTCCAAGCTGATTGATTTTATCCCAAGCGTTGCAAGGCTCTTTAGTTCTCCCGCCTCAGAAATGCCATTATGATTTACATCTGTCCATACAATAAGCTTGCCAAAAATTTCATCATTACTATCTATTTTTCCATCCTTGTTGGCATCAAATTCTGCAAGTGCCTCAAAGCCTGATGTGGATTTTTCGCCATTTTCCAGTATAATCTGGTCACCAAACAGTTCCCCACCATTTTCAATCTTACCATTTCCGTCACGGTCTAATGCAAGAAATCCGTCTTCCGTACCAATCCACGCTGTCCGCTCTGCAAATCCATTGTTGTCAAGGTCAAAATATACCCCGTTTTCCATGGAATGAAGCTCAATACCCGATGCTCCCAAGTCAATTACAAGCGGGTCTATCGGAGGCTGTGCATTACATGCCTCATAATATTTTGATGACAGGGATCGGATGGATTGTATGATTCCTGATATCTGTTCTGCATCCTCCTTATCTAACATTTCAATAGCTTTATCAATTATGTCATCTTCTTCCAATATATCAAGACCAGTCAAAAAATCATCATAAGTATCAACTAATTGTGGTAACTTTTCATTAAGATTTCCCGCAAGTATACATGGCATAACTACAGCCAAATAAGCGTTACACAAATTAATCATTTGCGAAGAAACTGAATTCATAGTATTAGGATTTGACTGTAGTATTACATTATACTCCAAAATTGCCAGTGCTATAATTGCCGCTTTAATTAAGTCATCAAATTCTGGAGTATCCGGATTTAATTCCGGAATACTTGGATTTAAGTTTGTTATTCCACCATTGCTGATTATAACAACATTCCCCAATTCCCCCACAGCATTTTTCAGGGCATAACTTTTCCATAATAATTCCAGTTCCTCCTCAGTCACATATTCCTTAGCTGTTTCCATTCCTCCTTCAACCCTTGTAAACGTGTAAAAAATAAGTCCTTCGTCTAAGCCTGAACCTACTGTATAATTGATTATATACACTACAAGTCTGATTCCAAGCAAATCAGCTTTTATCTTACATTTATTAGTTATACCCGAAAAAACATCTCCCTTACCAGCTACATTTGTTTCTTTATCTAAGTTAACATATGCTTCTAACTCCTTCCTTGCAAGTTGATTTATAGATGGATCTCTCAAGAATGATTGTGGCTTAATTTCATAAAGATGTCTCTTCCCATATTTTTCTATCATTATATCTGCTCCGCTAAATCCGCTTTGCGACCCTGTGGCATTGTTGTTCCCGTTTAGAAATTCATTTTTATTTCTTATATCCTCACGAACTTCATTATAAAATGTATCCCACGATATATTATCCGCTACTACAAATGCCCATGGTCCTGACGGATAAATTGAATTTGCATCCACCTGAGCCTCCAATATCGCCCCAACTTTACCTACACCATCATAAGCTAAATCTTCGATTGTATCATTCATATCAAAATTTTCTACATTAGAATCTCTTGCATAACTATTAATTACATTGAAGTTTGATATTATTAATGTAATTACAAGTAAACATGCTACAAATTTCCTTTTAAACCGCCTCATATGTACTCCTCCTAAATCTTAATCCCCTTTTTCTTATGTGTTCTCTATTTACTCTGTTTCTTTATTCAATTCATTTGTAATATTTTAAGACACTCAAACTCATTGCCAATATTTATATATTTAAAATAAATGCCTAACAAACAGCGAGCATCATCTCCTCCCTTTAAATATCATCCCATTCTTTAACAGGTTTCTTATAAACACGTTCTATAAGAAACTCAACATTATTTTTTATAATTTTACCACATAATTTTCCATAACAAATATATATAATAGTGATGTCTATTATAACTTGAAATTATACTATGACTATGCTATTATCTTCAATAATAAATTATATAAATTTCCTTATTTGCAGGCTTAGTATTTAAAGAACAAAATGACATGGGCAATACAGTTCTTTGCAGACTTTATAAAAAACATTTCCAAATAAATAACAAAAACCACACATTTAGTTATACAATACACAAAATGTTTCACATACGGAGGATACGATGTACGAAAACCTAAACAATTACAAAATTTTTTATACCGTTGCACAAAAGCAAAACATAAGTCATGCTGCCAACACTCTTTTTATCAGCCAGCCCGCCATCAGTAAATCCATTTCCAATTTGGAAAACGGACTTGGCACGAAGCTTTTTGAGAGAACATCAAAGGGTGTTACACTTACCGCTGAGGGTGAAATTTTATATGAGCATATTTCCAAAGCTTTTGACAGCATCACACAGGGTGAGGAGGAAATTAAAAGGATAAATGAACTTGGAATAGGCGAGCTTAGAATCGGTGTCAGCACATCCCTTTGCAAATTTGTACTTCTCGATTATCTTCAGGAGTTTATTGTTGCAAATCCCCATGTGAAAATGTTTATCGACTGCCATTCCACAATAAATACCATAAAGCTTTTACAGGAAAATAAAATCGATATCGGACTTATATGTGAGACAAACATTCCAAACGGATTTCATTTCGAGCCGATAACTCAAATCCATGATATATTTGTTGCCAGCCGTGCCTATTTGGATAATCTTACGCTCCGTGAACAGGAGGAAGCCTCCGATGCAATAAATCCATGGCTTTTCGCTGGAAATTACACGAATCTCCTCTCTGAGAATATCCAAAACAGACATAAAACAGGCAAACATTTCATGAGCGAAATGTCCACAAAGGAAATATTGGAAAAGTCAAATCTCATGCTGCTGGAAAAAAATAATATTACAAGGACACATATTGATGAATATTTATCCTCACAAGGCATCTATCCAAATCAGGTTCTTGAGATTAATAATATGGAACTTTTGATTGACTTTGCGGTAATTGGAATGGGCATTGCAAGCATAGTGCGGGAATTCGCAGCAGAGCATTTAAAATCAGGAACAATCATAGAACTCCCTCTTGAACATGAGGTCAAAAAAAGAGCTGTCGGCTTCATTTACCGAAATAGTAAATCCAAGCCTTCAGCCCTGAATAAATTTATAGATTTTTGCATCTCTGCCAAAGCATAAGCTAATGAACAGCGACATTATCATGTGTGGCAACGATGGAAACCCACTCACCCATATAGAGTGTATCTATAATTTTAAACCCATTAGATAAGAGTGCCTGCTTTACAGCATCCTCTTTATCATTTATAATTCCTGACGTTATATAATAACCGTCCTCCCCCAAATAAGCACCAATTACGGATGAAAGAGGGATGATTACATCTGCCAGTATATTTGCTACGACAATGTTATATTTTCTGTTTAAGTACGGATTATCCGAACTATCAGGTTGTTTTCCATAGGCACCCGTAAGGCTGTAGGAATCATCCCTGCCTATAACATTTTCTCCTAAAAGATTACCGCAGGTAAATACAAGTCTGTCCTCGGCTATGTTGTTTAGCTCTGCATTTTCCTTGGAAGCCCTTACAGCAACTTCATCAATATCCATTCCATGTACAAAACCTGCCCCTAACAGGGAACTTATTATAGATAGAATTCCACTGCCTGAACCTACATCAAACACAGTGTCTCCATGCTTCAAGTATTTTTTTAGCTGCACGATACACAGCTTTGTAGTCTCGTGAGAGCCTGTACCAAAGGCAATTCCAGGGTCAATCTCAACTACAATATCATCTGCTTTTTTATCATCGTATGGCTCCCATGTAGGCTTGATAACAATGTTATCATACAGACGAAATGGCTTGAAAAACTTTTTCCAGTTGTTCATCCAGTCCGTATCCTCTGTGATTGAAGTTTCTATGTTCATTGTACCTACCGGTATAAACTCTTTAAGGCGGATAAGCTCTGCTGCTATATCCGCCTTTAAGCTCTCGACATTGAAGCTTGCCTGTTCTGCGTCAGCGATATCACTTGCCTGCTCTGTCCGAACAAAGCATGACACTCTTGCCGTTCCGTCATCCTCACCTGTTATAAGTGGGATATCAACAAACATAGCTTCTTTATCTTCATCGGTAAGTGGAACATTATCTTCAATCATAATTCCCTCAACGCCTCTCTCATCAAGAAAGGCACTGAGTAAATCTACAGCCTCGCAGCTTGTGTCGATTGAAATTTTTGTCCAAATCATAATTTTTTAAATCCCTTTTTCTTCTTATGGTCACCAAAGCTGAATTTTCCTGCTGAATCCGTTGATGACCTTGCATTTACGGTTGTAGTATTTGCATACTGGTTAAGTATCGACTTTTGCTCCTCCGTAAGCTTATCAGGAACCTGTACAACAAGTGTTACATAATGGTCGCCACGCACGGTTTTGTTACGGAGTGTAGGAACACCCTTTCCCTTAAGCTTAACCTTTGTGTCAGTCTGTGTACCCGGCTTGATATCAAGCTCATAAGGTCCATCGATGGTAGTTATCGTAACCTTTCCACCGAGTGCCGCCTGTGTAAAGCTTATTGGCTCTGAGGAATACAGATCGTACTCCTGTCTCTGGAAAGTAGGATGTCTGTCAACCAAAACAGTAACAAGAAGATCGCCTCTACCGCCACCGTTTGTTCCTGGTTCTCCCTTTTCCCTGATACGGATACTCTGTCCGTTATCTATACCTGCTGGCACAGCAACCTGAATTTTCTTTTTGCTCTTTACAAATCCTGTTCCTGCACAGTTACTACATTTATATTTTACAATTTTACCTGAACCACCACAGTCCGGACATGTCTGAACCGTTCTCGCCATACCAAACAGGGACTGCTGTGTAAACACAACCTGACCCTTTCCTGCACACTTTGAACAGGTTTCTGGCTGATGACCAGGCTGTGAGCCACTGCCCTTACATACATCACACTCATCCTTCAGAGGAAGCTCAAGCTCCTCCTGAGTACCAAAAACTGCCTCCTCAAAGGATACACGAACCGTAGTTTTAATATTTGCTCCCTTAATTGGCCCATTTGACTGGCGGTGTCTGGAGCCTCCTCCAAACATATCTCCGAAAATATCTCCGAAAATATCTCCCATATCTGCGAAGTCAAATCCGCCAAATCCGCCAGGACCACCGCCCTGCTCAAAGGCAGCGTGACCAAACTGATCATACTTTGACCGTTTTTCCGGGTCTGACAATACGGCATATGCCTCGGCAGCTTCCTTAAACTTTTCCTCAGCCTCCGCATCGCCCGGATTCGTGTCGGGATGGTATTTCTTGGCTACCTTACGGTAAGCCTTTTTTAACTCAGCATCAGTGACGCCTTTTGTGACGCCAAGCACTTCATAATAATCTCTCTTATCAGCCATCTACATTCACCCTTAATTTCTTTCCTGGAAATATTTTTTCGTGTTATCAACTAAATTTCCTTGTAATCTGCATCTACAACGTCTGCGTCATCAGAAAAATCAGGTGTTCCCGTTCCTGTACCTGCATTTGCACCAGGACCATTCTGCTCATAAAGCTTTGAGAATAATGCCTGTGCACTGTTCATAAGCGTTTCCTTACCTGCCTTAATCTTCTCAACATCATAGTCAGTCATTGCATCAGGGTCTGTTCCCTCTATAATATCCTTTAATGCCTTAAGGTCTTCCTCAACCTTGCTCTTATCTGATGCAGAAAGCTTATCACCTACATCCGTAAGTGCTCTCTCTGTCTGGAATACCATAGCATCAGCATCGTTTCTGACTTCAATTGCCTCTTTACGCTTCTTATCCTGAGCCTCATACTCGGCAGCTTCCTTAACTGCTCTTTCGATATCCTCGTCGGAAAGTGAAGTTCCTGAAGTAATTGTAATGTGCTGCTCTCTTCCTGTTCCAAGGTCTTTGGCAGATACATTAACGATACCGTTTGCATCTATATCAAATGTAACCTCAATCTGAGGCACGCCACGTCTTGCAGGAGCAATACCGTCAAGTCTGAATCTTCCTAAGCTCTTGTTATCTCTTGCAAACTCTCTTTCACCCTGTACAATATTGATATCAACCGCATCCTGATTATCCTGTGCTGTTGAGAATATCTGGCTCTTGTTTGTAGGAATTGTTGTATTTCTCTCAATCAGGTGAGTAGCGATACCGCCCATAGTCTCAATTGAAAGTGTAAGTGGAGTTACATCCAAAAGAAGTATCTCACCTGCACCTGCGTCACCTGCAAGCTTACCGCCCTGGATTGATGCACCGATTGCAACACACTCATCAGGGTTGATACCCTTGAACGGCTCTTTTCCTGTTATCTTCTTAACCATATCCTGTACAGCTATAATACGTGTTGAACCACCGACAAGAAGTACCTTGTCAATCTCGGAAGCTGAAAGTCCTGCATCCTTAAGCGCTGAGTGTACAGGCTCTCTTGTCTTCTCAACAAGATGTGCAGTCAGCTCATCAAACTTCGCACGTGTAAGGTCCATATCAAAATGCTTTGGTCCTTCATTTGTTGCAGTAATGAAAGGAAGGTTAATGTTTGTAGTCGTTGATGATGAAAGCTCTTTCTTTGCTTTCTCTGCTGCTTCCTTTAATCTCTGCATAGCCATCTTGTCGCCTGAAAGGTCAACACCCTCGTTCTTCTTAAACTCTGCAAGCATGTACTCTGTGATTGCATTATCAAAGTCATCACCACCAAGCATGTTATCACCAGCAGTTGCAAGAACTTCTATAACACCGTCACCAATCTCGATAATAGATACATCAAATGTACCACCACCAAGGTCGTATACCATAATCTTCTGTTCTTCCTCATTGTCAAGACCATATGAAAGTGCTGCTGCTGTAGGCTCATTTATGATACGCTTAACATCAAGACCTGCAATTTTACCTGCGTCCTTTGTAGCCTGTCTCTGTGAATCCGTGAAGTATGCAGGAACAGTGATAACTGCCTCTGTAACCTTCTCACCGATATAGCTTTCTGCATCAGCCTTAAGCTTCTGCAAAGTCATAGCTGAAATCTCCTGTGGTGAATACTTTTTATCATCAATGTCTACCTTATAATCGGAACCCATATGTCTCTTTATGGAAGCAATTGTCTTGTCTGCATTTGTAACAGCCTGACGCTTCGCTGCATCACCGACAACTCTCTCTCCGTTCTTTAAAAACGCAACTACGGAAGGAGTCGTTCTTGAACCCTCAGCATTCGTGATAACTACAGGCTTACCACCCTCCATAACGGCAACACATGAATTTGTTGTTCCTAAGTCAATTCCTATAATCTTTCCCATTTTATTTTTCCTCCATTTTTATGATTAAAAATTATTATGTTTTAGTTTGCAACCTTTACCATACTATGTCTTAATACTTGATCTTTATACATATAGCCCTTTTGCATTTCCTCTACAACAACATTTTCACCATATGCCTCATCCTCAACATGGATAACTGCGTTGTGCAAATCCGGGTTAAATGCTGTTCCAACTGCATTCATCGGAACTACCTCAATGCTTTCAAGGTATACCATAAGCTGTCTGTATATTTTGTCAACACCCTGTTCAAAGCCTCTTTCCTTATCCTCCTCAGGGATACTGTCAAGTGCTCTCTCAAAGTTATCTACTACAGGAAGCAGCTTCTCTAATACCTCTTTTGCACCGATATCATACATTTTCTTTGATTCTTTTTCATTTCTCTGTCTTGCATTGTCAAACTCTGCAAGAAGCCTTTTATATTTGTCTTCATTCCCTTGGGCTATTTCCTTTACTTTCTCAAGTTCAAGCATCAAAGACTTATTTCCCCGTCTGCTTCCCTTAGGAACCGGCTTTGGCTTAGCCGCCATAGCTGCCTCAGGATTGTCCGAAGGTACCTCCTCAACTTCATCAACAGCAACATCTGTACCTTCTACCGCAGGTGCCTCGTCCGTAGCTGCAACTTCCTCGGCAGCAACATCCTTAAGCTCCTTATCAGTAACCACTTTCTTTCCTGATTTTCCGCTATTTGATTTAGCCATCATCATTCACCCCTTCACCTTTTTTAAATATCTCATCTAACTCAATCGTAAGATTTTTCAGTGTACTTACAACCTTTTTGTAATCCATCCTTTTGGGACCTAATATACCAATTGTGCCCTCGGCTCCCTCAGGCATCTTATATGTGGCTGTTACAATGGAACAGTCTTTCATATTTTGTCCCGGTGCCTCCTCGCCGATATACACCTGAATTCCCGTCCCGTCTGCCTTACTTACCGTTTCTTCTATAAGATGTGACAGTTCATTTTTATCTTCAAACGTTTCAAGCAACTCACTTGTTTTCCTTATATCCCCTATCTCAGGATATTTTAGGATGTTTGTGGCACCGCTGGTATATATTTCCAGTTCATTTGCATCATGGATGGCATCCACAATCCCCGAAAATATATCCTCAAGAATAGGGGCATATTCACCAGACTGTGCTTTCATTGCCTGTATCATTTCTAAATTGATATCCTCCAATGATGCCCCCTGAAGAAATGTATTAAGAAGTATATTAAACTTCAGGACATCCTCGTTATCCAGCTCCACATTTACATCTATCAGCTTATTCTTAATTATGTTGCCCTCAACCACAATGACAGCCAAAAGATTGTCAATATCAACCTTTGAAAGCTGTATAAATTTCACTGTTTTTTTATATTTAGGTGCAGTAACCATAGTTGCATAATTTGTATTGTACGCCAGCACCTTGGCAACCTGCTTGAGCAAAAGCTCCATCCTGTCAACGCGCTCAAGAAGGGAACTTTTTTCTTCCTCCACATCCACCTTTTCTTCCATGAGACTGTCCACATAAAATCTGTACCCCATATCCGTGGGAATTCTTCCTGCGGAGGTATGTGGTTGTATAATGTAACCCATCTCCTCCAAGTCAGCCATCTCATTTCTGATTGTAGCAGAGCTTAAATTCAAATCCGTGTATTTTGAAATTGTACGTGAACCAACCGGTTCACCTGTTTCCAGGTAATTCGCTATAATGGCCTTAAGGATTTTTTTCTTACGCTCATCAAGCTCCATATCATCACCCTTCCTATGTTGAACCCTGTTATTAGCACTCATTTAATTTGAGTGCTAATCTATATAAGATAATCTATCACTACATATAGTTGTTGTCAAGCATAAAAATACAATTTTAAAGAAAAAAGCTGCCTATCCAATCATTTGGACAGACAGCATAAAAAGCAATCACATTTAATCACCATATACTATATAGTCTATTTTCGTATCGTAATAGTTACTTAACGAATCTAATATTTCTACAGACATCCCCCTTTTCCCTTGCTCAAGCTTACGGATTGTCTCTACTGATACTCCAAGTTCCTTCGACACCTCATACTGTGATTTTCCAGTTATACACCGCAAAGATTTCAATCTCTTTCCAGTGGCAATCCTGTCATACACACACAACACTCCCCTCTTTTGTTGAATTTTATGACAAAACACATATGTAATATATTAAAATTCCCAATTATCTATTAAGTATAAAGTATACACCTTACTTTCTGTTTTGTCATTACACAATATATGCAAAACCTATTTTTCATCATCGCTTCTTAATTCTCCGTATTTCATCGTAATTTGGGTTTTACACATACTGGCAACATCGGAATCGTGGGTTACAATTACCACTGTCCTTCCGTCTGCATTCAACCTTTGCAGAAGCTTCATTATATTATGTGCATTTTCTTCATCTAATGCCCCTGTCGGCTCGTCTGCCAAAATCAGTGACGGATTATTTACCAATGCCCTTGCAATGGCAACCCGCTGTTTTTCTCCTCCCGAAAGCTCATTAACTACCTTTGTGGCGTACCCTTGAAGTCCAACCTCCGCCAAATACTCCAAGCAGTGCTTTTTCATTTTACTGACAGGTATTTCATTGGAAAATAATAGTGGCAATGAAACGGCATCCAACACACTCTGATACTCCAGCAACCCAAAATCCTGCAATACAAATCCAATTTTTTTGTTTCGGATTACCGCCTTTTGCTGCTGACTCATATCCTTTACATAGTCTCCACAAAAATAATAATGTCCTGAGGTTTGTGTATCCATACAGCCCATAATATGAAGGAGTGTAGATTTTCCTGCACCAGAGCTCCCCCTTATGGCAATCATATCCCCCTCCTCAACACTAAAATCAATTTCATTCAATGCCTTAAACTGATTCTTTTTACCCTTATTATATATTTTACTAACCTTACTCATTTTCACTATTGTCATGTAAGCTTCCTCCAATGTGTATTTATATCTTTTTTCAGTAACCTGTTAATCATGATTCCACCCATCAATCCGCAAAGTACAGAAATCATAATACAGAAAATCAATGGCAGAACATACACATTATGAAATTCAAATATCCCCGCGAATCTTACCAGAATAAATGCCAACCCACATCCTAATAACAAGGATATAAACTGCATAATCATATACTCCCCAATATAAAACCGCCTAAGATGCTTTATATTTGCTCCGCACAACATAAATACAATGATTTCTTTTTTCTGCTTCTGAATCATATAGCTTACCAATATACCAATTGACAGCAATGCGAAAATGATGATTCCCAGTCCAAGTATTACAGAAGCCTTATAAAATCCCACATTTTCTAATAACCATTTAAACTCTGTCATGTAACTTATATCAGCATCAATATTCATACTTTTAAATGCCTTTTTTATTCTACCCTTGTCACTATGTGTTATGGGTCTTGTGCATGCAATAGCCATAGTTCCAACAGACATCGGCTCTGCTGATTTCACGGATATAACAGCTCCAACAAAAAGTGGTGTACACCCACATACCATAACATTTGATGTCCCAATACACCCATAACCACTGTACTGTTCTTCGAACATTGGCCAAAAGCCTGACATAACAATCGCCTCACCAGCTTCAAGCACCTTTGCATCCTTGCAGACCTTTGCTTCATCTCCCGATTTTACAGCAATAATATGCACTCCATCCATTTCACCCACAACATATGCTGACATGTCATAATCAGGTATATTTTCTGTGCAATAATCCTCAATCCATGACAGTGTGCCAACTGTTATCGGCTGTAAGAAAGAAATTTCGCATTGGTTGTACCTTGCTTCGTCCTGATTTGATATAATATCATGATAATAATATGTAAGCATCACCTGTGTTGCACCATAGACAAGCATGGTAACTATAATACAAGCAATCATCAATTTTCTGTAATGCTTTATGCTCTCTATCAAAATTTTTCTCATACTACTCCTCTTTTATCAGCAACGTAACAGGGTCCAGCTTTCGCATTTTCAGTAAAACCGGCACAATAGATATCAAATAAATTCCTAAAACCCCTGCCAGAATACCAAGCTGGTTTTTCCATATGAATAATATATCTTCCTTAAATGATGTACGATAAACAAATGAGCTTCCAAGTAAAAATCCGCATATAAATGCAAATATATTCTGGAGTGATAACAAAGCAACAAGCTTGTTCCAGCTCATTCCAAGCATATAGTAAATGCCATATTCCCGTTGATTTCTAACGATAGTCAAGTAATTATGAACAATGACTCCGCATATGAATATAATTAGAAGACATACATCCATGACTGACGTATCCATATCCCAAAAAGACATCTTTTCATTTTGCAAATCGCTCACTAAATCCAGTTGTCCATATTCCGCAAACTCATTAAATACTTCTTTTTTATTTTGTGTGTCAACATTATCAGCAAAAATATAACTTACGTTTTGCGGATTATAATTATATGCAATAGGATTCTTTGGATTTAAAAATAATGTTTCACCGTCCACATCGTTTCTGTAATTTTCAGTTACAAAAGCGAAAGGTATTGCACATGTAAAATCATCATATTCAATATATTCTGTACCTATAGTACCCTTCTCACCCAAAAAAACAGGATATCTATTTATTCCCACGACCTCACATTGACAAACTACTTCATCCTCATCATTTTTAATGCTTATTGCGTCCCCCCACCTGATAATATCCTTTATTACCTAGTAAAATCACCTCATTGGGATTATTTGTAAACCCTTTGCCCTCTGATAAATTCTAATTTATATGTGATGCAAAAAGCTGTGACGATGATAAAATATCAGCATCACTCCACATTTCATCAAGCCGAAAAACGCCTGCATCATATGTCATTCCTTCCTTTTTAGGAAGCTTATCTACCGTAATAAAAGGACTTTCATTGTACCATTCATTTTCGTCACATAATGTACTATTATTGTATAATATGCTTTCATCCACATATGACACAATAAAGCAACAGTCTTCCATATCCTTAAGAAGTTTTATTCCTTCCTGCTCATAGCCCACTTCCCCTAATGTAAAGCCAAAAAAAGCGGTAAACAACCCAATCAATATAGTATATATGACAAATGTTCCAAACCGTTCTTTATTTTTCCGTATTAAAAAGTGCACGTAATTCATTTTTGTTTATCCTTTATTTCGTAATATTTCACGTCTGTATTTAAAAAGTATAAATCATCGTTTTATACAAATCAATAAGCTCATTATCCTAGTTTTGATTCTTTAAACACCAGGGAAATTTAATACTAATATATATTGGGCTTTATACCAATGCAAAATAACCTCATCAATATAAAGCCCATTGATTAATATATGATTTAAAATGTTTACTTAAAGTTTCATTAAAAAGAATTAATAATTGAAGTTAATGTTGTTATTATCGTCACCTTCTTGTCCATCTGCACCTATCAACCTTAAACTTATATTTTTATCTGCATCAATTGTGTTTGATAAGGTCATGTTCCTTTGTATATTATCTTTATGCAATTTATAATTTGACGTATATGTTGACCAAGCACCTGATATATCAGACCTTACCTGTCCATAACAATATGCATACTTACCATATCCAGCATAGTTTGTAGCCTTCACTGTTTTTGACGAAACAGACTTGGTATATATGCCATGAACTGTCCAAATATTTGCATGAACTGCAACTGTCTTTGAAGTCGATGCAGCATTCGCAGTTAACGTATTACTTGGCACAATGCAATAAGCTGCCATAAGCATCAATGCCACAAGCTTTACTTTTACTTTCATTCCCATCTCCCCCTTCTCTTAATAGTACATCATCATTCTCTTAAATCATATATCATACGCTGCTTTCGTACCCGCATAAATATGACCACAACCGCTATCATCTGCATCGCAAGCAAAAACAGCAGTACATACAAAATACTCTGTGCTCCACCTGTAAAGATTACACTTTGGGTTACGGACGGAAGCAACCGTTTTGAGGCAACCTTACTGATAAATACCGACAGGATGGCGGCAACGACACTTTCAGACAGTGCCTCCAATATCAGGGGTAGCATAATACTCATATCCGAATGTCCCAAAGTCTTCAACACCGACAGATTCCTTCTCCTCCGCACATACACCAGACCGTTTACATACACAATGATAAACAAATTCATGACCGTGACAAACACTAAAACCCCATAGGTATACACACGGATTGTCGTATTGTTATCCTGCTCTTTTATATATTCCGTCACATGGTCATGAAAGGAATAGCTATATTCAAATGAACACTGATTCAGCATTTCCGCTGCTTCAATTTCATATCCATCATTCACATTTATCCTTATCATTACATTTGTATAATCAAACTTTTCCAGAAACATCTTGTCAGGGACAATGATGGATATGCCTCTTTGGTCATTCCAGTTTTTAAATTTACCACGCCCTACTACCTTCACTTCCCCCGGGTCATATATAATCCCAAATTCATAGTCCTGTCTTCCGTTATACTGTAAGCTTTCCGGCAACTCCTTTAAGATACGGTCGTCTCCTCCTCCCCAATTGTCAATGACAATGGCACCGCCTGCATCAACAAACTCCTCATAGTTCATCCCTGATTCCGACTCAATTTTATTATTGTACTGCTGCTCGCTTGCCCCCACAATCTCACACGATATGATATTACCTCCATGTAATGGGAGTTCATCTATATATTGCTCATTAATATTATCCTTACTGATGTGAAATTTTCCCATTGTATCATAAACCATATCATAATACGTCACCCCTGGTATCAGCTTTTCAAACCCGTCCATTCCACTGATGTCATCTGATACCAGGTCAAATTTAGTTTCATATTTCTCACTGTGGGAAAGTATGTAATTCACATACTTGTTTACATAAATCAACAACATAACACTAATCCCTATCATAACCATTGACATGTAAATGCACAACTTTTCAAATGGATAGCTGTCCTTGTGAAAATATTTTAACGTTATAAACTTACGCCTGCGTTTATTTACTCCTGCCGCGGGATCACGGTATTTTTTTCTTCTTGTTTTTATCATTTCATTAATACCTGCATTCATGGTCCTGATAAGTACAGGCACCAGTCCGCAAAGAAAACCCGCAAGGCTTACAAAAGCTGCAAGCATATATGACTGCGGTGTGAACTGCGGTTCAAAATGTTCCAGCCTGCTGACCCGCATATTTTGGATGCAGTCAAACAAAAATACGGTCAGAAACCGCCCGAATAAAATTCCCAGCAGACAGCCAATCACTACCAAAAGCAGGCATTCCACAAAATAAATGCAGGATATGTATGAGTTGGAAAATCCGAGACTGAGCAGGATTCCCTGCTGTTTGTTCCTGCCGTGCAAATATGATGTAAACAGGTGAAGTGATAAAATCACGGACGTCGATACCAAAATGGCGGCAAAGAATAACAGCAGATGCCTGATATTCGTATCCTGAAGTCCGCCCCCGCCCTCCAGCTCCACAATGTTAAGGCTCTCATTTATAATCAGCGTACATCCCAAAAGAAAGCCATATTCTTTATCTCCGCGTATCATGCTGCTTTCATCCAGTTGTAAATACTGTTTGATTTCCTTTAAGGCACGTTGGTACTCTCTTTTGCCTGCGCAGTGCAGGTATATGTTATATCTGCCTGTTTCCGTTTCACTTTTTGTCAGTGCCACCTTATAGGTTTCTGACGTACTGAAATCATAATCGTCCAGAATTCCCGAAATAATGTAACTGTTGCCATTCAGCTCAATGCTGTCGCCCACATTATAGTTGCCGATTATAAACTCTTCGCCAATTCTTGCAGTGGCAGAGATTGCCACCTCCCCTGCCTGATTGGGAAATGTTCCGTCCACCAGCCTGTATCCGTTCATTTCAGTTGCATTCTTTCCACTTTCCACTATACCTACCTGAGTATCTGTCATTCCGATGATTTTTTCGACTCCCACATGGGTATACCTGTCAGACCTGCTTCTTACCCATTCATAGGTTCCCTGGTCTACCTCATGTAACAGCAGGTTGTATTCCCCATAGGCATCGTATGCATTTTCCAGACGCATATTCTGGAAAGACACATATGTATTGATTGCCACAAATATAAGCATGACTGAAATACAGATGCCGATGATGGAGATGATTGTCTTTTGTATATTTCTCTTCAGATTGCCTTTTATTAATTTTAATGTCATATATTCTCACTCCCTCTATTGAACATCATTCCATTCCTAAATTAATACTTTCCCATCCACAAGGCATACATTTAGGTCCGCTTCCTTTGCGATGTCACTGTCGTGGGTTACCATAATCAGGCTCATGTCATACTTTTTGACTACACTTTTTAGCAAACTTACCACATTTTCACTGTTTTCAGAATCAAGGTTTCCCGTCGGCTCGTCAGCAAGTATGATTTGCGGACGGTTTATGAGTGCCCTTGCGATGGCGATTCTTTGCTGTTGTCCGCCTGACAACTGCTCCGGGTATTTGTTTAATATATCTCCGATATCCAGTTGCTCGACTAATTCGTCAAAATATTCTTTTTCATATTTGGGGGAGAATTCGTTTGCGATTACGATGTTATCGTAGCAGTTTATTATGGGAATCAGCTGAAAAAACTGGAATACAACGCCTATGGTTTTGCGCCTGTATTCCCTGATTTCCTTTTTGTTAAATTTTAAGATGTCATTTCCGTTGACCTCGATAACTCCTGAATCAGGTCTGTCGATTAAACCTATCATGTTTATGAGTGTTGTTTTCCCACTACCGCTTTTTCCTGTAATTGCGATAAACTTTTTTTCCGGCAGCTCTAGGTTTATTTTGTTTAATACGATACATGCCGCACTATCTGTTCCGTACTGTTTTTTCAGGTTTTTGATTTTTATCATATGCTTGTACTCCCCTTTCAATATTGATTATATATGATAAAATTATATAACAATTTTCTCCATGAGTCACCTATGGTCTTTGTACCACTTTTGGTACTTTAAGTGCCACTTTTTTCATATTACAGACGCTTCATAGAAATTATGTAAACTAAATTATGATTGTTAATCCTGCCTTGTAAGAAAGTTCGGAGAACTTTTTTATAAAACAAAAACAGCACCCTAACCAAGTTAGGATGCCATTTTAATCCATTTCCGTAAAAAACAGAACTCGTATTCCAATTATTTTAATATTGTTGCCCATTAAGAGCTTGGATTATCAAATCCTTTTTATTCAACAGAAACTTTTATTATTTTTAATAATACAGCTTTTTCTCAAAGTACTCCTTCAAGTCCTCTATCTTTATTCTCTCCTGCTCCATTGTATCTCTGTCTCTTACAGTAACTGCACCGTCTGTCTCAGAGTCAAAATCGTAGGTTACACAGAATGGGGTTCCAATCTCGTCCTGTCTTCTGTACCTCTTTCCAATATTTCCTCTGTCATCAAATTCGCAGTTGTAGTACTTAGAAAGCTCCGTATAAATTTTCTCGGCTCCCTCATTCAGCTTCTTTGAAAGTGGAAGCACACCAATCTTCACAGGTGCAAGAGCAGGATGGAAATGAAGTACCGTTCGTGTATCTCCGCCCTCAAGCTCCTCCTCGTCATATGCAGAGCAAAGGAATGCAAGGGTAACACGGTCAGCTCCAAGTGACGGCTCTATGACATATGGAACATACTTTATCTTCTTCTCATCATCAAAGTAATCCATTGGCTCCTTAGATGTGTTCTGGTGCTGGGTAAGGTCATAGTCTGTTCTGTCAGCGATTCCCCAAAGCTCACCCCAGCCGAATGGGAATAAAAATTCAATATCCGTTGTCGCCTTACTGTAGAAAGAAAGCTCCTCCTTGTCATGGTCACGATATCTCATCTCATCTTCCTTCATTCCAAGCTCCTTGAGCCAGTTGATACAGAAGTCCTTCCAATATGCAAACCACTCAAGGTCTGTGTCAGGCTCACAGAAAAATTCAAGCTCCATCTGCTCGAACTCTCTTGTTCTGAACGTAAAGTTACCAGGTGTAATCTCGTTTCTGAATGACTTTCCTATCTGTCCGATTCCAAATGGAATTTTCTTTCTTGATGTCCTTTGAACATTCTTGAAATTTACAAAAATACCCTGTGCAGTTTCAGGTCTTAAATATAATGTAGCGGATGAGTCCTCTGTAACACCCTGAAATGTCTTAAACATCAGGTTAAATTCTCTTATGTCGGTAAAATTATGCTTTCCACAGCTCGGACAACATATATTTTTTTCATCAAGATAATTTGCCATATCATTCTTTGACCACGCATCTACACTGCCCTCAATGGCGATTCCATTTTCCTGCATATAGTCCTCGATAATCTTGTCAGCCCGAAATCTCTCATGGCACTCCTTACAGTCAATCAGTGGGTCAGAAAAGCTTCCCACATGCCCTGACGCAACCCATGTCTGTGGGTTCATAAGTATTGCACAGTCAACACCTACATTGTAAGGATTTTCCTGTATAAATTTTTTCCACCATGCCTTTTTTACATTATTTTTAAACTCAACACCTAAATTTCCGTAGTCCCATGTATTTGCTAAACCTCCGTAAATCTCTGACCCCGGGTATATGAAGCCTCTTGATTTAGCGAGTGAAACTATTTTTTCCATTGTCTTTTCCATATTGTCGAAATCACACCTCTCTTTTGATTTAATCAAGTCCTTATTTTACATATATTCCATAAATATTTCAAGCCAAAGAAGAAAGAATTTCCAATGACTTGAATTTTTTATCTACATATTCGTTCAAAAAGCTGTCCGTCACGCTTATCAGCTCACCAAATGCATCTGCTGACAGTGAAAATGAATAAAGCTCCCCCATAGGTGCAGACTGTATAAACTGTAATGTATATACAAGGGTGCTGCTAATTTTTTTATTAACCTTTAACTTTTTTGCACAGTCTGCACAGAGAAACCCGCCCTGCTTACTGTTAAAATGTGTAAGCTCCTTTGATGAGCATTTTACACAGTCGTAGCAATGGATGCCCTGCCCCTCGATGTCCATAAGCCGATTTTCGTATACAGCCTTTATGAGCGTATTTGGCATATGTCCCTTGATAAGTGCTTTTAGGGTCACATACAGTAAGTTTAAATTTTTGACGCACACATCACCCTCCCTTGTATAATAAGACATAAGCTCACAAAAATAGGATGCATAGCACATCTTTTCCATGTCCTTTGGAAGCTCCTCAAAGTATTCGCTCACATCAACCTTATGAAGATTGTATGCTTCCCTTCCTGATGTGACAGTAAAGCTCCCCATCACAAAGCTTTGACTGGATGCCCGAAACTGGCTGTTAGGACGTCTTGCACCATTGGCAAATATAGTAATCTTCCCCCGCTCCTTGGTAAGCACCACAAGCCGCTTATCATATTCGCCTACAAGAGTTGCGTACAACACTATTCCGTTTAGCACAAGTTCCTCTTTCATACCGTATCTCCGTTTAATCCGCTTATCATTCCATCGCAAACTTCCTAACGCTCATTTTCCCTGTATCCGTAATTTTTAAGCAAAAGCTCACTGTCACGCCAATCTTTTTTCACCTTGACCCAAAGCTTTAAATTCACCTTTGTATCCAAAAGATTTTCCATGCTGATTCTTGCCTTTGTCCCTATACTTTTCAGCATGGCTCCCTGTTTTCCTATTATAATACCCTTATGGGAATTTCGCTCACATATTATGGTTGCATCTATGTCAATAATACTGTTTTTGCCTGAGCTTATTGTCCGCTCCTTCATGCTGTCAACAACAACCGCTATTCCATGCGGTATCTCCTTGTCAAGCTGCCTTAACGCCTGCTCCCTGATAAGCTCCGCAACAATCTGCCGTTCCGGCTGGTCTGTTACCGTATCCTCATCATAAAACTGTGGTCCGTACGGCAACAGTGATTTTAATGTCTTAACAAGCTCGTCCGTATTTTTTCCTTTCATTGCAGATACGGGAACAATTGCAGCAAACTTGCACACATCCTTATACGCATCAATCGCCTCAAATATTTCCTTTTCCGTCACTGTATCCGTCTTATTTATCACAAGCACAATTGGCGTTTTGACCTTTGCCAGGGTTTCTATTATATGCCGCTCACCTGCCCCAATAAATGTTGTAGGCTCTACAAGCCACATAACAATATCAACCTCAGACAAAGTTCCGTGGGCAACACTCATCATATATTCACCCAGCTTGTTTTTTGCCTTATTGATACCCGGTGTGTCAAGAAATACAAGCTGTGCCTTCTCGTCCGTATAAACGGTCTGTATTCTATTTCTTGTTGTCTGTGCCTTGTTGCTTGTGATTGCAATCTTCTGCCCTATCAGATGATTCATAAGTGTAGATTTCCCTACATTGGGTCTTCCTATAATGGCAACAAAGCCCGATTTGTATTTATCTGTCATCAAATTCTCCTTAATAATTAAAACACACTCGCCACAGTCTTGAAGTTGTCCTTCACTGACTCCAGCTTATTTTCATTTCCGATAACGCATATAATGTCACCGCATACCGCCGCCTCAACATATGGGGCAAGCTCCCTGATACTGTCAACGGTGGCCAAAAGCACCTGGTCACGCTCTTTTTGCAAATCTTCATCGGTGATTCCCATCAGGTATGCGGCAAAGGAAAATGCCCCCTCTGCTGACGGTGTAAGCGGTGCATCCAGCTTACTGATTGCTCCGATAATGTATTTTGTCATATCCCTGTCGTCAGCATCAAAGGTTTTCACATATTCAGGCGCACCCTTGTAAATATTGTAGGTTTCCATCAGGTTCGGATCCCTGTAGGATGTAAAATATGCATTACCGCTTCTTGCAAAGGCACACATACATCCATATGCCCCACCTTTTACACGTACATTGAGCCACAGGTAATCGTAGGAGAAAATAGATTGGAGCACGCATAAATCGCCCCTGAACGAAAGCCCTCTCTCCCTATAATTTCCTGCTGTCGCCACATACTGCACCTGACTTGCTGTCTTAAAGCCCTCATTTAATGGCATTGGCTTTACAATCTCAGGATTATCAAATGATGCACGTGTTGACAGCAGCTTCGAAAGCTTTGTCACGGACTTTGTAAGCATCTCCTCAGGATTTTTGTCTGATGTATATGAAATTGTAAGACCGCCCCGTCTTAATACTTCACCCAAGACAGACTTTAACGTTGCTGCAAGTTTCTCGTATACATGTTCAAAATCCTTGTCAAGCCCCTCTAAGAATTTGTAGTAATCCACACCCTCCGTAAGCTCCTTGACAACACCAATCGGGGATATATATGACAATGCCCTGCCCGCCGCTGTCAAATGTCCTGATGCCACAAGCTCATTCTTCATGTTTACCCTTGTCTCCGAAATAATTTCCTTAAGCCGCTTCTTATCGTCAATTTTTGATGAGAACAATATTTCATTGATAAGATCCATTGCAACATCCAGCTTATCGTCAAGCATCTTTGCATTTACAATAAAATGAACATTTATTTTGTCAAGCTCGTTTGTATTTGAAACTGTCGTATCAAATCCGATACCTCCTGTCTGAAGATTAATCTCATTAGCAAGGTCATTGTAACTGTAATGCTCCGTGTCAACATACTTAAATATCTCGGACAAAAGTGCAATGTATGGATATTTATCATAATCAATGTCTGATATATCAAAATTTAAGTTTACATAACTTATTCCGTTTGTGAAAATGTTATGGCTGACAATCTTAACCATCTCTATTTCTGAAATCTGGTTATTCAGCTTTCTTGCACTCTTTTCAATATCAGAAATCTCCAAAAGAGGAATTGTCTGAAGCTCCTCCGGTGTACTTGGCTCACTTTGGTACTTCTTAAGTGCCTCTGCATTTTTTACAATATTGTCAAGCTGTTCTTTCGTCAGTGTTTCCTTATATTTTGCAAGCTTGTTCTTCTCATTTTCTTCTATTACATTGTTCAGTCCCTTTTTCGGCACAAGCATTGCATAGGTTTTATTTTTATTTTCAATAAAATATTCCTTTATCAGCTTCTCAAAGTATCCCTGTTCCACATCAACCTTAAGTTCATCATAAATTTCATTTAATGAAAATATACTAAGTGCATCATTGTCATCATAAAGCCATGTTGAAAATGCATTTAATCCAAGCATAAGCCCTTTCGGGTATCTGCCGAAATTTCCTTCCTTATGCTTAAACTCATAGTAATTAATTGCCGCAAGGAATGACCGCTTGTTAATACCATCCTTTATGATGGAACAAAGTGTATCATCGATTGTCTTTATAAACCGCTCCTCATCAGCCTCATTAGCATTTTTTGCAACAATAGAGAATGTCGGTTGCTTAATTCCGTCATCATAGACGGAGAATACATCCATGCCGATACCTGCGTCAATCAGTGCCTTTTTCAGAGGTGCTCCCGGTGCATCAAGAAGTGCATGCTCTATAATTGAAAATGCCATACAAAGCTTTTTATCCGTGCTTTTTCCCACCCTTACATTATAGGTAAGATAGGTATTGTCAGCTTCCTCCTCCGCATCAGAAAGTGAGTATTCCTCCTGTAAATGCTTTGGTGCATCAAAATCAGGTTCATCCGTAAGTGCCGAATCTATGTCCAAATAATCATACGCAGAAAGATATTCCTTATCTATAAACGCAAGCTCCTCTGCCGCATCCATATCTCCATACAAATAAATATAACTGTTACTCGGATGATAATATCTTCTATGGAAATCAAGAAATGTTTTCCTGTCAAGGTCAGTAATATACACAGGGTCTCCCCCTGACTCGTAACCATATGCCGTGTGCTCATGGAGGGATTTTTCAATGACACGGTAAAGCTGCTGTTCCGGTGATGAAAAAACGCCTTTCATCTCATTAAACACAACACCGTTATATTTTAGCTCGCCTGTCTCGTCATCCAGCTCATAATGCCAGCCCTCCTGCTGCATGATTTCTTCTCTTTCATATATATTCGGGTAAAATACTGCATCAAGATAAACATGCATCAGATTGTGAAAATCCTTTTTGTTTAAGCTCGCCACAGGATAAACTGTTTTATCCGAATAGGTCATTGCATTTAAAAATGTATTGAGAGACCCCTTGCAAAGCTCCACAAACGGATCCTTTGCTGGGAACTTTTTTGAACCACACAAAACAGAATGCTCCATAATATGTGGGATTCCCATGTCATCCTCAGGCGGTGTCCGAAAGCCTATGGTGAAAACCTTATTGTTGTCATCATTACACACAACAAGTACCCTTGCCTTTGTCTTTTTATGGGAAAGTACATATCCTATGCCTTTTACCTCAGGTAAATCCTGTGTTTCAATCAAATCGTATGCTTCAAGTTGTTCTAATTTCAAAATATAATGCCTCCAATCATTTTATAATTATATTCTTGTCAGAGCCTGTGCCCTGCTTTCATTACATGTAAAATAAACAATCTGATATTCCTTTGAAAGTATTTGTAAAAACTCCATCGCTCCCTTAAGCTTTACTTCGTCCAAATACACAAACACGTCATCCAATACAACAAATGGCTTCTCCTCCTGATACATTGCGTCCACCAGAGCCATTCTCATACAGATACCCGTAAGGCTTCTGTATCCTGCACTCAAAAGCTTGATATCCCTGTTATTTCCATGCTCCATTACGGAAAGCTCCATTTTGGCATTGATGGAATAGGCATCTGCCTCATGGCCTGAAATACATTTATAATATTTTCTAAAGCCCTCCATAACAGGATTCATGTATTTTGCGTCAAATCTCTCCTTTGCCCTGTCAAGATAATCCCTCGTCTTGGTTATAACCTCAAGACGGTGTATATCCCTGTCAATTTCATCCCTAAGTACCCTTGCCTCATCACCTGCCTCCGCCATAAGCGCAAGCTCATTGCGTGCATTGTCTATCCTGCCGTTGTACTCGGAAATATCTTCTATTGCCTGTTCAAGGGAACGGGTAACCGCCTTAAGCTCAACGTAGCTGTCATCAAGCGTTTCCTGCTTTTCACCCATAATACCCGCAAAAGCAGAAATATCATTTTCTCTTTCAAAGGTATTTTTTTCCTCATCCTGTCTATTATACCACCTTTGGGCTTCGGCTAATTCCCGCTCCTTATCCCTTATAGAAAAAAGCTGTGCCGATAGGTCAGGCTCCACGTCAAAGCCAAGCCCCTGTATATATTCAGTTATCGTATGACAAACCGCTGCCTTATCTTTTGTAAGTGATTCATACTCGGCAAAATCCTTTCTGAATGCATAAAGCTCCTCTCTGATTTTTTCAATATCCACATCATCCGAAAATTCCTGTTTCTGGTCAGCCTTACCACTCCCCTTACTTCCGACGATTAAAAATGGAATCACAACAATCAGGCTGCAAGCAGCAATCCATACATTTGACAGACAAATTCCAAGAATTATCATGACTATAGCTGCACATAGAACAATGGGAAGCTTACTTGATTTCTTTGGCTCACTACTAGCTTTCCCTGACATGGTTGAAAGCTTCTCCTCAAGTCTTTTGCCCGCAGCAATCCGCTCCTCATTCATACGCAGTGCTTCCATATGGCGGATGATGCCTCCAAGCTCCACACCCTTGTCTAGCATGGCAGTAAGCTCTTTTTCGTCAGGTTCACGCTCTTTAAAATATCCGCGTTTTTCTTTGTAGCTGTCCTTTGCCTCCTGCCATTTTCCCAGTATGGCATCATAGCTCTTTTTCTTGGATGCAAGGTCTGAAACCGCAATTTGGCTGTTTATATTATCCTGAATTTCCGCCTGCCTGTTTTTCAGATTGTCCCTTAGCAGTTTTGCCGCATCTCTTTTTTGCTTTAACAGCTTAAGTGCCTCATCAGCCGTTTTTTCTCCCCTTGCCTCCTCCTTGAGCATGGCAAATTTTTCCTTTTTCTTATAAATCATGCCTGTCTTTCTTGTAGGCGACATGGCATTTATCATATCAGACAGCTTCTTTTTCACTGTCTCATAGTTATTCATATCATCCGTATTATGGGCAAGATTTCCAAGCTTTGCACTAATTCTGTCCGTTGTTCCTGCCTCACAGTCACCAGAATCAATATAAACCGTCCTGCAAAAGCTATCGCGGTCAATCAGGAAAAGCTCCTCTCCTACATGAGAGGAAAAATCTTCAGATTCCAAGTTTGTTTTTGTATCATAAAGCGTAAATGTATCGTCCTTATCCTTGGCACCAAAGGTTCTGACAATTTGATATGTATTTCCTTTGTATTCAAATACAAGCTGTCCCCCGTATACACCGCCCTGCCATGGCAAAAACCGCTTTCTCTCATTTTCAGGAATGCTTCGTTTTCCCTCTCCTGAAAAGCCAAAAAACATAACCTTGATAAATGCCGCAAGCGTACTTTTCCCGCTTCCGTTTGGCTCATTCAATATCGTAAGCCCTGACTGAAAGTTATAGTGCTTATCGTGCAGTTTTCCAAAATTCTCGACGTGGCAATTAATAATTTTCACTTTCCCCTATCTCCTCTCCGGCAAGTGCAAATATGCCACACCGTATAATCTCCGTCTTCATGTCCAAAGAAAGTCCCTCATCATTCATCACACTTCTTACAAACTCACCCTTAAGGGATTCATCATACTGGAATGCATTAAAATCAATTGCAAGCTTTGTTTCATCATATATCTTTAGGAAATAAAATTCATCTTCAAACCTTTTAAGCAATACACCTATATCCTTTTCACATTCCACATCAACGCTGCCTGTCAAAACCAACTTCACCAAATCCTTTGCAGGTATTGCATCCTCATCCAAAACATTCCTTATCCGTTCCGATATGTCCGCTGTTTCCAAACAGCCCGTGATATCAATTTCCAATGTATGAAGCAGCCGTTTTGCAAAAGGAACAAATTCCGTTGATACACTCCGCTTTTCCTCATCAACCGTAAGGAGAACAAAACCGTGCTCTCCACACTCATCAAAGCCTCTGCCCTCAAGACAGCCACAATAGCAATACACACCTCTCCTGTCCAGCTTCTCCTGCTTGTAAGAATGTACATGACCCAGTGCCAGATAATCAATTCCTTTATTTTTAAGGTCAGAGATACTTATGGTTACTTCTTTGCCTTTCGCCTGATACGCATGTTCCTGTCCATGTAATACAACAATATTTACCTTGTCGTTATCAAGCACAAGGGAACCATAAATAAGACCTGCGTTATCCCTGGAAAGCTCCACACCGCTCAGCGATACATGTTCACTAAGCGTATATTCTGTCCACATATCGCCAAACAATTTTAAATTCCCAGGTATCATTTCAAGGTGCTCCAAAAATCCGTCAGCATCATGGTTTCCCTTAAGATAGTAAAAATCGATTGAGGGGTGACTTACTATGGCTGCCTTAACAGTATTTTGTGCGGTGACGGATATCGTTGCAGTATCAAACAAATCCCCTGCGATAATGATAGCATCCACATTATGCTCCACCGCATAGTCAACCATTCGCGAAAATGTATTTAACAGCTCCGCCTTTCTCTCACGCTTCTTTTGCCCCTCAAGATTGGCATTCAACTTTGAATCCAAATGTAAATCAGCACAATGAATTAGTTTCATAATTTAAACTCCACCACAGATTTTATATCCTGTTTCTCCTGTCCCGTTATCTTAACGATAAACCTTTGACCTGCATCAACTTCCTCACACGCCGTTGACAAAAGAAGACTTTCCCCATATTTGGATTGGCTTTTGTACTCAACCCTAATCCCCTTTACAACAGCATTTTCAGGTACATATTCATTTGCAAGCTGAATGTACTTTGCATTTCCCATATGACCATTGAAATCAATATGTGACCGTCTCACTTTTAGTATTTCCATATCCTCAAATTCCCGTGGCAGCTTAATTTTTCTGCTAAGCTCGTCCATCTGATACCGTTCCTCAAGAACATAGCCCTCAGTATCAGCCTCCTCAATCCGAATCGGTCTGCCCGATACAGTATCAACAAGGCTCCATACGGAGTCGGCATACACAATATCAGTTCCCTCACTGTCAGTTATGACAACATTTCGATATCCCATCGACGGTGTAAATCCGTATGGCCATGTCTTGACAACAATATTTTCAAAAAGTGCGGGATATCTGTCTATATATATGTTCCAGCCGATTGCAAACCATGCCCGTTTCGTTTTGTGCATATAATCCACACCCTTGCCGATAGACTCTGAGTTTATGTTGATGCAATCCTGCATGGAATTCATGATTCCCTCTATGGACATCTTTGAGTTCTCATCTATATCTGAATATAAAATTTTCTTCTCGTATCTATACATTTTTTCACTCCAACCATAATTTTTATTATGGTATTTATTATAATCAAAAAAACACTCCACATCAACCGAAAGTTGACGTGGAGCATTTAATTCGTAAAGGCATTTTATATTACTTGGGCTATGTCGGATTTTAATATCCCATTCCACCCATACCACCCATGCCACCTGCCGGCATAGGAGGAACATCTTCTTTAATGTCAGCTACAACAGACTCTGTTGTAAGAAGTGTTGATGCAACTGATGTTGCGTTCTGGAGTGCTGTTCTTGTAACCTTAACAGGGTCAATAATACCTGCTGAAATCATATCAACATACTCTTCCTTGTATGCATCAAAGCCGACACCTGCATCAGACTCTTTCACCTTGTTGACAATTACCGCACCCTCAAGTCCTGCATTTGCAGCAATATGCATAAGTGGTGCTTCCATAGCCTTGCATACAATCATTGCACCTGTCTTCTCATCACCTGAAAGCGTATCAGCAAGAGCAGTAAGCTTCTCTGTAGCATGAATGTAAGCAGAACCGCCGCCTGCGATGATTCCTTCCTCAACTGCCGCCCTTGTAGCATTTAATGCATCTTCCATCCTGAGTTTTGCTTCCTTCATCTCTGTCTCAGTTGCAGCACCTACTCTGATAACAGCTACGCCGCCTGCAAGCTTTGCAAGTCTCTCCTGAAGCTTCTCCTTGTCAAAATCAGATGTTGTCTCAGCAAGCTGATTCTTAATAAGACTTACTCTTGCCTCGATATCCTCCTTAGAACCGTATCCGTCAACGATTACAGTATTCTCCTTTGCAATCTTAACGCTCTTTGCACGACCAAGCATCTCCATTGTAGTTTCCTTGAGGTCATATCCAAGCTCCTCAGAAATAACCTCACCACCTGTAAGAATAGCAATATCCTTAAGCATCTCTTTTCTTCTATCACCATATCCAGGTGCCTTGACACCAACTACGGAGAATGTTCCACGAAGCTTATTTACAATAAGGGTTGTAAGTGCCTCCCCCTCGATATCCTCTGCAATAATAAGAAGCTTTTGTCCACCCTGAACAATCTGCTCAAGAAGTGGAAGGATATCCTGAATGTTTGAAATCTTCTTATCTGTAATAAGAATATATGGGTCATCAAGCTCTGCAACCATCTTCTCCATATCAGTTGCCATGTATGCTGATACATAACCTCTGTCAAACTGCATACCTTCAACCAGGTCAAGCTCAGTCTTCATTGTCTTTGATTCTTCTATGGTGATAACGCCATCCTTTGATACCTTTTCCATCGCGTCTGCAACAAGCTCGCCAACACCGTCATCGCCTGCTGATATAGATGCAACTCTTGCTATCTGCTCCTTGCCGTTTATGCTCTGGCTCATTTCTGATATTGCTTCAACAGCAGCATCACATGCTTTCTTCATACCCTTTCTAAGTACGATAGGATTTGCTCCTGCTGCAAGGTTCTTCATACCTTCATTAATCATGGACTGTGCAAGAACAGTTGCTGTGGTAGTACCGTCACCTGCCACATCATTTGTCTTTGTGGCAACCTCCTTTACTATCTGCGCACCCATATCCTCAAATGCATCCTCAAGCGTAATCTCCTTTGCGATTGTAACACCATCATTTGTAATAAGTGGTGTACCAAATGATTTGGCAAGTACAACATTTCTTCCCTTAGGTCCGAGAGTAACACTTACTGTATCTGCAAGCTTATTTACGCCTTCCTCCAAAGCCTTACGGGCCTCTGCTCCAAACTTAATTTCCTTTGCCATTTTATATCTGCCTCCTATAATTTATAATTTACGGTTCCGTATTATATCCTTTTGCCAGACTACTCAACGATTGCGAGAATATCTGACTGCTTCACGATTATATACTCATCCTCACCGAGCTTAACCTCTGAACCAGCATATCTTGAATATATAACCTTATCGCCAACCTTAACCTCCATAGGAATCTTCTCGCCATCAACGACTGCTCCCGGTCCTACTTCAACAACCTCAGCATACTGTGGCTTTTCCTTTGCCTGTGATGGAAGTACAATACCTGACTTTGTAGTTTCCTCTGCGGCTGACTGCTTTAATACAACTCTGTCTCCCAACGGTAATAACTTCATCCTAAATTCCTCCTAAAAATCATTTTCTACTTTTAGCACTCACTTCTTTTGAGTGCTAACATAAATACTATTTTAATCCATTTATGGAAAAAATCAACCCCTAATTTCAAATTTTACAAATTGGACACAATTTTATTTTCCTAATCCCATTTCCCGTCCATAAGCAAATAAGTATTGCTGGGCATAACCTGCATTAGTTCCGTAAAGCTCACATGCAAATTTTTCTATTGCATCCTTCTTTGTATCCTGATGAAAATATAGTTCCTCCATAATTCTTTTCATCCACACATCAACAGGAAATGCTTCCGTAAATCTAAGACCAAACAAAAGGACGCAATTTGCTACTTTCTCACCAACACCCTTGATTGACATAAGAGACTGTTTTGCCCCCTGAAAGCTTAATACTTTCAGCGTTTCTCCTTTTATCTCACCATGATACACCTTATCCACAGCTTGTCTAATGTAGGGTGCCCGAAAGCCTACTTTACATTCCCGAAGTTCCTCATCGCTGACCTGATATAACCGTTCCACAGTTGGAAATGTGTATACTTTTCTTCCGCTGCCAAGTACAATTTCTTCACCATATTTTTCAGACAGCATATGAACAATCTGCTTGATATGAGGTATCTGCTTATTTTGGGAAATAATAAAGGATATCAGCGTTTCAAAAAAATCCTGATTTAAAATTCTGATTCCCCTGTGGTTTTCAATCACATCTTTCAGCCGTCCGTCAGCATTTATTATGTTTTCTTTAATGGCACCATAATCGGTATCCATATCAAAATAGCGTTTCCATACCAAATTATAATCTTCCATTGACGTGTTATACAAAATAAAGCTGCCCGGCTTTGACAGTTCTTTGTCGCCACATTGTCTTATATGTAAATATTTTCCATATGCAAGAAGCTCATATTCCTTTGGGGCAAGCTTTGTAAAATGAAAGCACTGACCACATTCCAGCGTATCTTCAATATCAAAATCATTTACTGCCTCGAGTATTAAATCATTATCTCTGCAATATATATGCATATTCAGAAGTCTCCTCAATTATTCATCAAAAGACTCATTTTTTTCAGATTGAGAGTCTGTTGATACATAAGCTTCCGCCCCGTCTTGAGCGATTCCATTTTCAGTCGCTGCTTTTTCATTGGTTGGATTTTCAACTGTTGTATTTTCTGTGGCTGAAATCTCACCTGTTCCTGTTTCAGCAGTTGTATCATCTTCAACTGTGCCATTTACAGGCTCAGACGTAACATTCCACTTGGCATAAAGCTTCAAATTCTTTGGTTTTTCCGCCAAAGCCTCAGGATTAAACTCTGTCTCAAACGTTTTGTCGGTATACCAGCCTGCAAAATCATAGCCCTCCCTTGTCGGAGCGTAAATTTTAAAGCTTGTTTCCACATTATAGCTTTCAGGATTTCTTTTGTTGTTCGTACCACTGTTCAACTCATAGGTTATGGTATACTCATGTGCATTCCACTGGGCATAAAGCACCACAACGGCACCTGCCTTTTTGGAAAGATGCTGTGTTGCACTATCTCCCACTCCAACAAGTCCCTTATTGGCAATCGCCGTTCCAGCTCCGTTTGCCTTTGTGCTCCAGCCTGCAAAATCATAGCCTGTACGTTTGTAAGCGTTAGTTCTGAGATTCTTTGCTTTGTTACCATATACAAAACTCTGGTCAGCCATACTTCCGCTTGTACTTCCATTGTCATCAAATCGTACGGTATATGGATTTCCAGACCACTTGGCATAAAATGTCCTATTACCCGTGCTTCCTGCATTGATACCCGCAGTCGGTTTCCTATATGCCTCATCCCGATACCATCCCTCAAACGTATAGCCAGTCTTTTTTGGTGCAGCAAGTGTGATGTTTTGTGACTCAATCGTATACTTTGACGGATTTGCCGTGTTGTTTTTTCCGTCATTCAAAACATAACTAATCGTATATACGGTAGGCTTCCACTGGGCATACAGGGTAATTTCCCCATTTTTCCTTGAAGATGACTTGATGCTCGCCTCATCCGCATATGTCTTTCCGCTTCCGTCTGCCTTTGTGTTCCATCCCATAAACGTATATCCGTTCTTCACGTACTCATTTTTCGGAAGTGTATACGTTGCAACATCAGCCTGCTGGAAATTTGTGTACATTACATTCATATCAACCCTGCCATCAATACCTGTAACAGAGCCTGATGATGAATACTGCCATGCATCATATTTTCCACCATACTGGCATATGCTGAAATATTGGGCAACCCATCTGGTATATCCTGTTACCGTTGGAAGATAGTTATTCCACCATGTTGTATTTGCATACACCCCGAACATGTAACCTGCATTTTGTACAATGTTTCCAATAACCTCACATGCCCTTGCCGCATAGCCTGCCGTGTTACCTTCCTCACAGTCAAGGTATACGGGAAGTGAAACCTTCTTGCCCTTAAGAAGCCTTAAAATGTGTGCCGCCTCACTCTTTGCCCTGTTATCATCCGTGGCATAAGAATATAAGTAAACACCATATGGAATTCCAAGTCTCTCACATTCAGCAGCATTTCTCTCAAATTCGTAATCATCCTGATATGTATAATCCATACCGTAGCCGCACCGTAAGATAACTGCATCCACCTGATTTTTAACCTGATTCCAGTTTATGTTTTTCTGCCATGAAGAAACATCAATCACCTTTAAATACTTATTTTCATTCGCAATATCATATGTGGTTCCTACAACACTTGCAGTATAGTTTTTCATGGAGCCGCTTGTGTTTCCATTGCCGTTAAAGGTATATGTATATTTTTTTGGCGTCCACTTTGCGTAAAATGTCTTATTTCCTATCTGTCCTGTGCTTATCTTTTCCACCTTGTTTATCCATGTGGATTCCTTATACCAGCCAGCAAATGTGTAACCGCTCCTTGTCGGAGTCTTAAGTGTAACTGCTCTGTTTGTATAATAATGGTCAGCAGCTCCCGTGGCATTTTTTCCACCGTTAAGCTCATACTTAATCGTATACCTTATTGGTTTCCACTGGGCATACAGCACCCTTGTTCCCTTGTGTGTGCTATAAAGGTTTTTCACCTTGGCTCCGTCATCATATGACTTCCCCGAACCATCTGCCTTTGTATTCCAGCCTGCAAATGTATAGCCTCTTCTTGTATAAGAACACACAGGAAGCTTGTAATATTTGTCATATGTGTAAGTTTTCTTTTTCATTGCCGTACTCTTGCTGCCGTTTAAATCAAACTTCACATAATATTTATTTGGCGTCCACTTTGCATAGAACGTTTTCACGCCTGTACTGCCGCTGTTTATTTTTGCTCCCTGTTTCGTCAGCTTCTTATCCCTGTACCAGCCCTTAAATGTGTAGCCCTTTTTTGTCGGGTCGGCAAGATTTATTTTCTTGCTCGTAATATAATAATGTGATGGATTCTTACTGTTGTTTACACCACCATCCAGGTTATATGTTATCTTGTATTTTATCCGTTTCCACTGGGCATACAGTATTTTTGTTCCTCCATTTTGGGCAGACAGATTTTTCACGTTCTTTCCGTCAGCATACGCTTTTCCCGAACCGTCTGCCTTTGTGTTCCAGCCTATAAATGTATAGCCTTTTCTCGTAAAAGCATTTTCAGTAAGCTTTTTGTACTGTCCATAAGTGAACGACAGTTTCTTCATGGAACCGTCTGTACTTCCGTTTCCGTCAAATTTTACACGATACTTATTTGGCGTCCACTTTGCATAAAGCGTCTTTTTTCCCTCGCTGCCACTGTTTATCCTTGTCACCTTTTTGGTAAGGTTTTTATCCCTGTACCAGCCCTCAAACGTATATCCTTTTTTTACAGGGGCGGCAAGTATGATTCTCTTACTTGTAATATAGTAATAGGACGGATTTTTACTATTATTTGTTCCACCGTCAAGCTCATAGGTTATCTTATATTTTATTTTCTTCCACTGGGCATATAGTATTTTTGTTTCTCCATTTTGGGCGGAGAGATTTTTCACCTTTTTGCCGTCAGCATACGCTTTTCCCGAACCGTCTGCCTTTGTGTTCCAACCCACAAACCGATATCCCTTTCGCGTAAATGTATTTGCTGTAAGCTTCTGGTACGTTCCATAAGTAAACGTCATCTTCTTCATGGAACCGTCTGTGCTTCCGTTTCCGTTAAATTTCACGTGGAATTTATTTGCTTCCCACTGTGCATATAATTTAACTTTTCCTTTGTTCTTTGCTGTAAGGTTTTTTACCATACTTTTATTTTTATAAGTTTTTCCGCTTCCGTCCGCCTTTGTATTCCATCCGGCAAACGTATACCCTTTTTTATTAAATTTATTTGGGGGAAGCTTTGTCCGCTTTCCATATGTAAACTCCTGTCTGGTCATGGAGCCGTCTGTGGCACCGTTTCCATCAAACAAAACATAATATATAATATTAGCAGACCCGTTTACATCTGTTGTGACAATTTCATTTTTATCAATTGTAACAGACTGGTTTTCGTTCTCACCTTTAACTGCTTCTGTAGTCGTTTCTATAACAGCTTCTGTGTCTGTAGTATTTTCTTCTGTAATATGTTCCTCTGTGGTATTTTCTGTTTCTTCTTCATAAACTGCCGCATCACTGTCTGTCGCAACTTTATCAGCCTCCCCCACAGACATGGCATGGCAAATATCCATATCTGCCATGCCAAAGGAAGTCATCATAATAAATAAAGTTAATAAAGCAGCGGTTCCTCTTTTAAATCCAATCATACCTTCTCCCTTTTTCCTTAAGCATCAAACATTACTCATCATGTTCCCTCCGAAACATTTCCTGTTACCGCAATAGGATGCTTTCACTTCATTTCATTATCGTCTACGTACACTAAACCCTGAAATTGTCCATCGTTCTTTGTAACGTGCCGATACTGCTTAAAACATCCTCTGTTTCTTCCGACATATTTTCACTGGAATACGTGATATCCTGTAGGTTTTCATTTACATGTTCCATTGCCTTTGATAAATCATCCTGTGCGATTCTGATATCCGTCAATGTAGTCTTAATATTTTGTGTGAAAGCACCCAAATCACTTGCACTTCCACCAACCTCATCGCTGATTCCCACATAATAATCTGCATCCTGCCTATAGCTTTGTGCCATAGCCTCAAATTTATCGTAATCCTTCAGAATTGTGCCATCAATAAACACCAAAATACCGTCACTCTCTTTCGAAAGCTCATTTACACTTTCGACAACCTTTGACGTAAGTTCATTTACCTTACTGATTTCTTCCGCCGTATTGTCACTTAACATCTTGATTTCTTCCGCTACAACCGCAAAGCCCTTTCCTGCCTCACCTGCTCTTGCCGCCTCAATCGACGCGTTCAGTGCAAGAAGGTTTGTCTGTGCTGCGATTCCCTGAATGGCTGCCGAAACCTCTGAAATTTCCTGTATAACCTTTGTTCCCTCGATTGCAGACTGGAGCCTTTCCCTGCTGTCATTGACTACCCTGATTGCATTTTCCTTTATCTTAATCAGCTCCGGTACAAGCTTATCTGCTCTCTCAACAACTTCTGTGGAACGTACTGTCATATCCTTTACCGCACGTTCAAACCTGTCTATTGCTTCTACTGCAAGGGTGCATGTGTCGTCAATATTTTTTATACTTTCCGTCTGTGTATCTACATTTGCACCTGTCTGCTGCATTGCAGCACTTATTTTCATAATATTACCGCTGATGGAACCAACCTTTTCACTTGCACTTTTCATTTTTGCATGAATGGTACAAGACTCACCCTTCGTCTGCCTGATAATACCGATGAACTGATTTTCAAGCTCCTGAATCAGATATCTTATTTCCTCAACCTCATCCTTTTGTGCAACACAGTTTTCTTCACCGATTACCTTTTCCCTGATAAATGCTTTGAGTTCGTCTATCGGTTTAAAGCTTTTCTTTACCGTTCCATAAAGAAGTGCAACAACGACACAAAGCAAAACCACACCTGCAATCGTGATAAATATAATATTTCTTATTACACGTTTTGTTATTACCGTTTTAAACTCCATCACTCCAAAGATCCATCCTGTGGCATCAACCTTTGCAGTATTTATCAGCTTACGCTCTCCGTCATAATCAGTGATTTCCGATTCCTTCGTCACATCCACACCCAAAACATCCGAAAGAACCGTATTCCCTTCTTCTTTTGGGAGATATGCTTCATTTTGATGAGATATTACATTTCCGTCCGCATCCAGCAAAAAACCCTGTATTTCATCGTTGCTTCCAACATTATTCACAAGCTCCGTCAATGTATCAATTGTTATATCCGCCAGGAAAACTGCCTGCTCGCCATCAATCATAAGCGGCTCCGCAATACTTACAATCATCTGTCCGCTCGCAAAATCCTTATATGGTGCTGTATATATCAGCCCATCTTCCTCAATTGCCTGTATCCACCATCCCCTTGTTGTAGGATCAAGGTCAAGCGTTGAGTGGTCGGCAGGAAATACGCCCCCGTCATAGCCGTAACATACATAATACATAAGTGCATATGGATTGTCCTTTAAATTAACCTCCAAATAATCCATAATAAATTCCGTATCCTTGTTATCCATATATGCAACGGCATTTCGCAAGGTATGTACAATATTGCCCTGCTCCGTCAGCCACTCGTTAATCACATCGGCATTGCTGTCCGCCTCTGCCTTAACAAAGTCTTCCGCCTGGGATGTCATGTTTGTCCTTAATGAATTTACACTTACAACTTCACAAATCACAATTGTCAAAATCAAAAATAACGCTGTCTGTAACGTAATTTTCCCCCTGATAGTCCTCATCATACCTTTCATAGTGTACCTCCTCTTTATTTATGATTTTTTCAGGTATCAAACAAAGTGTCTTTGACGATGTAGCTTGGATATTAGCAGTTTTCATAGAAATATGCCAATCAGAAACGAAGTTTTCTATTATCCTGGAAAATAATTTTTGTTATTCTTCGTTATACATTTTTTCATATAATAACATAATATTTTCCTGACAGCAAATGATTTAATACAGTAACGTGTTATTATGGTGCCAAAAATCTTCTATTTACATTTTATGCAGATATATAATATACTGTTTTTGTTAACTCATAACTTCCGATACACGAGAGGAGAATTTTATGGCTGAAAAACTGTACACGATACCTGTTAATGATGCATTTGCATCTGACTGCGAATGTCCCATATGTGCCATGCATCGTGACTTAGAGCAAAATGCAGTTGAATATACGATGGGACCAAGCTATATGGAGGACGATAACCGTGCCATAACAGACACACTTGGGTTTTGCAGTCATCACATGCAGATATTATATGCAGACAAAAATAAGCTTGGTCTTGCCCTTATGATGAAAACCCATACCGACAAAACAATCAGGGACTTAAAAGCCCTAAGTGCAAACAAGCCGGTTTCCCAGGGAGGGCTTTTCAAAAAGGTGCAGACCTCCACCGTTGGCGAGTACATAAAAAAGCTGAATGAAAGTTGTTTTATTTGTGACCGAATCAAAGGAACATTTAACAGATATGTGGATACAATATTTCATTTATGGAAGACAGAACCATCCTTTCGTGAAAAGTTCATGTCATGTAAAGGCTTTTGTACCAAACATTATGGTGTTTTGTATGACTTTGGCAGTACGAAGCTTTCCAAGGATGCATATAGTGAATTTTTAGACGCATTAAACAAGGTATACTTTGATAATATGGAACGGGTAAACAGCGACATCGGCTGGTTTATTGATAAATTTGATTACAGATATAAGGATGAACCGTGGAAGAATGCTAAGGACTCTATTCCCCGCGGCATCATAAAAACAAATTCTACAATAATTGAGTAGTAATAGAAAAACAAGAGTCTGTCGCACCAAACATTTTGGTACGACAGACTCTTGTTTACATGGCAGAAGCCTTTTTTTCACTTTGGGAATTAAGCCCCTTATTTTTTAAGTATGCTCTGTAATTTATAAGCTTTCCTTCATATATAGGTTCTAAGTCATCCCAAACTCTGAAATCCTCAGGTCTTGCAAGCCCTGGCTTTTTGTTAAACATTTCCACACCTGACTTTTCAAGAATGTAATATACAAATTGTGAGCAGAAATAATGATATTTTCTCTCTACAGCCTTATTGAACATTACACCAAGTATACCGATATAATTGTACTTATATACCCACTTATATTTTTTGAACTTTTCCAAATTCACCCGGAGATTTTGGTACTGTTCTTTTGTTATCCGAAGTCTTGCTATTCTGCACTTCGTATCAACATCCCTGCCAAAAACACCTGTCGTGATATCCTCTGCAATAAATCCACAGTGAAATGGATTTTTAAGTTTTTTTCTTGCAAAGCTGTACATCTCATTCAGCTCTATATCCATTGCAAGTGACGTATGTGCATATGGTTCCTTCGTCCACATCTTAATGACATTGGAAGGAAGCGTCGATGTCTTGGATATCACAATATATATGCTGTGGTCTTTCTCAGTTTTATTTATGTTGTTTATATTCTTCTTATTTTTATTAGAAGTATTCATTTGTCCCATTTATATCACCTCTGGATATTTGACTACTACTTGGCAGATTCTTCTTTCATTTCCTTTTTAATCTGCTCCCTTAAAGTAAATGCCTGATCCTTCAGTCTGTCTGAAACAGAACGGCTTACGATAACACTTGACACAAGCTTGCCTGCCTCCTCGTATTTCTTTAATCTTCTTGCAAGCTCAGCCAATATATATTTAACCGTGTTTTCATCCATTCCTGCGATTGGAAGCGGTTCCTTTGAAAGTGCTGTTGAAAATGCCTCAAATGCATTTTCCAGACACTCAATTTCCTCACTGTCATACTCTTTTAATTTCTCAGGGTCCTGCACGGTATTACTCTCCTTCAGACCTCTGTAAAGCCATGACATCTTAAGTAATAAGTAACCTCTCTCACTGCTCTTTGCATTTTTTACGATTGCACATACAAGTGCAAGCTTATACCGAAATATAGCATCCTCATATGAAAAAGTTGTAGACTCATTCTCTAAACCTGAAAAATGATTGCCAATTTCATCCCGTATATCTACCATCTGCTTTGTTGTCAATTTTCCATAGTACTTTAAAAGTGATGAATAACCACATTTATCACATGTAATGATATCATACTTTAACGGATCCATCACCTCATATCTCGGTCTTAAATCCATGTCCTTACCTATCAGTTTAAGCTTTCCGGCACGCACACTTTTTGATGTAAACGAAGAATCACATATTGGACATATGTAATGCTTGTCATAGATGCAATCTTCTTCTGTGAGCTGTGCTCTTGTTTTTTTTGAATCGTCACCATCGTTCGCTGACTGCACTTCCTCCTTTATAACCTTGGCATCCTCATATTTACCAAGACCAAAACTTTTTAACCCCGAAAGTAATCCCATTTTATATCCTCCTATATTACAACACTTACTGTGCATTTGGTTTATATGAACTTTTTAAAGAAACAATTCTGTTAAATACCAGCTTTTCGTCAGTCGTGTCTTTTACATCAACACAAAAATATCCATGTCTTAAAAACTGAAAGGCATCGCCCGCATGTGCATCCCGAAACGCTGACTCAAGCTTACAGTTGCTTAAAATTGTAAGCGAATTTGGATTATAATTTAATGTTCCATCGCTGTTCAGCTTTCCTTTTTCTTCATCCACGATATTCTCGTAAAGTCTGACCTCTGCATCAACTGCACTTTTTGCACTAACCCAGTGTATCGTACCCTTAACCTTGCGTCCCTCAAAGCCCGAACCACTCCTCGTTTCAGGGTCATAAGTACAGTGAACAACTGTTACATTTCCAGCTTCATCTTTCTCAAAGTCAACACACTTTACAAAGTATGCACCTTTAAGCCGTACCTCATTTCCTGGAAAAAGCCTGAAATACTTCTTTGGCGGAACTTCCATAAAGTCTTCCCGTTCAATGTAAAGCTCCCTGCCAAATTCAACCTTTCGGCTTCCTGCCTCCGGTTTTTCCTGATTATTGTCTATATCAAAATATTCAACCTTATCCTCAGGATAATTATCTATCACAAGCTTGACAGGGTCAAGAACCGCCATCATGCGGTTTGCTTTCATTTTCAGGTCCTCCCTGATGCAATACTCAAGCATTGCATAGTCTGACTCACCTTGAGACTTTGCAACTCCAGAAAGCTCCATAAACATCTTTATTGATTCAGGGGTAAAGCCCCTTCTCCTAAGTGCTGCTATAGACACAAGTCTCGGGTCATCCCAGCCGTCAACTATGCCGTCCTCAACAAGCTGTTTAATATACCGCTTTCCTGTCACCACATTTTTAAGGTAGAGCTTTGCAAACTCTATCTGTCTTGGCGGACATTCATATTCAAGTTCCCTCACAACCCAGTCATAAAGCGGTCTGTGATCTTCAAATTCAAGGGTACATATGGAATGTGTAACCCCCTCTATGGCATCCTCAATCGGATGTGCAAAATCATACATCGGATAAATGCACCACTTATCTCCTGTTCTGTGATGTGACATCCTTGCTATTCTGTAAATAACAGGATCCCTCATATTCATATTAGGAGATGCCATATCTATCTTTGCTCTTAAGACCTTTGCTCCATCTTCAAACTTGCCATTCTTCATATCCTCGAAAAGCTGGAGATTTTCTTCAACAGTCCTGTCTCTGTACGGGCTGTTTTTTCCCGGCTCAGTAAGCGTTCCTCTGTATTGTCTTATCTCATCAGCCGTAAGGTCACATACATAAGCCTTTCCCTTTTGAATCAGCTTTTTTGCCGCCTCGTACATATCATCAAAATAATCGGAAGCAAAATACACCTTGTTGCCAAAGTCTGCCCCAAGCCACTTTATATCACTGATAATAGACTCCACAAATTCAGTCTTTTCCTTTGTCGGATTGGTATCGTCAAACCTAAAGTTAAAGGTTCCTCCGTATTCCTTTGCAAGTCCATAATTCAACAGAATTGACTTTGCATGACCAATATGAAGATATCCGTTTGGTTCAGGTGGAAATCTTGTGACCACCGCTTTGTATTTTCCTTCTTTCAGGTCATTATCTATCTCTTGTTGTATAAAATTTCTTGAAGTTACTTCGCCATCCATAATACATATGTTTCCTTTCCTGTCCTTGCTATGGCCGTCATATTTCTTAAAACCATATTGCAAAGCTTATACTAGCATTAATCAGCTTATCCGTCAATCTTGTTTTCGTTATTCTCTGTTTTTACCTCTTTTGGTTTTTTTATTATTGGCAAAGCAATTTCAGGAACTACAATATTATCCTTATCAGTCGGTTCATTCTTTTGTTCTGCATTTTCCTTGTCATCAGATTCGTTCTTTTGGGTTACATTTTCCTTGTCAAAACTTTTATCTTTTGCAGCTTCTTTGTCATTTTTATTTTCTTTCGCTTTTTTGTCAGATTTTTCCTTTGATACATATTTTAAATCTTTTTCAAGCTCTTCTATTTCTCTTTTTTTACTTCCGTTTTTCACTGCCAAAACAATTATTATAATAAGAAAAACAAGAATAAGCGCCCCCGCACCAATCAGATAATAAATGAGCATGTCCCTGCCAAACCATCCGTCATCCGTAAGTGTTATATTTTCCGGCACTGCATTGGTAATCGTTGCCTCAGTAACTGTATCCACTGTTTTTTCCTGTGCTGCCAAAATCTCATCACCCATATAAGCCATAAATGTTTTTTCCGATGAATCATACAGGTAAAGACCTGCCTCCTCATTTATGTTCATGGCATATATAAGATAAATCTTAGTTCCCTCCAACATATAAGCATCGTATTTTTCATTATCAAGCTTTAGGGTAGCCTTTTTAAAACCATCAGCCACCTCTATATCATCAGGAAACGCAAGAATCACATATTTATTTTCATTTGCCATGTATTCCTTATATGGCGTAAATGCATCATCTTTTTTGTCGTAAATATATATGCCAGTGCTGCCTTCACTGTCACGAAGACACACAAGGAGCAGCTTTTTGGAAGGTGACTCAAATGCTGTCACTGTCCACTCCTTATATTTCATGTCGATAGCCTTGTAAGTCTCAGGTATTCCCTCTACTTCTTTATCCAAAATAAATAAATATTCTTTTCCGTCAATCACTGCAGCAGGCTCTCCCACATCCTCTGTCGTCTCCTCTGTAGTAGCAGTTTCCGTAGTATGCTCTGTTCCTTCAGTGGTCTGTTCTGTTGTCTGTGCCGTGGTTGCCTGCGTAGTAGGTGCCTCGGTTGTAACAGGCTCTGCAACCGTCACGGAAGATGAGCCGTAGGAGGTTGATATGTCACCTGAGGTATAACCAAATAAGCCTCCTGCATATGAGGAGGCAGTGATTGATGAGCTTCCGTTTGAAATAGCCTTAAATGAAATTGTTCTTGAAAACGCCGCAGATGCTCCATCTCCCTCAGAAACAAGCGTTACAGTTCCTCCACCGCCGCCGTCAGCACCTCCCGTATATTCCAGTACCCCTGAATCATAAGAGATTGCCACACCATATCCAATTGCCTCGTCAGCTGATATACTTACGGTCACGGAAACCGTATCACCCTCTGATACGGTTGATGAAGACACACCGACAGACACACTTCCGCTCGCCGCCATCGTACCAAGCGGATGCAGCATGACTGCCATGAAAAGAACAATATATAATATGATGCTTTTACGCAAATTTGTCATTATATAAACTCCTTACTAATTATTGTCATCAACCAAAGGTTGATGACCTGCGCACCATCAGGTGCTTCCTTGATTTATTTTGTACTCCTTATAATATTTAAGGTATATGTTCTCTTATTACCGTTTTGTGCCTTAACGGTAATCTTAAATACATTATTGCCTGTATCAAGAGATTTTGTTCCTGCACCCGAAACCGTCGCGTAACCATTCACTGGTTTTGCGGATATTGTAACGCTCTTGACGTTCTTTGGTACTGTAAGCGAATATTCCGTTGTCTTATTTACGGCAAACTTCGGTGTAAGGTCATAATCTCCTACCGTAAGTGACTTAAGCCAGTTATTCGGATTTCCTGAATCTGCCGGTCTTGTCACTGCCTTTTCAGGCATATCTAAATACACAGGTATCTTAAATACCATTGCAGTATCCAAAATATTATTATTCTTATATGCATTATAGTTCGTAATGCACTCTGTCGAAGGTGCCTGAACATTGGTCATATATTGATGTGAAAACAGACTTCCCTTATTTGTAACATTAAACTTTTGCGTATACAAAGTATCCTGTCCCACATTGATATATGAAGTGCCTAGGAACTGTGCACCTCCTACAATGGACTTTTTAACAGTATTCCAAGGTCTTCCATATGAGCCTGGCGTAGCTGCCCATTTCAGTCCGTTCATCAATGCATTTGCACCATCCGTAGCACCTATATTGTAGAAATTGTATATGCCCGGATACGTTGTACTTGTTCCGGTTGCCGCACCACCTGCTGTCGTACCCATTTCAAGTCTTATTCTAGATGCAAGATGATATGGGCTTACATTTGCCTTCTTTGCTGCTTCCATAATAATTTCTGAGTATTTTTGTGTCTCTCCCGGCGGTACCGTATTATACATAAAACTTCCCTTCAGTATTGCCTCAACACCTTTCCTTGTCTGCGTTCCACTGTGATAAGACAGACTCTCAAAAGCAAATATATAATTTTCATACAAATATGTTCTAGGATCCATATAATATGCCACAAGGTCATCTGATGCTGCAAACCATATACTGCCGTCAAAGGCTGTCCATTTATCGGTTGCCCAGTTGTATCCCACACTTGTTGAACGCCAGTTGTAGTGCGGATAAAGGGACGATGTCCACACGGTATTCTTTACAACTGCCACACCATTCACCTTTTGCGCTTTCTCGTTTGCTATCAGTGTATCCCATGTAATACCTGTATGTACTGCCTTAAACTGCCAGTCAGGATGTAGTTTGTGAATCACCCTAAGCATATCCTTATAACTTTCAGGGAATTTCTCAGCAGCGAGTGCCTCCTCAAAGTCACCGGTTTCGTCACCGCCGCCATTTGAATCTGAGCTTGTTCCGTCCTGCTTGATTTCTTCAATTCCAAGTACATGCTTCTTTAAGTATACTAAATCGGCAACTGTAATCTGACTATTTTTATCAATATCAGCAGCCGTAAAATATGCGCCTTTTAGTTTTGACTTGTCTAAAATATGCTTTTTCAGATATACCAAATCTGCAATTCCAACCTCACCGTCTCCGTTTGCGTCACCATAAATTACAATCTCTGCACTGCTTCCCTCATAAGAAACAACATTTCCCGTACCAACAAGTCCTGTCTGTTCCTTACCGTTTGATTTTTTTATCGTTGCTTTTGCAAGCCTTAAATTTGTAATAAATGCATCTGCCTTCGTATTTGGAGAAATGCCTGTCATATATCCATTCGACACGGGATAGACAGAATTATTCTGTAATTTGTCACTCGTTGTTCCTGAATTCTTTTTGGTAACATACTGATCCCAAAGGTATCCCTTATACGTTTTATTGTTATATTTTGTTGAAACATAATACCATGTAAGTCCGTCAGAGCCTTTCTTTGTATCCAGTATTTCTACTTCCTGGCCAACGGGCAGAATGATACTGTTCCCATTTGCATCTTTCACATTTGCATAGCTTGTCCCTGCCCCTGACCTGAAATTAAGCGAATCCGTTGTAACTCCTGTCTCGGCAGCACTTGAATGAATATTAGAATTCCACGGACATGCGGAAACAAAAAATAAAATTATAACTAAAAAAATATGTACACTCTTTTTAATTTTTCTATTATATTTCATGCTATCTCTCCTCATAATTTGTGTGTATTAAATTATGTAAACCAAAGTAAAACTATACGAAATAAATTATAACACAAGATTTAGTATATTGCATCATTTTTTTGTACAAAATGTAAAAAAACACAGAAAAAACACGATTTTTGCAATATATGGATATTACAAAAATCGTGTTCGTTTCCTCTTTTATTCAAAAACTTTATCAATTCCCGAATCAACCAAATCATATTTGGCAGCTTTTTTATATATTTCATTTGACGATGTAAATGTAAGATTATACTTTGTTAAATGATTGTCTTTCGTTAAATCCTCCATAATATCTTTATTTAAAAACTTAATATAGCTGTCAACCCCTGTTGCAATTAAACTTTCACTCTCATAATACTTCATATTTTCTGGTGTGCAGACATATAAAATGGGGGCATCATCCGTAATTGGCTCACCGCTTTCAGATGTCCATGTGAAATAAGAGTCTGTTGGTGTATATCTTATAACTTTCACTTCCTTGTTTTCTACAAAATTTGTTTTTATCCTGCTTTGCTCCACTGCATACAAAGCTGTTTCCTCCAAGTAAGCACGCATTATTTCATATTCAGTATCCGGCATCGTATCCGGTACTAAATACAGCCTTACCCCGGAAGCTGCAGCATTTAAATTTTCTTCCTCTAAGTTTATATTCATCTGCTTAAGATAAGAAGGTGAGACCGTGAACTCCCAAAAAGGGGTATCAGGCACATTATGATATACCTCCCCATCTCTCCAAATTTGCAGCATCTCAGCACTGTTGTATGATGTATTTATTATATATACACCTTCTTTATCTTCTATGGATTTATACCAATCATAACTATCCTGATAAAATTCTTGAAAATCACCGTCATAATTATATTGTGCAAGGCTGTAATAATTAGGAACCGTAAAATCATAATCCGTCTTTTTTCTTCCAATCATCATATAAATGACTGCCGCTATCAGCATGGATGCCAATAATATTGTCAATCCTGTCACGATGCCCTTTTTGTTTTTCATCATTATGATATACCTCCGTTTCGGTTATAAAAAATTTTTGTTTCTTCAACAGCATTTCCGAAAACATTTCTTATGTTGCATATATCATAACATCTGCTACATGAAACAAACACTAACAAAAAATGTAAGATTTCATATAAATGCCGTAATATATCAGGAATTTCTGTAACAAAATAAAAACTCACGAACTTTTTACGGTTCATGAGTTTTTCTAAGTAAAGCTAGCGACGGGAATCGAACCCGTGACCTCCTCACTACCAATGAGGTGCGCTACCGACTGTGCCACGCCAGCACCGTATTAAATTTTAATACAGACATGATAATACTTTATTTGCAATATCATGTCAAGTAATTATTTTGAAAGCTTACTGCGAATTCTCCAAAGTGCATTATCAACGGATTTTTCTGTTTTGGAAAGTGCAGCTGCAATGTCTGCATAGGATAATCCGTCAAGGTAAAGCTTCAGCACCTTTCGCTCAAGACTGCTTAGCTCAGATGCAATCCTCTCATTCAGCACATTGTTTCTTTCCCTTACAAGAACAAGCTTCTCAGGATTTGCGTCATCCTTTGTATCTGCAATATCCTCTCCGAGCAGTGTCCCCTTTTCATTTGATTCAGCATATATGGAAATATAGGTGTTAAGTGGCTTGTGCTTTTGTCTGTTAGATGCAGTGATTGCAGTTTTTATCTGTCGCTTTATACAAAGAGTTGCAAATGTAGGAAAGCTTGCCCCCTTGTCAGGCTCAAAGTCCTTGATTGCCTTAAACAGTCCAATCATGCCCTCCTGAACCAAATCCTCTGTCTCTGCACCAATAATATATACGGTTCGTATTTCCTTTTTTACGAGACTTCCGTACTTTTTCATCATAAATTCCAAGGCATCGTCATCCCCGTCAGAAATACGCTTAATTATTTCATTGTCACTCTGCCTGCTGTAATCCATTGATAAACCCTTTCGTATTACGGAATCCGTCTGCTTTCTAGTCCTTAGGACATGTTCTGCCTCACTACCTCGTAGGCAAGAATACCTGCTGCCACAGATGCATTCAGCGAGTCAATATCGCCCTTCATGGGAATTGAAACCACATAGTCACACTTTTCCTTCACAAGTCTGCTTACTCCGCTTCCCTCATTACCTATTACCAAACCGATAGCACCTGTAAGATTGCATTTGTACATGACTTCCCCATCCATATCGGCACATGCAAACCACATGCCTCTTTCTTTCAGCTCATCGATTGTCTTTCCGATATTTGTAACCTTGACAACAGGGGTGTAATTGATGGCTCCCGCTGAAGCCTTTACAACTGTTGCGGTAAGTCCTGCCGCCCGTCTTTTTGGGATGATAACACCGTGGGCACCACACAAATTTGCCGTTCTTATTATGGCACCTAAATTGTGTGGGTCCTCTATCTCATCAAGAATAAAGATAAACGGCGGTTCACCTGCTGCCTCTGCCTTTACAAATATGTCCTCAATATCAGAGTACTCATATGCCGCACAGATTGCTATTGCGCCCTGATGCTTCTTTGTCTCAGACATCTGGTCAAGCTTCTCTTTCGCAACAAAGTTTACTATCGTATCATGTTTTTTTGCCGCCCTTAATATAGAGCTTGCCACACTGTCCTTCAAGCCCTCCTGCATATACAGCTTATCTATTGTTTTTCCTGCCCGAAATGCTTCAAGCACTGCATTTCTTCCCTCAATCACATGGGAACTGTCATTGTTATCGCTCATCTTAAATACCTGTATGCCAAATCGTGCATACATCCTTTCGTAAATGCTTTTATTCCTTTTTCATGTACCTGTCTATCATTTTTCCAACAAAGTAATCCAACCGCTCCGTATCACCCTTTAGGTACAAATAGCCCATCAGTGCCTCCAGCCCCGTTGCTTTTCTATACTGGCTTACTGTGGCATTTTTAGCCTTTGAATGGGTCGTTGTATTTCTTCCCCGCTTGTAAATGTCTGCCTCATCATCCTTTAGCTCAGACAATATTTTATCTATAAAGTCCGCCTGATTAACAGCCTTTACAATATTGGTCACATCCTTATGGTACTTATAGGTCTGCTTATTTGTAGTCAAAACAAAATATCGTTTCACAAGCAAATCAAGAACACTGTCACCAATATACGCAAGTGCAAGGGGTGAATACTGGTACGGATTTACATTACCCGCAATATCCTTTATATCAATTATGGAATCTATGCTCTTTTCCATCTGACTCCCTCTCTTGTATCCTCAAGGATAATCCCCTTTTCCGTAAGCAAATCCCTTATCTCATCGGCACGTGCAAAATTCTTTGCCTTTCTTGCCTCCTGTCTCTCCTGAATAAGGTTTTCAATCTCATCATCTAAGAGTACAGCCTCCTCCTTTAAGCTTATACCAAGCACATCTGTAAGTTTACATAATATATTATATGCCTGTTCCACATATGCCTTGGTGGACTCACCTGTCTTCACTGTAGTATTGGTGTGTTTAATCAGCTCGAATATAACAGAAATGGCATCTGCCGTATTCAGGTCATCCTCCATTGCTTCCTCATATTTTGTTACAAGCTTATCTATCATGGCAGCATGTTCCTGTTCTGCCTCTGTCATTTCCCCATCTTTTCCTGCGGCTGCTGCCTCCTCAAGATGAAGTGCACCTGTTTTTATTCTATCCAGCCCGCTCTTTGATGCCTCAACAAGCTCTGCTGAAAAGTTAAGCGGACTTCTGTAATGTGCCGACAGCATAAAAAATCTTATAACCTGAAGGTTATATTTCTCACCGATTTCTCTGACCGTAAAAAAGTTCCCCAAAGACTTTGACATTTTCTCATTGTTTATCTTTAAGAAACCGTTGTGCATCCAGTATCTTGCAAACTCGGTTCCGTTTGCCGCCTCACTTTGGGCTATCTCATTTTCATGGTGCGGAAATATCAGGTCCTCTCCACCTGCATGTATATCGATAACATCACCGATATATTTTTTGGACATAACCGAACATTCCAGATGCCACCCTGGTCTTCCGTCACCCCATGGTGACTCCCATGACGGCTCTCCCTCCTTCTTCGGCTTCCACAAAACGAAATCCAGCGGGTCTTCTTTCTCATCCTCTCCCGACACAAGAAGCTCCCTATTACCGCTTTTTAAGTCATCCAGATTTTTCTTTGACAGCTTGCCGTAATCAGAAAATTTTCTTGTTCTGAAATAAACTGTACCGTTTACCTCGTACGCATATTCCTTTTCTATCAACGTCTCAACCATGGCTATCATATCATCGATTTCCTCGGTTGCCTTTGGATGAACACTTGCCTCCCTGACATTAAGGGCTGCCATATCCTTTTTGCATTCTCCAATAAATTTTTCAGATACTTCTTTTGCGTCAATGCCTTCCTCAATTGCCTTTTTGATTATTTTATCATCAACATCCGTAAAGTTAGATACATAATTAACCTCGTATCCCTTATACTCAAAATACCGCCTTAACGTATCAAAAACAATCATAGGTCTTGCATTTCCTATGTGAATATAATCATATACGGTGGGACCGCATACATAGATTCCTACCTTGCCCTCATTTATCGGCTTAAATTCATCTTTCTTTCTTGTTAATGTGTTAAAAATTTTCATATTACACCTCATTCTATCATTGACAACTGTATTCTTTTTTTCTCCAAATCAATGCCAATCACCGTTACATCAACAATATCCCCAACAGAAACAGCCTCAAGGGGATGTTTGATAAACTTCTTTGTCATCTTGGAAATATGTACCAATCCATCCTGGTGAACGCCGATATCTACAAACGCACCAAAGTCTATAACATTTCTTACCGTTCCCTTAAGCTGCATACCCTCTGTAAGGTCTTTCATTTCAAGAACGTCACTTCTAAGGATAGGCTTGTCAAGCTCTTCCCTCGGGTCACGTCCTGGTTTTTCAAGCTCCTTAACGATGTCCTTAAGGGTCGGCTCTCCTATTTCAAGCTCCTTTGCAATGGCGGCACTGTCACCGACCATTTTGCCTATATTTTTCTTACCGCCGCACTTGATATCCTCCTCGCTAAGACCAATTTTTGACATCAGTGCCTTTGCGGCATTGTAGCTTTCCGGATGTACGCTTGTGTTGTCTAATATCTCATCACCACTGTGTATTCTAAGAAAGCCTGCACACTGCTCGTATGCCTTTGGTCCAAGCTTCGGAACCTTCAAAAGCTCTTTCCTGTTTTTAAATGTTCCATTTTCTTCCCTATAAGATACAATATTTTTTGCAAGAGTCTTATTTATTCCCGAAATATATTCTAAAAGGGATGCTGACGCTGTATTTAAGTCTACTCCAACACTGTTTACACAGTCCTCCACAACTGCGGACAGTGCATTTCCCAGATTTTTCTGGTTCATGTCATGCTGATACTGTCCGACTCCTATGGATTTCGGGTCGATTTTAACAAGCTCTGCAAGAGGATCCTGTATTCTCCTTGCTATAGATGCGGCACTTCTTTGTCCCACATCAAAATTCGGGAATTCCTCAGTGGCAAGCTTACTTGCCGAATATACGGATGCGCCTGCCTCATTTACTATAACATATTTGACGTCAGCCTTAATTTCCTTTAACAACTCAACGATAACCATCTCCGACTCGCGGCTTGCAGTTCCGTTTCCAAGTGATATCAGTGTAATTTTGTACTTATCTATCAGCTTTTTCAGCACCTGCTTTGCCTGCTCCACCTTATTTTGTGGAGCCGTAGGGTAAATAACAACCGTGTCAAGAACCTTTCCCGTCGGGTCAACAACGGCAAGCTTACATCCTGTCCGAAACGCAGGGTCCCAGCCAAGAACTGTCTGACCTGCCACAGGCGGCTGCATCAAAAGCTGATGGAGATTTTTGCCAAACACGGAGATTGCTCCCTCCTCCGCCATATCCGTCAGCTCATTTCTTATCTCCCGCTCAATAGACGGTGCAATCAGTCTCTCATAGCTGTCGCATACAGCCTCAGAAATATATTTTGCACTGTCATGGTTTGGTTTTTTAATAATTTTTTTGTTCAGGTATGCAATGATATCATCGACAGGGGCTTCAATTTTTACGGTCAATATCTTTTCTGCCTCACCCCTGTTGATTGCAAGTATTCTGTAGCCCACCGCACTTTTTACATTTTCCTCAAAATCATAGTACATCTCATAGACAGATTTTGCCTCTTTATCCTTTGCCTGCGACTTAAGCTTTCCCTTACTTCTCGTAAGCTCTCTTACTCTCGTTCTGATTTCTGCATCATCGGCATAGATTTCAGCAAGTATATCCTTTGCTCCCTCAATTGCCTCCTCCACGGAAAGAACGCCCTTTTCCTCGGAAATGTATGCCTTTGCTTCCTCCTCTATTGTCCTTTGCGTCATGGCAAGGGAAATGATGACCGAAAGCCCCTCTAAGCCCTTTTCCTTGGCAATTGTCGCCTTTGTTCTTCTTTTTGGTCTATACGGTCTGTATAAATCCTCAACTGCAACAAGGGTCATCGCATCCTCTATCTGCTTCCTTAGCTCATCTGTAAGCTTTCCCTGTTCCTCTATGGTTGCAAGCACCTGTGTTTTCTTCTCATCAAGGTTTCTCAGATATGTAAGTCTTTCATCCAGACTTCGAAGCTGTTCATCATTTAACGAGCCTGTTACCTCTTTCCTGTACCTTGAGATAAAGGGTATTGTGTTTCCATCATCAATCAGCTCTATTGTCTTTTCGACCTGCCACTCCTTTACCGAAAGTTCTTCTGCTATTATCTTTATTATATTCATGTCTTTCTCCCAATCATATATTTATCTGCAATGTACAATTTGAATATCATTCATTGCCTTTTCGTAAAGCCCCTCAAGTTTTCCCTTGAGTGCCTCCTCAGATTTCAGTATCTGCTCAAGTTTCGGTCTTGTAACAGGATGCTTTGCAACAAATGTGGTGCAACAATCCTCATATGGGAGAATTGAAGTTTCGTATGTCCCTATCTTTTCTGATATATCAATAATCTCTTGCTTGTCAAGTCCTATGCATGGTCTAAAAACAGGAAGTTCGCTTATCGCTGTATTTATAACATAAAGACTTTGTGATGTCTGGCTTGACACCTGACCTATGCTTTCTCCTGTTATAATGCACTGGCAGTCCTCGCGAAGTGCAAGCTCCTCTGCCATTTTGTACATTAACCGTTTCATAATGATTGTAAGCTCATCATGTGGACAGTTATCATATATTGCGAGCTGGATATCCGTAAAATTAATGATATGCAATTTTATAGGTCCTGAATACCCTGACACAATAGTTGCAAGGTCAATTACCTTTTGCTTTGCCCTCTCACTCGTATACGGCGGTGCATGAAAATATACAGCCTCAATCTCAACGCCCCGCTTTGCTATCATGTAAGCGGCAACAGGACTGTCTATTCCCCCCGACAAAAGTGCCATTCCCTTGCCATTTGTTCCAACAGGAAGTCCGCCTGGTCCCGGAACCGTCTTTGAATATATGTAAGCAACATTTCTTACTTCTATATTAATCATTACGTCAGGATTATGTACATCCACTGACATATTGTCAAAGGCGTCTAAAATTGCAGCTCCCATATCACAATTTATTTCCATGGAGGACTTTGGGTAGCTCTTGTCATTTCGCCTTGCTCCCACCTTAAATGTCATCTGTTTATTTCCGTATTCCTCTTTCACATATGACACAACTTCCTTAGCCAGATTGTCAAATGCCGTATCTTCCACTACCTTCACGGGACATATGCCCACGATTCCAAACACCGTGCCAAGAACGCCCATCACGTCGTCATAATCATAATCCGAAAATGCTTCCACGTATATTCTTCCGTACTCACGCCTTACCTCAAAATCTCCAAGTGGCTTCAATCTTGCACGCATACGCTTACACATGACTTCCTCAAACACATATCTGTTTTTTCCCTTTGTTCCTATCTCAGCATATTTTATCAGAAACATTTTGTAATCCATGACTATCCTCTACTTTCTCACATACCGCCTGAGTACAGGCAGTAATTCATCTATGACATTTAATGTATAATTAAGCTCTTCCATTGTATTAAATTCTGAAAAACTGAATCTTAAAGTTGACTCCAGTCTTTCCTGCGGAAGCTTAATGGCCGTTAACACATTGCTTGCATGTTGCTTGTTTGATGAACATGCAGACCCAGAGGACACATAGATTCCTCTTTCCTCAAGAGCATGAAGCATAACCTCGCTTCTCACACCCGCAAAGCTCACACTTGCAATATGCGGAGCATCACCACTGTTGTCAAATACACGTTCCAGCTTTGTTACATGCTCAATAAACCTGTCCTTAAGAGCTTTTATTTTTTCAATTCTCTCACCATGGTTTGTGTAAATAATATCAGCAGCAAGACCCATTCCCGCAATTGCAGGGACATTTTCCGTGCCGGAACGCATTGCCTTTTGCTGGCCGCCACCGTATATAATCGGTCTGATACGTACACCATCCTTAATGTATAACGCTCCCGACCCCTTTGGTCCGTGGATTTTATGACCACTGATGCTAAGAAGGTCAACACCGAGCTTCTTTGGAGAAAATGTAAGCTTTCCGAATGCCTGAACCCCATCCACATGATAAAGGGCTGATTTGCTTTCATCATGTACAAGCTTTGCAATGTCGGCAATCGGTTCGATTGTCCCAATTTCATTATTGACATACATGGTTGACACAAGTATGGTATCCTCCCTGATAAGGGATTTTAAATGTTCCAAATCTACCCTGCCTGTTTCGTCGACATCCACATAGCTTATCAGAAAGCCCTCCTTTGACAGAAACTCTGCTGTTTCACGCACGGATGCATGCTCAATTCCTGTTGTAATGATGTGCTTTCCTGCCCTTCTTTTTGCCAGTGCCGCGCCAAGGATGGCAAGGTTGTTTGATTCAGTTCCTCCCGATGTAAACACGAGCTCCTTTTCCTGACATTTTAAATGCCTTGCAATTTGGTTTCTTGCTTCTTTTATATAATTTTCAGCCATTATCCCTTTCATGTGGAGCGATGACGGATTACCGTAATCCTCCTCCATTAGCTTTACCATTAGCTCTTTCACCTCAGGGTAAACGGCTGTTGTTGCCGCATTGTCAAAATATACTTCCATTTTTACTCCTCTAAGAAAAACATAATAATGGACAGCACCACAAGCCCTGCTGTCTCTGTTCTTAAAATTCTATTGCCGAGGGTGATACAGTGTGCCCCCATATCCTTTGCCGCCTCAACTTCCTCCTTGGCAAAGCCGCCCTCAGGTCCTATAAATATTCCAAGACTTTTCTTTCCCTTTATACTTTTTATAACCTCTCTTGAATATTCAATACCCAATGCTTCCTCATAAGGTATCATGTTCATATCCAAGCCCTTTGCATAGGAAAGTGCCTCCCCAAATGACAGAAACGGCTTTACAACAGGAATAATTCCACGTCCCGACTGTTTGGCTGCCGACTCTGCAATGGCATTGTATCTTGCAAGCTTTTTTTCCTGTTTCCCCTTATCCGGCTTTGCAACCGTGCGCTTTGTAATCACGGGAACAATCTCTGTCACACCAAGCTCAACTGCCTTTTGAATAATAAATTCAAGCTTATCCGACTTAGGCATCCCTTGAAACAGGGTTATCTTAGTACCAAGCTCAGCCGCATTCCTCATCACATCCTCTATGGCAGCAACTACCACGTCAGACATAATATCATCTATTTTACAAATATAATCTGTTCCTGAACCGTCACTTACGGTAATCATATCCCCAATTTTCAGTCTTAATACATTTTTTATGTGATTGACATCACTGCCTGTTATATGAATTTCCTTACCGTTTCCATTAAAATCATCCACGTAAAATCTATGCATAAATAAGCCTCTACTTCAACATTTTGTTTATATTATCACACATTTTTTCAAACACAGTTTTCATAACTGCGATTTCTTCCTCAGTCACACCTGAAAACACACAAGCCTCCATGTCTGACTTTATACTGTCAATCTCCTCAAGTACAGGTATCACCTTGTCAGTGATATGCAGATTTTGGACACGCAAATCAGATATATCCTGAGTCACTGTAATATATTCCCGTTCCTTTAATCTTTTTACGGACTGTGATATATGACCCTTTGTAAACATTTCCGTAGCTGCAATATCCTTTGCCGTTTTAACGTTTTCGAACTTATGTAAGTAGATAATGATTTCCATATCTATTTTTCTCAAATCATATTTTTCCATAATATATTCAAGTCTTTGTTCATTAAGTTTTCTGAATTTATTCAGATTAACCATCATCATCGATTCAATTTCCTGCATATGAACCTCCAAAACCGTAAAAACCGTTTGCCGTTTCACTGTAATTTATCTAATCATTTAGCTGTATAAGCCCCAAAGAATACTTCCACCTGAGAATACGTCTCACAGACTCATCGATTCTCTTTTCCGTAATATCACCATTTTTCACAGCCTCAAGAACTGCATTGTAATGCAAGGCATAATTTGTGGAAAGAAGCATATCATTTCCCGCCCTAATTGCCAGAACCGGTGCTTCACTATCACTGACAAACTTTGATACTCCGCCCATCATAAGGTCATCCGTAATAATGACTCCGTCAAATGCAAGTTCGGTTCTTAGCAGACTGTGTATATAGTAAGAAAGGGATGCCGGCCACTTGGAATCCATGCAGTCAATAATGTTATGGCTTACAAGAACACATCCTGCTCCTGCATCTATCCCTGCTATAAAAGGTTTAAAATCTTGGGTTTCGATAGTCTGGTAATCACGCCTGTCATGGATGATGTCATTGTGTGTATCACCATTATTTCCGTATCCCGGAAAATGCTTTAACACACATCCGATTTTCTCCTCATTCATAACCTCCACAACAGTTTTAACATACTCAGAAGTCTCCACTGCACCCTTACCAAAGCTTCTCTTGTAAATAAAATCACGTCTGTTCACTGATATATCACACACAGGTGCAAAATTTACATTTATTCCATAGGAAAGCAGAAGCTCCGCCTTTTCTTTTGTATCATTGCGTATAGCTTCAAATCCACCATCCTTATATATATCCTGAGGTGACTTAAATTCATAATCGGCAAGTGCCCTGTACTTACTTAATCTAACAACGGTTCCGCCCTCCTCATCGACTCCAATCAAGAGCGGATACTTACTTGCCGCCTGAAAGGCAGCAAGAGACTCCGTCAGTTGTTCTTTGCTTTTATGTTCAAAATCACTGGCAAACAAAATAATACCGCCAACAGGATAATCCTTTAAAACGGATTCGTCAAACCGGTTATCATTTTTTATGAAGAAAAGCTGGCCAACCTTTTCCTCAACCGTCATATTTTTAATAATCTTTTCTATTGCTCTGTCATATTCATCTGTTATGATCGCCGATGTACCGATGATTGATGCCTGAATGACAACCTGGCTGTTAAATCCATATCCATCATCTGAGGCATCAGAGCTGGTTGCCGGGTCAGGCACCTTCTCCTTATCGAGCATAACTGTTGTTTCAAAAAAGCCTGCTATGATTGCAACAATAAACATCACAAAACAAATGAAAAGCTTTCTGTTTCTGTCCATAGCAGACCTCCTTGTATTATTTTAAGAGAAGTACGCCACTCCCGATTCAAATATCTTTTGGTCCTTCTCACCATATATATTGATGGAAACAGCGTCACCCTTTCGTTCTGAGTGAGCCATCTTTCCGAGTATTCTTCCATCAGGGCTTGTAATACCCTCTATGGCGTAGTATGAACCGTTTACATTATAATATTCATCCATCGTCGGATTTCCGTCAGCATCCACATACTGGGTTGCAACCTGCCCGTTATCAAACAGCTTCTTAATCCACGCATTGTTTGCAACAAAACGTCCCTCACCATGTGACGCAGGTATGGCATATACACCACCAAGCTCAGCCTTTGAAAGCCACGGGCTTTTGTTTGACACAACCTTAGTATATACCATCTTTGACTGGTGACGTCCGATGCTGTTCATCGTCAGTGTCGGTGCGTCATCACTTTGCGGTCTGATTTCACCGTAAAGTGCAAGCCCAAGCTTAATCAGTGCCTGGAAGCCGTTACAGATTCCAAGTGCAAGACCATCCCTCTCATGTAAAAGCTTCATTACCGCATCGGAAATCTTGGCATTTCTGAATGCAGTGGCAATAAACTTTCCGGAACCGTCAGGCTCATCACCTGCCGAAAATCCACCTGGGAACATTATAATCTGGCTTTCGCTGATTGCTTTCGTAAATGCCTCCACTGAATCTCTGATATCCTGTGGATTTTGATTTTTGAATACAATTGCATTTACATCCGCACCTGCATCGGCAAATGCCTTCATAGAATCGTACTCACAGTTTGTACCAGGGAATACAGGAATAAATACCTTTGGCCTTGCGACCTTATTTTTTGCCACAAGAATGCTTCCCGCATCAAATATATCTGATTTTACAATTCCGTCTTCTATTTTTAGTGTGTCATCAACTTTGTGGTTTTGGCTGACACCGGACTCTGTCGGAAATACCTTTTCCAGTTTATTTGTCCACGCGTTAAGTGCATCTTCCATCGATACACTTGTGTTTCCGAAAACAAATTCCGCTGCATCTTCCACCGTACCAATTACATATGCAAAGTCAAAAGCCGACACATGTTCCTTTTTAACCTCAATAATAATAGAACCGTAGTCTTTCCTTGTAAGTGCATCTGCCGTAACCCCTGCATCTATGCTTACACCGAGCTTGTTTCCAAATGCCATCTTGCTCACAGCCTCGATAATTCCGCCAAAGCCTACCGCATAGGCTGACTCCACAAGACCTTCCCTGGCTGCCTTATAAAGCTTATCATACTTGGAAAGAGCATCCTCATAATCAGGAATATCATACGCATTTCTGTCAATATCAAACTTCAAAAGAACATTTCCTGCACGCTTAAGCTCTGTGGTAACAACATGCTTATAGCTTGCCACATCCACGGCAAATGACACAAGCGTAGGTGGTACATCAATGTCATTAAAGGAACCTGACATGGAGTCCTTTCCTCCGATTGACGGAAGCTTCAGACCCATCTGTACATCATAGGCTCCAAGAAGTGCCGCTAACGGCTTACCCCATCTGTATGGATCCGCACCAAGTCTCTCAAAATATTCCTGGAACGTAAGTCTTATTTTACTTACATCTCCGCCAGACGCTGCAATCTTTGCAACAGAAGTAAGCACTGCATAGATTGCTCCGTGATAAGGACTCCATGTTGACAAATATGGATCAAAGCCATAGCTCATCATCGTGACGGTATCCGTCTTTCCTTCCATGACAGGCAGCTTAGCTATCATTGTCTGTGTTGGTGAAAGCTGATACTTTCCTCCGTAAGGCATTGTAACCGTTCCTGCACCTATGGAAGAATCAAACATTTCCACAAGTCCCTTTTGTGAGCAGACGTTTAAGTCCGCAAGTGTATCAAGCCAAAGCTTTTTGATATCTGATGTATCTTTTTTCTCCTCAAAATATTTTGCATTTTCATCAGGAAGCTCAACACTTACATTTGTCTCCTGATGTGCTCCGTTTGTGTCAAGAAATGCCCGCTTTAAGTTGACAATTTCCTTACCTCTCCAACAAAGCACAAGTCTTGGCTCCTCAGTTACAACTGCAACACAGACTGCCTCAAGGTTTTCTTCATTTGCATATTTCATCATTGTATCCACATCTTTCGGGTCAATGACGATTGCCATACGCTCCTGGGACTCTGATATTGCAAGCTCTGTTCCGTCAAGTCCCGCATATTTCTTAGGCACCTTGTCCAAATCAACACGGAGTCCATCTGCAAGCTCACCTATGGCAACGGAAACACCGCCCGCACCAAAATCATTACACTTCTTTATCAGTGAGGCAACCTCCTCACGTCTGAACAGTCTCTGAATTTTACGCTCTGTAGGTGCATTTCCCTTTTGCACCTCTGCACCACAAGTCTCAATGGAGCTTTCCGTATGTGCCTTGGACGAGCCTGTCGCTCCACCGCAGCCATCTCTTCCCGTGCGTCCGCCAAGAAGAATAATAATGTCTCCTGGGTCGGATGTAAGTCTTTTTACGCATCGTCTCGGTGCAGCTCCCATAACCGCACCAATCTCCATTCTTTTTGCCACATAATTTGGGTGGTATACCTCATTTACATGACCTGTGGCAAGACCTATCTGGTTTCCGTATGATGAGTAACCCTCAGCTGCAACGGTAACAATTTTTCTCTGTGGAAGCTTTCCCTTTATTGTATCCTTCAGTGACACCGTAGGGTCTGCCGCACCTGTAACTCTCATTGCCTGATAGACATAAGAACGTCCTGAAAGCGGATCTCTGATTGCACCTCCGAGACATGTTGCAGCACCTCCGAACGGTTCAATTTCCGTCGGATGATTGTGGGTTTCGTTTTTAAAGCTTACAAGCCATTCCTCTGTTTTTCCATCTATTTCCACAGGAACTACAATTGAACATGCATTTATCTCATCTGATACCTCCATGTCCTCAAGCTTTCCCGCAGCACGAAGCTCTTTCATTGCCATTAATGCAATATCCATCAGACATATAAATTTATCATTTCTGTCCTTGTACATAACCTTTGTTGCATCCACATATCTGTCATAGGTATTGCTTATCATGTCATGGTAATATCCGTCATCAAAGCTGACACCTTTAAGCTCTGTTGAAAATGTTGTATGACGGCAATGGTCTGACCAGTATGTGTCAAGCACACGAATCTCCGTCATTGACGGATCTCTCTTTTCATCAGATGAAAAATAATTCTGTATGTGAAGGAAATCCTGAAATGTCATGGCAAGTCCAAGAGAATCATACAGCTTTCTTAAGCTATCCTCATCCATATCCTTAAAGCCGTCAAATATAATAACATCCTTTGGTTCCTCAAATTCGGTGACAATCGTTTCAGGCTTTGCTTCATCAGCAATACGGGAATCAACAGGGTTCACCACATATTCTTTGATTGCCTCTACCTGCTCCTTGGTTATCTCACCAGTTATCACATAGGTTGTGGCAGATTTGATAATCGGTTCTGCCTCCTCGTCCAAAAGCTTTACGCACTGCTCCGCAGAATCTGCCCTCTGGTCAAACTGTCCTGGGAGATACTCCTGGGAAAATACAATTTGTCCTTCTTTTACGGGGAAAGACTCCTCATACACTATGTCAGTCGGCGGTTCTGAAAAAACAGTTGCCTTTGCCTTTTCATATGTTTCATCTGATATTCCCTCAATGTCATATCTTACAAGAACATTTAAAGCCTCTGTCCTAATGCCCAGATAATCCTTTATCTGCTTTTTAAGCTCAGCCGCTTTAACGCCATATGCCTCCTTCTTACCAACATAAACTCTTCTAACCTTACTCATGTCTTTCCTCCTTGCAACACCTATCGGTGTATTCTTCTAATTATCTTATATACAACTACGTTCTGGAAAACCATAGGGGAATCCTGAACGAAAAAAACGATTCCATCTGTCGACGCCACAATCTCTGCTTTTACGCTGCCATCCATAGGATTTACAATCTCCGCAAGCACCTGTCCTCTTTTGACCTCGCTGTCCACCTCCACAAGCTTTCTGAAAAAACCTGCCTCATCTGCCTTGATTGACACAAGTGCACTTTCGTTAATGGTTGTGGAAATATATCCTCCATGACAGTCATATTTTATAATGCCCATTCTCGTCAAAAATCTAAGGACGGAGGACACTGCCATGTTTGCACTGGCATCATCTATCGTCTCCGTGGTGGATGAATAGACAGAAAATGCCTGTGTTCCCTGAAGTTGCAGATTGTAATTTAATGTAACCTTGTCAAATGCCCTGTTTTCTCCTGTTAAAACATAAGGCATGCCAAACAGATTTGCAAGACTGATACTCTCTTTTCCTGTCGCCATCATCCTTACATGCGGGATTGACCTGCCCTGCAAATAAAAGCTGGTGAACTGTATCCCGTATGAGTAATTTTTTATTCTCTCAAGAAGCGTTGCTGCGATTCTACTCGTTGCAGGCCCCTTTGGATTTCCGGGAAACGACCTGTTAATATCAGAATCATCCGATATCCACCTCTTTTTCTTTGCATTCATGGAGCTGTAATTCAATGTAGGAATCAGTAAAATTTCTTTCCCTGATGCAATGCTTCCCTGTGCCTCAAGCTCCGCCAGCTTTTTTGCCAAAAGGGAACAGATATAAAGCTGCTGATATTCATTTCCTCTCATTGCACCAACAATACATGCCGATTGTTCTCCCCGTCCGTATGAATACCCATGTATGACATATTCACCGCGAAATGCCGTATTCATGGAAAAAATAATCTCTTTATTCATTTGCATCACCACCTAATATACGTGCTATCAGTGACCCTTCTTCGATAACAGGATAATCACGGATGGAACATATCATTCCGTTATCCGATGCATAAACAATTTCCTCCTCCGAACCAGTAATGACATTGACTATAGTACCTATTTTATCTCCTGCTTTTACATTGGCATATATATTGACATTTGGTATAAATATACCACTGCTCTCTGCATTGATATATTTAATGTCCTTGTCATAAACAACTCTTGATTCCTTGATATCTTCCGTTTTTCCTGCCCATACACCGATGCTTTTCATTAAAACAAACAAACCGTCCACAATTTTGTTACAGTACTCCTGATTGATTTTGTAGGCACCTCCCGACTCAATCACCATTGTGTTTACGCCTACACCATTTAAGGAGTATGCAAGACTTCCATTTAAAACCGACGTACTCGGATGAATCCACACCATATCAAGTCCCAGTTTCTTTGCCTGAGGCAGAAGTTCATTCACCCTGTCATTGTTTATCCTTACCTGCGGCATCTCCTGAATGTACAGATTGCTCGAATGAAGGTCGATACATACATCCGCCCCTGAAATGTCGTCAAAAATACAGGATGCGGTATATTCTCCAAGAGCACCTGATTTTGACCCTGGAAATATAACATTCATATCCATGTCAGAGCCTGGAATTTCCCTGATTCTTGAATCTAACCCCATAGGATTTAAGCTTGGGTATACATCAACAATTCCCCTTAGCTTATCAAAGGAATGTTTAATACGCTTGATAACCTCATAACATATATACTGTCCCTGAAGTTCATCTCCATACAAGCCTGAAACAAGACATATTCTCTTTTCATAACCCGTCAGAAAATCAGGTGCAAGTCTGTTTTTCTTAATCTTGAGTTCTTCCTCCACCATCAAATCAACGGAAACAACAGTTTCAATCATAGTAGTTCTCCTAAAACAGTTTCCTAATCTTAAAACACGAAAGGGGGCTCCCGCACTGAGGAATCTCTGCGACAGTCCCCTGACTTATTATTGTAGTATAACATGTCCTAAGGAGGGACCCACGAAGTGGGAGGATTCCTTAGGACCCTTATATGTCATATAATATATCTTAAAAACGGACCCGCGAAGTGGGAGGACTCCTTAGGACCCTTATATATTATAATATGCTGTCAATCATAGATGTTATCTGATTAGCATCAAACGGTTTCGTAATAAATTCCGAAGCCCCGCTCTTGATTGCATCGAGCATATTGTGCTTCTGACCTGCGGCAGTAACCATAATAATCTTGGCATCAGGAAAATCGCCCTTGATTTTCTTAAGTGCCTCAACGCCATCCATAACCGGCATCGTGATATCCATCGTCACAAGATCCGGCTTATGCTGTACATATAAGTCATATCCTTCCTGACCGTTCTTTGCTTCATCAATTACAGTATGACCTGCATCTTCCAAAACACCCCTCAGTATTTTTCTGGATGTTCTTGAGTCATCAACAATAAGTATATTTGCCATGTGTTTGTTCACCCTTTCATGAAATGATAATATTATACTATACTCCAGTGGGACTCCATACATATGATTATATCAGCACGTTGTCCTCTGATAAAACAAGGAATCATAAACATATTTCCCTCTGAACTAATTGTTGTAATTTCTGTATACATATTTGGAGGAAGCATATCAATTGTTGCATCTTCCTGACTCATTTTTGAAGCAAACAAGCCATTGCATATATTGATAAACTCACAAACAGAGTCCAAACAATCCTCATCAATCTCTGGAAACTCCTCCTTTGCATATGCTTCTCCAATCAGCTTATCTCCGTCTCCGCAAATTCCTATGAATAATTCATAGTCACCAGAAAAACACTGGCTTGCAATATATTTGGATGTATATGTATTCAGGCGCTCAATTCTTTCAAATCTCACCTTGTTATCTACAAATCTTATAATTGTTCTCGCCATCATGGCAATATAATCCTTTACCACGGCAGGTACAGTTGAATCCCTTGTAAATATAGGAATAATCTTGTCAATATCAGAGCTTTTTAATGCATCTACGTCAAGAGCGGTAAACCGTTCAACCTTTTTGTATTTGTTAAGGTGCTTCTGTATTTCCTCAAGCGACAAAATATCCTTTTCAATCAGAGCCTGAACAAAAAGCAGATATGAATCTCCCTGTTTTTTTAACAGATCTCCAACCTGACTGTCCGTAAGATATCCTTTCTCTATAGCAATATCCCCAAAACGTGCATCTTTCATCGCCTGAATCTGATTGACCTCATCCGCCTGTGCCTCGGTCATCAGTCCCTCATTTACTGCTAAAAGTCCCATCTTAACTCTTGAATGACGGCTTTCCTCTACTATGTTGTCATATTGTTCCCCTGTCAATACACCAATATCCTGTAGATACTTACCAAAATAAACACCAAACATATTTCTCCTCCTTACAAAAATGCCATATCTTGAATTATACACAAAAAGAGATGCAAAATCAACTTTATTCTACATAATAATCATGAACAAAAACATAATCTGCTTTTGAACTTTTATTATATCTCCAAAAAAGATTTTCAAGTTGAAAAACAGGGGTTTTTTTGTTAATATTTAAGTCAGTTATACCAATTTTACCGGGAGAGAAATTAACATGTCCATTAAAAAATCACTGAATCTGTCGCTTCTGCTTTTAGCGACACTGCCGCTTATTATCGTTACGGCTATTACCTATATTGTTTCATATAACAAATATCTTGATATGGCAAAGGTTTCTGCAACTGAAATTGCAAAGAACAATGCTGAAGGATTTGATGCCCAGCTAAGTATTCAGCTTGCAATGCTTGAAAGTCTTTCCAATTCCGTTTCTGTTCAATATCTGACATCGGAAAGCTCAGACGGATTATCTGATTCTGATTCGTCATACTATGAAGCAGTCATGGATGAAATTCAGTCAAGCACTGACTATGCCCACGGCTATATCAATATTTATCTCTATGATAGAAACGGTGCTTATATTACAGGTACCGACAGCAGTCATACAGGTGACTGGAAAGAGTATATGGATATGCCCCTTTCTGACATCACGACAACGACTGTCATGCACGCGGCAAACAGTAACAGTATAGATATTATCACCCCTGTTGTTACCCAAAAAACAACAGTAGGTCTTTTATGTGCAAACATAACAGCAGATTATTTTTCTGCCTTTGTACCTGAAATTGGTGACGCATCCGTTCTCACTGGAACAGATGACTTTCTTTTTTCACACAAGCTGTTTCAGGACGGCAGCAAATTAAGCGGGCTTGCCAATGCACTTCTTGGGTCAGGTGCTTCAAACGGCTACTTTACCGACAACGAAGCAACCTTAAACAATATATACGGTTATGCAGTTTTACCTGATTTTAACTGGATATACATTATCAAACCGGATGACAGCCCATACCGTGATATCATTTCTACTGTTCCTCTCATATTAATTTCATTGCTTATTTTACTGTTTATCATAACACTCAGAATAAGCCGTACGCTTGTGCAAAAATATACAACACCTATCCTTACCCTGAAAGACGACATGACAGAGGCGGCTGCCGGACATCTTGATATCGTGTGCAATATAGACACAGATGATGAATTTGGCGAGCTTTCCACAAGCTTTAATTCCATGATGAATATAATATCAGACAACTACAACCAATTAACGGAATCCAATAAAATGCTTGAGGCAAATGAGGCACTTCTTAAAAAGAATTACGCCCACATTGAACATCTGGCATATCATGACGGGTTGACAGGATTGTACAACAGGGTTGCATTTATGAAATACGCACATGAATCCTTTTTAAACGCAAGCAGGGGGCTTGCCAGAAAAGCTATATTTTTTATTGACCTTGATAATTTCAAAAATGTAAATGACACCTTAGGACATGATTACGGCGATTTGCTCCTGAAAAAGGTTGCTGACCAGCTTGCATCATGCACATCGGAGGATGACATACTTGCAAGAACAGGCGGAGACGAATTTCTTATCCTGAAAAATACATATGGTGCATTGGAGGACTTAGAGAGCTATGCCACTGATTTTATGACAATCGTGCAGCATCCGATTGAACTTGACGATGAGTTCGCACATGTTTCCATGAGCGTTGGTATTGCATGCTTTCCGAAGGATGGACTTACCATAAGCGAGCTGATTAAAAATGCAGACATCGCAATGTACAGTGCAAAAAACTCAGGCAAAAACAGCTATAGATTTTTCAACAGCTATATGGAGGATGACGTAAACCGAAAAAACAATCTGGCAGAAATACTTGAAACCGTAATTGAAAACAACGAAGTTTATTTAAACTATCAGCCTCAGGTCAATGTTATTACAAATAAAATCACTGGCTATGAAGCACTCATGCGGATTAACTCCAAGGAGGTTGGTTTGATTTCTCCTGTGGAATTTATTCCTGTTGCAGAGGAAAACGGACTGATAAATGAGCTTGGCGAATGGGCATTATACGAGGCGTGCAGCTTTAACCAGTCTCTGATTGACAGCGGTTTTAACCCACTTCGGGTATCCGTTAACATTTCCACTGCACAGCTTAAGGATACACATTTGATTGATACAATTAAATCCATACCGGAGAAAACCGGCATGGATTTAAGGTATCTTGAAATAGAAATCACCGAGAGTGTCCTTATGGACTCTTTCGAACACAATTTAGACCTGATTAACCAGATGAAAGCACTTGGTGCCACAATAGCACTAGATGACTTTGGCACGGGCTACTCATCATTTAATTACCTGACACGTATCCCAATAGACACTCTCAAAATTGACAAGTCATTTATACAGGGCATATGTACAAATGAAAAAGACCGCTGTATTGCAGACACAATTATTTCACTTGCACATAAGATGAATATAACAGTCGTTGCAGAGGGTGTGGAGGATTCCGAACAGCTTAGTATTTTACGCGACCAATTCTGTGACACACTTCAGGGTTACCTTTTTTCAAAGCCTGTCAGTGGCTCAGAGTTTATCAGTCTTTTGGAGAAAAACGCAAAAGAATAACAGCTATACCAAGCAGGCTTACTGCCAATAAGATATATACAACCATCCTCGGGCGGTCTCCCGTGTTTGGAGTACTGTCAAGTCTGCCCTTTTCTCCGAGGACAAGCTTGCTTTTTTCATTGTATATGCTTATCTCCTGTTTATTTTTTTCAAGGGTAAATTGCACATCCTCACCCACATCATAACCCTTTGGTGCATGTGCCTCATGTATTGTGTACTGCTCTCCGATTGTAAGTCCATATACCTTGTGGGCACTGTCATCTGATGTCCACTTAGCAGCCACATTCCCGCTTGCATCCATAACAATAAGGTCTGCACCTGAAAGATTTGTCCCTGTTGCTTTATCCTTTTTGTATATTTTGATTTCCGTAGGTTCATTGATAACGGATAGTTCCTCTGTTACAATCGCTGTTGTCTCGTCTTGATACTTTAATTCCACATAGATAGGCTTATCCGTAAAAACATATCCCGGAATTGTACCCGTTTCCTTTAAATAATATTTTCCAAGCGGAAGTCCTTCAATTACTGCCTCATTCCCGTTTCTGATATCTATGTCAAAGGTATGTACAAGCTCATTTTCCGCAAGCAGCTTCTCCCTGTTTCCCTGTTCGTCAATATTACCGTCATAGGAATAAATATCCTCCGCCGCGTAAAGTTCAAAGGATACCTGAAGCTCTGTCTTGGCATCACTTGTCAGGCAGTCTGGCAAAACACCCTGAAGCTCCAAAAGCTTTTTAACCTTAAGTCTGCCATAGACAGGCTGATTGCAAAATTCTATCTCGACTATGGGGATTCCGTCCTCAAGCTTATATGGCTCATCTGCGGATATTTTTATTTCTACCGTTTCGTTATTTAACGTATACTTACTGTCGATAGGACAGGCAACCTCCTCAATTCTATAATTCCCTGGCGGAAGCTCCTCTGGAAGAATTAAGTATCCCTCCTCTCCTGTCATATATGACTGATGCAGCTTATACTCAGGATAGCTTGTCTCCTGCTCCACATAACATTTGTGGTCCATATCATATATTTTAAACGCAAAACCCGGTTTCAAAATGGTTCTTTTTGTACTTCCATCCTTTTTGATGATTTTCAGTTTTGCACCAAAGCTGTCATCATGAAGCAGTCTCCATTCCTGCGGTTTTCGGCTGTCTTTATCTATCACTACAATAAAGTCCTTTATGGGCTTGTAGCCTGACGGAACCGTTGTCTCCCTTACGATATAAGTTCCGTACGGAAGCTCCTTACTGCATGCATATCCCTGTTCATCCGTAAACAGCTCCGTTGAGCCGTCACTGGCTATTGGATAAGGCTTTGCCGATGTAAAATCATATTGTCCCATCTCATCAACTGAAAGCTCCGACAAAAGCCATGCTGAAAAACCTGCCTGCTTCAACGGCTTTTGCTCCTCACCTGTCTCACCATAGTATTTTATGAGCTGGAACGCCTGTTTTGCAGGAGTTTCAAGGACCGTACATTTTGCCGTATAAGTCTTTTTTGAGTAACCATCACAGGCACAGTCAACGTCATACACTGTAGTATCAAGCACATACCCTTCCGGTGCCTTAAGCTCCTTAATATAGTATTGCCCCACAACAAGATTATCCTTTTTTGCCTTGCAGTCACTGTCAATTTTCAGTCTATCAATTAATTCATCTGCCTTGTATACAATTCCTGTTTTTCCATCGGGATGGCTGATATCTGTTTTGGCATAAAGCCCATACTCAGCTCCTATTAATGTTCCGTCTCCCTGCGGGTTTGTGGAATTGGTTTCCTTGTCTCTTTTTTCCACCTCTATGCATATTTCAATGGGTATATTTACGGTTTTTGCCTCACTTTGTTCTCCTGCCCTTACCGTAATGGGAATAATCTCCGTATTGAGTGAATATCCGTGGGGCGGGGTTATTTCCCTGACATAATAATTTCCCACATCAAGATTTTGTATGGTTCCCTGACCATCCTTATCTGTCTCAACCGTTGTCACAAGCTTACTACATTTGCTGTCACCATATATGCCATACACTGCCCCCGCAAGTGGAAATCCTGTTGTTGCATCTATTTTGGACACAGTCAAGTCCCCTCCCGGATAATCTGTGGAAATACTTTCTGACACAATTTCACTTTCAGGAATAATAATAAAATCCTGATATTTTTCGCTTCCAAGCGTCGTTGCCTTTTCCTTTGCCGAAACACTGGAATAGCATTTTAATCCTATCTCTTTACCACTTCCGTCTGTTTTTGGCACCTTGATATGGACAAATTTTTCAAATGCACTTTTATATTCTGTATCATATATGACCACTCCTGCTAAATAGTTATCACCTGTAAGCAGTTCAAAATGGTCCGCATAACAGTCAAAGGTAGTTACTTTTATATAATAGTCAAGATTTTTGCCGTCCTCCGAAACAGCTTTTGGCTTTTCAACCTTTTTATAGTTACCGTTCTCATCCTTTTCGACCCATGACATATTGATACTGTATTTGGCGATAACACTTTTATATAGTGCATCCTGTATTTTATTTACATCGTTTACTGCATCCATGCCATTTTCAATTGTTGTAATCGTTACGTTGTTTCCCTCTGCATGTTCCTTATCTGTCTCTGCATAATCTATCATTTTCCTGTGAATTGCAAATGCAGTTGCGGCTCTTGCTTCCTCCTCGGTACACTTGTAAAGCTTGTCACCTATGATAAGTCCTGACTTATATTCTATGTTTTTTCCCGAACCCTTCACCGCATAGGTACCATATTTGAGCGGATAACCGTTACAGGCAATTGTCGTTATATTTTTATGTATGCCTTCCGAACCCTCAATTACAGCACCGTTTATCGTGTATGCACCTGCATCCTCAACCGCAGGCGGTCTGTCTGACTGGGTACAATATGCAACTCTGTCATTTCCATCCTTATAAAACGACCTAACCCAGTCAAAATACGTTCCTGTTCCTGAAATATAATTTCTAAAATCACCTCCCTCTGAAAAAATAACATTACTCTCGGATGCACTTAATTTAACAATGCTTCCAAATAAAGCGGCAACAAAAATTATAATTCCGCACACTGTAAGCATTTTATTGCATAATTTATTTCTCAACATAACATTCCTCCGTAAATAAATTCTGCAAAAGCTTATGTTTCAATGGGAAAATCCGAAAAATGAAGATAAAGAATAAAGTTTCCGATGCTATCATCCGCATCTTAGCCTGCTTCACGACAAGCACACCAATGTTTTGTTTTAGAGTGTATACATACTAGCATCAATATTAGTAATATGTCAATACGATTTTAAATAAAAATAAACAAAAATTTATAATCAATTGCATGGCATGATTTATAAATTTTTGTTTAAAGATGGATAATGCCTTACTGCTGTGAGATATTAACCATAAATATATTGTAGCAAATTACCATAGCAGAAAATATTTTGTACCATTTAGTGATAGTTCATGTAAAGAATATATGCAAAGTATACTGCATAAACAGCGAGCATAACAATACCACCCTTTTTGTCAAGCTTCTTGTTTTTTAATACACATAAGAAAAGTAAAACTGCCGCAAAAATTGCCACGATTGTATCTTTGATAAATTCAGTTGCAAAAGCCACAGGAAGCCCTGCTGCCAAATTTGATACTACACTTGACAATCCTACAACAAAAAGTATGTTAAATATATTACTTCCGACTATATTTCCAATGGCAATATCAACCTTGCCGTGCTTCGCAGCCGTAGCAGACGTAACAAGCTCAGGAAGCGATGTTCCAAATGCAACTACCGTAAGACCAATAAGTCTGTCATCCATACCACACACACCTGCCACGTAAGAAGCCGCATCCACAGTTACGTTACTTCCAATGACAATACAGACACCGCCAAGCACCACAAGCGCAAACAGCTTCAGCATAGTATCTTTTTCTGAAAGTGTTGTCTCCTCATCGTCGGTCTCACCGTTCTTTGCCGAATTTATGAGATATATCATAAACAGTGCCATAAGCACGATAAGAATAATGCCGTCCAAAAGTGAGAGTTCTCCGCCTAAGACTCCGAGCACAAGCAAAACAATCGTTATAAAAATTACAAATGGGATTTCAATCTTTAATGTATTTTTCTTAATGGGAAGTGCTGCTATACATGATGCAACACCAAGAATGAGCAATATATTCATGATATTACTGCCCACAACATTTCCAACCGTGATACCTGCATTTTTATTCACTGCTGCTTTTATGCTGATTGCTGCCTCAGGAAGTGATGTTCCAAATGCAACAATTGTAAGTCCGATTACCATTTGGGGTATATTGAATTTTGTAGCTATTTTAGAAGCTCCGTCAACAAAAATATCAGCTCCCTTGATAAGCATGATAAAACCTGCAACAATAAGTGCAATATTAAATACCATTTGAACTGCCGTTACGTCAGGCAGGATATTCAAATATGACAACACGACAAGTGCAATTACCAATATTCCGACAGCTACATTTTTTTTGTTCATATAAAATCTCCAAACTGTAATATGCAGAACTTAATATCTGCTTTTAATTATTGTTCTGTTTCAAGCTTTTAGGAACCCATTTTATGGTCTCCTTAACCTCTGTAACATCATTTAAATCAATGGAATGAAAAACATCCAAATACTCCTGTTCCACCTGTTTCATTGTTCCTCTGAAAAAGTCAGGTGTTGCAGCCACATAAGGCGGTTCATCCATAAGCTTTACCGCACCGAACTCCAAAAATTCGTAATAAAGCATTGCGTCATCAATGATACCTACCATCTTTTCCTCATATTCCGTAAGCGGTCTTCCGAGAAATTTTTCATATATCAGATTTGAAAGACGTTCTTCTATCTTTTGGTATTCCTCCAGATACTTTTTTACTGGTCTTGTAACATCCGATATGTAGCTTTCCACCGCATCATGTAACAGACATGCAAGCTTAACATGCGGCGTCTCGCGTCTTGCACATGCCTCCTCATAACAGTTCAGACAGTGTGCTGCAACTGAATAAAAGGATGCGTAATGTCCGTTTGCCCTACACAGCATAGAAAGAGAATGTGCAATATCCTCTATCCTGATATCATCAGCAACAGGCTCAAGCGGTCTGAAATTTATCTTGCTATATGTTGTTATATAATCCGTCATAAGTATCTCTCTCTTTTAAATGCATCTTATGTTTTATTCTTAGAATGTTATATCCTTTTTGCTTGCAAGAAGTCTGGAGCCATTTACAATCATAACAACACCTGCGCCAACAGCTGCTACTATGGTAACAACACCCATAACAATACTGCTAATTCCAATAGAATTCATTTTATTGTACAACTTCTCCATAATTCCATCTCCTTTTCTTTGTTCTTTATGGTATCATAGTCTTAAGTTTTCGTTCGATGAATCACTGTCGCCACATATAATGATTCCAACCCTTAATTTGATTATTGACAGTTTTATTTCACGCCATACTGCTCATAATAAGCATCTATAGCAGCCTTTAATGTATCATCAATGATGATTTCACCCTTATACGGCTTATCGTAAAGATGCTCCACAACCTCAGCCATCGTTACGATGGCAGTTGTCTTAAGTCCATAGATTTCCTCTATCTCCATAAGTGCACTTTTCTCTCCCTGTCCACGCTCCATACGATCAACAGAAACCACAAGTCCCAGCACATCTACATCTCCCTGTGCCTTTACGATTGGCAGGGTTTCCTGAATGGATGTACCCGCCGTTGTCACATCCTCTATAATAACTACCTTATCACCGTCAGCAATCGGGCTTCCAAGAAGAATTCCCTTATCACCGTGATCCTTAATCTCCTTACGGTTTGAGCAATACTTAATATCGGCATCGTATTTATCTGCGATTGCCATTGTTGCAGCTACAGATAAAGGAATCCCCTTATATGCAGGACCAAAGAGAACATCAAATTCAAAACCAAACTTATCTTTTATTGCTTCCGCATAATACTCACCAAGCTTTTTAAGCTGTTTTCCTGTCCTATAAAAACCAGTATTGACAAAGAACGGAGTTTTTCTTCCGCTTTTTGTGACAAAGTCCCCAAACTTGAGTACCTTACAATCAATCATAAACTCAATAAAGTCCTTTTTGTACTGCTCCATATCCTTAAAATCTCCTTTTAAAATCACGTTTTATGACGAACATCAAATGCACTTTCTAAATTTTACCACATATGTTGTGTTTATTCAAATAAAACAATAAAGAACAGTATCAATTATTTGCATCTTACCGCAAATTTTATTATAAAACCACTTGAAGCATTTTATTGCATTTTCTATCCTTCACTTCCCCATTTCATACTCAAAGCTTGCATTATCACTTTCCAATTCAAGCAAAGCCCTGTTTTTATGGGAAAATCTATAATATGCTCTGCCAGAAACGCTTTCACGTATCGTCCGTATCATCTCACCATTTACAGGTGCGCTTAGGTCTTGATGATGTTCCTCAAGCAGACTGGCATAAAGCTTATAGTTTCCCTGTTTTATGATGACAGTATTGTTTCCCATATAGGAAATCCGTGCACCGAGATAGGTCGCAATACGGTATTCCTTTCCGTCAATCACAACAGCACCGATAATTCCTTTAAATGAAAATATTCCAAATGGTATATCGGCAACAGCCAGCATAAGGGAACCATTTTTAAAATGGCACTGTGTCCAAATATATTCTTTCGGAAAAGAATACCCCCTGTCCCCTTCTATATATCCCACACCATTGTTGAAGCTGTAATTTGTATCGTTAATTACTATGTTTCCTTTAACGAAATGTCTCATGCTCACTACGCTGTGTCTGCATTGTAAAAAGGGAATGTACCGAAAGGGTCCCATAATGTCATAGCTTAATTTTTTCAAGCTTTTAAAATATACCTTACCCTTTATTTTACAATCCCCGTAATTAACATCTAAAGACATTCCTTTTTCAGAAAATAAATTTCTTCCAAGCTTTATTATTCCATTTTGAAATTTAATATCGGAATAGGGAATACTATAGACCTGTTCCCCTGTAATTACCTGCAATGAAGCGTTCTTCCTGTTTCCATTATGGTGAAGTGCAGGTATTAACGCAACTGACTTATCATTTTCACTGCATTTAAAATAATATCCCTTAAAATATTGCATACAATATCAACTCCTTATGACAGGATATTGTCCGTAATATTTTAAGGGATATTCAAAAATAAATAAAAATTGGTAAAGTTTATACCTTATATCCACTGGATAAACGCTGTCTTGTCCTCGCTGTTATAGCCCGCCTGTCTGTAAAAATTAAGCGTGCTTTCCTCCTTGGAGCCTGTAAGCAGCATCAACTTATAGCAGTGTTCTTTTACCGCTATTTCCTTGGCATAATTTAAACACTTTGTGGCAAGTCCCATTTTGCGGTAATTTTTATCCGTGATAACATTTTCTACAAATGCGTATGGCTGTTGGTTATGGGTCAGGTTTGGAATAATGACGCAGACGCAGGAGGACACAATTTCTCCATTCTCCTCCGCAACAATGATATGATGGTTTTCATCATTCGTAATCTTATCCCATAAAGACATAATATCAGAAGTTTTTTCCGGCATTGGATTATCATGCAGTTGCATGTATAACTTCATCAATCCATCAAAATCAGATTTTGTTATTTCTCTTATCATATTTTCTCTCCTGTTATTTGAACATCAACATTTTGCAATTTGGCTTTGCCACATTATTTTTCCAACTTTTACAGATGCTTTTCAATATACTCCATAAACGGCTTTTTTCTGACATCCGCTTGATTTTCCATGTACCATTCCAAAGCCTCTTTGATACCCTCGTCAAAATTCTTTGTTTTTGGCATAAGCTTTGTCTGCTCACCAACATCAAGGCAGTATTCGTAATTATAAAAGCTGAAATAATTCCGCTGTTCCACGCTTCTGTCTACATTTATAAAATCCGCATCTTTACCCAATGCCCCATAGCAGTTCTTTACCCAGTCCTTAATAGAAATTGACTCTTCATTTCCCACGTTAAAAATATGTCTGTCAGGTCTTTTGTCCAAAATAGCATCCATAAATCTGCAAAGGTCATCCACATGAAAAAATTGTAATTTCATACTGCCGTCCTGCGGCAAATAAAATTTTCTATCCGAAAGGGCACAGTCAAATACAAAAGCCTCCCTATATACGTTGTTGTATTTACCATACAAATACGGCGGTCTTAAAATATATGCATCAGGATTTCTTTGTAACAATGCATTTTCAGCCTCGATTTTATCCGTTCCGTATTTTCCCCAAAATTTATTCGCTCCTAAAGGGGTTTCCTCGCAAAACGGCTGTTTTTCATTATCAGGATATACTGCCGAGGAGCTTATTAATATGTAGTCGTCGTACATTTCCACTGCATCAAGCAGATTGTTCACATCATCTTTTGTATAAGCGGTTATGTCGAAAATGACGTCGAAATGATACTCTCGCAGCTTATCGCCTATATTTCCCCTGTCAGCACAAATCCATGTCACACCCTCAGGCTGTTTTCCCGTACCACGGTTAAGAACAAATACATGAAAGCCCTTTCTAACGTAATATTCGGCAACATAACGGCTTACAAAAACCGTTCCTCCTGTAACAAGCACATTTTTCATCTGCATTTACCTCCTGATATTGCTTATATTATTTTTTACCGACACGTTCATTATCCTTTTCATTTCCCGATAAAATCTCATCCACAGTTACATTTAAAACAGTTGCCAAATCCTTCAAAATTTCAATATTCGGATATGTGGTTCCGTTTTCCCATTTTGATACAGCCTGAAAGGAAACATTTAATTTTTGTGCGAGCTGCTGTTGGGTAAGCCCTATGGATTTACGCTTGTCCATAATAAAACTACCGACCTTAATACTGTTTAGCATAAAAAGACCTCCATTTTTCTTTTATGATAGCTTACCTGATTACCATAAACAATAACCGCATACTAGAAATAGTGGGATAAATTCAACGTACGGTTGAATTTTCCATTTATTATCCCTGAGACAATTTTATCAAATCACTTTTTTTATACTCACGATTTGCAGAAAATCCAAACTCCTCATAAAAAGGAATTTTATCGGACATTGCACAAAGCTCATTGTATTTTATTGATAATTCCCCCATTGCATTCTCCTCCTGATGCTTTTGACGTCACTGCCTTTTTAATATATTAAAACCCCACCGTCAAAAGCTGTACCTTCCTGCTTCCTTTGTATGTCAGAAAAAGTCCATGCTCTCCGTCAGGCACACTTACCATTCCCTCAAAGGTAGTCCACTCCTCACAGTCGGAAAGCTCTATTTCACCCACAATCGGTCCATCCTCCGCAAGCCGAACCTCAAAGGATATTTTCTCATGTAATACATTATGTTCTTCATCATCCGTTAATGCTTTTCTTTCCGATATATCATTTTCCGTATTTCCTGAGCCTGATCTCTCATCTACACGCACAGGGCCTTCATACAAAACCCTGTTTCTGTCGCTCTCAACTCTCACTGTAAGCTTAATGGTCTTTACGCTATCAAAGACAAAATACTTATATCCAATCAGGGTATTATGTTCAATCTCGGCAATAAACCTGTCATCACCCTTGTGGGATACATTTGGAAACGCATCCCTGTAAATACTGTTGCATCCGTGAGGCATATGACCATTTGTAACTATACAGGCAATGACAGCCGAATATTCATATCCCGCCTTTGCAATAAGCGGCCCGTCATTTAATCCGCAGCTTGTAATTTCAACCTGCCTAATGCTTCCATCCCTCTCAAATTTAATTTTTTCCGCACATGCCTGTCTGGAATAATCGGACTTATGGGTAAGCCTGTGATAAAACACATACCACTGATGATTGATTTCAATAATGCTTCCGTGTGTTGTTCCTGTCATATTGTGCTTAATGGTTCTACCCTCATAGCCGATATCTCCATTTGACACAATCGTCCCTCCAAATGTAAAATCCCTGTCGGGATAATCACTTGTTGCATAACAAAGCTCATGGTTCTGGAAAGAGGAATACACAAAATAATACTTATCCCCCACCTTACGCATGGAGGCACCTTCAAAAAACGGATGTGCCGCAAAACCTGTATTTTTTACCCTGTAAGGAATAATATGCTTAGGCGGTTCCTTCACAGTAAGCATGTCATCACATAGCACAAGGGTTGCTGCACCCATAATACTGTCGCAGTCACCCTCTTTACCGTTTAGGGAACTTTCCTTATCCTGCCTGTAGGCGAAAATCTCCTCTTTCGTCCTGCCGAACATTTCCATTTCCTGTAAAATATAATCAGGATTTTCCTCAAAATCCTCTCTTTCCTCATAATCATATTGGGTGCCATAATATAAACGAATGACTCCATTGTCATTTATAACGGCAGGGTCAAAGCATACATATTTTTTCATGGGAGTACCATCAGGATTTTGAACAGTTCCCAAAAAACGAAACTCTCCGCAAGGACTGTCACAAACCGCCACTTTAATGGCTCCTGTATAACCGCCAACCCCGTAATCACCGGACATACAGTAATAAAGGTAGTATCTTCCGTCATTTCCCCGCACAACATCAGGGGCATACATATATTTCTTAACGGGATAATCAGGGTCATTACATGCCTTGTAAATAACACCCTCGTATCTCCAGTCGGTCAAATCGCAGACAGGGGCAGAATACGTCACATAATCTTCCATACAAAATGTGTAGCCGCCCTCCCTGTCGTGGGAGCCGTACAGATAGACTCTTCCGTCAAAAATGTGTGGTTCCCCGTCAGGAATATACTCGTCAACCGGCAAAAACGGGTTGTATGCCTGTCTTTTTTCGTTCATAAAAGCTCTCCTTTAATTTTCTATTAAATGCCTTTTCATAGCGGCAGTTCCATTTCATCTTTCATTTTTACAAAGCCATATTTTTCATATAAGAAACGTCCCATATCAGTAGCCTCCAAAGAAATTGCTGTTATCCCCCTGCTTTTTGCATCTTCTATAAGCAAATCCAAGGTTTTATACGCAATACCCTTTCTTCTGTATTCAGGCTTTGTATACATATTCATAATATAAGCCTTATTTCCACTTGAATTATGGTATGTAGGCATAACCTGAAAAAAGCTGACTCCTCCGGCTCCCACAAAGCAATTTTCATCAAAAACAAGGTATGCAATATGCATATCATTACAAAGTGCTTTTTCGTAATACATGCGTGACTGCTTTTCCACTTCACTCATATCAACATCCTCAGACAGTCCATTTGCCGCCCTAAGTACCTCTATCCTTGTTCTTGTAAGTATATCTATGTCTTTAATTGTTGCTCTTTTGTATGTGAAAGGCATGATGTATTCCCCCACCCTAAAATATTTTAACTCTGATGCGTGTGTCGCCATATCATAATGCAAACAGTAATAATGAATGTAACAGAATAAATAATAGTCATACCAAAGCTAAATAAAGTTTCTGCAAAATATTTTCTGGTCTCCTTATCCTTTTTTGCAATCTGCTCCACAAAATCCCTTGCCACAGACAAAGACCTTTTCCATGTTGCTTTACTGCTCCATTCCACCTCAATATAAATCGTAATATCGTCACCTGAAAAATTATATATGCCCTCAAATAGCCCTTCTGATTTTTCCAATACTAATTTGCCTAATACTTCATCCTCTAAATGAATGGGAGCCAGATACTTTTCCCGTTTTTTTATCAAGCTTTGTTCCCGATACGTTTTCTTCCAAAACCTCTTTAATATACAAAAATGCCACTTCACCAAAAGCATTATATTGTAGTCTTCCTGCAACCTTATAAATCACACCATTGGTAAGTGTGTTAAAATATTCGCTGTATTCGTTCTGCTCTTTATATTCATCTAAAGAAATGGGCCACGCTATCACCTTTATCTTCTTTACCATACTATCTGCATCAATATCATATATTGCAACAACACTTCATTACCTATGTTTTGTTTTCCCATTAAATTTATCTTACGATATTTAACTATAACCATTCCCCATAAAACCAAAGATATGATTTTGTATGATAATCTTCATCATCCAATTCTTCTATATATCCAATCTCAGGTAACCTTGTTAGGATTCCTCTTTCTTCTGCAAATGAATGTTTCTTCTTAATGGGAGTCCATATTTGATATGGTCCTTTTCTGTCCCAAAAGGATTTATAGTATTCCTCATCATAAAAAATAATAATCTGCGAATTTCTTACATCGGGATATGTAATCACGGCTACAACCTTACAAAAGGATAACTCTTTTGGCTTTTTGGCAATAAACTCTTCTGTTTTTTCAATCCATATTTTACAAAATTGTGTTTTGATTTTGGCTGATGTTTTAGGTTTCGCCAGCCAGGGACCACAAGGAACATGAAAATGCTCAAATTCTTTATTCGTATCTTTAAAAGGTTCTATTTTATCAATCCAGCCTGACAATGTTTTAAACTTTCTTCTTTGTCCTCTGGATTTACTTCTAATCATATAGATTGACATTCCATGCCTCCCTGTTTCTATACTGACAATTTATTCCAATCCAAACATCCGCATCCGTGGTAACCGCCCTAAAGTCATAAAAATATAACTATTATATAACCCCTCTATTTAAAATCTCATCCAGCAGTCTGTCCGCAGCCTCCTCCTTACTCATCATCGGAAGCTCACACTGCCCATCCTTTGTAATTAGCGTAAGCACATTTGTATCTCCTGCAAAGCCTGCACCTGCAACCTTAAGATTGTTTGCCGCTATCATATCAAGATTTTTCTTTTCCAGCTTTGCCCTTGAATTTTCAATCATGTTTTCTGTTTCCATTGAAAAACCGCACAGGAACTGTCCTGCCTTTTTACGTTCTCCAAGTGCTTTTAATATATCATCTGTCTTTTCAAGCTCTATATTCATAGTGCTGTCATTTTTCTTTATTTTTTCATCTGCGGTACTGACAGGTCTGTAGTCAGCTACTGCCGCTGCCTTCACAATAATGTCCTGATTTTCACTATATGACATTACGGCATCAAACATATCCTTTGCCGATTTTACCCTTATGGTATTTACAAACATCGGTGCGTCAATGGTAGTTTCTCCCGATATAAGAGTTACATCAGCCCCCCGCAGCATTGCCATTCTCGCAACTGCATATCCCATCTTCCCTGTGGAGTGGTTTGTTATATATCTGACAGGGTCTATTGCTTCCTTCGTTGCCCCCGCTGTTACAAGAATCTTCTTACCCTGAAGGTCTTTCGTTTTTCCACAGGCACGAAGTATATATTCCACCAAATCCTTTTCAGGTGGGAGCTTTCCCTTTCCCGTATCACGGCATGCGAGAAATCCGCAGTCAGCCTCAATTATCTCATATCCATATGAGGCAAGCTTTCTCATATTATCCTGCACAATAGGATTTTCGTACATATGTACATTCATGGAAGGTGCGATTAATACAGGACACTTTGCAGGAAGCACCGTTGTTGTCAGCATATCATCTGCAATTCCATTTGCAATCTTGCCAAGTATATCTGCACTTGCAGGAGCAATCAGAAAGCAGTCCGCTGTCGTTCCAAGGGTAACATGCGGCACATGCATGTCCATTCCACGGTCAAATGTATCCGTGTAGCATCTGTTTTTTGTAAGAACCTCAAATGTCTCAGGGGTAATAAAATGTGTAGCGGCCTCCGTCATAATAACATGGACATCCGCCCCAAGCTTAACAAGCATACTGGCAACATTTGCCATCTTATATGCAGCTATCCCTCCACTAATACCAAGGACAATTCTTTTTCCTGTAAGCATATGAAACCTCCCAATTTCTTCATTTATAAAAATGAGCAAAACACATTATTTCTAAAACTAAGTTTTGTTCATGGCTACTTCATTACAAATTGCATTCCTTCGTATGATATGTTAATTACACCATATCCTCCAGCAATCCATGCTTTTCATATCTTGTAACCCTGTTTATCTTATTATTATCATCTACAAATACCACTCTTGGAGGATTACTTTTAAATTCCTCAGCAGTCATCTGTGCATAACACATGATAATAACCTTATCCCCCACGTCAACAAGCTTTGCGGCAGCACCGTTTAAGCAAATCATTCCGCTGTCTTTTTCACCTGCAATAACATATGTCTCAAGCCTGTTTCCGTTATTTACGTCCACAACCTGAACACGCTCATATTCCAGTATGCCCGCTGCCTCCATAAGTGTCTCGTCTATGGTTATGCTTCCCACATAATCTACCTCAGCCTGTACTACTGTTGCCCTGTGAATTTTGCCTTTCAGCATATTTAAAAACATATGGTTCTCCTTTCATTTTCCTCGCAATACATGTTCCTCTTCTTCGCAATGCCACCTCCTCTTCGCTTCGAGTCGGTGCCGTGCTTCGCACTATATAAGCAAGTGCAATATGCTCTCTGCAAGCATGCTTGCTCGTGCATTTCTTCGCAATACATGTTCCTCTTCTTCGCAATGCCACCTCCTCTCCGCTTCGCTTCGAGTCGGTGCCGTGCTTCGCACTATATAAGCAAGTGCAATATGCTCTCTGCAAGCATACTTGCTCGTGCATATTGCACTTGCTTATGCATTGCTCAGGGATAGCATAACGTTATCAATTAGTCTTGCCTCTCCGCCGATATTTACAGCTATTGCACAGAGTATGTCACCCTCTATTTTGTCTATACTTTGCATTGTATTTACATCCACGATTTCTACATAATCTATGTCAGCCAGAGGCATTTCATTTATCATATCCCTCATGGCATTCTTTACCTTTTTGGCATCCCGCTCCCCATCCTCAATCATTTTCTTCGCCATAAAGATTGACTTTGAAAGTACAACTGCCTGCTTTCTTGATTCAGGTGAAAGATATGTGTTTCGGGAGCTTTTTGCCAGACCATCTTCTTCCCTTATAATAGGACATCCCACAATCTCGATATCCATATTCAGATCCTTAACCATCCGCTTAACAACTGCGAGCTGCTGTGCATCCTTCTCACCGAAATATGCCTTGTCTGGAGTAACAATGTTAAACAGTTTATTTACTACCGTACACACGCCCCTGAAATGCACTGGTCTGGAAAGTCCGCAAAGTGCATTGGTGAGTCCTGTCATATCAACAAAAGAGCAAAATCCCTCATCATACATTTCCTCCGGCTCAGGGTGAAATATAAGGCTTGCCCCCGCTGCCTCACAAAGTCTGCTGTCCGCATCAATATCCCTTGGATAGCTTGCCAAATCCTCCTTCGGACCAAACTGCATTGGGTTTACAAAAACGCTGACAACAACCCTGTCGTTTTCTGCAACAGCCCTCTTGATAAGGCTCTCGTGACCCTCATGGAGATATCCCATCGTAGGTACAAGTCCTACGGAAAAACCTTCTCCTCTCCACTGCCTTACATTTTCTCTTACTTCCTTGATTGTTTTTACTATATTCATATTTTAAATCCTCCGTTCTTTTTCCCTTAACAAGCCTGTTTCCAAATCATTTTATTTTCATCAAACCCATATGCTATCCTGCCTTCATCGCACAAATAAGATAAATATGACCTTACCGTGCTTCCGCAAAGCACATACTGATTCGCATTCATTGTCAGTGAATATGTATCAAAGACATATTTTAAAATCTCATCGAATGTCACTTTATTTTTACAATACTCATATATCAGTTTTAAAATTTCATTTATCTTATTTCTATTTAACAAAATTAAATCCTTAATATCGTCCACTGCCTGACAATGAGAAGGAATAAATAATTTTCCCTCTATACCCTCCAGGTAATCCAATGTATTAAGAAACTCCCTGACATCATAAATGAAAAACATATGGTACTTTGTAATTGTTTCCACACTAAACAGTGCATCTCCTAAAAAAACAACATCATCCGATGTTCTAATTCCTACCATGTCAAAGAAATGTCCCTTTAAGCTAAAATACTTTAGACCATCAGGTAAATGCGTTGTTATGTTTACTGCCTTTGTTCCCTTTGCCATTAAAAATTTATTTCTTAAATCCTTAAATGGGTATCCACCATATAAAAATGACGGTTCCAGCATGGGATATTCCGTAAATGCCTTCTCAATTTCACAGGCATATACATCACATCCTGTCCTGTCGCAGATAACCTGGTTCCCGCCAATATGGTCTGCATTTGAGTGGGTGTTTATAATTCCCTTTATCTTCCAACCCTGTTCTCCAACTAATTTTAATATCTTTTTTCCTGCATCCTTATCATTTCCGCTATCAATTAAATAAACATTTTCATCATCTGCTTTGTAAATTCCTATATTAGTAGGATTTTTAATATAATAGGTTTTTTCTCCCACACGCACTAATTCCATAACATATCTCCCTGCAAATTCTAATACAGCTTTTCAATCACGTCATCGTCTATTTTATAGGTGTGCTTCTCCTCCGGATAAGAACCGTCCTTGACAGCTTCTATATACGCCTTAAATGCATCAGTCATAATCTGACCCGTATTTGCAAATCTTCTCACGAACTTTGGTGTAAAATCGCTAAACATTCCAAGCATATCTGCATATACAAGCACCTGTCCATCACAGCCTGCACCTGCACCTATACCAATCGTAGGTATATCAAGCTTTTCTGTGACAAGCCTCGCAAGCTTATCCGGAACACATTCTAAGGTGACAGCAAACGCACCTGCCTCCTGAACTGCAATTGCATTCTCCACAAGTTTTTTTGCTGCTGCTTCCGTTTTACCCTGCACCTTAAAGCCTCCAAATGCATTTATCGACTGTGGTGTCAGCCCAAGATGTGCCATGACAGGTATTCCTGCATCAGTTATAGCCTTTATTTGAGAGCAGACTTCAGTTCCGCCCTCCAGCTTTACCGCACCTGCCCTGCCTTCCTTCATCAGTCTTCCTGCATTTACAACCGCATCGTAAACGGAAGTCTGATAAGACATAAACGGCATATCGATTACGACAAGAGCATCCTTTGCTCCCCTTGCCACAGCCGCCCCATGGTGTATCATATCTTCAACCGTAACGGAAAGGGTATCCTCATAGCCAAGTATTACATTTCCAAGTGAGTCGCCCACAAGTATTGCATCAATCCCAGCTCCATCTATCAGCTTTGCAGTTGAATAGTCATAGGCTGTAAGCATGGTAAGCTTCTCTCCCTGTTCCTTCGCCTCCGCAAATGTTAAAACTGTTTTTTTCATGTTTTTGTCCTCCTATCTTCTTGAACATCAGCCCATTCCAAATTTGCTTTCAGCAAATGGGCTGACGCTGCGTGTCAAGTTTTCATAGAAAACTTAACACAAACAATATAAATACTCATCAGGAATGATGGTTCTTGCAGCATCAACAATATCACATCCCGTAAATGTGATTGTTCCCTCATGAGATACATAAATCATCCACGTTCGTGATTGTTCAAAATAAAATGCTTCTACGCACCACGGAAAATTATAGCCATCCTCATCTTTTTCATATAACAGCTTGAGCAAATTAACCTTTTCAGTATACTCAGAACTGTCCATTTGAAATTTCTCTGCGTGTACAATGCTGCATTTATCCATTACCTGTCTCAAATAATCAATATCCTGCTTATCATAAATTTTATCTATATCGTAAGCAATCATAAGCATGTCAGTTACAGGTACATTAAGCGGATACCAATACAAGCAGTCATATTTTGTATTTTTTTATAAAATCAATAATATTAATTTCAACAGCCTTATTCTTTATAAACATTCCCCACAACATCTATTTTGTTAATATTTTTATGGTTTCAGCATCTCATAAAGCTCATCATATCTATCCTTCATTGCCTCGCCATGCTTCTCCCTTGCCACATCTATAAGCTGCCTTGACAATAATTTATAAATTTCAAGTGCTTCACCGTCAAGCACCGACATATGCTTGGCAATTGTATTTCTGTCACATCGTTCAACGGGACCCGTAAGTGCTTCCCCACATCCATATTCTGCCAACTTTTCGGCATTGCAGCAAAACAAAAATTTCAGTGCACGACCGGCTTCCTCAGATGTAAAACCGCATTTAGAAAGTTCCTCCTGTGCTATATGATACAAGCCGATAACCAAATTGCTCGCCATAACTGCAGCACCATGATACCTTATCTTATTCTCTTGTCCAATTATTTTAACCTCATGTCCCAATGAGCCAAACAACCGTACAAAAAAATCCAAATATTTTTCGTGCCCTTCAATTGTAATAAAGCATTTGCTGAAATTTACGTGCGACTTGGTCTTTGAGCTGACCGCACACATAGGATGTATCGAATAGCCGTAAATTTGGCTGTGCATACCAGAAAAAATTTGTGAGGAAAGTGCCCCACTCGTATGACATAAAATCTTCCCCTCCATGGCAATCCCTAGTCTGTCAAGCATTTTGGCAATAACAGCTATCTGCCCGTCAGGTACTGTAATAAACAAAGCGTCACATAAATCTGCAAGTTCATTCAAATCCTCATAGTATTTGGTATCAGTAAATTTTGCGGCTTCCCTTGCACTTTCGGGATTTTGGCTAAAATATCCCACAAGCACGATGTCGGTGCTTTTTTTCAGGTGTTTCCCCAAAGTAAAGCCCATCTTTCCAGCGCCAATAAATCCAATCCTCATACTATCACCTTCCTTCTTGTTTTATAGGCAAACTACATGCTGCAATACATACACTTGCATCACCCTTGCTCATACTACAAAGACGGAACATAAAGCATAATCTGACACTTTTATTTTCCGGTATGGTTTCTTTCGAATACCATCCATGGAAAATATATCATTCAACTGTTTTTTTGTAAATGTTTTTCTGTCAAAAAAGTGTATTTTATTTTATACAAAAGAACAAAGGACATTCATATAAAAGAACAAAGAACGTGCCGCACGAAAAGATTGTCTCATTACGCAGCACGTTCTTATTTTATGACTTTATTTTATGACTTTATTTTTTGCACTCCACTACTCTACACTGTAATTTGGTGCTTCTTTCGTAATCTGTATATCATGGGGATGACTTTCCTTGAGGGATGCTGCTGATATCTTTACAAATTCAGCATTTGCATGAAGCTCCTCAATGTTATGTGCCCCACAATAACCCATGCCTGAGCGAAGTCCGCCGATAAGCTGGAATACTGTATCCTCCACGGTTCCCTTATAGGCAACACGTCCTTCTACACCCTCAGGTACAAGCTTCTTTGCATTTAACTGGAAGTATCTGTCCTTGCTTCCACATTCCATAGCAGCGATAGAACCCATACCTCTGTATACTTTATATTTTCTTCCCTGATAAAGCTCAAACTCTCCAGGACTTTCATCCGTACCTGCAAAAAGACTTCCCATCATACAAACATTTGCACCTGCTGCAAGAGCCTTGGTAATATCTCCTGAATACTTGATACCACCATCAGCAATCACAGGTATACCTGCTGCACTTGCCGCTTCATATGCATCCATAATGGCAGTAATTTGCGGAACACCGATACCTGCAACAACACGTGTTGTACAAATTGAACCTGGTCCGATTCCTATCTTAACCGCATCCACACCCATATCTATCATAGCCTGTGTACCCTTCTTCGTAGCTACATTACCTGCTATGACATCAAGGTCAGGATACTTTTCCTTAATCATCTTAAATGTTTTAAGAACATTTTCTGAATGTCCGTGAGCAGTATCAATTACGATTGCATCAACCTTAGAAGCAACAAGCTCATCCACTCTGTCACAAATATCTGGAGTAACACCAACTGCTGCCGCACAAAGAAGTCTTCCCTGTGAATCCTTTGCAGCATACGGATATTTAATTTGCTTTTCAATGTCCTTAATGGTAATAAGCCCTTTAAGCATCATGTTATCATCAACAATAGGAAGCTTTTCCTTTCGTGCCTTGGCAAGAATCGCTTTTGCTTCTTCAAGCGTAATTCCCTCCTTGGCAAGGATAAGATTTTCGGTCGTCATTGACTCCTTAATCTTCTTCGTATAATCTGTTTCAAATTTCAAATCACGATTTGTTATAATACCTACAAGCTTTCCGTTCTCAGTAATTGGAACACCTGATATTCTGAATTTAGCCATAAGCTTGTCAGCATCATCAAGTGTGTGTTCAGGTGATAAATAAAATGGGTCAGAAATTACTCCGTTTTCTGAACGTTTAACCATATCAACCTCTTCCGCCTGCATCTGTATAGACATATTTTTATGTATGACACCTATACCACCCTGTCTCGCCATGGCAATTGCCATTCTGTGCTCCGTAACGGTATCCATACCAGCACTCATAAGCGGAATGTTTAACCTGATTTTTTTTGTAAGCTGTGTACTTAAATTCACATCATTTGGTATTACACTTGAAAACTGTGGTACTAAGAGCACATCATCAAATGTAATGCCTTCACCAATAATCTTACCCATCTTATTTTTTCCTTTCTTCTTATACTAAAAAATGTTGTAAATGACTATAGCTAACAAATACAACATTTTTTACTTGCTCATATTAAATTATCTATGTACTTTTAAGATGATGATATACTAACACTCATACAAGCTTATGTCAATCAGTTATTTGCCCTGATGTACACAAATATAAAGACCTATGTACTCTCTGCCCTCATACATAAGAGGAACTTTTATACCGTCTATATCAGACTTAAGCTTCAAGTTTGAGCCATGCACTGCAAGAGGAGGTGTAATATCAATCAAAATTCCAAGCGTAGAGAATATAGTAGCAGTATTTCCCAAAATCATATTGCTCAGCTCATTCAAAGCTGATGATGACATCTCATCAAGCTCTGCAACAGGCATACCATACATCATTTTAGACGCTATATCTTTGGCATTTTCATCTTTCATTGCCAAAATTGCCTGTCCCTTCATCTCACCAACAATACCAACCTGTATCGCATATGTAGGCTCGCTAAAAACGAAATCTGTCTTTTCTGGTTTTCCTACAGTCAATTTAACACTTGTAACACTTTCCATGATGGAAATACTTGACTGAAGAAATGGATTAATAAGTTTCACATCAATTGATGGCATCATGGTATTTCCGTCTCCTTATACATAATAATAAAATATTAATTCTTCAGCCTAAAGGCTCGCACATATTATACAACATTTTTCAGCACTATTCAAACACATATTACAGTATTTTAAAAAATTTTTAAAAAATAAACAAATTTGTCTCACTCAGCTCATGGTGGGATTTGTCAATTTGTCTGACATTCAGCTCATCACCGCCATAAAGCGTCATCCCCTCAACCATAAGTGTTTTTCTGTCAATGTAAATCGTATCCTGTCTGTCCCCATTTACATAAACAACGGAATACTGGTTAAAATTTTCTCCCGAAATTACAATATGGTCATCCTCATTTTTGACATCAGATACAACAATTTTGTCAACACCCATCTTCATATCACCCTCAGGCACCATAACCTGATTTTCATACAAATAATTATCACCATAAAGCATATCGTAAGCAATGTTTACAAGTACATCATCAAGCACCTTTCCCGTATAAAGCTTATGAGCCTTCTGTGCATATCCAAGGGGTAAGTTTAATGCATCGAGTAGCTTCAAAGAAATGTCACTTGCATTAATATCCTCATCCTCAAGCTTAAGATTAATGTTATTCACCATAACATACTCCGTTTGGAACAACGTACTGTCAGGAAGCTGTTCCTCAGTAAGCTCAAGCGACGGAAGATGGTCACCGTAAAGCACAAGCACATAATCCTCACCATAAGCATCAAGCTCTTTTATAAGTTGCTCAATCATTAAATCCATTTCATAAATCTGATTCACATAATAATGAATCGGCTGTTCCATTTCAAGATTATCATACTGTACCTGTATATGGTCATCACAGGTATCCTCACCACCCGGATACCGGCCATGTCCCTGAACACTGATTGTATAAACAAAATCCTGTCCGTCCGTATCCTTAAGGCACTTCATAATATCTTCAACAAGCGAGGCATCTTTTGCCCATCCTGTTGAGGTATAATCAATATCATACATATATTCCAATGATATAAATGCATCAAAGCCCATCATGTTATATACATTTTTTCTGTCATAGAAAGATGACTTATTGTTATGAATGGCATAAGTACCATATCCCTGTTTCTTCAAAAGCGAACAAAGCCCTTCAACAGGAACCTCATTTACCGTAGTCTTATATGGATACTCTCCCGCTCCAAAATAACTTGACTTAATTCCAGTAAGCACCTCAAACTCAGTGTTTGCCGTACCAGCACCTAGTGCAGGAACCGTAAAATAGCCCGATGGATACTTCTCCTTTAATTTGGTAAAGGTTGGAAGCGGATTTTCACTCATGGTAAGTCCTACAACATCATTTGGATCAAAAAACGACTCCAACTGAATAATAATTATATTAGGTTTTTTCTGACGTCCGGTGGACTTATCCTTATCAAGTTCTGCTTTTATTTCCTTAATATGCTCCTCAGAATAAGTATCCGGCTTACTGATTCCGTTATCAATAATACTATTTGTGAAGCAGTAGGCAAATCCATAATCCTTATATGCCGTACCCAGATTTGCAAAGTCATCAGATATAAAGTTATGCTTTACACTATATTTTGTAAACCAAAGAACAACACACCATGCGATAATACATGCAAGCATGGTTCCCTTAACTCTCCGCTCCCCCTCAAATTTTGGAGTTTTCTTAAACAGCACGACCATGAGGGCAATCACCGCTATAATTGCTATCACAATAATGACCTGCTGTCCCTTGCTATAATATACATTTATCATACTAAATGTATCCTTGAGCATAAGAAAATCTATTGCGGCAAACGGAGTTACCCTGAACCCAAGCACAATAAAATTAATGATTCCACATATAATCCACACCATACTTATAAAAATCATTCCAAACACTCTTTTTCTTAAGAACAGTGCAAACAATAGTGTGAAAAATATAATGGATACATTATAAATATACACAATAGGTGAACCAATAAGGAATGAAAAGCCGCCAAATATGGAACGCCTTCCAAGTATCTCCAGTACCAGTTCCAGAATAAGAGCCACAACGAAACACTTAAATATCCATGTATGTATTGATGCACCTAATAATTTCTTAAAACGCATCCCTATACTTTTCTTTTCAGTCTCATCATTATTCAATGTATCCGTCCGAATATTATCCTCACCCACTACCGACTCATCTGCTGTTGCATCAGAATTAACTGCTGCTGTATCAACTGTTGCCGCGATTTCAATTTCATTCTTTTGTTTTTTAACAGCTTTCATCTTTTTGCTCATATCATTCTCCTTCATTTGAAGAAACTAATATTATTACATGTATTTGTTTTATTCACCAACAACTACATTGTTCATTATACCAAAGCCTTTTTTTTTTACAATTGTTTTTTCATGGAATTTTTATTATTTTTTACGATATTTTTTATTAACTTTTTATTGACATACGTTTTTTCTTATGGTATTATATCACTTGTCGCGAAGAGAGCGTCAAATAAAAGAATTCAAATTCATATTTTGTATATGCGCGAGTGGCTCAGCGGTGGAGCACCTCCTTGCCAAGGAGGGGGTCGCGG
>CANTEG010000010.1 GCA_947652735.1 uncultured Lachnospiraceae bacterium | reverse complement strand
GGACAAACGGTTTTCAAGACCGCCTCGTTATGACCACTTCGATACCTCTCCATGTTGCGTCCTTAGGTACTTCACCTTTGAACTATAATGTCAAATAAAAATCGCTGTTTTGTCAGCGACTCACTAATATTATCAAACTCAGTCTAGGTTGTCAACTGGTTTTTTAAATTTTTATAAAAGTTTTTTTACAATTATTTCTGCCATGCTGACATCTTCAGGAGTTGTAATTTTTATGTTCTCATATGCTCCAAAAATCACCTTGGATTTCACACCCAAACACTGCTCCAACAACATTGTGTCATCCGTAATATTTATATTCTCTTCTATATGTATATCTTTGTGCAGTTCTGCTTTATGCGCACCTTCATATTCTTTCGCTATATATTCCCCTTTGTGTGTTTCTATTCTATGTACATTTCCATATTCTTTTGCTATACATTCCCCCATGTATGGTTCTCCTGTATATACGTTTTTACATTCTTCCGTTCCATGTTCATTTTCATACGCTTCATCTTTATTCACGCCTGCATGTTTACCCATGCCATATAAGGTTTGATACGCTTCCATAATAAGCTGATATGAAAATGTCTGTGGTGTCTGAATTTGGAACAAGCTGCTTCTGTCTGGTGTAGATACCCCCAGCATATTTTCGTCAACAATTTTAATTGTATCCTTTACAGGAACGCCTACCGTACATGCCCCGGTCTTTTTCACCTCGTTGATAGACTCAAAAATCATTTTGTCCGTTACGAACGGTCTTGCCCCATCATGAATAATGACAATTTCATTTTCTCTGTCACCCGTTATGTCATTTACTGCAAGAAGCCCATTATAAACAGAGTCATACCTCTGTTTTCCCCCTGCTATAATATTTCTTACCTTTTTAAATCCATACTTGTTGACAATATTCTGCTGGCAAAATTCTATATCCCCTGCCCTCGTAACAAGAATAACATCTGTCACATCCCTGTTTTTTTCAAATGTATTCAGGCAATAATATAATATTTCCTTACCACCAAGCATAATATACTGTTTTGCCACCTTGCTGTTCATACGGCTTCCGTTTCCGCCAGCCAAAACAATCCCAATCGCCATGATTATACCTTTCTGACATAAAGATGCTTACATCGCATAACACCCCGAAAAGCTTTAACTATCATTGTTATGCACTTCTAATTCATCAAAAATTTATCTTCCCCATATAGTTTTATTTTTTTTAAACATTTCTTTTTTACCATTCATCTATTACATGATGACATTTCACCTTGCCATTTATGCTTTCGCCAGTCCTTGCATTATCCAAGCCGCTCCCCTATTTTTAAATTCGGAACAGCATTTAAATTCAGACTGCTTCGCACTCCATTCATGTAATCGTGATATCCTGCCACCCCAATCATAGCTGCATTATCTGTGCAATATACAGGTGATGGATGAAAAAAACGAATGCCATTTTTTTTACAGACATTCTCAAGTTCCTCTCTGAGTGTGCTGTTTGATGCCACCCCGCCTGCAAGTGCAAGACACTCACAGCCGTATTCCTTTGCTGCCCGCACGGAACCTGTTGTAAGCACATCAACAACTGCCTGCTGAAATGACGCTGCAACATCTGCTTTATTTACCTCAATCCCCTTCATCCCACATCCATTTAAATAATTAAGCACGGCAGACTTAAGGCCACTAAAAGAAAAATCATATGGTGCATCCTCCATAAATGCTCTTGGAAATGCAATTGCCGATGGGTTTCCTTCCTTAGCAAGCTTGTCAACCTTAGGACCTCCCGGATAACCTAATCCAATGGCACGTGCCACCTTATCAAACGCTTCTCCAGCCGCATCATCTCTCGTTCTGCCCACAATTTCAAAATCTGTGTAATCTCTTACATATACAAGGTGGGAATGTCCACCCGATGCGACCATACACATAAATGGAGGCTTTAAATCAGCATTTTCAATGTAATTTGCTGCTATATGCCCCTCTATGTGATTTACTCCCACAAGTGGTTTGTGCTTTGCATAGGCTATTGCCTTTGCCGCACTCACTCCGACCAGCAGGGCACCAACCAGCCCCGGTCCATAAGTTACCGCAACCGCATCTATATCATTCCATGCCACTCCTGCATCATTCATTGCAGCCGTAATCACCTGATTTATTTTTTCAACATGCTTTCTGGACGCAATTTCAGGCACAACGCCTCCATACAGCTTGTGCAGTTCAATTTGGGAATAAATTATATTTGACTTTACATTTTTTCCATCTTCTACAACAGCCGCCGCCGTCTCATCACACGAAGATTCTATTGCTAATATTGTAACACTCATTTTCCTGTCCTCTACTCAGCCTGTGTGCTCCCCTCACCAAACTGTGAATCACCCCATGCTAGTATTTTCCATTGTTCATTCTCTTTTACAAGAACGTACTGTGCATATATGTATCCCTTATCCTTTTTTACATCCATTGTAATCTCCACCTCAAGGGTTGCCATTTCCACTCCATTTTGTGTATAATGCTTTATTTGGCTTGCCTCAGGAAGCGCATAGGTTTTATATACATACCCGTCCTCTGTCATTTTTTTTATGTTCTGCTTTAGATTTCGGAGTGTGTCCGTTTCAGAATTATACGATAGAAGCTCTGAGGAATATAGGTTTCGCACCTGCTGATTCAACGTATATAGCTCATCATCATTTAGCTCCTGTCCATAAAACACCTTGAAGTATCTGCAATGCATCTTGACCACATCCCTCGGTGTCTTCGGATAATTTCCCTGCATATCATATTCACAAAGCTGTTGCAGCTCATTCAATTGTCTCTCTGTTTTCTTTTTGGAGGAATTGTTACTTAAATAATTAAAATAGAAAAGAACAATTACCACCATACAAATAGCAATTACAATTCCCTTAATCCCTGCGCCTTTTTGTTTTGCCATACTATTCCTCCCTTCGGAAATTATATACCTACTCAAAGTTCAACTCAACCGACATCCTGTCCTTACCCATTTGTGCCCTTGAAAAAATGCCCTTGACCTTGTCCTCAAAATCCAAAGGTCTTGCAGTGGCAGGACTGTAATGGGTCAGCCACATTTCCTTAACATCCGCCTGCTTTGCAAGCTTCGCTGCCTCGGACATCATCATATGCTTGTGCTCCTTTGCCTTGGCAAGCTTTTCCTCCTCACCATACATACCCTCGCATATAAATAAATCAGCACCATCTGCGGCTGATGCAATAGACTCTGTCGGTCTGGTATCGGTACAGTAGGTCACTTTTAGTCCTTTTCTGCCTTCTCCCATAACCATATCACTTGTATATTCAGCTCCCTCATAGGTGACCCGTTCACCCTTTTGCAGCCTGCTCCAATATTGAACCGGAAGGCCCAGTGCTTTTGCCTTATCCGCATCAAATCTTCCCGCTCTGTCTAAAACGATGTTGTAGCCATAGCATGTAACTCTGTGGTTTACTCTAAACGCCTGCAATCTGAGCCCGCAAATGCTTATTTCTTCAAAAGCTTCGTTAAGTTCAATAAACCTTATTTCAAAAGGCAGTTCTGGCGCGATGATTCTCAGTGAATTTACAACCTTTTCCAAGCCTTTGGGACCAATCATCGTAAGCGGCTCTGTTCGTTCTGCATTGCCCATCGTGAGGAGCAGTCCCGGAAGCCCGCTTATATGGTCGGCGTGAAAATGTGTAATACAGATAACATCAATCGGCTTAAAACTCCATCCTTTTATTCTTATTGAATTTTGCGTTCCCTCACCACAGTCAATGAGTATATTACTTCCATTATATCTCATCATAAGTGATGTGAGTGCTCGATACGGCAATGGAAGCATCCCCCCTGTGCCAAGCAGACAAACATCTAACATCTTATTTCCTCTTCAATTGGTCAAGTTTTCACAGAAAACCTGACACATTTCATAACAACTCCGTATTGTCAGACACATCAACAGGTATTTCAAATGTGTTGACAAAATCCTCACAGCATTTTTCACATAATATAAACTTATAAACGGTTCCATCTTTTTTTGAGAAGTAACCCCACGGCTTATTTACCTGAAGAAAATCTTCTCTTGGTATATCATTTACACATGTCAGCTCACGGCCACACTTATTGCATTTTATCATAATTTTATTCCTCCAATTTGTATGCTAAGCAGTTGCTTATATCATTATATTAGAGATTTTAAAATTTTTAAATGTTGAAAAAATGTCATATATGTCATATCCTGTCATCACATATTATCGTTTTTGAATAAATCACTGCATCTTCAACAGGGTTTACATAATACTTCTTTCTACCCCCTATCTCCTTGTATCCAAATTTTTTGTACAAGTTTCTTGCAGGAATATTTTTTTCCCTTACTTCCAAATAATAGGATTTTGCATTTACACATTTTTCATATTTTTTCATTAATCTGTCTGCAATGTGCATTTTTCTTTTTGCAGGAACTACAGCTATTCTTAAAAGCTCGCTTTCATCACCCGCCATATTTGCAATCACATAGCCGCAAAACACAGGGCACGATATGCTGTTCCACATATCTTCGAGCTGTAAAGCAGCATTAGTTCCCCCCCGTATGGTAAACGCTCCGCTTTCCCCAGTGGTTCCATCCATGTACGCAACAATCAGAAAATTGCAGCTTTGATTGAGCGAACTTTTTATGCTGCCTGCACTCCAACTGTCAGAAAAGCATTCCCTCTCCAATGCCGAAACATAATCTATAACATTCCCACCATCAATTTTGCCCATTTGCCATCTTTTCCTCACGTTCACGTTCAGCCTGTGACTTTCTTAAATATATGGGCTTATGATGTTCGGCAGCTACCGTCAAACCTTTCGACGCATAGATAACACCAAGTGCTGCAATTGACGCCGCCCTTTGCCTGTTACAGTGGGCTGGTGCAAATACATATGGAAATGTTGCATGTTCACTAATGATATCCTTATATACAGGAATTCCGTCGCCGACAAAAATAACTTTTTGATTCATCCCATTTAATTCATCTATAAGCTCACATATATCTACAGCTTTTTGCTCCGATACCGTAATAAGCTCGTTATTTCCATACTCATAAATGCCTGTGTAAACCTGCTTTCTTCTTGCATCCATTATCGGGCATACAAGTGAATCCGTACCCCACACATTATAGGCAAGTCCCATGCATGTTGGTATTTCTATGATATCCTTATTAAGAGCAAGACCCAGCCCCTTCACCGTTGCCGAGCCTATTCTCAGTCCCGTAAATGAACCCGGTCCTGCCGCTACAGCTATCGCATCCACAGAGTCCATGTCAAGTTCCGTCATCCTGACGATTTCATCAATCATTGGAAGCAGTGTCTCTGAGTGAGTTTTTTTGTAATTCACCGTATATTCGGCAAGCAATATATCGTCATCAACCACAGCAACGCCTGCCACCATTCCTGAGCTGTCAACGCCCAATATTTTCATACAATCACCTTTTTATTTCTATCCTTCTGTAATCGAAGCCCTTTTCCACATTTTTCGTGATTACAATATCAATGCAATCCTCAGGAATTATATCCCTGATAAGCTCTGCCCATTCAATGAGGCAAACTCCGTCACCGTCAACAATATCCTGATATCCGATTTCATCCATCTCATCCTCGCTTCCAATACGGTAAACATCAAAATGATAAAATGGAATCCGACCGTCATGGTATTCTTTCAGTATGGTAAATGTAGGACTGCTGATTGGTTCTTCTATGCCAAGCCCTTTACCAAACCCCTGTGAAAATACAGTTTTCCCAGTTCCTAAATCGCCATACAGGCAGTATACCTGTCCTGCAAGGCATGCTTTGGCAAGCTCCTTACCTATGCGAAAGGTATCCTCTGCACCAAAGCTCTCAAATATTTTACAGTCCTTTTCCACTTTGATACCTCACCAGATTTTTACTTATGCGCGGTTTATTCACCGCTGTAAATTGAACGACTGACGCAATTATTTTCCCCTTTTCTTCTCCAAGCTCCGACAGTGGAATCACAAAGGCATGATACCTGCTTGTATAAATTGCAATAATGTTTCCCGTCATAAAGAGCCTGCATATGCTCTCCCAAGGTATATCCTGGGAAACATCATCCTGACTGACCGTTATGCCCTTGTCTGAAAATGTATAATTTAATGGTTTTTTGTACGAGGAGCTTAGCTTTAACTGCTGGTATGCCTTAAACATAAGCTGGAGCGGGTTTATCACGAGGAACAGCACTGCAATAATTGCCAAAATAACCTTTTGTGTTCCTTCCAAATCGTTCCATCCTATCATCATAAGCACAATGGAACCCACGCCTAAAACAAGGCTGATTATACCTGAAAAATTCCTGTAATATGCGTTCAAAACATAACTGCACAATGCCCGATAAGTCATATTTATTGTTTTTGTTTTTGTATCAATCATAATTTTTCCCTATCTGCCATGCATCAGTACATTTAAAATCCGTATCTGATAACCAAACTGATGCAACAGCTATCCTATACTTCAAATTCTATCTTCTTATGTTCGTTTTTGTAAAGTCTATATTTCACGTCTGCCATTTCAAACATTTTTTTTGCAGCGATAGTACTCTCTGAGTCACTATATTTATCTTCCATATAAATGACTTCCTTTATTCCACTCTGTATAATTGCTTTCGCACACTCATTACACGGAAAAAGCGTTACATAGCACCGCGAACCCCTTAAGGTTCCACCACCCCTGTAATTCAATATTGCATTCAGCTCAGCATGGCATACAAAAAAGTATTTGCTGGTAAGTGCTTCGCCTTCCCTATCCCACGGCATTTCATCATCGTTACAACCCGACGGCATTCCATTATAGCCCATGGATAAAATTCGGTTACTCTCATCCACTATACATGCACCCACCTGCGTGTTAGGGTCCTTGCTTCTGGCTGCCGACATAATGGCAATCCCCATAAAATATTGATCCCATGTTATGTAATCATTTCTTTTCATGACCAAAACACTCCTATCGTTTCCTATCTAAGAACAAAGCGTCTTTGACGCTGTAGTTCGGGTCTTAGCAAGCTTCGTAAGAAGCGTGCCGATAGGAAACGCAGTTTCCTATCTAAGAACAAAGGACTGTCACAGATTGTATTACTACATCCTCATCAAGTGACAGTCCCATTTTAACATATTATCTATACTTAGTCATTATAAAATTAATTTCCTAAATCAAACTTATCGTGGATTGCATTCATTGCTCTTTCCGTATGTGTTTCGTCAATAAGTACAGTTACTCTTATTTCAGATGTAGATATCATTCTAATGTTTATGCCGCAATCATAAAGTGCCTCAAACATTTTAGCTGCAACACCCGCATTTGTCTGCATACCTGCACCTACGATTGATACCTTTGAAACCTTCTTCTCAACATCAACACTCTCAAAGTTGCTAAAGTTTTCATTTATTATTTTAGCAGCCTCATCAGCATTATCCTCACTTGTTGTAAAGCTTATATCCTTCGTTCCTTTTCTTCCTACTGACTGCAAAATCATATCTACATTTATATTATGCTTTGCAAGGCTATTGAAAAGCTTAAATGCTACTCCCGGCTCATCCTTTAATCCAACTACAGCAACTCTGGCTGTATTTGTATCTCCTGCTACACCACTTACAAGCATCTTTTCCATCTTTGAACCCTCCTTGACTATAGTTCCTTCTGAAGTATTTAAACTTGACCGTACAACTAACTGTACGCCAAACTTTTTTGCAAGTTCAACTGAACGATTGTGTAAAACTCCTGCACCCAAGGTTGCAAGCTCAAGCATTTCATCATACGTTACTGCATTAAGCTTACGTGCATTTTTTACCTTTCGTGGGTCTGCGGTATATACACCGTCAACATCTGTATATATTTCACATGCATCAGCCTGAAGCGATGCAGCAAGTGCTACTGCTGTTGTATCAGAGCCACCCCTGCCCAAAGTCGTGTAATCATCATACTTATTAATTCCCTGAAATCCTGTTATGATTACTATTTTCCTCTGTTCAAGCTCATGCCTTATTCTATCACTGTCTATTCTCTTTAATCTCGCATTGCCATAAACTGACGTGGAATGCATAGCCACCTGAAATGCATTTAGCGATACCGCAGGAACTCCCAGCTTATTCATTGCCATAGCCATAAGTGCAACCGACATCTGCTCGCCTATTGTGAACAGCATATCCATCTCTCTCTTTGGCGGAATTTCATTAATATCCTTAGCCATAGCAATTAATTCATCGGTGTATTTCCCCATAGCAGACAAGACGACTACTACGTCATTACCTTTCTGATAATCTTCAATACATCTTCTAGCTACATTAAAAATCCTTTCCTTGTCGGCAACCGATGTACCGCCAAACTTTTTAACTATCAGCATGTCTTCCTCCTATAAAATGTCCAATTATATATTCAAACAACATTTGTGAGTATATCACTTCGTCGTGAGTATAGCAATATTTTTATTTCATTAAATTTACATCATCCGTTACTCTTATTCTGCTTATAACATGGAATCCTGCAATTTTTTCCTCAAATTCCCCGCCTGAGACAATCCCTGTCATAAATGCAAATTCCTCGATGTCCTCAGACTCTAAGATAACCGCATCCGGAAATGCGCCCTTAACTGCTTTCACAACATCCTCATCCGTTCCATGTATTGATATTCTTACAAAATAATTGCTTTGGTAATCATTTATATCGCCAAGAGTGACCTTTTGCTTATCCCATATAGTCATTATATTTGTCCCCTTATGCTTCGCTGCGTCTATAACATCTGACACAACTGCACTGGCAGTAGGAAGCTTACCCGCTCCCTTTCCGTAAAACATTGTTCCACCAAGCATGTTTCCGTCAACATATATTCCGTTAAATACTCCATTGACATTTTTAAGCGGATGTTCCTCACCAATCATAAAAGGGGCAACAAGTGCATACAACTTCCCATCTATAATTTTGCTCGTTCCCAGAAGCTTTATACTTGTTTTCAGCTTCTTTGAATAAGCAATATCCTGCTTTGTAACAGCAGTGATTCCTTCCGTGTATATATCCTCGTAATCAACCTGCTTACCATATGCAAGTGATGCAAGTATCGCTATTTTTCTGCAAGCATCATATCCCTCTACATCTGCCTCAGGGTTTCTCTCTGCATAACCCTTTTCCTGTGCCGACTTAAGCACTGTTTCGAAATCAGAACCGTCTTCTGTCATTTTCGTGAGAATATAGTTTGTCGTTCCATTCAAAATTCCCGTAATCTCTGTAATTTCATCGGCTGTAAGCGATTGATTGAGCGGTCTTATAATTGGAATTCCTCCACCAACGCTGGCCTCAAAAAGGAAATTTACTCCCTTTTCCTTTGCAATCGCGAGAAGCTCTGCACCATGTGCTGCAACCAGCTCCTTATTCGATGTACAAACACTCTTGCCTGCCAAAAGGGCATCCTTCGTAAATTGAAGTGCAGGATTGATTCCACCCATAACCTCAACTACTATTTCCACCTCATCATCATTTAATATAATATTATAGTCATGTACAAGAATTTCAGTTACAGGATCTCCAGGGAAATCTCTTAAATCAAGTACATATTTTATGTTGATTTCTTCACCTGCACGCTTGTTAATACTACTATGATTTTTGTTAATTACTTCTACAACACCTGAACCTACAGTTCCGTATCCTAACACTGCTATATTTATCATTTCCAGTTATCTCCCATTGTTTTATTCTTCTTCCGACGATACATCCTCAATTGAACGTGATACATTTTCAAAATCCAAGTCGGACATTATATTGTCTATGGCAACACTTAAAACGATTTCTGGTTTTCCACCGCAATCTATTTTTATAATATTTTCTATATAGTCTGTTTCCTCATTTTTTATTACAGCGGGAACAGGCTTTATATCCTCCTCTTCAATGGACAAAATACCAACTACCGCATCGACTTCAAGCCCAAGCTTCATGCCATGAGTCTCAGCTAACAAAAGCTGTATCTCCGTGCCTTCCATGCTATAATCCATCTGAAACTTTTTCTTCAAATCAAAGAGTGGCACAATTTCCCCTCTCAGATGTATGATGCCCTTCATATTATCTGCACCTATCGGTATCGGCACGATGTTATAGTCATTCTCAATTCCTTTAATTATATCAAGCCGTATACCATATTTGTATTTATCTAATTGAAATACAATATATTTTGTCTCTGCCATTTGCTATTTCCTCCACTATGCGCAGTAATTACTTATTCTCCTGCAACATTTATCCATTTTAAATATGCATTAATGAACCCGTCTATTCCGCCATCCAAAACCGTTTGTGCATTTCCGGTCTCAAATCCGGTTCTATGATCCTTCACCATCGTATATGGTTGTAATACATAGGAACGTATCTGGCTTCCCCAACCGTTTTCAGTAATTTCTCCGCGTATATCCGATATTTTTTCAAGGTTTTCCTGTTTTTTTATCAGATAAAGTTTAGACATAAGCATTTTCATCGCTTTATCCTTATTACTGTGCTGAGACCTCTCATTTTGACACTGTACCACAACTCCGGTTGGTATGTGTGTTATTCTTACCGCCGATGATGTCTTGTTTACATGCTGTCCACCAGCTCCACTGGAGCGGTATGTATCAATTTTAAGGTCATCCTCATTTATTTCCACACTTATGTCTTCGTCCAATTCAGGCATTACATCCAAGGATGCAAATGACGTCTGACGCTTTCCTGCCGCGTTGAACGGTGATATCCTTACAAGCCTGTGGACACCCTTTTCCGACTTTAAATATCCGTAGGCGTTAATGCCGTTTACCTGAAATGTTACCGTTTTAATTCCCGCTTCATCACCGTCAAGATAATCCAGCACCTCAACGCTAAAGCCTCGCTTATCTGCCCATCTGTTATACATTCGGTAAAGCATTTCTGCCCAGTCACAAGACTCAGTTCCTCCTGCTCCTGCATGAATGGTTAAAACTGCATTATTTGCATCAAATTCATCCGAGAGAAGTGTATCTATCCTAAAGTTTTCAAATTCTTCTATAAATGCTTGTATGGAAGCATCTATTTCAGGAATGAGACCATCCTCGTTTTCTTCCTCCGCCATCTCAATTAAGGTTTCTATATCCTCATATTGACCTGCTATATTTTCAAAAGCTTCCAACGTATCTTTGAGGTTTTTAAGCTCTTTCATAACAATTTGACTTTCCGTCACATTGTCCCAAAAGCCCGGTGCCTCAAGTTTTGCCTCAAGCTCCTTTATCCGCAGTGTTTTACCTGCAATGTCAAAGTGAATCCCTCACTTCATCAAGCGGAGACTTGTATTCACTCATTGTATATTTAAAACCATCAAGCTCTATCACTTATTTCACCACTTTCATATTATTCTATGATACAGGAATTTTACAGGTTACGGCCACAACACATCTTATATTTTTTGCCGCTTCCACATGGACATGGGTCGTTTCTTCCTATTTTTGCAGACTCACGCCTCTTTGGACCCTTCTTTGCAGTGTCATCCCTGTTAGTACCTGTTACCTTTGCAACTTCTTCACGTTCAACCTTTTGCTCTATCCTTACGTGAAGTATCATTTGTACGGTTTCCTCACGTATGGATGCTGTCATTTCATTAAACATGTCAAAACCGGCAAACTTATATTCAACTACAGGATCCTTGCTACCATATGACTGAAGCCCGATACCCTGTCTGAGCTGGGTCATATCATCTATATGTGCCATCCACTTTTTGTCAATAACCTTGAGAAGTATGACACGCTCAACTTCTCTTATATGCTCTGGCTCAGGGAATTCCGCCTCCTTGGATTCGTATATCTTTGCAGCCTCCTCCTTCAGTCGTTGCTTAAATTCCTTGAGATTACCTGATTTCTTCTCCTTATCAGTAAGCTTTATAGGCTTAAGAGGCACAATCGGAATCAGGAGTCTTGAAAGCTCATCAATCTCCCATTCATCAGGGGAAAGGTCGGCAGAGCATGTTTTGTCAACATAGCTCTCAACGGTATCCTGAATCATCTTAAATATAACATCCCTCATGCTTTCGCCATTGAGAACTCTCTTTCTCTCAGCGTATATAACCTCTCTCTGGTCATTATTTACCTGATCAAACTCCAGAAGATTTTTTCTGATGGCAAAGTTATTTGACTCTATCTTCTTCTGTGCTTTCTCGACAAATTTTGTTATTGTGCCATGCTGTATTTCCTCGCCCTCCGGTATGTTAAGTGCATCATAGACAGACTTAACCTTTTCGGAACCGAACAGCTTCATAAGCTCATCATCAAGAGAAAGGTAGAACTTAGATTCTCCCGGGTCTCCCTGACGTCCCGAACGGCCTCTGAGCTGATTATCAATTCTTCGTGACTCATGTCTTTCCGTACCGATTATCTTAAGTCCACCCAGTTCAGTAACTCCCTCTCCAAGCTTGATATCGGTACCACGTCCTGCCATGTTGGTTGCTATCGTTACAGCGCCCTTTTGTCCTGCATCAGCTACAATTTCAGCCTCCATCTCATGGAATTTTGCATTCAATACCTTATGCTGAATTCCTCTCTTTGAAAGAAGCTTTGAAAGTTCCTCCGACGAATCAATATTGATTGTACCAACAAGAACAGGCTGTCCCTTTGCATGGGATTCTTCCACAGCTTTAACGATTGCATTCAGCTTTTCTTTCTTTGTCTTAAATACGGAATCGTTATGGTCTATTCTCTGTATTGGCAGATTTGTAGGTACCTCAACAACGTCCATACCATAAATTTCCCGAAACTCCTGTTCCTCTGTAAGAGCAGTACCTGTCATACCTGCTTTCTTCTTGTACTTATTAAAGAAGTTCTGGAATGTTATTGTAGCAAGAGTACGGCTCTCCCTCTTAACCTTAACATTTTCCTTTGCTTCAATCGCCTGATGAAGTCCGTCAGAAAAACGTCTTCCAGGCATAATACGTCCCGTAAATTCATCTACAATAAGAACCTCATCATCCTTGACAACATAGTCCTTATCCTTAAACATAAGTGCGTGGGCACGAAGTGCCATAATCATATTGTGCTGTATATCAATGTTTTCAGCATCTGAGAAGTTTTCAATATGGAAGAATTGCTCTACTTCCTTGACACCCTGTGCAGTAAGCACAACCTGCTTGTCCTTCTCATTTACAAGGTAATCTCCATCTTCCTCAATCTCAGTTCCCATAATGGCATCCATCTTGCTTATTTCCGTTGAAGCAGTACCACGCTGCATACGTCTTGCAAGGTAATCACACATCTTATAGAGGTCTGTAGATTTACCGCTTTGTCCTGATATAATAAGCGGTGTTCTCGCCTCATCAATCAATACAGAGTCTACCTCATCCACGATAGCATAATTCAAATCTCTCTGAACAAGCTGTTCTTTATAAATAACCATGTTATCTCTCAAATAATCAAATCCAAGTTCATTATTTGTAACATATGTTATATCGCAATTGTATGCTGCCCTTCTCTCCTCGTTCTTGTCACTGTTCAGTATAACTCCTACGGTAAGTCCCAAAAACTCATGTACCTTACCCATCCACTCAGCATCACGCTTTGCGAGGTAATCGTTTACCGTAACAATATGAACACCCTTACCCTCAAGAGCATTTAAGTACGCAGGTAATGTGGAAACCAATGTTTTTCCTTCTCCTGTTCTCATCTCAGGTATACGTCCCTGATGCAACAATATTCCACCTATAAGCTGAACTCTGTAATGCTTCATGCCAAGCACCCTGACAGCCGCTTCCCTGACAACTGCAAATGCCTCCACAAGCAAATCATCCAAAGTTTCGCCTTCCTCAAGCCTCTTTTTAAATTCCTCCGTTTTAGCCTTAAGTTGTTCGTCTGTCATTGCCTGCATAGTCTCATCAAGTGCTTCAATCTTATCAACTATAGGATTAATTCTCTTTAATTCTTTCTCGCTATGAGTGCCAAATACCTTTTCAAATAGACCCATCATTACCTCCAGTGCAAAGTTATATAAAAATATTTTCTTTGCTGTACATTAAAACTTTACTATAACAATTTCATCATAACCTCTAATATAACATTAAAGGGAATGTTAGGCAAGATTTTTCTTTTAAGTAAATGCCATAAAAAAGGACTGCCGCATCAATACCAAATGCGGCAGTCCTTTCTTATGTTTACCCCCTAAAACTCCGGTTCAATCAATCCGTATGTGTTACCCTTACGCTTGTACACTACGTTCACTTCCTCAGTCTCCGCATTGCGGAATACATAGAAGTTATGTCCAAGCAGTTCCATCTGAATGCATGCATCCTCTGGATACATAGGTTTAACTGCAAATCTCTTGCTTCTTATAATCTTGATTTCCTCGTCATCAACATCGTCTAGATTGAAGAAATCATTTTGAATGTATGCTGCGTTCTGTTCCTTATCAACAATTTTCTTTTTGTATTTTGTCACCTGACGCTCAATAACCTCAACAACCATATCTATGGAAACATACATATCATCGCTTGACTGCTCTGCTCTGATTATATGACCCTTCATAGGGATTGTGACCTCAATTTTCTGTCTTTCCTTCTCTACTGAAAATGTTATCTGAACATCCGTATCATCAACGAAGAACTTCTCTAACCTCCCGATTTTGTCATAAATAGCTGATTTTAAACCCTCTGTAACCTCAATATTTTTGCCACTTATAATATAATTCATGTGCCCCACTCCTTTTTGGTCAAACTCATGTATCACAATGGGTAATACATTGGTACAATTATATCATACTGTAATCATTTTTCCAACAAGTTTTTCAAGCCGTGTAAATGTTCTGTCCCCAAAAAGTCAGACAAAATTGACGGCTTATTTATGCCTCCATAATTTTTCCATCCAAAAGACGAATAATACGATTCCCCCTCATTGCAATTTCTTCGTCATGTGTAACTAAAACTATTGTTTTCCCATCATCCTTTAACTCTTCAAAAATATTCATTATTTCCTGCGTATTTTTATTATCTAAAGCGCCCGTTGGCTCATCTGCTAAAATATACTTATTATCAGATACATACGCTCTGGCAATAGCCACTCTTTGCTGCTCCCCGCCTGAAAGCTGCTTGGGAAATTTATCACGAAGCTCATATATCCCTAGCCTTTTCATTATATCTGTAATTTTTTGTTTTTTCTCTTTTCTTGAAATCCTTTTTGCATTCATCGGAAGCTCTATATTTTCATATACTGTATACTTACTCATCAACTCATATTTTTGAAATATAAAGCTTATCTTTTCCCTGCGGAGCCTGTCAAATTTGTTTGCACTAAGCTTGCTTACATTCACAGCATCAAGGCAATATTCTCCACTGCTTGCCTTATCCATACACCCTATTATGTTTAGTAATGTGGTTTTTCCGGAACCGGATTTTCCCATGATGCACACAAATTCCCCCTCACTGATTGTAAGCGAGACATCAGTCAAAGCATCCGTTTTCCCATTGATACTCTTATATATTTTACTAATATTTTGTAATTCAATCATTCTTCTTCTCCTACTAGGCTGACAGGCAGATTTGATTTTAATTTAACAATGACAGGCAGGCTGCTTACCCATATCAGCACAATTCCAAGCGCCCCGACACCAAACAGCAGTGGAAGCATATTTATATTACCGCTATATTCAATCGCACGTTTGTCGCTCAACCAATATGCAAGCATAATCACAAATGCGGCAGCTGATTTGTACCCATTTTCAAATAAAAAAATCCAAGAAATATCTCTCCTTGTAAATCCGTTCATCAACATAATATTGGTATCATGTCTGTTCACCTTGTAAGAAATCAGAGTGGCAAGAACCATCCCAAGACAGGAACAAATAAACACCACAAACGGCATGTAATAATGTTCTCCAGCCATATCCATTGCGTCCCTCGCCTGCCTCTCAAACAATACATCCAGGCTATTTATGCCATATACATCAAGCCCCAGTTCATCAGCCTTATTCTTAATGTCCTGCTTAACCTGTTCTATATTATCCAAATCTGCAACATGAAAATAAAAATCATTTATAATTCCATTGGTTATATACTCATTATCTTCCTCGATAAGCTTATCAGCATCCATCACGATACAATTATCAAGATTAACTAAAGAACCACTGGAATCAATAAAGCCGCTTCCCCAAAAAGCTGCCCCTTTCGGCAGTACCCCTTGTACCGTATAGCTGTACATGTTCTGTAAATCCTCCCCTACAGGGAAATCTTCTGCCATATTCGCTCCTACCCATGCACTGTTTACAGTTTCGTCAGCAACAAGTGTAAGACCACACAGTGTTCCCAACTCAGGAGTAATAAAAAGTTCATTTTCGAAATAAAAATAAAACCCACAAAAAGAAACGTCCGGCAGTTCTTTTATGTAATAATACAATTCTCTCAGTTGTTCTTTTTCTTCCTCATATGCATATACATATTTAAAAAAATTAATGTTATAAATATTTTTAATATCATAATTTGTCGTTTTCTTTGCGACAAGCTCAGCATTGTGAAAACGTGCATATGTAACCCCTGCATAACCCACAAGTATAAATCCCAAGGCTGTCATTGCCGTTGTGATTATTGCAGTAATTTTATTTTTCATCAGCTGTGCCAGCGCATACCACATACAATATTTCATTATCTATCTCCTCAGCATCGAACATCGGTCCGTTAAACATACATTAATTGCACTCTTTTATTAATGTGTCGGGTTCATCCATACATATTCGTATAACAGGAACTATCAGCACCAGCGGAATTGTCACCACAATATATTTCAATATCACACTGATTTGCCACAAAAAGTCCCCCATGCTAAACATTGAAAAAGAGCCTTCCATTTGGTTCAAAAAAAACATAAATAATTCAGAAGCCACGATTGCCAAAAGCAACAGCCCCAAAACTCGTTTTAATACCAACAAAATAACACTGCCCCTGGAATACCCATAGGCACGTCTTATTACAATTTCCTTTTTGTTACTGATATACCAGTAAATAATTGACAATATAACCAACACGGAAGAAAAGGCATATATGAGTATGGCAATTTTTCTGCTTTCAGGACGGACTGCAGCACTGGAATAAAAGCTCTGAAACTTCGTTGCAAACAAATTTTCAGAATACTCCTTTTTATATTGGGCAAATAAATCTGTATACACAGACATATCTGTATCAGCAGAAAACACAAGAAAAATACCCGCATTATTTTTATAGTACTCCAAGTCCCTTAATGCACCCGAACCAATACATTCATAATACAAGATAACCTTATTGTTAAAAATAGCAGAATTTTCAGCGGCTACATATCCCGTAACATAATATTCATCACCATTTATTTTTATGTAGTCGCACCCATTTCTGCGATATGTATCTCTTTTTAATGACTTGCCCAAAACAATACATGATTCACCTGACGCAAGGTCCTCCTGTGTCGGGTATCTGCCCGCCACGATAGGATAAATCAATTCATTGCCGTGCATTACCACGTCTGCTGTTCTAGGGAGCTCATTATCTCCCTCGTAAAACATGGTGTCCATGACTACAGCATTGCAACCAACAAACTCCTCATACTGTATATCTTCCAATTGAAATTCTTTTCCATATACAATGTAAGCTTCTGTATTGTTATACTGATACGTTTTTATATCATCAGACTCATGTTTATCTATTTTTTTTGCCGTGTCATAGTAGCAAAACATAAAAAATGACAATGAAAGACCAAAGAAAACACTTATACCAACAAAACCATATCTGAATAATTTAATCAGTGCTTTTTTGAGCAAATTCATATTTAACATTAACCCTTGCATCCTTATTATCTCTTTTTACTTCCAACCAATAGCAGCCATCCAAAAGGTCATCAAGATTATATGTATATACTCCTGTTTCTGTAATGTGCTCACTTCTTATTAAATCGCCCACTTTTTCATTCGGCTTATCATAGTAATATACATTAAACGTCACACCTCCGTCAGTCACTTCCGTATCCATTGTAAATGTATGCTTACATGGTGCTTCAATCCAAACTTCACCGCCAACCGCATCAAAATTAAGACCACTTTCAGGGTAATATCTCACCTCGGAAAACCATCTTCTGTCAATATCTGACTCAACATTCAGTTCCGACTTATTAATATAGTATTTGATAACAGGCACTCCGACTGCAATCACAAGCAATGCCAGCATGCTAATAATTATTTTTTTCTTCATAACTAAGGTGTCTCCGCCAAATTAATCTGCAAATTAAGCGGCTGAGCCGGATTGCCGTTCGAATCCAGAACAAAATGACCACTGAGTGCACTTTTGACATTTTTGTTTGAGACACTTCTTGATGCTGTTGCCACAAGAGTATATGGTGTAGTAGCGGAATTGCTACCGAGTGCAACACCATTTTTGTCCTTTATAATGATATTGGCAACATTTTTGTATCCATATGGTGCCCCTTTCGTATTAGCAGTGCCGCTGCTGGTGGTACAGGTTATGCGACAGGATATACTTAATTCTCCAAAATTTCGGGTTACATAGCCAGATGTCTTAGCAAATGCATTAATAGAAAAACACAAAACTGCAAACATTAGAATTGCAAAGAAATTTCTTACTTTTTTCTTCATAATAACTCCCCTCCAAATATTAAAATTTTTATTATGATACCCTTAAAATATACCATATTATGCTATATAATGTCAATTTATCTAAAATTTCTTCCATATTTTTTATTTCATTACTAAATTTTCTAAAAAGCCTATATTATACCGAATTTTTCTAAATAACCAAAAAAATATGCCACCCGAAATTCGGTTTCAATCCGAATTTTCGAATGGCATATTCCACCTTATTATAAAAGTTGAGTGTGAAATCAATTAACAATTCTCCTGATTGTGTAAGGAGTATTCAGACTTGAAATAACAATTCCCGTGCTGGAATTTTGTGCATGCACTATCTGTCCGTTTCCTATATATATGGCAACGTGCTGGATTTCTCCCGTGCCATAATCATAAAATACCAAGTCTCCCGGCTGTATATCTGCCTGGCTGACCGCCGTTCCCTCAAACGACTGATAATATGCTGTTCTTGACAAGCTATATCCAAAATTGCTGTACACTGTCATCACAAAGCCTGAGCAGTCAGCTCCGTTGGTCAGGCTTGTCCCACCATAAACGTAAGGATTGCCAACATACTGCACGGCAAAGTTTGCAATTTCAGAGCCTGTTCCCGAACCTGACACACTTGGTGTACTGCTTGGAGCTTCTGTAGTCGCAGGGGCTGCTGTGGTTGGAGCCTCCGTTGTCATCGGGGCTGCTGTCGTTGAAGCTGCTTCCGTCGTTTCAGTTGTCCGTTCCTCTACATCCAACTCATCCGGAGCCACAACAGGACTGGCTGTTATCATATTATATGCGATTTCTATGTAATCATTTTTTACGTAGCCATTTAAAGCACTATCTGCTTTAATGTATGTCCACTGATCACCATGCTCGATAATTTCGTATCCGAATCCGTTTGGCAATGTTGCAAGACATTCACTATTCTCATCCTTTTCAGCCCTAAGACTTAATGCAGACGCAGTAACATACGCCTTCTTTGTCATATTTGCAGCCGCATAATCTGCTGCGTCGGAGCCAAACTTGAGGAAATCATTCTTGATATATCCTCTGCATTCTCCTGAGGTGACAAGTGACCACTCATCGCCCTTTTCGTCTACGGTAACAATTGCCTGTGGCAATATGGTAGCAATAAGCTGGCTTTCCACATCTGCATATTGACGCATATTGACATAGTCCGAAGCCACAACAACTGCTTTACCAGTGAAGTAAATATATCTGTCTTCCTCATCCGTCTCAGCAGCGCGAGCCTCAACGCTTACCTCTATTGTATCATTTAAATATCGAACTGTTGTACCTATCTCTGTGTTAACTTCACATTCAAATACGTCCGCCCCTGATGCTATATATCGGTCTACCGCAGCAGACAAACTAACATTTTCATCCGTGTACAGCACTTCGTTTTTGGCATAAGCCGCAACAGCACCTGATGCACACGCAAACGCTCCAGATAGGGCTAAAACCTGCAACAATTTCTTGCATGGCTTTCCCATACTGACACCTCCATTTTATGTATATAAATTTATAAGCCGCATTTGTTACAAATTTGTTACGACTTGTTACAAAACGATATTAACATTTGTCTTGCGTATTGTCAACAGATTTATTACTTTTTTTACGATTTTCGGTGTTTTTTTGCCATATAATTTCCAAAAATCCGTTGCAAAAATAAAATATTTGGGCTATAATATGCAAAAAGCTATAGTACATCTCATAAGGATGTCTTCTCAGAAAGCTATATCAGATAGGAAGGAGATGACAAAATGAATATTAATGCATTGAGCAGTACAAATGTATCCATCAGCGACACCAAGAGTATGAACATGATAGATATTTCATTATTAAAAAAATCTCTTGACAGTGTGGAAACCAGCGGTGACATGATTACAAAGATGATGGAGCAATCTGTCAACCCTAATATAGGTGCAAATGTAGATGTGCGGATTTAAAGGGAACTAAAAAACAGCGTCTAAGACGCTGTTTTTTAGTTCCCTTTCAGCCACTTATACACCCCTGTTGCTATTGCCGAAGCGATATCCTGCTGGTATGATTCCTCAACCAGACTTGCTTCCTCCTTAGGGTTACTTAAGAAACCGCATTCCACTATAATGGCAGGACAGGTGCTTTTTCTCAGTACATAATAATCATTACCTGCCTTTGCCTTTCTCTTATTGTTCTCATCCAAAGCCTTTACCAGCTCACTCTGAACTGCAACCGCAAGTGCCTCACTTTCCTTGGAGCCGTTATAATAAAAGGTCTGTGCTCCTTTTACTGACGAATCCGTGAAGCTGTTTTGATGAATGCTTATGAGCAAATCCGCCCCCGAATCATTTACAATTTCCATTCTTCGGTTCATATCGGATGTCTTCTTATTTCTTGCACCTTCCACTTCAAGGCTCTCATCACTGCTTCGTGTAAGAATGACTTTCATCCCCTTTTTCTCAAGCTCATCCTTAAGCTTCAGTGCAATCGATAAATTAATGTCCTTTTCCTTTGTACCATTTACACCAACCTTGCCGGGGTCATTACCGCCATGTCCCGCATCAACAACAACCGTAAACACCTCATCCGGTCTTACAGCCTGAGAAAAATAAATACATATATTGATTATGACAAGAACTGCCATAAGGGCAACCCCAAAGACAAACCTAGTCGTTCTTCGTCCAAAAAACCCGAAAAGCCGGTTGTAATATTTAACACCGCGTTCCTTAATATATCCCATACATAACCCAAGCAAACGTATTTGCTTAAATATATGTCTTCCAGATAACAATCAGAACAAAAATAGGCAATCACAAAATCCTAAATAACAGCAATATCTGTTTTTCGATGTTGTGATTGCCAAAAAAAGCTAACCTTGCTCCATGAGACGTCGTTTTTCCCTCATGGCATCAATAATAATTTTACGTGCCTCTATCGCCTGCTCCTTCGTTGCCTCTTCCACATCCTTAAGCACATAATCAATTCCCATTTTCTCATACTTTTCTTTTCCCATACTATGGTACGGAAGCACATCAAGTGCCTTGACATGGCGAAACTGTGCAATAAATTCCCCAAGTCTTTTTAAATACTCAGGTATCAATGTGATGCCCGGAACAAGGACATGCCTTATCCATATTTCCTTTTCCTGCTCATCAAGAAACTTTAAAAAATCAAATATATTTTCACTTGGCTGTGCCGTAAGCTTGACATGCTCCTCAGGGTCAATATGCTTGATATCGAGCATAATAAGATCCGTGGATTTCATCAGCCTGACATACTTCTCATATATTTCAGGAACATTTCTTCTAAACATAATTCCTGATGTGTCAAGACAGGTGTGTATACCACGCTGTTTTGCCTTTTCAAACAGCTCTATGAGAAAATCAATCTGTACAAGTGGTTCTCCCCCTGTAACAGTTAATCCGCCGTCCTTTAAAAACGGTTTATACTTTTCATAGTCTTCTAATATCTCATCTGTTGTTTTTTTAGTTCCGCCTGCCATCTCCCATGTGTCAGGATTGTGGCAATACTGACATCTCATAGGACAGCCTTTCACAAAGACCACATATCTGATTCCTGGTCCGTCAACTGTTCCAAATGTTTCAATCGAATGTATCATTCCTTCCATATTTTACCGCTCCTAACTTCAAAGAGAGGTGTCACACTAGTGCGACACCCCTCCTGATAATCTTACCTGTTAATAAGTTAATCAAAAATTGATGTAACATATCTATCAGCAGTAAAATTTACATACCCTCATGGAATGTACGTGAGATAACATCTGCCTGCTGCTCTGGAGTAAGCTTAATAAAGTTTACTGCATATCCGGATACACGAATTGTAAGCTGTGGATAATTCTCTGGATGCTTTTGAGCATCAAGAAGAGTATCTCTATTGTATACATTTACATTGAGATGGTATCCACCTTTCTCGATATATCCATCTAACATACCAACTAAGTTATCAATCTGCTGAGTGCTAGCCATAATTATATTCCTCCTAAATTCATAATATTATTCATAAAATTAATCTTCTTCAAATGCATCGTCGATGCCCTCATGTAATGTAGGAACAGCACATGCCAAATTTCCTTTGGCACAGTCTAAACAAGCTAATGTTTCTACTGTTTTGCCATCCTGCTCAGGGTCATAGGACACATGTATGTGTCCATGACCATTTGCTACCATTCCATCAATCATTGCGACGATATCATCAACATTACTTAAACCATTATCCATTCAATCATTCCTCAACTTTACATGAATTGAACTTTAATACAGCTCCTGTTTAAAGCTATTACAGCTTAAGATCCACGTCAAGGTCACCTGCAAATACCTGATCCTCTTTACCAAGAGCACCTGGAATAATTGAGAAGGTATTTGAAATACCATCCTGTGAATCCATAAACGGAAGCTTAGCAACTGTTGCAAGAGATGCAAGTGCACCATGTGTATCTCTCTGATGCATTGGGTTTGCACCAGGTGCGAATGGCTGACCATGCTTTCTTCCACAAGGAGTATCTCCTGTGTTCTTACCATAAGTTACATTTGAAGTAATTGTAAGAATTGACATGGTTGGGAAACCATTTCTATATACGTGATGCTTTCTAAGCTTGTGCATGAATGTTGACACAAGGCTTGCTGCAATCTTGTCTACTCTGTCATCATTGTTACCATATTTAGGGAAATCTCCCTCTGTCTCGTAGCTTACTACGACGCCCTGCTCATTTCTTATTGCCTTAACCTTAGCATACTTAATTGCTGAAAGTGAATCAGCAACAACAGAAAGTCCTGCAAGACCTGTTGCAAAATATCTCTTTACATCTCTGTCATGAAGTGCCATCTGGATTTTCTCATAAGCATACTTGTCATGCATATAATGAATGATATTAAGTGCACTTACATATACCTTAGCAAGCCACTCCATCATATCATCAAACTTCTCCATAACCTCATCATAATCAAGATACTCTGAAGTAATTGGTCTGTACTTAGGACCAACCTGTACACCTGTACACTCATCAACTCCACCATTGATAGCATAAAGGAGACACTTAGCAAGGTTAGCTCTTGCACCGAAGAACTGCATTTCCTTACCGATTACCATTGAAGATACACAGCATGCAATACCGTAATCATCACCATGGATTGGTCTCATAAGGTCATCATTCTCGTACTGGATTGATGAAGACTTAATTGACATCTTTGCACAATACTGCTTCCAGTTCATTGGAAGGTTTGTTGACCAGAGAACTGTAAGGTTTGGCTCTGGTGAAGTACCTAAGTTATCAAGTGTATGGAGATATCTGAAGCTCATCTTTGTTACAAGCGGACGTCCGTCAACACCCATACCACCAAGTGACTCAGTAACCCATACAGGATCACCTGCAAATATTGAATTGTACTCTGGAGTTCTTGCGAACTTTACGCATCTCAGCTTCATTATAAAGTGATCAATAAACTCCTGAATTTCTGACTCTGTAAATGTTCCATTCTTAAGATCTCTCTCAGCATAAACATCAAGGAATGTAGATGTACGACCAAGTGACATAGCCGCACCGTTCTGCTCCTTAACAGCACCAAGGTAACCAAAGTATACTGCCTGAATAGCTTCCTTAACGTTCTTAGCAGGCTTTGAAATATCAATGCCATAAGCTGCTGCCATCTGCTTTAACTCACCGAGTGCTCTAATCTGCTCTGAAATTTCTTCCTTGCCTCTTATTACGTCGTCAGTATAAATATCACCAAATGACTCTTTCTGTATTTTCTTGTCCTCAATAAGGAAATCAATTCCGTAAAGAGCAACTCTTCTGTAGTCGCCAATAATACGTCCACGTCCGTATGCATCTGGAAGTCCTGTAATAATATGGTTTGAACGGCATCTTCTTATCTCTGCATCATATACATCGAATACACCTGCGTTATGAGTCTTTCTGTGAGTAGTAAAGAACTCAACGACCTCAGGGTCTACCTTGTATCCGTTATCCTCACATGCCTTCATAGCCATACGGATACCACCATATACGTTCATACCTCTCTTGAAAGGCTTATCAGTCTGGAATCCGACAATCTTTTCCTTGCTCTTGTCAAGATATCCTGCACCATGAGAAGTGAGTGTAGAAACTACGCTTGTATCCATATCAAGAACGCCGCCTGCTTCTCTCTCTTTCTTAGAAAGATCAAGAACCATCTGCCATAAATCCTTAGTATCCTGTGTTGGCTCAGCCAAGAATGTATCATCACCCTCATATGGAGTGTAGTTTTTCTGAATGAAATCTCTTACCTCAACTTCTTTCTGCCATTTTCCAGGTACGAAGCCGTCCCATCCTTCTGCTTCCAATGCATCAAATTTTAATAACATTGTATTTTATTCCTCCTTTTTCTTCCGCTGTCACTGTGCGGATTGCCTTAAAAATAATTTGAACAGTTCCTTTCAGAAACCGATATCAGCTTCCGCCCCCATCGCAGAAAACTAAATCAGTAACTGATGTTAGTTATATTATAGTTTCAAATTGTATACACGTCAATGTTATATCCATTAATTTTTGTACTTTTTTTGATACATTAATTGTATACAGTATACAAACATATTTTTATAGACAATGGTGCAATATATATGGTAAAATATTTAAAAATTTTTAACGATAGGAAGTGTAGTTTCCTATTTGAGAACAAATTTACAAAACCAAAAGATTAGGAGGTCAGATAATGGCACAGACAGTTGATAAATCTATGTTAATTCACGAAATTATAGAAATCGACCCAGGCAATGCTGCTATTTTAATGGCGGCAGGTATGCACTGTGTCGGCTGTCCGTCAGCAGCAATGGAAAGTCTGGAAGAAGCCTGTATGGTTCACGGCATGAACGTCGATGAAGTCATCGCTTCAATCAACGGATATCTAGCAAACAAAAACGCACAATAATTTATTGTATTTTAAAAAGGGAGGTAATTTTATGTCACTAAACAGACAGGAACGTTACATGGAACGCCAACATTTCCATGCCGGTGAACTGGAAATATCAGAAAGAGCTTACAACCTTGTTTTGGGCGGCACGCTTCTTTACGGTTTCCTTGTAAACTGTTTTATGGTTAAGTTTTGCTATGGATTTGCAGTAAGTCTTGTAGAAACAAGCGGCTGGTTATTTTTCGGCTTGTACTTCGTAATGTGTATGGCAGGAAGCGCTTTAGTAAACCGCTCGGTAAATCCTGTTGTAAGCTTTATCGGCTATAACCTGATTGTTATTCCGTTAGGCCTTGTAGTTTCTATTGTAGTAAATGCTTTCGTCTCAGCAGGATATACGAGTACTGTAGTAGCAGCATTTGGAATTACAAGCTTGGTTACCGTAGGTATGATGCTGTTATCAACAGTTTTCCCATCCTTTTTCCTCAGCATGGGAAAAACATTATTTGTAACTCTTTTACTTACAGTTGCCATAGAACTTATTATGATGCTTGTCGGTGCTCCACTTGGTATTATCGATTATATTGTAGTTTTTATCTTCTGCGGATATATCGGCTACGACTGGGCAAGAGCAAACAACTGTGCAAGAACCGTGGACAATGCGGTTGACTCGGCTGCTGAACTCTATGTGGATATTATAGGTGTGTTCCTTAGAATTTTAAGCATCCTTTCAAGATCCAGCAACAATTAATCATTAAATCAATAACAATCATCAACACAAAATGCCGGTTTAAGGTAACCCTATCAGGGTATCTCAAACCGGCATTTTATATAATGCTTTCAACTATTGATTGGTATTTTTATATCAGAGTGCTATTTACATCACAATCCTCATTACATTTTTAGTCCTGCATCGCTTCCTTTATTGCTGCTAAAAGCTCATCATATTCCTCAAAAGCAGGAAACTCAGGATAATCTGCCTTTATCTGCTCTGTACTTTTGAATAAAAATCCCGCCTTGCTTGCTTTAATCATGCCTAAATCGTTATGGCTGTCTCCACTTGCAATCGTATCATATCCGATAGACTGAAGCGCCTTTACCGTAGTAAGTTTAGACTGTTCGCATCTCATCTTAAAGCCTGTTATCTCGCCCGACTCTGCAACCTCAAGAGAGTTACAGAAGATAGTCGGATATCCAAGCTTCGCCATAAGAGGTCCTGCAAACTGTGAGAAAGTATCACTTATAATGATAACCTGACAGATGGAACGAAGTTCATCAAGAAATTCCTTTGCACCCGGCAATGGGTCAATGGTTGCAATTGTCTCCTGAATTTCCTTGAGACCTAATCCATGTTCCTTAAGAATTCCAAGTCTCCAATTCATAAGCTTATCATAATCAGGCTCATCCCGTGTCGTTCTTTTCAATTCAGGTATTCCGCTCGCCTCCGCAAACGCAATCCAAATCTCAGGAACTAAAACCCCCTCTAAGTCTAAACAAGTAATATACATATGTGCTCTCCTTCTTTTAACATCAACTTCTTAACGTTCACGCAGCAACAAGTTGATGCCACATTTCAAGTCCTCAATAAAAAGCCTGACGTAATTGTTAATTTAATAAACTTTATATTGTGCTCAAGGTTTGTATTGCATGATCTTCTACAATTACCTTGTAATGCTCCTCGTAATGTTCCAAGGTTGCATATGTTGCCTTTACCTTGTCTCCATACTCACTGATTATATTACATACCCTTATAAAATCACCATCTGAGGTTTCACCTTTAATCAGGTATAAATAATATTTGTTGTCACTTTTACTCTTATATAATGTGTTGTATCCTGTATATACATCACTGACACTTTCAGATGCCTCCATAACATCCTCAAGACTCACAAATGAATATACACGGAATATATCCTGAGTCATCTCAGAATCAGGCTCTGAAGTTCTTTTTGCCTTATGTCCGCCCAGTGCACTTAACCCCTCCGCAAGATTGCCAAGTGCTTCTATCAAACCATCCGCAGCATGAGCCGCTGATGAACCGCCATCCACATGGGCTTCATCGTCATCTTCCAGTTCCTCACCATCATATGGTTCTACATCTGCAAGATGTTTTGTGAACCTGGAGAATCTTGTATCTAACTCATCCGGATCCTCAACCTTCGTAATAATCAAAATCAAACACTCGGGTGATACAGGTATAGCTTCTATCATAAGCGGAATGTTATCCACCTCAAATCCCAATTCATTTGATGCCTGCTGCATCAGCTCACGGAAAAGCTCTTTTGCCTTGTCAGTGCCATATGCAAGCTCTGATAATAAAAGCTCCTTATCTGCCAAGTCAGCTTTATTAAGAGTACACCTTATTTGATTTTCACTTAATCTTTCAATCTTCATATCAGTCACTCCTTAGCAAAATGATATTATTAGTTTATCACAAAATGATTACATGTAAAGATAATTCTTCATTTTTTCACAATATTTTGCTGGTAATACAGAAAAATAATGTTGATTTTATCTTGATTTTATAGTAAAGTATTTGTTGTAAATATTGGATGATTCAGGCTTTCAACAACCTTTTTTCATTTAGTCAATCCTGTATTTTGCGGATTTCCCGCATTTTACCCATTAGCAAGCTAAAATATAAGTGTTATATTGTATTTTGCCTAAAATTATCCTTTATTTGTTTCAAAAACTGCATATCATTTTTCAAGGAATATATTTGAAATATATCACATTATTTTCTTCTTATGTCTTAGAATTATGATATGCATTACTTTTAAAAATTTTTCTATATAAAAAATAAAAAGGCTGGTGATATCTGACAATTATTCATAACACAAACAAAACACATTTGCAAGTAGTATTATATGCAAAAAGGGAGTGCTTTTTCGTGCACTCCCTTTGTTCCTAATGTACTGATTATATTACTCCTCTGAGATAACTCCAGTCGGACAAGTTCCTGCACATGCTCCGCATGAGATACAAGTATCAGCAGAAATTTCAAACTTTCCGTCGCCTTCACTGATTGCGCCTACAGGACAAGCGCCTGCACATGCTCCGCACATTACACAACCATCGTTAATAACGTATGCCATAACATTGAACCTCCTTCACCGTGTTTTTGATAATTATTTTCAACACGTGTCTATTGTAATCCTTTTAAGTCGATATATCAAGTATTTTTTTATAAGTCACCCTCTATACTTTCTCTTTCGACCTCTTTTCCATTTAGTTTGAAGTCACATCTTCCGTTTACAATTTCAAATACTTCAGCACCCACATCAACGCCCAAATTATTTTTGACAGTTGTTACCAAATCTGAATTTTTTACATATATACTTGCATTTCCGGGTGCATTTCCCATTGCTATCGCTTTCTTTCCCTGAACGGATGCTGAGTACACTGCCGATTCAATATTAATGTCTGCAGCACCATACATATTTCCAAGACCACAAAGCCGTTCAGAGCGTGCACTAATATCTAAGGATGCCTGTTCAACAAATATTTTACATTTATCACCCTTAATTGTTCCAATACCTGTACATTCGTTTCCGCCAAAGGATGCCTTAAGTCCTACATGGGAAATTGATAGGTTGACGCTTCCCTCAAGAGAACCAATTCCAACGCTCGTAGCATTTGCAATGCTAAAGTCCATTTCGCACATTTTGACTTCCTGGTTCATGTCCGCATAAAGAGAGCCTACACCGACAGCCTCCTCACCTGCAAGCTTTATGACATACTTGCCCCGGTTAATGAAAATGTTTCCTCCATAACCCGAACCAATTCCAACTCCATGCATTGTATTTCCGCTTATTTCAATGGCACCATCCTGCTCAAAGTACAAGTCTCCGTGTCTTTCGTTTTTGCTGTTTCCAATGCCGTATCCATCTGTCGCAATTTGTTTTATCAGTAAATCACCGTCACCCTGAACTGTAAGCTTAGAGCTTTCAGGCACCAAAACTCCACCGTGTTCCAAAACATTTTCTCCCGTCAACACAAGTGTCACGTCACAATTCTTGCCAAGCTTGATGCCCGGCTGGTTGTTGTGCTTGCTTAAATCTACATCCTGCAATTCTATTCTGCCTGTGTAGGAATCCTTTACAACGATATCCATATTCGCCTGAAATCCCGGCAAGCCTACAATTTTAATATCACGGTGAGGCATATTTCCCTCTCCAAAACAAATTCCTGAGTACCTGCCCGTAACAAGCTTAACAAGTGAAATGCTGCTCTCTGTACCCGCATTATAAACCTTACGTCCACTCTGCTCCAAGGTCAACTGGCTGTATTGTATAATTTCATTTTGAATGTTGTGATTCATGTAACGGCATATTTCAGCAGACGGTTTCGCAGTGTAAAATCCCTGAATCAAATCCACGCCCAATGAAATAACCATCTTAAGTTCCTCTGACGTCTCAACTCCCTCAGCCAAAGTCTTAATATTATTGTCATGTGCAAACTCAATAATTTCCTTAACAAAATGCTGTTTTTGAGGACTGAGCTGTATACCCGACAAAAGCATTCTGTCAATTTTAACACAATCCGGCATATAGCGAAGCAGATTCGTAACATTGGAATATCCTGTTCCGTAATCGTCTACCGCAGTTTGTATTCCTGCACTTTCATAAACTGCTTTCATTTCGGCAAGCTCGTCATCATCAAGCTCCGCCTGCTCCGTAAGCTCAATTACAACCTTACCGCTATATTTTTCAAGCTTGCCCTTTACCATTTCAAAATCCTCAGGCTTTAGCCTATTGCCCGGAATACTGTTTATAAATATCTTTTTCCCGCCAAATTCTTCCTCGTGGTTTTCAATACATTCAAGCACATTTAAAAATGTTGCTCTCTCCACATCATATAATCTTCCCAAATACTCAGCAAATTTTAATATTTCAAGCGGAGAAACAAACTGTTCTGTATTGGAACGCATCAGTGCCTCATAAGCAAAAATTTCTCCCGTCCTTGCATCAACGATTGGCTGAAAATGGTAAATAAGTTTATTATTATCTAAAATATCGCTGACAACGTCAACATTTTTGCGTTCCTCTGCACTCAGCTTAATCTGGCTGTGTCTCTGTTCTTTTACCTTATTACCGTTTTTGATGCTTACTGCTTTATTGACTAAGTTCTCAAGTGCTTCAGCACCATTCACACTTTCCCTGATTCCTCCTGCCACTATAGACAGTGCATGTTCAAGCCCATTTTCCACATTATATGTATCAAGCTTCTTTTGTATGTTATCCTGAAGCTCAGATGTAAAGCTTTCTCCGCCCTTATCACGAATAAGTGTAACAAGAAATTCCCCGTTTCCAAGGTAACAGAGCAATCCGTTTCCTGCATTATCTAACAAAATGTGGGCAAAGTCAGATATAATTTTGCTGCTTCCGTGAACGGTATCATTTCCGCTGATTTCATTAATTCCTAAAATATCCAGTGCTATTACATCCGCATAACCAGTAGCGTGTGGAAGTTTTCCAAGTACATCCATACAATTTTCTACAAAACCATTGTAATTATACAGTCCTGTAAGCGGATCACGAACCTGTTCCGCCTTCAAAAGAACATTTTCTTTTTTGAGTACATTTACCCGCCGGAAGTACTCTAAATTATATATAATTGTTTCCAGCCACACTCTGTATTTTTCCTCATAGCAGTGAGTTTCTTCTCCATAGCCTATGGCAGCAAAGCCAAAGCAATGTTTCCAGAAGTATAATGGTGTAAGGGTATATGCCTTTGGATAATCATCCTGCTCAAAAAGGGATTCAATCAGTTCTTTCTTTCCAAACTGTGCAGTCAAATCCACCTTACTGTCTCCCACTCTTGACTCACTGCATCTCAAAGCATGAAGCATGCATTCCGAGTAGTCGCCACCACTTGTATCACTGTCTGCCCAATCAGTATTCAGGCATATATGGAACCCGTCAAACGGTTTAATTTGATGTACATAAGAAAATATTGTATTGATTACTCCATACTCATCCGTCTGAAGCAGCAGGTCGCTTGCCATATAATTTGTTCTTGTGTGAAAACTCTCCTGATATCCTTCAACATCCCATGTTCCAACATTGTTATCTTCCTGTGCATATCTTTCTATATTACAGCCACAGCTACTGCCAATGCAAAGCTCAACCTCGGCATTAAACTCAGGCATTTCTTCCCCTGCAAAGATTGCATTGATACATCTGATTGCATGTGCACCACATTCTTCCGCCGGAACAGGTGCCGATGTCATTGTATCCTTTCCAACTCTTGCCTCTGGAAGGACGTCATACCCTGTGATTGCAATATCCTCAGGTACGCGAACCCCACCCTTAACAAGCTCTCTTGCCAGTCCTATAGCCATACAGTCATTGGCACACGCAACAGCCTGCGGCATATGCTCCCTGTCACGCAGTAACTGCTTGGCAACGCTAATACCGCTGCTATACCAAAAGTCACCATAAAATACACGATTTTCCGCAACAGAAAGACCATGTTCTTCCATACAATCCAAAAATGCCTGTAATCTCTGTTTTGAATGAGGATGAAATTCCTTTCCGGTCAGGTACGCAATATCGGTAAAGCCATGTTCCTCAATTAAATGTTCCACGAGCTGTTTGGCAGGCGTATAGTGGTTTGTCATAATTGTCCTGAAATATTTGCTTTCCCCGTCAATACAAATAACAGGCTTTTTGCATTGATAAAGCTTTTCCTCTATCCAACCCAAAACCCCGGGAGTCTGTATGGTATCTGACATAATAACAAATCCGTCAAAGGAGTCACAATCCACAAGAGAAAAAATATTTGACTCTCCCTGTTCTTTTTCCTTTGTATCCTGAAATTTCTGATACATCGCAAAAATACACACGTCAAAATCACAGCCAAAAGCTTCCTTTAAAAATCCCTTTATAAACAGCCCCTGCTGATTTTCCTCTGGTTGTCCTACCAATAATGCTAATCTCTTACGCATCCCCACAATAAATTCTCCTCCCTTGCAAGTCATCACAGATTTGCCTTAAAACTATATCATCACAGGCTTCACAGCCCGTTCCAGTATTCCCTGCATAAACGCAATAACAGTTCCGTAATTTGTAAACGGCACTCCCACATCCTCTGCACATTTCATTCGGTAAAGCACTTCTTTTTCATTTAGCATACATCCGCCACAATGTATAATAAGCTTGTACTCTGTAAGGGTATCAGGAAATTCCCCACCCGATGTATAGGAAAAGTGCAAATGCTTTCCTGTGTATTCCTGAAGCCATGCAGGAATCTTTACGGTTCCTATGTCTTCGCACTGTCTGTGATGTGTACACCCCTCACAAATAAGAACCTTATCCCCACTTCTAAGTGTATCAATGGACTTAACCCCTTCAACTGCCGTGCCAAGAAATCCTTTATACCTCGCCATAAGTATAGAAAACGACGTAAGGCTTATGGTGGTTGGCACAATATTTTTTACAACGTTAAATACCTGACTATCGGTAATTATCATACGCGGCTTTACATTCAATTTGTTCATGGCATCTGCAAGACCGTTTTCCTTTACTACCATAGGAACAGCTCCTGCATCAAGTAAATCGCGTATCACCTGCTGCTGCGGAAGTATAAGTCTCCCCTTTGGTGCAGCAGAATCTATCGGTACTACAAGTATGACAACATCCCCGCTGTCCACTAAGTCAGAAACAAGCGGCTTCTCATCCCTGTTTCCCGCTGTAAGCGCTATTTTCTCTTTTAACTGGTTTATATTTTTCTTGTCCTTTGCGCTGACAAGCACCGCATTTTCCTCCTCGGCAAGCCGCCACATATCCTTTACCGAAAGAAGGTCACATTTATTGTATACGACAAGGTATTTAATACACTTGTCCTTAAAAATCCCAATCAACTCGTTGTCGCTGTCGCTCATTCCTTCGGTTGAATCCACCACAAGAATCGCCACATCCGTTTTGTTGAGCACCTGCTTTGTCTTTCTGACACGAAGCTCTCCTATTTCACCCCCATCGTCAAAACCCGGTGTGTCTATAATAAGAACCGGTCCTATGGGATGAAGCTCCATTGCCTTTGTGACAGGGTCCGTTGTTGTTCCAAGAACATCTGAAACAACAGACATATCCTGATTTGTGACAGCATTCACCACCGATGATTTACCTGCATTTCGTCTTCCAAAAAAGCCTATATGTAATCTGTTAGCCGATGGCGTCCCATTCATATCCCTTCTCCTCCTATGGGATTTAAAATCTGAAATCTCTCATGCCCTTTTCAATATTCATAAGATTTTCCCTGCATACTTCCCTCACCTTTTCTCTTGGTATATTAGCAAGTTCTGCATCTATCAGTGCTTCACCGATTTTTCTTGTATCCTCCGATGCATAGTCACAGAGAAATTCCTTGAGTGTCATAAGTGCATTCGGATGGCAACAGTTTTGAATCTGTCCGGATTTGCAAAGTGACATAAACCTGTCTCCTGTTCTTCCTTCCCTGTAACATGCCGTACAAAAGCTCGGTATGTAGCCAAGTTCCATCAGCCATTTTACAACCTCATCCAGCGTCCTCTTATCGCTTACATCAAACTGCTCCGAGTTTTCCTCCTCAGGTTCAGGCTCGTAATATCCGCCCACACTGGTTCTCGATGCACCACTTATCTGGGATACTCCAAGCCGAATAACCTTTTCCCGCACCTGCTGACTCTCCCTTGTGGAAATAATCATTCCTGTATATGGTACGCTTATCCTGATAAGTGCGCATATTTTTGCAAATGTATCGTCATCTATGCCATTGTCAAATGTATCAGGGTCTATATCATCCGCATGTTTTACCCTTGGGACACTTATGGTATGGGGTCCTACACCGTGAACAGCCTCCAAATGCTCTGCGTGCATAAGAAGTCCTGCGAACTCATATCTGTAGAGTTCAAGTCCAAATAATACACCCAGTCCGACATCATCAATACCACCCTCCATAGCCCTATCCATCGCCTCCGTGTGGTAGGCATAATTGCTCTTAGGACCGTATGGGTGCAGCTCCTCATAGCTCTTTTTGTTGTAGGTTTCCTGAAACAAAATATATGTACCTATGCCTGCATCCGCAAGCATACGATATTCCTCAACTGTTGTTGCGGCTATGTTTACATTTACTCTCCTGATTGCACCGTTTTTGTGTTTGATGCTGTAAATTGTTTTAATACACTCTAATATATACTCTATAGGATTGTTTTGCGGGTCCTCACCTGCTTCTATGGCGAGCCTCTTATGTCCCATATCCTGAAGTGCGATAACCTCTTTCCTTATCTCCTCCTGTGTAAGCTTCTTTCTTGCGATATGCTTATTTGCGATATGATATGGACAATATTTACACCCATTTATACAGTAGTTAGACGAATAAAGGGGAGCGAACATAACGATTCTGTTTCCATAAAAATCTTTTTTTATCTGCTCTGCTAACGCATACATTTTCTCTATCCTGTCTGCATCCTCACACGCAAGTAAAACGGATGCCTCTCTGTGGCTAAGTCCCTTTAACCGCTTTGCCTTTTCCAATATGCTGTCGATAAGTTCAAAATTGTCCTTGTTTGCATCTGCATATGCAAGTGTTTCTTTTATTTCATCATCATCTATGAATTCTTCTGCCTTCAAAGATTTTGGATTGTACATACGATTCCTCTTCTCTTAATTACTCAACTGCTTCTACCTTGAGAATATTTGTGTTGCCTGAAACTCCAAGCGGTACCCCTGCCGTCAATACTATCATATCCTTTGACGAGAGAAGACCTCTTTCCTTCGCCGTATCAACTGCATGGTCGAACAAATCGAATATCTCATTTTTTTCCTCAAGGTGTATCGGTGTTACGCCCCATGACATATTGAGCTGTCTGTACGCCTTGTTACTTGTGGTTCCCGCGATAATATTGCAGGTCGGTCTGTATTTTGAAATCATTCTCGCTGATGTTCCTGACTTTGTTACTGTAACGATTGCACTTGCATTTAAATCAATGGCCGTCGTACAGGTAGCATGACACACTGCATCCGTTACATTTGGGTTAGCTTTTCTTTCTCTCTGGAAAAATCTCTTTCTGTAATCGATATCTTCTTCTGTTCTCTCTGCAATTCTGACCATAGTCTGAACAGACTCCACAGGGTAAAGACCTGCTGCAGTTTCACCTGAAAGCATAATTGCACTTGTTCCATCATAGATTGCATTTGCAACATCTGTAGTTTCCGCTCTTGTAGGACGTGGATTTTTCATCATTGAATCAAGCATCTGGGTTGCAGTAACAACCTGCTTTCCTGCATTATATACTTTTCTGATAATCATTTTTTGGACAATCGGAACTTCCTCTCCGGCTATCTCGACGCCCATGTCTCCTCTTGCAACCATAATACCGTCAGAGACATATATAATATCATCAATATGATTGATACCCTCTGCATTCTCAATCTTAGATATAATATTGATATCCTCTCCGCCGTTTGCATTTAACAAATCCCGAATCTCAAGTACATCCTTTGCACTTCTCACAAAAGATGCTGCAATAAAATCAACATCGTTTTCTATTCCGAATTTGATATCCTCAATATCCTTTTCACTCATATAAGGCATGTTAAGATGAACACCTGGAACATTAATACCCTTGTGATTGGAAATAAAGCCACCGTTTATAACCTTGCATCGGACATCCTCATCATTTATCTCCTCAACCTCCATCTTAATAAGACCGTCATCGATAAGAATAATGGTGCCGACCTCAACATCATTTGCAAGGTCCTTGTATGTGATAGAAGCAACGGTGCTGTCTCCCATAATTTCTCTTGTTGTGAGGGTAAACGTCTGACCGTCAACAACCTCAACCTTGCCGCCCTCAAAGTCTCTTGTTCTTATTTCAGGGCCTTTTGTATCGAGAAGGATTGCCACCGGCTTGTCCAGTTCTCTCCTCAGCTTTTTAATCATTTCTATACGTTCCTTATGGTCATCATGGGTTCCGTGGGAAAAATTCAACCTCGCAACATCCATGCCCTCCTCGATAAGTTTACGAAGAACAGCCTCATCCTTGGTTGCAGGTCCTAAAGTACATACTATTTTTGTCTTTCTCATACCGATTTCCTTTCTGAATTTATAAACATATTCTGATTTTAATGATAACCCTTATACGGTCAAAATATAATAATTATTTTAATTATACAAACTGACGGCTTATTTGTAAATCAGTTATTTGTGATATTTAAGATTTATTTTTCAGAAAATATATGCCTATCAAATCCAGCTATCCCATGCTTAATTACAGATGGGTATTATAAATAATTTTGCCAGCTGTTTAAAATCAAATTTTGCATAACAAATGTTTAAAAGCCAGGTTCCACAGTTAATTTTGTCTGAAAAAATGCCGATATAAGTATAACGGATATATTATCAAACGGATTTGATAAAAAAATAATCATGCAAAGGAGTGCAGTGCCATGAAAATTGAGGAAGCAAGAAAAACTTATAATGTACAATTAAAGTCTTATTACTCCCAAAAATTAAATTTATCCAAGAAAAAACAAGAGCTTGATGAAAAAATAAAGACTACGGAAAACGGAGCCGCTATATACAAAGATGAGGCTGCTGTATTGGAGTTACAGTATAACGCAGTGTCCGAAAAATATGAGGAATACCATGCTTACATGGATAAGCTTTTGGAGCAGTGGGCTGTGGAGTTTGACAAGGTTGCTGGGAAACAGCAGGCGGAAGCAGCAGGTGATGCCGCCGCGGAGATGGGGAAAATCCTCGTTATAGCAAGACGTATCATGCACGGTGATACCGTGCCGCCACAGGATGAAAAAAAGCTTATGGATTTCGATGATAAGCTTTACCAGATGGCAAAAAGTGCAGGTGCCATGGCGAAGTACAGGGACAAAAAGAAACACGACTCCCTTTGGGACGACGAGGAGAAGAAAGAGCAGCTTGATGCTATGGAGGAGGCAAATAATCAAGAAGCATTTGCCACCGGCCCTGAGGTTATCGATGTTGCAGATACAATGGCACAAGCTGTTGAAAATATAGATATCAGCTTTGAATAAGCAGAGCACCAAAAAGGCTGTCACTTTTTCGTGACAGCCTTTCGTAATTTAAATATCAATATGACGGAAATTCATATACGCATCCATCACCAAGCAGAACATAATAACAGGAAATTTCAATGACCTCCTCAGTTAACGCGTTAAATAGCTCATCTGGTTGAAGACTTGTACTTTCGTCAGGTACGCAGCTATAATAGCCATCGGTTGTTTTGACAATAACAGTTCCCAGATTATACCATATGTCAAGAACTTCTGATTCAGGTAATTGTATGGTCTTTAAATCTGTCAATTTACTATCATATGCATCTATAAGCACCATTTCATTTGTATCTGTTACTGCAATTACGGTGTTTGAAAAATCATATGTGTTATATAATTTTGTAAATGTATAATCCCCAGTTCCTTCTACAGGCGTATCAATATAATCTTCCATGTAAAGCTTTCCGTCAGAAAATAACAAATAGTCACCTGCTGTGTCCCACAGTTCCAAACCGTCAGGAACTAATGTACGTCCAAATGTGTAATCCATGAGAAAGTGTTCCGAATCTACATATGTAGTTTCATCCGAAGGCTCGTCATTTAAATCCGTATTAATCTGATACCAACTGCCATCTTCACAATAAACCTGAAATCCATCAGGGTAAATTGGACGGCTTCCAATTTTTCGTATATCCTTGCCGTCAAACATCACACCATCAACCGTCCGTGTTATTTCACCATCACGTATACTGACATAATAATAATGATTACCCTCGATAAGCATAAAATCCCCATCAGGAGTTCCATCTATATTAGAACATACAATATCAATATCGGAAATATCCCAACTTGGTTTTCCCATATCATATATCTTATAACCATAATTCGCATCATAATATGAATATAAATGACCGTCATCCGCTAAAATTGTAAGATGATTATACGACCCATTATGTCCATACGAAATATCTTTGACATGACCCGAGATAACATCCTCTCCATCGTGATTTTCGGTATATTCCTTCAATCTGATTACATCCAGACTTTGCGTTACCCTTTGTTCTTCTGTTGTTGTTTCTTCCTCTGAATCTTCTTCCCAAGGCTCGTCTGTCATTTCCTCCGTATCCGTTATCTCTGTATCAACAAACTGCTCTGCCATATCAGTCGCAAATCCGCCGTCCGAATCCTCATCTGATTTATTGTTTTTCACTAACACAAATACACCGACTCCCACAACAGCCGCAACAACAACTCCTATGGCTATTTTAACCTTCAATGCACCGATTCCTGCTTTCATCATTCCTCCTGCAACTCCCTTTCCTGTATTTCCAGCAATCACTCCAACTGTGTTTCCCATTGTATTTTCCGCAACTGTTCCAGCTACGTTTCCCACCGCATCACCTGACGCACATGCCGACATAGCTCCCGCCGCAAAGCGTGACATGATTTGCCCCATAACCTGTGGCAGCATATCAGGTATTATCATGGAATTTACTTCCTCATACAAAAGACGCATAAGCAGCGGCAATCCCACAATAGAGTAAAGCTTATCATTATTTCTGGTTTCATATGCCTGTACGCCGTCCCTGATTTTTGCACGTGCCACACTCAGCCTGTATTTTACCGTTCCTTGTGGACACTCCATAATATCTGCTATCTCATCAATGGTAAGACCGTTAAAATAATAAAGTATCACTGTCTTGTATTGGATATCTGTGAGGGAATTTCTCATAATATCCATAACAAGCTTCCTTTTTTCCTTTTGGGTAATGTATTCCTCAGGAAGAAAGTTCTCATTTTCCTCCGTAAGCTGACTGCCCATGTCCTCCACATCCACAAAAGACGGTGTCTTTTTCATCAAAAGCTTCTTGCATTTATTCACTGCAATACGGTTAATCCACGGAACAAATTTCCCGCCATCATTTAGCTGATAAATTTTTTCATATGCAGTTGCATACACCTCCTGCACAACGTCTTTTGCGTCCTCCTCATTGTCAAGCAAACTGACACAGATAAAATACACGGCTCTGCTGCTTACCATGTACAATGTTTCAAACGATGCCTGGTCTCCCTGTTTTACTGCCTCAACCAGTTGTCTGATTTGATTTTCATCCATTTTTTTCCTCCTTAGCTCTACGTATACTTGTCTCATATATATAGAGTCTTATTTTTTCAAATTGGTTGGGTTTTTTATATTTTTTTAATAAAAAATAAAAACTTGTTTCTATATGCCGAATATATAGATTTTTGTTTCCATATTATATTGATTAAAAACAACTGATTTACTTTCTGAATTTCAAGCTTATATTTCAAATGAATGGCTGGTTTTTCTAAATGATTAACTGTCATAACACAGTTCCTTTTTTAGGAATGACAAAAAGACTTCGTATCTGCTTTTTCTAAATTCAGCAGCTTAATTTTTTTATCAACGCCCCCTGCATATCCTGTCAGGTTGCCGTTTGTGCCAACAACACGATGGCATGGTACAATAATTGAAATTTGATTATGCCCGACTGCACCTCCGACGGCCTGAGCAGACATACGCTGTAATCCTTTGGATTCGGCAAACTGCTTTGCAATCTTCCCATAGGTCGTAGTCTGACCGTATGGTACGGAACAGAGTATCTTCCATACTTCATTTTGAAAGTCCGTCCCCGTAACATGCAGAGGTATGGAAAAATCAGGCTCACTCCCAGAAAAATAAATATCAAGCCAATGTTTTGACTGCTCAAATAAAGGTATTTCCTTTTCTTCGTGTTCCTTGTCCAAATTGAGGGCAAAATATTTCTGCCCCTCAAACCATAATCCAGTTAAGCCAATATCATCTGCTGCCAAAAGAATATCACCCATCGGTGATTGATAATGACTGGTATATTGCATATTACACCTCTCAAGTCAACTTTTTCTTTGTATACAGTATGATTTTATCATACAAAACAGAGTATGCGCCAACAGAATATTGAACGATAGAAAAAGAAACGAATTAAAAATACCGGGAACTGACGGTTTGGCAGCCATCATTCCCCGATACTTATTTGCTAAACTTATAACCGATATCTGCCCCTGCTTTTAAGCTTCTGCATCGGTCTCATTTTTCTTACTTTCGATTTCTTCTTCCGTTACTGTTTCTTTCGTTCCTGCATCCTCGTCTGTTTTTTCGTCTACTGCTTCCTCAGCTTCTTCCATTGCGGCTTCTTCATTTTCAGCTTCTTCCATTTCCTCAATCTTTGCAGCCTTCACAGTTTCCTCAGGCTGAAGAAATGCCTTAAAGCATCGGAGCATTAGAAAAGCAAATAAATACAAAAGAATCCCAAAACCGATAAGTACAAAAAATACGATTGAAAGTATCGGTTGAAATTTGAAAACAAGTGCTATCACTGCCATAATCAAAACGATTCCGATAGTTGTAGGTACATATCGGATGCTGAGTAAAAAGGCATTTCTTATCTGCACCTTTACCGTGTTATCGAATTTTGCCTGCAACGGAAATGCAAATATAAATGTCATAATGGAAAGTGCAAGCAAAACCACGCTTAAAATAAGCAATGCCTGTGCCATAAAACCGCCCGAATGGTTTGCATACAGATTTTGCCAATACCACACATCAACACCGAACACAATGAACAGCACCATAAATATCAGCCACATGACAGTTGACTGTTTAAAATTCTGTTTGAAGCTCTTAATAAACTTTTTCCAGACATAACCGTCACCGTTTATCACACCGTGCATAGCGGCATAATACCCCGCTGTAAGTGCAGCGCCTGTCGTTATAATGGGTATGCTGAAAAGCACTGTCAGGAGAGACAATATCATTGCATCTCCTATTCTGTTAAGTCCTCTTACTATTATATTATCGTAATTTATTCCTTCGCCTGCCATTAATAATCTCCTAATTTTCATATACTATAAGTCACTCAAAGGATTATAACACCATTATATAACGTTTTCAATTGACAAATTTATATTTTAACTCTATATTAAATTATTATGTATATGACAACAAATACAAGGAGGCACAGTATGAAAAAGCCATTTATAACAAAAGAACAGACAGAGGAAATCGTGAAAACATATCCTACACCATTTCATATATATGATGAGAAAGCCATCAGGGAAAATGCACGGAAGCTTAAACAGGCATTCTCATGGAACAAGGGCTACAAAGAATTTTTTGCAGTGAAAGCCACGCCAAATCCGACAATTTTACGGATACTTAAATCAGAGGGCTGTGGTTCAGACTGTTCATCATACACCGAACTGCTCATGTCAGATAAGGTGGGAATAACAGGTTCCGATATTATGTTTTCCTCCAATGACACACCCGCTGAGGAATTTAAGCTCGCTGCCAAGCTTGGTGCAACAATTAACCTTGATGACTATACACACATACAATTTTTAAAGGATACATGCGGAATTCCAGAAACAATATCCTGCCGTTATAATCCTGGCGGAACATTTTCCATTTCAACCACTATTATGGACAATCCGGGAGATGCAAAATACGGAATGACAAAGGAGCAGCTTATTCAGGCATACCTCGACCTTAAGGAGCTTGGTGCAAAGCGTTTTGGCCTTCACTCATTTCTTGCAAGTAACACAGTAACCAACGAATATTATCCTACCCTTGCCAAAATTCTTTTTGAAGTGGCAGTTGAGGTAAAGGAACAAACAGGAATTGAGCTTAGCTTTATTAATCTTTCAGGCGGTGTGGGTGTTCCATACACACCTGACAAGGAGCCAAATGATATTCTTGCAATAGGTGAGGGTGTCCACAAAGCATATGATGATGTTCTTGTCCCTGCCGGTTTAGGCAACGTAAGCATTTACACGGAGCTTGGCAGATTTATGCTTGCACCATATGGTCACCTTGTGACAAAAGCGATACACGAAAAGCATACCCATAAAGAATATATAGGTGTTGACGCCTGTGCCGTTAACCTTATGCGTCCTGCAATGTATGGTGCTTATCATCATATTACTGTTTTAGGTAAAGAAAATGAGCCTTGTAACTACAAATACGACATTACAGGCTCACTTTGTGAAAACAATGATAAATTTGCAATTGACAGGGCACTCCCAAAAATCGAAATGGGAGATTATCTTGTCATACATGATACAGGTGCCCACGGCTTTGCTATGGGATATAACTACAATGGCAAGCTTAAATCTGCGGAGCTTCTCCTCTGCGAGGATGGCACCGTGAAACAGATAAGACGTGCCGAGACACCTGAAGACTACTTTGCAACCCTTGACGGTTACTGGGATGTATAAGTATACATCGTATTACTCTGCATACTAAGGGAATTCTCAAAGTTTCCCCTTGTAACCCTTACTTCTTCACCCAAAATTGGGTCGTAATACCTGATGTGGGTGGAGTTGTAACTGATTACAAGTACATATCTTCCATCATCAATACATGCTGCAAAAGGCACATCACGGTCAAGGAAATAAAGTGCGGTTTGTAAGTCTATTCCTGAAATATTGATTCCCACACCGTTTGTAAGCTGCTCAAATGCCTCCTCCCAACTGTCGTACTGCATCACATCCTTATATTCAACTTCACTGTCCAAATATTCTATACACATATAAGCACAGGTCATCCATGTATCCTTAACGTTTTTACAGGGATATTCATCAATCGCCTCTGCCACAGTGTTGTAGCCTGTAGCTGCCAACGCACGGTAAACCGTATTACCGTTTTCATCAACCACAAGACCGGAGCTGTCCTGTGCAACACTGATAATGGCTTTTCCCGCACTCCTGTATGCCCCCGCATAACCACCATCATTAAACACATAGTACAAGCCTTCCCTTGTACCTGTCTTTATGGTAAGCTCCTTATATTCTTCAGCCGCCTGTGTTTTGGTCATTACAAGCTTGGCAGATTCTCCTATATACATGTCCGATGGAAATACAAGATCCCGTACATTCATTGCATATTTATCATAATAATAGCTCTGATTTATATTTTCCTGATTCTCATCAGTTTTATAGGAAATCGTATCGGCTTCAGCAGTTTCAAAAAAGTTATTATGCTTGTACGCCCTTTGCAAATATACTTTTTCTGACTCAACCTGGGCATCCATGATATACATGTCATTTTTTGAATATTCCTTAATTACTTGTCCCTCTGGTTCCACCACATAAAGCTTCTTCATCGGAAGTATGGCTTCCCCATAAGATGACACCAAAATATCCGATTTATTTGCAACTCCATATATCAGGTCATTTCCCACAAATCCCAAAGCTGACATTCTTTCATTTGCACCACATGTCTCCTCGTAGTCTTGTCCTGTCTCAAAGTTCCTGATTATGATACCTGTAACCTCCCTGTCATCATCCGTATTTGGGTAGGCTACGATTTTCCTGTTTGATGAAACCAATATTTTGTCTGAGGACAAGCCTGTCACCAGCAAATCCTGTGTCATTTCATTCATATTTATCTCATAAACAGCACCATCCAACAAATAGAAAAAATGTCCCCTGTCATCGTAGTAGGTAAATCTTCCGACTTCCTGCTCCATAACATCAAACGGTTCATCACATTCAATAAATATTTTCTCTTGTATCTGCGCATCCTTTTCCGTGTAATAGTATAATGAAACCCCGTTTTTCCCCTGATGGTCCCCTCTGCTCATATATCCGTACACGACAAAATAAATGTTGCCCTCATCATCCATTCCTGCTATGTTTATATCCATGTTTGTGTTAATATTTCTTGCATCAGAGTAATTTCCCTGTGTAAACCGGAACACACTTACAAGCTTCTGTGCATTATAATCATAAAGCCACAACTGTCCCTCTTTTACAAAGGCGAGCTTTGTGTTTTCGTCGGAAGATAAATATTCCGTCACTCCGCCTGCAATTCCCATTGAAATACCATTTCTGCTTTTTGTTATATAGTCAGAATCAAAAATACTTTCCATATATCGGTCAAACCCTAAAAGCTGAATATCTTTCGTTGGTTCATCAAATAAAACACTATAATACTCATCAACATTGTAATAGTGAATGACTCCGTTTTGAACTGACTGTATCACATAGGAATAATTTACGATTCCGTACTCCTTGTCGAGTTCGGTTATGGTCGGCACTACTGCAGAAACAATAACAGGTTCTAAATTACCCCAGCTCACCATATCATAATTTGACTTAAGACTTACGTGCGATAAATCATAATTTGTTCCCTCGCCTGTAGTTTGCAGCCTATCATACACAAAATTCCCCTCAGTTTCATGTACCTTTTTCTCAAATGAGGTTTCATGGAATTCCTCTGCAAAATCGAGGAACTGCTTCATGTGCTGTTCTTCAATATTTACAACCCTCATGTAATATCTGGCCTGCTCTTTCTGTTGGTTTTCTATAATGAAGACCAGCACATACTCTCTGTTAGGCTTCATATCCATACGGAAACGGACAAAAAACTGCTGCCTGTAGCCATCTGTTCCCTTTAACTCAAGTTCTCCATCCTCGACAAGCGAGTCTCCTGCAATGGTTCTCAACTCATATGAGTATTTGGTTCCATAACCATACTCATCATCCACAAGTAAATCCACACCATATCCCTCATTTAGCGGAACAATTGCATCCCTCATAAGTGCAGTTGACATAACTTGGGTATGCCCATACAGTCTGTTTATGGTCTCCCCTTCAAACTCGCAGTACACAAGCGGTAATGTAGCCTCATCCATCTCCCTTGTTGCCTTATCATAATTTCTGTTATTCACTTTATTTACTAAAAAGACCGTCCCCGTAAACACAATGATAAAAACAACGGTCTTTAAAATAATATTCTTCATACGCTAAAAGAAATGTCTCCTTCTTTTATATCTGCTTCTCCTGACCTGATATTCATTACATACAAGAACCTCTATCAAATATCTCAATTCAGGATTTTCCTCATAACTGACTTTGTTATATATTTTTCTTGCTATACCAAGCATGGTTTCCTTATCAGGATAAGTCATAAGCATAGGACTTCCCTCATACTCCATTCTGTCACATTCATCCTGAACCATAACCATGATAATTCTTGCCTTGGCAGGATACATCTGAAGCAGATACTCCCTATCTTCCTCCAGTTCTCTCTCATCCACAGCCTGAAGTCTTAACATACCCATTCTTTCATTAAAAATATTATCCATATATACCTCAAAAATACAATCGGAAAACTTATTCCAGTCTTCCGATTGCTTTTGTTTTACATTAGTATATGCAGATAAATAATGTTATGTGAGACCGTTTAGTCTCCAAAGGATATTCCAAGCATCTTTGCATTTTTTACGATACTGTCATCCGGTGAAACATATTTCAGCTTTCCTGCCGACTCTGAAAGCGGTATTGCATCAACCTCATTATTTCTCATTACAACAAGCTTTCCAAAATCCTCATCCCTGATAAGCTCTGCTGCCTTTGCACCGAAGCGACTTGAGATAACTCTGTCATATGGTACAGGGCTTCCGCCTCTTTGCGTATGTCCTGGTACTGTTACCCTTATATCAAAACCACTGTATTCCTTTATCTGGTCTGCAACCTGATAAGCAACAGACGGATATTTTGCTGCCGCATCTGCAATCGCTGCCTTTCTTTCCTTCTTTGAAAGTGCCGCAACCTCTTTTGAGATTGCTCCCTCTGCAACTGCAAGAATCGAAAATCCCTTGCCTGCCTTTGAACGCTTTTCAAGTGCCTTACATACCTTCTTGATGTCATACGGAATTTCAGGTATCAGTATTACATCAGCCCCCGAGGCAATGCCTGCATGCAGCGTAATCCATCCAACCTTATGTCCCATAACCTCAATAATGAAAATTCTGTTATGTGATGCAGCCGTTGTATGGATGCAGTCTATCGCCTGTGTTGCAATATCAACTGCACTTTGGAAACCAAATGTCATATCCGTTCCCCATATATCATTGTCTATTGTCTTTGGAAGCCCTACCACATTCAAGCCTTCCTCACTGAGGAGATTCGCAGTTTTCTGTGAACCATTTCCTCCCAATACCACAAGACAGTCAAGCTTGAGCTTTTTGTAGGTTTCTTTCATAGCCTTAACCTTATCAAGACCATCCTCTGTCGGAACATTCATAAGCTTGAACGGTTGCCTTGAGCTTCCAAGGATTGTACCACCTCTTGTCAATATCCCTGAAAAATCCTCGGCTGAAAGCTTTTTGTAATTACCGTACATCAGTCCCTTGTAGCCCTCAAGGAAGCCATATACCTCAACTTCCTTAAAGCATCCGTAAAGACCTTTGACCACGCCACGCATGGTTGCATTCAGTGCCTGACAATCTCCACCGCTAGTCAACATACCAATTCTCTTCATAGTACATACCTCACTTTCTCTGACCTTAAACGCCAAGACTATATAGTTATTCTTCCCTCCAGTGCACGAAGAAGCGTCACCTCATCAATACATTCCAAATCTCCTCCCACAGGAACACCGCTTGCTATTCTTGTGGTTTTTATTCCCGAAGGCTTTAAAAGCTTGGATATGTACATGGCAGTTGCCTCGCCCTCAACACTGGAATTTGTAGCTATAATTAACTCCTCAACATCCTGTTTCTCAAGTCTTACTATAAGCTCCTTAAGCTTTATGTCCCCCACACCGATTCCGAGTGCAGGATTGATAACGCCGTGCAGTACATGATATACTCCGTCATATCGGGCAGTCCTCTCATATGCAGCTAAATCCCTCGGAGACTCAACAACCATAATCAGCTTATGATTCCTTTTCTCAGACGCACATATGGGGCATTCTTCCCTATCTGTTATAGTATAACATGTTTTACAATATTTTATATTAGTTTTTGCATCTACAATGGCATCAGCTAAATTTTTTGCCCTGTCCTCCGGCATATTTATAATGTAAAATGCAAGTCTTTGCGCAGTTTTACCGCCTATTCCGGGCAAACCCGACAACTCAGCTATCAGCTTATTAACCTGTCCTCCGTATACGTCCATTAGAAAGGAAATCCTCCGCCCATACCACCGGTTATTTTGCCCATCTGGGCTTTCTCATCCTCACTCTGCATCCTGATAGCCTCATTTACGGCTGCCATGACAAGGTCCTCAAGCATTTCTATATCATCCTTATCAACAACCTCCTCATCAAGGTGAAGCTCTGTAATTTCTTTCTTGCCATTTATCTTAACCTTAACGACTCCCCCTCCTGCTGTTGACTCATATTCCTTTTCTTCAAGCTCCTTGGTAGTTTCCTCCATCTGCTTCTGCATTTTCTGAGCCTGCTTCATCAGATTGTTCATATTGCCCGGCATCATGCCTCCTCCGGGGAACCCTCCTCTTTTTGCCATTTTGTTATCCTCCTAATATTTAAATTCTATGTTATCAAAATGTATTTTTGACAAATCCCAATCTTTTATATCAGATTTTTGGTAATCCTGTTGTTTGATTGTTCTCATTGCAACCTTAACATTTCTCTCTGCAAACTCTGCAATCGTATCGGCGAGCGCCTCTAAATTAGACGGCTCCCTAAAATACTGTATTGCAATAAAGTTTTCAGGGCTGTCCGTAAGCACCAAATCAATCGTTCCTGCCGTTTCTCCCGGTACAATGCTTGCCTTGTCAAGATATGTTCTCTCCATGCGCATGAGTGACGATTTAATATCACGCCACGCTGATACAATCCTCATGATTTCCCTATAATCAGCATCCTTGTATTTTTCTTTATAATTTTTCAGCACTTTCTCACTTTGTTCATCATCTGTGGTGCCTGCATTCATGTCTTTTGTTTTATCCTCAGGGCTTATTTCCACATGTGCTGTTGTCTCTGGTTCCCTGGCTTCCTCTTTTTCTGCCACATAACGAACCTGTATACCCTCTCCCGATTCAATGGCAGAAATTTTCTCCTCAAGCTCCTCAATACGTTTTAATGCCGCATCATAGCCCTCCTGCATCTGTGGCTTAATCATTTTTATGACAGCAACCTCAAGGACTATCTTTTTTGTTGAAGAACGGTTTATTTTTGTTGCCGCCTCCTGAAGTATGTTGATATAGTTAATCAGATAACCTTCTGACAATTTCTCTCCCAACTCAAGAAGAACCGGGATATTTTCCGAGGTGACATCCACAGTCATTTCAGGATTGAGCTTGAGCACAAGTATGTTTCTAATAAAGCCGGTAAACTCGTTTACAACCTGTGTAAGATCCTTGCCATTCCATACAGCATCATCCACGATATCTATGGCAGCCAGTGTATCTCCTGTTAAAATGGCCTTCATCAGCTTTATATATATATCAATATCCACAGCACCGACCGTCTCTAACACCTTGTCATAAGTAAGCTGTTCTCCCAGATTAAATGCGATACACTGATCCAGTATACTTAAAGCATCTCTCATGGATCCGTCTGCTGCCTTTGCAACATACGCAAGTGCCTCATGTGTGGCCTCAACCCGTTCACGGCAGGTAAGCTGTGTCAGCCTGTCGGTTATTGTCTCAATCGATATTCTTCTAAAATCATACCTCTGACATCTTGACATTATCGTTGCAGGAATCATATGTGATTCCGTTGTTGCCAAAATAAATATTACATACTCAGGCGGTTCCTCCAATGTTTTAAGCAATGCATTAAATGCCCCCTTAGACAACATATGAACCTCATCTATAATGTAAACCAAATATTTTCCCTGAGTCGGTGAATATTGAACTGCACCGTTTATCTGCCTGATGTTGTCAACACCGTTGTTTGATGCCGCATCAATCTCAATGACATTCATGGAATTACCTGCTGCAATAGCCATACAGCTCTCGCATTTATTACACGGACTTCCATCTATGGGATTTTCACAGTTTACCGCCTTTGCCATAAGCTTTGCAACAGTGGTTTTTCCCGTTCCCCTTGTCCCGCAAAAAAGGTATGCATGACCTATTCTGTCATTTTTTATTTGATTTTTCAGGGTAGTAACAATATGCTCCTGACCCTTAACCTCCTGAAATTCATCAGGACGCCACTTTCTGTATAACGCCATGTAAGACATATGGCAACTCCATCCTCAACATCTATTTTTCAAATTTGAATATCTGGTCTAACATTCTAAGTGTTTTAAAGTTACCCTTTGCAGTAATTTCACCTGACATAAATCCCTTTTGGAACGTAAGCTTTCCGCCTATGATTTTCTTCATAAGGGTACTGTTTAACTTCATCTTTACGTCAGAATCCTGCATTTCCCCATATTCACAGTAAAGTTCATTTCCAACATCAATAATAAGATTTTTGCCTAAATCAGCAATAATGATAACGTATTTTGCAACAAAATCCTTTTCAGGATGATAATGGGTATATAGTGCTTCTATAAAATCGTCATCGTACACTCTTTCCTGCGGCTCCTCACCGCCAAGCATCTGCTTAAACATTGCTGACAGTTCCTCAATATCTTCTTTTTGCTTTTTGACGTAGCCGTCATCTGCAACAAACTTGGAAAGCTGCTCGCTTTCCTGAGGTGTAAGCTTAATGTTGTGCGTTTTTATAATATTGTTCTTTACTGCAATATTACTTGTCGGAAGCTTCACCGACTTCTTGTTAATATTTCTGTAAAGATTTTCTGCTGTCTTTTCAATAATAGCAAGGTAATCAGGATTACGTTCAAAGACCTCATGACTGTCCACATAAGAAGCAAGACCGTTCATGGAAATACCGCCAAGCACATCCCATGCCTTGCGGAGTGACATCTCTGCATCCTGTTCACCGTATGCCGTAGCAATAACAATTGGAAGCATATATAAAGTGGAAATTTTTTCCTTATCACCGTAAAGCCAACACATATCAAGAAACTGTTGCATATATCCGCCTATACCAAACCACTCAAGACTGACTGCAAGTATAACTCCGTCGCACTCCTTCAGTGTATTTGGCAGTGTAGCAATTCCACTTTTATCCTCGTACATATTATATCTGTTTACTTCAACACGAAGCTCCTCAAGTACCTGTATCACCTTGTCCAAAACAAACAATGTCGGATCCTCAAGCAGCCCTCTGCCACCGTAATATACATTAACCTTCACTTTTTCCACCTCTTAAAATTAATCGCATATATTTTAATATAACAAAAATAGCCTTTTTAGTAAAGGCTATTTAACGAAGAATTCCTCATTCGCAAATGATACTACATCTCCCTGTCGTAATATTCGTCCCTCTCCGGGACCTAACCGTTCGTAGTTTAAAAATGTTCCATTGGTAGAATCTGCATCTTTAATTATTATTTCATTTCCCTGTTTATATATACACGCATGAATACGGCTTATTTGATTCGTCGGCAGTCTGTAGTCTGATTCCCGTTTCCCGCGGCCTATGACAATTGTGTCACTGTACTTATCAAGTTCCATTAACTCAAGTGCACCATTTGTCAGGGGGACAAGTCCCGTAATTTTGGGTTCCTCCTTATATTGTGCTTTTTTGTCTGTTACTATACCCTCATCCTCTTTTATTTCCTCCAACACCCGCCCCCTAAACTGCCCAAGTGCCGCTGCATCGCTGCAAATCATGTCATAAAGTCCATACATGTAAATAAGTCCCTGTCTGTCCCTGTGGTCAAATCTTTTCATAAGGGCTTCCAGCAACACCCGTATCTGTACCCTGATATCCCTATTATATCCCGGAACGTATATAAGGCCTATGTTCCTTACGTCTGCCCTGTACAAAATATACTGCGGTTCCAATACAAGGTCCTCTGCATCTAAAAGATATTTTTCAAGACTTGCCATACACTCACATATCTGTGAAAAGATAAGCCGCAGCATAGCACCATCAAGCCTCATCTTATAAAGCACCCGTTCTAAAATGTATGATGTACCTGTATGATATCTAAGCCATATTTCACCATCAATTTCCCTGCTTGACGGTTTCAGCATATATGGTATATGATTTTCTTCAATCATAGGCACCTTATACCCTGATGCCGATGCCTGAAGCTCCTTTTGATTTCCAATTCTGATATCAACATAATTGTCCAAATCACTACTCCTGAAATATATCTCCATACGCCTGCCACCTCCTTAGCCGTTCCGTACATTTATCATATTCTGTACAATATAACACAATTGGGTTTCTGTACTTTAATATCCCCCTAATACCGCTTGGCTGTGCCTTGACCAGTCCTTTTTCATTTTTAATTTTTATCTTCTGATAATTGAAATTTACTGCATCCTTGCTGTCAGTATTTATGGCGTATGTATAAATTGAACTGTATGCCATCTCCTGCGCCTTAATATCAATAATTGTATTTACCAAAAGTGATATACATAAGACAATAACACCAAGTACAATGGGCATAACAAAACACAGTTCGACAGTCGTACTTCCTCTGTTATCCCTATTATTCGTTTTCTTATTTTTTCTGCTAATTTTGCTGTCAATTTTTCTGTTATTCCTTCTTTTATTATCCCATTTGCTTCGTTTATTGTTCATTTAATTTTATCTCCTCTTTTATATCAACATCATAGAGATATGCCAGGCTCCTCTTTCCCTGTTATCCGTTATATAATATCCTTATCTTCCTCCACATCTTATACATGGCGGTAATTCACCTGCCTTACTCAAGCTGACCTTATAAACCGTTCTTTTTAATCCGCTACAGGTTTTGTCTGAATGATATGCCCTTCCCGTCAACGTTATGTAAACAAACTTGCCGTAATTCTGACCACAAAGACCGCAGGGGCTTAATCCTTTCTTATCCGCAACTTCCCTGTTGACACTTGAGACAGACAATAACAGGTGTGTACAGCTTCTGCTCAGATGGTATACATCCCTGTTTTCCGTAATATATACATATATCTCATCCTCATAGGAGCGTTCATCTATGTTATTTTTATAACCTGTGTAAGCTCTACGGGTAATCGTATAATTTTTCTTCCCCGACAGCTTTTCGAAAAGTGGGACTTTTATATTCAGTTTATAGCTTACGTTAAGAACCACATTATCCTTCTCGTCCAAATAAACAGAACCGAAAAAGTCCACTCCCGACACTCCGCCCTCCACGTATTTTTCAACAAGCTTCTCATTATCCATATACTGTCTAAATTTATGCTCTGCAATAAGTCCATTTCCGTCACCAATATAGGCATATTCCGCCAAATATCCCGCCGTTTCCGACGCCGCCTCATATATAATATTTTCCGCCATTTTACACTGACAAAATCCATACAGTGCAAGCATTGCAAACAGAAAAATCGGCAATATAAGCGTTGTTTCAACAACAGTGCTTCCTTTATTATTTTTTTGTAAAACCATATATTTTTAATGTCCTTTCTCCTAACGTCTCTGCCCTCAGTATAGTTTGCACCCGGAGAGGATTTTTTTAAGATGGCAGGACAGAAGACGTCGGGACAAAGAACATTAATATCCTCCCTGCTGTCTGATATCGTATTGCTTATCCTGATATGTGACTCTAAAATCAATCATTAAATCAGTTGCACCATTTACAATATCAAACCTTTCATCCTCAATACTTGCATTTACATCCATAAGGTCAAGCATCCTCAAGTATGTCCTATCCATGTTTATGGCAAGGAGCATCATTATGTAGTCCTCATAGCAGGTTCCCTCCTCACAGCTTTGTCCCTCAAATATGCTTTCTCCCAGATTGTTTAAATCCGTTATCCAGCTTTCATTACTTTTCACGAATGGTATTTCCCCGCCATGCATCAAAATCCTTACATCTGCAATTCCCTCCACATATGACCAGCAGCCCGCTATTAATACCTTATAGACCGTAGCAGGTATCTTGGTTTTAATTGCAAGTGTCCTTGCAATTTTCATCACCTTTTTCATTCTTGCCGCGTCAGACATAAGGTACATATAATTTTGCGGGAACCGCAAAAGTATGATTCGTTCCACTATTTTTTTCAGGTTTTTCTCGTCAGTATTTTTACCATTCACAAGATATTCGAGCTCATAGTTTAAAACAGAGCTGTCATTTATATCTGTATTTGTGGCACGGTTAAAAACCTCTAAGCTGTATGATAATCCACAGGCTGACGTGAGCAAACCGTTCTTCCATCCCTCCTCTGTTTTCATATCTTTTAGCATATCGCTGCAACTATCAAACCGCATATTTGTGTTTACTACATTCCACAAAGCACCTTTTAGCTTTATTGATATACATTCATTCTGGTTAATTTCAGCAGTGCTTATCTCAAAATCCTCAGGAAGTACGAGCATAAGCAGTCCAGATGCATTTAATGACTTGGTAAAGTTTCTTGGGTCGTCAGTGTTTCCACCACTCTTATACGCAGCTCTTTCGTCCTGCTCAGACGAAGCTTCTTCCTTTTGCCCGTCATTGTCTTTGTTGCTTATTTCCTTTTGATTATTATTCTTTTCACTGCCTGCTTCTGTTTGTTTTTTATCCTTTATATCTTCTTCTGCCTTTCGTTGCTCTTTGTCCTGATTTTCCACCTCAGAAGCAAGTTCATCTGACAACGTATCACCTCCTACCCCTATTTTTTCCATAAGCTTTTCCGCTTCATTTTTTACTATGGCATATTTCGTATAATCCTTAATCTGCTTTTTCAGCTCTACACATTCATCTTGCCATATATATGTATAATCGCTGACAACTGCCTGCCCTACGTTAAAATTTATGCCCAATTTCTCTGATATGTTTTCTTCAAGCTTATGTTCAATATCTGCTTCTCCAAGTCCTCCCGATGTTTTATCAAAAAGGAGAACATGATAATGTTCAAATATGTAAGTGTTGTATTCAGCCTTTACATCTGATATAACGCCTTTTGCCGCAATTACAGCCTTTTCTTTTGCTGACATCCGATTAATGATTCCTATTACAGTCGTTGCAATCAAAAGCATTCCACTCATAATCAGACATAAAAACACTGTTATCTGTCCACTATTTTTCATGTTCTCCTCCTTTCTTGTTCATAAGTCCAAACGAAAACGTCCTTAACGTAACCGTTCAGATATTCGCTAACATGGACGAAAGCGTTCCAATAAGAAACACATCTTCCTATTAAACCCTACTTTCTTTCTCACACTGCATGTTGTGAATTTTATAAGGTATTTATGAATAAATATCACCGGCATCTGAATTGATAGATTTCCATATATTCATGACCAATGCCTTTATCTGTTTTTGGAATATTGCTACCATAGCAATCAGAACTACCATAATTAAAATAACTTCCACAACACCCATACCATCTTCGTCCACCATAAACCTTTTTATCATAATGTATACCTCCTTCAGTTTGAACACCAACCTTATTTTCAGTTATAGGCTCACCACAACCGGAGTAACTATTATGAGCATCACGACAAGAAGCATTACAACCATTGGGATTAAAAGCTTCGTTGAAGCTTCCTCTCCTTTTTTCTTGGTATTTTCTTTCTTTACTTCAAGAGAAACAGCGACTTCGTTCTCCATAAGCTTAAGCAGATCCTTTGTTCCTATTTTTATATTTCTGCTTATCTGATTCATAAGCCTTCTGTAAGCTGTCGGTCCTAATCTTTGACCTAACTCCTCATAGGCCGTACATTCATCCAAGCCGGAGTCAATTTGATTCATTGCATGCTCCATCTCTAAAACTAAAACATTCTTTTCCTGATTCATTTTAATCATTTGACACATTCCCGATTTCACCGTTAATCCTGCACTCAGAAAAAGCCATAAACTGTTTACAAGCTCAGGATACAAATCCATCAGCAACCTATTTCTATCACTGGCTTTCTTTCGTTCATTTACGGCTTCACCGAGTGCAAAAATAATACAAAAAATAATACCAAACGTGAAAATTTGAACAGATGTATTGTTTGTTTCTTGTTGTAATGATATCTTCACCCCGAATATATCATTCGGAATTTGTATCTCACTTTGGTTACGGTTATCCTTTTCCAAATTGCCAAGCTCATTCTTTGCCCTTATAAGCGCTTCACTTTCTCCTGTCGGTTCGATTCCAAGCGTGTACTCATGTATGTTTGAGTAATCCCCATATTCAAGTACAGCGGTGAGCGTTACATACTTTTTTTCATCAAGCTCATTCCTATTCACCTGCCCGCTTGAGGCTACGATATCAGGTTCACTTATCATCCATGTAAGCTCGAAGTCCTTTTGATGCTCCTCAGGAATATTGATGTCACCATAAATATGCATTAAATCCGTGTTATTACCTACAAGCTCTCTTTCATATTCCTGAAACAGCTCCCCGCTTTTTTCATAAAACTCGGAAGCCGTATATTCTAAAGGCAAAACCTCATAATTCAGCTTAGTTTTATCACCCTGATAATCCATATTTATTTCATATTCCCGTACCTGTCCGCCATAACCATCCCGCAATACAATGTTGCTGTTGTCTTTCTCCTTTCTTTCCATGATTGCAACTGTAAGCGATATAAGATTAAATACGAAGAAAACAACCATACATAAAATAATTCGTTTTTTCGTAATCGGAACTGCACAGGCAAAATGCTTCCTGACAAATTCAGATGTCCTTACACCTCCCTTATATTTACTGAAATGGTGCCTGCTTATAATAACCAGAAGTATATACAAAACAAGCACTAAAATGTTTATCTTAATCACATGAAACCTCCCATAACCCTAATAAATTCAATATGCTTCTATTGCAGTAATTTTATCGATTACAAATGTCATTCCGATTGTCACCCCAAGACATATTGTCATAAAAATGTGTCCAAACAGACTGTCATATAAAACATTTGAATATGACACTTCCGTAATCCGCAAATACAACATAATTGCGAACGGCATAATCGTCATGATTCTTCCCTCCAGTCTCTTAGAAGCAATCATGGTATTAATCTCAAGCTCCGTTGAGCTTTTTTCGGCCATGCTTGCAGAAAACTGCCGGAAAATATAAATAATGTTTCCTCCATACTTTTTTCCGATTGCCAAAAGTCCCGCTAATTGACTTATTTCCGGTATCCCACTTTTTTCTCCCAATTCTCTCATTGCCTCATGTATTCCCTCACCACAGGAAACCTTATTCATCATAAGCTTAAGTTCTTCCCTCATATAATTTTTCACCCCTGATTTTGTCAGTTCAGCAAGTACATAAGCAAGTGCATTTTCCATGGAATACCCCGCAGATAAGGCGGCTGATAATCCCACCACCACATCTTTAAAATCATCACGCAAAATCCTTTTCCTGTTACTTTTAAAGGCATGTAAGTCTTTCCAATGCAGGTATATCAGATATGGCAGTGTTATAAATAATCCCCACCATCTGTTATAAAACAGAAAGCTGCATACTATCCCTATGATAAAAAGCTTTACTGCATCTCCTACATACCAGCCTACACTTGGTGCATAAAGCTTATATTTCACCCAACACCTCCTTGTATCGTTTCATCAGCCCTGAACTTTTCAGCTTAGAAAGATTAATCATGTCATTTACCTTTTTCAGGCTTCCCTTAACCATATCACCGCCCTCAGGAAGCTCCACAAATTCAAACAGCTTATTTAAATTCACATTGTCACCCACTTCCTTACAAACCTCCTCTATAGAAATAACCCGTCTTGTCTTATCCCTCATTCTCCCCAAATGGATAATAATATCTACCGCGGAAGCTATCTGCATCCGAACGGCAGTAAGCGGTATATCCATGCCCATAAGAACCATTGTTTCCAGCCTGCTTATCATATCCTTTGCTGAATTTGCGTGCCCTGTACTTAAGCTTCCGTCATGTCCTGTCCCCATTGCCGCAAGCATATCTATAGCAGCCTCATCCCTCACTTCCCCAACAATTATTCTGTCAGGCCGCATCCGAAGACTTGCCTTAATCAAATTCCTTATTGTAATCTCATTGTCCCCCTCAAGATTGGCCCCCTTTGCCTCAAGACGTACCAGATTTTCCACACCTTGAATTTGCAGCTCCGCGGAATCTTCTATCGTCACAATTCTTTCATCCTTGGGAATAAAATCAGACAATGCATTTAAAAATGTTGTTTTGCCTGAACCTGTTCCGCCCGAAATAAATATGTTATATCCTGCACGAACCATCAGGCTTAATATATCTGCGACTCCTTTATCTATGGAACCCATCTTAACAAGGCGTTCCATCGTAATTTCATTATGGGGAAACTTTCTTATGGTCAGTACAGGTCCGCCCAGTGACACTGGGTTTTGAACAACATTCACTCTTGAGCCATCCGAAAGTCTTGCATCAACAATAGGACTTGACTCGTTTATTCTCCTGTTACAGCCTGCAACTATCTGTTGTATAACCGTTCGAAGCTTCTCCTCATTTTCAAAGTGCCTGTCTGTCCTAATAAGCCTTCCTTTTTTCTCTACAAATATGTTGTCAGCACCATTCACCATAATCTCGCTGACCTCATCGTCCTCAAGCAGCTCCGTAAGGATATCCAGCCTTCTGAATGAATTAAACAGTTCTACCCGTAGTCTCACTTTCTCCTTTAAAGGAATATATGTGTTTGTACTTTCCTCAAGTATGCACTTGTCGATTGCCTGTCCGATATCCTTATCCGTAAGGGTTGCCGCCATATTCACATTACTCATTATTTTGTTTTTCAGCTTTTCCTTTAAACCTGTGTCTTTCACATCATAAAACGCCTCCTCTTATCACGCTTTTAAAGCAATGCCCCGATGTTCTCCACATCAATATCATCCTCTGACAGTTCCACATATTTTATTTTTTGCTGTAGCTCCTTTCCTATATTTTCTTTTATATAGTTTCTAAAACAATTCATCTTACACATACTTGAAGTATCATTCTTATAAGGAACAATGACGGCATCAAATATCTCCAGCATCCGTATATTTAGCAGTGCGGCTGTTCCCAAATCCCATATTACATGCCCAAAAATGTTTTCCTGAAGCATATGCGCCTTCAGCCAGCTTAGCATCTTAATGTTAACCTGCCTGTCAAAATAAACAGTCGTTCCTACAATTCTCACATACCCTTCACTGTTTTGACTTGATAATGCAAGCTTTTCCAAAAGCTGAAGTATCTCATCGTTTTCGGATGCCAGATAATACATGAAAAGCTCCCCATCCTTAAGCTCAGCTTCACTTGGTGTAAAACTTATGTAATCCTCTAAATCAACATAAAGACTTCTTGTAAGATGTGTACAAATTTTCTTTGCAAGCGTTGTTTTTCCACATCTGCCAACAGGCGAATAAATACAAATCCATGATGATTCCCCAGCTCTTTTTTTTCCAAGCCTATCCATAATCAGCCTGCCTACTGCATCCGCACTTTGATACTTATATATCCCATCTGTGGTATCCCTTTGATCAATCAAGCCAGACACAGGTATGCTGCTCCCCATATCAGGTTTTTCTCCACCAAGTAGCAGCATATCCAAATTATTGCCCTGAATATATTCCTCCACCGCCTCCCCTGTTGAAAATACTGCTGCCTTAATTGGAATTTCTTCGTGGCAGTTTAAATATTCCATGAGCTTTAAATTGTAATAAAAATCTCCTCCGCATATACCAATTTTATAGTGATACATCTATACCTCCCAAAGCCTTAGCAGACACACCTTTTAACAAAGAGAATAAATACCGTAGCCAACCGTGGCAATAAAGATTGGAACAGACATATGTATTTTGGTTCTATTTACAAACAGACCTCCTTTCCTTAAACCAAGTACTAGTCCATATGCTGCTGCCAACACAAACGAAGCTGCCACTATGAAAAACACCTTATACCATATGAATGAGCCCATTGCCGCAAACAGCTTTATATCCCCCGCTCCTATAACATTCACTACATACAAAAGCAAAAATATAATGATTGGGCATACAATTCCGCAAAGACTGTCAAATATGCCTTTTATTCCATTCGAAACAACGCTGTATGTCATCCCGCAAATACACCCCCAGCATGTCAGTCTGTTTGGTATGCAAAAGGTTTTTATATCATATATGACCGCCATACCTGACAAAACAGTCAAAAATGCAAATTCTATTTTTTTATCACTCCTTATTCTCATCTTTATCATTTTGTTTTGAAATCAGATAGATAATAACCATGAATATAATTTGAACGATAGAGTGTGATCCCAAGATAGCCGAACACCATCTCTCGAACACAATCACACTATAGCACAAAATTTTTTAGTATGTAAAGCGACAAATTGTATTCTGAAATTATACAATTTGTAAACAAAAAAACTGTTTGGATGCAGTCTCTTACATCCTGATAAATTGCCCATACATCAAGTAAAAAAGCTGCCTGACAGGATTTTTCACTTTATTAATAATAGAAAATATCCTTGTCAGACAGCCCAAAACATATATTTACTTTTTTGTTATTTTACCTTATGTAAACCAAATTTATTTTTCTTTATAATTGACCAGCTCATCAATAAGCATTGGAAGCTTTTCATCCATTTCCTCATCTGAGAACTGGCATGTTCCAACCTTTTTGTGACCGCCACCGCCATATTTAAGCATCAGGCTTCCCACATCAACATTTGAGGTTTTGTTAATGATACTGTAACCAACAGCAGCAGAACACCCATGTCCGCCCTTTCCATTTACAATCCAAATGGAAATATTTTGTTCCGGATAAAGACTGTATATATAAAATCTGTTTCCTGTATAAATTGGGTCTACACCTCTTAAATCCGAAATAATTACATCCTTTTCAACCCTTGTATGAGCCAGTACCATCTCTTTGAATTTTTCAGTCTGTTCCCTGTAGACCTCTATTCTTTCAACTACATCAGGAAGATTTAATATTTCCTCCGTAGACATAGTACGACATGCATCAATCAGTTCTTCCATAAGCTTATAATTCGGGATGGTAAAATTTCTCCATCTTCCAAGACCTGTTCTTGGATCCATAAGGAAACCTACAAGAATCCATCCCTGAGGATTCAGCACCTCATCCACAGTAAGATTTCCGGAATCAACCTTATCCACTGCCTCCATCATATCATCGAACTGAGGGAATCTTTCCCTGCCGCCATAATATTCATAAATAATTCTAGCACACGATGGTGTAATCCTGCTTTCACCCTTATATTTGCCTTCAAGCTGATTTCTCTCAAACTCACTTGAATGGTGATCAAACCAAAGACCACATCCCTCAACAAAAGGTACATTTGCAAGACAGTCATTTTCATCAATGGGAATAAGACCATCCTGCAAATCCTTAGGATGGGCAAATGTCCAGTGATCAATGATTCCTGCTTCTTTCAGCAATGCACCACATGCTAATCCATCAAAATCTGAACGTGTAACTAATCTCATATTATTTCCCCTTTACGTATAATTTTTTCCCAGTAACACATATAGTGTAATGATATAATATTTCATTATTTTTTTCAAGAATAATTATGGAGGTTATTATGCAATTCCTTCTATATGTATCAAAATATGCAATTCCTCTTATTATCGGTTATATTGTATTCTACGGAATATCACACAAAGTCCGCGTTTACGAAGTATTTTTGGATGGGGTTCGTGAGGGCTTTCGTCTGGTAATCGATATCGCCCCAACCCTTGTAGGTCTTTTGGTTGCCGTAGGCATCTTCAGAAGCTCGGGCGGTCTGTCCGCGTTATGCGGTATATTTAACCCCATAGCTAATGTATTTGGAATCCATCCTGAGGTGTTCCCTATCTCCATAGTAAGACTTTTTTCCTCGTCCGCCGCCACTGGAATGGTTTTGGATATTTTTAAAACATATGGGCCTGACTCAATCATCGGAAATACCGTTTCGGTACTTATGAGCAGCACAGAGACAATCTTTTATACCATGTCTGTTTATTTTCTTGCAGTGGGTGTCACTAAAACCCGCTGGACATTGGCAGTTGCACTAATCGCATCCCTTGCAGGAATCATCGCAAGTATTATTCTCGGCATGATGATGTAATTAAAATCCAAAATATAAAAATTCTGATACTCCCGCTAAGAACATAACAGACCAAAGAATAAAAATCACCGATGTGATTGCTTGCGAAGCCGTTGCCTTAAACTTGATTTCATAGCTGTTTTTCAAATTCAGAACTATAAAAAAAAGCCATGCCGATAAAAAACCACTTCCTTGCCCTGCGTTAATTTATATTATCATGTTTCATTTATTTCTCCTCATTATTGAACATCCCCTGTCTTGCACCAAGCTCTTTCATCCTCTTATGGAATGAGTTCAGCACACCCCTTTTATTTGCCGACCACTGAGGTGCCAGCAGTATGTTCTTTGGTCCGTCTCCCGTAATTCTGTGAATGACAATGTTCTCATCTATATTTTGCAGACATTTAATTACTAATTCGATATACTCATCCTGAGAAAGTACCCGAAAACGGCCTGCCATGTAATCATCTGCCATGTCAGTTCCAGTTAAAACATGCAGAAGCTGTAGCTTTATTCCGTTTGGCTCACTGCCCTTTGTCCGTGAAATGTCACTTACATATCTGACAGTCTCCAGCATCATAGCTTCGTTTTCTCCCGGAAGCCCAAGTATGATATGTGTTATAAATGGAATTTGCAGCAGCTTAAGCTTATTTACAGCATCATCGTAAACATTAAGGCCATAATGCCGCCTGATATACTGTTCCGTCTTCCTATGAATGGTCTGTAATCCAAGCTCAATCCAGATAAATTTATGTACAAAACTTTTCTTTAGCTCCTCAAGCAGCAAGAGTACATCTTCTCCAAGACAATCAGGTCTTGTGGCAATTGATATTCCAATCACCTGCTCATGGCACAGTGCCGCCGTAAACAGCTTTCTCATATCATCCACATCACCATATGTATTTGTGAATGCCTGAAAATATATAACTATATTTTTTTCTGACAGCTTGTCAATTGATGAAAGTGCCTCGGACAGGCCGACAGCAAAATCACCGCTTCCTCCTGCACTGCAAAAAACACATCCACGCACATCAAGTTTTCCATCCCTGTTGGGACAGGTAAAGCCTGCATCAACTGCAAGCTTGTAACACTTCGTTCCATAAGTATGTTTAAAATATGCATCCAAAGAATAGTATGGTTTTCCGCACCAATCCACATTTTTCATTGTAAGTCTGACAAGCCTCCTGCATGTAAGCATCTGATGACAATAAACCTAGCTACCATTTGTAACTGTGTAATTGCCCCTCTGTCTCCAAACCCGAAAATCCTCTTTGCCGCATAGCCTCATACAAAACTATGGCAACCGAATTTGACAGATTAAGTGAACGTTCCTCCTTTACCATGGGAATACGCACACAGTTTTCCTTATTTGCAAGCAAAAGCTCCTCTGGTATACCTGCACTTTCCTTGCCAAACATGATGTAGGCGTCCTCCTCATAGGTGACATCCGTGTATCTTTGCTTTGATTTTGTAGTTGCCATATAAATTTTTGCCTGTGGATTTTTCTGCAAAAACTCATCATAATTTACATATGTAGTGACGTCAAGCTTATCCCAATAATCAAGCCCTGCCCGCTTTAGCATCTTGTCATTTATCAAAAATCCCATTGGCTCTATCAGATGCAGCCTTGCTCCCGATGCAACGCAGGTACGTCCGATATTTCCTGTATTTGCCGGCATTTCCGGCTCCAGTAAAACTATATTTAACACTAGGTTATCCTCTTAATCCGGTTATAAAAGTATTGATTCTTCCCATTGCTTCCTTTAACTCATCAATGGAGTAAGCATAGGAAATACGGATGAAGCCCTCACCGCAGTCACCGAATGCAGTACCAGGAACTACTGCAAGCTCCTGCTCCTCAAGAAGCCTTGTTGCAAACTCATCGCTGGTAAGTCCGAACTCCTTAATGCATGGAAACATGTAAAATGCGCCCTTAGGCTCAAAACATGGCAGTCCCATTTCCTCAAAGGTAGAGAGGAGAAAATGGCGTCTCTTGTCATAGGACTCCCTCATTCTCTCAATATCCTTGTCACCGTCCTTGATTGCGGCAATCGCGGCATACTGACTTGTGGTAGGTGCACACATAATTGCAAACTGATGAATTTTCGTCATCTGTTCCGCAATAATCTGAGGTGCCAGTGCATATCCAAGCCTCCATCCCGTCATGGCATATGCCTTTGAAAATCCGTTTATAATAATCGTACGTTCTTTCATTTCAGGCAGAGAAGCTATTGTACAATGTCTCTCTCCGCCATATGTAAGCTCTGAATATATCTCATCGGATATGACATAAATATCCTTTTCTTTACATATTTGTGCGATAGGTTCAAGATCCTCTTTCGTCATAATCGCACCCGTAGGATTACTCGGAAACGCAAGCATAAGTACCTTTGTCTTTTCCGTTATGGCATCAAGCAGCTCCTCAGGGGTAAGCCTGAATTCATTTTCATTTTTCAGTGAAATCGTTACGGGAACACCACCTGCAAGCTCAACACACGGTACATATGAAACATAACACGGTTCCGGAATGATAACCTCATCACCTGGGTCAAGCATGGCACGAAGTGCTATGTCAATACCTTCACTTCCACCTACAGTCATCAGTGCTTCTTGTTTGAAATCGTACTCAACATTATATTTTCTCTTGTACCATTTACAGATTTCTTCCCTAAGCTCAAGCAGTCCTGAGTTAGACGTATAGAATGTTTTTCCCTTTTCCAGAGAATAGATTCCCTCGTCCCTGATATGCCACGGTGTATCAAAATCAGGCTCGCCGACACCAAGTGAGATTGCATTTGGCATTTCACTTACTATGTCAAAAAACTTTCTGATACCTGATGGCTTTATTTCTGTTATTTTCTTTGATAATGGATTTCTCATGGTGCAATAACCAACCTTTCATCCTGTTTAACCGCATCAAAAATGATTCCATGATCTTTGTATTTCTTGAGAACAAAGTGCGTGGACGTGCTTATAATTGCCTCCATTGTTGAAAGCTTCTCGGATACAAACCTTGAAACCTCCTTAAGACTTGTTCCCTGAAGTATTACTGTAAAATCGAAGGAGCCTGCCATAAGGTACACGGCATTCACTTCCTCAAAATTATATATTCTCTCCGCTATTCTATCAAAGCCCTGTCCTCTCTGCGGTGTTACCTTAACTTCAATCAGTGCGGTTACCTTTTCCTCTGCTACCTTATCCCAGTCAATCATGGTATGGTATCCACAAATGATTTTGTCTTCCTCCATCGCCTTAATGTCCGCTTCCACTGCCGCCTCATCAAATCCCAGCATCTTGGCTATGTCACATGCCGTCATCTTACTGTCAGTTTCCAAAAGCTTCAAAATCTCAATATTCATGGCTTTCCTTCTTTCTTAAAATATATATTAACATGCCGTTACATGACGCATGCCACTTTCTATAATATATTTAGTACCTTGTATATTTCATCACCCTTTGGGGGCTCTAAAAATCGTTTATCCTCTCCGACTGTCACGACCCGTTCCTTTCCCGAAGCAACCTTTCCTATCACACGTGACATTATACCTTCTCTGGAAAGCTCCTCCACGGCTGCCTGACCATGTTGAGTAACAGCAAGCAAAGCACCTGTTCCATCTAGCATATAAGGATTTATATCATAAAATTCGCAAAGTTCAACAGTTTCCTGTCTGATTGGAATTTTAAAATTATCAATTGTTATCCCTTTTTTTATTCCTGCTCCAAGCTGCCAAAGTGCACCATACACACCCCCGCAGGAAACATCGTGCATATAACAGGCTCCACACTTTTCTAAAATTCGTGCTGCGGGCGATATACTGTAGCTTTTCCAGTCTGCGAGCATGTCCTCCACATAGCTTGCAGAAAATCTGCCCAACAGCTCATCACTGCGTTTTTTTGCGACAAGGGAAGCTCCCATAAGTCCCGTATACCCTGTCATAACAATGTCGTATCCCTCTTTAATTTTCTCCCTGCACAGACAAAATGCGCCTGCTTCACCATACACCTGCACACAGACACTCGGTATGGCATATGCCGTGGATACCTGCGAATGTCCCCCAAGTATTTGTATACATGCCTTATCAGCAAGGCTGTTTAAGCATCCCATACAGTCCTTTATTTCCTTTTCCGAAACATCAGGCGGCAAAAGCAATGTAATGCGTACTCCAATTGGAACAGCTCCCGAAACAGCCAAATTGTTAAATGCCTTCACCCATCCGATTAATGGATCTGCCGCAACCGCCTCGGTACATATCAGGTCACCATTCAGACTGACCCTTGCATAATCATTGCCCACTGCGGCACCTGACGCAACCGCCTTATTCTTCTTTCTGATATGCTTTGTAACTGAACGTGTAAGATAAAGCTCACCCAGTGTTCCCTGTTCCATATGGTATTCGTCCTTCTTGAAAATTTGTTTCTACTATGTTATGCTACTTTAGAAAAAACTGCTGACAAGCAGACCGACAACCATTGCAAATACAAGTAAACCTGCAATGATGCCTGAAATTAAACGCTGTTTTTTCTTATTGTTAAAATTAATCATGTTTTTTTACCTCCGAAAGGATTAATTTATATGGGCTTATTATTTTTTATTTTTGTAATTTCATTTTCACTGACTGTTTTACGGACTGCCGCAAAATCCAACCGCCGTCAGGACCGCGAAGAAAAAAACTTCTGGTCACGGGAAAACTCTGCAAACTTTGCAAGACGCCAGGATATATCGAATCTTGATTATCTGCAAATACCTTTGGATAAACTCCAATTGGATAAACTAACGTCTCTTGGGATGTCCCGCTCTGTTGATGAACTTACTTCGTTATCCAATGAGAAAATTATTAATCTGTCCAAATATTCAAATACTGATTTGAAACTGATGTATGGTCCTGCAAACCTCGAAGACCTCACATACTTCGACGCAAATTTCACTTCATTAATCAGGCTGCTTGACAAAATTGGCAAAGAGCTCATATCCGCAGAGCAAACCGACCTTGCACTCATCTTTTTGGAGTATGCCGTATCCATTGAGTCTGATATCACGTCCACATTTACGGCTCTTGGAGATATCTATGTCAAACAGGGGCAATCAGCCAAGCTTGCGTCGCTGATAAAAACCGCGGAGGGCATTACATCCCTTTCCGGTCCTATAATTACAACCAAATTAAATAATATCAAATAGCCCTTGAAATATCAAGTATATATACCTACCAGATAATTGATAAACTGTTGGGCAGTCCGTCCTGAAACACCTCCGTGCGACATCTCCCATTTATTGGCTTCCAAAATAAGCTCCTCCTCGGAAATGTGAAGCTCAGGGTATCTTTTTGCAAGTGTCACCACAATATTATTAAATTCCTTCTTGGACGGTTTTGAAAAGCTTATTGTCACGCCAAAACGGTTGACTAAAGATAGCTTTTCCTGCATCGTATCTGACTGGTGTAATTCCGTGTTGTAATCCGACCTGTCATTCCAGGTTTCCTTAATCAAATGTCTTCTGTTTGAGGTTGCGTATATAAGCACATTATCAGGCTTCGTCTCAAGCCCTCCCTCTATGACCGCTTTCAAATATTTATACTCTATTTCAAACTCCTCAAAGGAAAGGTCATCCATATATATGATAAATTTATAATTCCTGTTTTTAATATGCGATATAATCGTTGACAAATCCTTAAACTGATGCTTGTAAAGCTCTATCATTCTTAAGCCCTGCTCATAATACTGATTAATAATCGCCTTTATACATGTAGACTTTCCTGTTCCGCTGTCGCCAAACAAAAGTGCATTGTTTGCCATTTTTCCCGCAGTAAATGCCTCCGTATTATCCACAAGCTTCTTTTTTTGAAGTTCATACCCAACCAAATCGTCCAAAGTCACCTGTTCGGTATTGTTGATAGGTATAAATGAAATCGGCTTTCCCTCCTCATGGCTGATTCTAAATGCCTTGTTTAGTCCGAACATTCCCACGCCATATTTCTCATAGAAGCCCGTCATAATATCAAATATCTGTTCCGCACTTTTTGCTGCACTTATGCTGTCACTGATATACCGAACCTTCTCACTCACATTCTTGTTGTACATCTGTTCTTTTTTATGAAGCGACTTATAATTTGTTATTGTGGTAAAACAATCTATGCCAAGTGCAGCTTCGATTTCGCTAAAATCATAGTGAAGCAGCTTCATAAATATCTCGTAATCATTTTTTGCAAAGCTGTTTACTGAGCCATCCTTAGCGCCCGTTTTTTCGCAGGTCAGTGTAAATGAATTCTCGTTTGTAATCAGTATATATGCAAGATAATCCTGCCACAAATTTTTGTCAAAACCATAGCTTGTTGCAAGGTCAAGAAGTTTTTTTATCTGCTGATATATTCTGCTTATAAGCTCCTCATTACTTTCTTCTCCCTTGTCCCTGTCACAAAGTATACCTGCAATCTCCTTCAGTATACTGTTTTCGCCCAAATCCCTATATAAAACCAGCTTCGGTATATATCTGTACATCTTTTCGCCTCTCAATTACCCTTTATCATCATTTTCCTTTTGTTCCTGTGTCTCCTGCTGTTTTTCCTTTGCCCTTCGTGCAAACATCCTGCGTCTGCCCTCCATCAACGGTACGACATCGTCAGGTGCCGATTTATTATCAACATCTATACTTCTCTTTTTCAATTTTCGGTAAACAATACTTCTCACATAGGCATAAATAACTGAAACAAGCGGAATGAATATGAACATTCCGATAACACCCATCAGGTTTCCACCGACTAAAACCGCAAGCAGCACCCAAATTGCAGAAAGCCCAATATCACCACCCACAAGCTTTGGATATATAAAATAATTTTCAATAAACTGTAATACAAAGAACAGTACAATAAACCATATGACCAGTTTCGGTGACTCTATCAGTATCAGGAAAGATCCAATAAACAAGCCGATAAATGCACCAAATATAGGAATAAGTGCCGTAAAGGCAATCAGCACGCCTATAGTGATAGGATACGGGAGCCCAAGCAGTGCCATTGCGATTGCAAACATGGTTCCCAAAATAATTCCCTCTCTAAACTGTCCTGTAAAGAACTTTGCAAATGTGGTTTCTGCCAATTTACCAAAAACTAAAAGCTCATCTGCCGTTCCCTCTTTAAATGCCGAATAGCAAAGCATTTTCGCCTGCTTTCCAAGCTTTTCCTTTTCTATCAGGATATACATTGAAAATACAAGACCGATAAATGTGTTTACAACCCCACTTATGATGGATGAAAAAACAGAAAATGTCTTGGAGAGAATCATTGTTCCGTTATCCTTAAATACAGCCCCAAGCTGCTCCCACTTTATTTCTATATTACTGATTTCCTTTGTAATCTGGCTTGTTATTTCAGGATACTTTTCCGAATATCTCTGCACCCACTCTGTTACATCTTTAATAACGCCTGGCAGCTTGAGCCGTATTGTATCAATGGTTGCAGCCACCTCAGGTACTACAACAAATATAACAAGCCCAACAACCAAAATTGCCAAAATATACGTGATAACCATACTGATTACACGTTTGAATTTGTACAGCTTGCCATCTTCATTTTTGAACAGTGAAGCTTCTATGCCGCTCATCGGAATGTTTATAATAAATGCAATTCCACACCCTAATAAAAATGGGGTCAGCAATGAGATTAACCTGCCTAAAAGCTTAAATATGATACCAAGATGATTTAACAGATAAATCAGAATAACCGTAAATGTTATAACACCCAGTATCGTTTGGATATTTTTCTTTTTCTCGCTCATTATACTCCCTCTCTATATCCTCAATTTACAAGTCATAAGCTTATTATGTTATAGAGTACCACTTTTTTTTGATTTGGCAAGAGTTTATTTAATAATACTCTTTAAAAAGCTCCTAAAATATTGTAGATTAATTATATATATTATAAACACATATACGGAGGAATAAGCCCATGATTACAATTTCCGTTTGCATGATTGTCAAAAATGAGGAGCACAGACTTGCAAAATGTTTGGACAGTCTTTCGGGTATCGCAGATGAAATCATTATCGTCGACACAGGCTCCATGGATGACACAAAAGAGATAGCTGCACGATACACAGATAAAATATTCGACTTTAAATGGATTGACGATTTTTCGGCAGCAAGAAACTTTGCATTTTCAAAAGCAGGCTGTGAGTACATTTACTCTGCCGACGCTGACGAGGTAATAGATGCAGCAAATCAGGCACGTTTTAAGCAGATGAAAGAGATTTTGCTGCCTGAAATTGACATTGTTCAGATGAAATATATAAATATGATGGAAAACAATACAACCTACAACTTTCGAGTAGAGTTAAGACCTAAGCTTTATAAAAGGCTCCGTACGTTCACATGGACAGACCCGATACACGAAACCGTATTACTTGACCCTGTAATCTATGACAGTGAAATTGAAATACAGCACATGGCCGAAGGAAATCATTCAAAGCGGGATATTAAAGCGCTGCTTAAATGCTTTGACTCCGGGAAACCATTTTCCAAAAAGCTGCACAGCATGTACGCAAAAGAGCTTTTCATTGCAGGAGATGACGGCGATTTTATGTCTGCCCGACATGTATTCGAAGACACGATTAAAGACAGTTTCCGAAGTGCCGATGAATTCAAGGAAGCTGCATGTGTTTTGGCAAGATGCTATCGGTTACGCGGTGATACTGACGAGTTTTTCAAGCTGTGCCTTAAGGATATGGTCACAACTCCATGCTCTGAAATATGTCTGGAGCTTGGCAGCTACTTTTTTGACAAAGGGGATTACGAGGAGGCTTATGTTTGGTTTGAAAACGCACATTCTGAGACAGAAAGCATCATATACGTCAGAAGCTCAGGCGATTTAGCTTTAATGGGACTTGCCAAATGCTGCACACAACTTGCTGCCAAATATGAAAAAACTGACAAACACCTGTCAGAACTGTACCGGAAAGAAGCAGAAAAAAATGCAACTGCTGCCGATGCATGGCAGTTGCCAACGAGTATTGTCTAAAAATCAAATTTCCTACGTTAGCATGCGATATAAGCCAACTATTTTCCTTTTAGGTGCATGTTTTATATGATATAATGCGACTTGAGGGGAATTTTACCAAAAGCAATGGAACTTTTTTCGTAGGTTAAAAGGAGATTTTTTAATATGGGACGAAAAGCATCAAAAGCAACAGATAACATATATTACATTTCCCGTATAAAAGCCGCTAAAGAAAATGATATATATACAAGTCGTGAAAAAGCTGCTTTAAAATTGGGAATAGAGCGAAGCCGTTTAGCACGTATTGAGCTTGACCAGATTGAACCTTACGCCGAGGAAGTTGATATTATGGCAACCGCATATAATGCCCCGCATCTGTGTACGGATTACTGTGACAACATCTGCCCTATCGGAATTCACAAGCTTGAGGAACAGGCAAAACACACGGAACCTGACTCCATTGAACGGCTTGTACTTAGATTTTTAAGCTCATCCCAATGCATGAATGACCTTTCAAAAATTCTTGTTAATATTACACAGGATGGTGTAATAGATAAAACAGAAATCCATGACCTTCAGGATGTATTTAAAGCCATGGATTCGGTATCGGAAAACATTGAGGCAATTCGTTTTTGGATTATGAGCGATCCCGTTCTTCGCTCATATTTTAACGACGACGCCCGATAAATTTATATTAGTTTAGAGTATTCGTATATATCGCGTTTTGATACTCCGCGATCCTTAGCCACCTGCTTGGTGGCTTCTTTTTTGTCCATGCCCTGATTAATATACATCTTAATATGCTCGCAAACGTCGGTTTTTTCCCACTTTTTTATTGCCTCCATCGCTATCTCCTCATGGGTTTTTCCTTGTACGACAAGCAAATACTCGCCTTTTGGTTCATTTTCCGAAAAATACTTTCTCCCTGCATCTATCGTTGTTTTAAAAAACGTTTCATGCTTTTTCGTAAGCTCCTTACAGATGGTAAGTTCCCTGTCTCCCAGATATTCGGCAAGCTCCGCCAATGTTTTTACAAGTCTGTGGGGTGCCTCATATATGACAATCGTTCTTGTCTCTTCGGCAAGCTCCGCCAAGATTGTGCGTCTTTCCTTTTTGTCTGACGGTAAAAATGCCTCAAATGCAAATCTTCTTGTAGGCTGCCCCGACGCAACAAGTCCATTTACGGCTGCACACGCTCCCGGCACAGGCACGACAGGTATTCCTATTTCATAGCATTTCTTCACAAGTTCCTCCCCTGGGTCAGAAATCCCAGGCGTACCTGCGTCCGTTATAATTGCTATATCATCGCCTGCCATAAGCTTCCTTACAAGCTCATCTGCCTTTTCGTACTTATTATGCTCGTGGTAGCTTGTCATCGGAGTTTTTATTTCGAAATGATTGAGTAGCTTTATACTGTTTCGTGTATCCTCAGCCGCGATAAGTGTTACTTCCTTTAATATCCTTACCGCTCTGTATGTCATATCCTCCAGATTGCCTATAGGTGTCGCAACCAAATACAGGGTTCCCATGTCTTTCTCCTATCCGCCATAACAATTTAATGGCTATACCTTTTTAAAAGTTCATCTGTATAACCGCCGTCCTGACCGTATACAATAAGAGTAGGTTCTATTTTTATCATGGATCTCCCACCCTTTACCGCCTCTATCAAAACCATGTTAGGCTCCTTGTCAGTGCTCGGCTGAACAAGGCACATCCGTTTTGGCTCCAGCCTATATGCCATCAAAATACGGAATATTTCTGCCAGTCGAAACGGCTTATGTATCATTGCAAAGCTGCCACCCTCTTTGAGCAGATAAGCTGCCGCCTTAACAACATCCTCAAGGGTAACCGTTATCTCATGTCTTGCTATATTGAAAGGCGATTTTTCATTTTCAAGTCCATGATTTTGATTGATATATGGCGGGTTTGATGTAACCACGTCAAAAGAGGCTGTCTTATATAAGGCAGCCACATTTTTTATATCCCCATTTACAATTTCAATTTTTGATGAAAGTCCATTTAAGCAAACACTGCGTGATGCCATATCGGCACTGTATTCCTGAAGCTCAAGTCCTACAAAATGTCTGCCCTTTCCCTGTGCCTCCATAAGCATTGGAATCACACCTGTTCCTGTTCCGAGGTCAATAACACTGTCCTTTTGTTTTCCCGATGCAAAATCTGACAAAAGCACAGCGTCCATTCCAAAACAAAATGTGGATGGATTTTGTATAATTCTGTATCCCCTGCATTGCAGGTCATCTATTCGCTCCCCATCCTTAAGCAGCTCACTCTCTGTAAGCGGCTTCTCATTACTCATCATCAAGCTTCGACTTTCCTTCCTTGCGCTCAAGTGCCTCAAGCATCTTAAGCTCATCATCACTGATATTGGTATCCGTTTTTCTTCTTTTTGGCTTAAATTTAAGCTCATCTATTTTGTAAATCTCAATTTCCTTTGTATCATCATCTAACGTAACAATAAGCTTAACATTCTGACGCAAGACATTTACGGATGCAACCTCACCCTTCTTTCCATCTATGGTCCTTACAAAATCACCTACATTCGGAAGTTTACTGTTCAAATACTCATATGTGTCCTGCTCATGCTTTAAACAACACATAAGTCTGCCGCATACGCCTGAGATTTTTGTAGGATTCAGGGATAAATTTTGTTCCTTTGCCATCTTGATTGAAACAGGTACAAACTCTGACAAATGCTTGTGACAGCAAAGCTCACGTCCGCATATACCGATTCCGCCTACAATTTTAGTTTCGTCCCTGACACCGATTTGTCTAAGCTCTATTCTAGTTTTAAACACGGATGCCAAATCCTTTACAAGCTCCCTGAAATCAATTCTGCCGTCAGCCGTGAAATAAAACAGCACTTTATTGTTATCAAATGTGTACTCCGCATCAATCAGCTTCATTTCAAGATTATGTTTTTTTATTTTTTCAAGGCATATATCGAATGCTTTTTTGCTCTTTTCTTTATTTTCCGCATACTTAGCGGCATCCTTATCATCTGCCAGCCTTATGATTGATTTCAGGGGCGATGACATCTTTGTCTCATCTATCTCTCTTATGCCCAGCACAACCTTGCCGTACTCCACTCCTCTTGCAGTTTCCACAATCACATACTTTCCTGGTTCAACCCTGTAATTTAAAGGGCTGAAAAAATATATCTTACCGTTTTCCCTAAAACGGACACCTATAACTTCCTTCATTTTAATTCTCCTTTAATGTGAGCAACAAAAGCTCCATGGTTACATCAAAATTGGCATGAACCATTATTCTTTCTTTTGCGCGGGCAATTGCATTTATCTTTTCTTCTATATCCTGGTATGACATTACACCTGCCTGCTTCTTCATAGTGGAATACTCCTGCTTAAACAAAAGCTTGTCTATGTTGCCCGTAACCTTGAGCATAAGTACATCCCGATACCACATCATCATCAAATCCATGTAGTCATCTATAGATAGCTTAAACTGCTCAATATGCGAAACTGCCGTGGTCAAATCATCCACATCCAGTTCATGTATTTTTTTGAGTACATTAACCACGGAATCCACAATGGCACTGTACTCCTCATTTTTTGCGAGCTTAATTGCCTTGCCAAGATTACCCTGGGCAAAGTCCAGACAAAAATATGCCCGTTCCTCCGTAAGCCCCAGCTCCTTAACAAGGTATTCCAGCATATCACGTTCCCTGATAGGCTTTGTATTTAAAACCATACACCTTGAAGTCACCGTAGGCAAAAGCTTGTCAATGTTTGATGTAAGAAGCATAATCACACCATATTCCGGTGGCTCCTCTATCGTTTTCAGTAATGCATTTTGAGCCTGAACATTCATAAGCTGTGCATCAGGCACAATATAAATCTTGTACCTACTCTTATACGGCTTAATTCCGATTGATTCTACAAGCTGTTGTCTTATTTCTTCAACTGATATAACATCAGGTTTCTCATGTGTTACTGTTATGATATCAGGATGATTCATCGTTTCCGCCTGAAGACACGACTGACACTTACCACATGGTTCCGTGCCACCCTCCTCACACTGAAGCGTTCTTGCAAACACTCTGGCAAGCATTTTCTTACCGCTGTCAACCTCACCGTTTAAAATGTAAGCGTGACTTACTTTTCCCATCTCAATGCTACTCTTAAAATGTCTGATTATATCCTCGTGTCCAACTATATGCTTAAAAATCATAAGCCACACCTCCCCATCCTTCTACGTTGCGTTTCACCTGTCTTGGGTTTTATTTACGTTGATATATCTATCAACATGCCTCTGATATCATCTATTTTGCCAAGTATGGCAAGGTTATCCTTTTCTTCCTTGAGAAGTTCCTCCGCAAGTTCATCAAGATTTTTATCAACCTGCCTTATAATTCCGTATACCCTGTGTCTTCCACGTCTGTCCAAAAAATTCTCTCTTGAGAACTCATGGGAGCGTGATACTATTTCGTTCATAAATTCTTTTACTGAGGAGCGGTATTTCTTCATGTCCTTGATATCCATGTGCTTGGCTATACGTGCACCCTGCTCCTCAATATCCTTCATAAGGGCGGAGAGCTTTTCCTGTAACTGGTCTTCCTCAATATTCTTTATAAGGGTAAATTTGAAGTCTTCGCTTTTGACACCGTTTGATTTCGGTGCTTCCATCTGTGTGAGCTGTTGAAGCTGGTCAACCTTTATATCCACATTTACCCCTCCTTTCATCGTTTATCCTTGATACAATATATATCGTCCGATAAACAGGAATAATCCACTGTTTAAAATATCTCTCCATTAAATGATTATAGCATTTTTAGCGGCTTTTTACCATAAAAAAATTATATACTTATAACATACGTTCCAGTTTTGCCAAAATCTGTTTATGTATCTCTTCTACAGACTGCGTCGCATCTATGGTATATATGCGGTCAGGTGCCATTTTTGCAAGCTGTCTGTAGCCGTCCGCAACCTTTTCGTGGAAGTTCAATGCCTCAAGCTCCATGCGGTCAAGCTCTGCCTGATTTTTCTTTCGGGTGATTCCCACTGATGCAGGCAAATCAAGATGTATCGTAAGGCCAGGCATAACATTTTGTATTGCAAACCCATTTAGCTCATATACCGTTTCCACGCCAAGTCCCCTTGCCATCCCCTGATACACCGCCGATGAATCTACAAATCGGTCGCAAATAACAAATTTCCCTGCGGTAAGTGCAGGCTTGATAACCTCCGCCATAAGCTGTGCCCTGGCTGCCGCATAAAGCAGTGCCTCCGTCATGTAATCCATTTCAACAAATGTTTTATCCAAAATAATCCCACGGATTGCCTCGCTTATTTTTGTTCCTCCCGGCTCCCTTGTGATGAGTATCTCATATCCCTTTTTCTCCAAATATTCTTTAAGCAGTTTGATTTGTGTGCTTTTCCCGGAACCATCAGGTCCCTCTATGGAGATAAATTTATTGTTCATGTCTTTCTCCTAAATAAAGTTGTTGTATAATTAGTGATTTATGTTATAATGCAGTTTGTGGAGACGTATCGAAGTGGTCATAACGGGGCTGACTCGAAATCAGTTAGCCGGGCAACCGGCACGCGGGTTCGAATCCCGCCGTCTCCGCTTTTCTTTTTCATCATTTCCCATTATTTAATTGTAAGCTTAATGGTTGCTTTTTTTCTGCCTGTATCCTTTGATGTGGCAGTTATGGTTACCGTATGCCCTTTTCCTGCTTTTTTTGCAGTCACCTTTCCGTTTGCATTCACCGTAGCATAATTAGTATTGCTGGATTTCCACGTAAGTGTTTGATACGTTGCCTTAACAGGGCTTATTTTTGCTGTTACCGTAATGCTTTTTCCTGCCTTGACGGTTTTAGAAGGTGCACTGAGGCTGATTTTCGTTATTTTGGTTGCCTGTCTTTTTCCGTCATAATAAATACCAAGTTTTTTTACAGTACTGTCATTACATGCTATACTGTCCCATTTTGTCTTGCTTCCGGAATAATAAATCCGCTTCAGCTTCGGACAAAATTCAAATGCATTTTTTCTTATTTGTTTTACACTGACAGGGATGTTTACATACACAAGACTTGAACACATGGAAAATGTCCCTTCCCGTATGACCCTGACATTTTTAGGAATGGTAATCTTCTTCAGATTGTAACACTCACAAAATGCATATTCTCCAATATAAGTTGCCTTGGAGCATATTTTTATGGACTCAAGGCTATTACACTCCATGAATGCACCGTCTCCAATGTAAGTGACTGTTCCTGACAGCTTGATTTTCTTCATATTCTTACATTCCCAGAACGCAAGTCTTCTAATCTTTACGACACCCCAAGGTACTGTAACCTCAGTTATCTTCGTGCAATTTCCAAATGCATAGTCGCCGATTTCCACTACATTGTAGCCATCCAACGTTCTAGGTATGTTAACTACCTTATCCTTGCCCTTGTACTTTGTTATGATTGCCTTATTATTCCGAAGCGTGTATGTGTAATCACCGCATGTATATTCCTTGTTCGTTGTGCTGCTTGCCATGACGGCACTGCTGTTTACTAACAATATTATTGCCATAAACATCATCAATACTCTTTTTTTCATAAGTCATATATCCCCAATCTTTTAACAATATCATTTTTATTTTGTTATTTTCATGTTGCTCTTAAAGCCTGTGGATGCCTTAAACAGTTTTTTGTACGCCTTATACTTACTTGACGGAACCTTAATCCTTGCTTTCTTATATATTCCGTACACAGCCTTTTTACCCACAGTCTTAAGGTATTTTGACTTGATTGTAATTGTTTTTAGCTTTGTGCATCCGTAAAATGCATTTGCGCCTATGCTCTTAATATTGCCTCCTAAGGTTACCTTAGCAAGCTTCCTGTATCCCTTAAATGCGTTTGCACCTATGGATGTTATCTTAAAGCTCTTTCCTCCTATCTTTACGGTACTGCCCACATTCAGGGATGTAAGCCTTGACTTCGCTGTTGTTGTACCTACAAGGGATACCGTTCCCTTGCCGTTTGTGGCAGCATTCGTCACTTTATATTTTTTGCCGCTTACGGTATAGGTCTTGCCTTTTGAAACCGTTATCTTATAAGTTACCTTAACCGTACCAGTATAATTGCCTTTGCCTGTTATTATAACACTATAGCTTCCAATATTCTTGTTTTTTCCGTTATTTGAATATGAAACCTTATAATCCGTGCCATAAACCAGCGTTTTTCCGTTAAACATAACCGATCTTACGCTTGGTTTTTTGTATTTGCCTGTGTAATTGAAAGAAGTTGCAGACAGCTTAATCTTCGCATTTGAGTTCAGTGCTGTGGGCTTGACAGGCTGCTCCGCCTTTTTAATACTAAAATGCATCGTTGCCTTGCCTGCATATTCTCCCTTACCAAAAATCACGACAGAGGCTTCCCCCACATCAATGTTATCTACATATGAAACTTCATAATCAACTCCCTCTGTAAGCGTTATATCACCATGCTTGATGGTCACATTTGGGCAGCACGCTTTCCCTGTGTATGTATAAACGCTTTGTGAAAGTGTTATATCACTGTCGGCAATATCTTTAATTGCGTCCTTATATTCCGTATATGTGTCTCCACATACCTTACATGTATATCGGATTTCTCCTTGCTCATTCAGTGCAGGCAGCTTTATAATCACAGATTCATAATCATGATTTTTCAGCTTTTCTATCGCCTCAGTGTATGTATCACCGCACACCTTACATGTATAGGTTGTGACGCCCTCCTCTGCACAGCTTGGCTCTTTTGTAACCATCGAATCATACGTGTGGTTAATGTCCAGCTTTGGAATTGAAGTTGAAACATATGCCGTCGATGTCCATGCATCATTAAAATATACGGAGATATATTCTCCACTGTCATCGGCACGGAAGCTGTCAATGTTATAAATATGTGTCACCCCTGATGTGGACAAATTATCTGCGGTCACCGAATCAAACAGTTCAACCGAAGCATAACTTCCTGTCTCTGTCTCGTTCAGGCGGTATATTTTACTGTGTTCAAAATTGCTCATATATCTGTAAACAGACATGGTTCCCGCATCTCCCTCCTTAGGGGAAGCAGGGGAAATTCTAAGAGTATTATACTGGTAACCAGATTCCGTAATTACCTTATAGCCAAATGTCACCTTATCTAACACGCCTTTTTTGTCAGTTATATTATCAGGCAGTGTGGAAGTATCTCCCTTGTTAAACCAACAGCTATCTGCCTCATCAAGCGTCCATTCCCCTGTGACAGGAACTTCATATACACATCCATTCTCAGCTGTAACCGTAAGTGTCTTCGGCAGTGTTGTCCCTATCTTTTTCAAGCTTTCCGTGTCGTTTAACGTTTGATATACACCGTATTCCGAATATGGAAATGTCACTTTCTCCACATAGGACTTCATATATGGTCTGACATCAACAAAATCAATTGTATAACTTATCTGTGCTGCACCTGCTGCATCTTTTAGACCATTTACCACAACCTGATAAGAATCCTCATAGCGTTTTGTAGATGTATTATAATCCTCAGGCTGAACCATCAAAACATTTCCTTTTGATACATGAAGTGTGTCATCCGCCACAGTCCTTGTATAGCTTACCCCCGAGGTAAGGTTTGTTATTGTAACGGTAACATCATTCACATCATCATAGCTTAAACCTGTATTGTAATCAATGCCCCACACGGAGCCTGTAGGGCTGACCAAATCATTTGGCATAATTCCCGGTGCCGGAAACGCATAGAAGCCCTCATACGAGCTGCCATTCCCCCTTGCAGCATCTTTTCCGATTGCAACACTTCCCGAGTATCCAAATTGTACATCCGATAGCGTGTCAGATATCAGTGCATATCTGTGTCCTGTGGTGTCCCATGCTTTTCCACTAAGGTTGTATCCCTCATTCATCCAGCCCGTGATTGCACCAAGAGGAGTATACCCTCTTGCAAGTATATTGTGATTGCATTCAGCACCTGCATTCCATATCTCGTCACTCATATCCTCAGGCTTTGAGGCAGCACTCACATGGTGGGCAAATTCAAAATTCCTTATCAGTGCCTCGGATTGAAGCAATGACGAATTCGCCGACTCAACCGTCAAAGGTCTCACTCCCACAAGCCAACGGTAAAAGTTTGTCATGGCTGTCATTGTTTTATGGGTGTCTGTTGTCAGCACACCAGCCTCATATGGTGCTGTTGTTGATGCCGGGGTCGTATAGTATGTAGCACTTTTTCCATTATCATATGTCGTTCCCGCATACTTTGCATCAGAATATAATCCTGCAACCTGCTCAATTGTTCTTCCCTTAAATGTTGCCATCTCATTTAAATTATATTCCGTAACAGCCGCCTGCTGCAAATCAATATCTTCTACAAGCACATCAGCATCAGATGCTGTTGCCTCTTCCCTTGCATATGTAACATTATCCATCGAAGGATGAAAGCCAAATATCATAACCGCAGTAAGAAATATGGCGGTCTGCTTCTTGAAATTTATCATACACATTCCCCTTTCATTTGAACATCAGCCACTACTTTGCAAATTCCTTTAGAACGCTGCCTATAGGCAACAAAGTTTCCTATAACCTCAATTTTGCTTCAGTAAATCCACTAATGTGTCATGCCAAGCTTCCATAAAAAGCTTAACATATTGGTATGTTTCTTCGGTTCCAAGTTATATATCCATAATAATATATATAGCGAATATCCGCAATTGTTATTTTTTGTCATGGATTTAACGAGGCTTGCACCTCGCTACATCCCTTTAACAAGGCTTGCACCTCGCTTCGCTCGGTGTATGGCTTCGCCATATACACCGCAATAAAAACACCCCTATGTACGTGCAAGCACGCATAGGGGTGTTTTTATTGCGGTGTGCATGCCTCATTAAAGCATGTTCTCAATCATTTTCGTTATTGCCTCTCCAAATTTGGCAGACAGTTCCTGTGCATTTTCTAAGCTTGTTCCCACTACTCCGTAGTAGAACTTTATTTTTGGTTCTGTTCCTGATGGTCTGACACACAGCCATGCCTCATCTGCCAAATCATAATATACTACATTTGACTTTGGAAGTCCTGTAGGAAGCACTGCCTTTGTTTTCATGTTTGTAGCAGTATCATCATCATAATTTCTTGCCCATAATACTTCATGTCCTGCTATTTCCTTAGGTGTATTGTTCTTGAGTGTTTCCATTATGCTCTTTATCTTCTCAAGACCGTCTACGCCCTTTAAGGTGATTGTCTTTATGTCATCAACATGATATCCATACTTGTCATACATATCTATCATTGCATCCCACAATGTCATGTCCTTTGACTTGTAGTATGCTGCCGCCTCACAAAGTGCCATTGTTGCAACGATGGCATCCTTGTCCCTCGCATGTGTTCCTATCAGACATCCATAGCTTTCCTCAAATCCAAACAGATATGTGCCTGACCTTTTTTGCTCAAAGCCGAGTATCTGCTGCCCAATAAACTTAAAGCCCGTAAGAACCTCAATCACCTTTACACCATAATGCTCTGCAACTGAATTTGCAAGGTTTGTGGTAACGATTGTCTTTATTAATGCTCCATCCTCAGGCAGACCTCTTGTCGCCTTTATCTGACCAAGCTCATAGTCAGCAAGAAGACTTCCCGACATATTTCCTGTAAGACAATGATATTCGCCTTCCTTGTCCTTAACATAAACACCAAGCCTGTCCGCATCAGGGTCTGTTGCCAACACAAGGTCTGCATCTCTTTCCTTTGCAAGTTTTAATGCAAGCTCAAATGCCTCTGCCGCCTCAGGGTTCGGATAACTCACTGTAGGGAATTCCCCATCTGGAAGCTCCTGCTCCGGCACAACATATACATTCTGGAAGCCCAGCTCACGAAGTATTCTTCTTGCAGGTACATTTCCTGTTCCGTGAAGTGGTGTGTAAACTATTTTAAGCTCACTTCCATATTTATCGATACAATCCTGATGTATTACCAGCTTCTTAAGCTCAGCAATATATGCATCATCCACTTCCTTACCGACAATCTCATAAAGTCCCTCATGGATTGCCTCCTGCTTCGGCATTGTCTTGGCATCCTGCACGGAAATCGACTTAACCTCTTTCATAATACCTGCGTCATGGGGAGGCGTAATCTGTGCACCATCCTCCCAATACACCTTATATCCGTTATATTCAGGTGGGTTGTGGCTTGCCGTTATATTGATTCCTGCAATACATCCAAAATACCTTACCGCAAATGACAGTTCAGGTGTAGGTCTTAGCGACTCAAAAACATATGCCTTTATACCGTTTGCAGCAAGGCACAAAGCTGCTACATCCGCAAATTCAGGAGAACACCTTCTAGAGTCAAAGGCAATAACCACTCCCTTTGACTGCTTCTTTCTATGGATAATGTAATTTGCAAGACCTTGAGTAGCCTTTGCAACCACATAATCATTCATTCTGTTTATACCGGCACCGATAATTCCCCGCAATCCTGCTGTTCCAAATTCAAGATCCGCATAAAAGCGTTCCTTTATTTCCTTATCATTATCTTTTATTGCCAGCAGCTCCTGCCGGGTCTCCTCGCTGAAAAACGGATTGGTCATCCATTCTTCGTATTCCTTCATGTAGTCCATGATGTGCCTCCTTAAATTTATTCATTCATGTTAAGAACTGATGTAAGAGCCGCAAAACTATATTCATCATCCTTACCATTATCAGTCGATTGAATCGTGTAACTCTTTATTAAATATCCCTTTTTGTAAAGGGTAACTGTGTGAGTTCCCACTGTCTTTGGAAATGTTACAGGTGCCTCACCCATATACTCTCCGTCTAAATATACACCTACTCCCGTCGGGGATTTAATTGTAATCTTATTGTTCGTCTCCGCCTTTTCTGTCGTCTCTGTTGTTTTCTTTCCCGAAGAAGACGTATTGCCCTGAGACGAATCACCGTTGGTAGCCTTTTCCGTGGTAGTAGCAGTCGTAGCTTCCGTTGTTGTGTCAGTAGATGTATCCTTGTTCTCCTTCAATGTAAATTTATAGCTCTTTACAGGTTCTGTGATATTAAATTTCCCCCTGAATGTTTTATATCCATCTGCTTCTATCCGCAAGCTGTACTCTCCGTACGCTGCCGTAAAAACATGATCTTCGTCCAAGTGGTTATCAATATAAACCTTTGCATCCGAAGGTGTAACATAAATTGTTACGGTTCCCGTAGGTATTGCAATTGAACCGATATCTACCCTCGTCTCGTTGCCTTTCATAACCGCGATATCCTTGCTGTCGCTATATCCGTTTTTACTTATTCTCAAGGTGTAATTTCCCTCACGCACCGCAACCAGCATATCGCTTGTAACAGGAACAATGACATCATTGCCCACCTCCACCATACCGCCAATATAGGTATCGTGATTGTAGAGTCTTACATATCCATGTCCTTCCACTACCCTGATTGAGATTAGTTTGCCGTTGAATATGCTAAGGGTAACCTTATCTTCCGTATTAACCTCCATAATGTCCAATGGCTCATTTTCATCAAAAGCCACAGCATAATCATACATCTCGTACGACTTACCCTTATATACCGCCTTTGAATTTGCCTTGTCAACACTAAGCTTGCTTACATCATCAATGTTGAGCACATTCTCATTCATGGAAATGCTTACCAGTCTGCTTGTATCATAATAATACACAACATCAACTACACTACCGCAAGTAAGTCCCGAAAGACCGACATCCTTGCCGTAGGTATTGATAATACTTACACCACCATGATATGAAAGTTCAGTACATTTTCCCGAATAGCAATCCATAAATTCAATAATATCGCTATCCGCATTAAGCCTCGTAACAACCGCCGTCATTGTTGTTTCCTTATGACCCTCAGGCAAGGTTTCCGTATTGTCATAAACCTTAATTTTACCCGAGTCACCACAACCGCAGACAATAACAAGCAGAAGTATAAAGCTAAGTAATAATACATTTTTACGCATAATACCCACCTTAACTACAGTATTATACTAGATATTTTTCAAAATGTGAAGTATTTATATTCTTTAACTGCATTAAAATTTTCTGTTTTTTTTCTTCATCGTCTATTATTTTACATAATTTCTCCAACATTTTAGGAGAAATCCAATTTTTTGCTGTGTTAATATACTGATTGCTAACCTTGTAAAACTTCTCAGGATAAGCATACAATATGTAAATATATTCTATATCCCTGTTCGATAATGGGCATATATCCGAATATGTCTTCAGTATTCTGACTGCCACCTGAAAACTATAATTATTTTTTTCTACTGCTTTCCTCAAAAAATGGTACAAATCAGCCAGTTGGTTTCCCACATGAAATTTATCAAAGCTTGTCGTAAATATTTTCGTTTCTTCATTATCATCATAAACCAAAATACTGTGTTGATTGTACATTCCATGACAATAACCTATGTGTGGCTTTATATCCTCCATAATCCCAACGTCGAAATTCTTTTCACAATTTTCCGCCTGACCATAAAAATATTTAAAGGAATTTAAATATAATTCTTCAAAGCTCTTTTTCTGGTGCTGCCTCATTATGAAGGCATATACACGTTTCAGTTCCTGGTTTCGCTTTTTAAAGCTGCACACATGACGTACATGTACATCCTGCTCCGTATTTCTGAAAATTTCCTGTCCCTTGATATGAAGCTTTGCAAGGTTTTGTACCGCCAAATCTACTTCATCCTGATTTGTGAGATTAACCTCCTGCCCCTCGACATATTCTCTCATAACATATGGGTTATTATACCTGTCATATGCTATAAGTTCTCCCGACTCATTCAAAATACATCGGTCAATGCTGTCAAATCCGGCACAACACAGGGCATCCTTAAATCGCCATTCCGTATTTAGTCTGCTTTCGCCGACAGTCAATTTTCTAAGCTGCCTCACTCCCTTATCTGTTTTCAACACATTTGATTCTCTGCCACGCATAACCTTATACACAGTCATATCATATGATTCAAACACCTCTGCAAGCTTCTCAGACAAAATAAATCCCCTCCACACATCAATCTTGTTAATTGTATGTCCAAAAGGGGATTTTAATGCATTTATATTGTTTTTTTTCTATACTCATTCACCAATTTTATAAGCGTATCTTTTTCGTTGAGATAAGGATTATCAAGCACACATTCAAACAAATATTTTAAAATCTCTCCAATCTCTTTTCCCGGAGCCATTCCCATACCGATAAGATCACTGCCATTCAATTTTAAATCCGCAAGCCTTATACACTGTTTCTCACTCATAATTGTTTGGAACGTGTCCCTGATTTTTGCAATTACCTGTCTTCTTTCAGCAAGCCTGTAATCGCTTTGTCCTGCCATATCAGCATATCTGATATACATAAAGTCCTCAAAGTTCTCCGCACCAAGTTTACTCACAAAACGTCTGATGCTTTTTTCGCTGACGTCTTCCGATATTCCAAAATCGTGATATTTAATAAGTAGACATGTTTTGTCTATGGTGTTGTTGTCAAGCTTCAATCTCCGCAAAATTTGTCTTGCCATCTGTCGGCTTTCTTCCTGATGTCCGTAAAAATGATCGATGCCGTCTTCGCCTAATTGCTTCTTGTTTGGCTTCCCTACATCATGCAGAAGTGCCGTGTACCTGAGCACAGGCGTTTGCGGAATGTTTTTCATAACCTCTATTGTGTGCATTCCCACATTGTATATATGATACGGATTGTTCTGTTCCGTCTCCATCATGGCATTAAATTCAGGTAATATCACGGATGTAATGCCAAGCTCATATGCTGTTAAAAGCTTTTCCGGATGTTCGGACGTAATAAGCTTTGTAAGCTCCGTCTGAATCCGTTCTGCACTGATATCCTTTAAAAATAAACTCTGCCGTTTCATCGCTTCCTTTGTTTCTTCTGCAATATCAAAGGATAACTGTGCGGCAAACCTCACTGCACGTAATATTCGAAGTGCATCCTCATCAAACCGTTCGCCTGCATCTCCCACACACCTGATGATCCCATTCTTTAAATCGGTACATCCGCCATATAAATCAACAAGCCCCTGCTCATCGTTATATGCCATGGCATTTATTGTAAAATCACGTCTCTTTAAATCTTCGTCCAAACTTGTTGTAAAGCTCACATTGTCAGGACGTCTATGGTCTGAATACTCACCGTCAATCCTGTAGGTGGTAACCTCATAGCTTGTTATGGGAGCATACTCATATGTGAGCACCGTAACAGTTCCATGCTCGATTCCCGTATCAACAGTTCTTTTGAAAATACGTTTTATATCCTTCGGTGTTGCGGAGGTTGTAATGTCCCAATCACTGGGTTTCCTTCCAAGTAATGCATCCCTCACGCATCCTCCGACTATATATGCCTCATAACCGTTCTTATTTAATTCGCTTATAATATATCCTGCTCCGTCAGGTATATCAACTTTAAACATATATTACTCTCTTTATTCCGGATTAAAAACCTCAATATTAATTTCCTGCTCGGCAACACCTGTCTCACTTTCAATCTGGTTGCTGATGTTCTTGACTGTCTGGCTTGGCTCATAATCCTTCGTGCCAAACAAAAATTCATGGAGTGCCGATACATTTGCGTCCAAATTTGCAGGAACAAGCACCGCACCCTTACTGTCAGTTGTTACAGGTGCGTATACAAACGGAAATCCCGCAGTATCTCCCATGGAATAGCTGAACAGACTTGTTGCCAGACTAATCATTTCCTTCTTGTCAATACTTGTATAAACATTTGGAAATACATCATCTATTATATTTTCAATTGTAGCCATATCAGACTTTTTCGCTTTTTCAACCATCTTTGCGATAACCTCACGTTGTCTCTCCGTTCTGGTTATATCGCCACGATCCGTGCTTCTTATACGTGCATATGCAGTTGCCTGCGTACCGTTTAAAAGGAGGTCACCTGTGGTAAACACACCGTCAGAATATATTCCCGTAACACCAATCTGCTCCTGTATGGAAGAATTTAATACAGGAAGCTCGCTGCTCTTTACATTTATCACAATGCCGCCCAAATCATCTACCGCCTTTGTAAGAGCAAGGAAGTTGACAGTTACAAATTCTGTTATCTCCAAGTCAAGGTTCGCATTCAATGTCTTAAGTGCAAGTTCAGGTCCGCCGTAAGCATACGCTGAATTTACCTTTGACGTTATAGAGCTTCCGTCTCTTATCTCCAACAGGGTGTCTCTGTATACGGAAACAATTTTAACTTCCTTTGTATCGTTATTTATACTTGCAATCATAATGGCATCTGTCCGGTTTCCCTCAGCCATGGATGTATTACTTCTTGCATCAATACCAAAAAGCGCGATGGTGGTAAATCCTTTTTGCGCCTCATTTGCTCCCTCATTTATATCAACATTTTCCACCTGTATTTCCACATGCTGTATGTTTCCCAGCTTTGAATTTGTCCAATATACCAAGTACCCTACAACCATGGTGATAAGCACAGCAAGCTCAACAAGGAATGCTATCGCCCATTTTGCAGTTGCACTCATTTTCTTCTTTCTTTTACTCATAACCGCCTCCTACGTATCATACAATTACTAAGCAATTCCAAAATATAATACATTATTCATCAGGAAAATACAATAGAAAATTATGTTTTGTATTTATTGGATTTTTATGCTATACTAATGTGAATTTTTAGTTTCTTATTTTTTAATTTTATAAAAAAGTTAGAAAGTCAGGAGTAATAAATGAAAGATTTAACAAAGCAAAATGAAACAATCTACAGCGAAACGCTAAAATACTCCTCACACAAATATTATTTGTGTGTTGTTATGCCGGCATTCAATGAAGGTGCTGCAATTAAGGAAAATCTCCTTACTGCATCACATATTCTTTCCGGTTTTGTGAGAAACTATCAGATAATAGCCATAAATGACGGAAGCACGGACAATACATCAGCAGCAATAATGGAAGCGGCAGCCAGCGACTCACATATTGCTTATATCAGCTATGAAAGTAACATGGGAAAAGGCTATGCAATTACAAAGGGTGTACAACATGCCAACGCTGATTACATTGCCTTTTTAGATTCTGACATGGAGCTTAATCCCAAAATGCTAAGGTATTTTTTAAGGGCCTTGCAGACTACGGACGCAGATATTGCCATCGGCTCCAAGCTCCACAAAAAATCCAAGCTTAACTATCCGGTAAGCAGAAAGATATTAAGCCTTGGATACTATGTTTTACTAAAGCTTTTATTTAACCTTAAGCTAAAGGACACCCAGACAGGCATTAAGCTTTTTAAGTCGGATGTTATCAAGCCGATTTGCAGCTCACTTTTGTCATACGGATACGCTTTTGATATAGAAATTCTTGCAAAAGCCTCCAACCAGGGGTACAAAATCATTGAGCTTCCGATAGAGTTAAACTACAGCAGACCCAAAAATGAAAAGACAAGATTTTCGTTGAAACAGATATTCAGGATATTTAATGAAACACTAAAAATAAGAAAGGCGATAAAAAAATAATATGTTTTCAGGTACAGTAACGCAATCAGATATCGATGCGGCAAAAAAACTTTTAAAAGAACATAATCAAGAACATTTATTAAAATATGCAGACGAACTAAAACCGGAAGAATTATCAAAACTTATTACTCAGATAAATAATATAGACTGGGCTTTCAACGACCGCTCCGGAAACAAAAATCACAATTCAGGAACGATTGAACCAATGGATGCCCACTTGCTTGATGCAATAAAAGACAATTATGACAACTATACATTCATTGGATTAGAAGCAATAAAAGCAGGTAAGCTTTGTCTTCTTCTTCTGGCAGGCGGACAGGGGACACGACTTGGCTATGATAAGCCTAAGGGTTCTTTCAACATGGGCATAAACAAAGATTTATTTATATTCCAGTTGCTCATCGAACACACCCTTGATGTTGTCCGGCTTGCAGACACATGGATTCATTTGTACATTATGACAAGCGACATAAACCATGAAGCAACAACTGCATTTTTTAAAGAACACAATTACTTTGGATATAACTCCGACTATATACATTTCTTTATTCAGGAACTCAATCCCACAACTGACCTTGACGGCAAAATTCTTATGAGTTCCAAATGTTCCATCGCCATGTCACCAAACGGCAACGGCGGCTGGTTTTCTTCCATGAATAAGGCAGGACTGTTAGATGACATAATTAATTCCGACTTAGAATGGATAAATGTTTTTGCTGTTGATAATGTACTCCAACGGATTGCTGACCCTGTATTTCTCGGTGCAACAATAGCAAATAACAAAATGTGTGGTGCCAAGGTTATAAGCAAAAATGCACCTGATGAAAAGGTAGGTGCCATATGCCTTGAAAACGGAAAGCCCCACATCATAGAATACTATGAGTTATCCGATGAAATGAAAAACCAAACGAATCCTGACGGCAGCCTTGCATATGGATTTGGTGTTATATTAAACTACTTATTTCCAATTCACAGGCTTAAGGAAACATTAAATGTAAAGATGCCGCTTCACATAGTAAAGAAGTCTATCCCACACATAGATGACAGCGGACATCTTGTGGAACCTGATTCACCAAACGGCTTAAAATATGAGACTCTCGCCCTTGACCTGATACATGAAATGGATGACTGCCTTGTATTTGAGGTTGAACGAAGCAGGGAATTTGCACCTGTAAAAAATAAAACCGGTATTGACTCCGTAGAATCTGCACGTGAGCTTCTTGTAAAGAATGGCTATGATTTGTAAAAATTGTAGCCATTTTAAAAATTTTTCCATAAAAACAAATTTTACATCCGTATATTGTATATACAAAACAGCATATAACTGCCATTTAATAGAAATGGGCAAAACTATTTCTTCTCTGATATACATTTGCTCATCTCTAATCGTTTATACGAAAGGAGTTTTATTTATGAAAAAACGATTATTAATCACATTAAGCATGTTACTTATTTTAACAGGATGCGGAAACAGCAAATCTGAGAATCAAAAAAATGCCAATGCAACCGAAACACTCTATGTCAATGAGGATGTCAATGACAAAACTTATGAAGAAGGGGCTTACGACGATGCCATGTACGGTGCTTCCGACACAGCATCTGATTACTTACAATCCTCAACCATGTCAGCAGACGGTTCTGGTTCAGACGCAGGTTCAGGCGAACAGACAAACGCCCCTGACAATAACAATCCGACTGCCAGCGACAGCAGTGCAGGCAAGGTAAACAAGGAAATGCTTGTTTACTGCGGAGATTTAAGTATTGACACCCTTGACTTTGACAAGTCTGTATCAGACTTTAAATCCCTGATAAACGAAAAGGGCGGCTTTGTGGAAACTGAATCCTATTCAGACAGCTATTCAAGCAGTGGCTATTATTATGTTGAGAAGGATGAAAAGCACAATATATATAGTGCCACTGTGAGAGTTCCAAGCTCAGAATATGATGCAGTCATGAACTCCGCAGGCAATCTTGGCGATATCAGAAACCGTGCTTCTAAGGTGACCAATGTAACGCAGGAATATGGCACATATAAAACCCAGCTTGAAATCTACGAAACAGAGTACGCCAGATATTTAAGCCTGTTGGAAAAGGCAACCGAGGACGAGTATGCCCTCATGATTGAGAATGAACTGTTTGATATTCAGATTAAGATTGCAACCTTAAAGTCAGGCATTGCCAATATCGAAAATGATGTGGCATACTCCTATATCGACATTTACATAAAAGAAGTATCAAAGTACGAAGAAAAACCTGCCTCAACCGACACATTTTTTGACCGTTTTAAAAACACATGCTCCAATTCATGGGAAAACTTCCTCGACTTCCTCGAAGATCTTTTATTTGAAATAATTATGAACATCTATGTGATTGTAATTATAGCAATAATTGTGTTTATCGTTTGGAGAAAGCTCCGCAAGAGAAAAGCGGCTAAAAAGGCTGCCGCTGCTGCACAGATGATGGGAGCAGCAACGAATACCGAACCAATTGAAATGACAGATACGACAACTGCACAAGAAAACAAAATTGATGATGCAACAGAGCAATAGAAAAAAACAACAAGTCAAAAAGTAACATCAAACAGCGGTAAGCCGGTTACAGGTTTATCGCTGTTTTTATCAAGGCAGACAGCCTAATATATCTTCGCCACTTCCTCTGTAATTCCATACTGACTTTTAAATTTCTTTAAATCATCCTCTGTGCAAATTAGCATTACATCCTCAAATTTTCCCGTATGGATGTCCTGAAATCCTGCCACCTGCTCCCCTGTACATATACTGCATTTTAGTACAGGCTTTAAATTTTCACTGTCATATGTTTTTGTAATTTCTTTCCTCTTAAATATTTTCATTTTTCGCCTTATCTCCTTTTCACCCTCTTTGGCTGATATTTTTTTCCTTTCAGCCTAAGGCAGTATATAATCATCATGAATTTACACCTTGACCTTAGGGGAAAGTCAAGGAAAAGTCAATATTTTTTACAATAAACTTCATTGCAAATCAATAAAAAACACTTTGGACTATAATTATGAAACTTTGGGCTGTTTCTTGACATATTTTCCGAAACAGTACACAATATATATGTAACAAGCAGTAAATATTGATAATTGGGGACTGTTTTATTTTCAAAGCCGGGTAAATTATCAGGTCGTGAGGAGCCAGACATGTCAAACGAAAATCAACGCTACATTGCCATAGATTTAAAATCATTTTACGCTTCCGTGGAATGCATGAGCCGCGGATTGAATCCGATGACCACAAATCTCGTGGTTGCCGACGAGAGCCGCACCGAAAAAACCATATGTCTTGCTGTTTCTCCCTCACTGAAAAGCTATGGGATTCCAGGCCGCCCACGTTTGTTTGAAGTCATTCAAAAGGTGAATGCTGCCAATGCAAAAAGAAAACAGCAGGCACCAAATCACCAGCTTACAGGCAAATCCTGCGATGCAACGGTGCTTGATTCCTCTCCAGAATATGCAATTGACTATATCATTGCAAGCCCCCGCATGGCAAAATACATGGAAATAAGCACACAGATTTATAATGTATACCTGAAATATATTGCACCTGAGGACATCCATGTTTATTCTGTTGATGAGGTTTTTATCGACTCGACCCATTATCTGAAAACCTACCAAATGACCGCACACGAGCTTGCCATGACCATGATTCGGGACGTTTTAAAAACAACAGGCATAACTGCAACGGCAGGAATAGGCAGCAACCTTTATTTATGCAAAATCGCAATGGATATTGTTGCAAAGCATATGGACGCAGACGAAGATGGCGTCCGTATTGCTGAGCTTGACGAAATGTCCTACCGCAGACTTTTGTGGAACCACAGACCGCTGACGGACTTTTGGAGAATCGGCAGAGGCTATGCCAAGAAGCTTGAGGCGGCAGGACTTTACACAATGGGTGACGTGGCAAAATGTTCCCTCGGTGGTGCGGAAGATTATTATAACGAGGATTTACTTTATAAAATGTTCGGAATTAATGCGGAGCTTCTAATCGACCATGCATGGGGATGGGAGCCGTGCCAGATTTCCGATATCAAGTCCTATAAGCCGGAAAGCAACAGTATATGCTCTGGTCAGGTTCTTCAATATCCGTATACCTTCGACAAAGCAAAAATTGTGGTGCGTGAAATGACGGATGCCCTTGCCCTTGATTTGCTGGATAAAAAGCTCGTAACAAACCAGCTTGTACTGACTATCGGCTACGACAGGGAAAACCTTTCTGACCCTGAGCGAAAAAAACAATACAAAGGAGAAATTACAAAAGACCGCTACGGACGGAGTATTCCAAAGCATGCACATGGAACGGAAAATCTTACAAGACAGACCTCGTCATCATCCATGCTCCTTGAAGCTGTCACTAAGCTGTACGACCGCATTGTTGACAAAAGCCTGCTTATCAGAAGGATTACATTAACTGCAAACAAAGTCGTGGATGAAACATCTGTAACCAAAAAAGAAGTTTACGAGCAGCTTGATTTGTTTACAGATTACGAAATGATAGAAAAAAAGCGGGAACAGGAGGAAGCCGAGCTTGAAAAAGAGCGGCACTTACAGGAAGCCCTGCTAAATATCAAGAAAAAATACGGCAAAAACGCCATTCTTAAGGGGACCAGCTACACAGAGGGTGCTACTGCCAAGAACCGAAATGCACAGATTGGCGGACATAAGGCGTAACTACCATGCAAAACGAATGGCTTAAAATAATTAACTTTATAATAAATGTAGCATTATGCTGGAATTTAAAAAATGAAATTTATGGAGACATTGCCATGACCACAAAAACTGACACACACAAATATGACGACATCATCAATCTGCCCCACCATCAGTCAAAAACCAGGCCCCACATGTCCCTCTATGATCGTGCCGCCCAGTTTTCCCCATTTTCGGCACTTACGGGATACGACGACATCCTAAAAGATGCGGCAAAACAAAACGAAGATGAACAAAATGGACTATAGCACTAAAAATGAACAGTACAATATCATTCTGTTATAACAACAAAAACTGTTCGAATACATCGGCACTTAAATTTTTGTTTAGATTCAAGTACCGACATCTTCAAACAAGTGAATGCATTTAATATGCTTTTCCGAAATAAACCATTTTCTTTGCAGGTTTGCCGCAATGAACACAAACCTCTGAAAGGTTATCCTGCTCAAACGGCATACATCTTGTTGTTGCTCCTGTCTCATCCTTAATGGCTGTCTCGCATTCTTCTGTTCCACACCACATAGCCTTTATGAATCCCTGTTTGTTTTCCAGTATATCTGTAAATTCTTCCCAACTTGTTGCAGTACGGGTATTTTCATCGCGGTGCTTTTTAGCACGTTCAAACATGTCATCCTGCATCCCGGCAAGTATTTCATTTACCTTTTCAGAAAGCTCATCAAAGCTGACTATCGTCTTCTCACGTGTGTCTCTCCTAACAATAACCGCCTGTCCTGCCTCAATATCCTTTGGTCCAATCTCTACTCTTAACGGAATTCCCCTCATCTCCTGTTCCGCAAACTTAAATCCCGGATTTTTATCCGAATCATCAAGCTTAACGCGAACGGAAGCCGCTAACATTGTTCTAAGCTCCTCTGCCTTTTCAAGCACGCCTTCCTTTTTCTGCATAATTGGTACTATCATAACCTGTGTAGGTGCAACTTTCGGCGGAAGCACAAGTCCGCTGTCATCTCCGTGAACCATGATAATTGCTCCGATAAGCCTTGTAGTCATACCCCATGATGTCTGATGCACATACTGAAGCTTATTTTCCTTATCTGTATATTGAATATCAAATGCTTTTGCAAAGCCATCACCAAAATTGTGGCTTGTTCCCGACTGAAGCGCTTTTCCATCATGCATAAGCGCCTCTATAGTATAGGTTGCCTCTGCACCTGCAAATTTTTCCTTATCGGTTTTTCTGCCCTTTATTACAGGCATTGCAAGAACCTCCTCGCAGAAATCGGCATATACATTTAGCATCTGGATTGTCCTTGCCTCTGCCTCATCAGCAGTAGCATGAGCCGTATGTCCTTCCTGCCACAAGAACTCTCTGGAACGCAGAAAGGGTCTTGTCTCTTTCTCCCATCTTACAACAGAACACCACTGGTTATACACCTTTGGCAGGTCTCTGTAGGACTGAATTTCCTTACTGTAAAAATCGCAAAACAATGTCTCCGATGTAGGTCTTACACACATTCTCTCCTGAAGCGGATTCAGACCTCCATGTGTCACCCATGCAACCTCAGGGGCAAATCCCTCAACATGGTCTTTCTCCTTTTGAAGAAGGCTTTCAGGTATAAACATCGGAAGATATACATTTTCAACACCCGTTGCCTTAAAGCGCTCATCAAGCTGTTTTTGTATCAGTTCCCAGATTGCATAGCCGGCAGGCTTTAACACCATGCAGCCCTTAACACTTGTGTAATCGATAAGACCTGCTTTTGTAACCACATCTGTATACCATTGTGGAAAATCTTCATCCATGGAAGTTATCTGCTCTACTAATTTTTTTTCCTTTGCCATTTTTATTCTCCTAATTCATTATCTTTCATACTGTTTCATATATTTCCGTAAGCTCTCAATCTATCTAAAACTCATCAAGTTCTATCACATCAAAGGCGCCTCCCACTGGCTCATTTTTAAATACCATATGTTCCCCTGTCACAGGATGCACAAGTTCAATTCTTGATGAGTGAAGTCCTATCTCACGATACACACGTTTCGTTTTTGAAAATTGAGGATTATATTTTGTGTCACCCCATATACCACAGCCCCTTGCTGCAAGCTGTGCCCTTATTTGATGATGTCTGCCCGTTTCAAGTTCAATCAACACATAGGATAAAATCCCGTCGTCCGTCTCCATTACATCCAGCACCTCATAATAAAGTACCGCTTTCTTTGCACCCTTATCACCCTTATTTACAACGATTGTTTTGTTCGTCTTCGGATCATTGGCAAGGAAGTCAACTAACTCTCCCTCATCATTGGGCAGCTCTCCCGTGATTATCGCCTGATAAAATTTAACCATTGTACCGTCAGACGCCTGTGCACAAAGCTTAGCGGCTGCCTCCGGTGTCTTTGCAAATACCATAATACCTCCTACGGGTCGGTCAAGCCTATGTACTGCGGCAAGATATGGTTCCTCATCCGACTTACCATTATCAAATATATAATTTTTCAGCAATGTCAGCATGTCCTCATCGTTGGATTTGTCTCCTTGGGCAGGTACCCCACAAGGCTTTACACATACGAGCATTGCTTCATCCTCATAAAGAATATTCGGTTTCATTTTTACATTATCTCACTTTAAATCAATTATTCATGCAATCCGCATCAGAAACTAGTATACTCAATTCCTTATATATTTTCAACTAATTAATGTCTTTTCCTGCCAAATAATCTTTTAGTTCTTGTTGCCGCAACCTCCTCATTTGCACGTTGAATCTGCCTTAAGTACTCGTCCAGCTTTCTAAATCTTGCCTCCTCACGTTCTTCCTTTTCCTGCATGATAACATCCATCTGCTTCATCACATCCTCTGTTATCTCCGACTTGATGGTATTGGTGAGAACGCCTTTATTTTCTTTAAATGCATTGGCAACGATTCGGTTCATCAATGTTTGCATTTGTGCAATTTTAAAATCTACGATGTTATTTTGTTCTTCCGCCGAAGCCTCCTTGTTTGCAGATAGCTCCGTATTTTTTTCTCTTCCTTCTCTTTCAGCCTTAAAGCTTTCCGTATCAGTTATATCATTATTTTTAAGGTCATATTTATGACCTTCTGATTTATTTATTTCAGACTCATTCATTTCCTGTTTATTTACTTCAGGGTTATTTGTTTCAGATTTATTTATGTTTGAATTAATTTGTTCAAGTTTACTTCCTTCATGCTTATTTTCCTCGGCTTTAATTTCTTTATCCTTATTAGCCTGAAGTGTTTCCGCTTCCTTTTTCAATTCTTCCGACTTTTTTCTTGCCCCATCAATACTTTTCTTAATGTCCTTCAGAGACACTCCATCTGCCCTAAGACGCTTTATTTCACTAAACATCCGCAAATCCTTTTCCTCATAATAGCGGTGTCCCATACTATTTCTCTTTATTTCAAGTCCCAGTTCCTCCTCCCAATATCTAAGTACATGTGCTTCAATTCCCAGCCTTTTTGTGGCATCCTTTATCATAAAATTATCCATGTACATCCCCCTTTTCAAAATTATGTTGTATGCGACATATAATACCATAATAAACGCTTAAAACCGTCCACAATCGTCCGCCAAATAATTCATAATTTCTACTTTATTAGACAGTCAAATATTTGATTTTTTTTACAGTAATGTATATACTATAACCCAGATACCATTTTATTAATTGACAGCAATTTTTTCCATGTGTATAATCACATTGACAAGAAAAGTTGTCATTTCAATCTTTAAAAAGGAGGCTATTATGTTTAATTTTAAAAAGAAAACATTCATATCCGTCTTACTTGTTTCAGTCTTAGTACTGTCATTGGCCGGATGTGGAAAAAAAGACGACACGCCAAGTAGTGATGCCCCTGCTACCACAGCCGCTGACTCTCAAATAATTTCTACAAACACAGATCCTGTTTCTGATGTTCCATATGTGGAAGCAAAAGAAAATCCTGATTCTGAGGAGGCATTAGCAGAGCAACAAAAATTTGAGGATTATCTTGCAGAAAACTTTGAAGAAAGCGTAACTGGCGATACCGTAACCCTTCATTACTCACTGGCACATCCTGAAAACATGGGAATTGAGGCACCTGAAGTAACTTTTGGGGATTTTTACACTGGTGAAGATGATTTGTCAGAGGATGAACAGGAAACAAAGGATTCCATTGCAGAGCTTGAGGCGTTTAATCCTGACCTACTCACCACTGACCAAAAATTCACATATGACATACTTATGGAATATTTGCAGACCTCCCTACTTTCATATAAAAACACATATTTATATGAGCCTTTTGCATATACAAGCGGAATACAATCAAACCTTCCTATCAATTTGTCCGAATATAAATTTTATGACAAGGACGATGTTGATGACTACATCAGACTATTAGAATTAATTCCCGGATATATTGACCAGTGTCTTGCATTCGAACAGGTGAAATCCGACAAGGGATTTTTCATGTCAGACAACTCTGCTGATGAGGTTATAAGACAGTGTAATGAATATATTGCAACACCTGAAAAAAATCTTTTAATCGAAACCTTTAATGATCGTATTGGCGATGTTGAAGGTCTCACAGACGAAGAAATAGAAAGCTATAAGCAGGCAAACCATGATGCAGTTATTAACCATGTCATTCCAACCTACGAAAAAATCATCGAAACGTTTGAGGAGCTTCGTGGCACAGGAAAAAATGATTTGGGACTTTGCCATTTTGACGGGGGTAAAGAATATTATGAATACCTTTTGAAATCCAAGGTAGGTTCCACGCATTCGGCGGATGAAATATGCACACTTTTGGATGAGCGTATTACCGCAACAATGGAAGATTTGACTGCACTTGCAATGGGAAATTACGAAGACATCATGTCATATTATGACGAATACGAAAATTTTTATAAAGATGTTGACCCTAAGGAGACAATTAAATTTTTTGAGGAGGCATTTTCAAAAAGATTTCCTGCAATTCCTGAAATTGATTTCACCATAACACCTGTACATGATTCCCTCGTTGATATGGTAAGTCCTGCCTTCTACATGACGCCGCCTTTGGATGCCTATACAGATAATGTCATCCACACCAATATGGAAAGTGACGGTGCAGGTGCTTTATGGAGCACCCTTGCGCACGAGGGTGTACCAGGACATATGTATCAATTTGTTTATTTCCTGTCAGGCAACCCTACTCCACTCCGTACATTACTCAACTTTAACGGCTATCAGGAGGGTTGGGCATCCTATGTAGAAATGATGTCATTTGATTACTACGACTTCAGCAAGGATACCTATGCGGAAGTAGAGAGAATCAATACAAAGCTTAACCTTCTTCTTTCCGCCCGAATTGATATCGGCGTTAACTATGAAGGCTGGACAGTTGAAGAAACTGCTGACTTCTTAAACAATAACGGCTTTAACGGAGCTGCGGCACAGGATATTATAAACTATGTTGTTGCTGAACCTTGCAACTATCAAATGTACTGTGTGGGCTGGCTTGAATTCCAGTTGCTTCGCGAAATGGCAGAGGCAGAGCTTGGAGATAAATTTAACGAGAAAAACTTCCATCAGGTTGTTCTTGATGCTGGTCCATGCCAGTTCAAATTTGTGAAAGAAAAAGTACAAAAATATATAGACGCAACAAAATAAATATAGGGATTTTATAATATATGTGCCAATTTAACCTGCCAATTTATGCAAATTAAATTGGCACAAATATATTGACTTCTCCCACTCTTGCCTATATACTTATGTTGGTTAATTTTTTAATTTTAGGAAACTTTTGTTTTCTAGGTTAAGTTAATAAAAATAAATTTTAGGAGGAAAAATAATGTCAACAAAAGCAAACTACAAACTTGACGAAATTGGTGCCGGTAAGGTAGGCTTCCCAAGAACAGGCGAAGCAGTTACCAACACACGTGCCATCATTGAAGCAGCTTACTATGGAAACAATGTAGTAAAGGTAAACACCTTAAAGGAAGCTTACAACCTTGCTAAAAACTCACCGGGAACTATCGTTACAGATATGCCTGTATACAGAGGTGAGGAATTTGGTCTTGACTCTGACGCAAAAGTTTTATTATTTAACGATGGTGCAGTTACAGGTCGTTACGCAGCAGCAAGACGTATCAAGGGAGAGCCTGGTGTAGATGCTGCAAAGCTCGATAAGGTTGTTATGGATGCCATATACAAATCACGTTTTAAGAAGCTTTATCATGCAACTTGTTTCGTTGGTCTTGACCCTGAATTCATGGCTAAGGCACATCTCCTCATTCCGGAAGGAGAGGAAAATCTTCTTTATAACTGGATGTTAAACTTCCAGTATATGTCAGATGAGTACATTAAAATGTACAAGAACTCAAAGCCAATCGCTGATGGCAAAGAGCCTGATATATATATATTCTCAGACCCACAGTGGATGCCTACTGAGAGTCCTGATGTTGACTACAGCTGCTTAAGCGACCCACTTACACTCTGCTACTTCGATACAGACCAGAACTGTGCTGCTATTCTTGGTATGAAGTATTTCGGAGAGCATAAGAAGGGAACCCTTACAATGGCATGGGCACTTGCAAACAGAAATGGTTATGCTTCATGTCATGGTGGACAGAAGGAATACTCACTTGCAGGCGGCAAGAAGTTCGTTGCTTCTGTTTATGGTCTTTCAGGATCAGGAAAATCAACGCTTACTCATGCAAAACATGACGGAAAGTATGATGAGTTTGGCGGTATCAAGGTACTCCATGATGACGCATTCATCATCAACTCTGATACATGTGCTTCAATCGCACTTGAGCCTACCTACTTTGATAAGACTGCTGATTACCCTACAGGATGTCCTGATAACCAGTATCTGCTTACAGTTCAGAACTGTTCTGCTACTATGGATGAGGACGGAAAGATTCAGCTTGTTACTGAGGATATCAGAAACGGTAACGGTCGTGCTATCAAGTCAAAGCTTTGGTCACCAAACCGTGTAGATAAAATTGATGCTCCTGTAAATGCAATTTTCTGGATTATGAAGGACCCAACAATTCCACCTGTAATTAAGCTTAAGGGTTCTGCACTTGCATCTGTTATGGGTGCTACACTTGCAACTAAGACTTCAACAGCAGAGCGTGTTGCTGCCGGTACTGATATGAATGCACTTCGTATTGTTCCTTATGCAAACCCATTTAGAACTTATCCACTTGTCAATGACTACGTTAAGTTCAAGAAGCTTGTTGAGGAGAAAAATGTAGATTGTTATATTGTAAACACTGGTGACTTCATGGGAACTAAGTGTAAGCCTGCTGATACGCTTGGCATTCTTGAGACTATCGTTGAAGGTAAGGCAACATTTGAGAAGTGGGGACCATTTGAAGATATCGAGATTATGTACGACTGGTCAGGTAAGACCGCTGACTTCAAGCCAAATCTTGACGATGCTGAATACAGAGCTGCTCTTAAGTCAGCAATGCAGAATCGTGTAGATGCTGTAGAAGGCTTTGCAACTAAGAAGGAAGGCTATGACAAGCTTCCTGATGAAGCTCTTGAGGCTCTTAAGAAGTTAGTAAACGCACTGTAAGTATGATGCTTAAATTTTCTAACAAGCTTTAATTATTCTTTCAAATATATTTAATATAAAGCAAATGCCTGTATGGTTAATTCCATACAGGCATTTATTTTTGACTCTTTTGTATTTATTTTATATTACTCTTTCTTATCGATGTATTTATTGAGCGTCTCAACAACCGTATTGAGGTTGTATGGCTTTGCAATATAATCATCCAGCTTATTTTCCAGTATACGCTCTTTATCACCAAACATAGCCCTTGCTGTTACCGCTATAATCGGAAGCCTGCGCTTGTGCTCTTTTTGCTCTATGTCACGGATTTCCTGCGTGGCAGTAATACCATCCATAACTGGCATCTGAACATCAAAGAGTGCTGCATCATATTCCTTTTGTTTAAACAGCTCGATGGCTTTCTCACCATTTTCTGCAATATCATATGAGAATCCTGCCATACCCAAAAGCTTTCCGATAACCTGCTGGTTAACAGGCTCATCCTCTGCAACAAGAATCCTTGCTTTACTATGTGCATTGATAGAGAATAAAGCAACATCCTCTTTCTTTTCTTCCTCTTTCTCAGCATCAACCTCAGCAGCTTTCACTACCTTGAGCGGCACCTCAGCGATAAAGGTAGAACCGATACCTTCCTTACTCTGCACGGTAATATTTCCACCCATAAGCTCTGCTATCTGCTTGGAAATAACAAGCCCTAAACCTGAACCACCAAACTTTCTTGTATCAGAAGCATCTACCTGTGAAAATCTGATAAACAGCTTATCCATATTCTTTTCAGATATACCGATACCAGAGTCGGCAACTGCAATTCTAATATTGATTGCATCTGCACCTGTATCAATAGCAGCAATCTTCACTCTTACATTACCCTCAGGTGTGAATTTGAGTGCATTTGACAACAGACAGTTAAGTATCTGCTGTATTCTCTGTCCATCACCCTTAACAAGCTTTGGAATGTTGTTACCAAACGTGCAGTCAAGTGCAAGTCCCTTATTTGTAGCGATAGGTACCTGTGCTGCCACAGTTTCCTCAATAGCACTCTTTATATCGAATATCTCATCCTTAAGGTTATATTTACCTGCTTCAAGCTTACTGATATCCAAAATGTCATTTATTAATCTAAGGAGTGTATCTGCACAGTTCTTTGCAGTTAAAAGGTTATCTCTGTAGTCTGCCTGCAAATCTTCAGCCATAAGCGTAAGCTGAAGCATACCAAGAATTCCATTAATAGGGGTCCTTATCTCATGGCTCATGTTTGCGAGGAACTCAGCCTGCGTCTTATATGCCGCATTCGCATCCTCAATAGCAGCAGAAAGCTTATTCTCAGTTTCCTTTTGCTCCGTAATATCTATAACAACCATATTTATGTAGTCCGCCTCTGACTTGTACATAACTGTGTTAAATACTCTGTCCAGCTTCTCCATGGTAATCTCAACATCCATGAAATCACCCTCTTTGGTTCCTGACGTATTGTATGCCATAAACCATGCATTAATATCACGAAGAACATCTATCTTGCTTTCTCCAAGAACCTTGCCCGTATAGTCTGACTCATCCAGATTAAAATAGTTTCCAAACCGTTCATTTGCATCCTCAATACAAAATCCGCTATTGTTTCCCACTGAGTCAGTGATAATCTTTGCCTGTGCAAATCCAATAGGAAGATTCATAAACAGTTTTTTGTACTTATCACTTTTTGAGTGTCCTGTTATCTCATCACCGCAAAGGGCAAATATTGCAATCCCCGAAACAGCCGCTGACAAAATGCCCGTTATAAGACCTGTCGGTATCGACTTGAAGACAACCCCCAAAATAATTCCTACTATAACCTGTGCTATAGCAACAACAATGAGCAGCTTCTGCCAACCCATCTTTTTTAATTTTTCCATCAATGAAACACCCCTATTCTATAGTTTTTCATAACTCCTCATTGTGCAAAGTGTCGTTTACCACTTCACAAATATATCACAATATACTAATTATTCTACTATATATTTAAGTTACGGTCAATCTCAATAAGGCGAATTTTTAGTCGTTTTTTTCTTTCTTTGGGTAAGCACTCACCAACACCCAGCCTAGAAGGAACATCCAACACACAACTGAAATTATAATTCCTGTATAAAGTCCAAGCGGAACATATTTCATTTCAATGGTGTGTACTCCCTCGGACAAATCAAAGCCTATCAGAGCTTCGCCTATGGCATAATATTCTGTCTCTTCGCCGTCTACAAATAACGTCCAGCCCTCATCATATGGAATTGACGTAAACAATACCTTACCTGCCGGCATGTCAACCGTACCCTTGACATATCCGTCTTCAAGCACATCAACCTGCATCATATTGTCATCCAGTACATCATAAACCCTCTGGTATGAATTTTCATTAAACAGTGCAACGTACATGGATGCAACCTCAGTTCCCACCTTCATGTTATCATAACAATATTCTACTGATACATAATCGCCTTCCTTTAACTCGCCTAAATGGAAAATCTGTATCTGGTACCGGTCATACGCTATCTCACTTCCATTCACGTAAAAACGCAGCTTCGTAACGTAATTTCCTCTACAGTTAATATAATAGTCCCCATCAACCTCAGCGGTAAATGAAGCCATAATACTTGCCTTTCCCGACTCATAAGCCTCATAATTGATAACACTTCCCGAAACTGTCACATCGCAGTCATCGCTGCTTACCGTGAGTGCAGGATATATACTATAAAACATTCCATCCATATTGGTCATTGCCTCTGCCATAGCATTTTGATTTTTAAGCGGCAGCCCCGAATCTCTGTCCCAATCCTTTATATTCTCAGATACCGCAAAACCGATGGACAACGGATACGGATTTTCATATATTCCCACACCGTTTACATCTTCCACAAAGTCGAATGCAAAATTATTTAAGTCACCCTCACGCTCCAACAAATACCGCACATTAAAGATTGAATTTGTAAATGGGGTCGAGCCCATATATAAGAACTCATTTGCTCCCGTATAAAAGCCAAGTCTTCCCATAAGGGTCGTCATCTCACCAAGCACCGTGGAACAAAAGATTCCTATGCTCGGCATATTATGCCACGTTGCCTCATCAAGCACCGTGGAATCCATAAGCTCACTTCTGAAAAAGCCTGCCTGTGCCTCCTCTCCAAGCTCATTTACTCTCTTGTTTGCAGCCGTTACAGCCGGTGTCGTTTCATAATAGTTCATATATTGTGAGTACCCGTTATCCAAAAAGCCAAGAATAGCACTTGTACACACCTCAATCAGGCAAAAACCGGTAATGAGAATATGAAACATTCTGCTCTTATATACATCAAGGCTTCGAAGCAGGCACACCACAAGGTAAATCCCAATCGCAATAAACGATGCCGTCATAATCTTTGTGGAAATATCCCCATATTTCTCACATGCAAGAATAAATGCCGTGGAGAGCAACCCCGCAATCACAACCTGAATTGCCCTCATATATTTTGATTTCTTTAACACATCGTATGCCATGATAAGAATTACAAATATATACAAAAATGAAAATCTGTTTGGTATTCCATATTGATCATGGAAACCATGCCATACAAAATTAAGCGTGGTAGAATTAAAACTTACCATCAAAATAGCCATAATTACCGTGTACCGTATCTTGTCAAACAGCTTAATCTTTGATGCAAATATATATAGGAAAAAAGCAAATATTGCCAGCATACTGCAATACAGATTCACCCCTCCGTCAAATACCTGATTCGTTATCGGAAGAGTCATAAGAAGATGCTGTTTCAATTGGGCAAACATGTTGCCATACCATTCCCATTTTGGCAGCTTTGCATCTGCGGATGCCGTCATCATAATTCCCCTGTATGCAGGAAGCAGTAAAAATGCCGCCATCCCCGCCGATATAATGGAAAACAATGCAAACCGAAGCCCATCCATAAAAAATTTCTTAATTGTCTTATGATTATAAACCAAAAACCATATAATCAAAAACACACAAATAATAAACCCAATATAGTAATTACAGTACAGGGCATAAAACAATGACAAAGCGTAAAGCTTAGGGTCCTTTTCCTCCATAAGTCTGGAAAATCCCAAAATAATAAGTGGGAATATTAAAATACAATCCATCCACATAATATTCCAGTAATAACCCACAACATAATTACTTAATGCATAAGCAACAGCAATTGCAATGATGTGTATGCTTCTTGATTTTTTACCATCCTTCCAGCTTAAGAAATGTGTCATTGTAACAGCACTCAGTGCTATCTTCAGAATTGATATCACACAAAATACCGCCACAATGTGTTCTTTCTTAAACAACAAAAAAATCAGGTTGAAAGGACTGGACAGATAATATGCCCCTAAAGACATGAAATTAGATCCCATGGCTACATTCCATGTGTAAAAAAGACTGCCCTCATTTAACAGCTTATCCCTATACTCGGAAAAAAATGGAATATACTGGTGAAGGCTGTCCACTAAGGTCAGGCTGTGCTGTCCAAACGGTGCTATTTTCTCCGCTATCATAATAACAACCATCACAATAAAAACTATTCCGAATGAAATAAAATAGCAATAGTCATCCGCAAATCTTTCCTTGAGTCCCTTTCGTTCCTGCTTGAACACAAACAGCTTGCTGAACAAATAATTTAAAACTAAAACAATCACCTGCACTGCAAGCTTTGAAAGCAGCTCATTTAAGCGGAAGCTGTCGCAAAGTATCGCAAACCCTATTATTTCAACAGCCATTGATACAATTCGCAGTGCAACAAAGCTGACCGCCTCTGCTATGGCAGCACCGATGCCTTTGCTTTTACTTTGAAAAACAAAAAACTTGTTTATAAAATAGGCAAATGTTATAGCCATAATTATGGCTATAACATTGCACACATTTCTCTCTATATTTGTCAGAGTCCGCAGTAAAAAGAAAGTAATTAAATTTACAAATGTGGTGCATCCTCCGGCAAACAGATACCGTATTTTATCATTTTTGAAACACTTTATTATGAAATCAATCATCATAGTCTCCCGCATATTACTTTAAGCCCGTCATAAGATAAATCAGTGGTGAATTCCAGTAAATTGTAACCTCATTACAGGAAAAGCTTTGGTCGTTATCAACATAAGAAAGTGCAGCAGGGAGCCCTGTTAAAACAGCGACTGCATATGGATCTTCAAGGTTGGAATCCGGTCCTCCTACAAGCATACCAGGCATAGTTTTTCCCAATACCTGTGACGGTCTGTGGTGTGTTCCGTTCGGTGACAGTGTCCCATAACCAGTAACATAACAGTATGCCGTTCCGTTTGTTCCGAAAATATAATCCCTATGCTTCTGTGCATACTCAAGATACTTATTGTCTCCCGTAAGCCTTGCTGTCATCAAAAACAGCATGCCGTCATTTGCCACGGTCATATTACTTCCCCATGGGAATGAAGAATTAAGCCCTATGGAAAATGCACTGTCCTCACATGTATTAATCAGCTTGTCTGCCGTGGCAACTACCATGTCATTCGCCTTAGACTTGATGTTGTCGTCAATACCATCTGCCTTTGCCAAGTCATAAATTGCATAAGTTCCAATACTTGCCCATCCAAGCCCCTTCATAAAGTTTCCATCGAGTGCTGTACTTACCGCAGTCTTATACTTGTCATCGCCCGTTGCAATATAAAGCTCGCTTGAAGCCCATAAAAACTCATCTTCAAGCTGTGCATCAGGATATTCTCCAGTGACAATATCCTCAGGGTTTTTAAATATCTTTTTATTGTCTGGATCAGCCTCCATATAACCGTATGCCTTTACCGCTGCATCAAGACACGCTGACGCAAACTCCGCATCAAAGTCCTTATATATTACAGATGCCTTTGCCATCACGGCTGCAAAATCTGCCGTTGCAGCATATGATATAGGTGCAAGCACCATCTGATCCGTCTCGTCCACGGCAAGAACAGTCTCAGGGAACACAAGTGCTGTCACCTTATGATATACACCGCCTGACTTTTCATCCTGCATTTTAAGCATCCACTCAAGCTCATATCTTGCCTCATCAAGTAAATCAGGCACTTCATTTCCACTTTCCGGTATTCCTATGTTGTCATCTGTATAGTTATAGTCCTCATATGCAAGCAGCAAATCCTGAACCGTCTTTGCCCCTGGAACAACATAGCGTCCGTAATCTCCTGCATCATGCCATCCGCCTGTTACAGAACGTGTTTCAGTGGAGCCATAAACAACTGCATCCCCCATATGGCACGCCTCATGCGCAAAATCTCCTGAAATGCCGCTGTCTAACTTGCTGCCGCACCTTTGATTATACAACATCAAAACTACATCCTTATAAATATCATCATACAGGTTATCTCCTATACTAAATTCATATGAGTAACCGGACGGGCTGGATAAAACCTTATATGTTCCAGGCGTCTTTACCTCAGTAAAGTCACCAATCTTAACAACTGAGCTTACCGACACATCATACACAAGCCCCTCATTATATTTGCCGACATATACGGTTTCGTCAGTCTTGGCATCAACAATCTTAAACTTCTCGTCTGCATCAGAGGTTGTGATTACGGTCTTTACGTCATCTGGTCTATAACCAATCTGATTGACCTTTACAGGTATTGGAATTGGTGCACCCTTTATCTCCTCTGCATTTGAACTGTCAGATACGATAAGTGAAATATTGTCAAAATGTATCTGGTGGGCTCCAACCTCTCCCATGCCCTCAAAGGCACCCATATTTACTACAAAGCGGGGTGCAGGGTCAGAATTTTCTTCCATAACAAAGGTTTGTGTAACTGTCTGCTTTTCTGAAGTAAGATTTACCTTATTACTTGAATATGCATGGTAATCTCCTCCGTTTATCTGTACTCTCCATTCAACAATACGGTCGACCGTTGAAGACACATCAAAAGAAAGCGTATACTCGCATCCCTTTGCCATCGTAAATCCGTCAAAATAAAGCTGGCACCCATGCTCAACCGAACCAGTCCTTTCTATGTCGGCAACCATTTCACCATTCTCTGCTTTCAGTGCGTATTTACCGCCGTTTTCATATGTAACAAAGCCATGAAGCTCGTTGTCATCGAAGTTAATTCCAATTACATCCTCACCTTCAACGGTAATGAATCTTTCCTCCTCAATTACTGCTGCTTCTGTAGTAGGCCAGTCGCCGTCATCCAAAACAGTATCCGTTGCATCACCGCCTGTCTGCACTGTTTCTGTACCCGTATCAGTTGTCTTTTCATCATCCTTCTTTCCGCAGGCAAATGTGGAAAGTGCCAAAGCAAACATGGCAGCAACTGCGGCAATTTTCTTAAATCGTCTCATTATATATTTCTCCTCTCTTATTATGTTTGATAGTCTAGGTAATTGCAAAACTCTGGTTTTGCAATTACCTGTATGTTTAACTTAAATAATCAAGCACCTCTTTGTAGGGCATGCTTCCTCCAAATATGTCAAGTGCACTTCCGATTGTCACGTCAAGCTTTTCCTGTCCAAGCTCCTTAAGAAGTCTTAAATCCTCAAACGAACCTACCCCTCCTGCATAGGTTACGGGTATTTTTCCCCATTTCCCAAGCATGACAGCCAATCCTTTTTCTATACCTGTCGCTTTTCCCTCAACGTCAACTGCATGTATGAGATATTCATCACAGAAATCGGACAGCTCATCAAGCACCTCAGCAGTTATCGTCACATCCGTATATTTCTGCCATCGGTCTGTAACAATATAGTAGCGTCCATCTCTCATGCGGCAGCTTAAATCTAAAACAAGATGTTCCCTGCCAACCTCGGACTTAAGCTTTTTCAAATTGTCATAATTTATTTTCCCATCCTTAAATACATAGGACGTTACTATCACATGCGTGGCACCCATATCAAGAAATTTATGTGCGTTTTTGGCAGTTATACCCCCACCTATCTGCAAACCACCAGGATACGCGTCAAGTGCCAGTTTTGCCTGTTCCACATCCGCCTCATAAAAGCTGCTGCCCTCAGGGTTCAAGATAATAATATGCCCGCCTGCAATCTTATCCTGCTTATACAACTTCGCATAAAAGTCTGCATTACATTCTGACACATAATTTTCCTTTGCCATATCTGCCTCATCCCTGAGGCTTCCTCCCACGATTTGCTTTACAGCTCCATTGTGGATATCTATACATGGTCGAAACTTCATATCGTTTTCCTTCTACAACCAAAAATTTTATCATAATTAAATATGTTCTTGTCAAGTATACCTCAAACAAGGTTTTTATTCAACATAATTCACACTTTACGACCTTTGCATGTAAATGTTATAATAAGCTATTGAAATTAGCTGACATTCCAATTCAGGAGGTATAAGCATGAACAGTAGTTTAAAAAAAGATATTGAAGACAGTTGTATGTACGGTGAAATTATATCACAGCAGGGTTTTGGACCAACCGGCGACATAAGCATGAGCGAAATGATAAAATTTGATTTGATGCAGTTTCTTGCTTACCTGATTGATGATGAGAGCGGTCCCTTAACTGCTGAGCTTACTCTTATACAGGAATACCTGAACCAATACATGACAAAGGAAAAGCTGATTGCTTTTAAATATGAGCGTACTGCCTCCAAGGCATTTCCTACCACAATCCCACGTTCCTTTACATACCTTGCAAAGGCAGATTTGTCGGGAAAATCCGCTTTTACGACAAAAGGATATTCCAAATCGAGATTTCTTCTTAATGTATACAATCAGCTTGGACAGGAATTTATCGCCTGCGATAATGTTTCGACCGATATGGAGATTAAAAAGCTCACGGAATACTGCCTCCATATTGAAAATTTTCTGCGGGAACACAACCTTTATGAGGCTGGCAGTGCACCAAAGGCACCTGCAAATTCAGGGACATCATCAACAAACAATGCAACCCTTGAGGCGATGAAAAAAGGCAGACTTAACAAGGAAGAACTGCCGGAGGAAGAACTTAAGCTTGAGGATTTGTTAGAAGAGCTTAATCAGCTTAC
>CANTEG010000009.1 GCA_947652735.1 uncultured Lachnospiraceae bacterium | reverse complement strand
GGTGAGGAAAGTCCGGGCTTCATAGGGCAGGATGCCGGATAACGTCCGGTGGAGGTGACTCCCAGGCTAGTGCAACAGAAATATACCGCTAGTTATTATAAGGTAATACCAGGCAAAGCTTCGCGGGTCCATCATAAGGAATCCCCCCTGCTTCGCCGGGTCCCTCCTTATGATATTAGTAAGGGTGGAAAGGCGAGGTAAGAGCTCACCGCTGCATTGGTAACAAGGCAGGCTCTGTAAACCCCATCCGAAGCAAGACCAAACATAAGACGATGCAGTTGCCCGCTGGGTCTTTAGGTAGGTCGCTTGAGCACTATGGTAACATAGTGCCTAGATAGATAATCACTCTCGACATAACCCGGCTTATAATCCGACTTGCATCTATAAATCAAAGCATCCCCCACCTACAAACTCTCTCAATATCGAATTCGTAGGCACGTTCGTCACATCAAGTCCCAGGAAATAATCCAAAAATTTCAGCAGCCTCTTTGCCTCATAATATTCAGGACAATCTCTCGGCACCGAAAACAAAAGCGGTTCCGCATATTGTTTTATAACACTTAGCTCATATATAAGCGCAGAATTAAACATTACGTCTGCCTGCTCCTGAAATGGGAAAATATATTTTTCCTCTCCACGTCTTACGGAATTCCACATTCCTATCGTGTCCTTTGCATTGTTCCCTCTTGTTCTTGCATCTCTTACGATACGTCTAATCAGTCTTCCATCAGTAGTTGGAATTCTGTTATGTTCATCAATATTTAACTGGGTCAATGCACTGATATAAACCTTAAACTTGCTGTCATCAGGAAGCTGTGCCGTCATAAGCGGGTTCAGGGCATGTATCCCCTCAGCCACAAGCACGTCCCCATCATTAAGTTTCAGCCGCTTGCCCTTGTATTCTTTCTTTCCTACTGTAAAATTAAATGTTGGTATATCAATCTCCTCACCGGCAAGCAATTTTTTCATATCAGAATTAAACAATTCCAAATCCATTGCCTCAATGCATTCAAAATCATAGTTGCCATTCTCGTCCTTAGGAGTCATTTCCCTCTCAAGAAAATAATTGTCAAGGGCAAGAGGATATGGTCTAAGTCCATGTGCCCTTAACTGTACACTGAGCCTGTGCGAAAATGTAGTCTTTCCCGAGGAGCTTGGTCCTGCAATCAAAACTATTTTCTTGTCGCCCGCTTTTATCATATCGGCTATGGAAGCAATCTGCTTTTCCTGCAATGCCTCCTGAACAAGCATCAGTTCACGTATATCACCATTTGTAATCACATCATTTAAATCACCTACATTGTCAACGTCAAGCATCTTACTCCATTGGTCAGATATTTTAAGAACGTTAAACAGCTTTTCCTGTGGCTTATATTCAGGAAGTACACCAGGCTCATTTTTTGTGGGAGCCATAAGAACAACTCCTTCATCATATGGCAGAAGGTCAAAATATTTCAGATATCCCGTTGATGCAACCATATATCCGTAAAAATAATCCTCGTAGCCCTCTAAGTTGTATATATTAACCTTGGAAACTCGCCTGAACGAAAACAACTTTTCCTTATCCGCCATTCCCTGCTGTTTAAACCTTTTGATAGCCTCGTCCGTTCCCACTGTTTCCTTGATAAAATGTATATCCTTATCCACCAGCTCCTGCATACGGGACTTCACCTTTGAAATAATTTCCCCGGTTATTTTGAAGCTGTCATCTATAGGCTTACAATAGATTCCTTTTCCCACGGAATACATAACATTTATCCTGTTTTCCCTACCAATAATATCTGCAAATGACTTGAGCATAAGAAACTTTAAACTTCTCTTATATGTATCATTTCCAATGACACTTGCAGCGGTAATAAGCTCCAATTCACATTCCTTGTCCAGAACGGTTCCAAGCTCACAGAGCTTTTTATTTCTAAATGCAAGTACATACTTATATTTGTCCTCAGGCATAAACTGATTAATAAACTCCTCAACCGTGGAGCATTTATCTATTCTGTACTCATTTCCATCCATTACAATATCAATCTTTTCCATAAGGCACCTCCTCTACACTATATAAAATGGTGTTCCCACATCAGCTATTTCAATTTCAACTCCATCGCAGAAATCAACCAGATAATTATACATAAATTTCATAAAAAGCTTTTCAACTCCATAATGGGAAGCATCTATAATTGACAGACCTGCCTCCATGGCATCCAGTCCGTCGTGATGCCCGATATCTCCTGTGACAAGACAGTCTGCATTTTTTTGTATTGCAATGTCAATCACGCTTTTTCCCGAACCAGGACAAACGGCAATTTTTTCAATCATTTTATTATTGTCACCATAAACCATGACTGTTTCAATATCAAATGCAGCCTTTACCTTTTTTGCACATTCCTTAAGGGTAACTGCATCCTTCAGTATTCCAATCTGACCGAGCCCCTCTCCGTTATAGGTTTCCTCTAGCACCTCTGTATTCTTAAGGGTAAGCATTTGGGCCGCTTCCTTTGCCATTCCGCCCTTTGTGTCAAAGTTTGTATGCATGGCATAGCAGACAATCCCCGCCTCTATCAATGATAGTATCTTGTTTCCCAGCACTGTGTCGTCATTCACACGTTTGATTTTTGAAAATATCATAGGGTGATGGGTAATAATCATATCCACATTTTTCTCAATTGCCAATTGGCACACATCAGCAGTGGCATCTACGGCAAGCAATATTTTTTTTATATCTTTATTTTTTCTTCCTACAAGCAGACCCACATTATCCCACTCCATGGCATATTCTGCCGGTGACTGGGCCTCAAGAATTCTGATTATATCACTACAAAGCATACCTTACCTCCGTGTAATTAAAAAGCTGCTCATATACTACATTCAAAAAGCTTCAGTGCCTCCTGTATGGTTTCAAGTTCCTCATTTATCTCTTTTAATCTATGAATAGCAGTCTCGGTATATACTTCTTCAAGACTATTTCTTAAAGCAGTTAACTTATCCCTTTCAGTGCAAAGATATGTTTTAAGCACAGGATTTTTCTCTGCAAGAAGCAGCCTGCCATACAAAATATCAAGAGGCAAATACTTTTCACGGCAAGTACCAGCCCCCTTATACTCATGCATAGGAACTGCCTTTATTATATTATAAAATTTTCCATCCTCAATCAGCATCCTCTCGGTGCATATGATATATCCGTTTTGTAAAATGAACTGTCTCACCTTATGTATTTCTGACTGTGGCTGTAAAATCAGATGAATTCCCTGCTCCAGCTTTTTTATTCCCCTGCTTAAAATTTGGGTAATAAGTTCTCCTCCCATACCTGCAATAATGGCACATTCCACCTCATCTGCGCCAAGTGCTTCCATACCGTCAGACAACCTTACAGATATAATATCTTCCATATTGTTAGCCCTTATATTACTTTTTGCAATGTCAAGGGGGCCCTGTTTTACATCCATTGCAATAACCCTGTGAACCCCGTTTTCTGCAAGCCACATTGCAACATGGGCATGGTCACAGCCAATATCGGCGACACTATTCTCATCAACCAAATCAGCCACAGCCTGCATACGTTTTGAAAGCTTTATATATGACATGCCATACTTTACCTGTTTTCCTCTAAATAATCCCTGAGCTTTCTGCTTCTGCTCGGATGTCTTAATTTTCTCAATGCCTTTGCTTCTATCTGTCTGATTCGCTCCCTTGTAACCTTAAATTCCTTACCTACTTCCTCAAGGGTTCTCGCCCTGCCATCATCAAGACCAAACCTGAGCCTTAACACCTTTTGTTCTCTTTCAGTGAGCGTACCTAAGACTTCTACAAGCTGTTCCTTAAGTAACGTAAATGCAGCCGCCTCGGCAGGAACAGGAACATTTTCATCCTGAATAAAATCTCCAAGATGGCTGTCCTCCTCCTCGCCTATAGGTGTTTCAAGTGAAACAGGTTCCTGTGATATTTTAAGAATTTCCCTTACCCTCTCCACAGGAATATCCATAACCTCTGCAATTTCTTCAGGCATAGGCTCTCTGCCAAGCTCCTGAAGAAGCTGTCTTGACACACGAATAAGCTTATTGATTGTCTCAACCATATGAACAGGAATTCGGATGGTTCTTGCCTGGTCAGCAATTGCCCTTGTGATTGCCTGTCTAATCCACCACGTTGCATATGTTGAAAATTTGTATCCCTTACGGTAATCAAACTTTTCAACCGCCTTAATAAGTCCAAGGTTACCCTCCTGAATCAAATCAAGGAACAACATTCCACGTCCAACATATCTCTTTGCTATACTGACCACAAGTCTTAAGTTTGCCTCTGCAAGCTTCTTCTTTGCTTCTTCGTCCCCATCCTCCATTCTCTTTGCAAGCTCAATTTCCTCCTCTGCACTTAAGAGCGGAACCTTTCCTATTTCCTTAAGGTACATTCTGACAGGATCCTCTATGCTCACACCATCAGGAACAGACAAGTCTATATGTTCAACGTCCACATCCTCATCCTCGACAGAAAGCAGGACGTCATCCGGCTCCTCATCATCAGTATCATCAGTAATTGTCAGAACATCCACACTATTTTCCTCAAGGAATTCAAAAATAGCAATCATTCTGTCCGTTGTAAGCTCTATCTCCTTACAATCGTTGAAATGATTGATAATTTCCGTGTCCTCTATGACACTTTTCTTTTTCTTGGCAATTTCAAGAAGCTCCTTAAGCTTAGCCTGAAACTTTCCCTCCAACTCCTGATCCTTTGTTACATTTTCGTCCATTATTTTTCCATCCTTCCATAGTGTTTAATATTCTATCCACTTTTCAATGAAATATGCAATTTAGAAAGCTTTGCTTTCATTGTAATTAATTCCTGAAACTTTGCCATATCATTTCCGCAAGTGCTTAATTCACTGTCAATTCTGGCAATTTTTGTTTTTTTGACCACATCATTTATCGCGCGCTCCCTCTCCTCGGCAGTGGTATCAAATGCAAGCTCGGTCTGAAGCATTGACGCAACAAGTCTCTGCTTTTCTATGTCATCGAATATATTGACGATAGCAGCAGGATTCACCTGACCATTTTTTTCGTACTGTTCAAACAGCACGTGTGCCACCGCCCTATAATCATCGCCTGCAAAGTCCTCCTCGGATATAATCCCCGATAGAAGCTCAAACAAGCTTGTATCATTGACCATCAGCGTAAGAAGGAGCTTTTGCGGCTTATTATCCTCCGTTTGCTTCGCTGCCTGTTCCCTGACATGTATCGTATCCCTGCCTGTCGTTTCTTTCATTCCCAAGGTTCCGTATTTGGACACCATCCCTTTAAATCCATCATGGTCAAGGTTATATTTATCTGCAACCGCTTCAATATAGCTGTGCCTTGCAACAACCTCCTCGATTGCAGAAATACGTTTTGCCGCATCCTTGGTAAACTTTATTTTATCCTCCGGGTCCTTTAGGTTGTAGCTTTTCGCAATCGTATCAATTTCAAATACAATTCCTGTTGTTGCATTTAAAATACGCTCCTCATAAGCTTCCCTGCCCATGTTCTTAATAAATTCATCAGGATCCTTGTAAGGCTCCATATTGATGACTCTCGTGGTAAGTCCTACCTCCCGCAGGATTCCGATTGCTTTTAAGGTAGCATTTGTTCCTGCCCCGTCACTGTCATAAGCAAGATACACCTCGTCAACATACCGTTTTATAATATTTGCATGTCCCATTGTAAACGCTGTTCCAAGGGACGCAACCGCATTGTCAAATCCTGCCTGATGCATAGCGATAACATCCATATAACCCTCGCATATTATAATGCCCCGCCGTCTGGAACGCCTTGCAATATTCATGGCAAACAAATTTCTGCTCTTGTCAAATATTTCGGTTTCCTTTGTATTAACGTACTTTGGTTTACCGTCACCAAGAACCCTTCCACCAAATGCAATCACTTTGCCATTTATGTCAAGTATGGGAACCATTACCCTATTCCAAAATTTGTCGTTTGCACCTCTGTCCTCATATATCTCTACAAGCCCTGCATCCACCATCTGCTTGTCCGTATATCCCTTTTCCTTAAGATATTTGTAAAGGTCGTCATTATAAATATCTGCATAGCCCATAGCAAAAGCACTGATTGTTTCATCCGATAATCCCCTTTCATGGAGATAATCCAGTGCCTTTTTACCATGCTCCGTCTTCGTTAACAGATAGTGAAAATATGCCGCTGCTCCTTTATTTAATTCCTTTAATTGCAGCCTGTAATTTTCCTTTGCCCGCATCTCAGGTGTGCTGTCATTTTCTGGGAGGGTCATCCCACTCCTGTCTGCAAGCATTTTTATGGCTTCAGGAAAACTATAGTTTTCATATTCCATAATAAATGTAAATACATTTCCACCCACACCGCAGCCGAAACAATGGTACATCTGCTTATCCCTGCTTACATGAAAGGATGGTGTTTTTTCGTGGTGGAACGGACAGCACGCAGAATATGAATTTCCTTTTTTCTTAAGGCTCACATAGCCGCCTATGACATCTACTATGTCATTTCTGCTGCGAACCTCCTCAACAATTTCATCCTGATAATACACTTTTTCCTCCTACCACGGCCGTGGTATAAATAAGCTTTTTACAGTCTCAACGGCATAATTGTCAGTCATGCCTGCTATGTAATCACATATAACGACTTCCTTTTCCTCGCCATCGTTAATATATTTCACATATTCCTCAGGCAGCTTGGATATATCCTTTGAATATTCAGCAAACAGCATTTCTACAACCTGTTCTGCCTTGCCTTCCTCGCTCTTTGCCACTGGATTTGTATATAAATCCGCAAACATAAATGTTCTCAAATCCTTTAGTGCCTGTTCGTATTCATGTGGCATGACAATATTGTCAATTTCAAGGCTGCTTTTCACGATTGCATGTATCAGGCTGTTTATCCTGTCTCTCGTGCTGTGTCCTAACACATCCGTACACTCCCACGGCAATGACTCCTCTGTTAATATTCCTGCTCTTATTCCATCATCAATATCATGGTTTACGTATGCTATCTTATCGGAAATCCTGACTATGGCTCCCTCAAGGGTAGCAGGCTTTCCCGATGTTTTATGGTTTAATATACCGTCCCTGACCTCCCATGTGAGGTTGAGCCCTTTGCCGTTTTTTTCAAGACGTTCCACCACTCTTACACTTTGTTCATTGTGGTTAAACGGTCTTGAGGCACATCTTGACAATGCACGCTCTCCTGCATGTCCAAACGGAGTATGTCCTAAATCATGTCCCAAGGCAATCGCTTCCGTTAAATCCTCATTTAGCCGCAAGGCCCTTGCTATTGTCCTTGCAATTTGGGCTACCTCCAGCGTATGTGTAAGTCTCGTTCTGTAATGGTCGCCTCCCGGAGCTAAAAAAACCTGTGTTTTGTGCTTCATTCTACGAAAAGATTTCGAATGAATAATACGGTCCCTGTCTCTTTGGTAATCTGTTCTTATATCGCACTTTTCTTCCTCCACATCCCTGCCTTTTGATGTATCACTAAAGGCGGCACACGGACGGAACATATCATGCTCCCTCTGTTCAAAATATTCTCTAAGTGCCAAACCATACTCCCCCTTTTGATTGAACGTATGATGTATGTGTCAGATATTTTTCCTTATAAAAAGCCAGCTAATTTTATTATTCTACATATTTATAAAAAATCCTTTTTATTTTTTCAAGTTAAATTTTAACTTTTTAAAATAAATGTCTATGACACGCCAACTCACATTTTTGAACCTTTGTAAAAACCATCCCAACGAAATTACGCATTAAAAAATAAAAACCATGACATAACATATCATGGTTTTTATATAAATTGGAAACTTATTTTGCTTCTTCTATGCTTATCAATATATCTTTTAACGAAAGGTCATTCCATACAGTTCCTTCCATATCTTTTTCCATATCTATCTGGATAGTTGAAAGCCACTGATTTCTTAAACTGCTATATTCATCACTCAATGTCTCCTGAACCGCTCCTGCTATATAGCTTGATTTCAAGCTTGTATCATCGGGAACAAGCATTGTATATATAACATATCCAAGCGTATCCTCCATAGGCTCTGTACACTCGTTTTCCTTTAATGCAGACATCACATCATTTAATTCATCTGTATATGCCCCCTGATAACCGCCTCTTTCTGTGGAATATCCGTCTATGCCGTATTCTTTTGCTACTTCCTTGCAGTCTGTTCCTGCATTGATTTTCCCTGCCGCTTCTTTTGCCTTCTCTAAGACCTTTGCTTTCTCCGCATCGGAAACGTAAACATAATTGCCCTCATCATCCGTCTTCGGCTCATCATTTTCGTTAATTTCTACAATCGGAAATACCATGTAATAATATGTGTGAAAAATTGTATCCTTATATGCTTTATCAACGTCATCATTTATGGTTTGACCCATATCGTTTCTGATGTCATTTTCAAACTTGGCTACAATTGCCTGTTCCTTAAATACCCGTTCTATCGCTTCTTCTGATATATCATATTTATCAAGCACTGTCTGCGGTATCAATTTTTTAAAATTGGAAATGGAGGTATTGACTACTTCCATATCTTTATCATTAAGTTCAACATCATTGTGCATTGCCACATCATAAATAATTTTTGACTCTCTTACCTGCGACAAAACATATGTTTTATAATTTTCCTCGGTTTCATCATTCCACTCGGCAGATGTTGTTGCCTGTGATATCATTGTCTGGAAAATATACAACATCATTTCATCCATATAGATATCATAATCTCCAACTACCATAACCTTTGTTTTGTTTGCATCTCCCTCACTATGGGAATTTGAATTTTTATCGTTCTTTTTTCCGCAACTGATTAAGCCTAAAGACATGATACATATCAGTCCAAGTGCTATTATTTTTTTTATTAATTTATTTTTCTTCATGGTAATCCGTTTCTTCCTTTCATGGTCATCTTTATACAACGAACTATATTTTAGTGTAGTTATCTGATGTAGTCAACCTTTTTCACATTTTTTTCATTTTAGCTAAAAGAACAAAGCATCTTCGACGCTGTAGTTCGGGTCTTAACAGGATTTTTAATCCTGCCTTATAGGAAAGCACGGAGGACTTTCCTATAAAACAAAAAACGGTGCCATAAAGACACCGTTTTTATTAATTATTAAGGAATTTTGTATTTCATCGACAAGCTTCTTACGAAGTCTGCCAATTCGTATTACTCCTTTACACCACCAAGTGCAACACCGGCGATGATATACTTTGAAAGTGCAAAGTATACAACGAAGATAGGTAATACTGTCATAGTAAGACCGACATATACCATACCATAATCGGTTCTGATTGTATCAGATCTAAGTCCCTGTACGAACATTGGAAGTGTATACTTCTTAACAGATGAAATCATCATTGTAGGAGTATACAGGTTATTCCATGAAGCGATAAATGCGAATATCGCCTGAGTAGCCATAGCCGGTTTCATAAGCGGAAGTGCTATTCTGTTGAATGTCGCAAACTCTCCAGAACCGTCTATTCTTGCTGCCTCTATAATTTCTACAGAGAGAGCTCCCTGCATGTACTGCTTCATAAAGTATACCGTTGTCGGCGCCGCCATTGCAGGCATGATAAGACATAAGTAACTACCATAAAGCTTTATATCAGTCATGAACTTCATGAAACCGATAATAGATACCTGTGCAGGAATCATCATGATTGCCATGATAAATGACCATGCAAAATTCTTTAACTTAAAGTTATATACCGTAAGACCGTATGCTGTAAGTGTTGCAAAATAAACCTGTAATACTGTAGCAGGAACGGCAATCATTACACTGTGAAGCATTGCATGCCACAAATCAGTTCCTACTGCTTCTGTTCTGCTTAACATACCCTTAAAGTTGCTGATAAGCTGTCCGCCAGGTACAAGATGCAAACCTCTTGCTACTTCATCGGAAGGCAATGTAGCATTAACAATCATGGTATAAAAAGGAAATATACTAACTACACAAAGAAGTATGCAAATAATTGTTCTTGCTATTTTCTTAGCCCTTATCTTAGCTGCATATCCTTCATCTAATCCAACTTCTGGTGCCTTAGCCATTATTCACACACCCCCCTTATCTTATAACTGCATGCTTCTGCTTTGGCTCTCTATCCTTTGTCAAAGCGAAGAACAATAAACTAATTATCAACGTTACAATAAAGAGAACAACCGATATAGCTGCCGCTTTACCATAGTCTGGATGCTGCGAGAATGCAACCTCCTTAATCATCATCGTAACAGTGTGGGAAGCACGTCCCGGCTGTCCGATACCATTGTTTACATTAAACAGTGCCGGTATATCATACATCTGAAGACCACCAATAGCTGATGTAACCAATGTGAACTGTAATATAGGCTTAAGCAATGGCAATGTAATTTTGAAGAACTGCTGGCTTCCGCTGGCACCGTCAACCATAGCCGCCTCATAAAGAGATGGATTGATACCAAGGATACCTGCAATAAGAACTATCATTGTATTACCATACCACATCCAGAACTGCATAAATGCAATCAGTCCCATTGTTGCATATTTGTTTTGCAGGAAGAAATCGTTCTTGCTTACAATTCCAAGCTTTAAGCACATCTGTGTAACAGGGCCTGATGTACCAAAAAGGTTGTAGAAAAGAATTGCTATGGATGAAGCAGTGATGATATTCGGCATGAACATCATAACCTTGAATGCGCCCTGTCCCTTAAGCTTAACTACTGTATCAGTAAACCAAGCAGACAAAAGCAGAGCTAACAGAATCTGTGGAATAAAGTTTAAAACCCACATAATTATTGTATTCTTGATTGTATTCAAAGGAATAGTATTAAACCACTTATATCCTCCATTTAGGAAGTCTTGTTCTCTTAAAACTCCTAAAAAGTTGTCAAAACCGACAAACTTCGGATCACCTGCCATAACTGATTTGTGTTCAACGAAACTCAGAAAGAAGGTGTAGAGAAGTGGGTAAAGCTGAAATATCAAGAATACCAAGAAGAATGGAGCTATGAATATGTATCCATATTTTCCATACTCAACTGTCTTTTTTTTCATATTTTCACGTCCCCAATTTTATTTTTTTGTATTTAACCTCACGTACCACCGTCAGACATTTTATAAGAAGCATTTCTAAGAACTAATGTACTGTAAGATATGTTTTCCTGAAATACATCTTATAAAATGTCCAACAGGATAGTCTTTTTTTAAATTATGCACCGGATTTCTCCGGTGCATAACATGATATTGCATAAACTATAATGGTTTATAACTACTCTACTGTGATGTCAGTAATTGTAGCAGAAACCTGAGCCTTAATGTCAGCTACTGCTGCATCAAGAGATGCGATCTCACCTTGGTTGTACTTACCTGAAACATCACTCATGATATTGTTAATCTGTGAGTCATATGAAGTAGCAATCTTAATCTCAACCTTCTTAGCTGTTGCGTCATAAGCCTCAAGTGGGTTCTGTCCGCCAAGCTTCTCAAGGCTACCTACACCATCATCCATAAGCTTCTGAACTGAAGCCTGGTTGTTAGGGTAATCAGTATCCTTCTTGAAGAGATCGTACATAGCTTCCTCATCACAAGCCATTGTGTAAAGTACAAGTGCAGCAAGATCCTTGTTTGCACACTTATCAGTTACAGTCATGTAAGAACCACCCCAGTGGAATCCAACAGGGCCTGAACATACGCGGTACTGACCAAATGCCTCAGTATCCTCGATAGTAAGTGACCATGGAATGAACCAAGTACATCCAAAGTAACCAAATGTAGACTTGTTAGTCATGTTAGCTGTCCAGTCAGTTGTCCACTGTGCAGCGTTCATAGTGTATCCCTCAGTGTAAAGTGTCTTTGAAAGCTCAAAGAACTCTTCTACTGCTGGGTCGATGTTAAGCTTTCCGTCGATAACCCATGCAGACTTTCTCTGGTCAAGCATTGGATACTTAACTTCGTCAGCTCCAGATACCATAGCGTATCCTTTTTCCTTCATCTTAGCTGCTACATCAAGGAATCCATCCCAGTCAGAGATTAATGCCTGAACATCATCTGGCTCTGAAACTCCGAGAACTTCCTCAGCGATATCTGCTCTATAAGCAAATACACCAGCAGGAGCCTGCCATGTCATAGCCATAAGATCTCCGTTAGCGTTTGTTGCATAATCAACAGTGAACTGATATGCATTTGAGTACATATCCTTTGTAAGACCAAGGTCAGTTACAGGTATTGCCCACTCCTTCTCCATGAAAGAAAGTGCTACAGAATCATCTGCAAGTACGATACCAGGAACATCTGCTCCGCCTGCATCGTAAGCTGCCTTAACCTTAGCTGCATACTCATCAGATGTACCCTCAAGGTTAAGGTTGTGGTTAACAACAAGCTTCTCAACCTCTGGATATCTGCTTCTGAAGTGAGTCTCAATTCTCTTCTCAAACTCATCATTCCATGAGTAAAGGTTAATAGTCTCACCGTTTGCAAGTGCGCCTTCTACCCAAGCGTCAACGCCTGATGCAGCATCGCCACCGCCATTTTCATCTTCTGAAGCATCTGGTGCTGTAGTATCAGCACTAGTATCGCTTGCTGTAGTTGCCTCAGTAGTTGTACCATCGTCTTTCTTGTCTCCACAAGCTACAAGTGAAAGTCCCATAGCAAGTGCTAAAGAAAGAGCCATCGCTTTTTTGATTTTTTTCACAAAAAAACCCTCCTTTTATAATATGTGTGTTTGTCCCATACGCTTCCACGTCCCCAGATATCCCGCCTGCCTAAAAGCTCCAACAAGCGAAAGCTTCTTTGTCAGGGTTTCAACCTGCTTCTATGTACCCACGTTCGGACTACTTCTTTGAACCTATATTAATTCAGTCTATGACTGTTGGTTCCATACGTATAGCCTTGACTGTGCTGTCAAAACTAAGGTAATTATAGGACATATTAAACAATTTTGCAAGCATTTTTTTTATTTTTCATTGTGCAATTGTGCAATTTTCACATCTTTATACGTCCTGTAACTGTTTTGTAACTATTTCTTAATTATAAAATCATTTATTTTTTCTGCAATCGTTTTCGGGCAATATGTGTACATTCTTGAATATCCACTTACTTCCTCAATTGCCACATTTTTGTAATCCTTAAAATAATTTTTGAATATCTGGTTGTATGCCGAAACATAGTCCGTTTCACTGTCCTTTGCCATCGCATCATTATACGATTTTTGTATATCCTCATCCGTACTTAAATATGGTTCAAGCATGGGATTTGAATACAAAAGATACATATCCGTCTCTGGAATGCCCATTGCCGTAACCTTTGCCGCATTATCAATCATTTTAAGCTGTTCATCGTATATGTCTTCGTTGTAATTTCCTTTTCCTATCAGTGCATTCCGTGTATTCATCTGTCTTTCGTCATAAATGCCGTACTTATCTGTAGGAAATACGCTTTTAACAAGCCGATGTCCGCCTATCGCACAAAATTTCACATAAAGGTAATCAAAAAATCCACAATATTCATCTGTAGTGGTATTTGCAAACTGTTCCGGATATATCATATCTATTCCTATTATTGAGGCTACCTCATCAGGATATGTCTTTGCCCAGTAAAACGCCTCCACACCTGACGTCCCTATGGCAACAAGCACATAAGGTCCGCTCACCTCCGCATTTTTCAGTGCTGTTCTTGTTTCCTCAACCTGATTTTCTATACTTCTTTCCGTATTTGACATTTCACTAAAACCATATCCGCTTCTGTCCACATACGCATATTTGCAGTTTTTCAGTTCATTCATAAGCGGTTGAAGTGCTATACTGTCATCCACCACGCACACACTATGTAAAAATACCAGCACATGCTCTGAATCTTCATCACCGCCAACCACGACATGCTGCTTATGCCCTCCTGCATCCACCATGATTCCCGGGGCATTCAGATGGTCTTTTTCTTTTTTCAGTTTACTCTTATGATTGATTGCTATAGCTGCAAATAATCCCACATTGATAAGCGCAGTCACAAGCATAAATATTATAAATATTTTAAAAAACGTATGCAGAAAATGCTTTGTCTTTGATTTCATTTCAAATACCATCCTTAAACTTTTTACGTCGCAAGACACTTTTACTATAATAGTTGAGATTTCACAAGTTGTAAATGGTTTTTTAAAAAAAGTCGCAAGTTCACATTTTTTTCATTTTAACCTTGGAAATGTATGGTATACTAATGTATAGTTTTGTAATAATATATTTTGTTGATTTGTTATTTTAAAATAATGAATCAAAAAAACGGGATAATACAGGAGAATAATAATGGCAAATAAAGAAGATAACATTGTTAACAAAGAAAACGCCATATCAAATCAGCCGAAAACGGTGGCAGGTCAAATCACAGCTTCCACTTCCACAGAAGCGGATACAAAAAAAACTACAGAGGATAATCTTGAGCTTAGAGCCATGAGCCGCAAGGACAGGCTTGCTGCAAAGAGGGAACGCTACCGCAAAAATATAGAGGGTATGTCCAAAAAGGAACAGCGGAAATATTTTCTTTACTATTATAAGTTTGCCATTATGGGAGCAATTCTTTTTTTAGCCCTCGCCATTTATATTCCTGTTACTATTTATAAAAATTCACGCCCTATTGCACTGTCATATGCAGTCTTAAACACAGGAATAAATCAAATTGACAAATCCTTTGAAGATGACTATTGCCGTCTTTTCGGGCTAGAAAAAGGATATCAGATTTTGTCAAACACTTCCATTTCCTTAAGCCTTGAAGACTATGCCGAAAATGGAGGCAATTCTTATAGCTCGGATTATATGCAGTTCCCTACACTGTGCTATGACAATTATTACGACATTATTATATCTGACAAAGCAGGTGTTGAATATTGCGGCAGTGCTGGTATGGCAAGACCTGTGGCCAACAGCTTGTCTGCTGAATTTTTAGCAGTTCTGGAAAACGATTACAACTGTAGTCTGCTGAGCGTTAAGGATGAGGATGATAATATGGTCGCTTTCGCAGTGGATATTAGCGGCACCGAATTTGCCAAAAATTTAAACACAGGCTATAGCGATGTATTCTTAAGTGTTGCAGGAACTTCCGAGAGAAACAAAGCCAACGCAGAAAAAATGCTTAGATATATATTTTCAATAAACTAAAAAAGTTCAGGGCTATCGCTTTTAGAAAATATATATGCCATAATAATTAAGAAAACTATTACACCTTTCATTGACCGAAAGTGCGTTTTCGTTATCATGGTATAAATATTCCCAGTGCGACAGCCCCTTGTTTTTTATCTTGGCAGCTCAGTAAATCCGACCTTTTTCATAACCTTTCTCAAAGTTTTATTCGCATAATAGGATGCCTGTTCAGCATTTTCTTTTATTATTTTATCTATATATTCCTTATCTTTCGAAAGTGCCTCAAACCGCTCCTGTAAAGGCACAAGCTCCGCAACAACTGCCTCACCAACCATTTCCTTAAGCTGTCCGTAGCCCATTCCGTCTGACTCCTTAAGTGCCTCGTCAACACTTTTTGATGTTACGGCACAATAAATATCTATCAGGTTTTTGATACCCGGTTTGTCATCGCTATATGCAATAAATCCATCTGAGTCCGTAACCGCTTTTTTGAACTTTCTCATAATGGTGTCCTTATCGTCCAAAAGGGAGATTGTCGCATTTGGATTTTCATCCGACTTCGACATTTTCTTTGTTGGATCCTGAAGGCTCATAATTCTTGCTCCACTCTTTCCGATATATGCCTCCGGTATTGTAAATACATCCCCATATATTCCGTTAAAACGGTTTGCGATATCTCTCGTTATTTCAAGGTGCTGCATCTGATCCTTTCCAACAGGGACATAATCCGCCTGATACAGAAGTATGTCCGCCGCCATAAGTACAGGATACGTGAAAAGTCCCGTGTTTATGTTGTCAGCATGTTTTGCTGCCTTATCCTTAAACTGGGTCATTCGGTTCATTTCTCCCATGTATGTATAGCAATTCAGTATCCATGCGAGCTGGGGATGTGCAGGAACATGGGACTGGAAAAAGATGCAGTTTTTTTCCGGGTCAAGCCCTGCTGCAATATAAAGAAGAAGCAAGGTTCTTGCACTTTTCCTCAAATTTGCAGGCTCCTGTCTGACTGTTATGGAATGTAAATCCATAATTCCATAAAAGCATTTTATATCTTCTTCCTCATTCAGATTAACCCAATTTTTTAAGGCCCCCAAATAGTTTCCAAGTGTTATAATTCCCGTTGACTGCATGCCTGACAGCATCGTTTTTTTTCCGTCTATCATAGTTACCTCCATATATTATGTCAACTAATTTTCGTCATCACTTACCATATTCATAATCTGACGTTTTCTCGCCAGCTCATCACTTGCAAGATATTCATCATAGGTAGTCTGCTTATCTATAAGTCCTGTGCTTGTAAGCTCCATAATTCTGTTTGCCGTTGTCTGTACAAACTGATGATCCTGAGATGCAAATAACACAACTCCCGAAAACTTCATAAGTCCGTTGTTTAACGCGGTAATTGACTCCATGTCAAGGTGGTTTGTAGGCTCATCCAAAATAAGAACGTTGGAGCCCATAATCATAAGCTTAGAAAGAAGACATCTTACCTTTTCTCCTCCCGAAAGCACCTTTACTTTCTTCACTCCGTCCTCACCTGCAAAGAGCATACGTCCAAGGAACCCTCTCACATACGTGGCATCCTTGTCATCCGAATACTGTGCAAGCCAGTCGGCTATCACCAAATCATTATCAAATTCCTTCGTATTATCCTTAGGAAAATATCCCTGTGACGTCGTGACGCCCCACTTGTAAGAACCGCTGTCCGGTTCCTCCTCGCCTGCCAGTATTTTAAACAGGGTTGTTGTTGCTATCGTATTCGGACCTACGAATGCGACCTTGTCATCGTGTCCGATTGTAAAGGAAATATTGTCTAACACCTTAACGCCGTCAACCGTCTTTGATATATTTGACACTGTAAGTACTTCATTTCCTATTTCTCTCTTTGGTCTGAAATCAATATATGGATACTTTCTGCTAGACGGCTTTATTTCATCCAGTTCAATCTTCTCCAAAGCTCTCTTTCGTGATGTTGCCTGCTTTGACTTGGAGGCATTCGCTGAGAAACGCTGGATAAATTCCTGAAGCTCTTTTATCTTCTCCTCTTTTTTCTTGTTTGCTTCCTTCATCTGCTTAATCATCAACTGGCTTGACTCATACCAGAAATCGTAGTTTCCTGCATATAACTGTATTTTTGCGTAATCGATATCTGCAATATGTGTGCAGACCTTATTCAAAAAGTACCTGTCATGTGACACTACTATGACAGTATTATCAAAATTTATCAGAAATTCCTCCAACCATGCAATGGCATCAAGATCGAGGTGGTTTGTAGGCTCGTCCAAGAGCAGCACATCAGGATTTCCAAAAAGTGCCTGTGCAAGCAGAACCTTCACCTTTTGATTTCCGTCAAGCTCACTCATCTTTTTGTAATGTATATCCGTATCTATTCCAAGTCCATTTAAAAGCGTTGCCGCATCCGCCTCTGCATTCCATCCGTCCATATCAGCAAATTCAGCCTCAAGCTCAGATGCCCTCACGCCATCTTCATCAGTGAAGTCTTCCTTTGCATATATCGCATCCTTTTCTTTCATTATTTCATAAAGTCGCTTATTTCCCATAATTACAGTATCCATTACTGCATATTCATCATACTTGTAATGGTCCTGCTGAAGCACGGAAAGTCTTTCGCCTGAATTCATAATCACTTCACCATTTGTAGGCTCCAACGCTCCTGACAATATTTTTAAAAATGTAGACTTACCCGCACCGTTAGCTCCAATCAAGCCATAACAGTTTCCCTCGGTAAATTTAATATTCACATCCTCAAACAAAGCCTTTTTGCCAAGTCTTAAGGTTACATTATTTGCACTAATCATAATATTTTCCTTTCCTCATCTCATAAAACAAACTATTCTTGAGTATATCAACACACTTTTTTTGTGTCAAGGCTTCTATTAAATAAAAAAGCACCGCTCTTAAAAAGCGGTGCCCAAAACTTCACTATTTAATGTTCTTTACAATCGGATCATAAAGGTCGAGCCTGCAATGCTCGTCATCTGCAAAATGTCTGCAATTGAGACAGCTCTTTGAATCACCTGCTATATTGCAAAAGCAGTCTCTTCTTTCTTTTTTGTCATAAGCATGACATCTTTCAGCAACCTCTTCGTATACCTCTGTTGAACTACGCATACAAATCCCCCTTCCTTAAGCATCAGCCTATTCCAAGCTTTTAAACATGTAAGTCATCCCTGAATGTGGGGTTAGTATGCACTTTTTTATATTATTTTATTCACGCCGCAGCACCTGAAACAACTGCTTCTTTCCTTGCAGCAACGATGGAAAGCAGCGATGCCATTACACTAATACATGCAAATACTGAATATCGGCAGTCATCGTCCACGTTACCCGAAAGGTTCATATACTGTTCATGCTTTTCACGTATGAATCTCTCTATTTCAGTCACTCCGGACAATATACATTTCTTTTCTGTACATTCTGCAATGTTTAACTCATCCACATACCTGTACATACGGTGCTTTAACTTTTCCTCATAAACACAGTGTTCTTTTAGGTTTCCTGTATAATGAGTATTGTGGGGAAATGTAAAATAATCTGCAATATAGTGGAGTACAATGCCCATTCTCCATGTTGAAAGAGAATTCATATCTTTCTCAGGATTAAATTTTTTTATAAATTTGTTCATTCGTTTGGTAAGTATTTCAAACGTATCATCAATGCAATGTCTCTTGGTGATAAAAGATGGAATACAGTCCGGCCATATACTTCCTACATAAAATGCAAATCGGTGATTGATTCGGTCACTGATTCCAAGTCCATTTATAACTCCCTTTGCCAGTGAAATATGTGATTTTTTTCTCATTTTTTTGGTTTTCCCCTTTCAGCACCAACCAGGTACATTTACTATTTTAGGATTTAAATAGCAAATAGTCAATCTTTATTTTATGCATATTTATAACAATGTTTTCCAAAACTTTTTTAATAAATAAAAGAACAAATTTTTTTATGTTAAAAAGTGATAAATTTTACATATTTTATAAATTTTTTTGCAATTTGTTTTTATTTTAATTTTATCATTATTTTTTACAAAAATGTTTCAATTAATGCATAATTTACATTGCAACCTTATTTCCCGTGTACAATTGATAGTATCTGCCCTGTTTTTTTATAAGATCATCATGGGGACCACGTTCAATAACTTTTCCCTTTTCAAGGACAATAATGCAGTCGCTGTTTCTTACCGTTGAAAGTCTGTGTGCGATTACAAATGTTGTTCTGCCCTTCATAAGCATATCCATACCCTCCTGAACGATTTTTTCAGTTCGGGTATCAATAGAGCTTGTCGCTTCATCAAGGATAAGCACAGGTGGGTCAGCAATTGCAGCCCTTGCTATGGCAAGAAGCTGTCTTTGTCCCTGACTTAAGTTTGCACCGTCTCCTGTAAGCATTGTGTTGTATCCATCAGGCAGTCTCCTGATAAAGCCATCTGCATTGGCAAGCTTTGCAGCCTTGATTACCTCCTCATCCGTCGCCTCAAGTCTTCCGTACCTTATGTTTTCCATAACTGTTTCCGTAAACAAATGGGTATCCTGAAGTACAATTCCAAGGGAGCGTCTCAAATCATCCTTTTTAATTTTATTTATATTGATGCCATCATACCTTATTTTGCCGTCCTGAATATCATAAAATCTGTTTATCAGATTTGTAATTGTCGTTTTTCCTGCACCTGTGGAACCTACAAAAGCTATCTTTTGTCCCGGTGTGGCAAATAAGTCAACGTTATACAGTACCTGCTTATCTTCGTTATAACCAAAATCTACATCATCAAAAACAACGTCACCCGTAAGCTTTACATATGTTACAGAACCGTCTGCCTGATGGGTATGCTTCCATGCCCAAAGTCCGGTTCTTGCCTCACTTTCTGTTAATACCCCATCTTTTTCCACAGCATTAACCAAAGTAACATATCCCTCGTCAGTTTCAGGCTTTTCATCGAGCGTATTGAATATTCTCTCAGCGCCTGCAAGTGCCATAATTACTGAGTTAAGCTGCTGGCTGACCTGATTGATAGGCATACTGAAATTCTTGTTAAAGGTCAGAAAGCTTGCAAGTCCGCCAAGCGTAAATCCACCGACTCCGTTTATGGCAAGCGCTCCGCCCACAATTGCACATATTACATAGCTTATATTTCCAAGCTGTGCATTAATTGGTCCAAGGAGATTGGCATATTTATTTGCATTATTTGCACTGTCAAAGAGCTGTTCATTGAGTGCATTAAAGCCTTCCTTGCTCTCCTCCTCATGGCAAAATACCTTTATAACCTTCTGCCCTTCAATCATTTCTTCTATATAACCGTTAAGCGCACCGATATCCCTTTGCTGTGCGGCAAAGTAACGTCCGCTGTTTCCCGCAACCGCCCCTGTAACCTTGAGCATAACAAATACCATGGCAAGGGTAAGCAGCGTTAACGGCACATTTAAAATAATCATGCTCACTAACACTGAAACTACCGTAATTACACTTGATATGGTCTGTGGTATACTCTGGCTTATCATCTGTCTCAACGTATCCACATCATTTGTATAAAGAGACATAATATCTCCGTGTGCATGCGTATCAAAATATTTGATAGGAAGACTTTCCATATGGTTGAAAAGGTCTATCCTTATGCTTTTTAATGTTCCCTGAGCAACATACATAAGAAGTCTTGCCTGTATAAATGCTGCGAGAATACCTGCAAGGTAAAAGCCCGCCACTCTTATGATTGCATGTAACAGCTCTGAGTAATCAGGATTTCCCGAACCTATAAGCGGGCTGATATAATCGTCAATCAGCGTCTTCATAAACAGGGTCCCCTGAACATTGGCAAGTGCCGAAACAATGATGCATATGACAACCAAAATACAGTGAATCTTATATTTTTTGCCTACATATCCCATAATTCTTGCAAAAAGTTTTCCGGGATTCTCTACCTTTTTTCCGCCTTTCATGCCTCGACCCATAGGTCCTCTTGGTCCGTGCTGTGCCATTACTCATCACCTCCCTCATCAAAGTCTCCGCTTCCGCCTGTCTGTGACTCGTAAACATCCTTATATATTTCATTTGTGGCAATAAGTTCATCATGTGTTCCCATGCCGTTTATGCGTCCGTCATCCATGACAATAATTCTGTCCGCATGACTTATACTGTTTATTCTCTGGGCAATTATTATTTTTGTCGTGTTTGGAATTTCCTCAGCAAATGCTTTTCTGATTTTTGCATCCGTTGCTGTATCCACAGCACTTGTACTGTCATCAAGTATCAGTATTTTCGGCTTTTTTAACAGTGCCCTTGCAATACAAAGTCTCTGTCTCTGACCACCTGAGACATTGGTTCCGCCCTGCTCAATCCGTGTATTGTAGCCGTCAGGAAATGCCTTTATAAATTCATCGGCACAAGCAAGCCTGCACGCTCTTTCACATTCTTCATCGGTGGCATCCTTATCACCCCACCTTAAGTTCTCATAAATTGTACCGCTGAAAAGTACATTTTTCTGAAGTACAACCGAAACCTCATTTCTAAGTGTCTCAATATCATATTTTTTGACATCAATTCCACCTACAAGCAGTTCCCCCTTTGTCACATCGTAGAGTCTGCTTATCAGATTTACAAGACTGGATTTAGAACTTCCCGTACCACCTATAATACCGATAGTCTCGCCTGCCTTAATATGAATATTGATATCTGCCAGAACATAACTTTCCTCACTGCCACTCCTGCCCTTTGCATATTTAAAATATACGTCATTGAAATCTATGCTTCCATCTGCTATTTCCATAACAGGTTTTTCAGGATTAACAATATCAGCCTTCTCATTAATCACTTCAGCAATACGTCTTGCACTTGCCACACTCATTGACATCATTACAAATATCATTGAGAGCATCATAAGACTCATAAGTATGTTCATACAGTATGTGAGAAGACTCATCAACTGTCCTGTTTTTAAGGTGCTTGACACTATCATATGGGCACCTATCCAGCTTATCCCAATAATACATGTATATACGGTAAACATCATAACAGGTGAGTTAAAGGATAAAACCTTTTCTGCCTTAAGAAACATGCTGTAAACCATTTCACTTGCATTTGCAAATTTTTTCTTTTCGAAGTCCTCTCTGACAAATGCCTTTACAACTCTGATTGCAGACACATTTTCCTGCACACTGGCATTCAAATCATCATATTTTTTAAATACCTGTGTGAAATATTTCATTGCAAACCTTATAATAATCATAAGGATGACACTGAGCACCAAAACTGCTATCAGATATATGCTCGCAAGCCTTGGGCTTATCATAAATGCCATAACCATTGCAAATATCATACTTGCAGGTGCCCGCATACACATCCTGAGCAGCATCTGATATGCCATCTGAAGGTTGTTCACATCGGTTGTGAGCCTTGTAACAAGTCCCGCTGTTGAAAATTTATCTATATTTGAAAATGAAAAGGTCTGTATGTTGTCATACATTGCCCCTCTCAAGTTCTTGGCAAAGCCAGTTGAAGCCTTGGAGCCGTACACACCTCCGAGAACTCCTGCTGCAAGTCCGCCTGCTGCAAGAAGAACCATCAATCCTCCCATAAGTACAATGTGATTCATATCACCTTTGTTTACTCCGTCATCCACTAAAGATTGAAGCAAGAACGGTATAAGAGTTTCAAAAACAACCTCCAATATCATACAAATTGGTGTAAGTATGGAAGCAGTCTTATATTCCTTTACCTGTGCTGCCAACGTTTTTAACATATTGTCGCTTCCCTTCTTTCATGTAATACTACATTTTATTTTTTCCACATTTTGACTCTACCTTATATCTATTACAATAATATAAATTTTCAGTCAAGCAAAAATATGTGAAAAAAAGGTGAACAACAGTTTTTATTTCTCGGATGTTCTTGGAACAAAAACCCTTGAGACAGCCTGATTACTTTCCTCCTTAGCATTATTCATTGCCCTTTTACAAAAATACGCCTGTGCCTCCAGCTTATCCCGTCCCCTCAAATCCTGCTTCTCATATGAGCCGTCAGACTTTAATATATATGCCTTTAATGTATCTGCAAGCTGTATATTTAATATTTCAATTACATCTCGCTTTAAATCCTCATCCTCTACAGGGAATGTAATTTCGACTCTCTTGTCAAGGTTTCTCGGCATCCAGTCAGCACTTCCCATATAAACATCCTCAAATCCACCGTTGTAGAAATAGAATATTCTCGAGTGCTCAAGAAAATTACCGACGATTGACCTTACGGTTATATTTTCGCTGAGCTGGTGTATACCTGTCTTAAGGCAGCATATCCCCCGCACAATAAGGTCAATCTTTACACCTGCATGTGACGCCTCATAAAGTGCACTTATAATAACAGGGTCACAGAGTGAATTCATTTTTGCTATAATGCGTGCTTCCTTGCCCATTCTTGCATTTTCTGTTTCTCGTCTTATAAGACCTACAAATTTATTTTTCATCCAAATTGGCGCAACAAAAAGCTTATTCCATGCAAGAGGCTCAGAGTAACCTGACAGCATATTAAATACCGCAGTCGCATCCTCTCCTATGGCATCTGATGCAGTGAGCATTCCCATGTCAGTGTAAAGTTTTGCCGTTATATCATTATAATTTCCCGTTCCAAGATGGACATACCGCTTTATTCCATCCTCCTCACGCCTTACAACAAGCGCTATCTTTGAGTGGGTCTTTAATCCCACCAATCCATATATAACATGGCAGCCTGCCTTCTCAAGCATCTTTGCCCAGTTAATGTTATTTTCCTCGTCAAAACGTGCCTTTAACTCTACGAGAACGGTTACCTGCTTTCCATTTTCCGCTGCGTGTGCAAGGGCAGCCACGATAGGCGAATTTCCACTTACACGGTAAAGTGTCTGCTTGATGGCAAGCACATTCGGGTCAACCGCTGCCTGCTTAATAAACTGTATTACAGGTGTAAATTCATCATACGGGTGATGAAGAAGAATATCCTTCCTCTTTATCTGGTCAAATATACTCTCCTCGTTATTGATTGCACGTACAGGCTGAGGAATATATTTTTTATTACAAAGGTGTGAAAATCCGTCCAAATCACTTACTTTCATAAGGAATGTAAGGTCAAGCGGTCCATTTATGGAATAGACTGCCTCGCTTGAGACCTGAAGCTGTTTTTTAAGCTCCTTTAAAAGCCGTTTATCCATGTCGTTCTCAACCTCAAGCTTGATAACCTCGCCCCATGCCCTTTTCTTTATCTGCTTCTCAATCTCTTTCAGCAAATCAGCGGCATCATCTTCATCTATGGTAAGGTCTGCATTTCTCATAATACGGTACGGATGGGCACACACTATCTCATAACTTAAGAACAGCTTTCCGAGATTTTTTTCAATAATCTCCTCAAGAAGAATAATTTCACGTGTCTCCCCCTCCGCAGGCAGCTCGACAATTCTCGGCAGAACCGATGGAACCTGAACGGTTGCGATATCTATGACATCCTTTTTCTTGTCACGAATCAGTGCCCCGATATTCAGGGTTTTATTGCTGATAAGCGGGAACGGTCTTGACGAGTCCACTGCCATAGGTGTAAGAACAGGATAAACGTCCTTTTGAAAATATTTGTCAACATATCGTTCCTGCTTTTCCGTCAAGTCCTCATAATGCTTTACCAGCTTTAAGCCCTTCTCCTCAATTGCAGGAAGCAGTGAGCGGTTCAGTGTCATATACTGTGACATCATCATATTTTTCGTTTCAGGGATAATTTTCTCAAGCTGCTCCTCCGGTGTGAGCCCCGCTATATCCTTCTTTTTAATTCCCGCATGCACAAGGTCAATCAACGACGCTACCCTTATCATAAAAAACTCATCTAAATTAGACGCAGTAATGCCAAGAAATTTCAGTCTCTCAAAAAGCGGAAGGGTTTTATCCTTTGCCTCACCAAGTATTCTATAGTTAAACTGAAGCCAGCTAAGCTCCCTGTTTGTATAATTTTCGTACTTTTCAAGTTGCTTCCTATCCATGACTACACACTCCTTTTTAATCTGAGTACCGGTCTTATTCCGTATACCGTTTCGAAGAAATCAGCTTTTGCAAGAAACAATCCCGACTCAAGAGAAATATCCTCATATGTCTTTGCTGATATAATTACCTGTTCATCTTTAAGTGTTACGGACATGTCTTCCAGCTTCTGCTTGTGGCTCTTATCCATAACATTTGCAATTCTGATAATAGCTGCAAGCTTGGCAATAATCATATAATCGCAATCACCCAACTCCGTTTCCAGCTTATCCCGTGACGGAAGATAAAGTATGTTATATTTGACTATATTTGCGACTTCCATACGCTCCTTGTGCGAAAGTCCGATTATCTCCGTATTCGCTACAATATAGTATGAGTTCCTTGCCCCGTCATGCATGTTGATATAATTTCCACACTCATGTAAGATGGCTGCTATCTGTAGCAAAAGACGCTCTCTTTTTCCCATTCCGTATGCTTTCTTTACACAGTCAAATATTTTTAACGCATACTCTGAAACTCTCTCCGCATGACTTCTGCTGCACCTGTATCTCCTTGCAAGATAATATGCAGATGCAATGATATCCTCATCAAAGTTATGGTCGAACACGATTTTTGCACCTTCGTCCATATACGATGCCGCGATTCCCTCACAAAAATCCACATTTGGCACATATATTTCTTCAGCCTTACAGTTATTTAAGAAAGACTGGTAAATGATTATGTTAGGAAGCATAAGTGTAGCCCGCTCATAAGGAATACCATATTTTTCTGACAGCTCCTGAGGGGTCATGCTAATGATTCTCTTATACATTGCATAAAATTGTGCCTGGTTTACTTTTTCGCTGATGTCAAGCTCAGGTGCTATTTTTTTGAGTGCGTTCGCAACCTCTCCGACTGCAATTATATTTTTGATTTCCTTGTCATTGAGGTAAATATTTCTGAATGCCACAATGTCACTCTCAACATACTCCTCCAAAAGCTTATCAAGGCGTCCGCTCCTCGTTCCGATAATGGAAAGATAATCCCTGATACGAACCGCTCCGATTGGAATATTTTCAGTTACTACAAGACTGTTTTTGTCAAACAATGAAATTTGCACGCTGCCTGCTCCCACATCAACAAAAGCAGTATTTTTGCTCACAATCTGATGAAAATCATCATACTTTGCAACAAGTCCCTTGAAGTTTGTGTACCGTTGCTCCGAATTGCTCAGTACCTTCACATCAAATCCCGTACTTCTTTTAATCGTGTCCAGTACAATGTCCCGATTTTCCGCTTCCCGGACAGCACTTGTCGCACATATCCTGTAGTCCGACACCTGATACTCCTTCATTTTCGCTTTGAATCTTGACAGTGTGTCACATACCTGACGTATAGACTCTGTCGAGAGGAAACCGTTACTGTAAGTATCCTTGGCAAGCTCAATAATGTTGCTTACTGCATCAAGCTGCCTGAAGCTTTTCCTCCCACTGATTTCATAGATTTTCATTGCGATTTCACTTGATCCCACATTGATGGCTGCAAATGTTTTGTACGACATATCTACACCCCCTATTTTTTGTTGTCTGTCGTCTCCTCATTCCGACGCAGTATATCTAAAAGCTCTATTATTGTCCTGTTATATCCCGGATGGTAAGCAAATGGAGCTATTTCACAAAGCGGCTCCAAAACAAACTGACGCTTTGCCATCTCGGCATGGGGAATTTTTAAGTTTTCCTCCATAATAATTTCCCTGTCATATAAAAGTATATCGATATCCAGTGTCCTTGGTCCCCAATGAATGAGCCGCTTTCTTCCTGCTCCCTGTTCAATGTCTCCGATAATTGCCAAAAGCTCCTGGGGGGAATACAGCGTCTCTATCTCCAGACAACCATTCAAAAAATCATCCTGTTCCACATCTCCATATGGTTTTGTAACGATATAGGTTGACACTTTATTTACCTTTATGTACTCATCCTTATTAAGCTGGTCAACCGCGTAATCAAGATAGCCTTCTTTATCACCAAGATTGGAACCCAGCCCTAGATATACGGTATGTCTTCCTCTTGTAATATCCACACATACCGTATCAAAGGTCATATCAATCGGAGCCTCAGGCTTACTGAGTATCACACGGACTGAATTAACCTTGCCATATCCAAGCAAGATAGTACCTGCTATATTTTCTGCCGCAGCTTCTATCAAATCATATTTTTCTTCTGTCATAACCTTAGAAACCGTGTTACATACCATTGCATAATTTACGGTCTCGGACAATGCATCTTCCGTCCCCGCACCGTGTAAATCCAAAAACAGTTCAACCGTGACAACAAATGTCTGTCCTTCTTTTTTTTCCTGTGGCAGAACGCCGTGATATGCAAATATTTCCAAATCCTTTATGACAATCTTATCCATATATCCCTTTCCCTCTCCTTGAACATCAGCCCATATTTCCTATTTAAATTGAAAGTTTGTTATCCTGCAAGCCATTACATTGATTTCATAATGGCATCCGCCATTTTAAGCGCCCTGTAATTTTGCAAAACATCGTGCACCCTGAAAAAAGCACACCCAGAAAGAAGCCCTGCAACAGAGGTGGCAATTGTACCCTCCACTCTCTCGTCCACGGGCAGGTCAAGTGTATTGCCTATCACAGATTTTCTCGATGTTCCCAGCAAAACAGGATATCCCATATCAACAACCAGCTTCAGATTATTTATTATTACAAGATTTTGCTTCGTATCCTTTGCAAAACCCACTCCCGGGTCAAGCACCAGTTTATCAGCACTAATTCCTGCTGCCAAAGCCATATCCACGCTTTCCTGTAAATCAGACACAACATCACGCAAAAAATCCCCATAAGAAGCCTCATGCCTGTTATGCATAAGACAACAGGCGACCCCGAAGCGTGCAACCGTCCCTGCCATGTCCTCATCCCATTTCAGTCCCCATATGTCATTTATCATATCCGCGCCTGCAAGAATTCCCGCCTGTGCAACCCTTGACTTATACGTGTCAAGTGAAACCGGAATACTAAAATTTTCTTTAATTGCCTCTATAATAAAGCAGGTTCTCTCAATCTCCTCCTGCTCTGATATCTTTACATGTCCCGGTCTTGTTGACTCACCGCCGACATCTATGATATCAGCCCCTTCATCAATCATCTGTTTTGTTCTTTTCAGCGCCCTGTCAATGTCAGTATAATTTCCCCCATCTGAAAATGAATCAGGGGTTACATTTAAAATTCCCATTATATAAGGACGTCTTCCTATTTCAAAGTTCATGTTGCCAATCTGCATTTATGCGTTCTCTCCTTTTTGAATATCCCACATAGGCAATTGCAAAATTCAACCTTTTTCAAACATTCGTTGTACAATATCCCGACAAACAATTAATATGTTATAGCTTTATTCTTCATGGAATCGTCCCAATAACAGCCATCATACGCCCCACAATCAAAGCACCGTCTTGAAAGCTTATCCGCCTTATATAACAGCCCTGCAATTCCACCATCATCAAGCTCCTTTTTGTGGCAGGCAATGGCATCACATATACATTCCCTGTCAGCTTCCGAAAATCCCGCCTCCGTCAATATATTTCCTGCAATATCAGCTCCAGCCTTATGATGAGGGCTTCCATCCTTATATTCTGCCGCTCTTCCGATATCATGCAGAAGTGCTGTGGCATAAATAAGTTCCTTGTCTATCCCCATATTTTTTTCCAAATTAATAATATAAGCTATTCTCGCTACATCAAGGCTATGTTCCATACCGTGCCGACAAAAGCTCCTATCCATCTCCATCTTTTCTATATAGTTAACATAACATCTATAACTGTCATTATTTAATATATTTTCTATCTTGTCCATCTCTTTATCCTTTTATAGGAAGCTTAACTTCCTACCGACATGCTCCTGCGGAGCCTGCTATTTCATATCACACATATAACCGCCCAGAAAGGAAAGTGACCCACACACAACTATCACATCCGCCTGACATGCCATATCAAGTGCATATTCCATTGCGGCTTCCGTATTTTCTGCCGTTACTGCACGTACTCCCCTTTGTGTAAGAATCTCTGCAAGCACTGTATTTTCAAGCCCTCTATCATTGTTCGGAGTGACGGTAATTGCACATTCCATTGTGTCTGACAATATATCCGCCAGCTTATGATATTCTTTATCTCTTAATACTCCTATTATATATATAATCTTCTTATTTGTAAAATATTTATGCAGGGATTTTTTTAACGAAATCCATGCCTGCTCATTGTGGGCGCCGTCAACGATTACATATGGATTGTCACGTACTACTGTAAACCTTCCCAGCCACTTTGTCTTCCTTATTGCTCTTTGTACCGCCGCCTTGCTTACCCCCTCAATATGGGTTGCAGCCTCAATAGCAGTTGCCGCATTTACAATTTGATAATCCCCCAAAGCTGAAATAAAATATTCCTCGTTTTTATAAGTAAAGGCTGTTCCTTTGACGTCCATTCCAAGCACCTGTATATCCTTGTTCTCAACATGGAAAAATGCCGTGTTTTTATTTTTACAGGTCTTTGCAAGCACATTAAATGCCTCCGCACCTTGCGGTGCTGATACACATATACTTTCCTCTTTTATTATGCCCGCTTTCTGAATGGTAATTTCCCTTACCGTATCACCCAAAAACTGCATATGATCTTTAGAAATCTGCGTTATAACAGACATATACGGCTTCTTCAAAACATTGGTTCCGTCCAGCAGTCCCCCCATACCACATTCAACAAGGGCAAAGTCCACCTTTTTTTCATAAAAAAGCAAAAACGCAACCGCTGTTTCTACTTCAAAGGCTGTAGGCTCCAAATATCCGTCCGCTTCCATTTTTTCCGCTTCATTTGCCACAGATGTAAGCACTTTTGCAAATGTATCCTCGTCAATATATGTGCCATTTATCTGGAACCGTTCCAGATAAGTAAATACCGTTGGAGACACATATCGTCCTACACTGTATCCAGATTCTGTCAAAATATCCTGCATAAACGCAAAAACAGAGCCTTTGCCATTGGTTCCGGCAACATGCAGACATCTTACCTTGTCCTGCGGGTTACCCAACCTGCGCAAAAGCTCCTTTATACTATCTAAGCCCGGTCTTTGACCGAGCTTATTTTTATGTTCAATATAGTTTACCGCCTTAGCAAAATCCATGATGTCGTTCCCTCACAATTACTCTTCATAATCAGGTGTATAGCTTACATGCTGCACGGGTGTGGTGTAATCATCAATCGGACATATCTCATATCCCTCTGCCCTAAGTATATCAATTAAATCTCCCAACGCTTCTATTGTTGTCTCGCTTGTCTCAAGGTCATGCATAAGCACCATAGAGTCACCCTCGTTGTCCCTTATATAATTAAGAACAGTTTCGTTTAACTCATCGGGAGCCATGTTAGCTGTCAAGGCATCTCCGCTTAATGCATTCCAGTCATAGTACCTTATATCCTCCTTGTACAAGTACTCCATCAGTTCCTGTACGTCAACATCAGAAACTGTATTGGAGCTTCCACCCGGAAATCTGTAATACCTGCAATCAATTCCTGTCTGCTCATACAGGAATGCATGTAAATCGCTGACATCCTTTATAAATGCTTCCTTTGATGCATATATTTCACTATATACATGGGTATAAGAATGCATGCCAAGTGTATGTCCGTCCTCAACAATTCTCTTATACTCCTTCCAAAGTGACTCATCCGGATTATGTACCACAAAGAATGTTGCCTTTACATTCTTTTCTCTTAAAACGTCCAAAAGTTCTTCTGTATGGCTGCTTGGTCCATCATCAAAGGTAAGATAAACCTTTTTACCGTTAAGCACCGATTCTGTTTCTTCCGTGGATGCTTCCGTTTCCTCACCAGCATCTGCCTGTTCTTCAGACGAATAGGAATTCGCAAGTATCTGACTGTCCTCAACTCTTGTCTTGTCAATATTGCTTGAGGCATATCCGTCAAACTCGGATTCCAGTGCCATTTGAATTTCATCCCACTCTGTTGTCAGAGACCTGTCATACGTAACCTGCGTTTTTCCCAACGTGTTAATTAGGTCATCCATCCTTCTCTCAATACTGTTAAGCCTCATCATAAGATAGAGCGATACCATCATCGGCAATACGAACATAACCAATGCAGCAAGCACAATCAGCCGCTTTATGCTATCGACATTTCTTCTGTTAAAGGACTCGTCGGACTCATTATTTTTTTCAGTTGGAAGATTTTTTTCATTTTTCATAATAAACCCCTTTACAAATCCATATCTTGTGTTATAATACTAACTAGATACAATATATTTGGGCAGCCTTTTAAGATTTTTCCCAAAAAAGGTTGCAATTTTTATTGTAAACCAAATTCCATATTATGTCAAGCAAAAATATATAAAACTCGCTATTTCTCTAACTTTTTTTCCAGATATTATGTTAATTTAAATCTTTATTTAACACTTTTATAGTATAGTTGTCTCCATTTTTTTCCCTCTTCCTGAATTTCTTTTGTGAGCTTCACCAACTCATCATATTGTGCCCTGTACTTCTTTTCTATATCCTCTGCCCGTTTTTTTAGATTTTCCTCAAACTCCTCCCGAAGTCTGTCGCTTGCCTTATCAAACTCCTCCTGATTTATCTTGCATTTACTGTTTAATTCATCTATATACCCCGCCTTACACATGATATGTTCTTCCACCATAAGCTCACCCATATCGCCTGTTTTTAATACAAATGTCTTTAATACAGGTTCTTTCTTATATTTGCACCTCAAAATATTATCCTGCCCGTTATAATACAATATATAGTCCTCTATCACCTGCTCACCTGAAACGAGCAGTCTGCTCTTTCGTTCTGTTTCAGGAAAACAATATATCAATTCCTGTTTATTGCTTACGGGGTTATCCGTCTGATAAACCAAAACAGCCCTGTCATTTATCTTTTCAAGTTTAATATTTCTTATATTCTTTACATTTCCTATATCAGAAAGGAGTATAATTCTGTTTTCTCCCCCTACCACATCCCATATCAAATCATTCGATGTATTAAGATAAGCAAGACAAATATCATCTCCTGACATACACGCGCAAAGCTCCGACCCATAATCACGTCTTAGTACACTCCACTGAATGTTTCTCTGATTTGAAAAGAAAATTATATTTATATTGTTGCCATCATCACATACAACTATCCGTCTTCCATTTTGTGACCTGAATATTTTCTCCATAAATGGCTCCATTATTTCTTTAAATACAATATATGGAAGTTATAGAACAAAAATTACAAATGCGAATATATTATTGTAAGCATAATTTGAAAGGAATAAAACTATGTCTAAATCCTGTGGCTGTAACAAAAGAGTAATCAGCAACACAATCCGTAATTCAAACGGCTGCGATTCCTGTCACGATGTATGTGTTGAACCTCAGTGCGGTACACCTGAATATTTAACTGTTCTGGCTCCTGTTGTATATGACGAAATAGGAATAAATGTGTGTCGTTCCATTACTTTGCCGGCAGCTCTGCTTACCGATTTTCCGACAGCAGCATATGCCAGTGCAGAGGTTATAGATATCACGATTCCTGATGACCCTGTTGCAATCAGACCGATTAACTCAAGACCAAACTGCTATGAAGTCACACTGACAAATCTGACTGTCACATTTGCAGTCAGACTTTATGACTGCTGCAAGAGACTTCTGACAACTGCAACTGTTGGTGGTGTTATTTATCTTCCTTCCAGCACGGAAGACGAGGGCTATAATTCAGACACCAACCCATCATCCGTTACACTGGAACTTTTTGCTCCTTACGGGGTCTCATACACCGATGGTGCAATTGGGTCTCCTGAACTGAATTATATTGGATTTTCGTCTACAAATAACACGATAAATCAAGGCCTTAACTTAATGTCTATACCTAAAGTTTTAGATTTTGATATAGCTGACGGTACAATCACAGTTGGGCTTACGCTGATTGTCAAGACGATTTATTTCACACAGTATCAGCTTCCACACAATGGCCGGCCAATCATATCTAAGGGTACTTTGGCACCTGAAGATGAATCTTTATGTATGACGTTTGTATGTGGCAGCTTGCTCGACAGGAATATCAAGCCTCTGGAGCCATGCAATCCTTTTGATAATAAGGAATCCTGTGATTCCTGCACAGACCCGACAGATTGTGCCTGTATTACTCCAGACGACTAATTAAAGCCCTTAATACTGGTATGCCGCAGGGAATTCATGTCAAAATGAATTCTCATGTGGCATATTTTTTTTAATTACATAAATATTTTATCCAATAAAGGTAATACTATTGATACATTATTTTCTATATTATAAGGAGTGAATATTTATGAAAAGAATAAAATCTACATTAGCACTTGCTGCTACTCTTTTGGCATTAACATTTGCACTTACCGCATGCGGCTCTAAGGACGATGCAAACAACGGGAGTTCTGGTTCAAGCTCAACCAATCAGACAAACACAACCCAAAACAGTAACAATGACAACAACAATTCAGGTTCTACCAGCAATGGTGCTGCCAACGATATCAAGGATGCAGCCGATGATTTAACAGATGGTGCCAAGGATGCAGTTGACGGTGTAATTGACGGTGCCGAGGATATGTTGGAGGACGATGACAGCAACTCTAATGGTAATAACAACAAAAAGAACACTACTTCCTCAAGTAAGAGATAGGCTGTCAAACGAATGAGACAAGGGCTGCAATATAACAGCCCTTTGTTTTTTTTAATCAGAAGCTACATATAAAATGACTTATCAATTTTATTCATCATGGTATCATACTGACTGTACATACGCTGTACACTGTTTTCCAAAAGATAATAGTGCATAATATATGGAACAAGCAAAACTAAAATTGCAAAGGCAAGAGCTAGTATTGTGAGACTTCCCGTAAAATGGACATATAATATACAAATTATCTCTGCAATGGCAAAAAGTGCCATAACAATAAGATGTACCTGACGTTCATGGGCAAAAAAAGCAATCTGCACAAGGTGCTTTCTCGTCTCCTGTTCCCAATTACAATTATCAGTTTCAATCAAATCATCTATGTATTTAAGGTATGCCAGTATTCTTTTTTTCATCCTTGGTCTCCTTTTCCTTTCATATTCCACTTCCAAATGTTATCATATAGAAATATATCTAATTTAGTGTTATACTGTCAATATCTTATACACATTGGAGGATAAATATGTCTGATAATAACAATAATAATGACGACTACGAATGTTACTGTTACCTTTGCAGACGTCCCGAATCATCAGCAGGCACTCTTATTAAGCTGCCAAACAATATTAATATATGTAATGATTGTATGCAGAAAAGCTTTGATGCACTTGGTGGAAACAATTTACAGTTTATGGATTTTTCAAAAATGCCAAATATAAATATGTCTGAGTTTATGCCCTTTGATGATATTCCAAAATCTCAAAAGGTAAAAAAGAAGAAAAAGAAAGAGGAAGCGAAGGAAGAACCTGAACTTTCACTTGCCACGATTCCTGCACCGCACAAGATTAAAGCAATGCTTGACGAATATGTTGTCGGTCAGGAGTACGCAAAGAAAGCTATTTCCGTTGCCGTATATAATCACTATAAGCGTGTTATAACCAACACAATGGATGATATTGAAATTGAAAAATCAAACATGCTTATGCTTGGTCCTACAGGCTGTGGAAAAACCTATCTTGTAAAAACAATAGCAAGACTTTTAAATGTTCCTCTTGCAATCACGGATGCCACCACCTTAACGGAGGCAGGATACATAGGTGATGATGTTGAGAGCGTTCTCTCAAAGCTGCTTTCCACCGCCGACAACGATGTGGAAAAGGCAGAGCGCGGAATTGTATTTATTGATGAGATTGACAAGATAGCCAAAAAGAAAGAAACACACAGCCGCGATGTCAGTGGTGAGGCTGTACAGCAGGGGCTTTTAAAAATACTGGAAGGTGCAGAGGTTGAAGTGCCTGTAGGTGCCGGCAGCAAAAATGCCATGACACCTACCACAACAATGAACACCAAAAATATCCTATTCATCTGCGGCGGCGCATTCCCTGAAATTGAGGATATCATAAAGCAGCGTCTTTCAAAAAAGTCTTCCATGGGCTTTAACGCTGACCTTAAAGATAGATTTGACAACGAGCACAATATTATAAAAGAGGTAACTGTTGAGGATCTCCGTGATTTTGGTATGATACCCGAATTCTTAGGAAGACTTCCTGTACTGTTTACTCTTGACGCACTGGACAAGGATATGTATATCAAGATTTTGAAAGAACCAAAAAATGCAATTTTAAAGCAATATACAAAGCTGTTGGCACTAGATGAGGTTTCTCTATGCTTTGACGATACTGCTTATGATGAAATTGCAGAGCTTGCCATGCAGAAAAAAACAGGAGCAAGAGCACTCCGTGCCATTATTGAGAAATTTATGCTTGACATCATGTACGAAATACCCCGGGATGACAGCATAGGCAAGGTAACCATAACCGGTGACTACATTAAAGGCAAAGGTGCTCCTGTCATAGAACTCCGCGGAACAAACATATAATTGTTATGTAGGAGGGGAATGTATGCATCCTGTTATTATTGCACACAGAGGAGCATCTGCACTGGCAAAATACGAAAATACGATAGAGTCATTTCAGATTGCAATCGATTTAAATATTGATTATGTTGAATTTGATATCCGCAAAACCTATGATGACAAGCTAATTGTTTTTCACGACTCCCAAATAAATGCGAAACCCATAAACTCCCTGACGTACAGGGAGCTTTGTGATATTACGTCAGCAGACGGATATGTACCACCGCTCTTTTCACAGGTAGTCGATTTATGTAAGGGTAAAATCAAGCTTGATATAGAACTTAAAGAAACCGGATACGAGAAACGGGTGATTGATATTGTGCTAAAAAGCTATGATTACAAAGACTTTATCATAAAGTCCTTTCATGATAAGGCAGTGTTCCGTATCAAGCAATATGATCACAACATCAGGGCAGGACTGCTTGTCGGAAAAAAACACGGTTCACCAAAACGACGCTTCCATGAGCTTTTTCCAGGGAAACGTCTCTCCATGTGCAAGGCAGACTTTATTTCCCCAAACTATTTTTTCTGCTTCAAAACCTACATAAAGCATATGCACAATGTGGGAATTAAAGTTTTCGTGTGGACAGTAAACAGTGAAAAGCAAATTAAAAAATGTATCCGTCTGGGGGCAGATGGGCTGATAACCGACAGACCCGACTTGGCATCAAAGCTTTTAAATAACACCGAATGAAAAATCAAGTTCTTGTAAACGCCTGTTGTACAACTGGGTTTTGGGAAATAAGAAGTTTTGCAATTAACTATATAAAGAGATAAGGAAGGGATAAAAAATGAACTATAAGGTTGGATTTATCGGATGCGGAAATATGGCATCCGCAATTATAGGCGGTCTCAAAAGTAAAGCAGGTATTTCTGCGGACTCCATAATTGTAGCAGACGCATCCGAAGCAGCATTAAAAAAAGCAGCAGAAACGCTTGGTGTAACTACCAGCGACAATTGTACGGTTGCAGCATCATGTGAGGTGCTGTTCTTATCTGTCAAGCCTCAATTTTATGAGACTGTCATAAATGAAATAAAGAACAGCGTAAAAAACGAACAGCTTATTGTCACAATCGCACCGGGCAAAACACTTACATGGCTTGGCGAACGTCTCGGTACAGACAAAAAGATTATTCGGACAATGCCAAACACACCTGCACTCGTGGGAGAGGGAATCACAGGGGTATGTAAAAATGAGAATGTAACCCCAACAGAGTTTGAACATGTTATGTCACTGCTTCAAAGCTTCGGACTTGCAGAGGAAATTCCCGAAAGTCTTATGGATGTATGTGTATCTGTAAGCGGAAGCTCACCTGCATATGTATTTATGTTTATAGAAGCAATGGCTGATGCCGCAGTTGCAGACGGTATGCCAAGGGACAAAGCATATAAATTTGCCGCACAATCAGTCCTTGGAAGTGCCAAAATGGTATTGGAAACAGGAAGTCATCCAGCAGCTCTTAAGGATATGGTTTGTTCACCTGGAGGTACAACTATCGAAGCAGTCCGCATCCTTGAAGAAAAAGGTATGCGGAGTGCTGTCATTGAAGCCATGAAAGCATGTACAAGAAAAGCAAAGGGCTTATAAATTTATAATTATATATCAGATAATGAAAAAAGCTATTGTACACACGGACGTAACATCCATATTACAATAGCTTTTTCAATGCCAGAACTGCAACATTAAAGTTGCTTGGTTCTACGTATATGTTCTATATTACCTTATAATGAGAAAGAACCTTCCTCACCATCAGCAGTAAAATAAACCATTCCATTTTCAGGCTGGTAGTAAACATTTAAGTTCTTAATTGACTTCTTTCCACTTACCTCAATTGCCTTTGCTGTTATATCATCTGTGAAAATCTGTCCGCCATTAAACTCAACACATACCTTTGTATCTGCTGCCTTTGCAGGTGCTGCTTTCTTTGCAGGAGCTTTTTTAGCAGGTGCTGCCTTCTTAGCAGGAGCTTTTGCTGTCTCTTTCTTTGCAGGAGCTTTTGTTGTTGTTTTTGTATCTGCCTTAACCTCAGTAACAGCAGTTTCTTTCTTTGCAGCGTCTTTCTTTGCAGGTGCTGCTTTCTTTGTTGCTGTCTTGGCAGGCTTTGCCTCTGTATTAGTTGCTGCCTTTGCTGCCTCTACTTTAGCCATAGTCGAATCAACTGTTGCTTTCTTAACTGCCATCTTAATTTCCTCCGTAAATAAAATTAAATATATGTTCCACAATGATGTCTTTTTTTGTTTGCTAGGATGATATTACCTTTTTTTGCACGGTTTTGCAAGGTATTTAATTATTTTCTTAAGTATTTACCAATGGACTATCACATTATATGAAAAAAAGCGACACTTTGCACAATGTGACATTTAAGTGTTATTTGCCCTTACAAACTTCACAAATTCATTCCTTGGTATAGGCTTTGAATAATAATAACCCTGTATATATTCACACTGTAAATCCGAAAAGAATCTTACAAGATTCTCATTTTCCACACCTTCCACAACGATTTTCATATCCATGTCCTTGACCATTTTTACCGTATTTTCCAGTATAATCTTTAGCTTTGAACTGTCACCTACATCAGCAAAGGTTTTATCAAATTTAACAATGGACAGTGGAAGTGATGCAATTCGTTTCATGTTTGAATAACCAGTTCCAAAATCATCCAGTGAAAACCTTATCCCTGCATCTGTCAGCTTGTTTATATTTGTATACATTACCCGCTGTGAATAGGACGTTGCCGTTTCCGTTATTTCAAGATTAATCTGATTTGGCTCAACATTATACTTTTTCATTGTGCCAAGTATATCTTTTGCAAGGCTTTCCTGCATACATTGAATCACAGACAGGTTCACCTCTATATATTCCATTCCCAAAGAAGCAAATTCTTCATCAGCGATAAATTTACATACCTCCTCAAAAACAAATGCTCCTATCCTATGTATGGAACCGTTTTTCTCCGCAGCAGGAATAAATATTTCTGGTGATATAAATCCGTATTTTTCATTTTTAAGCCGCAAAAGTGCCTCAGCAGAATTAAATTGTTTATTTCCTACCGAATAAATCGGCTGATAGTAAACTTCAAATTTATTCTTAATCAGTGCATCCTCAATAATTGCATCCATTTCTTTGATAAGGTTATACTGCTTATTTTTGATGATTTTCTCAGCATGTAACACATTTGCAGTAAACTCCTGCTTTTCCAACTGACTTCCAAAAGCAATCAGGGTATCAAAGTCATTTAAATCCTCAGGGCACTTTAATATACATACATAAGCCTGTATACTGATGCCCACATCTTTAAGGTTTACATTATTATTCATAATCTGGTTAATTTTTTCTGCTGTCTCCTCCGTCATGCCAAAGCTTTTCTCATCGAGAACTATCCTGAAACGTCCATTTCCCATGTAATACAGTTCAGCCCTAAGCTTAAGCTGTCTTTTTAACTTTATAAAGGTATCCCCTATTCTTTTAATGAGCTGTCTTGTACTTTCATATCCCAAAACATCCTGCAATGCCCTGTGATTTGCAATACTTACCATAATAATCTGAACGGATTTTTTGTTTCGGAACGACCGTTTCATGTCAGTCTCATATGCTATCAGCTTATAAATCCCCGTGACAGAATCTATCCGTTCTTCCGGTCTTTGAATCATCAGCATAATCAGTAATAACGCAAGTGCAATGGCAAATAGCTCTATAATTACATTTGGCATTACTGTCTGTATGACAGTTGAGGCAAGCATGAACGGATATATTACCATAAGAGAAATTTTCTTCTCTCTCTCAAGATATGTTGTATATTTTATTGTGTGATAAAATGCGTACGCAATATACACGATAACTGCCACATATAAAACAAAGAAATACTTTCCTCTTACATATCTGTCAGCATCATCTAAATAATAAATCCATCCTGTCCAATTACTGATTATAGTTGAGAAAAAAACAACGAAAAAAGGAATTGGCATTAAACACTTCAACAGCTTACTATTGCTGACCTTATGCCATGTATCAGTGACCGCCACCAAATAAAAATCAAATACAGCAATTGTGAGATTGTGGAGTATTAGATAACAATCGTGGGCTAAATACTTTGGTATTCTGTGCCCCAAACCCATATTGTCAAGGGAAACCGCCCAAATATCGCATATAACAGAAAAAAGGGCTACAGAGAGAACGAGCAAAAAGCTCATATTAGCCCTACCATGAAATAATCTTCTGAACAAAATAGCTGCAAGCATAATCGTCATTATAGCAAACGCACAATAATCAAAGTATAATAGTTTTTCCATAATACTTACCTGCCCATGTAGCTTTTGTAGCTCCGAGATTCGTTTCTTAAATAAAAATGCAAAAAAGCAATCGGCGTGACAGGATTTGAACCTGCGACTTCGTAGTCCCGAACCACGCGCTCTACCAAACTGAGCCACACGCCGAAAAGCCCAACATTTATTATATCAAATAAACTTGCATTCTACAATCATTTTTTTGTAATAGGCGGCACGAATTTTAAAATACATTCTTAATATCCATTTGAAGCAGCTCATCAGTCGTATAAATCGGCATCTGATAAAACTCTTCTGTCGTGCCCACAACGAGTCTGTTTTTTTCCTTATTCACTGCAACCAGATATTCAATTTTTGCAGTCATATTATAATTATTGTCCAGACAATAGCCTGCCGTTCCGCCTGAGACATAAATATTTCCCTCATTATCCGTCCCAAGATATTCCGTGATTTCACATTCCATATCACTTATCTCAGCCAAAAGCTGCATATCAGCGGCCTGATAAATCTCCATTGTCATATCAGAATATGAAACAAATACCACGGATTTGTCATCAGAGTACAATATGTGCGTCACAAGAACAGCACGTTCAAGCCCAAGCCTGCCTGCCTCAGATATATAATAGTCCCGACTTTCCTTCTCCGTATTTTTAGGCACAACTTCATCCTCGCATGGCTGCAAATCAGGTCCCTTACTTGCACTATAAACCGTAACCCTGTTGTCGCCATACGAAACAACCAGTGCACCCGCTGTATAGGACTCATATAAACTCACATTTTGAGATTTACAATCAAAGATATAATCTCTCCATATATAGTCCTTTTTGTCAGGCATAAGAACACCCTGTCTTCCACTTCTTGTAAAGAACATAAACAGCGGTGTATTGTCATAGCCCTGTACCTTGACAATGTCTGAATTTATCGGAAATCTTCCTGTTTCAGCACCGTTTTTTTCATTAAGCAAAATCAATTCAGTTGCTGAATACAGCAAAAACTCAGTTGCATCCTCTGCATAAGACATACACAAGGAGTCGGCAAATTTTCCATCCAAATCAGACTCCCACAAAGCTTCTTGCTTTGAAATATTATAAGCAGTCAGATGGGCAGCCCTTTCAAGCGCCTGTACAGAAGACTTTCCCGTAAGAATATATGCAACTTTTCCCTTAAAGCGCACATCCAATATCTCCTCATAAGGAACAGGTAAAGGTGCATATTCTTTTCCGTTTTTCAAATTCACGAAATGCAGTACCGTTCCCTTGCCAGCTGCAACATCCGAATTTTTCTCTGCATCCGCAGCCGTTGCAGACACGTTGCTTTCATCTGCCGTTTCCCCGTAAATCATAATATTTTTATCAGAAAAATAGCATTTCTCACTCAGACTATTTCCGGCCTGTGCCGTAAATTTATAGAGCTGCTTGAATGTTTCAGTATCATATACCATGTAATCGTACCAGTTTTTTGCAACTAAATATTTGCCCGTGGAATCTGAAAAAACGGAAAGTACAGAGTCTTCCTCTATTGTTCCCACGGCCTTTTTTTCTGATACACTGTATACTTTTATTGTATTGTCATCCGTTCTGTATGCAAAACGGTCTGGGTCAATGAATGCCAAGTGTCTGTCAGTAAAATACACGTCTGTGTCCATCAGGGTTTCAAGTAATGTCTGGGTTTCAATATCCCAAAGCATTAAAGCCCCCATCGTATCATGTGTGACAGCGGTTTTTCCATCTGGTGAAACAAACAGACAATCAATCGTTCCTGATGCCGTAAGCTGATACTTTGCTTTTAGTACATTACCCGAATCGTATACATGCAGGCTCTCTGCAAGGGCATATTTTGCCTCGGCAGTATATGGCATGGCGATTCCATCGTATTCTGACAATGCCTGCTTTGCTGTAATAACTGCACTTTCCCTGTCTCCTGCTTCAAGAAATGCCAAAGATTTTTCCGCAAGGTTTTTTGCCTGCTGTTCCAGCAGCTTTTGGTTCTGGACATTTATCTCATCTGCCTGTGCCTCAATCTCGTTTGCCTGTGCCTCAATCTGTTCCTTTTGTTTTTTAATGCGAAGTGCAGCCGCCGTACTAAATGCTCCCACAGCTAGACAAAGTACTGCCGCAGTAAGGGATACCGTGGCAATCTTTTTCAGCCGCCGTTCCCTATGCCTCTGCCTTAAATCATCGTAAGAAACCCCAAACATAGGTGCCATAAGGCGGAGTATCTCAGACTTTAACGCCTTTAGCATTCCCTTTTTGCCGTCATTAGAACGCACATCTGCCGCAAGAGGTTCCAACGTTTTTCTGTTTACTCCCTGTGTGCCGTCAGGATAATAAAAGTATTCCTCCTCATAAAGCAGCTCCTCAGGAAATGAATCCTCAGGTTCTCCCTCTACAAGAACTGCAAGAATGTTCTCTCTTCCATGATGGGCAATAAAGGTTTCAATTTCTTTTTTGCACCACACGGATTCCTTTAACCGCGGAGAGCATATGACAATCAGATATTCTGACTGTATCAGTGCATTGACAAGCGGATCCTCCAGATTACTTGTGAGCGGAAGTTCATCCTTATCACGAAACACCCGCTCAATTCTTGTTCTGGATGCCTTACCTGCTTTCAAAATGCTTTTTGGCGGTTTAAATGCCTCCAAATACTTATGGAGTGTTTCCGCAATAAATTTGTCAGGCTCTGAATGTCTGTAGCTTATAAATGCATCATAGGTGTATTTCCTGTTTTCATTTTCTTTCACTCTGAAGCCTCCTTATAGGTTCTGCCAAATATCTTTTGCTCCACAACATATACATCATGTAAATCATCACTTCTGACCGCAAGATAATCTCCTGGTCTACCCAGCATGTATTTCTCCTTATCCCATGCAGTAAACACCTTAACTCCCCGTGAAAGCGGCTTTGCATAAATATATACGGTTCCACTTGGGGTACATGTCCTTGCATAATCCGTCAACACAAGTGCTTCACCTGTGCTCCGCACTTTAACAGTCGGAACATATTTCATATCCGTATCACTCTCGTATACATAATCCCTGTCCTCAGCATTGTATGAGCGTTTGAATTTTTCCATGTGCATCGGGTAAACCTCTCCCCTGATGCCAATCATAACAATTACATCCTGCTCCACCACCATATCAACGTCACCCTCAAGGGTTCTTACGGTAATCGGTGTACCAATTGGAAGAACCTCCCATATGTTTACATAACCGATAGGAAGCTTTTTCTTTTCGTACCGCTTCATATCTTCTATATTGGCGGTATAATTTTTTGCATATATAAGGTCAAATGAATCAAAATATTCCGCCATGCGGTTATTAAAATATCCCTCTGCATGCAGGGTCTTGTACTTTTCTATATACAATTTTTTACTGATAAATCCGCCTGCCTTTTCATAATGTCCGCCGCCCGAGCCTATCTGCTCCGTCAAAAATGCCGCAAGCTCACTTGCATTTACCTCCCTGACACAGGATCTCACCGAAAGCTTATAGCCATCTCCAATTTCATTGTATACAACGCAAGTATTAATACAGTCTACCTGAAGCAGAAAGTCACTGATTAAGCCTAAAATATTGGGGTCACATGGCTGTGATTTAATGACTGCAAATCCATACTCATCATTAAAGCTGTACCTAAGCATGGCAACACCTGCAACCTCAAGCTCTTTGAGCGTCAGATTTGAATTCCTGAGCCGGTTAATCAGCGTTCCGTCAAACTCCACACTCTCACGCAAATCCTTATCAAGGGGATTGTTAAGTTCCGCAAACTGGTTTGTATCGGTATAAAGTCCATAATATAATGCCGTTCCAAGTCCATCTTCTTCCTTTTCACCAATATCATAGCCTTCCTCCAGAAGCATTTTCCATATAAGGGTTGAACAGCTTCCCACACCTGGAATAATATGACTCATCGGAATGTTGTCAATTTCAATCTGATGGTGGTCTATCACTGCCACATTATCTGCTCCTATATGACTCACATTTCCCGCACCATACTGGCAGTCAACGGTAATCAAAAGACCATCCACATGTAATTCCTGACTCTCACCTGCTTTTAAATACTCTACAGGTATATTCAGCTCCTCTACCATCAGCTTCAGATTCGATTTGCTGATTTCATTTCTGCCGCTGTAAACTAAGCGAACCTGCCTGCCCTTATCCCTAAAATAGCAGTAAAGTCCATAGCCTGATGCAAGTGCATCTGCATCAGGATTGTCGTGACATTGTATCGTAATCGGATTGTATTGCTCAAGTTCTCTAAGCTTCACAAAAGATTCCTCCCAAAACCCATGAATAATACGGTATACCTAAACTGTAACATCTGTTTTCATAATATCATAAACACACTCTAGTCACAAGATACATTGTTACGGAGAACGGCATAAGCACGATTCATTTCCTTTACTACCTGATATGAACATGATACAATGCAAATTCGATTTAGGAAATGAGCAACAGAGCCTCGTCACTACTATGATAGTGCCGCTTTCATGCTTCGCACATACTCGCTGACGTACGGTACCGCATCCTTACCGTACTTTGCAATTATTTTTACAATCGCACTTCCGACGATAACACCGTCAGCATGCTGTGCCATCTTTTTTGCCTGCTCAGGATTTGAGATACCAAAGCCTACAGCACACGGAATGTCCTTCACTGCCTTTACATGAGATATCATTTCCCCTATGTCGGTGGTAATTTCCGTCCTTGTTCCCGTAACACCCAGCGAGGAAACGCAATATACAAATCCGCTTGCATCATTTGCAATCATTCTTATTCTGTCATGTGAGGTCGGTGCAATCAGCGATATCAGGTCTACATTATTTGCCTTGCACACCGCATCAAACTCATCCTTTTCCTCATACGGAATATCGGGAAGTATTAACCCGTCTATGCCAATCTCCTTACAGGTGGAAATGAATCTTTCCGCACCGTATGAGAAAACAACATTTGCATACGTCATAAATGCCATTGGAATGTTCACCTTAGTCCTTAGTTTTTTTACCATTTCAAAGATTTTGTCCGTTGTTACTGTTTCCGCTCCGCCAAGTGCCCTTATATTTGCCGCTTGTATCACAGGTCCCTCTGCCGTCGGGTCGGAAAATGGGATTCCAAGCTCTATCATGTCTGCTCCCGCTTCCTCCATTGCATATACAATCTGTTCCGTAACCGCAAGACTTGGGTCACCACATGTAATAAATGGAATAAATGCCTTTCCATTTTCAAATGCTTTTCTTATGTTACTCATTGATATCCTCCCCTCTGTAACGTGCGATTGCTGCACAATCCTTGTCACCGCGTCCTGATATATTGATAACCATTATCTGGTTTTTATCCATTGTTTTTGCAAGCTTCATTGCATGGGCAACCGCGTGGGCACTCTCAATTGCAGGTATAATTCCCTCTATTCTTGAAAGATACTCAAACGCAGCAACTGCTTCATCATCCGTTACAGCCACATACTCCGCACGTCCGATGTCATGTAAATATGCATGCTCCGGTCCTATTCCAGGATAATCAAGACCTGCCGAAATTGAGTACACAGGTGCTATCTGTCCATATTCATCCTGACAAAAATAGGATTTCATTCCGTGGAATATTCCAAGCTTTCCTGTATTTATTGTCGCGGCTGTCTCAAATGTATCAATGCCTCTCCCTGCCGCCTCACATCCAATTAATCTTACGTCCTTTTCCTCTATGAAATGGTAAAATGCTCCCATTGCATTTGAGCCGCCACCCACACATGCAAGAACCACATCAGGAAGCCTCCCCTCCTTTTCCATCAACTGTGCTTTGATTTCCCTGCTGATAACTGCCTGAAAATCCCTTACCATCTGTGGAAACGGATATGGCCCCATCACCGAGCCAAGCACATAATGTGTATCCTCTATTCTTGAAGTCCATTCCCTGAATGTCTCCGATACTGCATCTTTAAGTGTTGCCGTTCCTGCGTCTACAGGGTGAACCTTGGCACCCAAAAGCTTCATTCGGTATACGTTTAACGCCTGGCGAACCGTATCCTCCCTACCCATATAGATTTCACATTCCATACCCATCATAGCTGCAACCGTGGCTGTGGCAACGCCATGCTGTCCTGCACCTGTCTCTGCTATAACCCTTGTTTTGCCCATTCTTTTTGCTAAAAGCATCTGACCGATTACGTTGTTAATTTTATGGGAACCTGTATGGTTTAAATCTTCCCGCTTTAAATAGATTTTGGCACCGCCTAAATCCTCTGTCATTCTCTTTGCTAAGTAAAGTCTGCTTGGGCGTCCCGCATACTCATTCAGCATTTCCGTAAGCTCCCTGTTAAACTCTGCATCATCCTTGTATTTAACATATGCCTCCTCAAGCTCATGCATGGCATTCATCAGGGTCTCAGGTATATACTGCCCGCCATGTACACCAAATCTTCCTTTCGACATTTTTATTCCTCCCTTTTTCTAAAATGTGCTTTCATTCATTGTTTTTATTCAAAAATTTCAGGTAATTGCAAAGCTCTATCTTTTGTATAATCCATTTTTGAAAATATGGAGTTTCGCGATTACCTACAGAAAATCATCTCATACTTCGTGTCAATTTCCAGTTATAACTATGCCTTACCACTTAAGCTGTCCAGCATCGCTTTCTTATCTGCACTTCTCATAAGTGTTTCTCCTATTAAAACTGCATCTGTTTTATTTTCTACAAGCCGCTTTACATCCTCCGCTGTTTTGATTCCGCTTTCAGATACAAATGCAACTTCCTCAGGCACAAGCTTTCTAAGCCGTACCGAATTATTTATATCAACCTTAAAGGTTTTCAAATCCCTGTTGTTGACTCCTATTATTTTTGCATTTATTTTAAGGGCATTTTCTATCTCCTGTTCATCATGTGCCTCAACAAGTGCTGACATTCCAAGTTCCTCTGCAATGCTTTGGTATTCAGCAAGGGCACCTGTATCAAGCAGGGAACATATGAGAAGCACCGCTGAGGCTCCCATCCGTTTCGCCTGATATATCATGTAGCTGTCAACAGTAAAATCCTTTCTAAGAACAGGCAGGCTTACAGTTTCAGCTATTTCCTTTAGGAAGAGGTCACTTCCCTTGAAATAAAAAGGTTCCGTAAGACAGGATATGGCTGCCGCACCTGCTGCCTCATAGGATTTTGCTATATCCACGTAAGGAAACTGCTCCGCAATAATTCCCTTCGACGGGGATGCCTTTTTCACCTCGCATATAAACGATATGCCCTGCCTTTTTAATGCCTTATAAAATGGAAATTCACCATTTACAGGCATCTCCTCCGCCATATGCCGCATCTCATGCAGGGAAATTTTCTTCTTTTCAAGTGCTATCCGCTCTCTTGTTCTTTCTGCTATCTCATCTAATATCATATATCTCTCCTGTTTCTTGAATATCAGCTTAGTCAATTGTGAAACACTGGTTTTACAGTTGACTAAAACCCCAACTAATTATTTGTTGCACTGACAAACTCCTCAAGTTGTCTTAATGCGGCTCCCGAATCAATAACCGAATTTGCAAGCTCAATACCTGCATCAATTGATATCCCCTTTGTTATATGAAAAGCAGCAGCGGCATTTAACACAACGATATCTCTTTTTGCTCCCTTTTCCTTTCCTGCAAATATATCTCTGATTGTCTGTGCATTTTCCTTTGGATTTCCACCCATAAGTGCAGCCTTTTCACAGCGCTTCATTCCAAACTGCTCAGGCATGATTTCATAACGTGTGATTTCTCCATCCTTAAGCTCACACACGATTGTAGGTGCACTTAAGGATATTTCATCCAGACAGTCCTCTCCGTACACAACCATAGCACCTTTTAAGCCGAGATTTTTCAATGCTTCTGCTATGGGCTGGACAAGGTCCTCGCTGTACACGCCAAGCAACTGATGGGTGTTGGCGGCAGGATTGGTAAGGGGACCTAATATGTTAAACACGGTAGGGATTCCTATGTCTTTTCTGACAGGCCCCACATATTTCATTGCCGAATGATATTTTTGTGCAAACATAAAGCAGAGGTTTAAATTTTTTAAAATCTCCTTATTTTTTTCAGGCTCAATCATTAAATTTACACCCAGGGCATCCAGACAGTCTGCGGTTCCACATTTGCTGGATGCCGCCCTATTTCCATGCTTGGCAACTGCAACACCTGCAGCACTTACCACAAATGCGGCAGCCGTTGATATATTAAATGTGTTGGAGCAGTCACCGCCTGTTCCGACAATATCAATAACATCATGTCCCTCTCTGTCCACTTTCAAGGCAAACTTTCTCATACCCTCCGCACAGGCAGCGATTTCCTCCACTGTCTCTCCCTTTATATGAAGTGCACTTAAAAATGCTCCAACCTGGGCAGGAGTTGCCTCACCACCCATGATTTCATCCATAACTGCAAGTGCCTCATCTTTTGTAATATCTGTTCCGTTTACTACCTTTGTAATTGCTTCTTTAATCATTGTTTTGTCCTCCTATACTGATGTTAAATATCTGTTTTCATAAAAATCCAACATAACTGTTTTCATTCATAATCAACTGTTTATATTATGCTGTCGCATTAATTTTTAAAAAAAGCTCCAATATCTGCCGCCCTTTTGGTGTAAGTATGGATTCGGGATGAAACTGCACACCGTATATCGGATATGTTACATGCTCCACTGCCATTACCGCTCCGTCCTTTGTTTGCCCGATAATCTTTAACTCCTTTGGCAGACTTTCGCGTTTTGCCGCCAGCGAGTGGTATCTTGCCGCCTGAATACATGGCTCCATTCCTGCAAAAATTTTGCTGTCTGTATCCAAATCCACCATAGACATTTTTCCGTGCATCAGCTTTTCGGCATATCCTATCTCACCGCCAAATACCTCACATATCGCCTGATGTCCGAGACATACTCCGAATATGGGGATTTTCCCCTTGAAATAATTGATTACCTCCTCACATACGCCTGCGTCACATGGTCTTCCTGGTCCTGGTGAAACTATAATATGTGACGGTGCAAGTGCTTCTATTTCCGAAACAGTCATCTCATCATGTCTTATCACCTTAATATCAGCATTTATATCTCCTATCATTTGAAACAAATTGTAGGAGAAGCTGTCGTAATTATCTATCAGCAGTATCATGTTTATCACTCCTTTTTACATGTCATAGCCTGTGCAAAACGTTACTTTTACGAACTCCCGTTGTACAATTTAGATACTGTGAGTTTTGCTCATCCCTACATGTCATTTAACTCACTCTGAGAGGTCTCAATTGCTGTCACAACCGCCTGTGCTTTATTGATACATTCCTGAAACTCATTTTCTGGAATGCTGTCCGCGACAATTCCTGCTCCTGACCGTACGAAAACCTTTCCGTTTTTCTTGTAGGCTATCCGAATGGCGATGCAGGTGTCCAAATTACCCGTAAAATCTATGTAGCCTATGGCACCACCATAAATTCCACGCTTGTTGTTTTCAAGCTCCCTGATTATCTCACAGGCTCTTATCTTTGGTGCTCCCGAAAGTGTTCCCGCAGGAAGCACCGAACAGACCGCATCCAATGCACTTTTGTCTTCTCTTATCTCACCCCTCACCGTTGACCCGATATGCATTACATGGGAATACCGCTCAACGGACATATACTTTTCCACGTTTACGCTTCCAAATTTGCTGATTCTTCCCAAATCATTTCTGCCTAAGTCCACAAGCATATTGTGTTCGGCACATTCTTTTTCATCGGACAAAAGCTCAGCCTCAAGTGCCTTATCTTCCTCCATCGTCTTTCCCCTTGGTCTTGTTCCTGCAAGTGGAAATGTGTGGAGCACACCGTTTTCAAGCTTTACAAGGGTTTCAGGTGAAGCCCCCGCCACCTCTATGTCATCACCGCTGAAATAAAACATATACGGCGATGGATTAATCGTCCTGAGCACCCTGTATGTGTCAAACAGACTTCCCTCAAAGTCCGCCTCCAGCCTGTTTGATAACACAACCTGAAATATATCGCCCTCGTATATATATTGCTTTGCTTTACTTACCATGCTACAAAATTCTTCTTTGTCAAACAGTCTCCTGAATTCTGATTTTAGCTTTGTCGGTTCTGCTTTTTCTTCTTCTCCACATTTAATCAACTGAATGATTTCGTTTATATTATTCAGTGCAGCTTCATAGCCCGTTTCAATATCCTCTGTGGATGCATTAACAATGACTATCAGCTTTTGCTTCACATTATCAAATGCGATTACCTTATCAAACATCATAAGGTCAACATCGTTAAATCCCTCTGTGTCCTGAACCTCCTGATTCAGTCTTGGTTCACTGTATTTTAAATAATCATAAGCGAAATACCCTACCAGTCCGCCTGTAAATGACGGCATTCCATCTATTTTGGGGCTTTTATACTCCTCAAGGAGTTGATTGATGTTGTTTTGCGGATGAGAGGTTTCTTCTTCCGTTATGATGTTCCCATCTATATCTGCTATTTTCAGCAATCCATTTATGCATGTGATTGAAAGCTTTGGCTGATACCCAAGAAATGTATATCTTCCCCATCGCTCCTGATTTTCCACGCTCTCAAGCATGTAACAGTGTCCGCTTACCTTTTTCAGCTTACGGAGCACCTGTATCGGTGTTATAAAATCTGAATAAATTTCCCTGCAAACCGGAATCACTTTGTAACCTTTAGCCAGTTCTTTGGCCGTTTCTAATGTTGGTCTTATCATACTGCTACCTCCTGACTTTAAACATCATCCCATCACTTAGCATATTCCTTTCGGACATACCCATAGCAAACGCAGTTTCCTATAAATCAAAATAAAAAAGTCCTTGACAAATATAAAATTTGTCAAGGACGGATAATCGTTCCGCGGTGCCACCTTGTTTCACAGAAAATCTGTGCACTTATGAAGTACTATCATACTCCCTGCAACTAACGTATGCGAACGTCATGGAATACTCAGATAAAATCCTTTGACCATGCCCTCAGTGGTCCATTTGCTATACTGCGTTCTGTCGGGCTCTCAGCCACCCCAACTCTCTGTAAGTGCACATATAACGTTATCTCCACGTCATAGGTTTTTGTGTACCTTATTTAATTAAACAGGAAACTTGTGTTCCCATATACCAATGTGCCAAGGGCACTTTTCTTTAACATTATTTATTATAAACCGTTTTTTTTCTGTGTCAATAAAAATTTTAAATAATTCTGTAAAATGCACAGTACTATGTCAATAAAGGCTGAATTCACATATGCAGTTAAACATACTGTGTTGCAAATCATATTCAGCCAGTCGGCAGCTTCAAAATTCTCATACAATACAATATATGGAATCACCATCAATGGAATCCTGTAAATCTCTGATGCCTAACCTGCACCCCTCGGTCACAACGTAAATAACTCTGTGTTCCCACTCATTTTCCCGAATGGTAATCAGAACGAACCCCTTATTTCTTTTATCATTCTCCCATGCATCCCTTGTTACTATGTATGCACCACGAGGTTCGTACACCCCCTCGTCAAGCTTCTTGCACCTATGCCCGTCAATAATCAACTCATCTGTTCCATATACAATATAATTGTCCATAATAAAATCTTTCTCCTTATTTTTCAATTCTCCCAAAATGCACATAACTCGGCAATGGTTATGTCTATGTTATCTGCACATTTGGCAGATGAAAGAGACAATGTATTCAGGTTGCAGTCCTGTATGTAGGTCATGCCCATAAAAATACTTCCACTGTCTGCAAATATTTCCGTGTTTATTGTATCTATAATCATCCGTATTGTCAGCAATCCATGCTCCCCCTTAACGGGTGCTTCTTTATCCAGACATTTCAAAATAGATTGTTCTGCATCATAATCCATATGAAACCCAAATAGCGCAAATGAACATGAGGTCTGTGCCGAAATACGCAGTGTAATATCGCAGCATTTGGAGGATATCTGATGCCGAAAGGGTTCTTCCATGCTAATAGATACATTTGTGAAATGCTTTTCATCTGTATATAAAAGCCCAGATTCTTTTACAGGCATCGCACAAAGCTTAACTTCCCCATTTACTGTCTTTAAAGACAGTTCCTGTGGCACATTCATGCAGCAGGCATACGGCTCGCCAGGAATAATCATCTTGGAAAAGGCAGTCCGTACTCTCCTGTTCGGAATATCCGACCAAGACTGTGCTGCATAAGAACTATTCCCATAGTTTAACCTCATCATATTGGATTCAACGGTAAACTGCGCCCCGTCAAAGATTCCAATTACGTATGTGTCAGCGGCACCAATCAACACCCATTTAATATTGTCCGCATTGTTATCTACTGCCAGAGGGAAAAAATCAGGGCACTCGGAATCTTCGGACAGATTGATTTGCTGGATTTGTTTCCAATCCAACATATTGTTCGACTTAAAAAGTGCAAATTCATGGTTATACAAATATAAAGCCATAATATAACTATCATCCCGCTCATAGTAAATCACCTTTGGGTCACGGTTTTCATCAACAATTTGTGGAATCAGAGGATTTTTTTCATATTTAATAAAAGTAATTCCACCATCAATGCTATATGCCAGATTCTGTGTAAACATCTTCCCCTTTGAAGCCTCGGAAGTGTTGCCTGCACACGTATAAAAAATAATAATTACGTCATTATCATTCTGCTTTAAACCTGTGACATTGTTCCAGTCTATAATAGCGGAACCCGAAAAAATCGTTCCATCCTCGTCCGGATAAAACGCGATCTCCTGTTCCTGCCAATGTACCAAATCACTGCTCACGGCATGCCCCCAATGCATATTCCCCCATTTGCAGTCAACTGGATTGTGCTGATAAAACATATGGTAAATTCCCTTGTAATATACTAAGCCATTTGGGTCATTTATCCAGCCTCTTTTCGCAGTAAAATGTGCATAAGGACGATATGTTCCATCATAACATGTATCTACATGGTCACGTTTATCAATTTGTATCTTAATATCTTTGTCGCAGCCAATCTGTACGTTTTTCCCATAAAACCGCTCGATGTTCAATGGGACATAAACATTCGGTTTATCATAATCCAGTGGAAGCATTATGTCATACACAAGTTTTCCATCAATCCAAAAATACAGTCTCTTATCCTGTGCACAATGACTGATTGGAAACATTAAATATTTACTGTCTGCATGAAATTCCAACATAGTGTTACCTCCACCTTTTCATTTTTTTGTGCAGTCTCCAAAGTATCTGCTGTTCAGGCACTTAGTTGCTCCGATATGCCCCTTTGTATTTGCCACTCCCATTAATCATTAACCATGATTTTTCTGTCCTTATAATAATATTCCCTGTCACGCTCGCCAATTTCACGCATTACCCTGCACGGATTCCCTACAGCTATAACATTTGCAGGAATATCCTTTGTCACAATACTTCCTGCACCGATTACCGTATTGTCCCCGATTGTAACCCCCGGCATAATGATAGCTCCTGCACCAATCCAACAATTTCTGCCAATATGAACCGGCATGTTAAATTGATAAATCTGTTCCCTCAGTTTTGGCAAAATCGGATGACCTGCCGTAGCAATTGTCACATTTGGACCAAACATGGTGTAGTCACCGACATAGATATGCGTGTCATCCACACAAGTCAAATTATAATTGGCATACACCATATTTCCAAAATGGCAGTGATGTCCTCCAAAGTTTGAATAAAAAGGGGCTTCAATATAAACTCCCTCGCCACAATCCCCAAGCATGTCCTTTAACATTTTCGTCCGTTTTTCTGCTTCGGAAGGCTTTGTCAGGTTGTACTCAAATAATTTATCCTGATATACGACCTGCTCTTTCATGATTTCCGTATCCCCAGGAAGATAAAGCTCCCCCGTATGCATTCTTTCTTTCATTTCACTCATGCCCCACACCTCTGTTTCATATCCCATAGTAATAGGCAAAGCTCTGCTTTTACAGGTATCCGTTGTACAGTATACACAATTGTATCTTAGTAATAATGCGTTTTGCCCATCTCCTCATCCCATTTCAAGAATGTTATAAACATTATAAGCTATCATAAATTTTACCGTCAATCCCCAAACAATTTCTTTATGCTTCATTTATCAGGCAACCCGATGCATACATAATATCAGGGCATACATGCAAGCCCAAAAACCTCCTATATAAATAAACATTAAAATAAGGCATACCCAAAAAGCTTTAATATAAATGCTTATATGAGTATGCCTTAAAAGCAATACCAAAATATAATAATACAAAAAATTTACTTTCTAGCCTCTGATATCAAAATTCTGTCCCACCTGTTTTTCACTTTCAGAAAGTATTGATGCATTGTCATATGCATATGCAGAAACCTTGTCTATCAGTTCCTCCATGGAATCTGCTTTTATTATTACATATTCCTTATCATCAAACTCATTTGAAATCTTGTCCGCGTCCTTTTCCTCTGCCTTCTCCTTAGCACGCTTTTCCTCAAGCTTCTTTTCTTTTGCCTTTTCCTCGGCACGCTTCTTATCCTTTGCCTTTGCAGCTTTCTTCGCAGCCTGCTTCTTCTCAGCAGCCTTTTTATTTGCCTTTTCAACTGTTGCAAAGAATGTCGCCTTTCCATTTGAATCTACTGACATTCCAAAATTCTTTAAGCTGGCACCGCTGCTTGCAAGACTATTCTTTGCCTCCTGAAGCTTAAGCTGTGACATAGCAATAATTCCCTCATATTTCTTCCTGAAGGATTCATCATTTGCCATCTTTTCAAGCTTTTCCTCATTAATAAGTACAACCTGCTTATTGGCATTGCCGTAAGCTGCTGCATTCGCCTGAACCTGTGACTTCATATCCTCACTGACAAGTATAAAATTCATATTACCAAATTTCGCTTTCAGCTTGCCATAATAATCCTTTGCCTTGTCGGAAAGCTCCACATTACCTATAACCGTTCCATACCCTGCTTTTGTCGTTGGCACCAAAGAGCTTTTTGTATCAATAGGATTAAACTCCGTTGTTTTCACGCTATCTGTCGTACTGTCCGTATTTTTTACTGAATTCGTCTTTTCATTTTTTGTGCTGTTTGTTTTATTGTTCCATGCTCCGTTTGTCTGTTGATATGCAGATACTCCATAAAGACTTGACATTTTCATTCCCCTTTCATTTTGAATATAGCTGTATACTATGCACTGATTGATAAAGTAAATCAAAATATGCCGCTGCTTTACATAGTAACACCATAATGCAATCTCTACTGTTCATAGGAAAATGAGCCCACGACAAGGGCAAAAAATATAACAGAAAACAGGCACCGCATACGATACCTTAGATATATTACTTCATCCTTGAAGTGTTTATAGTTCAAATCCCTTTGAAATATTATAAGTTATTGTATACATCGGCTGATACGCTGACATTATTAACTGTATGTCCGAAAGTTTTCACTATTTCTTTACAGCAATATAAAATCGCCATCAATGGAATCCTACAAATCCCTAATACCAAGCCGCCACATTAAAATTTGTGCTTAAGGCATAATCTTAATGTGGCAGCTCCATTTTATTCAATTACTTTTTTGCAATAATCAGATACCTGTGAATTGTCCCTTGCACAAATCCATCTTTCTCTACAATTTGCTGCATTTTTAATAACTGTTCAAAGCATCTGTCCACCGAAAAATCGGGGAATTCCCATTCAATGACATGTGCAAACCAGACAAACGCTCCAACATCATAAAATTTTATGGGGCGATACGCTTCTTCTGCCTGAACAATTTCAAATCCTGCCTCCTCAAATTTCTTACGCTGGATTGCAAGCTTTAAATGGGGAAATGGCTTCTCTGCTTTCGGCAGCACCAGCTCCACTAAATCATGCTCATTATCTCCGCCCACCTGCTCTGTAACAAACATACCATTTGGACACAGCAACCGAAAAACTTCCGTTGTACAAAAACCGCCATGTCTGTTGATGATTAAGTCGAAAGTTTCATCTTTAAACGGAATTTGTGACGGGTTGGCACATTCCTTAAAGCTTATCCCGAGTGGCATAAGCCTTTCCTGACACAGCTTAACATTTGGCGGATATCCCTCCGTCGCTGCGGTTTTGTCATACGGATGATTTAACGATAGCAAAAATTCACCGCCGCCTGTATCGTAATCCAAAATGTTCAAGCTGCTTTTTAAGTATTTCCTGACCAGCTTTTCATAATCCCACGGCAAATCCTGCTCCGCTTCATATCTTCCCTGAATATGCGAAAAATCCCAACCGTGAATATGTGCCGCTTCCTCTTCCTGTTTCCAAATTCTTTTTAAATAATCTCTATCCATAAAACTGCTCCTTTTCCTTAAACATATCATTCTTAGTCAATTGCAAAGCTTTGTTTGTTCGAACATCCGTTGTACAATATAGACAATATTACCGCCAGGCACGCTTTCGCTACTTTTCGATAATATGACATTTCACAATTGACCAATATCATTCTAAATAATATTTATAACAGGTGCAGTTCCTGACAACATAAAAAATATAATCATTAACCTCGATACAATCTGCTGCCAGTTGTTAAAACTGCACCGAGTCATTAATTCGTTTCCTCATACACGCCTCCAAAAATACAAATTTCATATCCCATCTTAGGGAATGTAATTAACAGTATAAACTACCATGATTTTTACCGTCAAGCCTTAAAAAGCTTTCTATTTATCTTGACTTATAGGTAACATGTTGTTATAATAGCAAAGGGTAACAAGTTACCTATTGGAGGTTGCATGAAATTAGACGATTTAATTACAAAATTTTCCACTACCACTGAAAATCAATGTAAGGCTATTTTCAGCACATTATTTATTGCGGGAAATAAGCTGCAAACTATTTTTGATAATCACATTCCAGAGATTTCACTAAAGCAATTTATGCTGTTATCTATTGTCAGACAATCCAAAGAAAATCTGACATTTACCCAGTTAGGAAGTTTATTGGGTTGTTCAAGGCAAAACATCAAAAAGATAGCCGACGTTCTGATGAAAAAAGGCTTTATTACGATTCAGCAAAGCCCACACGATACAAGAGCTATGTGTATTCACCCTACAGAAAAAGTCAATCATTATTTTGAAAATGACTTTTCACAATATCAGGAACAACTGAAATATGTTTTTGAAGTATATACCACAGAGGAAATTGAAACACTGTTTATTCTTTTGTCAAGATTATATGCAGGAATAGAAAATTTGGAAAGGAACGTTGCAGATGAAAACAATTGTAATTTATAATTCACAAACAGGATTTACGAAACGGTACGCGAAGTGGATTGCAGAGGCAACAGGTGCGGATTGTCTTGAATTATCGGCAGCAAAAAGAAAAAGTATGGAGCCATATGATGCGATTGTGTTTGGAGGCTGGGCATGTGCAGGTGGTATCAGCAAGCTTCATTGGTTCAAGAGTAATATAGATAAATGGGAAGATAAAAAGTTAATTGCATTTTGCGTCGGCGGAAGTCCGATAGAAAATCCCGAAATCGAACCCGCCCTTAAACAGAATTTTAATGACTCTGAATTAAAAAAAGTAAATGTGTTTTACTGTCCTGGCGGATTCAACTATGAAAAAATGTCTGCACCATCCAAGCTTATGATGAAGCTGTTTATTAAAACGCTGAAAGCAAAAAAAGATAAAACGGAAGCAGAACAGGTAATGATAAACATGATTTCTACGTCCTATGATATTTCAGACAAGAAATATATCGACCCTATTTTGGAATGCCTGCATGCATAAAATTACACACTGCCAATGGCATTACTTGGATTATCAATTATCTTATCAATTAATCCAAATTCCATTGCTTCTTGTGCAGACATATAGTTATCACGCTCCGTTGCAATAGCAATTTCCTCGAAACTCTTACCTGTATTATCTGCCAAAATGGAGTTTAAGCGTTGTTTGCTTTTTTGTATATGCTCAGATGCAATTTTTATATCGGTTGCCTGACCTTGAATTCCGTTTCCATGAATAGCAGGCTGATGTATCATTATTTCCGAATTAGGCAGTGCAAAACGTTTCCCTCTGGTGCCTCCTGCTAATAAAAAAGCACCAAAGCTTGCAGCAAGACCTACGCATATTGTAGATACATCACATTTGATATATTGCATTGTATCATAGATGGCAAAGCCGGCCGTTACGGAACCACCGGGACTATTGATATATAGCTGTATATCCTTTTTCGGGTCCTGCGCTTCCAAAAAAAGCATTTGTGCAATAATCAGGCTGGCCGAAGCATCACTAACTTCCTCTCCCAAAAAAATGATTCTATCAGACAACAATCTTGAAAAAATATCGTAACTTCGTTCTCCCCGACTTGTCTGTTCAATAACATAAGGCACTGTACTCATGCGGCTAATTTACCTCCCCATAAACACTGCATCGTTGAATATTTCTTGACAAAGTTCATCATATTAAGCTTTGACTGCTTTGGATAAAATACACCCCTGCTTCTATAAACTTTTGGTGTACACTGATATAAGTTATTAAACGCATATGTAAAAGCCTGTTGTGAATTATACTGTGCCTCGTAAGCAATCTCTATAATTGACTTTTTTGTCTCAACAAGCTTTTGGGCAGCTACTGTCAGTCTGCGTCCCTGTATATATTTATAAACCGTACAATTTGTTTCTTCGGCAAAAATCCGTTCTAAATAAAACTTTGAATAATTTAATGCATCTGCTATTTTATCAAGTGACAAGTCTTCATCAATGTTAGTTTCTATATAGTCGATAACCGTTTTAATTACTGCTTTATTTTTCATGTTATAACGCCCCTTTCCACTATAATATATCACAGACTTTCAATGAAATCTTAAGAGAAATTGCCCAAATATAAATAAAATTGACGTATCACAAAACTGGATTTACGCAAGTCTGCTATACGTCTATTTTAATCTTACATATTCTTGTTCAATCTGCCAAAGGTAATTTTGCACAAAATTTATCTTCATTTTAGATATTCTTCCGCATAATCAATATCCATTCCTATGCTTCTGACATATTCATCATAATCGACCCATTTTCTCATATGTTCGCTTTTGAAGTTATTTTGATTATAGCCATCACGGGTAACTCTCGCAAGCCGCAAACGCAAAGCTTGGATTAAAGCTTTACTCTGCGTTTTCTCAATTACCTCGTCAAACACCTCTGACAGCCAGTACAGTTCTTCATCTGTACATTCTGCCTCAAAAAAATATATTGTCTGGGAAATATTTCCAGAAAGTATTGCGACTTCTTTGTCTATACACAGTTGTATTCCATAATCCCACTCATCATGGGTTTCAATAACAATGCGAAGCCGTTCGGCAAGAGCAGCCTCAATTTCATCCTTTATCATTGTCTTTTCCTCCTAAACATTGTTCCACGTGTATTTTTATAGTGTTTTTTTATAAAAAACATTTTGCATTTGTATTCATATTTCACTTTCTTGAATTTCTTTGTTCTTTATTACCCCAAGCAGAACCATGATAAAGCTCACGACCGCACCAAACGCAAACCCAAATGTATGTGTCAGAAACGAGCTTACATTATCATTTACCGTAATAAAATATAATACTGCTATCATAACATCCAATCTTAACCACTTTAAATGGAATTGTTCAGGAAAACGGAGATAGCACACCATAAAACAGCCCATCAGTGCAAAAATCCCGCCTGAAGAACCACCGTCATACATAGGCATTGCATAATTTACTACAATAGAATATGCAACCTCTGCCAAAGTTCCACACAGTACAAATATAAACAATGTTTTCCATTTTCCTATAAAATGACTGATTAAGGAACCTGCTGCAATCAATGCCAACGAATTAAAAAATATATGACCAAGAGAGTGGTGGATAAATATTGCCGTAACCCATCTATAATATTCCCCATCTAAGTATTGCAAATCCGTGCTCCCCAGCATATTAAATATATCATGGTTCGTTGCAGTTACTACATATAATGGAATAAATATAATAACTAAGCTTAAACATACAATATTTTCTTTTGCCCAGCAAGTGACCTTGTTCATATATTTTACCTCTCCATAACAGGTTTTCCGTATTAGTTTGGACGCCTCTTCAAATCAATGCATTATTTTACATGTATCAGATACACATTATTCTTATCAGATTATTGCCCATATAAAAGTCAATGATTGTAGTTCATAATAAAATTATAAACATCTGTTATACGTTCCCCTATGAAAACATTCTTATACACCTTGAACTCATCCGCCACAGTTGTTCCCGTCAATACACCTGCAAAATCCACCTGTGCGTTTTGGGCAGTTTTTGCATCAACAATGCTGTCCCCCACATAAAGAATTTCATTCTTTTTCAACTCAAGCCTGTCAATTGCCCAAAGCAGTCCCTCAGGACTAGGCTTTTCAATTTTGACGTCCTCAGCACCAACAATTAAGTCAACCAAATGGGAGGCATCAAACTTTTCTAATATATGTTCAATTCTGAACCGAAACTTCGTTGTTACAATACTGACTTTATACCCATCTTGCTTTAACTTTTGAAGCACTTCTTTTGTATCATCATACAGCCTTGCACTTTCCACCATGACAAGGTCAGCTTGTTCCCTGAAATAGTTGGAAAACTGCACTGCCCATTCTTCATTTTGCTCCCCTGTCAAAGCAAAAAATGTATCTTTCAGCGACAATCCAACCGTTTTCCTTATTTCTTCCGTACTTCTCATACCAAAGCCCAGCTTTTCCAATGCATAATTGATACTTGAAACAATGCCATTTGTTGTATCACCCAATGTATAATCAAAATCAAAAATAACTGCTTTTAACATCTTTCTATCTCCTAAGTTATTTCAGGTTTCATTTGTTAATTGATTATATCACTGCCATACTTGATTTACCATTGAAAATCTAAATATATGGACAGAAACTTTCATGCCCCTTGAAAAGGTTCTGTGTTCAATGAATTTTTCATTCAAACCTGATATCCCCCAACTGCTAATCCCCATTCTCTTTAATTCTCATATTTCCCTATACACATAAATAATAAAGAAAACTTTTAAAAGTCATTTGAAATTTATAGTTTTTGTCTAAGATATTGTTTATTATAATATTCCCTGTTTTGCCACTTGTCGTCACATCAAACGTTACTTTTGTATAATCAGCCCGTTCAATTTCAAATTGAATGATAGACATCACTTCCCCTAAATTACATCTGATAAATAATTGCTCATTAACGCCCAGCTTTCCATATGTATCTTTTACTCTTTTTGATTTTAAATATGGTTTCCCCTCATTGTCAAAATCATACTCAACATGATACACTGTGACATTTCTGATTCCATATTCAGAGGATAATGAAAATACTTCTCCAACACGATCTAATATCAAAACCTTATCATGTTCGGCCATTTCATCTTCACTTTCAAATCGTTGGATTTGAAATTTTTCAAACCTTGTTTGTCTGGTAATAATCACTTTCCATATATGCCCTATAATATATAGAATAAATAAAAAACAAGTTACAACCGCTGATACATTTGATATTGTCTGCCACATTTTTCTCCCTCTTTTCATTACACGTTTTAATAATTAATATTACTATAGTTTCAAACGACAAATAAGATAAATAAGGACTTACGGGCAAATACCCGTAAGTCCAAAAAAGGGAACCAACTTACTATAACTCATGCAGGTCAATTATTTAGTTTGCCGCAGCCATCATTCCTGCTAAATCCTCCTGCAAATCCCGTCTGCCGCCTGAAAGTACGACTGCCCTTTTCATATGATCAATTCCGCCCTGTTTATCCCCCAAGTTGTAAAGTGCAATCGCATATCCGCTTAATGCGTCCGCATTACCTGCATTCATTTCCAGTGCTTTCGCATTGTCCTCCTTGCAGATTTCATAGTTGCCGCACATGTATTCAGCATACGCCTTAACAACCAATGCCTTTTCATTGTCTGGTTCAAGCTCCGTGAGTCGCTTTAAAATAATTGCTGCCTCCTGATATATTCCCAGCTTAATCAAGTCCTCGGCTTGTTCAAACAGACCCTTAGCATCAGTTATTTCCTGCTGCTTTTTCTGCATTTCTTTCAGCTTCAGATTGTATGCACAGTACTGGTTTTCGGAGTTTATACTTCCATTCATGGTAAGCCTTGTATTTGGACATCCGCCCAAACATTTACTACCATAGACACAGGTTTTACAAGCTCCGTCCAAATCCTCTTTCTTGAAATTCCTGCGCCATGCAAAAGCACCTTCATTATCCCAAATAGCCTTAAGGGTGCTTTCCCGTATGGACTTCTTTTCGATAAACTGTTCCTCACGTATGGATGTACATCCGAGAATTCTTCCATCATGTAAAATTCCAAAGCCCCTGATTCCTGCGTTGCATCCGTCCCACAAAGATACCATGTCTGTTTCATACGATATCTTTTTAACTTCCAGTTCCTTTTTAGTATAATAGCCGATACAATCCGCAGGATAAATTTTAATTCTGCCCTCTTTTGCCGTTTCATAGCAGAAATCAATAATATCCGTAACTCTTTCAGGTGCAAGAAGCCAATCTGGTTTCTCCTTTAAATTTCCCATCGGAAGACCAATCTGTACCTGCCATGTTTTTACGCCCATACGAATCAGTTCTTCCTTTAATTCACCAAGAATATCTATATTCTTGTTTGTAATGGTCGTAACAACACCACTTTTGATGCCAAGCTCCGTCATGTATTGAAAGCTTTCCCTCGCACTATCAAAGGCACCTTTCTTGCGAATCTCATCGTGAATTTCTCTTGTTCCATCAATGCTGATTGCAAGTGTTGCGATTCCATTTTCCTTTAACGTTTCTGCCATAGCCCTATCCAGAAGTAGCCCATTGGTAATCATGTTAACGAAAACTCCCTGACTGGATAACCGTTTTACAATTTGTGCAATGTCTTGCCTGATAAGAGGCTCTCCGCCAGATAATGTAACCCACTTAAGCCCGAGATTTGCAATCTGGTCACATAAAGCCAGTGCTTCTTCTGTAGTCAATTCGCCCTCCAAAGGCTTTGCACAGGAAGAACCACAGTGTCCACACCGCATATTGCATCCCATAGTCACTTCCCATACACAGGTAATTGGCTGATATTTCATAAGTTTCCTCCTTAGTCATTAAAATGGAACCGCATATATGCGTGCCTCTTGTGAATCCTGTACCCCACATGGATAACCGTATTTCTGCACACTGCATGGATAGCCATATTTAAGGTTTGCATCCTGTACTCCACACGGGTAGCCATATTTCTGTACATTATATGGATCATCATACGTAAGACTTGTTTCCTGCACTCCACACGGATAGCCATACTTTAGGCTTGCCTCCTGTACTCCACATGGGTAGCCATACTTTAGGCTTGCCTCCTGTACTCCACATGGATAGCCATACTTTAGGCTTGCCTCCTGTACTCCACACGGGTAGCCATATTTCTGCACACTGCATGGATAGCCATACTTTAGGTTTGCTTCCTGTACTCCACATGGATAGCCATACTTTAGACTTGCCTCCTGTACTCCACATGGGTAGCCATACTTTAGGCTTGCATCCTGTACTCCACACGGGTAGCCATACTTTAGGCTTGCATCCTGTACTCCACACGGGTAGCCATATTTTAAATTCGCATTCTGTCCCATATATATAGGCTCACATGCCATGTTGAGATTTTTAAAATCTTGTCCAAGTGGTACACCATATGCTACAATTAAATGATTAAAATCTTGATGTCCGATACATGGCAAGCCATAATCCTGACAGGAATTTTGCGTACCATCATCAGGACGTACAAATCCATATGGCATTGCAATTTTCACTGCATTTTCACTGTAGGAAGCAAAATCCTCCGAATCACTTTTGATAATCTTTACATTTGCAGTAAAATTATCCACTACATCATCCAAATCTGACCAGCTATTCAGCGTAAATGAAATATCAACTTTTTCCTCCTCTGTCGCCAACGCTCCGAAATAAAATCTTTGTAATAACGTCGCGCTATATTTGCCACCCACAGGAACATTTTCTGTTGCCATGACAATGATTTGCTGTGGCAGCTTTGAAATGCACCATCCATAGTTAGTAGAACCCATATACGACAAAAGCTCTACTACAAAAATTTTCCCTTCCAATACAACATACTCTTTTTGCATAATTACTTTCTCCTTTCAGATTCCTTTTTTATATAGTTACTGCATTATATAAACTGTAGTATATAGAGCATGAATGCCTGTTATTGGTATGTCTTACAGGGTTGTTGCGTATGCTTTTTGCTTAACATCCATCCCCTTAATGCTACAGTTTGACAAATTATAACAAATTTCGACACCAAAATCGGAACCTCGTAATTATTACCGACTTACATGTAACTTTTACTGAAAAAAACTGCCCCAATAAGAGTTATGTGGACATAAAGCTCTTATTAGGACAGTTTCTTTTCTCAGTTCCTTGGAATGGACTACAGCAATTTTTCTATTTTTGCGGTTTCACGTATCCAGCAAAGGACACCAAATCATTTAATTGGAAAAGTAATGGCTTATACATCTGCTATTACATTATGTGCCCAACCTATAGGACAGATTATTTATGGTTTTTTGTTTGACCAATTTAGGAATGCAATATACCTGTGTTTAATCTCAACGGGACTAATTGTATATGTTGTCGGATTGTCTGCAATAGGGTTCTTTAGAGATATGGAAAAAGAGCAGGTTATATTTGAAATGGATAAACAATAAAAAACGGGGTTCCCTGTTAACAAGGAACCCCGATAATAGTTTGAATAATATTTAATTACTCAATGATAGTAGCAACTCTTCCTGAACCTACAGTTCTACCACCCTCACGGATAGCGAATGTAAGACCCTGAGCCATAGCGATTGGGTGGATGAGCTCGATAGTCATCTCTACGTTATCACCAGGCATACACATCTCAGTACCTGCTGGAAGGTTACATACACCAGTTACGTCTGTAGTTCTGAAGTAGAACTGTGGACGATAGTTGTTGAAGAATGGAGTATGACGTCCACCCTCGTCCTTAGTAAGAACGTATACCTGAGCAGTAAACTTAGTATGGCAAGTTACTGTTCCTGGCTTACAAAGAACCTGTCCTCTTTCGATTTCCTCTCTCTTGATACCACGAAGAAGTGCACCGATGTTATCACCAGCCTGTCCTTCGTCAAGGAGCTTTCTGAACATCTCTATACCAGTTACAGTAGTCTTCTGTACTTCTGGCTTAATACCAACGATTTCAACTTCCTCGTTGATGTGGATTACACCTGACTCAACTCTACCAGTTGCAACAGTACCACGACCTGTGATTGTAAATACGTCCTCAACAGGCATAAGGAAATCCTTATCTGTTTCTCTCTGTGGATCTGGAACGTACTCATCAACTGTGCTCATAAGCTCAAGAATCTTGTCACCCCACTCGCTTGAAGGATCCTCAAGAGCCTTAAGAGCTGAACCCTTAATGATTGGGCATCCAGTAAATTCATACTCCTCAAGAACCTCAGTAATCTCCATCTCTACAAGCTCAAGAAGTTCCTCATCGTCAACCATATCACACTTGTTCATGAATACAACGATGTATGGAACACCAACCTGACGTGAAAGAAGGATATGCTCCTTAGTCTGAGCCATAACACCATCAGTAGCAGCAACAACAAGGATAGCACCATCCATCTGTGCAGCACCTGTAATCATGTTCTTTACATAGTCAGCATGTCCTGGACAGTCAACGTGTGCATAATGTCTCTTCTCAGTCTCATACTCAACGTGAGCAGTTGAAATAGTGATTCCTCTTTCTCTTTCCTCTGGTGCCTTATCAATATTCTCGAATGCAACAGCCTCACCAGTACCAAGTCTTGCGTTAAGAGTCTTAGTGATAGCTGCTGTTAAAGTAGTCTTACCATGATCAACGTGTCCGATTGTACCAATGTTACAATGTGGTTTAGTTCTTTCAAACTTAGCTTTAGCCATTATAATTTCCTCCTTAAATTACCCCTTTTCGGGTTAAATTTCAGCTAGTCCATATTATATTAAAATATGGTAATATTTTCAAGCCTTTTTCAATTAAAATTACTAATATTTTACTTTATACCGGAGCATATGCAGATAATCAAAATAATATCTGCTTATGCTTCCTGTTTAATTTTGCTTTTTAATAGCTTTATACTGTCCTTAGGCCTTATTAGCAAGAACCTTGTCCTGAATGTTCTTAGGACACTGCTCATATCTCTCGAAGAACATGGAATAGTTACCACGTCCCTGTGTTGATGAACGAAGCTGTGTTGAATAGCCGAACATTTCTGCAAGTGGAACATAAGCTCTTACAATCTTACCACCACCAATATCATCCATGCCTTCAATCTGTCCACGCTTAGCATTTAAGCTTCCGATTACGTCACCTAAGTATTCCTCAGGCATAGTAACCTCAACCTTCATGATAGGCTCAAGAAGAACAGCTCCACCCTTGTTCATTGCATCCTTAAATGCCATGGAACCTGCTATGTGGAATGCCATCTCTGATGAATCGACCTCGTGGTATGAACCGTCGTATACCGTAGCCTTGACACCAAGTACCGGGAATCCGCCAAGAATACCTGCCTGAGCAGCTTCCTCAATACCCTCACCAACAGCCGGGATGTATTCCTTAGGAATAGAACCACCCACAACAGTTGATTCGAAAATAAACTGCTGTTCACCGTTAGGATCCATAGGCTCAAATTTAACCTTACAGTGACCGTACTGACCACGACCACCTGACTGCTTAGCATATTTGCTGTCTACGTCAACGGCCTTAGTAAATGTCTCCTTGTATGCAACCTGTGGTGCACCAACATTTGCTTCAACCTTAAACTCACGAAGAAGTCTGTCTACGATAATTTCCAAATGAAGCTCGCCCATACCAGCAATAATTGTCTGACCTGTTTCCTTATCTGTATGAGCCCTAAATGTAGGATCTTCCTCAGCAAGCTTTGCCAAAGCTTCACCCATCTTGCCCTGATCATTCTTGGTCTTTGGCTCTATTGCAAGCTCAATAACAGGCTCTGGGAACTCCATCGACTCAAGGATAACTGGATGCTGCTCATCACATATAGTATCGCCGGTTGAAGTAATCTTAAATCCTACTGCTGCCGCAATATCTCCTGAATAAACCTTATCAATCTCAGTACGGGAATTAGCATGCATCTGAACGATACGTCCAACTCTTTCCTTCTTGTCCTTAGTTGCATTTAATACATAGGAACCGGAACTCAAAGTACCGGAATACACTCTGAAGAATGCTAACTTACCAACAAATGGGTCAGTCATAATCTTAAATGCAAGTGCTGAAAATGGCTCGTCATCTGAAGATTTACGAACTACTTCGTTACCTTCTGTATCAACGCCCTTGATATCAGGTATATCAGTTGGTGCCGGCATATACTCGATAACGCCGTCAAGCATCTTCTGTACACCCTTATTCTTATATGCGGAACCACAGAATACAGGAACCGCCTCACAGGAAATTGTACCCTTACGAAGTGCAGCCTTTAACTGATCAACGGATGGTTCCTCATCCTCAAGATACATCATCATTAATTCATCATCTAACTCACAGCATTTTTCAACAAGGTTAGCATGCCACAGCTCAGCCTCATCTTTTAAATCATCAGGAATTGCTGTGATTTCAATATCCGTACCTTTATCATCCTTGTAATAGTATGCTTCCATCTCGAAAAGGTCAATGAGACCAATGAAGCTTTCCTCTTTTCCAATCGGAATCTGTACAGGTATGGCATTTTTTCCTAAACGGTCAATGATAGTCTGAACTGAGTAGAAAAAATCTGCTCCCATTTTATCCATCTTATTTATAAAAGCCATACGAGGTACGTTGTATGTGTCAGCCTGACGCCACACATTCTCTGACTGTGGCTCAACACCAGCCATCGCATCAAATACACCAACGGCTCCATCAAGTACACGGAGTGAACGTTCAACCTCTACAGTGAAGTCAACGTGTCCTGGCGTATCAATGATATTGACACGGTGTTCCAAGGCACCATCTTTCTTCTTATGATGGTCCTCCAATGTCCAATGGCAGGTAGTTGCTGCTGAAGTAATTGTGATACCTCTTTCCTGTTCCTGTGCCATCCAGTCCATGGTAGCAGTACCTTCATGAGTATCACCTATTTTATAGTTAACACCGGTATAGTAAAGAATTCTCTCTGTAAGAGTAGTCTTACCTGCATCAATGTGCGCCATAATACCAATGTTTCTAGTTCTATCCAGTGGATATTCTCTTCCAGCCAAGGTATTTTCCTCCTTATATTAATATAACAAACATGCACGGCTAGAATCTGTAGTGTGCAAAGGCCTTGTTTGCCTCTGCCATCTTGTGCATATCTTCTTTTCTCTTAACAGATGCACCTGTATTGTTTGATGCGTCGATAAGCTCTTTTGCAAGTCTTTCTTCCATGGTCTTCTCACTTCTCGCACGAGAAAATGTAGTCAACCAACGAAGAGCAAGTGCCTGTCTTCTATCAGGTCTTACGTCAATAGGAACCTGATAAGTAGCACCACCGATACGTCTTGCCTTAACTTCAAGAGATGGCATGATATTGTTCATTGCCGCCTCAAATATCTCTAAAGCATCCTTACCGGTCTCCTCTGCTATACGGTCAAATGCACCGTAAACTATCTTCTGGGCTACACCCTTCTTACCATCTAACATAATGTTGTTGATAAGCTTAGTAACCACCTTATTATTGTAAATTGGATCCGCTAATACGTCTCTCTTTGCGATATGTCCTTTACGTGGCACGGTTCTTCCCTCCTTAATTATTTTTGGGACAAACGTCCCGAATTAATTCAACGGTACTCACATTCTCAAAAATGGAAACCGAATGTGCTCGTGCAAAAATTGCTTATATTTTATCTATCTAACTAGAAAACATAACCTACTTTCGCACTATTTAGTTTTCGACAAACTACCAATACAATGCTTAAACCTTATTTTGCATCCTTAGGTCTCTTAGCACCATACTTAGAACGTGCCTGTCTTCTCTTAGCAACACCTGCTGTATCAAGAGTACCTCTGATGATGTGGTATCTTGTACCAGGTAAGTCTTTTACTCTACCACCACGGATAAGAACAACGCTGTGCTCCTGAAGGTTGTGTCCTTCACCCGGGATGTAGCTGGTTACCTCGATTCCGTTTGACAAACGAACTCTGGCAATCTTTCTAAGAGCTGAGTTAGGCTTCTTAGGAGTAGCTGTCTTAACTGCTGTACAAACACCTCTCTTCTGTGGTGAAGCAGTATCTGTTGGCTTTTTCTTAAGAGAGTTGTAGCTTCTTAAAAGAGCCGGTGCAGTTGACTTCTTCTCTACAGTCTGTCTTCCCTTTCTAACTAACTGGTTAAAAGTTGGCATGTTTTCACCTCCAATTCCATAAAATAATTATCCCTTGTGTACAACAAATGTCAAATGTAATTATACACAATAACAGCGTGCATTAAACAATTTAACGCACACTGTTGTATTATATTATTATGTTTTTCGTATGTCAACCGATTTTTCCTTTTTTAGCCAACATTTTTATTTTTCCCTTACTCAATGCATCCTATACATGTTCATACAAGGCGAAATGAAAACCCGCTTACGTCTTTAATCAGGCGAAAGCGGGCTTTTATATTATTCTTCCACTAATGTTTCAACAGCTTCTGCTGCTCCTGCGGTTTCGTCAATCTCAATCTCAACAGTCTCATCATTGGAAGCCGTATCATCTGCCAGTGCATTTTCAGGTATCTCTATATCATTCATACCTGAATCAAGCTTAACAGAACGATATCTCTTCATACCTGTTCCAGCAGGTATCAGCTTTCCGATAAGAACATTTTCCTTAAGACCAATCAGCGGGTCAACCTTACCTTTAATTGCGGCCTCAGTAAGAACCTTTGTTGTCTCCTGGAAAGATGCTGCTGAAAGGAATGAGCTTGTGGCAAGCGATGCCTTGGTTATACCAAGCATAACCTGAGTACCCTCTGCCGGAGCTTTACCCTCCTCTGTGAGCATTTCATTAATCTCGTCAAAATCAAGAGCATCAACCAATGTTCCAGGAAGATAATCAGTATCTCCACTGTTCTCTATTCTAATCTTCTTAAGCATCTGACGGACAATAACCTCTACGTGCTTATCGTTTATCTCAACACCCTGAAGACGGTAAACTCTCTGAACCTCTCTTATCATGTAATCCTGTACTGCACGCACACCCTTTATCTTAAGGATATCGTGTGGATTTACTGAACCCTCTGTAAGCTCATCACCAGCATCAAGGATTTGTCCATCCTGTACCTTTATTCTAGAACCGTAAGGGATAAGATAAGCCTTTGAATCACCTGTCTCGCTGTTGGTTATAACAACCTCACGTTTCTTCTTTGTCTCTCTTATCTGAACCTCTCCACCAAACTCAGCAATAATTGCAAGTCCCTTTGGCTTTCTTGCCTCAAAAAGCTCCTCTACTCTAGGAAGACCCTGAGTAATATCATCACCTGCAACACCACCTGTATGGAATGTACGCATTGTAAGCTGTGTACCAGGCTCACCGATAGACTGTGCAGCTATAATACCGACAGCCTCACCAACCTGAACGGACTGGCCTGTAGCCATGTTCGCACCGTAGCACTTAGAGCATACACCAAGATGTGATTTACATGTAAGAATTGTACGAATCTTAATCTTTGCATCACTTCTTGTCTTACCAGTGTTTTCATCAAGGAACGGAACACCGTCGTTGTCTACACCATAACGCATAATATTTTCGGCTCTCTTTGGTGTAATCATATGATTCTTCTTAACTATCATATTGCCGCTTGCGTCAAATATACTCTCAGCAGCATAACGTCCTGTAATTCTCTCCTGAAGGCTTTCGATAACTTCCTTGCCCTCCATAAAGGCTTCTGCATACATGCCTGGCTTCTCATCCATATCCTCACAACAGTCAACCTCACGAATAATAAGATCCTGTGATACGTCAACGAGACGACGTGTAAGGTAACCTGAGTCAGCAGTACGAAGTGCCGTATCGGAAAGTCCCTTACGTGCACCATGTGCAGAAATGAAATACTCCAGTACGTCCAAGCCCTCACGGAAGTTAGACTTAATAGGAAGCTCAATGGTACGTCCTGTTGTATCTGCCATAAGTCCACGCATACCTGCAAGCTGTTTAATCTGCTGGTCAGAACCACGGGCACCTGAGTCAGCCATCATGTAAATGTTGTTGTATTTGTCAAGTCCATCAAGAAGTGCTTTTGTAAGCTTCTTATCAGCTTCCTCCCACACTCTTACAACAGCCTGATATCTTTCCTCGTCAGTAAGGTTACCACGTCCAAAATGTTTATTTATCTGGTCAACAACCTTCTGTGCATCCTCAAGAATATCTTTCTTTGCAGCCGGCACTGTCATATCTGAAATGGAAACTGTTATTGCACCCCTTGTAGAGTACTTATATCCCATTGCCTTGATATCATCAAGTACCTCAGCGGTCTTTGTCGCGCCATGCGTATTGATACATTTATCAAGAATCTGTTTCAGGCCCTTCTTGCCAACATGGAAGTTTATTTCCGGCTCAAGCAGGTTTTCATCAATTGTTCGGTCAACAAATCCTAAATCCTGCGGAATAATTTCATTAAATATAAGTCTTCCAAGGGTGGAATCTATCATCTTGCTGTGCTTTTCACCATCAATCGTCATCATGGTTTTCTTAACCAATATTCTCTGATGGAGTGTTATCTCACCATTCTCATAGGCAAGCATTGCAAGATTCGTGCTTCCGAATTTCGGCTTCATAAAGTTTCTTGCAGCACTTACTATATCTTTATAGAAGACTTCCTTCTTATCCTTTGACATCTTGGCGATAACTCTTACCTTGACTACATCAGAAAGTTCAATCTTTCCGTTTTGACAATCCTCAGAAATAGCCTCAATGTTTGCCGCCTCATCATCCTTGACGTATTCCTTGACAATCTTAGCTTTTGCTGTTTCCTCAGGGGAAAGCTCAGCATACTTCTCCATAGTCAGATAGTAAATACCCAGTACCATATCCTGTGAAGGAACTGCAACTGGTCCACCGTCTGATGGCTTCAAAAGGTTGTTCGGTGACAGCAAAAGGAATCTACACTCTGCCTGTGCCTCAACGGAAAGTGGAAGATGCACCGCCATCTGGTCTCCGTCAAAGTCAGCGTTAAATGCCGTACATACAAGCGGATGAAGCTTGATTGCCTTACCCTCTACAAGAATTGGCTCAAATGCCTGAATTCCAAGTCTGTGCAAAGTAGGGGCACGGTTAAGCATAACCGGATGCTCTTTGATTACCTGCTCAAGCACATCCCAAACCTGTGGCTCAAGTTTTTCAACCATCTTCTTAGCTGCTTTTATATTATTTGCCTTACCCTGTGCAGTAAGCTCCTTCATAACAAATGGCTTGAAAAGCTCAATTGCCATTTCCTTAGGAAGACCACACTGGTAAATCTTTAATTCTGGTCCTACTACGATAACGGAACGTCCTGAATAGTCAACACGCTTACCAAGCAGGTTCTGACGGAAACGGCCCTGCTTACCCTTAAGCATATCTGAAAGTGATTTCAGTGCCCTGTTACCAGGTCCTGTTACTGCACGTCCTCTTCTTCCGTTATCAATCAGTGCGTCAACCGCTTCCTGAAGCATTCTCTTCTCGTTTCTGACAATAATGTCAGGGGCACCAAGCTCAAGAAGTCTCTTAAGACGGTTGTTACGGTTAATAATTCTTCTATATAAATCATTCAAATCAGAAGTTGCAAATCTTCCACCATCAAGCTGTACCATAGGTCTGATATCCGGAGGTATAACAGGTATAACATCCATTATCATCCACTCCGGCTTGTTGTTTGAATTTCTGAATGCCTCCACAACCTCAAGTCTCTTGATGATTCTTGCACGCTTCTGTCCTGAGGCGTCTACCAACTCTGCACGAAGCTCTGTTGCCTCCTTATCCAAATCAATAGCCTGAAGAAGCTCCTTTACAGCCTCAGCTCCCATACCTACGCGGAATCTGTTTGCACCAAAATCTTCCTCTGCTTTACGGTATTCCTGCTCATTTAATATAGCCTTATACTCCAAAGGTGTATCTCCTGCATCAAGAACGATATAGGATGCAAAATAGAGAACCTTTTCAAGTAATCTTGGTGATATGTCAAGGATAAGACCCATACGGCTTGGTATTCCCTTGAAATACCATATATGTGATACAGGTGCAGCAAGCTCAATATGTCCCATACGCTCACGTCTTACACTTGCCTTTGTTACCTCGACACCACATCTGTCACAGACAACGCCCTTAAAGCGAATCTTCTTATACTTTCCACAGTGACACTCCCAGTCCTTGCTAGGTCCGAATATTCTCTCACAGAATAATCCCTCTTTTTCAGGCTTAAGTGTCCTATAGTTAATAGTCTCAGGCTTTTTTACCTCGCCTCTTGACCACTCTCTTATCTTTTCAGGAGATGCAAGTCCAATTTTGATTGCATCAAAATTCATAGGCTGCTCTTGAACTGTTGTTTCATTGTTTATAGCTGACATCTTACAATTCTCCTTTCATTAAAACTCGTCTTCTTCATATGCATCATCCTCTTCATCGTCCAATGCATAATCATCATCCGACAGAGAAGTAAGTTCATCATTTTCATCAACACCACTGTAACCGTGGGACTCAAAGTCCTCATTAAATGCCGCATTATCTCCCTCGATTACCGCCTTTACGTTTTCATCGCCATAATCAAGCGTTTCCGTAAGCTCAACCTCGGTCTGGTCATCCTTAAGAACTCTTACGTCAAGGCCAAGTGACTGGAATTCCTTGAGAAGTACCTTGAATGACTCAGGTATACCTGCCTCAGGTATGTTGTCACCCTTGATAATTGCCTCGTAGGTCTTCACACGTCCCACAACATCATCCGACTTCACGGTAAGAATTTCCTGAAGCGTGTAGGATGCACCATATGCCTCCAGTGCCCAAACCTCCATCTCACCAAATCTCTGTCCACCGAACTGTGCCTTACCACCAAGCGGCTGCTGTGTTACAAGTGAGTACGGACCTGTTGAACGTGCGTGAATCTTATCATCAACAAGGTGATGCAGTTTCAAATAATGCATAAAACCGATTGTTACAGGTGAGTCAAATTCCTCTCCTGTTCTACCATCACGAAGCCTAACCTTACCTGTTCTGTTGATAGGAACACCTTTCCACTCTTCCCTGTGGTCTCTGTTCTCGTACAGATAATTCATAAGCTCTTTGTCAGTGCTATCCTTGTATTTTGCCTCAAATGTCTCCCAATCCTCATTTACATAATCGTTTGCCATTTCAAGGGTATCCATAATATCGTACTCATCCGCTCCATCAAATACAGGAGTTGAAATGTTGAAGCCAAGTGCCTTTGCAGCAAGTCCTAAATGGACCTCCAATACCTGTCCGATATTCATACGTGACGGAACGCCCAATGGGTTAAGCACGATATCAAGCGGTCTTCCGTTTGGAAGGAACGGCATATCCTCAACAGGGAGAATACGTGAAATAACACCCTTGTTACCGTGACGTCCTGCCATCTTATCACCAACAGAGATTTTTCTCTTTTGGGCAATATAAACTCTTACGGTTTTGTTTACTCCCGGTGGAAGCTCATCACCGTTTTCTCTTGTAAATACCTTTGTATCCATTATAACACCAAATGCACCGTGAGGTACACGCAGTGAAGTATCTCTTACCTCTCTTGCCTTCTCACCGAAAATAGCCCGAAGCAGTCTTTCCTCAGCGGTAAGCTCTGTCTCTCCCTTTGGAGTAACCTTACCTACAAGAATATCTCCTGCACGAACTTCGGCACCGATTCTTATGATACCATTCTCATCCAAATCCTTCAGTGCTTCAGGAGCAAGTCCTGCAAGGTCTCTTGTTATTTCTTCCTGTCCAAGCTTTGTATCTCTTGCCTCAACCTCATATTCTTCAATATGAACAGATGTATAAACATCCTCCTGCACAAGTCTCTCTGAAAGAAGAACTGCATCCTCGTAGTTGTAACCTTCCCATGTCATAAATCCAATAAGAGGATTCTTTCCTAAGGCAATTTCTCCACCTGCTGTAGAAGCACCGTCCGCTATAACCATACCCTTCTTAACCTTGTCGCCTCTCCTGACGATTGGTCTCTGGTTCATACAGTTACCCTGGTTACTTCTGTCAAACTTTATTACATGGTACTCATCCCTCGTACCATCATCACATTTAATTACAATCTTTTCACTTGACGAAATCTCAACCACTCCGTCATGTTTCGCTACTATACATACACCTGAGTCTACAGCCGCTTTAGCCTCCATACCTGTTCCTACAACAGGAGCCTCTGTTCTCAACAGAGGAACCGCCTGACGCTGCATGTTTGAACCCATAAGTGCACGGTTGGCATCGTCATTCTCAAGGAATGGAATCATGGATGTCGCAACCGAGAATACCATCTTAGGAGAAACGTCCATCAAATCTACTGTTGACTTTGCGAACTCTGATGTCTCCTCCTTGAAACGTCCTGATACATTGTTCTTTACGAAATGGCCTGCTTCATCAAGAGGCTCATTTGCCTGTGCTACTACATAGTTGTCCTCCTCATCAGCAGTAAGGTACACAACATCATCCGTTACAATCGGATTGGATGGGTCTGACTTGTCCAGCTTTCTGTAAGGTGCCTCAACAAAACCGTATTCATTTATTCTTGCATAAGTTGCAAGCGAGTTAATCAGTCCGATATTAGGACCTTCCGGTGTCTCTATCGGACACATTCTTCCGTAATGCGTATAATGAACATCTCTAACCTCAAATCCTGCACGGTCTCTTGAAAGACCACCAGGACCAAGTGCGGAAAGACGTCTCTTGTGCGTAAGCTCTGACAAAGGATTGTTCTGATCCATAAACTGTGACAACTGCGAGCTACCAAAGAACTCCTTAACAGCAGCCGTTACAGGCTTAATATTTATCAGCGACTGAGGGGTGATACTGTCAATATCCTGTGTGGTCATTCTCTCCCTTACAACTCTCTCAAGTCTTGATAATCCGATTCTGTACTGGTTTTGGAGAAGCTCTCCAACCGCTCTGATACGTCTGTTGCCCAAATGGTCAATATCATCAAAATTTCCTATTCCATACTCGAGGTGCATGTTATAGTTGATAGATGCAAGTATATCTTCCTTCGTTATGTGCTTCGGAATCAGCTCACTTACAGATGCCTGTATTGCATTTTTAAGCTCATCCTCGTCATCATATTCCTCAAGAAGCTTCTCAAGCACAGGATAATATACATCCTCTGTAATACCTGCTTCCTTTGGTGCAAAGCCTACATACTCTGATAAATCAACTACCATATTTGAGAGAACCTTGACATTTCTCTCCTCTGTCTGAATCCATACAAAAGGAACAGCTGCATCCTGGATTGCTTTCGCATCTTCCCTGCTAAGGGTAGCACCCGCCTTAAATAAAATCTCACCTGTACTTGGATCTGTTACATCCTCTGAAAGAACGCAATTTGCAATTCTGTTCTTAAGTGCAAGCTTTTTATTAAATTTATATCTTCCAACCTTTGCAAGGTCATATCTTCTTGCATCAAAAAACATGCTGTTGATAAGGCTCTCTGCATTTTCAACAACCTCAGGCTCGCCTGGTCTTATTTTCTTGTAAAGCTCCAAGACACCACTTTCATAATTTGTGGACGGATCCTTTTCCAAGCTTGCCATAATCTTTGGCTCATCACCAAATAAATCAAGAATTTCCTGATTTGTACCAATACCCAAAGCTCTTATAAGAACTGTGATAGGTACCTTTCTTGTTCTGTCTACACGAACATAAAATACATCGTTGGAGTCTGTCTCATACTCAAGCCATGCTCCACGATTAGGTATAACCGTTGATGAATATAAAGTTTTACCGATTTTATCGTGACCTAATGCATAATATATACCCGGTGAACGTACAAGCTGACTGACGATAACTCGCTCAGCACCATTTATTACAAATGTACCTGTAGCAGTCATAAGCGGCAAATCGCCCATAAATATATCATGCTGTGCAATTTCGCCTGTTTCATTATTACGAAGATGGACATTTACCTTGAGCGGAGCTGCATATGTAGCATCTCTTTCCTTACATTCTTCAATAGAATACTTAATATCATCTTCGCAAAGCTGGAAATCTACAAATTCCAAGCTTAACTGCCCGGTGTAATCAGTCACAGGAGAAATATCCCTGAAAACCTCCTTCAAGCCCTCGTCCAGAAACCACTTATATGAGTCCTTCTGTACTTCAATAAGGTTTGGCATATCCAAAACTTCTTTTTCAGTGGAAAAACTCATTCGCATTCCTCTTCCCGATTTCACAGGACGCATTCTGTACTTTTTCATCAACCCATTCACCTCTTGAACTTATTATTATGGAAAACTTCGTTTTCACAATCTATACTAAAATTATGGCATACCTAGCCACAATAATGACATTTTAGTATCTTATCATAATAGGAAAATTGTGTCAATACGAAATTTAAGATTGTTACCTGATTATAGCAGAAAAGCAGAGACTGCAAAACTTGCAGTCCCTGCCATAAATATTTCAGTAATAATTACTTAAGAGTAACCTTTGCGCCCTCAGCCTCAAGCTTAGTCTTGATGTCCTCAGCTTCTTCCTTAGAAGCGCCTTCCTTAAGTACCTTAGGAGCGCCGTCAACAACGTCCTTTGCTTCCTTAAGTCCAAGACCTGTACAGTCACGTACAACCTTGATAACTTTAACCTTGTTAGGGCCAACCTCGGTAAGCTCAACATCAAATGAATCCTTCTCATCTGCTCCGCCTGCTGCGTCTCCGCCTGCTGCCGCTGCAACTACAACACCAGCTGCTGCTGATACACCAAACTCCTCCTCACAAGCCTTTACTAAATCATTTAACTCTAATACTGATAATCCCTTGATAACTTCGATAATTTCCTGAGTTGTCATTTCTATTTCCTCCATTTTTTAATATTTTTCTTGATTAATAATTACTGTTATGCTTCCTTTGCTTCTGCAATCTGCTTAATAACACGAGCAAAGTTTGCAATCGGTGACTGAATACTTCCAAGGAACTTTGATATAAGTTCATCTCTTGAAGGTATTGTTGCAATAGCCTTAATACCTGCTACATCGTAGTGAACTCCCTCTACCACGCCTGCCTTAAGCTCTAACTTCGGATTTTCCTTTGCGAACTTAGAAACAAGTCTTGCAGGTGCAGTTGCATCTGTCTTTGAAATAACAACTGCTGTAGGTCCCTCAAGGTCATCCTTAAGAGAGTCGAACTCTGTACCATCGATAGCAAGCTTAACCATAGTGTTCTTATATACCTTGTATATAACACCTGCTTCTCTGAGTGACTTACGAAGCTTTGTGTCCTGCTCAACAGTAAGACCACGGTAATCTACTAATACGACTGACTTAGCGTCATTGATATTTTCCTTAATTTCATCAACGATTGGCTGCTTAATTTCTACCTTTGCCAAAATCACGCACCTCCTTTCAAATAATAAGAACAAAGCGTCTTCGACGCTGAAGCTCGAATCTTAGCAAGCTCCGTAAGGAGCGTGCCAATAGGAAACAAAGCTTCCTATTAAACAAGATTCTTGCGAATCATGCCGATGAAAAACTGTGTTTTCTATAAAGAAGAAAAACTCCCATGCGTAGCATAGGAGTCATAATTCATAAAATCCATGATTTACGATTCTTCCTCGGTAGGCGTTTACTGCTTATGCCCTTCGGCACCTACTGTCTACGGCGATTCATCGAAAATGAGGATACCATATCAACTTAATATTGTCAATTACTTTTTTTATGCCCTTGTGTTTGTCACAGGAACTTCCCTTCTTACAATGAGAGTTTCATAGCCTTTATTTCTAAGCTCTCTTTGGGCAATCAGTGCATCATCCACGTCATTATACTCTCCAATCCTGACTTGGAACAGTCCGTCATCCTCGTATATTTCTGCAATGTATCCCTCATTGATAAATTTGTTCATCTGATAGGATGCAGACGCAAAGCTTCTGTAAATGCCTACGAGAATCTGATATACCTCGTCGCTGTTTTCATTCCTTGCGCTCCTGTTATTCTCAAATGTATCAGGTGTATCTCCGCCATCCGCACTGTAGCTCATCACCTGTGCTGTTCCTGCGCCTCGTATCGTTTCATTGATTCCGTCGGCAATTGCCTGTGCTGTCTCCTCAAATTTCGAGTCAAATAACGCATTATCCTTGTCACTGTTTATAAACCCTGCTTCCACAAGTATTGCAGGCATCTTTGTTCTTCTAAGTACCGCAAGATTTGGTCTTATATCTACATTTATATTTCTGTAGCCAACCTCCGCCAACCTTTTATTTACATTCTCCGCCATCGTCTTTTTGATGCCCGAATCGTCATATATGAGAGTCTGCACACCATTGTACTGATTCGGGGTAGGCGACGAATTCCTGTGAATGGAAACAAAATAGTCTGCTCCGCTTTCATTTCCGATACGTGCTTTTTGCACAGGGGAATCATATACATCCGTCGTTCTCGTATATACAACATCGTATCCTTGGGATTTGAGTATATCGCCCACGGCAAGCGCAAGATTTAAAACATCATCCTTTTCTTTTCTTCCATTATAGGACGCGCCTCCGTCAAAGCCCCCATGTCCGGCATCTATCATTATTTTAACCGCCATATCAAACCTCATACTAATTCATTCTATAATATGATATGACAGATTAACTAATCGGTTCCTGCTTATACCGCATTTTTATTAACCAATAAGGATAAGCCTTTCAAGCACCAGCCCTGCAACCCTAACCAGCACCACAAAAAATATAATAACAGAAATGACCGTTATTATGCCATAATTTCTTTGATAAAAATCATTCACCTCGGTGAATGCATACTTGTCTACATATTCGTAGTCCCAATATTTCCTGTCCACCTCATTCGTGCCGTTTTGTCTTAGCTCTTCCAACATATGATTTATGACAGCCAATTCCTTTTCGCAATGTTTTCTTTCATCACCCAGCGTAAATACATTGTATTTGATTTTCATTTGGCGAAAGCCTCTTTTTTCATAATGTACGCCGTACGAGACAATTGCATTAATCAGTTCCTTGTTATTTTTATATAGATAAAACATTGCCAGACCAACCCCCACGTATGCAAACAGGGAAAACCCCTCCGGCAATCTGGTGCCCACCGTTATCAGCCAGAACATCACAATAAGCAACGCGCTTTCAGTTAAACAGCAGGAAAGTAACTTAACCTTGACATTATAAAATCTCCTATCAATGCCGATAAGCTGGGACTGATACTGTTCCTTTATAAATTCAAGGTTACTGATACACTGCTCTTTATCCGTAGCCGTACGGATATAGCTGCCCACGCCCGGTTCTGTCGTTGTTTCATCCTCTGACCGTTTCCCGGCATCAAAATCATTTTCATTTACTGCAACTTCTTCCGTTTTCAGTTTCATCTGTTTTTACCTCTCCCCATATCTTCTATAAATTCATTTCCTGCTTTAAATATCATTATAACAACAAGCTTTCTACCGTTCTTTCCACAATACATATTGGTTTCCACAACATTTTTTATTTTAATATACACCTGTGTCCAACTTATATCCATATGTACTTTAGCACACACACCGCTGAAACTCAACAAAGGGTACAATATTCTTATTTTTTATGTACGGAATTATTGCGGTTTCCTGCTGTTTGTTTTATTGCCACACAAACTCGTTTGTGGTATACTACATCAGTATTTTGAAAATGTTTGTAATAAGAAAGGAGGCAATCCAATGTGGGCTTACGAAAGTGTATTTTATCAAATTTATCCACTTGGTTTTTGCGGTGCTCCATTTGAAAATGATGGTGCTCAAACATCAAGAATAACGAAGGTGGTGGACTGGATACCACATATTAAGAAACTGGGTGCAAATGCAATTTATTTTTCACCTGTCTTTGAGTCAGATACTCACGGTTACAATACAAGAGACTATTCAAAAATAGACTGCCGTCTCGGAACAAATGAAGATTTCAAAAAGGTTTGCGAGGAGCTTCACAAGAACGACATCAAGGTAGTTCTTGACGGTGTTTTCAATCATGTCGGCAGAGGCTTTTGGGCATTTCAGGACGTACTTGAAAAGAGATGGGACTCTCCGTACAAGGACTGGTTCCACATAAGCTTTGATGGCAATTCCAATTACAATGATGGTTTATGGTATGAAGGCTGGGAAGGCAACTACGATCTTGTAAAATTAAACCTGCGAAACGAGGCTGTTATACAGCATATTCTCGACAGTGTTAAGGGCTGGATTGAGGAGTTTGACATAGACGGCTTACGACTGGATGTTGCATACTGCCTTGACCACGATTTCATCAGAAGGCTCCGTGCGCACTGTGACGGTCTCAAGGAGGACTTTTTACTTTTAGGCGAGCTTCTTCACGGTGACTACAACGTATTTGTAAATGATGGCATGCTCCACAGTGCTACAAACTATATGTGCTATAAGGGACTTTACTCAAGCTTTAACAGCATGAATATGTTTGAAATTATCCATAGTCTTCTCCAGCAGTTTGGCCCTGAGGAGTGGACACGCTACAAAGGAAAGCATTTACTTTCATTTGTGGACAACCATGATGTTACCCGTGTCGCAAGTATTCTCACGAACAAAAATCATCTGCCGCTTATCTATGCACTTGCATTCGGCATGCCGGGTATGCCTTGTGTTTACTACGGAAGCGAGTGGGGAGCAACAGGTAAAAAGGAGGAGGGTGACCCATCACTCAGACTTAGCTATGATGCGCCTGAATGGAACGAGCTGTCCGACTGGATTTCCAAGCTCGCCGAGGCAAAGAAAAACAGCGAAGCATTAAACTATGGTGGCTTCCGCTCTGTTGTTCTCACGAACCATCAGTGCATATTTGAGAGAAAAACAGATAACGAGCGGGTTCTTGTAGCAATCAATGCAAGCGACCAGCCATATACGGCACATTTTGATGCAGGCTGTGGAATGGCTGTTGACCTTATTACAGGCGAAAACCACGACTTTGGCGGTGGTTCTGAGTTAGCACCTTACAGTGCTGCATTTTGGAAAATGGAACGATAAAAAGTATATAATTTCCTATTTTGCAGATAATCTGTTTTAGTAGTCTATGAAACAAATTATTTGGAGGCCTTATAACATGATTATCTGCAATGGGAAAATAATGACAATGAATGGTCCTGTAATCGAACGGGGCTATATTAAAACAGAGGGAAAAACAATCACTGGGATTGGTTCTATGGAAAATTTAACAAGCAGCAGCGACACAAAGCTTGATGTATCAGGAATGCTCGTTATGCCCGGAATCATTGATGCACATTCACACATTGGAATCACAGAGGAAAAAAAAGGTGTCATAGGGGATGACTGTAATGAGTGTACAAATCCTGTCACGCCGTCACTTCGTGCAATCGATGCCATCAACCCGATGGATTCCGCATTCCATGAGGCAATTGCTGCAGGTATTACAGGTGTTCTCGTTGGACCTGGCAGTGCAAATGTTATCGGTGGACAATTTGCATTTATTAAGACACACGGCAGATGCATCGATGACATGATTGTAAAAGCTCCCGCCGCAATGAAAGCCGCCCTCGGCGAAAATCCGAAGGTATGCTATGGCGACCAAAATAAATATCCCTCCACACGTATGGCAAATGCTGCTCTCTTACGCAATGCTTTAAAAAAAGCACAACTCTACAATCCCGATGACGGCTTTGATGCTGACATGGAAGCCATGCTTCCCGTCATTCGCAGGGAAATCCCCTTAAAGGTTCATGCACACCGTGCAGATGATATTTTAACAGCAATCCGCATAGCGAAAGAATTTGATATCAACATAACCCTTGACCACTGTACAGAGGGGCACCTGATTGTTGAGCATATTAAAAAATCAGGATTCCCTGCCATAGTTGGAACTGATTTAACATCCAAAAATAAAATTGAGGTTGCAAACATGAGCTTCAAGACCTGCGGTGTCTTAAATGCAGCAGGTATCCTGACAGCCATAACAACCGACCATCCTGTCGCTCTGATTCAATATCTTTCACTCTGCGCAGGGCTTTCCGTCCGTGCAGGGCTTCCAATGGAAGATGCATTTAAATCAATCACAATTAATCCTGCCAAAATATGCGGTGTTGACATGCGGGTTGGTTCCCTTGAGGTAGGAAAAGACGCAGATATTGCCATATTTGACGGAAATCCCATGAATACGTTTACCAACACCATCTATACGATAATTGATGGTAAAATCGTGTATTCACGGGATGACAAGTAATTTTATTAAGAACAAATTTTTTGTTATCATATTCATGCAACAAGATTGCCCTAATAAAAGATGCACTTTTCCGTCTTGTTTATCAGACTACAACCAGCTTTCCATCGCAAACATCAACCGTAAGCACTGCACCCTTTCCAATATTACCTGCAAGAATACATTTTGCCACTAAGGTTTCTATATTCTTCTGCATATAACGCTTGAGCGGTCTTGCACCGTATATCGGGTCATAGCCTGCCATTATAATATACTCTCTTGCCTTGTCGGAAATTGCAATACTAATTTCCTTGTCAGCTACACGTTTATTTAAATCAGTAAGAAGCAGACTTACAATGTTGCCGATTGCCGTCTTGTCCAAAGGCTTAAACATAATTATCTCGTCCAGCCTGTTGATAAACTCAGGTCTGAAATGTGCCTTGAGGCTTCCCATAACACTTTGTTCTGCCTCAGGACTTATGTTGCCGTCTGCGTCAATACCATCTAGCAGACTGTCCGAACCGATATTTGACGTCATAATTAAAATCGTATTTTTAAAATCAACTGTCTTGCCCTTAGCATCCGTGATACGTCCGTCATCCAAAACCTGAAGAAGCACGTTAAATACATCAGGGTGCGCTTTCTCAATTTCATCAAACAGCACTACCGAATACGGCTTTCTTCTCACTGCCTCCGTAAGCTGTCCACCCTCGTCATAGCCCACATATCCCGGAGGTGCTCCAATCAGCCTTGCGACACTGTGCTTTTCCATGTATTCACTCATGTCAATTCTGACCATGCTTGTCTCGTTGTCAAACAATGCCGCCGCAAGTGTCTTTGCAAGCTCCGTTTTTCCCACACCTGTAGGTCCAAGGAACAGAAAAGAACCAATCGGCTTTGTCGGGTCCTTGATACCTGCCTTCGACCTTATGATAGCCTCCGACACAAGCTCCACCGCGTTATCCTGACCGATTACCCGCTTATGAAGCTCATCGGCAAGATGTAAGGTCTTGTTCCGCTCTGTCTCCGTAAGCTTTGATATCGGAATACCTGTCCATTTTGACACAATCTTTGCAATTTCCTCATCGGTGACAGCCTCATGCACCAAGCTCCTATCCTTTTCCGAAAGCTCCGATTCCAGTTTTTCCAGCTCCGATACAAGCTGTGGCAGCTTTCCGTATTGCAGCTCGGCTGCCTTTTCCAAATCATAATTCCTCTGGGCAATCTGTATCTGGTCTTTTAACTGTTCAATTTCTTCCCTGAGCTTTCTGACAGTTTCCACTCCGCTCTTTTCATTTTCCCATATTGCTTTCATGCTGTTTGCCTTATCGCGAAGCTCCGAAAGCTCTTTCCGCAGTGCTACAAGCCTGTCCTTACTCAGGTTGTCATCCTCATTTTTCAACGCTGCTTCCTCTATTTCAAGCTGCATTACCTTTCTTGATATCTCGTCTATCTCGGCAGGCATGGACTCAAGCTCAGTTTTTATCATGGCACATGCCTCATCCACAAGGTCGATTGCCTTGTCAGGCAAAAATCGGTCCGTAATGTATCGGTCAGACAGTGTTGCCGCAGAAACCAGTGCCCCATCATTTATTTTAACACCATGGAACACCTCAAAACGATTTTTGATGCCTCTCAAAATCGATATGGTATCAATGACCGACGGCTCATTTACCATAACAGGCTGAAACCGCCGTTCCAGTGCCGCATCCTTCTCGATATATTTTCTGTATTCGTCAAGGGTTGTCGCACCGATACAGTGAAGCTCGCCCCTTGCAAGCATTGGCTTCAGCATATTTCCTGCATCCATAGAGCCTTCCGTCTTGCCTGCCCCCACAATCGTGTGGAGCTCATCTATAAACAGGATGATTTCTCCGTCAGATGCCTTTACCTCATCAAGAACTGCCTTAAGCCGTTCCTCAAACTCGCCTCTGTATTTTGCTCCTGCCAGCATGGCACCCATGTCCAGTGCAAATATTTCCTTTTGCTTCAAGGAGTCAGGCACATCACCTCTCACAATTCTCTGGGCAAGCCCCTCGATTGCCGCTGTTTTCCCAACGCCCGGTTCACCAATTAAGACAGGATTGTTTTTTGTTTTCCTTGATAAAATTCTTATGATATTTCTAATCTCGTTGTCACGTCCTATGACAGGATCAAGCTTCTGCTGCCTTGCACGCTCCACAAGATTATACCCATATTTGTTTAATGTGTCATAGGTTGCCTCAGGGTTGTCGGACTCCACACGCTTATTCCCCCTTACTGCGGCAAGTGCCTCAAGAAATTTATTTCTTGTTATGCCGTAGCCCATAATAAGCCCCTTTACTGCCTTATTCATTTTCTCCAATATGGCAAGGAAAATATGTTCAACAGAAATATATCCGTCTCCCATCTGCTTTACTTCCTGCTCCGCCTGAATCAACACCTTTGAAAAATCAGGACTTGTAAAAAGCTTTCCTCCTGATACCTTTGGTCTGTATGCCACAAGCTTCTCACATTCCTTCGAAAAGCTTTCCATGTTTACCTGCATATTTTCAAGCAGCTGTGCTATGAGACTATCCTCAACCGATATAAGGCTATACAGTATATGCTCCTGATCTATTTCCTGATTGTTATATTCATATGCAAGCTTCTCACAATTTTCAATCACTTCCAGAGATTTTCTAGTAAATTTTTCTGCGTCCATAAAAATACCTCCTGACTAATATATTATATACTTAGACAATTGCAAAACGTTGTTTGTTAGAACGTCCGTTGTACAATATTGTCTATATTGTACAACTACTTTTCGATAATATGACATTCCGCAATTGACTAATATTATATACTCATTCTGTTAAAAATAACAGCTAAGTATCACAGTGTTATATTTGTTATACTTGTACTATAACACTATTTATATTAAAGTCAAGAGGTTTTTTATTTTATTTAATTATATTTTCGATTATATATTTTAATGTTTTACTCCAAATTCAGTCTTTTTTTGCAAACGAAGCTTGTTATCACAGCAAATATTGCAACTCCAACTGCCGCCACTATACATGTGAAAATAAGCAGTACCATCATCGAAACCTCAGGATGAAGTGAACTTCTCATGCCATTAATAACTACGTCGCCCATTGCCGTCTCGTCCATCAGCCAGCCAAAAAAATATGATACCGTGCCAGTGATAAAGGAAATTATGATATATGCTGCTATTGACATGCCTCTTTTCGCTGTATTAAACGCGTGACCAATTGCATATGCAGCATTAAACATCCATAATGATGATAAAGATGTTAAAAGCATTGCCACTAAGACAAGTATAATATCTACCACCACAATTGATGATTCAAGGACTCCACCTGACAGCCTTGATACGATATCACTAAGACCTTCCAGCGTATCCCTGATAACCGAAAAATCACGGCAAGCGATGCTGATTGCAACTGGATATATCACTGCTATGGCAATAATAAGTACAACATCGAAAACCATACGTGCAAAAATAATCTGGGATGTTTTAACAGGCAGTGTATGGGTCAGATAGCCCTGATCCTTAAACAGCCTCTTTCCAAAATCTCCGATTGAAAGTGCCAAAAGTCCTACTGCTGCAACCACAGCCCCGATGCCATATATTGTTGTAAATAAACCAATAAAGAAATCAAAGAAATTTGTTGTTATATGTGGTCTAATAATCCAAAGCAACGCTGTTATCAGGCTCATAGCAAGCAGTGCACAAAATATAAGTGCCACCTGTTTTCCTCTTTGAATAAATTCATTTTTAATCAGCTTTCCTAACATCTGAACACCTCCCTAAATATCTCGTCAATGGACATTCCTCTTTCTTCCCTCAATTCATCTGCCGGCTTATGGCAGACAATTTCACCATTTTTAATAAATATAATCTCATCCAATATCTTTTCTATATCATATATCAGATGCGTGGACAAAAGAATTGTCGCACATGGGTCATAATTAGTAAGTATGGTATTTAAAATGTAATCCCTTGCGGCAGGGTCAACACCTGCAATTGGCTCATCTAAAAGATAAAGCTTCGCCCGCCTGCTCATAACCATAATAAGCTGCACCTTTTCTTTGTTTCCCTTTGACAGCTTTTTCAGCGTCATGTTAGCGTCTATATTCAAAAGACCCATCATTTCGTAAGCTCTTGCTTCATCAAAATCTGCATAAAAATCCTTAAACATATTTACCAGACTTTTTACTTTAAGACTTTCATTAAAATAGGTTCTTTCAGGCAGGTAGGAAACAACCGCCTTTGACTCATGTCCAACAGGCTTCCCATCGATGAGAATGCTCCCCGCTGCCGGACTTAACAGACCTGACAAAAGCTTTATCAATGTAGTCTTACCACTGCCGTTTGGTCCAAGCAGTCCTATAATTTTTCCACTTTCAAGGCTTAAATTCAAATTGTCGAATATAACCTTTTTCGTTCCGTAGTGCTTCGACACTCCGGATATTTGAACTAAATCACTCATTTTCTCTCTCCTCCTCAATGTGCTGATTTAAAAGTTCTACAATCGTTTCGTCACTGTACCCAAGCAGCCGCATATCATCAACGTAGGCTTTCGTATATTTTTTCCCCACATCATTTTTTACATCCACCCCGCTTGGCATTTTGTCCGAGACAAATCTGCCTGATGTACGCTGGCTATAAAGGACGCCTTCCCGTTCCAACTCTGATAATGCTTTCTGCATGGTGTTTGGATTTACTCCTGCCATAACTGCAAGCTCCCTCACAGACGGAACCTTGTCACCTGCCTTGAGCCGCCCCCTGGCAATTCTAAGCTTTATTTCATCCATAATCTGTATATATATGGGTGCCTCACCTGTAAATTTCCATGACATTTACTCACCTCCTGTTTTACACTAGTTTTCCATGTACAAAACGAGATTTTATTTCCTATCACCTCTTATGTACTATTGTACTATCATCTTAATACAATAGTATAATAGTACAATACAGGTGTATTGTCAATAGTTTAATATTAATTTTTTATAGACATGAGCAAAACTTATTATTTCAAAAAAGTAGTTGTGCAACATAGACAATATTACAAACAAGACATTAGGGAGCCGTCGGTACTTAAAAAGCTTCGCTTTTTAATCATCACTTTGCTTCGCAAAATAATGATATAGACCGCTACATGCGACGCATAGCGAAAGCGTGTCTTGTGGTAATTTGTCTATATTGTACAACGGACGTTTATAAAAGCAGAGTTTTGCTCATGGCTAATTTTTATAGAATGGGGTTGATGCATAGAAAAACCACCCCAAAACTTGAACCAGGGTGGTTTGAATCATCTATAGCTGTGAGAAAACTTCACCAATCTTATCTTTGATGAGAATATCTGCATTTACATCCCTTGCCGTAGGTGCCATGTTGATTACAACAAGATACTTGCCCTTGAAATAGTCAATCAGCCCTGCCGCAGGGTACACTGCAAGAGAGGTTCCTCCGATAATAAGCATATCTGCATGTGAAATGTGGTCTATCGTCCTTGCAATGGTAGTCTGGTCAAGCCCCTCCTCGTAAAGAACCACATCAGGCTTAATGACCCCTCCACAATCATCACACTTTGGGACACCATCCGATTTTACAATGTATTCCAAATCAAAAAACTTTCCACACTTTCGGCAGTAATTCCTGTGCACCGAGCCGTGAAGCTCAAGCACTTCACTGCTGCCTGCCGCCTGATGAAGTCCGTCTATATTTTGGGTTACAACAGCCTTAAGCTTTCCCGTTTGCTCAAGCTCAGCCAGCTTTATATGTGCCGCATTAGGCTTTGCATCCAAAAACAGCATCTTATCCTTGTAAAACTCGTAAAATTCCTCAGGATTTTTCATGTAAAAGGAATGGCTGATAATCGTTTCAGGCGGATATTTATACTTTTGGTTATACAATCCGTCAACACTTCGGAAATCAGGTATACCGCTTTCCGTAGAAACTCCTGCCCCGCCAAAAAACACTATGTAACTGCACTCATTTACCGCATTTTTAAGCTTTTCTATCATACTATCGCTACCTTTCTTCAACAACTATGGTTACACTTCCTGAAGTACTACAGGAAATACCATCAATACTTTGTAAATCAAGAGTCACGTTATTGTTTATTCCAACAGACAGCTTTGAGCAGTCTATACTTGGTTTTAACGATAATAAGCTAATATCCTTAATGGAATCTCCAAGACCTGATATAGTCACATTATATCCATCCGAAAGAGCAACCTTATATGTATATCTGTTGTTCTTTCCAGACAGGGTTATATCGTTCGGGCTTACATTTAATTTAACACTCGCAAGCTTTTCGATGATAATGCTGATAGCCACATCCTGATTATCCTGTGCTATAAATACGCCGCTTGGCAAATAATCACTTAAGTTAATCATTGTTTCAACATTTTCAGTTAGTCCGCTGACTGATATATCATTAATTTCAATCGAAGATATCCTGTCTAATTTATCCTCGGTTCCAGCTACAAGTACCGTCTTCGGCTGATAGGCAATTTCTCTTACATCGTAGCCATCGCCAGGGGTTCCTCTTACGGATACATTGATTGGCACAGCAATCACAGGATATACATTTACGGTTACTGTGACTTTCTCTAAGCTTAGGGCAAGCTTATCGTTGACGATTTCCTCCCCATACGCATCAAACAACTGAATACTGCTATCCAGCTCATATGCGGATTTTATTCCATCCGTGTTAACCACTGCCCGTACTTCCGTGATTTTATCTATTGCACTTTTCGGTCCTTCTATTGTAACAATATTGGGTTTTACCTCAATATCGCCTATAGCATAACCATCTATCGGATTTCCCTTTGTCACTGCCTTAATCGGAAACTGGGCAGAAACCTTTTCCTCTAAATTAAGCTTCATTGTATTGTCAACGTATGTGATTGATATATCATCACTGATGGAAGCAAGCTTCGGGTTTACAAAAATCTGAACGGTATTTGTAATTGACATTTTTGATAAATCGGCAACCGCAACAAAATCATCCTTCGTAAGCTTACTTACAATGGACCTTCTGCCCCGCACGACTATAGAAACCGTATCACCGCTTGCAACATCATATACCTGATCCAAACCTGCCAGCACATCACCATTAATCTGCTGTACCGGTATATCATCTATCCTGACGGTCATTGTGTAATCAGAAATGTTCATGACAACAAGCCAAAATATAATTGCCACCACAACGGAGATAATCTTCAAACCGATGTTATCCAACAGCTTTTTCTTCATGCTTCTTACCCCCTTTTCTTCTCTTGCGTCTTCTTGACTCTGACGCCTTATTTCGAAGGGAGTTCAGTTGTTTCCTAAGCATTTCAGGATCAAGGTTGCTTGAGAGCGTTCCTCCCTGTGCAACCGATATGGCACCTGTCTCCTCTGACACAATAATTGTCATGCTGTCGGAAACTTCACTTATACCCACTGCTGCCCTATGTCTCGTTCCTAAATCCTTATTTAAATCCGACCTGCCTGTAAGCGGCAGATAACAGGTAGCAGCCACAACACGGTTATTTCTTATAATAACCGCACCGTCATGGAGAGGCGTATTATGCTCAAATATATTTACAATCAACTGCTTTGAGATGGCAGCATCAATATTGATTCCCGTACTTTCATATTCACCAAGGGCAACATCCTGTTCTACGACAATAAGAGCCCCTGTTTTATTCTTACTCATTTCGATGGAAGCTGCAACCAACTCCTGAATTGTGTCCGAATTCACGCGCTCACTCTTTACATTTTTATCATCACGGATGATAACATCAGATATTATATTTTTTCTGCCAAGCTCCTCCAGTGCACGCCGAAGCTCAGGCTGAAATAATATAATGACTGCAAGTATACCCACATTAATTGCATTTTTAAATATCCACATAAGGGTGTTCAATCTAAATACATACGCAACGCACATAAGGATTAAAAGCACAGCAATACCCTTGAGCAACGTCCACGCTCTTGTATTTTTAAACCAAAGTATAATGTGATATAGTAAATACGAAAGTATAATAATTTCCAGTACATCAGCAAATGTTATCTTTGGTAAATACATCCAGTCAAATTGTGCAATTATTTCCGCCAATAGTTCTTTCAAAAAAACACCCCATGCATAACCTATTTTCTATTTGGATTTGGTCTTGACGAGCTTTGTGAGGCCGGTCTTTGTCTGCTTTGGCTCTGACCTGACGGTTGCTGTCTTCTCTGACCCTGTAATGACGATTGTCTTTGTCTGCTTTCCTCCATGCTCCTTCTGTCTCTTGATACTGTAGCAGCATGCTCGGCCAGTCTTCTCTTTACATCCGCGTCATCACGTTCCTTATTATTGCTTTCCGTCATTGTTTTGACGCTTTTTTCCTTTGTTGGTTCCCCAAGCTTAGGAATCGCTTTTACATAATAATAATATTCATCATCCTCAAATTGGACGCTTTCTTTTCTGGAATAATCCACAACACTCTTACACATCTGTATGATAACTGCAAGAAGTACACCGATAATCGTTCCAAGAACAACATCTCCGCCGCCTACACCGGCATCTAAAACGGTTCCGCATATGATAAAGCATATTATATTACATAATGCCCCAACTCCTATCGCAACATACCATGAATAATCAAATGACAGTCTGTGTATTGTATTTGTAATGACAATAACGATTGCAAATACGATTGCTGCAACCATCATTTCCTTATCTTTTGACAACTCTTTTACAATGTATGTAATAGGCTGAAAATTTTCATCCACGACCGCCGCATGCAAAGTAGTATAAACCTCTCTTGCATACTGTGAAAAATAAAAAACCACAATTCCAAATGCAGCAGGAACCGCACCCGGTAAACCGACAAATATGGCAACAATGATTGGTATTGAATACTGTATTTTCAACGTATATAAAACCGGAACCAAAATCAATATCCAACTGCAATCAGGAAACATCCTCATATACAAACCATACATCAGTATAAATATAAGCAGGAACAGCACTCCCACCTCTACGGAAATAGCAAACGCATTTACGCACATTACCGCTCCTACAAGTAAAACAACCACAATATCTGAAACTAATGCAGATATGACGGAAAGGAGAAATATAACTACTCCCTTATCAAATAAGTCTGAATATCCATACATGGAATTTACTGATTTAAATACTATCAACGCTATAATAAATCTGATTATAGGTGTTGTTATCTCATCATATTTTCTTAAAAAATCTCTGATGGCATCTTTAATGGTCAATAAGCCTGTCATTTATCTGTCTCCCCCTTCATCACTTTGTGATTTCTGACCGTAGCTGTAGTTTTGTCTTTGTTGCATCTTCTGCATCTGCTGAATTCTGAGTCTGTCCATCTGTTCTCTCTCCAACTGTTGTCTGCGCTCCCTGATACGCCGCCTGTCTTCCTCTGCCTGTCTTTGCTGTCTTATCAGTGTTTCGTTCTGCATGGCGATACGGTCATTTCTCCTTCTGACATTCTCAATAATCTGCTGCTCTTTTTTCTTTTCTTCAAGCTCCTGCTGATTTCTTACAAGCTCAGTCCTGTTTACCCTGACTCTTGGGTTTGCCGCCTTTGCCTTGGATTCAACAACTTCCTCCAAATCACTGTCTTTGGTGACAACCACCTTATTTGAAATGTCCTCGCCCGACTCAATTGCAATCAGCTTCTTTAAGTTTCCGTTATATTCCGCCAAGCCTTTTTTTGCCTTTTCATATCTATAGCCATAAACCATGCTGGAAAACAGATAATAAAGTACGCAAAATGCCGCATATCCAATCAACAGCTTATACATTATATCAAAGTAATCCAACTCATTTATTTTTGTAAGTACATCCTCAAAGCTCATATATATGTATGCTGCAAATACCGACCAGTAAACTACCGTTGCTGCCACCCATGTTTTCAGCACATTGTATCTTACATAATCCTTTTTATAATATCTACTCATAGGGACAGTCCTGTGCCCCTCATTTTTCTCATATATAGCAAGCTTAGTCATAAGCTTTACTCTACTTTCGTCTATCACGGTTTCACCTCTTATACAAGCATAATATATTATTAAACACAACCATTCATTGCATAACGAAGGCATTGTATATTAACGTTATTATATAATACCATCATCAATTGTAAAACACAAGGTTTTTTATCCCATTAAAGCTTATTGCTTTTTCTTGCATAAAGTGTTATATTACAGCAGAAAAAGTATTTATTTTACGACTGTCCAAAAAGCATGTCGTACAGTACATCTTAACTATTTAACCATGAAAGGAAGAACATTAAATTATGAAAGCAAAGAAACTAACCGCCCTTTTACTCACGGCAGCTTTATGTCTGTCAGTGCTTACAGGATGCGGAAATAAGAAAGATGATAAGCAGACAAAGACAACCTCAAAGGTTATCGAGATTGACCTCACAAATGAGGAATATGCATTTGGCGTAGATAAAACACAGCCTGAGCTTTTGGAAGAAATAAACACATTTATAACTGATATTCAGGCTGACGGTACATTTGATGAAATCTGTAACCACTATTTCGGTGACGGCACTCCTGTCGCAATTAAATCTGCTGCATATGACGAGAGCAAGGACCAGCTTGTTGTTGCAACAAACGCTGCGTTTGAGCCATTTGAGTATGTTCAGGGTGACAGCTACTATGGTATTGACATGGAAATTGCCGCTAAGCTTGCTGAAAAACTCGGCAAGGAGCTTGTTATCCAGAACATGGATTTTGAGGCAGTATGTCTTTCCGTAGGACAACAGAAATGTGACATTGCAATGGCAGGTCTTACCGTAAGAGAGGACCGTGAGGAATATGTAACATTCTCAAACTCTTACTATAATGCATCACAAAGATTAATCGTCCCTTCTGACAACACAGAGTTTGACTCATGTACGGATGCCGCTTCAATTGAAGCAATTTTAAAGACGAAGGATAAGAATGTTAAAATCGGTGTGCAGCTTGGAACCACAGGACAGTTTTACAGTGAGGGCGATGCCGAATGGGGCTTTGACGGATTTAATGTTGAGACCATCGGCTATAAGAACGGTGCACTTGCAGTACAGGATTTGTTAAACGGAAACATTCAATATGTTATTATCGACTCTGCACCGGCAGCATGTATTACTGACTCTATTAATAAGATGCAGTAGGAAAGGTTTATAAATGGACAACTTTATCCAAAAGATTGAGAAATTCATAGAAATACTTATAGACCACAAGGGTTATATCAAGGTTCTTGAGGGATTAAAAAACACGCTTCTGATTGCTGTACTTGGGCTCATTATAGGTATTGTAATCGGAACCGTGATTGCCACCATAAGGGTTCTGCCGAAATATAAGGTTCTGCCCCGTGTTTTAAACACAATATGCAGCTTATATGTTGCATTGTTCAGGGGAACACCTGTGGTTGTCCAGCTCCTTGTTTTTTACTACGTCATGCTTCCACTTTGGAATGCACATATGACAGGTGTGCAGGTAGCAATTTTGGTATTCGGACTAAACAGCGGTGCATATATATCGGAGATAATGCGAAGCGGTATTTTATCTGTTGACCAAGGACAAATGGAAGCAGGCCGTGCAGTCGGCTTAAGTTTTGGTACAACCATGATAAAAATTGTGATTCCGCAGGCAGTAAAAAACATTCTCCCAACACTTGGAAATGAATTTATAGCCCTCATTAAAGAAACCTCTGTTGTCAGCTTTGTGGGTGCTGCCGATTTGTACGTTGCATTTAACTACATTGGAAGCAACAGTTATGAGTTTATGGTTCCTTATCTTACCATGGCAATCATTTACATTATTTTGGTATTGATTATCAGCTTGGGAATTAAAATTATGGAAAGGAGCCTGAGAAAAAGTGATAGACGTCATTAATCTGGAAAAACATTTTGGAGATAACAAGGTCTTAAACGGCATAGATGTCACCATTAACAAAGGTGACATCGTGGTTGTCATAGGACCATCCGGCTCTGGTAAAAGTACATTTTTACGCTGTCTCAACTGTATGGAAGACCCGACAGGCGGACAGATAATATTTAACGGTGTTGACATTGCAGACCTTAAGGTTGATATCAATGTACACAGAAGACATATGGGCATGGTGTTCCAGCATTTCAACCTGTTTAACAACAAAACCGTACTTCAAAATATAATGCTTGCACCTGTTCACTTAAATTGTAAGGATTTGAAAAAGGCAAAAAGAAAAAATGCACGTACAAAGTTTGCCAACCTGTTTCGGTCATCCGGCAACAAGAAGCCTTTACAGGAGATAACAGAAACCAAAGCTTCCATTATTGAAAATGCCCGAACACAGGCAATGGAATTACTGTCAAGGATAGGACTTGAGGATAAGGCAGATGTTTACCCTTCCACCCTTTCAGGTGGTCAAAAGCAAAGAGTTGCAATCGTACGTTCTCTTGCCATGAATCCTGATGTTATTCTTTTCGATGAACCAACCAGTGCCTTAGACCCTGAAATGGTAGGTGAGGTCCTTGACCTGATGAAGGCACTTGCAAAGGATGGTATGACAATGATTATCGTAACTCACGAGATGGGATTTGCGAGAGAAGTTGCCAATCGTGTATTATTTATTGACGAGGGACAGATTTTAGAAAGTGCCCCGCCTGATGAATTTTTTGCACATCCGAAAAATCCGAGATTAAAAGATTTTCTTTCGAAGGTTCTGTAATTACAGAGCCTTCGTTTTTTATTTGGTGTTAGCTGTTTATCTTCTTAACTTCACTTATATTCTTTATTTCTTATTTGGTATCAATGCAATATCATATTCACTTATCCCATGTCCCATCAATTGCATAATTTGCAGTTCATCCTCTGCATCCAAAACCGCATTATGCGTTTCCCTGTATCCATTGTTATCGCTAAGCATTTTCAATACATTTTCAACGCCATATCCCCGTTTCATTTTCCCTGTCCTGTAGCAATCCGCAGTATCAGGTATGGCTTTGTTATATTGACGGTACGCAGCCAAGCGCATAATATCATACCATTGATACATGGCATATTCGGGCAAATGCATCTTATCAAATCTGGCATTATAAGCAAACAGCTTCTGTACATGATAAGCATCCAGCCATTGTTTTATTTCTTTCAACGCCTGAGCCCTGCTTGTAATACAGGCTTTGTCATCGTGACAAAACAGTTCATCCGAAAACATCCCGCCTACTTTATACTCTGGATCAAATATGTAATATACAGCATCAATTTTTTTCATGGTTTCCTTCTCGGCAACTACTATGCCAATGGACATTACCTCATCATACCAATTTGTCTCAGTGTCAATGACTGCAAATTTATCGGTAATGTCTCTTTCTTCCTTGTTCACAACTGACTGCTGTTCCTTTGATACATTTAAACTTATCGTTGTACTCATGTAAACTCCTCTCAGGTAAACAATCGATACATCATCCAAAGGTACCTTATCCCCTAAAACGGTTCAGGCACGCGTAAATTTCCTGTATTCTTGGTCTTGCAAGACCACACGGTACATAAGAGCCGCAAAAGGCGGCAAAGCCCTTACTCTCAAACTCTTGCTCTACTGCATTTACAATATCCCTTACTGTATTTTTTCCATTCAGCTTGTTTTCCAATATATACCTCATCATATAAGCAAGTGCCGTTGTCTGTTCCGCGTCTATAAGCTGCTCAACGTAACGTACATCCACACTTGACTTATCAAGTGATAATGACTCCACGCCAAACGCCTTAACTTTCATAGGACGATTGCGGGATTTGTCGCCACAATACTTTGGCAGGACACGCTCAAACTTTGATATACTGTAATTTGGTGCCTGCGTCCTCGGTGCCGTGTAACTGTCACACATGCCTTTCACTTTAGATGTTATGTCAACTGTTTTGTAGCAATCCATTTGCAGTATATCATCCGCAATATGGAAAAAAGCTCCCGAACTGCCTGCAACAAGAATTGTGGAAACACCTGTTTTTTCATACAAATCACGTGCACGCTCCAAAAACGGTGTAATTGGCTCTTTTTCACGGCTGATTACCTGCTGCATAAATTCATCCCGAACCATAAAATTCGTTGCTGACGTATCCTCGTCAATCAGAAGCAGCCTTGTTCCTGCCTCAATTCCCTCGATGACACCTGCTGCCTGCGAGGTACTTCCGCTTGCATCCTCTGTACTAAAAGCACTGGTGTCCTTGTTGTTTGGCAAGTCATTTATAAATAATGATATATTCACATTTCTTATGGAACGTCCATCCTCCGCCCGAAGCTTAACTGCAGATTGCTCAGTAATGACAAATTCCCTGCCATCCCCTGCAATATGATTGTAAATGCCCTGCTGTATAGCCGACAAAAGCGTTGATTTTCCGTGATAGCCTCCTCCGACAATGAGTGTTATCCCCTCAGGAACTGCCATCCCGCTTATTTCCCCCATATGCGGCAACAAAAAGCTTCTCTCCATTGATGATGGCGAAGTAAACGGAACAGCACCCTTTAACGGACGCTCCGAGACACCACTTTGTCTCGGTAAAATGGAACCATTTGCAACAAATGCCACCAGCTTCTCCTTCTTTAATATTTGCCGTAGTGCACTTTGGTCTTCCGCAAGAAATACGGCAGCTTCGACCTTTTTCTTATCCAAGTTTACATAATACGCACTGTTCTCCACGCATTTAGGCAGAAAATCAAATAAGATTTTTTCCAGTTCTCCTGCGTTAATCGTTCTTCCAAATGCAGGAAAGCCAACATGAAACCGCATGATTATTTTCTCATCAGTAATTTGGCAGGCTGTACGCTCCAGTACCGCCTGCCCGCATCGGCTGATAGAAATCAGTCCACTCTTGCCTGATCCTTTTGCCTTAAAATTATACTGTTCAAATTGTGCACATAAAAGTCTTGTCAGATAGTCCTGCAATGCAATTCGTGCCACAACTGCTCCAGTTCCCTTGTAATATTCCTCAGGGAAACCTGCTTTTCCATGAAACACCTCAACATGCAGACTGGATGGTGAAGCAAACGGGTCACCCTGTACATGGTCGATATAAAGGTCATACTGCTTAAAATGATATCCTCCTGCTGTCTGCTTATAATTCGGATATCCCTTATGGTCTATGCTGTGAAGCAGTGTCCGCAGCTCATTACTTGTCTTCATTATAAATCTGATTCGTCCTTTCCCTTATCTTTCAGCATCACCTCAATAGGATGACTTTTTATTCAGCATATATCCTGTTCCCGCTCCGACAAAACCGCCTGCGATATGTGCCATATGGGAAATGTTGTCATGCAAGGCAATGCCCTCATATACCTGTTGTCCAATATAAACTACCGTTACCAAAATAAATGTTAATGGTATTTCCCCCTCAGTAAAGCTTGTAAATGATGCCAGTAAAATAAATGCAAACACCACACCGCTTGCACCACACAAAGCATATCTGCTAAAGAAAATCCAGTTTCCAATTCCCACTACCAACGCTGTAGCTCCTATTACCTCCAGCATTTCCTTCGAACCGTATTTTTCTTCCAGCAAAGGTCCAAGCAACAGTAAATACGAAGCATTTCCTATAAAATGACTCCAACCGCTGTGACCGAAAATGTGTGTGATAAACCTTATATATGTCATTGGATTTAACAATGACGAATGATATGTCATAAACAAAAGTCTGGTACTTGCTCCCCCTGTAATCACACCAAGCAGTGTGGCTATAAAACATATAAAAACGAGCGTTAATGTTATCGGGGCATTGAAACTGATTTTAATTTTTCTCTTCACTTGGAATATTACCTCGTAATATTAAATTTTAGTCGGATACTGTATTATCCAAAAAGCTTTTTAAATTATATCATTACAATACCTTATTTACCAGCATAAAATATGCACTTTAGCCATATCAAAAGTGATACTTCCTCCATTTTTCTATGGGTTACATCTCTTGCATGGCACATATCCCTCATCCATGATTTCTTTCCTGCTTCCAACGACCTCTTTTTTGTTTTCTTCTTTTATGTCACTGACGCTTTCACATGTAGGAAGATGAAATTTTTTCGTATTTTTGTTTAATATATATGTCTGCTTGTCTGCATCGTTCTTCCCAGCATTTTCTTTTAAAGTATTATCCTCCGAGATATATGATTCTTTCATATCCGATGCATTATCTTCCGATACATGTTCCGTCTTCGTATCCGCTGCATTTACATCCGTCATATAGTCCGAAGCACTTTCATTCGGCACATTTCCTGTATCTGAACCATCACTTCCTGCAATCAGTCTGCTCTCACCCGTTGCATAATCAATGCTGATACCAGGCTGGACATTATACACGAATACGTTAAAACATATGCCGCTTCCGTCATCCTCAACGGAATATGCTTCCATTTGAACACCTGCTGCCACCAAATCGTTTCCATTATATATTGGAGTTACACGATACAACACATGGTTCCCCGTTGCTTTCACATACTCTGCAACCTGATTTTCAAAGGTCAGCATACCCGTCACATTAAAGTATCTCGTGCCTGTAATCAGGTTCTTCTCATTTGCATTTTCACCTGCAAGCTGATACGCAATTAGATGGCATCTGTTGTAAAGATAATTTCCGTCTACGATGTCATATTTTATCAGTTGCCATCCTGATGGTTTAATATGACCTATCTCACCCCGCTCCTCCGTCGGCATGAGTTCCTGACATATATTTGCATATGCCTCGCCGCAGCGTCCCAGCTCATCCAATTCACTATAAAGCTCAAATGCCGTCCTGCTTTCTTTTTCCCCATCTGTAAAATTTGGGATATTATGATTAATCTCCACATAAGGCTCACCTGAATAAGACGGAATATCCGATAAAATATCTGTTGATATATTTGTTGCATGTTCATCAATGTTGCAGTCAGTGTCCGTATGTACATAATTGAACTCATCCCTGTTTTCCTGCAAATTGTAAGTATCATTATCCGAGGTAACCCCATTTTGATTATTCCGGGCGTTGCACCCACTGCATAGCATGACAATGCACAAAAGAATGACCAGTACTTTTTTACATCTCATTTTTCTTTCCCGTATATCCCTTCAACAACTCATGGTATCGCTTATCTTCCTTCAAAAAGCCGTAGCTTTCCTCATCACAAAAACATGCAATCAGGTTACTTTTAAGCTCCTCCAAAAATTCTCCTCTTGCCTCCTGAAACGTCATATGTTCATATAACTTCGATGTCGTAAAATGCATAATATCTGAAATTGCACCTATCATTTGCCCCATAATATCTATGACTGCATCTGCATCCTGTTCCACTGTTGCAAGCTCCAGCTTACACGACACCTCGTGATACCTTCCCATCTCAAAAAGCTGTGCCAGCTCCTCCTGCTTTTCGGCAAATACATGTGCCTTTTCCATATCCTTGTCCTGTAACGCTAGCATATACATACCATGAAACGCCGCACTTACCATCTGATAATCTGCAAACAGCAACTCTTCATATTTCTTATACGCTTCCTGTATATTGCCTGTTTTCCCATAAAGCTGAGCCTGCTTCCTTTTTCTTTCTGGATTTTCCTCAGGAATATAATCAAGCATGTCCTCCGCCTTATCATACTGCTCTTTTCTTATATATAATCCATACAAAGCATCCGCAGCGCGCTGCCGCACATTCCCCTCCCCGCTTTTCAGGCAGCGGTTATAGCAATCAAAAATATAACTGTCATAGACGGCATCATTCGGAATTTCTTTAATAATACGCTCAGCATCAAGCACTGCTGTCATTTGCAGCATCAATTCTCCGCAGTTTGGATACTGCTCCAATGTTTCCTTTGCCCATGCAAAAACCTTATCATATTCTTCATGCCTCAGTCGTTTTTCCGCCTCCTCGAGAAAGGCACTAATTTCCTCATCCGCCAGATTTTCCCTATAAGACAGCAATGTATCAAGTGTGATACCCAAAAGTCTGGCAATCGGTGCCAGCAGCATAATATCGGGCATGGAATTTCCATTTTCCCACTTATTAACCGCAGGTGCCGTTACCCCCAAACGGTTTGCCATCTCCTCCTGCGTCATATTGATTTTCTTACGGTTTTCCCTAATAATTTCCCCTATATTCATAAACAACAACTCCTTTTCCAAATATTTGTTGTACATCTTGTTTTGTGCATCGGCCTTTGCTGATTAGAGCATAACAAATAAAATGGTTCCCGACAACTGAACATAAGTTAAATAGTACTCAAAAAAATTAACCGCTAAGAACATTATGCATATACCAACATAAAATGCCTGTGACCGCTAAACATAAAGCAGGAATAAAATTGCCGGTTGAAGAAACCTATCTATAAGGTTAACCCGAACCGGCAATTTGAATATTTTTTTACTTAATTCCACTCACTTTTTCAAAATAAAGGTCAATATTTTTCTTAATCTCTACAGGCTCTAAGCTTTTGGAAAGATAGCCTGCTGGTTTTAAGGACAGCACCTGTTTTACACTTTCCTTATCTACCCTGCCCGTCAAAAAGATTACGGCAATCCCTGCGAAATCTTTCTCCGAACGAATCATTTCCAACACCTGTCTGCCATTACATACAGGCATTTCATAATCAAGGAGTATTAAATCCGGTCTGTCTAAAGTGAGACTGCTGATTGCCGATAACCCTGAATTGGCAAAAGACATCTCATATTCTTTGTCCAGCAGTTCCTTCATTGCCTGCAACATCACATTTGAATCATCCACCACAAGAATTTTCTTCTTTTGACTCATTTCCTTTTGTTTTTTCTCGTTTTTCTTTAAATAATTTCCAATTTCCGACATGGCATTTCCTGCCTTGATGGATGTTGTTCCAACACTGCTTTCATTTAAATGCGGTGCGATGACACAGTAGGCAAAATATCCTGCTCCCGTATCAAACAACATACTAAACTGTGGTTTCTCCCTCTCAAATACCTTTCGAAACTGCTCATATGTAAGTAAATTTTCTGATTTAATTTTATATTTGGTTGAACTTGGAAAATGTTCCATAATACGTTCCACGCATTGTCTGGCAGTATACCGCACCGCGTTGACCAGCATAACAGTCACCTTATCCGTTTTGATTCCTATGAGCTTTCCAACCGTATTAATCAACAGGTTTTCCTCAAAGACCAAAATGTTCTCCCATTTCTCGCCCTTTTCGTTGCTATAAATAATGCGGTAGTAGATGCCTTTTCCAAACTTCTCCCCGCCGTAGCTCTCACTGAGAACTTTTGCGTCCAACTGGAACATATCGTACATTTGTTGAAGAATCGCCTGACGCATTGCAATGTGTGCTTCCTCAGGCAGAAGCTCATCCCACATACTTATGGTTTTTCCTGTAATGGCACGGTCTTCCGTCAACGTATGTCCCAAAAGCCATCCTGTGCACACACCCAAAAAGTGGCTTACTGCATCTTCCGAATAATCGCTTTCCTCCAATTCCTCCTGAAGTGCCGGAAGAATTTTCTCACGAAAATCATCATGTATTCGCTTATGTACCTGAAGTCCGCTGTAGTTAATAGACTCCATATAAGCTTCCTCATCCGCAAAATGCTTCATCGCATGGTCTTTAAAATATTTAATACCCTCCTGACATACCCACTGGCTCTTCTCCTCATCTTCTCCAAAGGCGAAAAGCTTATTAATAATCCGAAATAGCTTTTTATGTTCTTTATCAATAATATCAACGCCAATATTAAATCTATCTTGCCATACCAAACGATTTTCCATATTCCTCCTCCTTACCACACAAATAACCAATTCATTATTCCTATTATAACACATAACTTTACGTAACTGTTATTACATTTTTTAATTTACGTACATTAACTCAGATTAAATTTGTTTTCCCAGCTATTTGCACATACAATTTAATTTGCTGCCAAATGCCACATGTTATCCAAGAAATTTTCTGAGCACGGATATAAAGACATCCATATCAAGCGGCTTTGCAATATGGGCATTCATTCCATTCATCAATGCCGCCTCCTTATCTTCCTCTAATGCATTCGCCGTCATGGCAATAATAGGTAAATCCTTTACATCTTTTCTGGCAAGTCTTCGTATCGTCCTAGTCGCTTCATATCCATTCATAATAGGCATCTGCACATCCATTAAAATTGCGTCATAATAATTTTCTTCCGCTTTTTCCATCATTGCCACCGCATCTGTTCCGTCTGGTGCCGTGTCCACAACAAATCCAGTTTCTTCCAAAATCATCTGCGCTATCTCACGATTTAGTTCAATGTCCTCAACAAGAAGAATACGCTTTCCGCTGAAATCAGCCAGTGTCCACTCTGGTGCCTCAACCTGCTTTTCCAACAAGTTGTTAGCGGCAAGAAGTACTGTCTTCAAATCTGACATAAACATAGGTTTTGCACAAAAAGCAGTAACACCCGCCGCCTTTGCCTCTTCCTCAATATCAGTCCAATCATATGCTGTCAAAATTATGATAGGTGCCTCATTGCCAACTGCATCCCGAATTTTCTTTGCAGTTTCTACTCCACTCAGTCCCGGCATCTGCCAATCTATGATAAATGTATGATAGGAGTCCCCCTCATCGTGGGCCGCCTTAGCGCGGTACACTGCCTCTCTTCCGGAGGTTGTCCACTCTGAACGAAGTCCGATTTGCTTTAGCATTTTATCTACACTGTCACATATATTAAGGTCATCGTCCACAACCAGTGCCCTCAAACCTTCAAGTTCTTTAATCTGTTCATCTGTTTTTTCCGTATCCTGTAGCTTTAGTCCTAATTCTACCGTAAATGTGCTGCCTTTGCCTACCGTACTCTCAACGTTGATGGTACCGTTCATCATCTCTACAATATTTTTTGTAATTGCCATTCCAAGACCTGTTCCCTGAATACCGCTTTGTGTCACAGTAGACTCTCTCTCAAAAGGTTCAAAGATATGTTCCACAAAATCCTGCGACATTCCGATACCATTATCCTTAATAATAAACGTATAGTCCCCATATCCATGCCGAAATGTAGTCTTCTGCATAATTCGGAATGATATGGTTCCTCCTGCCGGCGTATACTTTACAGCATTGCTTAACAGATTGATAAACACCTGATTCAGTTTCAAAGGATCAGCTATAACATCTTCATTGGCAACCTCAAAGGTATCGATAAATAATTCAAGCTGCTTTGCTTTAATTTGCGGCTGAATAATATTTACCAAATTGTGCATCAGCTCAGAAATATTACAATCCTGCTCTTTAATCTGTACCTTTCCGCTTTCTATCCTGCTCATGTCCAAAACATCATTTATGAGGCTGAGCAAATGATTACTTGAGGAAAGAACTTTTTGCAAGCTGTCCAAAACCTGTTCCCGATTGTCAATATGGCTGATTGCAATCGTTGAAAATCCTATTATGGCATTCATAGGTGTACGAATATCATGGGACATATTTGACAAAAATGTAGTCTTTGCCTTGTTGGCATGCTGTGCCTGCATCAACGCATCCTGAAGTGCCTGGGTCTGCTCTCTCTGCTTTTTCACCTGCTCTGTGATATCCTTTGACACCACCATAGCCATAATGTCTCCTGTATCCTCGTCCTTCGTCATTACAAAAGACTGGCGCACACACATCTGCTCCAGACCGGAAATTTCTTCCCAATACTCAGCGATAACCTCTCTGTCACCCTGCTCATAACACCTAAGCAAATTCTCAATGTTTACGGTGCCGGAATAATTTTCCATGGATTCCTCCAAGACAAACTGTTTGCATTTTTCAAAGCATTCTGATGCCTTGCAGGGAGCAGTCAATCCTATCATATCAAATAAGGATATATTTTGTCCTTTGATATCCATAACAATATCCTGTTCAATAATGTCTTCAGTTACATTAAACTCAAAATTGCAGAAGGAGTTGGACATAATTGCTATCTGATACTGCCTTTCCTTACGGTTTGCAAGTGCTCTTTCCCGCTGGATACGCAGTTCTTTTTCTTTTATGTCTGTTATATTCTGACGGATAAATAACGCCTTGGTCACCTGATTGTCTTTTCTTTCCAGACAAATCACATTCATGTGCTCCCACTCCGATTTTCCGTTCTTTATTACCGGACACTCATACCGTAAATCATCGTGCTCTGACATAGACTCAATAATCGTATTTTTATCCATGAAGTCAACAAACTCCTGACGGTGGCTTTCTTCTACATACCCCGTCAAATTGTCCACAATATCACGGTAACTTCCCCTGTCTTCAATATCCCCATTTTCAGGTTTCGTACCAGCAAGATACTGGTAGGTGTCCTCCTCAAAATCAAACATGGAGAATCTCGAAAACAATGTATTCACACCGCTTGTAATATAACCCATCTCACGATTTTCAAGCTCCAACTGCTTCCGTTTGCGGCTAGCCCGAATCAGTATCACTATAATGTAGACAACAAACAGGATAATCAGCATAACCTCCAGCTTAATTCCCACAAGATTTTCTTCCTTAATCATGCGTTGTGTTACGTTTTTTGGAAATGTCTGCACAAGAACATAATCGTTATTCGGCAAATATGTTACACAAAAATTATCTGTCTCATCAGAAGCATCACATGCAAAGACCTCAGCCCCACCATTATCAAAAATCTGACGTGCCTTATCAGCTACCACCTGATCAATCACGTTCATTTCCTTTAACGCATCAAGCAGGTGTCCCTCATAATCCCGATCGTTAGAGCTTGCAATTACTCTGCCGTCTGATGAACACAAAAATACCTGGGCTTTCTCTCCAAAATATGTAGTATTAAGCATACTTTTCAAGTACTCCTCAGCCAAGAAGGCACCCCGAAGTACACCTATGACCTGTCCCTTATAATATACAGGTGCATAAAAGCATACCATTGTCTCATTAAAAAAATGGGGGTCAAATATAACTTCAATATTACTGTTTCCACTAATCCCATCCGTATAAAAAAATCGATTCATAACATCGGCAGTCCGTCCGTCAGACGCATAGTCCACACCGTCAAGATCCGTAAACATAATAGCATCAAACTGGGAATTTTCTTCCATTTTTTCAAGCATCTGTGCCGTAATCTTTGGCTCAGTCAAACTCTCTCCTACAAAATATGCATATGTATCAATTCGGCTCATGGCATTATTCAATTCGTCATCAATCTGTTCTGCCTTCATCCTTGCGGAGTCCGCTGCATAATCTCTATTCTGTTTCTCCGTCCGTTTGCTGTTTTGTGCAGTAAACCAAAAAAATAAAATAATAATTGCACCCAAAAGAAAAACAGCATATATAAACTCCTGTAAAGATTTTTTCTTTTTCATATTTGTTCCTCCACATATCTTTTATAAATAACCTGATAATGGGTCATATTATATCACATAACTTGGCATAACTGTTACTTTATTTTTAAATCCCGACCATGTTTGTGAAAATTCTTTTGTTTTTGACATTTTGTACAAGTACACAAAAATTTCACAAAAATTATTAGCACTCGCTATTGACGAGTGCTAATATATATGTTATAACACATATAGAACACAAAATTATTTTTTTAGAAAGAAAAGGAGAGATGACCTATGATGACACCTAGTATTTTTAGAGAAAATTTATTTGACGATTTCTTTGACGGATTTTTTGATTTTCCTGTATGGGATGACAGAGCGATGCAAAAAGTCCAAAAGAAGCTGTACGGACACAATGCAGCCAATATGATGAAGACGGATGTGCAGGAGCATGATGACTGCTACGAAGTAGACGTTGACCTGCCAGGCTTTAAGAAGGATGAACTTTCCCTTGAACTTACCGGTGGATATCTGATAATTAAGGCAGCAAAGGGTCTTAACAAGGACGAGAAAGAAACCAAAACAGGCAAATATGTCCGCCATGAGCGTTATGCCGGCAGCATGAGCCGCTCCTTCTATGTCGGAGAAGACATCAGGCAGGAGGACATTCATGCAAAATATGAAAGCGGCGTGTTGAAGCTATCCATCCCTAAGCCTGTCTATCAGGAACCTCAGGTTGAGGAGAAAAAATATATTGCTATTGAGGGATAACACGCACACCAAGTTTATCAAGACAAAATCACTTCCATTTAGATAAATGTATAGTGTAAAAAAAATTGCCGGTTTCAGGTAATTCCGTGAAGGAAGCCTAAATCGGCAATTTTTATTTGGAGTGACGTTTCGAAAAATGACAATTCGTTATTCACATTGATTTTATATTAATTGCACACACCCCCTGATTGTGTTAAAATTAGGCGTAGATAACAAGATACGTTATTATGTAAATGCAATCGTAACTTCACACACATTGCGCCGTTATTTTAGTCAAGGACATGGTTTTGCCATGTATGTGCAAATGCAAGTATTTTGCAGAGTATAAGATGCGGCGATGTTCCACGAAAGGGGGTCCCTTATGAATATTTACACCACAGACAAGATTAGAAATGTTGTATTGCTCGGTCACAGCGGATGTGGAAAAACAAGCCTGGTGGAAGCCATGGCATATCTTGCCAAGATGACAACACGAATGGGAAAGGTAACTGACGGCAATACAATCAGCGATTATGACAAGGAGGAAATGAAACGGCATATCTCTGTCAACACATCCATTGTTCCCATTATATGGGAAGATACAAAGGTTAATATTTTAGATACTCCCGGTGCATTTGATTTTGTTGGAGAGGTTGAGGAAGCGGTATCAGCCTCCGATGCTGCCATTATCGTTGTATCAGGCAAAAACGGCATTGAAGTCGGAACAAAAAAAGCATGGGAAATATGTGAAAAATATAAGCTGCCACGCATGATATTCGTTACAAATATGGATAACGATAACGCAAGCTACAGGCAGGTTGTACAGGATTTACAGGATATGTACGGCAAATGCATTGCACCGTTTCATCTTCCTGTGCGTGAAAATAAGGAATTTGTCGGATATGTAAATGTTTTACAACAGCGTGCAAAACGCTGGACCACGCATGGCGACGTGGAAAAGATGGATGTTCCTGAATATTCCATGGAAAACTTAACGATATGCCGAACAGCCCTTATGGAGGCTGTGGCTGAGACAAATGATGATTTTCTTGAGCGTTATTTTAATGGCGATGAATTTTCAGAAAACGAAATCAGGCAGGCACTTAGGGTGAATGTGGCGGAAGGCGGTATTGTACCTGTGCTTATGGGCTCTAACACACTTGCACGCGGCATCTACACACTGATGGTCGACATCGTAAAATACCTGCCAAGCCCTGAAAAGCGGAGCTGTTCAGGTATAAACACAAAAACAAACGAAATATTTAACGCTGACTATGATTTCTCAAAACCAAAGTCTGCTTACGTATGGAAAACCATCGCAGACCCTTTCATTGGAAAATACTCCCTGATTAAAGTTAATTCAGGTGTATTAAAAACAGATGACATACTGTACAACCACCACAAAGGCGTTGAGGAAAAAATCGGAAAGCTTTATGTAATGCGTGGTAATAAGCCAGAGGAAGTTAAAGAACTGCACGCAGGCGATATAGGTGCTTTGGCAAAGCTTACTTCCGTTACAACAACCGATTCGCTTTCCACACAAAAAACCCCTGTTGCCTATCTCCGCACGAACATCTCCACTCCGTATACATATAAGAGATATACTGTAAAGAAGAAAGGTGACGATGATAAGGTTTCCCAGGCACTTCAAAAGTTAATGTCCGAGGATTTAACCCTCAAGATTGAAAACGATGCCGCAAACGGTCAGACCCTGATATACGGAATAGGCGACCAACACCTTGAGGTCGTAGTTTCCAAGCTTCTAGACAGATACAAGGTAGAAATTGAGCTTGAAAAACCAAGGATTGCATTCCGTGAAACCATACTGAAAAAATCTGACGTTGAATATAAGTATAAGAAACAGTCAGGTGGACACGGGCAATACGGTCATGTAAAAATGACATTTGAACCATCGGGAGATTTGGAAACTCCATATGTATTTGACCAATGTGTTGTCGGTGGCGCTGTTCCTAAAAATTATTTTCCTGCCGTTGAAAAGGGAATACAGGAGGCAGTAACAAGCGGACCATTGGCATCATACCCTGCCGTTGGCGTGAAAGCTGTGTTATACGACGGCTCATACCACACTGTTGACTCCTCAGAAATGGCATTTAAGGTTGCCGCCACCCAGGCATTCAAGAAGGGTTTTATGGAAGCGAAGCCGATTTTATTGGAGCCGATAGCCTCCTTAAAGGTACTTGTACCTGACAAATATACGGGTGATATTATGGGTGACTTAAACAAACGTCGTGCCCGTATTCTTTCCATGAACCCTGGTGAAAATGGTTATCAGGAAATTATTGCCGATATTCCATACATGGAGCTTTACGGCTACAATACCGATTTACGCTCAATAACTGGCGGAAGCGGCACATACTCCTACTCATTCGCAAGATATGAACAGACCCCGCCAGAGATACAGGAAAAAGAGATTGCAAAACGGACGGATAAAGGGTAACGTATGTTTTTAAAACTGGGTTGGAAATATTTTAAAAGATATTTGAGGTAATGGATATAAAATAATTCAAGTTTGTAAAAAGAGAAAACAGCTTCAGAACTGTCGGTTAAATTGATGGTTCCGAAGCTGGTTTTTCTATATTTTCGTAACCATATAACAAAAAACAACATTACTGTTCCCGAGCCTTTTCCAATACCAAGTACAGAAAGTGACTGTGTACTTCAAAATATCTTTTTTTTGTGCCTACAGTCCTCCATTTTTTTATTTCCATAAACAGAGGGTAACATATGTCCTTCTCAAGGTCATCCGTTACTTTTGATAATCTTATTCTACATCATCTTCTTCAACTTTAATAGTGGAAGTACAACACTATGTTCACACTCATTTTCTTTATCCAACCATTTCACAACAAAAAGAACCTTTGCCTGATATGGAATATACCCTTTTAACTTATATTTATTTATCTTTTCATAAAATTTTTTTGATGTACATGCAACCCTGCGTAATTTCCCATCATAATTTACGGAAAATCGTATTCTTCCTCTGTCAAAAGTATCTCCCTCTGCAATGTATAATTCATCTCCGCCCTGCAAGGTGCCCAAAATTTCCTCATGAATATCTTCGGCAGGGTAAGACAGCCAAACATCGCGATGAGTGAGTGCCAAAACTATTTCATCAGGCTCCGAATAATAAGTTTCATCAATACAAAATTGTACCCCCATTGCCTGAAATATATTTTCAAGCCCATAAAAGTAATTTGTATTGTGATAAATATGTAAATTACTTTTTGCACGCGTCATTCCAACATAGATACGTCTCGCCAATTCATCATTAAATTCTCCATCATCACTAAGAACCATATAGACCCAATCAAATTCTTTTCCTTTTGCCTTATGGATTGTTGACACATAGATTGTATCCTCGCTGCCATTACTGAAATCCTCAAAATGTACTTCTCGCAGAAACTCTTCAAAATCTGTATAATATTTCTTTGGATTCACTCTGGCAAATTCCTCCAGTAATCTGATGCATGGGTTCAGATTGTCACTTTTGGAATATTTATTTTTCAGTTTTTCTATAGCGGTCGTCCACACAGGTTCTTCAACAATTGGTGCATCCGACTTAATCTGACTCAAAAAATAACGCATTTCAAACAAATTATACAATGCAAAACCATCGTTTGATTGAATTAATTTAACTTTAAATCCTCTCTTATTAAGAAGTTCTGAAACAATATATGCTTGTATATTCGTACTGGTAAGCACTGCACCCACATTTCCGCTTCCTTTTTTCCATGTCACCTCCACCCCATTAGCAACTGACATTTCCAAGTGAGATTGCACTTTTGTAATAAAAACCTCACCTGTCTCCTGCTTAATAGGGCATATTGGACTATTTTTCATACGATTATGTATTTTTTTTGCAAATTCATTCGCAACAGCCACAACCCTATAGCTGCTTCTAAAATTCTCAATCAACTCATATTTGTGTGCATCGGGATTATTCATAAAAGACTGCATATATTGGGATGATGAGCCCCGAAATTCATAAATATTTTGGTCATCATCTCCTACAGCAATAACACGCATTTCTTCGTTATGTTCCATTAATGCCTTGACGAGTCCAAATTCATCCTGATTCATATCTTGTGCTTCGTCCAAAACCAAAACATTCTTGGTAATACGGTCCAGTTCTACATCGCCATTTAAAATCATTTGTGTAGCATCACGAACTACGGTTTCAGATTTTTTAATGTCTCCTATTTTGCCCAGCAAATCAAAGCAGTACGAATGAAATGTTTTAATCTCTATAAAATACGCTGCATTGCCAATTAACTCCACAAGCCTTTTTTTAAATTCCATTGCTGCTGCCCGCGAAAATGTCAACATCAAAAGCTGCTCATGCTTAACATCCTCCAAGAGCATTAATGAAGCTAATTTGTGCACCAAAATCCTTGTCTTCCCACTTCCCGGACCTGCCGCCACAACAATTACTTTTGATGTATCATCATTAATAATATCCGCTTGTTGCTTCGAAAGATTGTTAAAAAGCTGCTCATATTTCATCGGTGTGATATTTCTGTCAATCTCGCTTAATCTTGCTCCTTTAAAATACTTAGTCAAAAACAGCTTATATTCCATTTGAAAATAATCATTTACAAATGTTAATGCCGCCTGATAATCACTCACCATCATATTAGCGTATTCGCCAACAATATGAATTTGCTGCGTCTTGCTGATATAAAAATCGCTTAACTGCTTGTAATCTTCAAGCTTATATCGCTTCTTATTATCTCGTTCCAGACGGGTTATATCCATAGCATTATAAAGTACAAGGAAACCACCCTCTAATCGAAATGCATTTATTTTAGACAAATACAGCAACGCCTCCTCAACCTCATGTAAGGAAACTTTTTCTTCTTGTACCAGCTTTGGCTCATTGTCATAGAAACGCTGTAATTCCTGTATGGAAAAATTAACCATAATATTATTTTTTTCTTTGTCAGATATATTCTGTTGATTTAACTTTTCCTTAGCTCTTTCCAAGAAGAATTGCTCTATAAAGTATGATATTGCCATCCTTTTCTGATATCGTTTTTTCAGCTTATCCACATCTTCTTCCGGTATCACCTGAACCATATTGCTAATCTCACCTTCCGGCTTTTTAATATATCCTTTAATAACCCAAAAATATAACAAGCGTCTAAGATTGCTTACTGTAGATGATTTGATATTATTGTTAGTGGCTTCTTCATTTACCAGCTTATAATTTATCCAAGCCCCATCATTCTGTAATTTCTCAAGTAAAAACTTTTCCAATGCAGAAAAGTTACTTAATGCCGTATTTTTTCTACGACTGCGGAGCATCCCTATATCAACATATACAGACATTTCCCGTTCATTGGCAAGAATGCCTGCCTCTCTCATAATATTAACAGCCTCAATAACATTTTGTTTTGTAATTCCAAGATGATCCGCTATATAGTCTACTCTGCACTCTGCCTCTGTTGTATCAGCCGCTGCCCTGCTTCTTGTAGATATCAGCTTTTCAATAATCCTTTTTGCATTTTCTTTTTGTGTTGCATCAAACTTATTTGAATGATTAATACAGTCAGCAGCCTCCTGCATATTCCGCACCTGAATGCTGTCAGCATAAACTCTTGGGCAGTTCTGCCCTCTCTTTAAATATCCTGCAACTTCCAATGCGGAAATAGCAGTCCTTACCTTTGTCTCAATATTATCTACAGATTCATCCCAGCCTGCCTGTCTTGCGATTTCCAACGCAGAACAGCATATTCTATCTCTATTTTTCGTCAGGTCCTTTATGCCTTTCCAGACCTGCTGAATTTCACTTATACTTAACTTATTTTGATTTAAAAAAATAAAATGCTTATCCAAATCATTTTCGTTGAATAATACATAACATTCCGCTTGAATATTCTCGTCACGTCCTGCCCTCCCTGCTTCCTGCATATAATTTTCTAATGAAGTGGAAATGTCATAATGAACAACTAACTTTACATCTTTTTTATCGACACCCATTCCAAAAGCAGATGTAGCAACAATAATTTGTACTTCTCCACGTATAAACTCCTCTTGACTTGTGATTTTTTCTTCACTATTCATTTTCCCATGAAATGGCTTTGCATTAAATCCATCTCTATAAAGCTTTTGAGCAATTTCCTCCGCCCTTTTTGTACGTGAAACATACACAATTGTCGGGCAACTTTTTTGCTCAATCAATCCCCGTAACGTATCATATTTTTTTTCATTATTTTCGCGATACAATACTTCGTAACGCAGGTTCATTCTGGCAGCACTTGTTGTAAATAATTCCAATTCTAAATTTAATTTATTTTTAAAATATTCTCTGATATCGCTGATAACTTTCTGCTTTGCCGTTGCTGTAAAACAAGATACTGGAATAGTAATGCACTTACTTGCCTGAAGCTTAGCGATAAAATCTCCTATGTAAAGATAATCCACCCGAAAATCCTGTCCCCATGAAGAAAAACAATGTGCCTCATCAATTACAAAACGTGCAATATGTCTTCCCATAAGTAAGCGTTCTATGGTTTTGGAACGCAATAATTCCGGTGATATGTATAAAATGGATGCAATCCCACTTTCCACACGGTTTAACGCTTCTGCACGATCAAGGGTATTCAGCAAGCCATTAATTGTAACTGCATCGGTGATTCCCTTTTGGCTTAAATTATCTACCTGATCCTTCATAAGCGATTGCAAAGGCGAAATTACAACTGTTAACCCATGGGTTGTCTCGGCTTCAATTAACGCAGGAAGTTGAAATGTTATGGATTTCCCTCCACCAGTCGGAAAAACTGCCAAAAGTGATTTCCCATGTATTGCCGCATCTACTGCTTTTTCCTGCAATGGCTGCCCGTTATATTTACGGAAATCATCATATCCGAATTTCTTCTTTAGCTGTTCCTGTATATTATAAAATTTCATACAATAGGCACATCCCTCATGACATGGGGTGCCACACAATATTCTATACACATCCTGAACCTTAGGGTAAGTTTTCTGAACCCAATATGGAATAATCGAATTCTTATCTCCGATTGAAATAACAGAAAGACAGTATGCCAACTCAACAGGGTACTTTTGTGCCAATTTACTAATCGCAGCATTTGCACAGATTTTTCCTTTAAAGTATGCATGCACGAGTGCCTCCAAGTTATTCGTTCTTTCACGAAATTTCAAATATGTAAAAAAGCCCCGAAAATTTGGTACCATTCCTAAAAGTGTATAATATATTTTTTTCAGATTTATATTTAGATTTTCAAATGTAGATACCTCATCCATAAACAATTCCATTGTCTTACGTGCATCATTTAACGGATTATTCAGCTCATCAGACCGAAGTTTATCATCTTTAACCAGTTTATGATATGGGTGTTGCGGAAATAACAATGGTGACAGATACAGCGTATCAATAACAGACCTTATTCCTGCTTTCTCAACAGAAGAAAAAATGTATTTCAAATCAAACTTGATAATATTATGACCGCACAAGAAAAATGCATTTTCTATAAAAGCTTCAAATTTTCCGATATTTTCGGAGTGAAACTGACGTCCGATAACAGATGAAACGGGCACCGCCGTACGAATTGCTCCAATATCCCCGACCTTTTTACTATGTGGGTCAACTTCTGTATCTACAAATACAATTTCATCCTTTTCAGTATATGACATATCTGTAAGCTCCTCATATTATACATTGGTAAATTATTCCAAAAAGTTATAAATATTATAAACAATATATCTAAAAATTACAATTTATAATCAAAGAAATAGCACGCAAATTGAATTTTAAATTCAGTTTCTTTCACCATATCACTTTTAACTATGACTTGCTATTACAAAGATACCCTATTGCCCATTGATTCCATATCCAAAAAACATGTTTAAAAATTCATTTAGTGATTTGCATTCAATAACTTAGTATTACTCCAAGTATTCCATTTTAATAGCCATGAATCCTTATCATAATCAATACTACATTCTGCATAAATATCTGTAATCTGTTGCCAAATCCTGCGTTTGCTTGCACGAATGGAGCGAATCCGTTCCAACAGCTCTTTAAAATAATCTTTTCCGAACGCTGTTTTTCCTTGCTTCAGGCGTTCGTCATCCAAGTCTAAGCCTTTAATCATATATGCCTTCAGAACCTTAGTTGCCCATATTCTGAAATGTGTCCTCTTTTAGAATTACCTCTATATCCTACGGAAATAATCACATCAAGCGAATAGTATTCAATCTGACGTTTTCCCTCTTGCTGAACTATTTCCATTTTGGAAACAGCTGCAGCTTCCGACAATTTACCTTCCGCAAAAATATTTGCAATCTCATCACGAAGTATCTGCTCTCTTGCCACAATCTGCTCAATCTCTGCATTTAACACCTTAATATCTATCTTTTCCCTTGTATCTTTCTGCTCCGCATAAGAGGATACCGAGAGGTTGTAATCATTTTCGGCAATCTTATCATTTGCCACACCTGCTGCATAATACTCTTTATCTTTCCTTGACTCATAAGCAGCAAGGATATTTTCTATATTCTCTCTTGTTCCTTCTTGTTGTCAATCATTGGACAACCTCCTTGCATAAACTTCCATATTGATTTTACTACAAAAAATCTAAATCGTCATTTAGATTCTTCTTAATTTGACGAAGTTGCCAATTCCTTTTGTAAGTCTAAAATATACTGCTTCTGCTGCTTCCTCAAGTACATTTTTAAAAAAGGCTTCATAAAAGCTTTTTTCGCATCTACAGATTCTGTAAAATCCAACTCCGTTACATCACCCTTTTGCGTAAATATGCCAGTCCAATGTCCCTTCATATTGTCATTTCCCATGTCAAACTCCCATCGTTCACACGGCTTGGTTACAGTAATGGTAAATGTGGTCGCATAACCGTCCTTTGTATATTCAACAAATGATTTTTCATCCTTTATTTCTATCTTTCCCAAGTCACTCCGCCATGCATAATTATGAAGTGATGTAACCGTATTCCACACCTTTTTAACATCACAATGGAAAACTGCTTTTATGTTCGATACTGCCATTTTAAAATCCCCCTATAATAAATTCGCCATTTTTGCCATTACGCTACATACGAAGCCCTAACCCTTATCATTTACACATCCCTCTTTTCATGCATGATTAATACCGTCCTTTATGCAATGTTAAAGGTACTTTTCGACCGTTCCCTGCCATACAACATTTTTTCCCAACAGCGTGATTGCCTGCTTCGGACATATGTTTATACAACAATAACACATTGTGCATCTATCTCCTGCTTTCGCTACACCGTTTTCAATATTCAGATTGTTCATCATACAAAGTTTTACACACTTGCCACAGCCAACACACTTATCTGTATCAATTTTAACTTTATCCGTATATTGTTTTGTCTTATTATAAAAATACAACCGTTGTCCAAACAGTCCTGCTAAATGATACAAAAATCCCATTCCCTCTTGTGGTACTTTTCCATTTTTCATGGCATAAACTGCCGCATCTATCTTCTTCCCAGCTTCCATCACAAGTTCTTTATTTTTTTCCAAGGAACGCTTCAATGCCTTTTCGTCAGCTATACTATCTGGCATTTTCAAATGCAAGCCTCCTGTTATTTGTGCACCATGCTTTCTCAACCTGCGTGCCAAAATTCCTGCCCCATCTCCGCTGAAAAGCCCCATTGTCGCAATCACAAAGATTTTCTTACCATTCCATAAATGCTTGTTTTGGTCTATAAAATCCCTCAACATTTTGGGAATGTTACTAAATTGCACAGAATAACCAAAAACAAGCTCATCATTCGCTTTTATGTATCTGACTATGTTTTTGTCGTTGATGGAACATGCCTCTGCACATACACCATACTTTTTTAGAAAAAGCTCTACTGCATATCTTGAATTTCCCGTTCCGCTAAAATATACTCCAAGCATTTTAATCTCCTTCAACTATAATCTGTATTCGACAATCTCCTTTAATGGCTTTCTCGGTCTTTTATCAGGCTTTTCGTTTGCATACCCTATCGCAATTGCACAGGCAAGCTGTTTGTCCGTGTTCAAATAGTCCGTAAGCTCCCTGTAAGCAAAGCAGGTATTGGCAATCCACAAAGCACCCAGACCGACTTCCTCTGCCGTAAGCAGTATATTTTCCACAGCGGCACCGATGGATAGACTGTCACATATCTCTGCCACCCGCTCATCATTGTCAACGGGAAGAAATGGCGATTTTCCATTTGTATTTATCACAATAATGATGGCAGGTGCTTCTCGCATAATTCTAAGTGTATTTCGGGCATCTGCAAGACCATAACGTGAATTAGGCAAATTCGTTATGCCCCGTTCTTCTCTTTCCAATCCATGCTCCATCGCATTGAGCAATTCTTTTTTATGCTCACCTGCAAAAACGATAAAGTGCCACGGCTGTCTGTTTTTTGCTGAGGGTGCTGCCCGTCCTGCTTCCAAAACCTTGTTTATCAACTCTATCGGTACAGCTTTTTGCTGGAATTTTCTGATGCTTCTTCGTTTATTGATTGCGTTAATCGGCATATCCATCTCTCCAAAAAATATATGCAAATTATAACATAAAACAAGCGGAACAGATATAACTGATTGTCATTCTTTTTCATTAACACTTTTTTCTTCATAATCAAGCAATCAAACGATACATGTATTTCCAGCACAAAAATCCCATATTATCAAATTCATACTGAAAATATATAATACGCCATACACAATCATCAAGTATTCGTTTTGGGACATGACATACAACTGGAAAAACGCAAATTATGCCTGCCTGAATATGGGGGAGACATTTGCCCCGGAGGAAATTAAACTAAAATCAATCTGTATTAACGACGATATCAATTTTGTGGTACAATCAATGACAGATGTATGATTTATTTAGGTGATTGCGAAGCTCTGTCTTCGAACATTCATTTTACAATATAGGCAAATTAATACAGGTGTGCTTGCACTGCTTGTTGCCTGCAATGATGCTAAGTAGCTTTAAAAATAATGAGTTTGCAACTGACTGGCATTACTTATTGCTTAGATTTGAATTTCGTTCAGAAAGGATGGTTTTTCTGTGATACTAAATACAGGCAGCAGGACGGATATCCCTGCTTATTACAGCGACTGGTTTTTTAACCGTGTAAAAGAGGGCTATGTATATGCACGCAACCCCTACTATCCGACACAGATAACAAAATATTTATTGACCCCTGATGTAGTTGATGCCATCGTATTTTGTACCAAAAATCCTTTTCCAATGCTTGACAGGCTTCCCCTGTTGTCAGCATTTGATATGTTTTGGTTTGTGACAATCACGCCATACGAACGGGATATTGAACCATATGTACCGCCCAAGGAACAGGTTATCAAGCATTTTCAAACTCTTTCAGAGCTTATCGGAAAGAAACGGATAAGCTGGCGGTACGACCCAATTTTTGTTACAGATAAATACTCGGTCAACTATCACATTGAACAATTTCGCCAAATAGCAAATGCACTTTCAGCATATACAGACCAATGTGTGGTAAGCTTTATTGATTTATACGAGAAAACGAAACGGAATTTCAAGGGAATCCGCAGCGTAACAAACGATGAACAAGAAGCCTTAATCGCTGCATTTTCCGAAATTTCAAAGGAAAATAGTTTACAGGTACATTTATGCTGTGAAAATGCAGCCCTCACACGTGAAAATATAGATGCAGATGGTTGCATGTCAAAGGAAGTATTGGAACAGGCACTTGGATGCAGGCTTTCCGTGCCGCAAAAGAAAATGGCACGACAGGAATGTTCCTGTCTGCTTGGAGCAGATATCGGAGCCTACAATACCTGTGGGCATGGCTGTTTATATTGCTATGCCAACTACGACGATGAGACAGTTGCAAAAAACAGACGCTTACATAATGCTACCTCACCACTTCTTGTCGGGGAGATAACTAAACATGATGTGATAAAACAGGCAGAACAAAAATCATGGAAAGACGGACAACTGGATTTTTTTGATTTGATATAGTAAGGTGGTGAACAATATGGAAAAAACAAGCGAATTATTAAAACTTCTGATAGCGGATTCCAAACAACATAAGAGCATTACCATTCCCGCATCGGAATCAGAACAAAAACATTTAATCAGAGGGTTGATGAACATCCGCATGCCGCGGGAGCTTTCTGATGAATTAATGGATTTACAGGACAGCTACTTACAGGACGAGCTGAAAGAAAAGGGTGTTGTCCAATTATCTGATATCCCGACCATAAATGAGCAGTCCAAACTATCACTTTGGCAGGGCGATATTACACGACTGAAGGTGGGCGCAATTGTAAATGCAGCTAATTCCCAAATGTTAGGCTGTTTTGTGCCATGCCACAGATGCATTGACAATGCTATTCACAGTGCCGCGGGAATTCAGCTTAGAAATGAATGCAATCGCATTATGGGCAATCGGCGTATTCAGCATGGTAAAAGCTACGAGGAACCTACAGGCACGGCAACCCTGACCAATGCCTATAATCTTCCATGTGATTATGTCATTCACACGGTTGGTCCGATTGTATATGACAGACTGAATGACACTCTTTGTCAGGACTTACGGAATTGCTATGAAAATGTACTGCAATGCTGCGTGGACAACAATATTAAATCCGTTGCGTTTTGTTGTATCTCGACAGGCGAATTTCATTTTCCAAATGACAAGGCTGCCGAGATAGCCTACGACACAGTGACTTCTTTCTTGCAGTCACATGGCAGCCATATGGAGCGGGTTATTTTCAATGTCTTTAAGGACAGTGACAGGGAAATCTATGAGAATGTATTAGGAATTGCTTAAAATCGGGCTATTTCCCTAAATTCGCTGTTTATGGGCAAGACAAAAATGACTTAGACATGCTATATTTTTATTGAGGTGATACAAATGGATTTAGATAAAACAGGTAAATTTATAGCAAAGCTTAGAAAAGAACAGGGACTTACGCAGGAACAACTGGGAGATAAAATTGGTGTGACGAACAAAACCGTTTCCCGCTGGGAAACTGGCACGTATCTTCCTCCTGCTGACGCTTTGCTTGCGATGAGTGAGTTATTTTCTGTGAGCATAAATGAAATTTTAAGCGGCAGGCGACTATCCGAAGAAGCATACAGAGAAGCTGCCGAACAAAATCTTACACAGGCAATCTGTGTCAGCAGCTATAGCTTACACGATAAAATTGTCTTTTACAAAAAGAAGTGGTTAAAAGAGCATATAGCCGTTATGTGCTTTCTCGGTGTTTGCATACTTGCCATACTGGTATCAGGCTTCTTCTTTGGCAAGCCGTTGCTCATATATACTTCCATCCTACTGCTGGCATTTGCACATGGATGGCGAAACAATGCCATGATGACCTACGTGGAAAGAAATGCATATGACGGGACAGGTTAGGAATTTGATTTGATAACTGAACATTCAGATATTTTTACAAAGCCTAACTTTTCTGCCATTCTTTCAGAAGCCGCATTTTTGTAGTGGCATGCCCATACAGGTTTCTTTCCCTGTTTAATTGTGTACTCTATCATTTTTTCCGCTACAATAATTCCTAATCCCTGCTGCCTGTACATAGGGCTTGTTTCAATTCCTATGTCAACCTCTTCACTGCTAACGGCAGCAGAAAAAGCCCATGCAGCAATTTCGTTATTGCAGGTTATACAGTATCCTTTTCCTTTATCCAAAAAAGCATTTGGGTCTTTCCAAAAAAGTGAAGGCACTATATTGCCCTGCATTTGAAGCAATATAGTGTTATCTATTTCTTTTAATTGATATCCGATAGGAAGTGTCACTTCCTCAATTTTACAATTATCTGCGTATTCAAATAAATAACGTTTTTCTATGGAAATATTTTGGTTCAGTTTGAAATAATCCCGTATCAATTCATCATTCGTCATCAAAAGAAAACGCCTTACACTTGCGTTGTTTTTATTTAACAAAAGTGCATAAATATCTTCAAGAAAATATTCGTCAAATTGCCCTAAAAGATAAGCAAAACCACTATGTGACCAAAATAAAACACTGCTGTAATTTTCTCTTACATTTGTAAAGATTTCTCCCTCGCAAATGCCCTCCGCAATAGAGCATGGATAAACCTTCCCGCATGGGTGGGAGCTTGCAAGGGGGATAAAATCGGGATACATTCGTGGATTAATTTTATGTAGCATATTCTTTTCTACACCCCGCTTCCAATCTCAGTTTCCGTTCCATCACTATTTCATCTTACTACACTCTGTTGCCTTTTGGCAAATATATTTCACGCCTTAACATCAAGCCTTGCCCTTGTAGACGCAAATGTTCCCATTGAAGCAGTCATCGCCTTTTCCGTAACGTTTTTTACATCTGAACCTGTAGCACTTACTGTATATTCGCCTTTTTCTGTCACCTCATTCGCTGCTTTTTTCTCTGCACGTTTTTTTGCTGCCTTTTCTTCTGCCTTTTTTTCTGCCCGCTTTTTGGCTGCTTTTTCCTCTGCCGCCTTTTTCTCCTGTGCTTTCCTTTTGGCATTTTCCCGTGCTATCTTTCCGTCAGGGTCATTTGTACCCGAGCTAATTATCGTTATATTTCCGTCGGCATCAAATTGATAAGAAAGGCTTGTCAGGGTTCCCAACGCATGTGATACCGCATAAGAAGCGCAATCAGGAATAGCTGCCAGATTTTCCTCCAAATATTTTGCTTTCTCAGGATCATTCATGCATTGTCTCAAAAATGCACCTGATACGGACACAGTTGTCGGAACACCTTCCATTGAGGTTGTTCCCGTGTTCATATAACTATATTTTCCCTGTAAATATTTGGAGTAGTTGTTTACATTTTTATAGCCTGTTTTTATCTCCTCTTTTTTGGTTACTCCGGGCGTTGAAGTTTTCAGCTCCACAACACTTGTTACCACATCACTTTCTTTTGTACCGCCCGCATTTTTTGTGGTATTCGTGTTGCTTGTGACATAGTTACTATAATTGTTTGTAATCTTAATTGACATATAAATCACCGTTCCTTTCGTTATTAAAAATAATTTCTACACGTCCGACAATCCACTAAAGCATATTTAAGTCTCCCCGCGAAATACAAGAACAACAATGCTTACGCTTTTATATCAAATCTTATCCTTGCTTCTTCGGTTATTTTTTTCTCTGCTCGTCTTTTTGCCACTTTCTCTTCCTCTATCTTTTTCTCTGCCCGCTTCTTATCAATTTTCTCTTTATCTTCACGTTTCTTTTTTGCTTTTAAATAACGTTCTTCCTCTGTCTTATATTTTTTCTGCAATCTAGTTATATTGCTATTTTCATTTCCTTCATTTGCAGTTCTCATTCCACCGCAAGATGACTGCCTGTTTCCATCTGCATCATATGTGACAGTTCTTCCTCCGAGCACAACACCATCTCTTTGTGCCCATCCATAAACCATTGAATTTGCTGCCGTTTCTCCCGACAAATTCCATTCAATTTCCTTTGCAAATTCCGAATCACTTGCCATTTTTTTCAAGCAGTCATACGAAAGATTTACAGTAACTTTGTTACCATTGCTTGCTAACACACCACCATTTGTATTAAAATTTATGTGTGGAAATTTTTTACATAATTTCTCGTAATATTCCTGTACCTTGTCTTTGCTGTTTGTTGGCGTATTTGTTTTTTCATCCGCTGTCTTGTTAGCTGATTTTTTCGTGCTATCCGCATAATTTGCATAATGATTATACCTGCTTGTAATTTCCATTAACATATTGAACACCGTTCCTTTCCATATTCCACAACTGTGATAATCGGTTTCTTTCCTGCTTCTGCTTTAAAATGGTTTCATTCAATAGTTCCTGTTGCTGCTTTTTAATCTGTTCCCGTCTTTCCAGATATTTTTCCTGAATTTCTTTGTTCCTGTCTCTCTTGTCATTTATTCTCTTATAAAAGCTGTTTTGTGCCCGTCTATGAAAATCAGAATCGTAACCCACAGGCCATGAATCCCCTCCATATTCATTCAAGGTTGCTCCAACTGTTATCATAACCGAACAGTTTCTCGGTGCATAAGAGTCTCCCAAATCTCTCTGAATTAACGAAAGAATTTTCTCCCTATATTTCGGGTCAGCTTTCATTGCCTGAAATGCTGCATCTGAAATATTAACGGCTGCATTGCTTACTGTCCTGTGATTGGTAACTTTAGAAAGGTCTTCATAAAATTCTTTCTTAAACTCTTTCATTTCTTCTGCTTCCGACAAGCCCTGTGTATTGCTTGTTTTGTTGACTGCAAATTTTTCCGCACTCTTTACATTCTTATTTGCCATTAAATATTGTTGATAATAACTTTGTGTTACTCCGTTGACATTCACTTTTCAAATCCTCCATTTTGTACATCTCCAAGCATCTATCTGTTTTATCGCCATCCTAAAAAAGTATTTCATAGTTTTGGTGTGAACCACTTCATTTTGGGTGCGAATTTTTCAGTATACTATCAGCTTGCCGCAGGTTTCCCGTTCATCATTACTGTAAGGTTAAACTTTTTTCTCCCCTCAGTTTCAGAAATTACAATGTCAATATCACCCATATACTTCTTTGCACATCTTTGGATGTTAGAAATACCAATTCCATGCAGCTTTTTGTTCTTCTTGCTGCTGACAGGCAGTCCGCTTTCTTCCTCCATAACAACCGCACCGCAAAAATCATTTTCAATCTCTATAAAAAACAAGCTTCCTTTCACATAAGAATGTAACCTCATCCGTTTTTGCCCATCCACCTTGCCACATGCTTCTATGGCATTTTCCAGTGCATTATTCAGGATAACGGCAATATCATAAACATCTATCAAAAGCTTTGACGGATAGGTAAAATCTACCTCAATCCATATCTGCTTTTTCTCTGCCTCCTGCCCTTTTTGGTGAATAATAATATCCGTAATGGGATTTCCTGTCTTGTAGGAAAAGTCCAGCTTTTTTACAGTGTCTTCCATTTTCCCGATATAGCGTTCCAATTCTTCGTTTGCTGAGCCATTTTCCCCTTTTACGAGCAGGGAAATATTTGCCAAATGGCTTCTCATGTCGTGCCTAAGCCCTCTCATGTCCGTATAAATATCCTGTATTTCCGAGATTTCCCGTTGCATTTGCTGCACTTGATTTTCCAGTATAGCACGCTTCTTCGTCTCCTCGTTATACTCCACTAATTTTTGAAATAGCACAACGCTGGCAATAATTGACAAAAGCAGAAGTACGCAAATAAATGGTACCCAGAACTTTGCCGCTGGAACCGTGTCATAAATAATTACGGTCATTCCATTTTCAACTGATATAATCAATACTTTTATTGTAACTGAAATGCAGAGTGCAGCGATACATGGTAAAATCAAAAATATATTTTCCTGCAATTGGAACGGATACTCTTTTTTTACAAATTTTCTGCTTATGAGAAACAAATACCCAAACAGCAACAGGGCATACAGCATCAAATCTACAATTGTAATAGCTGCAATGGAAATGTCTATCCATCTATACAGCCTGTCCATTGTATTCAGCACACCTTTTTCCAATAAAATATCAAAAATCCTGTTCCATAATTCGGAAAAAGCAATACTAAGCACACTTCCAATGTGTTTTACGATTTCTCTGCCCGCAACAAAGCTAAATGCAATGAAAAATTGTTTTTGCAAATCCTTTTGAAAAAATATGAGCTGCATAGACAACAAGATACAAATATTCAGTATTATTCCCATAACCTCGTTGATTGGAAATTTATTGTCCACTATTATAAAAACAAAGCTTTGAATCAGCATGTATATGGCAACCCATAACACCCAAGCAGACCATTTCTTAAATTTTTCTTTCAAAAAATTCCGTGTGTAAACACCGCTCAATATACTGTCAACAAAATACATACAAATCGGAAACACAATATCAGCCATTGACAAGCCCTCCGTTTTTTACATACCGCATATATGTTTTGACGAAATCATTATATTTCCTCTGTGCAAGTATCAGCCTGTCCCCATCTGCCACCTCTATCGTGCCTGCATTATAAGAAATAATATTCTCCATATTTACAAGATAACAACGATGACAGCGGTAAAAGCTGCTTCCTGTCATCTGCTCCATTGCCTCCATCTTTCCATAGCATTCCAGTATCCCCGTCCTTGTATGAATAATAACTTTTTTATTTGCACTCTCAATATAATAAATATCCCTAATATAAACCTTTCTCTGTGCGTCGGCATTTTTCACCAAAATGTACCGTTTAGTCTGTTCCTCTGCCGCTAACAGCTCCCTTTTTGCACGCCCAAATACATTGCTGAATTTTTCTTCATTAACAGGCTTTAACAGATAATGAAACGCTGAAACATCAAACGCATCATTCATATATTTTTCATAGCCAGTCACAAAAATGATAATACTCTTTGTGTCACTTTTTTTCTCCTGATTGTGTCTAATACTCTTTGCGGTGTCCATTCCTGACATTTCTCCCATTTTTACATCTAAAAAATAAATGTCAAAGTGCTCCTGTTGCTTCAACAGTTCTTCCCCTGTTGTAAATGCCATAATCTGTGCATCCTTTGCCTGTTTTTTTATCAAAGAAATAATATACTCTCTCATTGCTTTATCATCATCGCAAACTGCTATTTTCATAAACTGCTTCACTTCCTTTGGCTTTTATAGGATAATCTTTATCTGATGTATCGGCTTTTTATACTTTTATATTTCATTACTTGGTGCGAAATACTAATTTTAAGGTGCGAATTTTATGAATAAAGCGGCTATGACAGTGTGTTCAAATATTGGCAGGCTTTGTAAAATGGATGCAAATAAAAATGTTTTAAATTAACAATAAAGGTATTGACTCTGACGTGACGTAATACCTTACAATAACATTACACGGGAGGAACAAATGATGCGAACAGTAAAAGAAGTCAGCAAACTTACAGGTGTCAGCGTACGCACACTACATCATTATGATGCAATCGGTGTTTTGAAACCGACAACAGTAACCGAAGCAGGTTATCGACTGTATGACGATACAGCACTGATTCGCCTGCAAATTATTTTAATGTTTCGCGAATTGCAATTTCCGCTGAAAGAAATTAAGAAAATTCTCGACAGTCCTTCTTTTGACCTGCGAGAAGCACTGTCACAGCAAATTAAGCTGTTAGAATTACAATATAAACATATTGGCGAGCTTATTTCTTTTGCCCGTGAAATTCAAGAAAAAGGAGTACCGAAAATGGATTTTAGCATTTTTGACAAAAGTGAAATGGAACAATATAAATCAGAAGCAAAAGCAAGATGGGGTGATACATCTGCATATAAGGAATACGAAGAAAATCATGCCAAGCAGAATGAAAGCAGCTACGAACAGCTTACAAATGACATGATGGCAATATTTTCTGAACTAGGCACGATGAAGCATATGTCTCCTGCTGACAATGCAGTGCAGGCAAAAATTGCCACCTTGCAGGAATTTATTACCGAGCATTATTATACATGCACGAACGAAATTCTCAGCGGATTGGGTGATATGTATGTGTCTGATGGACGCTTCCGAAAAAACATTGACAACGCTGGTGGGGCAGGAACTGCCGACTTTGTGAAGCAGGCGATTTCCGTGTATTGTGGGAAATAATGCATTATGTCAGCCCGATTTCATTAAGTACAAAATAGCCGCTTAACTTGTCAGTGATATGATACCTCTAAAGTAGACAGATTAAATATAAAAATCTGTTACTTTG
>CANTEG010000008.1 GCA_947652735.1 uncultured Lachnospiraceae bacterium | reverse complement strand
AGGTCTTTTTTCATTGTAGAGAGTGTTCATCTCATCAATAAGCTCATTGTATTTCTTTACAAAGTTCTTAATTGTATCATAGATTCCATCTACATCATTCTCAACCTCAATGTTGATAGGCGTATCATTTGTGAGTACACCTGTTGCTTTATCATAAGTTCCTGTAACACCTCTTGCAGTAATTGTAAGTCCATTCAACTCAAAAGTGTTACTGCTTCCGATATATTCAACACCATTGTAATCAATAATGGCATCCTGAGCCTCAACCTTTGTTGCACCTGCTGCTGTGCTGAGACCAAGTATGTCAAGGGCATTGCTGTCTGAAGAGGTAAGGTCAAAATTGTAATCTTTTCCCGTCTCAGCCGAATTGATATAAAATCTTCCCTGATTCTCATCAAAACTTGCTGAAACGCCCATCTTTGAAAGCCCGCTAACAAAATCGGAAATGCTGGTTTCTTTATCAACAACAAAATCCTTGCCATTTACCGTAAAGCTTGTTCCTACATTGATACCGATGTCTGCAAGCTTTGTAAATTTGTTAATATCTTTGCTTGTAAAGTTCTTCTCATAGCGAAGGTCTGTACTTCCGCCAAGGGTATTTGTCTTGCCTGAAGCCTCATCAGACTCATAGCCAACTTCTCCCGTAATTCCAAATGCAGCACTCTCTACTGTGTAAAGTTCGCCAACTGTAGTACCATCCTCATTTTTAGTTGCGGATGCATTGGTAAATGTAAGCTTTCCCTCTACAAATGATGCAGATAACTTCTCGTAGCCCTGTGTAGCTGCAAGCTTTCTATTCAGTTCCTCAAGACTTGCAACTCCATTGTCGCCTGTTCCACCAAGCTCAAAGGTTAAATCAGCAACAAGAGCATTGCCAGCCTTAATTGTAATTGTCTGTCCCGCAAGTCCGAGATTGTTTCCAAACTCGTCTGTCATATCTGCAAACTTGGTACTTGCTGTAGCTTCTGCATATGTAGTGTAATTGTTTCCACCAGACTTAATATTTGTTCCCGTGAGATATGCAGATGATGCAAGCTGCTTAACAGATACACGGTGTGAACCGCTTGCCGATGCCGTTCCTGCCTTAATTGTAACCTTACTCTCATCACTTGATGTTGCCTTCTTAGCCTTGAAAGACGTTGCAAGACGGAGAGATGAAACCTCTGTCTTAAAAAAGTTATACAGTTTCGTATTTAAACCCTGCCACGCTTCCTGCTTCCACTGAAGAACCTGCTTTTCTTTTTTGACTTTATCTACCTTTGTTGAGCTTGCACTCACTAATTCCTTAACCATGCTCTCAGTATCCATACCGGATATGAGGCCTGTCATTCTCATTCCCATTTGATTTCCCTCCTATCTCTTTTCGTCCACCAAAAGACCTGCTATCTCCCATGCCTTTGCAAGCATGTCAAGTGCCTTCTCAGGTGGTATCTCTCTGATAACTTCGTCTGTATCACTGTCTGTAACGGTAATGCAAATCCTGTTTGTTTCCTCGTGATACTTAAAGCTTAACTGTGTGTGCTTGATGATACTTGGCTGTTTTACCTGCCTGTTCAAATCCTCAACAGCAGCTTTTGCCTGCTCAGGAGAGACGTTTTGTCCGAAAAGTTCGTCCGTATCCTTATCGCTTGTCTGGGAACCGCTCTTGCCTTCCGGCGCAGTAACAACAGGAGTTTCTAACTTAATCTGCTCCCTTGGCACTGCATCAGACACACGAATCTCCTTATTCTGTGGTCTGCTTGTTGTCTGGCTCATAGTGCTTGCTACACTGCCAGAAATTCCATCAATTCTTGCCATGTTCATACACCTCCATGTGATTTTAAAACATTTAGTAAACAACAACAAAAAGCGTCCGAGTATATCGCTACACTAACCTTGGGACGCTAAATGCTTATACTCTATTTAGTGTATCGTCAATTCGATACAAATAGTTTACACCATTAAAACAATTTCTTCAAGCTTTCTATATCAATATTTTCCGCAGTTTCTTTATTTGTCTCCCGAATCTGCGTATATATTTCTTTCCTGTACACAGGAACACTTTTCGGAGCAGATATGCCGACCTTCACCTGTTCACCTTTTACCTCAAGGATTGTGAGTTCAATATCGTTTCCTACCATAATGGATTCACCCTGTTTTCTTGATAGTGCCAGCATATTATTCACTCTCCTTTGCCTTAAGTCTCTCTATGGCGTCATATACATTATATTTTACTTCATATTCAGGATTTTCTACTATAACCTGCATGGCCTTTCTGTCTACAGTGTTAATAATGAAAGGACCCTTCAAATTTGCTGTCATCTTCGTAAGGTCAGACGGAATAGACATTGACACAAGTATAAGTATATCCTCATCAGCAGGATTTCCGATATTCTTCATCAGTTCATCCTCAATAAACGGATTGTAAGCTTCCGTAATATCAATAGGATTGATAACCGGCAATACCATAAGAGGCTCCTCCATGGATTGAAGCCAGCTTATCTTTGACGGCTCCTCCCTCTCCGAATCAAATATAAGGGCAAAGTTTTTTAAATATTCAAATCCTATGATTCCATTCGGAAAATGTATTATTTTATCATCGTCGATGTCTATTGTTCCAAAAAATTTTGTTTCCGCCTTCATATATGCACCTTCCTTTTTCCATACGCAAGACCATGCAGGTTGATATGGCTTTTTATTTTTTATATATAATTATTGCTGACTTTTTAAATGTAGTCAAGCAAAGTCTTATTCATAATGCTTCCTGTTGCGGCAAGTGCTGATTCATAAACGAGATTCGCTTCCTCGAAATCAATAATCGTGGAGTCTGTCTCCGTATCCTCATTGACACTCTTAAGCTCCTTAAATGCCTCATACTGCTCTGTCACTCTTATCTTAATCATATCAAGCTTCGTCATACGGCTTCCTACATCTGATTCCATTGCTGCAACCACTGACATATAGTCCTGGAAATTTGTTATGTTTGCAGAGAATGTCTTTTGCATATTTTCTCTTTTCACCGCAATTTCCACATCAACATCAGAAAGCAGTTGATTAATTTTGGCAACAGCCGCATCGTCAGATGCATACTGTACATCCTTCAGCATACTCTCAAGTCTTGTTTTTGCAGTCTCCGCATCCATCAAATCCTGAAGTGCGTAAATCAGGTCATTGATATCATTTCCAACATCAGAATTTATAATTTTGTTTCCCTCGGTATTTACCTGAAGACTTTGATTAAAGTTCACCTCATAATAGATAGGCTGACCTTCCTCGTACGTTTTATACTCTGTCTCCTTGATTGAGCCGTCAGACTGGACGGTATACTGGGTACAGTCAAAATAATGCTCTGGTCTCAGCTCATCCTCCTGAAACTTTTTCTTTGCATAAGAAACCTGAATATCAGAAGCCATTTTAAGCTTATTATATACGTTTTCTCCAAATATAATCTCACCGGTTTCCTTGATAACATTTATATCATCTGGTCCAACCTCATAATATGTTTTGATATCATCAAGTTCTTTTACGTTAAATGCAAATCCGGTAAGTGCCATTTCATTTCCATCAGCATCGAACGCTTTGATATCAAGCACTGTATCTCCTGCATTGTTTGTATCATCAATGTTCTCATATGCAAGATTCATTCTGTATACCATCTCAGGATTTGGCTGTGTATAGGTTTCCGTACCATTGATGTATGCATCAATCTTTGTGTAATCAACCTCCGACCACACAACATTTTTTGTATCCAAATCAGCCGGATTGATATGCTGCGTTATGTCGTAGGAATATTTTGTAACATCCTCCGTACTCGTGAAGGCAAGGCTTCTGTCCGTCTTGTAGCCTGAGAATATATATCTGCCTGCGTAGGTTGAGTTTCCCTCACTGTATATCATGTCCCTAAGCTGCTTCAAGCCGTCAATAATGGCACTTCTGTCCGATGTACTGAAAGAATCCGTCGAACCCTGAACACAGTAATCATTGATTCCCTTTATTCTGCTCGTTATATTGTCAAGGGAAGTTGTTGTAATCTTAAACCACGACTCCGCATCCGGAATATTCTTTCCCTTATACTGTGTAAGCTGGTCAACCGTCGTTCTGAGCTTCAGCGCTCTTATTGCAATTACAGGATCCTCTGATGCTCTTGCTATTTTCTTTCCGCTGGTTAACTGTTCTGTCCTTTTGTTAACCTCAGACATACTTTTCTGCATATTTCTAAGAGAGTTTCCTGTTACCATCTGATTCGTTATTCTCATTTTAGGGTTACCTCCTTCTTGTACCTGGTACCTATACTCCGGTCTGATTAATAAGCTTGTCGTAAACCTCGTTCAAAACTGATATTACCTTGGAAGCCAAATCATAAAGGTTTTGGAACTTTACAAGGTCAGATGCTTCTTCGTTTTCATCTACACCTGAAATGGATTTTCTCTGGCTGTCTATCGTGTACTTAATATCACCTTGATTTGCCTCAAATACTTCCATTTTCTTGATATCTACGCCAAGATTGGTCGTCACTGACTGTAGGAAATGTGTCACACTTCCTTTCTCAAACATGGTCATATCGGTCATACCAAATATTATTTTGTCAACAACCGGTCTGTGATCTATATTTCCCTGTGCCTGGTCGTCATTGTAAAATACAACAACCTTGCTTGGATCCTTCTTCCAACTGCTGTTAAGCTCCCAATTCAGTGCAGTGAGCTTATAGTAGCTTGATTCCGTTGCCGTAAATGTTCCGTTACCGTCTAATGTGCCTGCTAAAACATAGTCATCACCCGTCGGCTGCACTGCCGTAAACATATCAAGTCCCGGATCTCCGTTTTCGTCAACAGGATACCTGCCGTCACCCAGCGGTTTGGTAGTAAGGTCATTCATATATTTGGAGAATGTTCTTACAAGCTCATTCAGCCTTGCCATATAATAAGGAATACCCTTAAACCTGTTGCTTTCGCCAATCCTTCCTGAATAACCCACCATGTTATTTGGGAACAATGCAGAAACCTCAACATTATTCTCATTCATCATGGTCATATTCTGAAATTCAAAATTATTTAAATATCCGTTTTCATCATACTCGGCAGTCCATCCATCATACAGATAATCCCTGCCATTTAATGTTATTGTTCCCTGCTCCGGTATATTGAGCACATTTATGTGGACATCTTTTGGAAGCTCAATCTTCGCAGACGGTGGATTGTCACTGACCGCTGTAATGGTTCCTGCAAAAACTTCTCCATTGTTTCCATCCCTGATATTCATAAGACCTGTAAGACGTCCTGTATATTTTGTTACATTGAAACGTTCTCCTGCTGTTCCATCTGCACACTTCCAGTATATATCTACAAGTCCGTCCACATCGTTCTGGTTTAATTTTTGTTCTCTCGGTGCTATTTTAAGCTCCTTGTACTCCATCTCATCAACCAAAAGCTGTCCGTTTATTCTGACTGACATTGTGGTTGCATTTGACGGAACAGAATCCTTGCCCACACCATACATGAGGGAATGTTCCTCTACCTCAACCGTAACATACTCAGAAAGTCTGTCTATACATACATCTCTCTTATCTCTTAAATCGTTCGCAGAGCCACCCTTAAGCTCAACATTTATTATCTGCTGGGTAAGCTCGTAAATCTGCTTAGAAAGAGAATTTATATCGCTTACGATAAGTTCCATCTCATCATTTATGGATTTTTGTTCATTTTGGAAGTTGTTAGCAAGCTCATTTACTACATCCGTGAATGAATCTGCACCTAACGTAAATGAGATTCTTGTGGTGTAATCAGACGGATTGTCTGCCAAATCCTGAAGCGCATCCGATAAACCGGACATCCACTTTGTATAGCCTGCATCGCTTCCGATTTCATTCATATAGGTTTCAAGGCTGTAAAGCTTCTCATACTGTGCTTCATACTGTGCCTGCTTTGCACTTACATTCCAATATTTGTTGTCATAAAAAACCTCTCTCAGTCTATCTATGGAAACCGCCGTAACTCCTGTTCCCATCATACCATAACGCTGATGATAGCTTAACGGATCTGAAGCGGTAGCCAAAACCTGCTGTCTTGAATACCCTGTTGTGTTAGCATTTGATATATTGTGTGAAGTTGTATTTAATGCATTTTGAAAATAGTTAAGTCCTGAAAGTCCGGTATTTAATCCTAAAAATGTTGATGGCATCTAACCACTCCTTTCTTAAGCCCCAAGTCTGTTTATGAGATGTTCTATCATCTCCGATACGGTATTTACATATCTTGATGCTGCATTGTATGCATGCTGGAATTTTATCATGTTGGAAAGCTCCTCGTCGGAAGATACTCCCACAACCTCCTGCCTGTAATTATCGATATCAACTACTGCCTGCTGCTGGGTTTCCATCATACTCTTATGCGTATAACCCCTGTCAGATAAATCTTCCATCATGCCTGCGTAATAGTCCTTGAAATTGCAATCAACAAGTGAATTCGGACTTACCGTTGCAAACTTGCTATTCCATAAATCAAGAAGCTTATCCGCTACGACCTGAGCTTCCTCTCCCGACTGTCTGGAAAGTGGCAACAACGACGGATCCTGGGTAAGCTCTATGTTTACGGTTATGTTTCCTACCGAATACAAGGAATAATAATCATCAGGATCTTCCTCATTATAAACCTGAGCCTCCATCGTAGTTCCATCTGCCAGCGTGATAGTCTGTTTTGTATATCTCGGAGTGCCTTTTCTTACGAACAGCTCTGTTCCCGGATATTCATTTCCTTCACCCATACCAATTCCTGCTGCTTCCTCATCAAGAATCTTTATCTTGGTTCCGTCCGCAAGCTCCACTTCCTTATTTGGGCAAAGAACATCATTCATGCCTGTTACCATACCATGTACAAGCACATCAAACTGTGCCATCAGGTTAGTAATGGTATATGGCTCCACCAATTTATTGAAGTATTCCAAATCTTTGCTGTACTGATCCGAATCTATCATATATTGTGCCATTGCCGCCTGATAATCCGCATCATTATCGAAATCATCAGACACTGGTCTTGTCGGTTTTACTGGAACATCCGTATAGTTACTTACAAAATATCCCCTTGACATCATCAGACCCTTGATAACACCAATATCAGTCTCCGTCTCTGTAGACGGAATTTTCTTTATGTTAAACAATGCCGACTCATCATCCGCCCATACAGGCATAATGAAATCTGCCGCATCACTGGTAAAATCATAATCTCTTTTATATACGTCATTGTCACTGACCCTCATGGTCGTAAGTTCATAAATATGACCTTTGGTTACAAGACATTTTCCCTCAATAAATACCTCAATCGTTCCGTCCTTGCTGGTTACGATTTCCGTGTTTACGAGTGCCGACAACTCATCTATTGCAAGGTCTCTTGCATCACGGTAGTCATTGGCATTTTCAATATTGGATGCCTCTGCAGCAAGAATATTGTCATTCAGCTCATATATTTCTTTTGCAAGTTCATTGATACGTGATACATGACCCTTGATTTCAACGTTTAGATTACTCTGATAAGTAACGAGACTGTTTCTGATAATCTGTGCCCTGTCAAGAAATGTCTGTGCCGTTGCTATAAATGAGCTTCTGGTAACGATACTGCTTGTTTCTTTCTGCATCTCCTGCAATGCTTTCCAGAAAGCATCCAAAGTATCGTTAAAAGTCTGTCCCTGAAGCTCTCCAAAGTAGCCTTCAATCTCCTCAACAGTTTCATACTGAGCCTTATAATAATCCAATCTACCGGTCTCAGCTCTATATGCTAAATCCGCAAAGTTATCTCTCACATGCTTAAGCTCTGCGGTAACCACTCCAAGTCCTGCTTTTTGAATAATCGTTCCATCCTTACCTACAACATTGTAGGCTCTGTCCGTAAGCATAACCTGCTGTCTGCCATATCCTTTTGTCTGTGTATTCATCAGGTTGTGTGCTGTTGTGTTAAGTGCATACTGGTTCGTCTGCAATCCTGTAACTCCAACTGACAACCTTCCCATAGTTCCGCCCATATGCTCACTGCTCCTTACTGTTTTGCGTCAAATTTTCCTGCACCTGGTGTAGCCGTACTGCCTGTATAGCCATCATGGTTCTTAAACATATCTTTCGAATATTCCGCCGTCTCAGGTGCTCTGTTCAAATTCTGTAATAAATTAATGTTGTACTCTATCATAGAAAGTGACTCAATTATAAGATTTTGATTATGGCTGTTTATTTCCTTCAATCTTCTGGCAAGTTTTGCAAGCTTTTCATTGATAGCTGCTAATGGATCCCTAAATTCAGGCTGTGCATCTAAAAATTCAATGACATCCGTAACCTTTAAGTCTTCCTTATTTTTGTTCAACACCGTGGCAATATTATCCATCGTTTCACGTCTTGAACTTGCAATACCCGCTATCGTATCTGCAAGAAACTGCTCCTTATCCGTAGCCTCTTTCAAACGCTCAAGATTGTTTGCAACTATTGCTGATGTTTTTTCGGAAGATGCCTCAAGAAGCTTTTCATACACAGCATACTCCTCATTCATCTGGGTAATTAAATTCTCAATCAAACTTGCCATAATACACTCCTAAAATACTTTTCTGGCAGAAAAAGCTTCCATAATTTTTGATGCAAAATCCTCACTACTCACTTCATAAGTTCCGTTCTCGAGTCTTGCCTTAATATCATTTACAAGTGACTCTCTTACATCCGGTGTAGCTGCAAGTGCATTCTTTGCAACCTGCATGTCCTTTCCGGTGCTGGAAAAAGAAACTTCATCCTTGAAGCTTGCATAGCTGGTACCGTTTGCTGAGTTTGACTTTTTAGCCGGTCCGTTTCCATACAGTTGGCTAACCATGTTATATGTACCAATCCGCATAATAATCCCTCCTTGAAAATATTCTCTCAATAAGTTTATCGGAACAAATCCAAATAACATAACCCTTAAGAAGAAATAAAAGAAACAGACTGTGCTGCCAAGCAGATTTATACGGTATAAATCTGCTTGGCAGCACAGTCTGTATTTATATTTTAAAATTTAAAAATCCAACATATGGATATGTCTACTCCAGGAAACGCATTTTTCCATTGCTTCTTGTTTCAGGTTTTCTGACGGAGACAACCTCTTTTTTGTATGCGTTACCAAATGCATCCGAAAGTCCTCCAGCACATCCACTACAAAATCTTCCGCTGTGAATCATTTTTCCACATCTCTCACACTCAAGACCTATAAGCGAATCATCTGCAAAGGTAAGCCGTTCCTCACGAACCCATTTTTTTATCTGCTTAAGCGATACATCACACTCCTCTGCCACACTGTTGGCATTGACTCCAGGATTTTCTCTTATGTATTCCTTAACCTGCTGAAACTTATCCTCAAGTACCTTTTTGCAGCCCGGGCAAATTGCTTCCCCGCTTATGTAATTGAATAATCTTTTACAATTTCGGCAATTTCTCAATTCCATATAAATCGATACCCCTTCCTATGCTTATACTTGTGTAAAAAACATCCTCGACCCCCATGTTATGCAGAAGCCTTGTACATGCTTCCACAGTGGCGCCTGTTGTATATATATCATCAACTAATATTACACTCTTATATTTTACACACTTTTTACATGAATTGAAAGCTTTTTTTATATTATTCTCTCTTTCGTTATCTGACAACATTTTTTGAGGCAGTGTATTTACAGTTCGTTCGATAATGGTTTCGTCTACAGGTATCCCCAATTTGGGGCTGAGGCAGTCCGCAAGGACTGCCGCCTGGTTATATCCTCTTTTTCGCATCTTCCTCTTATGTACGGGGATTGGGACAAGTACATCAGGCGATACATCCATGATATTTTTTCCGCAAGCCCGTATTATTTCCGAAGCAAAAAAATCTGCATATTCCTTTTTGTTATGGTATTTAAATCTGCTTATACTTTCCCTTAACGGTGATACATAATTCATTGCAGGGAATCCGCGGACATAACTCCTTCGCTGCCTGCCACAGTCAGCACACAGCTCTGCTTCACTGTCAACGATTTCCTTACCACATTTCAAACACGTGGGTGCACTGATTCTCGGAATTAAAGGTTCACATTCCGCACATATACCCTTTTCCCCATGCGAAAGCAGTCTCCCGCAAAACGGGCATTCAGGCGGATACACGAGTGCCATTATATGTTTTGTTATGTCTTTTCTAATTTTGTTGATGTACTTTTTTCTTTTTATCTTTTTCACACTTTCTTTTTTATTATAATATAATTGAGGCAATTGTGAAACGCCATATTATCGAAAAGTAGTTGTACAATATACACAATATCGCAAGCAAGGTGCTTTGTATGTCCTAAGGTGGATGCGTAGCAGACAGATTCCTTAGGACCAATGCCGCCGATGCTTAGCAAGGTTTTTTCGAGCTTAGCACCGTTGCGAGCGACAAGCAGCGAAAGCGTGCCTTGTGGTAATATTGTGTATATTGTACAACGGACGTTCGAAAAAACAATGTTTCGCAATTGACTATTTAATGCTTTATGCGTACAGTTCTCCAATCCGCTCCGCAAAGGTTGTGTACCGCTTTTGTTCTTCTGTATTATCAATCATCTGATTGACCAGATTGATATTGCCAACAATTACAACCATCTGTTTCGCTCTGGTTATTGCCGTGTAAAGCAGATTTCTGTTGAGCAGCTTTTTGGTTCCCGTCAGCAAAGGAATAACCACTGCTGGGTACTCACTTCCCTGTGACTTGTGTATTGTGATTGCAAATGCATGCTCTAACTCGTCTATAGCTGCAAAAGGATATATTACCACTCTGCCGTCATCAAAAAGAACAGTTATCTCCTCATCATAATTACTGATATCTGTTATGACTCCCACATCACCATTAAATACGCCGACTCCCTCGTCCAGCACATAGCCCTTCCCATCCTTTGCCTTTTCATAGTCGGAATATATCTTCCACTCCTGCCTGTAGTTGTTTTTTATCTGCATAACCTTGTCTCCAACCCTGAATACAACGTCATTTTTCTGTTTTTCTTCATACGCAGGATTCCGTGGATTAAGCAAATCCTGTAGCTTTTTGTTCATGCTCTCAACACCTGTTTCGTATTTTCTCATAGGGGTGAGAACCTGTATATCAAGCGGCTGAATTCCGAGATATCTCGGAAGATTGTCTGACACAAGTTCCTTAACCTCTGTTATGATATTGGTAGCTCCCTGTCTTGGTATGAAGAAAAAATCCTTGCTTTTATTCATGATTTCCAGATGTCCGCCCCTATTTATTGTATGGGCATTCATCACGATATCACTGCCATCCTCCTGCCTGTAAATCTGGCTTAATGTTGCAACAGGAAAACAGCCTGACGCTATGATATCTTTCAGCACATTTCCCGCTCCAACGGACGGAAGCTGGTTTACATCACCCACAAGTATAAGTCTTGTGCCATAGACAACAGCCTGAAGCAGCGAGTGAAATATAAAGCTGTCTACCATGGACATTTCATCCACTATTATGGCATCACATTCCAACGGATTTTCACTGTTTCTTCCAAATCTGAGGGTCTGATTTCCGCCGTCATCTGTCGGTGCTCCATTGAACTCCAGCAGACGGTGTATCGTTTGTGCCGGCCAGCCAGTCTGCTCCGTCATCCTTTTGGCCGCTCTTCCCGTAGGCGCACAAAGCTTTATTTCCATTCCCTGGGAGGAAAAATATTTGATTATCGTATCTATAATTGTCGTTTTTCCTGTTCCCGGTCCACCTGTTACAACTGCAACACCTGCCGTAATGGCTGATTTTACCGCCTGCCTCTGAAGTGCATCAAGGATAAACTCCCCCTCTCTTTCAATCTCAGCAAGTGCCGACTCAAGCTCGTGTTCAGGCATTTCATACCTGAGCTGCAAGTCCGTTAACATTCTGGCAGAATTTAGTTCGGTAAAATAATTGACGGCACTGTACACGATAGGCTGTCCGTCCAACTCCTTTATAATGCATTTCCCCTCTATAGACAGCTCCATGAGCTGTTCCTCAAGCTTTTCGGTATACTGTTCGTACACCGTACTTGCACTATATGCATCCTCGTATTCCGCATAACCGTAATATGCTCCGTCCTGACTGTCATTGCCTCCCCTGATAAGCTCCACGGATTTTTTTATAAGCATATCCTTAGGAAGATACATATGCCCCTCCGTTGTCGCACCTGCAAGCACATAAATAATAACCGATCTCATCCTATATTCGGAGTCAGGACTGATACCCATTTTTCTTGCAATATCATCCGCTATCCTGAATCCTATTCCCGATACGTCCTCGGCGATTTTATATGGATTACCCTTCAATATTTCATATACCCTGTCACCGTACTCACCATATATTTTCAGTGCAAGATTAACGGAAATGCCATATTCGGACAAGAATATAACAACCTCCTGAAATTCTCTTTTCTCTGCATAGGACACTGCTATCGCCTTAGCCTTTCTCTCAGAAATCCCACTGATTTCTGCAAGTCTTTCAGGTTCATTTTCAATTATTCTCAGGGTATCCGATTTGAATTTTTTTACAATTTTTTTTGCGAGAACCTCGCCTATTCCCTTGATTATACCTGATGCAAGGTACCTTTCTATACCCATGATATCATCAGGCATCCTGACAGAACAGGAAGTGAATTTAAACTGAACATCATACTGAGGATGATTTACATAATCTCCCTCTGCAATAATATAAAGACCTTCGCCGGCACCAAACAGGCTGCCGACAAAAATCTCTTCTCCGTCATCGTTTTCTACCGAAAAAACGGCATAGCCGTTTTCGTCGTTTTTGTATATTATTTTTTCTATGTATCCTTCTCTGGTCATACCTGTTACTCACTGGTTATATTAAGCTGATTATTTCTTTGCATGGATTCGTAAAGCTGGCGTGCAAGTCCTATGCCTCCCTGCTCCATTGCAATGCTGGCATATTCCTGCGTCAGCATGTCCCCGAAATATTCCTCATAATCGCTCTTTTCCTCAGCACGCATTACCGTTTTTTCCATAGACTTATATATTTGCTCTAACATATATGCCTCAAATTCCTTACATGCCTCCATCGCCTGCTTGTCGGTCATTTTATCTGAATTTGAAGTTTTCAGCCGACTCTCAAGCCCCGACGTCTGTGTATCATTATATACGGATGCGTAATCGCCTGCATTCACTGACATATCCATGATTCTACCTCCCTGTCTTAAATATCAGCCCATTTTCCTATAAAACTAAATTTACTTTCAGCAAATAAGCTGACACTATGTACCTCTTACTATCTCAGGTTATTTGCCTGCTGCATCATTTCGTCTGTTGCCTGTATTGCTTTTGAGTTCATCTCATACGCTCTCTGTGCCACGATAAGGTCTACCATCTCGTTTGCAACATCTACATTTGATGACTCCATATGCTTTTGGTGTATCTTACTTGGTGTCGCATTTCCGGTTCCCTCAGCTATCGGGTCTCCCGATGCAACGCTTACCGCATAGTTGTTTCCGCCCTCCTTGGTAAGTCCGGCAGGATTGTTAAACTGTACAAGCCCAAAGGTTATCTCATATGTCTGTCCCTGTGCGTTTGTTCCCGTGAGTGGGACAACATTTCCATCTGCTCCAGGAAATCCGAGAACACCTTCCTTTGTAACCTGCAAATCAGCCGCAACATATGTGTTTGGAAGCACAATATTGTTTCCATACTGGTCTAACACAAAGTAACCATCAGATGTACATAAGTAGTTTCCGTCATCTGTCGGTGATATATTAAAGCTTCCGTCTCTTGTATACAAAATATCTCCATCGGAATTTCTTACCTGGAAAAATCCGTCTCCCTCAATTGCCATACAGAACGGACTCTCCGTATCCGTAATATTTCCCTGGGTAAACATTGCTGTGATTGCCGCAGTCCTCGTACCAAGTCCCACTTCTGCCGCAACAGGCTTGTTTTCGCCTGCATTATTGGTTGATGTTGATTGCAGGTTCTGATAAAGAAGGGACTTAAATGTAGCCTCCTGTGCCTTATATCCTATTGTATTAACGTTTGCAAGATTGTTTGCTATATTATCTACGTTTGTCTGCTGTGCTCTCATTCCTGATGCCGCAGTCCATAATGAACGCATCATATTTTATTACCTCCATTCAAGCTCTATATTAAACACGACCAATTTCTGTCGTTGCTTTTTCAAGTGTGTTATCAACCGTCTGAATCATCTTCTGGTTTGTCTCATATGCTCTTGTGATTGCTATCATATCAACCATCTCTGTTACCATGTTAACGTTTGACATCTCAAGATATCTTTGGGTAACGGTCGCATTTGACTGAATTATGTTAGCACCCTCTACAGGCTCATACATGTTTTCCCCATAGCTTGAAAGTGCATCATAATTATCAAAATCAACTATTTGCAAAGTAGAAATATAATTGTTTCCAACGTAAATTTCTCCATTTTCATTCACGCTGATATCTACCAAATTGGCTCCCGGAATCTGAATACGGTTTCCGCCATCGCCTAACACATAATCTCCATCCTTGGTCACAAGATAACCTTCCCTGGTCACAGTGAAATCTCCGTCTCTCGTATATCTGATATGTTCGGTTCCACCCTTGTCCGTTGTGCTAATGGTAAAAAAGCCTCTGCCGTCCAATGCAAAATTGTACTGGCTTCCGGTCTCCCTGAAATTGCCCTGAGTCATATCATAGTATGTCTCACCTATTTTTACTCCCAAGGTCATGCCGCCTATACCACGTATCACATTTACGCCCTCTGTGGAATCATTGATTTTTACTGCAAGCTGTCTGTCAAAGGACTGTGAAGTAACATCAATCTTTTTAAATCCCGTGGTATCCGCATTCGCCATGTTATTTGTCACAACGTCCATACGTCTTTGTTCGTTGCGCATACCTGTCCATGCTGTAAATAGCGCTCTTACCATTTTCTCAACTCCTAATTCTTTTCACTTGAAAATTCTATATATTTTCCTGTTCCAATTGCAACTGCCGTAAGCGGCTGCTCCGCAGTCATTGTCGTTATTCCGGTATTTTCCTCGATAAGATCCTCCAAGCCATGAAGCAATGCCCCACCGCCTGTTAATACTATACCTCTGTCTGCTATATCAGCAGAAAGCTCAGGTGGAGTGCGCTCCAGCACAGAGTGAACTGCATCAACTATCTGTGCAGTAACCTCTCTCAGCGCTTCCTCCGTCTCATCAGAAGATACCGTAACGGTTTTCGGAAGTCCGGTCACAAGATTACGTCCCCGTATATCCATTGTAATATTTTCCGGTCTTTTATAACAGGTTCCAATATTTATCTTAATGTCCTCGGCTGTTCTCTCACCTATGAGTAGATTGTGCCTTTTTCGCATAAATCTTACGATTGCATCATCAAAATCATCTCCTGCAATTTTAAGGGATGAATTTACAACTATTCCATCGAGGGATATAACCGCAATATCTGTCGTTCCCCCGCCTATATCTACAATCATGTTTCCACAAGGTCTTGAAATGTCTATACCTGCACCGATTGCTGCCGCAACAGGTTCCTCGATAATATAAACATCCCTTGCACCCGCCTGATATGTGGCATCCTCAACTGCCTTCTTCTCTACCTCAGTCGCACCTGACGGTACACATACGCTTATTCTCGGCCTCCTGCCGAAAAAGCTTTTTCCAACCGCTTTCTCAATAAAATACTTGAGCATTTTTTCGGTAATCTTGTAGTCTGAAATAACTCCCTGTCTCAATGGTCTCACTGCAACTATGTTACCCGGGGTTCTTCCCAGCATAAGTCTTGCTTCTTCACCTATTGCCTTAATGGAATTTGTATCTCTGTCGTATGCTACGACAGATGGTTCTTTCAATACTACTCCTTTACCCTTAACATATACTAAAATACTGGCTGTTCCTAAATCTATACCAACATCTGAACCTGCCATAGTGTCTCCTTTCCCGTTAACAAATATATCGTCATAACTTTCCTTTTTATTAACTGTAGAAGTGCTGTTCTAAGAATCTCCTGCTTCTCTAAGAATAATAAGGGATGCCGGCTGGCCACTGAGCCACTCCATGTTTATCTCTGTAATATCCATAATTGCGTCAAGTTTCTGAATGTAGCTTCTCCATTTTGTCACTTTATTTTTTGTAATAAATGATTTTCTCATACCTGAAATATTGTCATACCTGTCACGCAAATCTGTAATAAGCTCACAACTGTCACCGTATTTAAAATCATATCCCAGCATGTCATCCATTTTTTTATTCGAGAAAAGCACTTCTCCCGTGTAGGCGTCTCTAACAAATATTCCCACATCGAAGTTATTGTATGTCTCTATCAGATGTTTATTCACATTTCTAATATTATCATCACCATATGCATTTTCAAGTATATTTTGAATCACCAGTGTAATACTCTTTGCAAACCTGAGTTCCTCCACCGTCCAAGCCCTGTCTGATTTACACTCGGCAAACACAAGCATGCCATATAACTCATCATTCATATAGATTGCATGTGCCAACGCTGCTTTAAAACCATATCTCATAATATTCAATTTGCCATCGGCAGTCATATTATTGTTATCCACAATATAACGCCCATCATTTTTCTCAAACTGATGTGCAAATATATATTTATTTCCCGGAAGCAGCTTTACAATCTCCTCCCCCGGTATACTTCCACTCACATCCCAGTAATTTTTTAGAACCAAATCTGCTTTCGGCGTTTTGGCAACCGTGTAAAACATCATTTTATCTATGTCCATGTTGATGCCAACATCCCTCAGCAATTCGCCCACAACCTGTTCAACTGAGTCTATCAGTCTACTGTTCACCTTGGAAAGTGCATCATTAATTATACTCTGCCTTGCAAGCTCCTCACGAAGCTTAATACCTGCCCCCTTAGATTTTGCAGCTTCAATGGCGGCAAGTTCATTTTTGTAAAGATAATCTGACATTATGCCCGCTATGGTACGATGATATTCACATATCTCCTTAAGCGTCTCTGTTTCTTCCTTTGTATACGAGCCAAGAATCCAAAGTCCCCTTGCCTCTCCGTTTACTACAATAGGAGCGGCACATATTTTTCCGGTTCCGCCTTCCTCACGGTCAATGATAACTGCTTTATCTGAATCCAGTGCCGTGCTGGCAATAAATTTATAATATTCCTTGTATGCCGGCTTCTCAAATAAATCATAGAAATCCCCTAAATTGGTTGCCGGACCCACAGGTTCAAATACAACCTTGCCATCCATATCAACAAACGCTGAATAGAGCAGGGAAAATTCCGAAAAGCTTTTCATCATTATCGGAAACCAGTCATTTTCAAGGATATGCTCATATGTGGCAGTTGAGCCGTCATAGCCCTTTCGCGTCTCTGCCGCATGATTACTTTTTGCCTGCACTAAGCTTATGTACATTTCAACCTTGAAGGTATCCTCATCCTCATCCACAATGGCAATTTCATTTGACACATTATAAAGCGTGCCATCGTCACCGACCATCCTGTACTCATGGACATAGCTGTCAACATTTGATTTGAGGGCATTTACCACAGTTCTTGCAACCTGCTCCCTGTCTTCAGGAAAAATATAGTCCTCCACCAGCTTCATGCCCTTGTTAATCATTTCAATATTCATACCAAGCATGGATGCATTTGGAGAAATGTATTCAACCTTGCTCGCTTTGCTGTTTTTTTGACAGGTTTTTACAATAACAACATACCCCGCCTTGGCAACTGCTTTTCTAAGATATATGTTCTCTAATACCATACGCGTTTCCTCCTGTATAAATAGTGAAATGTCTGCCTGCATCCGTATTAAACAAATAATAGGGCTGTCGCAGGTCACGCAACAGCCCTATCCGATTTCTGATTACTGCAAATCCGGAAACTGCTGTGCTGCTATTGTCTTAGTGTCATCACACGCTTTTACTACGTTGTCAACAGCACCTATCAATTCTGACATAAAGATTCCCAGATTTTCACATTCTCTCTTAACTGCCATCCTTGCATTGTACGCATCTGTCCTTGCCTGATTACGAAGTTCTTCACACTCATTTTCTGTCTCTGCCCGAAGAGCCGCACAGTATTCCTGAGTCTGACGATTTGCCTCTCTGCAACTGTTTTCTGTTTCTTCCCTAAGGTTGTCAGTTTCTTCCTTTGTACGCCTTTTAAGGTCATCACAATTTGCATAAGTGGACTCTTTCATTTCCTGACAGGAGCTTGTAGTTTCTGCACGAAGCTTCTCGCAGCTTGCCACGGTTTCATTTGTAAGTCTCTCACAGTTTGCCTCAGTCTCACTTCTGAGTCTGTCACATTCCGCCTGATTTTCTGCCGTTATGGCATCACACTTATCAGTCGTTTCCTTTAAGAGGGCATCTGCACTTTCTCTTGCCTCTAACAGGGTTCTCGATATAGACTCATATCTGCTAGCTGATTCCTCATCTCTATTTTTATAATTTACAAGTTGATTTTTCAGTTGCGTAATCTCATCCTGAAGCTCATCATTTACCTTTTTCAGGTTATCAATCGTGCTTGACGATTCGTTGAGATTTACCTCTCTCATCGTATGGAGATTTTTTACGGTTTCGCTAAGCTTTAAAACGTTTGCCTTAAGCTCATCCACCTCTTTCTTGTGTGCTGTGCGGGTCTCCTCTATATATGTATCAACTGCCTTTTTGTCATATCCACCAAATGAAGCTGTTTTAAATTGTGGTTCCATTTTATATCCCCTTTCTCTTTAGAGCATCAAACCATATTAAAATCTAGCATAAGTATATCACATATAAATGTACAATGCACTTATTTTTTTATTTTTTCTATCGCATTTGCAAATGATATATGTTATATTATTTTTGTTTAGCAATTTTGTTACTCGTTATTTTTTGGAGGAATCTTTTATATGAAAACCAGTCTTAACTTGAAAACGCAAAAGCTCGCCCTAGTCCTTATCGCAGCAATGCTGCTTGCATCCCTTACCGGTTGCTCGGATAAGTACGAGAAAAGATACCAAAACTACATAAAAAGTCTGATTGCCATAAATTACCTAGGTGCTACAAAAGATTATATAGAGTCAACAGGTGCCAATAAGGACGATGCGGATGCCCTTTATGAGGCAAATGCCGAATATCTTGCCGACAATATTCTTTCTTATTACAGCATACAGATATCCGAAGCTCCTGACATGCGGGCTGAATATGTGAAGCTTGCAAAGGAAATTTACCGAAAAGTCAACTACAAGGTTTCAAAGGCATATAAATCAGGCACACAATACTGTGTTGATGTTACCATATACCCGATTGATATATTTGCCCAAACCTCAGAGGATGTCACCGCATATGTGGAACACTTCAACGAAAAGGTTGCAAATGGCGATTACAACAATTACACAATGGAGCAGTACCAGACCGAATTTTCTACAGGCATGCTCGAAATATTACACGCAGGATGCTTAAATGTCAGCTATGCAGAACCTGTCATCGTAACAGTTACCATCATCAAGGATGGTAACACATACTACATCGGTGACCATGACTTTATGGCAATTGACTCTGCAATGATTGCCGCATCCTCTGTAAAGGAAAGCATGGAAAATTCAGAGAACACAGATAATACAGAAAGCGAATAAGATTAAAGAGTTTTCGGCACTGTAGTTTAAGGCTTTGCAAGAAGCGTGCCAAAAATAAACGGCAGGGACAACATGTTGTCCCTGCCGTTTATTTTTAACTTGCTCATTTATAAGACTGTACATCACCTGCCCATGATTTGCTCATTTTAGGGAGCTATGCACCATCCATTTACATTTTTATTCCACTGTTACTGATTTCGCAAGATTTCTAGGTTTATCTACATCAAGTCCCTTTGCCTCAGATGTATAATATGCAATAAGCTGCAATATGACAGCCGTTGCAAATGACGTAAACTCAGGTTCCAGCTTCGGTATTCTGATATGCTTATCACAGATGGCAGGGTCATCCACTGATTCATCCATGCTGACAAGTACAACATAGGCACCTCTCGCCTTTACCTCCCTTATATTTGATATTACCTTACTGTATACATCCTCCTGGGTTGCAAATGCAATTACAGGAACATTTTCGGTAATAAGTGCAATCGTACCGTGCTTAAGTTCTCCCGCTGCGTATGCCTCGGCATGTACATATGAAATCTCCTTAAGCTTTAATGCTGCCTCAAGGCTCATGGTGTAGTCCAAGCCTCTGCCAATATAGAAAGCATCGGCAGCCAGCTTGATATGATTTGCAATTCGCTTAATGTCATTTGCCATTTTCAGGGTAGCTTCTATAATATTGGGAGCATTTATAAGCTTGCCCATAAAATGTTTTGCCTCGGCTTCAGTCCAAATTCCTTTTACCAGCCCCATTCTGCACGTGAGAAGATACATGGCTGCAACCTGGACCGTATATGCCTTTGTACTCGCTACCGCAATCTCAGGTCCCGCATGGGTATAAAGAACGTAGTCACTCTCACGGGCAATTGTAGAACCCTTGACATTTACTATGGAGATAACCTTTGAGCCGTTTTTCTTTGCAAGCTTCAAGGCCTCAAGCGTATCAATCGTCTCTCCTGACTGCGACAGAACTATCGTTAATGTCTCCTCATCTATGATTGGATTTTTGTACCTGAATTCAGATGCAATTTCCACCTGCACAGGGATTCTCAATCTACTTTCGATAATATGTTTTCCCACCATTCCTGCATGCATAGCAGTTCCGCATGCAACAACGGTTATCCGCTTACAGTTCTTTAATACCTCATCATCAATTCCGTCATCAGTGAAATCAGGCAAACCTAAGCCTGCTCTTGGTGCAACCGTATTTCTTATGGCATCCGGCTGCTCATAAATTTCTTTCAGCATAAAAAACGGATAGCCACCTTTCTTGGCACTGGCTATATCCCAATTTACTGAAAGCATTTCAGGCTTAACCTGATTTCCCTTCAAATCCCTGACATCGATTCCATCCTTTGTAAGAGTAAGTATATGATACTCAGGTACTACAAAATATTCCTTTGAAAATGATATTACTGCCGTGAGATCTGACGCAATAATCGAACCCTGTTCACAAGAGGTTGCAATAAGCGGACTTACATTTCTGATGGAATATATTGTATCGGGTATATCCTGAAACATAATGCAGAGTGCAAATGCACCCGACAACGCCTTTATTGTTTTCCTAATAGCTTCCACGGGGTCACCACTATAAAATGTATCCAAAAGTGCTGCCACAACCTCAGTATCAGTCTCGGACACAAGCTTTCCCGAAAGCCCGTATTCTGTTATAAGCTGTTTATAATTTTCAATAATTCCGTTGTGTATAAGAACAACCTGACCACATCTGTGCGGGTGTGCATTGATATCCGTAACACCACCATGTGTCGCCCATCTCGTGTGTCCGATTCCGCATGTTGCCTTGTTGTCATCTGACTCACATAGCTTTCTAAGCTCTGCAACCTTTCCCGTCCTTTTTTTTACGCTGATTTCTCCAGCTTCCAGCAAAGCAATACCTGCACTGTCATAGCCCCTGTATTCCAGTTGCTCAAGCCCGTCTATTATGATGTTCTTTGCAGGTATATTACCTGTAAATCCAATTATTCCACACATATAATTAATTCTCCTTCATACTTAATTGAAGACGCACTTATCCCATATTTATCATATATGACAACATATCGGTTATATTTTGTTCCGAAGCTTAAAACTATAAAACATCATATGCCGCACGCCATAATATTATTCAAATTTGATATTTTAAATCGATTGACGGAGCACATATGTTGACAAGTCTCTGAAAACTTATATGCTACGGCTGACTGCTTGGCTTTGTTTTGAGGTTACCCTCATATTTCACCTTACATGACACGCTCAGCTGCGCGAAAGAGCATCCGCCGAATACTTCGATAACTCTTTACCTCGTCGACCTAACATGCGAGAGCCGTCACACGGACAGTCACAACTGACTTAGGTACATGGCGCTAAGGTTTTTAACCTTTCGAAACCTGCTTCCTCCATACAAACAGACAATTTATTATAACATGCACATCATATGTAAGTAAAGAACAATGTGCCTTCGGCACTCTTTATGCCACCACTACTTTTATGGCACTTTGGGCGAATCTTAGCAGGATTTTTAATCCTGCCTTATGGGAAAAACGGAGGACTTTCTTAATAAAACAAAAAAGAGGCTGCCACACCTAGGATTTAAAATCCACACTGACAGCCTCTTTTGTATTTTTTATGTCAAAACTATCTTCCGCGTCTATAATAATTAGCTTATCATAGCTCCTGCCGGCATATCGATTTCTGCCGTGAGGAGTGCAAGATTCCCCTCGAAATCTTCTGCACAAAGCAGCATTCCCTCTGATAACACGCCTGCAAGCTTTGTCGGTTTCAGGTTCGTAATAACAACAACCTTTTTACCTACCATCTCCTCAGGAGTGTAATAATTCTTTATGCCTGAAACGATTTGAAGTGTTCTTCCGTTCACCTGAACCTGTGAACAAAGAAGCTTCTTTGACTTTTGCACTTCCTCGCAGGCAATAATCTCGCCCATCTGAAGCTGCATTCTGTCAAATTCCTCAATCGTTATTTCTTCCTTAACCTTTGCATCTATGGTTGGGATTTCAACGGCTCCCTTCTTTGACTTCTTCGGCTTTTCTTCCTCAGGCTCTTCTACCTTAGATGGGAATCTTTTTTCAATTTCATCCAGCATTGCCGCCGCATCTATTCTTGCAAACAACATCTCTGGCTCTGCAACAACCTTATTTCCTGACGGATAAAGTCCAAAACTTGCAAGCTCAGTAACCTTTCTCTTTTCCGTACAAAGCTGTGCCAGTATCTTCTCTGAGGTCTCTGGCATAAACGGCTCAAGAAGCGTAGCACCTATTACAATACTCTCGATAAGATTGTAAAGCACCGTATTTAATCTGTCTGCACTTTCCGGGTCTTTTCCAAGAACCCACGGAGTCGTCTCGTCAATGTATTTGTTGCATCTCTTAAAGAGTGCAAATATCTCTGTGATGGCATCAGCAACCTTAAGCTTGTCCATACAGTCGTTAACCTTAAATCTTGTTTCAAGAACTTGGTTTTTCAGCTCCTCGTCAATTGGCGCTGTCTCGTTTGTGTTTGTTACAACACCATCAAAATACTTGTTCACCATAGAAATGGTTCTGCTGACAAGGTTACCAAGTGTATTTGCAAGCTCAGAATTGATTCTCTCAATGATAAGCTCCCACGAGATAACTCCGTCATTTTCAAATGGCATTTCGTGCAACAGGAAAAATCTTACCGCATCAACACCAAATAAATCAACCATATCGTCCGCATAAAGAACATTTCCGCGTGATTTGCTCATCTTCCCACTGCTCTGTAACAGCCACGGATGTCCAAATATCTGCTTTGGAAGCGGCTCACCAAGTGCCATAAGCATAATCGGCCAGTAAATTGTGTGAAATCTTAATATATCTTTTCCTATCAGATGCAAATCTGCAGGCCAGTATCTTTTGTAAAGCTGGTCACTTGCTCCGTCTGCATCGTAGCCAAGTCCGGTGATATAGTTTGAAAGTGCATCAATCCATACATAAACCACATGACCCGGATCAAAGTCTACAGGTATGCCCCACTTAAATGAGGTTCTTGACACGCACAAATCCTGAAGTCCCGGAAGAAGGAAATTGTTCATCATTTCATTTTTTCTTGACTCCGGCTGAATAAATTCAGGATGTGAATTGATATGGTCAATCAACTTATCTGCATATTTGCTGAGCTTGAAGAAATATGCCTCCTCCTTAGCAGGCTGGCACTCTCTTCCGCAGTCAGGACATTTTCCGTCTACAAGCTGCGAAGGCGTGAAGAACGACTCACAAGGTGTACAGTACATACCCTCGTACTCGCCCTTGTAAATGTCTCCCTGGTCATAAAGCTTTTTGAAAATTTTCTGGACCTGTTTTTCATGGTCTTCATCTGTTGTTCTTATGAACTTATCATATGACGTATTCATCAAATCCCAAATGCTCTTAACCTGGGATGACACCTCGTCAACAAACTCTTTCGGTGTCGAAAGGCTCTCAAACGCCTTCGTCTCTATTTTTTGTCCATGCTCGTCGGTACCCGTCTGAAATCTGACGTCGTATCCGACGAATCTTTTGTATCTCGCAATACTATCCGCAAGAACAATCTCATAGGTGTTACCTATATGAGGCTTGCCTGATGTGTATGCAATCGCAGTAGTAATGTAATATGGTTTCTTTGCCATTCTCCTAAATCCTCCTCGCTTATTTATCCTACTCTGAGCTTGAACTTCTGTAGCTCTTTATCGGAGTCAACCACTTCTATTTGTCCGCCCAATGCTCTTATTTTTCCGTCAAAATCTTCATATCCCCTGAGAATATATTTTATATCCTCAACCGTGGAAAATCCCTCAGCAGCAAGCCCTGCAATAACAAGTGCAGCTCCTGCCCTTAAATCCGGTGCCACAAGACTGGCACCCTTGTAACCATCAACCCCCGTAATAACTGCCGAGTTTCCCTCAACCTTTATCTTTGCACCCATGCGGGCAAGCTCACTCACATAACGGAACCGGTTTTCAAATATGCTCTCTGTAATAACACTTGTTCCCTGTGAAAGTGCAAGCGTTGTTGCCATCTGCGGCTGCATATCCGTGGGAAATCCAGGATACGGCAGTGTCTTTATCTGTGTTGACTTCATTCTGCCATCCGCCATAACCCTTACCGAGTCATCATACTCAATAACACGTGCACCAATTTCATTTAACTTTGATGTAATTGCCTCTAAATGCTTTGGTATTACATTTTTTATGAGGATATTGCCCTTTGTGGCAACAGCCATTGTCATAAATGTTCCGGCCTCAATCTGGTCAGGAATAATTGAATATTCTGTTCCCTTAAGCTTCTGGACTCCACGTATCCTTATAACATCCGTTCCTGCTCCCTTTATGTTCGCTCCCATACTGTTCAGGAAGTTGGCAACGTCTACAATGTGTGGCTCCTTTGCCGCATTTTCAATGGTAGTTTTGCCCTCAGCAAGAACTGCTGCCATCATAATATTAATCGTTGCACCTACGGTTACAACGTCAAGATACACATGGTTTCCAATCAGGTTTTCCGCTTTTGCGATGACCTTTCCGCCATTGTCTATATTTACCGTTGCTCCCAATGCTTCAAATCCCTTGATATGCTGGTCTATCGGTCTTAAACCAATTTCACAGCCGCCCGGAAGAGCAACCTGTGCATAATTAAATTTGCCAAGTAAGGCTCCAAGCAAATAATAAGAAGCCCTTATTTTTCTTATGTATTCATCATCAACACATAAATCTTCATCGTTCTGTATAGTCCCGCCACATATGGAAACCGTGTGAGTATCTATATATTTAACCTTTGCGCCGATATTTTCTATAGCACGGAGCAGCACCTTTGTGTCATCAACATATGGCACATTTTCAATGATGCACTCCTCATCAGTAAGTACGGCTGCGGCAAGAATTCCAAGAGCAGCATTTTTTGCTCCCGCTATGGTAACCTCGCCTTCCAAAGCCTGACCACCTTTTATAACATACTTTTCCATTACACACCTCTACGCCCTATTATACATAGTCTTATAGATTATATCACATTGAGCAGAAAAGTAAACCCAAATATTCCCGCACAATTATTTATCTGCCTCACAATAGACGCACCTGTACACCCTGTTTTCCTTATCTGTCAGCTTGAAAATATGCGGTATTTCCTGTTCTGTGGACGTTATACAGCGAGGGTTCCTGCATTTCTTTATATTGACAAGTTTTTCCGGAAGTGCCAGTTTTTTCTTTTCAATGGTCTGACCATCCTTTATGATACTGACGGTTATTCCCGGGTCGATATATCCAAGAACATCTAAATTTATATCATATTCATCCTTGTCAATTTTTAGAATATCTTTTTTACCCATTTTATTGCTTTTTACATTTTGAAGTATGGCAACGCTGCAATCCAGCCTGTCAAGCTTTAAGTCCCTGTATACCTGCAATGCTTTTCCCGCGGTTATATGATCTAAAACAATTCCATTTTGAATACTGTCTATCTTCATTACCTATTCCCTCCCCGCATGTTCCAAAAGTGTAATAATCAGTGCCATTCTCACATATTTACCGTTTAGTGCCTGCCTGAAATAGCATGCACGCGGGTCATCATCCACCTTCGTTGAGATCTCATTTACCCTTGGAAGCGGGTGAAGTATTGACAAATCCTTCTTGGCATATTTCAGCTTCGTTTCGTCGAGGATATAGGTATCCTTCAATCTTACATAGTCGGCTTCATTAAAAAATCTTTCTTTCTGGACTCTGGTCATGTAAATAATATCCAGCTCCTCCATGACCTCCTCCATCGTTGAAACCTCCCTATATTCTATATTATTCTTCTCAAACACCTCTGTGATAATATAATCGGGAACCTTAAGCTCTTTTGGTGAAATCAGAACATATTTTATGTTTTCGTATCTGGAAAGTGCCTTAATAAGCGAATGAACCGTTCTTCCAAATTTGAGGTCGCCGCAAAGACCAATGGTAAAGTTGTCAAGACGTCCCTTTTCTCTTTTAATTGTAAGCAAATCCGTAAGGGTCTGTGTCGGGTGGTTGTGGCCTCCGTCACCTGCATTTATAATTGGAACCGATGATACCATGGCACCAAACATTGGCGCACCCTCTTTCGGATGTCTCATGGCGATAATGTCCGCGTAGCACCCCACAACCCTTATTGTGTCTCCAACACTCTCTCCCTTTGTCGCCGACGAGGAATCGGCAGAAGAAAAACCAAGTACATTGCCACCCAACTCCATCATAGCAGCCTCAAAGCTAAGTCGGGTTCTTGTACTTGGTTCAAAAAATAATGTAGCAAGCTTTTTCCCCTTGCATACATCACTATAATTTTCTTTGTTATCTATAATATTTTGTGCAAGATTCAAAATGTTGTCGATTTCTTCAACACTTAAATCCGTCGAATCTATCAGATGTTTCATGATGCACCTCCCACTTTTGAATACCTCAAATACATGAAAACTAATTGACTATATCAAATATAAGCTCCCATATGTTTGTTTGTCAAGTGTTGTTTGCATCTGGTTGTTCCTCTTCCTCCTCATCCACTTCAGGATTATAAATGGTGTGGGTAACAGAAACATTATTTTCTTTCATCAAATCCGCAATTGCAAACCGGTCCCGTCTCTCACACACCATAACATACTGTCTCCTGTTTGCCCTAAGCTTTAAAATAATAATGTTACTGTCCTCAGGGTCATCCACAAGCTTGTAGCTTTGAATAAACTCCCACTCAAGGTAAGAGGTGCCGACCACCGCACCTTTATCAGTCAGCCCGCTTTGCACCCGCGAGGATAAAACTATGAATAACACAAAGGCAAGCACCGCTGGCGCAAATACATAATAATGAAAATAAGCAAACACCGCAAAAAGAACCAGACCCAAATTTGCATAAATCACTTCGGAGCGGTTCAATTTGTGGTGCAGCCTGCTTTTTATTATTATGTCAGGCTGCCGTTTAATGGCAGATATGCACACTAAAACGGCAGTCCCAAAGCCAAGGAACAGGACAAAGCCTAAGACTCCTCTCCAAACGTCCATCTCTAATCTCCTAAAAGAGTAACCATGACTGCTTTTTCCGCATGTCTTCTGTTCTCAGCCTGATTTAATATGATATCAAGATTTTTGTCAATCACACTCTGTGATATCTCGTATCCCTCGTGCATAGGCATATCATGCATAACAATTGCCTTACTTCCCTCAATGAAACTGTCATTTATCTGATACGGCATCATCTTTGCCATAATCTCCGCTTTCTTACCAGCGTATTCAGGATTGTTGAAAAACTCCATATCTACCCATGTATCTGTGTAAAGTACATCCATTTCCTTGACATACTTTTTCGCCTCATCCATAGACATGGCAGGGTCAAGCTCCACATAGTGACCAGTTGCCTTTGCCTCCTCAAAGAAGTCATCCTTGCACACAGTGTCGTTCACAAGCGGCGTAAGTCCATAAATCGTGCCCTTTTTCATTTTTGAGAAAAACTCCACCAGCGAATTAAATACATTATTTTTTGCACCAATGTACATAAGCTTCACATCAAGGCTTCCAAATCTCTCAATGAGGGTAAGTGCATCTGCAAGAATCTGGCATGGATGGTATGAGTTATCACAGCCATTTATAAACGGAACTGTAACATTTCTTCCGAAAAGCTCTACCGTCTCATTTTTTATGAGACGCGCCATGATAATATCAACATTTCTACAAACATATTTTATCTCGGAAACAGGCTCTCCAAGTACAAAGTTTGAATCTCTCCAAAGCTGGTTATAGTATGTGCCTCCAAGCTCTGTTATGCCTGTTGTAAATGATAAAAATGTTCTTGTAGAAGTCTTCTCAAAAAGAGTATAGAGCTTTTTTCCCTTAAGCGCTTCACTGTATTTTTCAGGATTTTTTTTCATATCCAATGCAAGATTTAAAATATCAGTCAGCTCATCAGCAGAAAAATTCTTAAAATTTAACATATTTTTCATAGTGCATATTCCTCATTTCTATTAGTTGTTGTAGGATGCAAGCTTATCTGCCATATCGGTTTTCTCCCAAGGAAGTTCAACATCAGTGCGTCCGAAATGTCCATAGGCAGCCGTTTTTTTGTATATTGGTCTTCTCAAATCCAACATCTTAATGATGCCGGCAGGTCTTAGGTCAAAGTTTTCCCTGATAATGTCAACAAGCTTTGTATCACTCAGCTTTCCTGTTCCAAATGTATCAACCATGATTGATGTCGGCTTTGCAACTCCAATCGCGTATGAAAGCTGAATTTCACACTTGTCTGCAAGCCCTGCGGCAACAATATTTTTTGCAACATATCTTGCAGCATATGCTGCTGAACGGTCAACCTTGGTACAATCCTTTCCTGAAAAAGCTCCGCCGCCGTGACGTGCATATCCACCGTATGTATCAACTATAATCTTTCGTCCCGTAAGACCGCTGTCTCCGTTCGGCCCTCCTATCACAAATCGTCCAGTCGGATTGATAAAGAACTTTGTGTTCTCATCTATCATATTTGACGGTAATACTTCATCAAATACATATTTCTTAATATCTGCATGTATCTGCTCCTGTGACACGCTCTCGCTATGCTGGGTGGAAAGAACAACTGCGTCAAGTCTGCTTGGCTTTCCGTTTTCATCGTATTCCACAGACACCTGCGTTTTACCATCCGGTCTCAAATATGGAAGTGTACCGTTCTTTCTGACCTCTGCCAGCTTAAATGAAAGCTTGTGGGCAAGTGCGATAGGATATGGCATAAGCTCTGGTGTTTCATTTGTGGCAAAGCCAAACATCATTCCCTGATCACCTGCACCGATTGCCTCTATCTCCTCGTCGCTCATTGTATTTTCCCTAAGCTCAAGTGCCTTGTCAACGCCCATTGCAATATCCGCTGACTGCTTGTCAAGTGCTGTTATCACACCACATGTATCACAGTCAAATCCATACTTTGCCCTGTCGTATCCTATCCCTCTTATTGTTTCCCGGACAATGCTCTGAATATCTATTTGTGCCTTGGTCGTAATTTCTCCCATAACGAGTACAAGACCTGTCGTTACCGCTGTTTCGCATGCCACACGGCTCATAGGATCCTGCTCAAGCAAAGCATCAAGAATTGCATCTGAAACCTGATCACATATTTTGTCCGGATGTCCCTCTGTTACTGATTCTGAAGTAAATAATAACTTTTCCATATAATATTTTCCTCCTGTGTTTTAAAATGATAAAATTTAAATTAAAAAATCCGGTCACAACAACCGGATTTGAAGGTCACTATTCAAATCCTCTTATTGCTCGATAGTCATATAATCCTGTATACTGAAATACAACTTGTTATGATTCTCGCTCTGGTCGGCACCTTCCACAAAAAGCGGGGTTGCCACGGCTTCACAGTCCCTTATGACTCCACCGTTCTGAATAAGAGAAATGTACTATTGTAGAATTAACAATACTCTTTTGTAACCCTATTGTCAATATTAAATTTATATGTTTTTGCTGCCGTAGGGCAACAACACACAGCTTATTCCTTTACCATTACCCTAATTACTCTGTCGCCACTGCCACTTCATTAAATGCCAATGCCATTTCCCTGGACTCCCCTGCCCTTTGGTTAATCTCCTCCGGCGTATGATATGTGGGCACTGTGTCCCTGATAGCCTGAACGATGACATCATAGCCCTCCTCCTCAACTGCCTGTAACAATATGGCAAGCTTGCGGTCCACTTCGTCCCTGCTAAGGGGCTTATCACGTTCTATGAAAATCATTTCATTGGATGTCTTGTCAAGCTCCTCAGACTTCATCAGAAGCTCCTCATAGAGCTTTTCGCCCGGTCTTAAGCCAATTTCGACAATATCTATATCCTCATATGGCTTTAATCCCGAAAGCTGTATCATATTTTCTGCCAAATCAAGTATTTTAACAGGCTTTCCCATATCCAAAACAAATAACTCACCGTTCTTTGCCATTGCACAGGTCTCCATGACCAGCCCAACAGCTTCAGGTATCGTCATAAAATAACGGATAATTCTCTTATCAGTAAGGGTAATCGGTCCGCCTGATTCTATCTGCCTTTTAAATAACGGAATAACACTTCCGTTGCTTCCCAAAACATTTCCAAATCGTACTGCCGTAAAATCTGTTTTGCTGTCTTGTCTGCACTGGATAACCATTTCACAAATACGTTTGCTGGCTCCCATCACATTTGTAGGATTGACCGCTTTATCCGTAGATATAAGCAGGAATTTCTCTACATTATACTGCTCTGATAAATTGGCAACATTGTACGTGCCTAACACATTATTTTTGATTGCCTCACATGCACTGTTCTCCATCAAAGGCACATGCTTGTGTGCTGCCGCGTGAAATACTATGTGTGGGGTAGTCTTTTTAAATATTTCCTCCAGACGCTTAAAATCCCGTACAGAGGCAATGTAAACTTCCAGCTTCAGCTTATCACCATATCTGTTAATAAGCTCCTGCTGTATATCATATGCATTATTTTCGTATATGTCCATAATGACAAGCTTTTTTGGCTGCCTTTTTGCTATCTGCCTGCAAAGCTCAGAGCCGATGGAACCGCCTCCACCCGTAACCATAACAACCTTGTCCGTGTAATATGTACCTGCAAGCGCTCCCTTGACGGAAACACTGTCGCGAAACAACAGGTCTTCTATTTGAAACTCTCTCACACCTCGTTTGGTAGAATTATTTTCGTTCTCACCCAACGGATAATCATAGAGTTTAACCTTGCATCCTGTCGCTTTATAAAGATTATAAAGCTTTGTTTTGTCCTCTGAGGTTGCATCGGGCAGTGCAATTACAATTTCCTGTATCGGCATTGACTTTATAACATCCGTTATTCCATCATCTTCATAATAAACCTTAATACCATTTATCTGCTTTCCTGCCTTTTGCGAATCCTTATCTATAAAACAATATGGTATGTAATGGGCAAGGGGATTTCTTATCAGCTCGTCCGCTAAAGATGCTCCCACATTTCCTGCCCCTACAATTGCAATATTTATTTTATGAATTCCGTCCTCCACACCAGTAAGACCTGCGTCACTTCTCTGTGCGGACTTCGAATATAAGTACTGATAAATCAAACGGCTCATAAGCGTTATAAGCAGTATGGTAAATACAAGGATAATACTGTATGCAGCTCCAAGGCTTACGACCGATATTACCCTGCCCATAGCAATGTACAATGTACCTGCAATCAGGTCAGCAAAAACCAGCCTCAGATACGTTGATGTGTTTGCATATCTCCAAACATTGGAATAAACTTTGAACAACAGCCGCATAACCATAATACATACATATAAAACTGCCATCTTAAGAAGTGTAAACTCACCATTTACCGCGATTGAACTCACACCGTATAAGGACGAAATTGCAAGCAGACCATATATGCTTATCAGTATTACCGTATCAATTATATATAATGACACCATTCTTCTGTTCATAGTATCCATTTCCTCCCAGTAAAGCACTGCGGAAAAGCAGTATCATTTTAGCGTGTCAAAACCATATATTCCGCAGAAGCAATCCTTTATATTTTAACTATTATTACCGCATAATGTCAACTGCGGATTTCTACATATCTACAGGTAAATTTTGCATGAAGGTTTGTTTGAGTACAGATTAGTCAAGAACGACTAAGCCACAAATCAAATTAGAATACAATACTTTAAAATATTGTATTACGTGCGTGTTATGATTACAAGTGGTTTTTTATCCTCCGATAATACCCTTTTATGTAATACAGTATCTGATATATTAATTTATCAGCTATAATCAGCATAAATACAACAATACATAAACTTAAAGCAATTAATAACACATACATATTTTGTTCAAGCCGTAGCGATAGCAGAATCTTATCGATAGGACGAATTAGCAACGGATGTAAAATGTAAATTGTGTAAGAAGCATCACCTATTTTACCAAACAATTTATATAATATGTTTTGTTCATTATAATTCGTTTCAATACATAATACCATTATAATTGTAACAACCAACGTAGGCAGAAAATATCTTTTTTGCATATTGTTCCATCCGAAAAAGAAAACAGAGCCAATCCCTACTATAAACATTAAAGTCTTTATATTATTTTTTATTTTATTTGTAACAGTTAAAATATACTCTTTAAAATAACATGCAGATAATCCAAACAAAAATTCAATCATAACTGGCGAATTATACTCTTTTATCAAATTCGTTACATAATTAGCCGGAAGTAAAAAACTACCTCCGCACATAACCAATATCAAAATACACGTCCATATGTATGTCTTAGAAATGTTTCCTTTTGCAATTGAGTTAGCAAGAAAAAATAAAATATAAAAATAGAACATATAAGTCAATGTCCAACCTGGATATATGTAAAATACATTCTCTGGAATTAGCAATACGGAATTCATTAAATTTTTCAGATTAAAGGTAAGATTAGAAAATAATGACGGAAAACATATGCCCACAGCAAATACTACAACCGTGCCCAAGTAATATAATGGTAGAATTTTTAGACACTTATTAATTAAAAATGTCTTATCCAACTTTTTTCTCTTTAAATTTTCCAACGTCAAATATCCTGACAATACAAAAAACACCTCAACACCAATTGCTCCATACCCATAGTGGTTAAAAATCGAAAAATGCTGTAAACATATATAAACGCACGCTATTCCTCTTAACATTTGAATATTTCTATTCATACAGTTTCATCTCCTCAGTTATTTTGTACGCAAAGTAAGCCATTTCTCAGCCATTAATACAATTTAATTAAACACTTCTATCAAATAGTTCGAAATCCATTTAGCATAAACAACAATTTGGGGCAAAGCTTTTTTACAATAACTATCAAACAAAGCACTACGCCAATAGCAATTGCAGGAGAACACAAATAACATGTTATAATCCATATATCCTTATTTGGCAAAATAACAGATGCAAAATTTCTAAGCGATATTATAATTGCCGGATGCATCGCATAAATCAGGAATGTAGTCTTAAATATAAACGTATCTGTTCCACTATCTTTATTATATAATACAATAAACATTACAAACAGAAACACCAAATTAACAAGTCCTTCTGTTTTTTCTAAAATCATATTATTCTTATTTAATGTGTATAATATATATGTGCCAATGCAGCCAAACAACAACAGAACCACCATTAAAAAATTCTTTTTGATATATTTAAATACTTTTGAAAATATATGTATATTATCAACAATAATAATTCCAAATCCATATTCCAATAATCGTCTTAATGAAATAAATACACTTGATACATCTGTCCATCCAAAAATTTCACCTTTCCATAAATAGATGACGAAAAACAAAATATAACATCCATAAAACCACTTTTTGTGCTTTCTAAGAAAATTAATTAATGGATACAGTGCCGTAAAGAGAATCAGTTGGTACATAAACCAAAAAGTGGTATTAGAACCATGCAAAAACACTGCCCTTAACACCGACTTTAAATTAAATACTTTCATTCCTGAGGCACCAATCCCAAATACATTCATAATAGTGTAAAAAATTGTATATATTATGTTCCATGCAAGATATGGTACTACTAAACTTTTAAATCTGCTTTTATATACTGTTTTTGCGTCACGCTCCTTTGAGTAAAGGAACAACGAGCTTTGTATAAAAAAATACGGAACACCCACTCCTCCAATTGCATAGGATATGAAATATTCAATAAATGATATCACATTGTTTTGCGTACTAAAATTTATAAGATTATACGAATGACCCAATACAATGACTATTGTACAAAACAAGTTCATTCTTTTCAGTACTTCACTTACTTTTTTATCAATCATTAATATTTCTCCTCATCTTTTCCCCAATATTAGAAGTTTTAAGTATTTTGTCTTATTTATAAGCTCTGTTAAGAAAAAACTGATTGTTATAACAACTACTGAAATTATAGCTGTTCGAATAAAATTATACGAATTATTTTCTAAAAATTTATAGATTATTTCATTCATAATTTCTGTTGTTAATATATACATTCCTAACGTATTTTTGCCCAAAGCTGCAATCCCTTTTACAATAAAATTTTCCTCAGCTTTACATAAAACATTTACAATTTTGTACACAGCTAAACAGCCCACCAAGCCAATTATGTAACGATATAAATCTATATATAATTTTTCCATAATTTCAAAATTGGACGAGCGAAAGATATTTAAATTAATACCACTTACATAAATATAATGTTCTTTTCCATAAAAAAATAACATTAAAACCCACACAGGAACACTCAACCAATATATTCTTTTATTGAAATTTAATTGTTTTTTTCCATAACAATATCCCACAAAAAAGTAAGGTATTGTATATTTAAATACATTGGACATAAGAATATCTGGTGTAATAAACACTAAGGCTATCGCAATCATACACATCATACATTTTAAATTTTGATTATTTATTTTTTCAAAAACCCACACGGAAACACACGCATATATCAATGCCCATAAAAACCATAATGTATGCAGCACATTATATGCGACGTCCTTAATGAGAAGAAATGAAAATCCCTGAATATATGCATGAGGAAGCGTTTTTAAAATTGCAAACACGATTATTGGTATACTATATGTAATCACTTTTCGTTTTATCATTTTAAAGCTATTATCTTTTTGTAAAGATATGAAAAATAAATAGCCGCTAACCAGCATAAACAACGGCATATGAAATGTATATATAATTTTATAAACTACATTTGAATAAAATATTTTTTCATTTCTATAATCCTCACCATTGTATAATTGTAGTGCATGTCCTAAAACCATACATATAATCGCAATACCTTTTAAAATATCAATTTTGTTTATCCTTTTCATTTTTTCTCACCCACAGCATTCCTTTATGAAACAATGTATTAAATAGCAGTCCTATTGCTGCCCCTATAAAATTATAAATAACATCATCTAATTCCAATGTTCCCTTCAAAAAAATATATTGTAATATTTCAATAACTGCACTTAAACATATTGATATAAAGAATACACTTGCCCCAAATATACCATGCCTCTTTTCTTTATGAACTAAACTTGCGAGAAGCATACCAATGGGAATAAACATAATAATATTTACAATAATCTCCTGGAGTAATAACCAGTTATGCTTATTAATAACCTCTTTCACCGTCCAGAACAAATTAAAATTATACAATCTTTTTTCCAGCGTTTTTCTGTTTATAACTGTAACTATAATAATAAATGTATAATATGAACAAAGAGCTCCTTTGATAATGCCCATTTTATATTTCAATGTATCCACATTTATATTTTCTGAATCACTTTTTAACTGCTCAATTAAAAAAACAATAATAAATATTAAGCCTATCACTAACCACTCAACAAAATTTATTTTAATGAAATATGTATAATAAAAGTTTAAAAACATGTACTTAAAGTCCATTTAGTTTGTCCTTTTCCTTATAATATACAATAATATCGTGGTGACTGACCTGACTTTCTTTCGGAGGCAGCTTCATATAATCACCATATAAAGAGCTAAGGTATTTATCATAATTTTCAACAATCGGGAATACATTTCCCTCAAATTCAATATCTACAGAACGCTCAAAAATATCTTTTTCAAACAATTCCTTAGTTGTCCCCCATGAATTATTCGATACATACAAGGAATCATGCAACAAATATTTTTTGAATAAATCATCTAATTTTTTATAATAATGTTTCGAACCAATTCTTTTAATGATTCTGTATCTAAAATACCGCATTATTTCTTTTATTGCATTGTTATTACCCCTAAAAAAATGTTTTGCCATCGCATTATTAAGTTTTTGCTGTGTTTTAATACATTTATGCAAATGTTTTTCAGCACTTTTTCTCTCATTACCATTTCCATCTAACGGAAAAATATCAATATATATCCCCATATTTTTATCATTGGCAAAATGTTTTTCAATCAGTATTGTACTTTTATCACACAACTTAGCGAATGGATAAAAATATGAGTCATCAATTTCGTGGCATAACAATAAATATCTCTCGTCTTCATTGTTATATATCTGGATTAACTTTTCATAATCAGGTCTTGGCATAATAACATCAATGTCATCATCCCAAGGTATAAACCCCCCATGCCTTACTGCCCCAAGTGCAGTACCATACCCTAAAAAAAATGTTAAATTATTCTTTTCACAAATTTTTTTAAATTCAATTAGTATTTGCGTACATATCTTTTTAAAATCCTCATTGGACACGATATTATTTTCCACTTTTACTTCTCCTTTTGTCAATCCAATCTATCAGAATAGACAAACTGCTATCCTTAAACAAAATAAGCATTATAAAATAAATACCCATTCCTGTAACTACATCAACCAAAAATCTCGTTCCTACTTTACAGTTAAGAAGCAGAAAATTCAAGCTCGAAACGCCTAAAAACATACTAACTCCAGCAATTACTTTTTTAACACTTTTAATCCATATGTCATGCCAGTTCAAATAATTATCACAGCCTTTTACACATAGTATGGAAATAAGCAGTTCTGCTATTAAAGTTGCTATACATGCCCCTATCGACTTTAACCATGGAATTAAACATAGATTTAGTGCAAAATTAGTAACACTGCCATATATAATATATTTGGCACTCGTAAGCCGCTTTCCAACCGGAACATAATACTGGTTACTCAAACAAGCGCTTATACTGATTATCATTACGATAGGCATAAGAAAATAAAGTAAATATGTTACTTTATCATATCCTTCACCAAAATATAAAAAAACAAAATCTTTAGCAACAACAATAACACCAAAAACCATCCCATACCCAATTAAAAAAACAAAATCAATTGCTGTATGTAGCTTTTGTTTCATTTCATCAAAACTGCCTTTAGAAAACAAATAAGAAAGTCTTGTACCTAAAATGGTATTTATGGAACCAAATGTCACTGTTTTAGCAATATTAACAATCTGGTTTGCCTGTTCATAAAATCCATTTTCTTTTGGCTCCCTGACAATTAAACCTATTAATGTTTTATCCAAAACAGTATAAATAGATGTTGCAATCGTAGGTAAAAAATATATTAAAGTTTCTCTAAAATGTTTTCCTATTTTTAAATCAGTCAATTTGATCTTATTAATATATTTTTTTAACTTAACCCACAAAGATATACTAGAGCACAACGCGGTCGAACTATATATCATAAAATAAATAAATAAATCATCAGGAGATTTTACAAAAGTAAAAATAAATATAGCCCCTATTATTTTAAATAAGCCATTCCGTATTGACAATGTTTTAAATAATTCCAAGCCTGAAAAAAACCAGGAGATATCAAATGTTGTTGCCAATATATTAATTGTTAATATTAAAAAATAAGCTGTGTTTTTCACAACAGCACTTAAAATAAGCCAAAAAAAGATGGATACAGCCGACGTAATAATGGTTAAAATTTCTATTCCCCAAAAATTTTCACTCAATGATTTCTTATCATCTCTACTTTGGGCAATAACCCTCGCTCCATATGTAATCGTGCCTAATGCTGCAAACATGGAGAAGTATGTTTGTATTGAAAGTACATAACTAAAAGTACCCACACCCTCTGGTTGTAAAACTCTCGCCAAATAAGGTGTCGTTATTAATGGGATAAAAAATGTCATAATATGGTACAAAGAATCATATATGTAATTTTTAACAATACTTGGTGATTTCATCCCTTTAGACTCCTAATCTTAAATACAAGTAATTGCATACACCGATAAACCCTTTTTAAACAATTTTTCCATATAACTTTAACATATTCCACCCAAAAAACACTGTTCTTATTGGCATTATTAATTCTATTAAATGTTTGTTTCTTTTGGGCAATACCCATATTTTTATCGCACAAAGCAGACAAAACTATATTTTTTTCAGCAATCCTGTTTATTCGTTCACTATTATTAATTTTATCCCCTGCAAACAGGCAATTATATTCCTTGACAACAATGCTCCATCTTTGCCTTGTATAATCATGACTGTGTGCAATCCTGGAAAGAGAGCTTGCAACAAACATCCTGTAATAGTACCCTGTATAATTAGTAGCTTTGACACTAACAGCACTTTGTAAAAATCTCAAATTGAAAACCAAATCTTCTGCAAGGTTTTGTCCATTTTCAAACCTTAACTGATTATCCAAAATTGTAATCCTATTAAAAAGTTTTCCATATGGTGCACCAAAACAAGGCTCAGGTATTCGTTTTTTTAATTGATTAAGGTATTCCTGATATACATTAGTATTGATTTTTGTATCATCCATTGGCACCCTTTTTTGATTTTGGTTTCGTTTTCTTATTTTGTATTCATTGTGATAAATAATGCCTCCAACGATTAAATCCTCATCGCCATTACATATATTCACTAACTTCTCTAAATAATCTTCTGCTATAAAATCATCACTATCTATAAACGCTATATAATTACCACTACTTTTTTCTATTCCATTATTTCTAGCTGCACTCACGCCCTGATTATTTTGATTATATAATTTAAACCTGTTATCCTTGATAAATCCAGCACAAATTTGCTCGCTCAAATCTGTGGAACCATCATTTATCATTATTACTTCAAAATTATTATAAGATTGTCCCGCAATAGATTCTAAACATTTTGTCAAATACTTTTCCGAATTATATATAGGTACAACTATTGAAATTTTTATTTCGCATTTATGTTTTTTCATATGCATCATCCTTTTTTGTAACCAAATATACCAAAAGAAGTGATATTACCACCCCAGGATCGGCAAATATAAAACTCATAACAGAGGTTGCCATTCCATATACCATCAGATTATAACAAAACATCGACCTCAAATTAATGTTCTGGCATAATTTTTTGTAAAAGAACGTACAAATAATACCCCAAATAAAAGAGAATAATATTACACAAAATGTCCCTCCATCTCCATAAAATCTGAAAAAGGAGGTGGCAAAGAAATTAAATGTTTCGCCCGAAGGATTAATATAATCAATTCGATTAATATAATCAATAAGGTTATTTACACTAGCACCCATTTCATGTCCTGTCAATATTTCTATTATATTGTATATTGGCGAAAAAATACCATACCATGAAAATCCACCATGTGCATATGGCAAATTAAATTTTTCTACCTTTAAAGAAAAAAAGGTAATACTGGAAACTGAATATTCACGCATGGATTTCCAAAAGTTAGTGTCACGGCTATCTGATACCATTACCAAAACAATTAAAACCCCCAAAGACAAACCAATAAACGCTAATATGTTCTTTTTATTAATTTTTTTATTACCAAACAATGTAACAACAGCTACAGAAACCAGCAAATAAAGCAACATCAATCGTCCTGCCTTGGTCAAAACATGAAGAGATAACAATATAATTGTTATAAGCATTACAAAAAATGCATGTTTGTCCTTCTTTAAAATTAAATATACACTTAATGGTACAACTAAATAGGTAGTAGTATTTACTACATAGCTGAAGAAAATTGAAATAGTACGATTATAAATTATTTCACTACCCAATATATACCTAATTGCCCATAAACTGGCACCATCTTTCAAATAATCATATGCTAATTTAGCACTTGGTATCATCATGATAATCGCGATAATGACAATAATAATTACCATTTTAGTATTTAAGACATAACTATTTACATTTGTTTTTTTTAATATGTTTTTTTGCCCAATTTTCAATTGAAACCTGCCAAACAAATATCCTTCTAAAATTGAGCCAAAACCAAAAAACAAAAGACCCACTGTAATTAATAAAAGTGCTTTATCACTTGCAGGATACAAAACATTACTTGACATCTTATGAAATAAAATTAATAACCCCCACATTGTCGACATAATTACAATGGGGTGGTATATCTTTGCTTTTAATAATAAAGCAAACACAAGCATTGCACCTATCAAAAAAATACTTATAAAATACATTATATGTTCTCCTTTTTATTATCTTGCGTTTGCTCAAGATAATTCTTATAACTCCTAATACCTTTAAATAATTGACTGATTTTGCATACCTTTTCTTTCTCATATAATAAAATACTTAAAATATGTTTTAAATCCTGCAAAATTGTTCTTATTTTTGCGTGTATGTATGGATAAAATTTATAATTGAAATATCTCCTATTCCTAAACATGTAATAATGCCTAATTGGTGCATGACTCCCTCTATCGCCTTCACCAATTCTATGGTCTATAATAATATCCTCATATATCTTAATCTGTAAATTCTTTGCTCTAATTTGACGGCAAAAGTCAGCGTCAAGCCGATCCAGATAATAAAACTCATCATATATAATTGAATTATCCTTTAAAACATTAACATTTAAAAAGGAGTTTGAATTAATAACCCAGTCTTTTTGTGATGTATTTTTTAACCTTGGTGCATATATTGCATCTTTCCTTGAAATATCATGTGCTATATTCTTTTTGATTCTCTTTATTTTTTCAACATCAAATTGTGTGTCCTGATCAAGAATACATAAAATATCAACATCTTTTTTTTCACACATGTTAAGAAAAAAATTATATGGCTTTGCTAATCCTGCATTTTTTTTCAAATAGATATATTCATCTGACATTTTTTGTATTTCAGCAACATATTTTTCGTTGCATTCCGAATTATCCCATATAAATACCAACTCAAATTCCCGGACTATTTCTTTTAAATGGTCAATATTTTCACATGATGGATTATAAAGTACTATTCCACAAGCATACCTCATACATTGCTCACTCCTATACAACTAATGCCCCAGTAAAATTATCCAAAAAAACCATTTCCCCATTATCTAATAATGAGCCTTTCATCTCTTTTCCACGATAAAAAAATTTAGGAGCAACTATATTTTTTTCATTATTTTTTGACAAATGAGCTCCCCACCACGCAAATGTAGAATTAGAAATAACAAAATTATTGCATTCTTTCATAAGAGCAATTCCTTCTGGTGCATTAATACCTTTTATTAATGTAACTCGTTGAAAGCTGGAAAACCAGTTTTCTGTTTCAACATCGTTTATACAATCTGAAAATACAAATATACTTGCATGCGGGTAAATTGATAACAACCTCTTTACCCCTTCAGTATAATAAACCTTTTTACATACAGGCCACCCAAACCGCTTGTAATCCTCTCCCATTCTAATACTTACAGCTATTGTTTCGTCGCAATTCTTGATTTTCTCATAATACATCTCCGCCTGCAAACCCATATTCATTACTTTATAATCATCATATTTTATATATTCTGCTATTTCACAACTTTGGTAATATCCTGCACAATATCTGATATTTCTTTTATTTACGTATTCATCAGCCTTTTTTTTGCAGAAAAAAATTTCTCTCCTAAAAGTACGGATAAACATTTGCATGTCATCATTAGCACTAAATTTGAAATATAACCTAAATATGCCTCTATATATTGCATAAAGAAGTTCTACCCAGACATCCGATTCTGATTTCATAAGAATCTCCTTGTCCAGTTTAATTTTATTAAGTTGGATTTGTTGAATATGCTTTCTTTTGAAGTATGATGTATCTAAAACAACTTCATTAAATCCGCCCTCTAAATATTGTTTTTTTGCATAGGCAAGCTGAAATAACTGATTTCCCAATCCTCCCTGCAACCTTACAATTATCCGTTTCATATTCTACCTTTCATGCTTCTAATTTAGTAATTATTCAAACCAACTTCATACAAGCTTTCTCTCATCCCGAAACTCATGCTTCATGCCCTTAGGCATATAGTCCACAAAAGACCTGTCACAATCCCACTTATATGCATGCTGTTCCCACTTAATCCTGTCTGCTGACGGAATCTTCATATAATCGCCAAACCTGGCCTTAAGGAACTTATCCAGTCCCTTCGGAACACGAAGCTTAACAGTTTCAAACGGAGCCTTTATCGTCTTTGCAAAAAAGACCTTTGGATACAGCCCTTTCTTAAAGCCAGCCTTACCTAGGAAATTACAATAAAGCTTTGACTCCTCATTCCGAAACCTGTACACCTGCTTCAGCCCATACGAAACCATTACCTTCTCAGGCAAAAACTTCGCCACACCAAGCAACGCTTTCCTAATTCCCGTCTGACGGTTATAACTCCTCATGGACAGACCCTTGACCACAACACATTTCGCCCAAAAACACTGCCAAAGCTGCTTGATTTTCGAATCAGGACATGTGTGCAATATAAAAATATCAACATAAATTCCCTGATGAATATCCCAGTCCTTTATCAGCTCCTCCATGTAGGTTGTCCCGTTCATCCTGAGCTTAGGTACAGTAACCTGGCCATTTTTCTGTCTTCCCCATTCCTGAAGATAATAGTTCTCTTTATCTCCATACTTGCGGAAACTTTTTCTGAACTTTTCATAATTATCAGGGGTCATAAAAATATCCAAATCATCATCCCACGGAATAAATCCTCCATGCCGTTTTGCACCGAGGGCGGAACCACCCATCAGGCAGTAATCAATCCCATGCTCATTACAAAAGTTGTCTATATATACTGCAATTTCCAGAATCTTGTCCTGAAGCTCCAAAATACCATATGCATCCGTCAAATCCTTACGCATATATTTCAGTTCCATCTTACTCTCCACCTAATACCTTTCTGCCAAACTCCCGTATCCATTTCGGCAGATGGTAATACAGAATCCGCCAGTTTTTATAAGGATTCAGGTACTTCTTCACTGCCTTTTCAAACTGCCCGCTGGAAATCATATCCATAAACGGCTTCCTGACTGCCGGCATATCCTCTCCGCCGCAAAACCTGTTGTTATACCTTATCGTCTCCCACTCATAAGACATTACTTTCAAGCTGTCCTTCACCGTCTCAAAAAAGTTCTGTCCCTTTTCGGTATTGCATACAAACATGGAAATATTAAATCTGTCAGCATCGGGTTCATATTTTCCAATAGAATGAAAATCGCCAATCGTAATGTCACCCGCTCTGTCCCCGTCAGCATACGGACATTGATAGCAGCATTCCCTGTATGCCAGACTTTTACAGTAAGCATGGTAGTATGGAAATGTTAAATATAAATCACTTTTCCCATGCTTTTTGCCCTTTCTTCCGAAACTATAACAATAGTAATAACGCGATGACGCATTTTTCGGTTTATGGCGGAAGCTGAATTTCTTAATGGCAATTCCCTTTTTCTTCTCTATGTATTGAACGGATTTATCAAACAAATCCTGACTTCCAACCCCATGACACGCAAAATCAACCAGAAGCAGATTTTCATAATCCTTTCCCAAAAATCTTCTTAATCCCGCAACCCGGCAGGGTGATGAACAGTACAGCACATGCTTCCCTGCATCTAAGTCTGCTTTAATTTCCGCAAAAGAATTTCCAGTGTCACACAGTAAATATTTGGACTTATACAGCGGTATCAGCTCTGCCTCATTCACCGCCCGCGTTGTGCGTAGTTTCAGGTACTTGTCAAATGCAGCTCCATAAATGACACCGCCATCTTCCAAAACCTTTTTTGCAAAGGTACCAAACAAACCACCACTTGAGCCATGCCGTCTTGCGTTTTCCGATACGGCATATGCCGACCCACAGGTATAGTGCTCCTTATTTTTTACGGTATTCAGTATTGGACACACTACCTGACACTTGCCACAATTAATACATTTCTCCTGATTTATCTCAATCTGCTCAAAACCATACTTATCCTTTACAACAGAAATAGCTTGCATTGGGCAGACTGCCACACATGTACGGCAGCCACAGCATTCTTTTGCACTGACTAACTCCATCCTCAAATCCTCACATATTTTGTAATTTCTCCGTCAACATCGTTGATGACGTTCCTGTCGTGTGCGGCAGGTATACAATCTGTACGCCAACCTCATTCAGCCTTTTTTCGATATTCTGATATAATTGTGACCCTTTCCAGTCGCTTCCATGAAACATGACATCAAATTTATACTCTTCCCATGCCACAAGCTTATCCAGTGTCTCCTGCGGAACGACCTTATCTACATACTTGATTGCCCCGACAATTTCTATCCTCTCCTGAAATGGTATAACCGGCTTTTTTTTCTTGTATTCCTCCACAAGCTTGTCCGTGGAAACACCTACAATCAGGTAGTCACACTGTTCTTTTGCCCTGCGCAGTATGTTCAGGTGCCCTATGTGAAATAAATCATAGACTCCGGTTGTGTATCCTATTGTTTTTTTTTCGTTGTTTTCCATAGTGTATTCCTCTACTACTGCTTAGCAATTAATTTCAATATTTTCTCATACATGGCAGCTCTGTCAAACAATTCTTCTCCCAGACTCCGGCTTGCTTGTTCCATCCGTTTCATTTCCTTTGGATGCTCTATCAAATAAATAATTGTTTTTGCAAATTGTTGTATATTTCCATTTTCACAATTAAAACCACATTGATATTTATTTATTAAATTTTGATATTCCTTACATTCTTGTGTACTGATTACTGGCAGTCCTGCTGCTGCATAATCACCAACTTTGTTTATAATGCTCTGTGCTGCGCCATGTATAATCGGATTAATTGCAATATCACATTCTGTCAATCGATATACCATCTCCGAATATTCCAATCGTCCTGTAAATTCCACGTCGAGTTTTAATTTACTGCTATACTCCTCAAACTTGGTTTTTAACGGTCCATCACCCACAACGCAAAACCGAATGTTGTCATATCCCTTTTTCTTTAAGCATAACATCGCATCAAATACACTGATTAAGTCGTAGCTGTGTCCTAAAGTTCCAATATAAACAAGCCGCATAATTCCGTCCTTATCACTCAATTTTTCAGAACTTTTGTATTTATCAAATTCCTGTAAATCTGTTCCTAAAAATACACTTAACCCCTGATGACACTTGTGGTTCACGGCCAAAGCACGATTTACATAGGTTTTTGATACTGCTACAATTGCATCTGCCTGTTTATATGCATAATCGGCTTTCATTTGCATTGGTGCAAAAATCAAATCACTGGCAATTGGAACATGAAATACCATTTTAAATGCCTCAGGCCATAAATCCTGAACATCAATTATAAATTTAATATTATTTTTCTTTGCATATTTTGCGGCAGCCTTAGCCACGTCTAACGAAGGAATTGCACAATATATTACATCAGGCTTTTTTCTTACCATTAAATATTTTTTGACATTCCGGGCAAATACAAAGTGACTGTAAAACCGACGCAGGCAAATATTTTTTTTGTATGCCGGCTCATGTATCAGCTTATACCGGTATTTATATTGTTCCCTTTTAGAAATACGATGTTCCTTTTTCGTGTGAATAAAATCAGATGTGACAATCTCCACAGTATAACCCTTGTCGCATAATAATTCAGCTAAATAACAAAACCTGTCATTTCCCTTTTCCTCAGGGAAATCAACAAAATGGGAAATTATCAAAATATCTTTTCTACACTTATTCACCATTTTTAATCATTACCTCATTGTATTTCATCATATAAATGCCTTCTGCATACTGTCCAATACTTGGTTTATTGGCTATGCCGTTCAAATTATTCACAATCAAATTCATATGATTGGCTCCACATTCATACGCATGTGGGTAACCCCCGCCAAACCGTGGATTTACTTCCGATATATAATACGTTCCATCAGCTTCAAATATATCAATATCAATCTGTCCGCAAAAACCAAACTCCATTGCAAATTTCGTTACCAACTGAAATAACTGTTCATCCTTGAAGCTGACCGCCTTGTCCGTTTCTCCTGCCCGCATAACAATCTTCTTTTTGCAAAACAAAGACACGACCTCCTTGGAAATCATATCAATATAACAGTCAACACCAATTTCCTGCCCCTGTAAATATTCCTGTATCATAAGCTCCGAATCCGAACTGTCCAAAAGGGCGTCCAGCAATTCTCTGGTATATACCTTTGAAATTGAAAGGGACGCACTTCCTTTTACAGGCTTTACAAATACTGGGAACTGTATTTTCCCCATATCTAAATCTCGATAAAATATTTCCTTATCAATATAAGTTTTGGCACACGGATACTGATGCCTTTCCAGCCAGCAAAACATTTTCCATTTATCAAGGCAGCTTTCACATATCTCATAGGATGAACCAATTACTGTTACACCAATATTTTCAAATTCTTGACTGTACTCCGCCAGCAGGCTTAATTCCGGATCAATCAGACTGCATACACCTGTTACATTTTCTTTTTTACATATATCTAAAATTACATCTATGTAACCATCCTCTGTCATTCTTGGAACCTTATAAAATTTATCAGCCTCGTATACAGCAGGTGCCAGCTCACTCATATCCGTGGCAATTACCTTGCCGATGCGGCTTCCATTCTCATCCGTCAATGCCCTTTTAAAATACTGTATAACCTTATTTCTTGTCCCTGTGCTTAACACTAATACATTCGTATTCATCGTTCTTCCTTTATCTCTAACATAGAATTTTGAACATAATTGGAAGGCGTCCAGCGCTCCCTGACTTTAAAATACCTGCCACCTTCATCTACATAGATATCAGGATAGTATCTGATAAATAATGGACTTAGACACATAGTATAAGCTCCAACCTTGTGATAAATAATTTTATCCGTTTCCTCTAATTCCTCTGCATCCATCAAGGCAAATAATCTGTCATGCTCCATACACGTAAAACCACAAATCACCTGTTTATTGATAACCTCTCCACCAGCCTTATGACGCTGTATATCATAAAAATAACTACTTTTCGTCATTAATGGGTCAATATGAATTCTGCTTCCATCTGTCACTACAAAACGATTATAAGATGTTACCTTTACGTCAATAACAGAAGTAACATAATCAACACTTGGACCTATCAGTGACATTCCCGGCTCAACAATTAAAGCTGTATCTTTTATATTAAAACGTGTTCCAAGAATTTCTGATAATAACTGTATATATTGCGGAAACTGGGGCCTATTTGCCAATCCGCCAAAAAAACCACCACCCACATCAATGTACTCTAATTTAAAATCATATTTCTCCTGTATTTCGCATGCCATACATGCAATTTGCCTGTACACATCCAGCGAACGGGTTTTCGAACTACAATGCAGATGTAACCCTGTCATTTTGACATTTTTATTTTTCTTTAAAGCAATAATAGCTTTTTCAAATTCACCATTTTCATAACAAAATCCAAATCTGCCTCCCTCATCTCCGCAAGCAGATTGCCCCGGACAACCTGATTCCAAGTCAAAGTTAACCCGAATTCCAACTGAAACCTTTTTTTGCAGATTTGCATCTTCTAACCATTGAATTTCTCTTTTAGAATCAATGTTGATGATACAGCCATTCATTAGTGCCTCCATGAATGTATCTTTTGTTTTCATTGGACCATTGTATATTATTTTATTTTCTTTATACCCTATTAAGCGTGCAAGGCGGTATTCATCATCCGAAACCACCTCAGCATAGCACCCTGCGTTTTTATAATAATTTATAATCCACGGCAGTGCATTTGTCTTAAAGGAATATCCAATAATATAATTATCCCAATTACTCTTTAACGCATTCTCCAATAAAGCAATCCCATTATCCAATTTCTTTTTATCAATTACAAAATATGGAGTATCCATTATGTTACCTCTCATTATTTACTTCCCGTAAAATCCTCCATAGTTGCTGAAGTTTCACTGCTGATTCCCTCTCTTGCAAAAACAAGCCCAATTGTCCTGACCAAAATTGCGGCATCTGTCCGAAAAGAAATCTTTCTTGTATATGCTACATCATATTGAAACCGTTTTTCCCACTCTATGGCATTTCTTCCCTTTATCTGTGCCAGCCCCGTAAGACCTGGTCTCACATCATGGCGGTGTCTTTGCTTGTCACTGTACAGTGGTAAATATTCCACCAGAAGTGGTCTCGGTCCCACAATGCTCATATCACCCTTAATGATATTCACCAGCTCAGGCAGTTCATCAAGGCTTGTACTCCTAAGCCACCTACCAAACTTTGTCAGTCTTATCTCATCAGGTAAAAGGTTCCCTACTTCGTCCCTCTCGTCCGTCATGCTGCGGAACTTGTACAGGCAGAATATGGTTTCCTTTCCCGTTGTCCTGTCTATTTTCCCTGGTCGCTCCTGCTTAAATATGACGGGGCTTCCAAGTTTTACCCTCACAAGCAGGGCTACAACAAGGTATATAGGACTTAAGATAACAAGCGCAGCCAATGCAAGCACTACGTCAAGAATCCTTTTTATGTATTTTTTGTATAACCAGTGTCTCACCCAAAACAGCTCCTTACCATTTCTATCACAATCTCCTGCTGCTCCTCACTCATCTTTATGTCACTCGGCAGGCAGAGACCCCTGTTAAATATGTCTCTTCCAACATCAAGAGGCTTTCCGTCCTTTCCCATGACCAAACTGCCCTTTTCCGTGCTGATTACTGCACGTCCGTCTCCCTCTCTGGTCACAAATCCATTCATCCTGTATATTGGCTGCATGTGCATCGGCTTCCATATCGGGCGCCCCTCAGCGTTGTACTTTGCCAGGGTTTCCAGTATTTCCGTCGGGCAGCTTTCTTTTGTCTCGCTTGTGTAGAGCACCTCGTGCTCATCCCTGATCTGCCTACACATTGCTTCATTGTCTATTAATAAGCAGCTCAGCCAGAAGTTTGGCTCCGAGCGTTTTTCATCATACGGGTTCATGGTTACGGGTAAATCGGCAAATCCTTTTCTGTAACGCTCATAGATTTCTTTTTTCCTTGCTATGTGTTCGTCAAGGTGCGGCAATTGTCCCCTGACGATTCCTGCCACAACGTTGCTCATCCTGTAGTTGTAGCCGATTTCCTCATGCTGGTACCACGGTGCATTTTCCCTTGACTGGGTGGACCATTTCCTTACCCTGTCCGCCGCTTCCCTGTCGTCCGTCAGGAACATTCCGCCTGACGAGCCTGTTATGATTTTGTTGCCGTTAAATGAAATGGCATTGTATTTTCCGAATGTGCCGGTCTGCTGTCCTAAATATGTCGCACCAAGGGATTCCGCCGCATCTTCCACGATTACCGCATTATGTCTTTGGCACACTGACTTAATTTCATCCATTTTTGCAGGCGTTCCATACAGATGTACAACCACTATAACCCTGACGTCAGGATATAGTTCAAATGCCTGTTCCAATGCGACAGGATCCATGTTCCATGTCTCGTACTCGCTGTCTATAAATACCGGCTCCCCGCCCTCATACTTTATGGGATTCACTGTTGCTGCAAATGTAAGGTCGGAGCAGAATACCTTTTCTCCCTGCTTTACTCCCGCAAGCTTTACCGCCATATGTATTGCCGACGTTCCCGTTCCAAGGGCAACCGCGTATTTGCAGCCAACGTATTTGCAAATTTGTTTTTCGATTTCGTTTATGTTCGTACCCATCGTTGACATCCAGTTTGTGTCATAGGCTTCCTTAACAAAAGCAAGCTCCTGTCCATGCATGGTAGGAGAGCTTAACCATATTCTGTTTTCAAAAGGCATAAATTCTTTTTTCATTTTCTCACCTGCAATATAAATAGAACAAAGTGCCTTCGGCACTCTTTATGCTGCCACCACTTTTATGGCACTGTAGTTCGAATCTTAGCAAGCTTCGCCAGAAGCGTGCCAATAGGAAACGAAGTTTCCTATTAAATTAAATATTTACGAAGTAAATCATATAAGCCTAAAGTATGTTTGTCTTTCCGTCACCAGCAACAAAATTCTACAACTGAACAAAATTGTTGCACGCCTAAAACACATTTATCTTACCATCACTCGTTCACACAAATATATAATATCTGCTTCGTAAATACTCAAACTGTAGTTATCCCATTTGTATCATACGTCATATTATTCAGAAAGGGTCTGCTGTCACAGACAGATAGACCCCTTTCTTTGTTAATTCTAAAACAACAGTCATCCTTCGTGGCAAGGATGACCGCTATGTAAAATTAAACTCAAAACTATTTAACAACTACCTTGAACGTCTTTTTGATGTACTTGTAGCTAGAATTTCCTGCTGCCTTAACAGTAATTGTGTAAGTTCCCTTCTTAGTTCCCTTAGCAACTGTTACCTTGCCCTTAGAGTTTACTTTAATCTTCTTACTGCTGCTCTTGTAAGTTACCTTACCCTTAGCATTCTTAACAGTAATCTGGCAAGTTTTAGCCTTTGTCTTAGATGCACCAAAGTTCTTACCACTAGTTGCTAACTTCATTGTATTGTTAGCCTTAAGAACTGTGAAATTTGCATATACCTTACCAGTATACTTTCCAATACCATCAATTCTAACAGCATTCTTATGTGTTCCAACAGTTCCACACTTCTTAACCTTTACTGTGTAATCTGTTCCAACTTTAAGTGTCTTACCATTTAACTTAACAACAATCTTCTTTGGTTCAAGCTTCTTGCCAGTGTAAGTACCCTTAGATACAGATACAGTTGCCTTTGAGATATCTACAGTAGATGGTGATTTTCCCTCTGCTGCAAAAGCAGTTACAGGAATCATAAGTGCAATCATCATAACTACTGCAAGCAATTTCTTTAACTTCTTCATGTCTTGAAATATCCTCCTTCCAAGCTTATTTCTTTTTGGATATAAAATATATTTTATATGATAAACAGTTCGTAAGCCACGTTACAAACTGAATTATCCAATATCCTAAGGTGCCTGCGCAGCAGGCGGATGCCTTAGGATTCCTAACGCAGTCGGATGCCTTGTGACCAACCCCATAAGGTGCCTGCGCAGCAGGCGGATGCCTTAACTCTCCTTATCGGAATCCTTTTTCTTCCCATAGCCGTAGCCATAACCATATTCATAGCTGTTTCCGTACTTTCCATAGTATTTCTTGTAAGCACGGCCACTGCTCTCCACCCTGTTCAGTATAACACCTAACAGCTTGCAGTTAACCTGTTCCAACTGCTGAAAAGACTGTCTGATAAGTCCCCTTGACGTCATTCCGCTTCTGACAACCAACACGGCACCGTCACAAACTGATGCCACAATTGCTCCATCCGCCACACTTCCAAGTGGTGGTGAATCAATAATCACATATCTGTAATCCTGTGCCAATCTGTCTAACAGTTCCTTAAATCTTGCATCCTCCAAAAGTGCCGAAGGATTTTCAAGGAGATTACAGCATGGCACAATATAACCATTTTTAACATTTGTTTCACAAACAACATCCTCATATTCAGCAAGACCCGAAAGATAATAACCTAAATCCTGTATTTCACCCTCGCTGTTTATCTGATGCCTGTCTTTTATAACAGACTTCCTAAGGTCAACATCCACAAACACTGCCGGAAAGCCTGCCTCAGCCATCATTTTCCACAGATTAATGGACACAGAGCTTTTTCCCTCATTTGGAACGCTGCTTGTAATGAGAATTTTTCGTGTATTCTTTCCGCAAAACTTTATGTTTATACGAAGACGATTCATCGCTTCCTCTACAGCATATGGCATGTCCTTAAACTCAACATTTATTTTTCTCATGCGCCTTTCCTCCTATGACGTCCTGGTTTTTCCTCGTCCTGTCCGTCACTCTGACGGAACTCATCACTCTCAGGTATAGAGGTAAGTGGCACAATTCCAAAATGCTTTTCCATATCTTCAGCGCTATGAATTGTATCATCAAGAAGCATCTGAACTATAACAATTCCACAATATATAACTGCTGCAAGGATTGCACCTATAACCGTGTATCTTATGCAGCTTGGTCCTGCCTTACGTGTAGCAAGCCTTGCAACCTGTGCTATATTTGGTGCTTGTGTACTCATTGCCTCAGGCAGATATTCTGCAGAAACCTCTGCAACGGTGTTTGCTATATCCATCGATAGTGCAGGTTCTGTAGTCGTAACGGTAATATTCAGAATACGGGTACTGTCCGGATTTCTAAGCGAAATCTTTTCAGCAAGCTCTGTCGATGTCATATCAAGTCCCAGTCTTGCTATCACCTTATCCAACACTGGATAACTCATAATTAACTGCTCATAATCCGCAGTCAGTGATGTACCAATGTTCAAATCTGAAAGATTCACCACAGAATCATCTGATGCCGAAACTACATACAGCTTTGCCGTGGACTGGTACGTTGGCTCTATCAAGAAATAAGAGTATGCATTTAACAGCACCGCCCCAAGCAACATATACATAATAATAAAATGAAGCTTGTCAAGTAATATGGAACCTATTTCAAGCAAGTCAATCTCTTTTTCCTCTTCGGAATCAGAACGGTTTCTTGTCTGCTCCAGCCTGTTGTCAACGCTAAGCTTGTCCTGATGTTCCATCTTTTCAACGCTCATTATTTTTCCTCCAAAATATATCTATTATTTGTATTCTTTATAAAACAACTCAAGTATAACTTCCTGCAAGCTATCCTCATCTGCCTCAAAGGTGGTAAATCCCAGTTCATCTTCTCCTGTTTTTCCCTCTAAGGAAAGCTCGCCCTCATCTTTTTCCTTTGCCACAAGAAGTGCTATCTTGCTAAACTTCTGTTTCGAAATGTTTGTAACCATGTAATCCCCCATCTGGTCATATACATCAAGCGGAAATGTGCTGTCCTGATTACATTTTTCCCGAAGCTTTACCTTAAGGTCAGCCATATATGCAGACTGCCTTTTCATTCGGGAAGTATTGCTTCCGTCTCCCACTCCCATTCTGCCACGTATAAACGTAAGTGCCTGCTGGTCATCCAAGGTAATTGTTTTTCCTTGAACAAGCGTAGGGTCTATATTTGAAAAATCATCCTCAACAGTTACCGTGACACCGCCAACCATACTGTTTATGGTAGCAACACCACCCATATTTACTGCGGCATACCCATCTATTTTCTGTCCGCCGAGGAATCCTGAAACGGCATCTGTTACATTTTCACAGCTAAGCTCCATGCCATCCCCATGTGCATGGGCAAGAGAAAGCTGCACAACAGAGGTAGCTATGTACTCACCATCCAAGTCTATGGTATTCACTTCCATCAGTGTGTTTCTGTTTATGCTGAGTGTTTTAAATGTTCCCGTGGTGATGTCCCTCACCATAAGGATAATCACGTCACACTGACCACTCTCTCCGTAATCCTCTGCTTTTTTAACCTTGTCATAATTGTCAATACCCATAAAAAGATAGGTCTCAATATTTTTCTTAGGTACATATTTTTTGCCATTTACCTCTATGACACCCTCGTCAACCTCAGGCTGCTGCACGTTACCTGCATTTTTCTTGTCAATAGCATAAATAACTATCCTGCATGCAATGCAGACAACCAGTAAAACCGCAAAGGCAACTGAAAGTTTTTTTATTATATTAAGCTTTTCTTCTCTGCGATTTTGCATAATCCATCACTCTTATCCAAATAAACCGTTTATGAAGTCAGACCCGGCTTCAGGCCACGTTCTTTCACAAACTACCAAAACTACCAATATTATAAACAAAACAACACTGATTGCTATCGATACTTTCTTTGACATACTTTTCCTCCTGATACCAGACCTTACAAAAGTCCGTTCCCAAACTCATCTATTTTGTCCAATATATCACTACCAAGCTTTTGCCTGATTACTTCCCTGCCCAACCACAAATTTGGCGGTCTGTGATTCATCCCATGACAATCACTTCCAAGAAGCTGTGCCTTTCCTGCTTTAAACAGCTTCAGTATTGCTCCGCGCTGCTTCCAATCCAAAAGACTTCCTGCATTTACCTGAACGATAACTGGCAGTTCCAGCAGCTCAGCGATTGCCGGCTTGTTTCCCGACAGCTTTATGTATCGTTCCAGATGTGCGATAATAAGTCTCAAATGTCTCTTTTCAATAAGCTCCCTGACCTCATAAATCACACTTTTATCCCAAGTATAAAAAGGCATCTCCAACAACATAATATCCGTATCTTGTATAGTAAGAAGCGGTATCTTTTCTGCCTTACTGATGCCTTTAAAATATGCAACCTCTGCACCAAGTCTAAGCTTTGGACTTTTCTCAAGTCCCAAATCTGCAACCTGCTCATAAGCGTTCTGTCTTCGTTCCAAAAAAACTTCTATTCTGTCGTGCTCCGCGTAAAAATGCGGCGTGGCAATCATTGTTTTCACTCCATTGTCATAGCACATACCCAGCATTCCCGCTGTGGTATCTAAATTCCTGCTGCCATCATCAATTCCCGGCAGCACGTGAGAATGAAAATCTATAACATCCATAACCGCACATCCATCCTACAAGTCATTTTAGCACTGATATTATATCAAAGGAGTGTACCAGTTTCAAGCCCTATTTGCATTTTGTTATATTTTGGACATAATCAGTAGCTACTAATGCATAATTTGCAAATTTAGACAATCTATTCCCCTCTTTTATCCACTTTTCAAATGACATTTAAGAAAAAAGAAATTTTTTCCACTATTGATAAAACAAAAATAGTGTCCTAATATAAATATGTGTTACAATAGACAAATCGACAGCCTTACCCACATGGGTATTTCATAATAAGATTTAATATAGGAAAGGACCCCACCGTGAATAACGAAGCCATAACAAAAAAGAACTACAAATTCATAAACACCTTTACATTAAAGCTTATGGCAATCCTATTTATGACAATTGACCACGTTGCCGTAGTTATAGGAACAAGACCTGATTCCGGGCACTTATACTACAGCAATCTTCTTTCCCCTCATACCTACGAGATTATGCGCCATTTTGGCAGGCTTGCGTTTCCTATCTATTGTTATCTCATTGTTGAGGGATTTTTCTTTACAAGAAATGTAAAAAAATATGTACTACGCCTAACAATATTTGCTTTCATATCTCAAATCCCTTTTTCGCTTGCCGTTATGAAGGATCCTTTTTATATGGGGGATTTAAATACCCTTTTTACGCTTGCCATTGGTCTTACATGCGTTGCTTTCATGGATGCGGCAACGACAAAACGCACCATACCATATCAGCTTTCTTTCATTATTATAATTGCATTATCTGCACTGTCAGGGTTATTAAAAACAGATTACAGCATATATGGCATACTCTTAATATTTATATTTTATATTTTCAGGGGACAACCTGTTAAAATATTTGCCGCCATGATACTGGACTGCATTTTACTGCAACCTGCAACCCAGTTGTATTCACTATTTGCCCTCATTCCGATTTTTCTTTACAACGGAAAAAAGGGTCCGTCAATCAAGTATGTATTTTATATATACTACCCATTGCACTTAACCCTTCTCTACTTTATTTATATGGGGATGTCCCGCTAAAATAATCTATATTCTCTTTTTTACCTTCTGCGCAAGCTCTGTAAGGTACTCCTTATCTGCCTCACTCTGCTCCCATGTAAGCTTTATGCCGTCATCCTTATACCTTGGTATCAGATGTAAATGGAAATGGTGAACCGTCTGTCCTGCCACCTCACCGTTATTTTGAAGCAGATTCATGCCGTCACAGTCCGTCTCGGTTTTAAGTGCTCTTGCAACACTCGTCGCTAGAGAAAAAAGCTTTGACGCAGTTTCCGAATCTATAGAAAACACATTATCATAATGCTCCTTCGGAATAATAAGTGCATGTCCCTTACTTGCAGGTGACACATCAAAAAACACCTTGAACTCACCCGTCTCATAAATGGTTGTTGACGGAATCTCACCTGCTGCTATCTTACAAAATATACAATCGTCTTTTTTCATGTTTTCTCCTTTTTAAACTACAATCCAACAATTAACCGAAACTAAAACGTCTTCGGCATACAGTTCATGCTTTTATCTTAAACCTTAAACCCTCTGCTGCTGTAGCCTGACATATCCACACTCTCATTTAGTGTACCCTTGCCATACGTCAATCCTGCATACACTTGATGTGTATTTTTCATAACAGGTTCCGGGTCATCTATTTCCTGAAGCTTTTCAAAGCACACCTTGAACCGTTCCATCATACCCATACAACGGTCAAGCTCCTGTGGTTTTCTTTTCACAGTTGAATCTATCAGCCTGCTATATATATACCTTAAAACCGAAAGCATTTTCGCACCGGACCTATCCCCTGGATTTACCGCAGACATAATTTCGTTATGTGCTTTCTTGGCAAGCTCCATGTTTTTCATATACTGCTCAATATCACCATCGTTATACGCTGCCTCGGCATCCTTTAAATACGACTCCTCTATCTCAAACAGCAATACAACCAGCCCACTGTGATTTGCCTGACTCACCCTCAATGTAAAATCCTTTATCTGTTCCTTTGTCACGCTGCTACCTCCATGCATTGAACATCAGCCTACTGTAAAAGCTGCAATATACTTTCAGGACGCTCATTTGATTTCTGCATCATTGATATAGCTGCCTGTGAAAGCACATCAAGCTGGGTGTAGTTTGTCATTTCCTCAGCCATATCCGTATCCATAATTCTTGAATATGCCTCTGTAAGGCTCTCGCTTTGAACTGCAAGACTTTCATAAATATTATCCAGTCTGTTTTCATATGCTCCAAGCTTTGAACGGACACTGGAAACAAGTTTAACAGCCTCATCTATTATTGTAACAGCCTGAGCTGCATATTCATGTGTATACATAATTAAGTTATCAACACCAAGACCCTTTGCAGTAAGTGCAGGTATATCAAGTGAAATCTGCTCACCTGAATTTGCTCCTGTCTGGATAATCATTGTTCCTGCTGAAAATACTTCTATCGTGGTAGTCAGACTACCTGCCACTTCGGCCTCAGGGTCAACCTCAATCTTCATTTCAAATCCGTTTCTGTCAACTACATTTATTTCATTTCCGTCTGTTGTAAATGTTGCAGTTGTAGAAAATCCATCATCAGAAACCGTAAGGGATGCCTGACAGTCAGTTCCCACTACCATGTCTCCATCTGTCACACCTAACAGAGCTGCCAAATCATCATTTTTGATTGTAATATTTATCTTCTGACTTGAGCCATACTCTTGTGACCGGAACAATACTGGGGCACCTGATGCAAAATCAGATTCCGTTACGCCTCCATCATTTGATGCTATTACATCTATTCCTATTTTATAAAAATGTGACTGAAGCTGTCCATACACTTCTGTCATGGTCATTCCTTCGCTTATTATCACTGAAAATCCATTTATATTGATTGTTCCTGCCTGTGCTTCCGTCACGGTAGCTCCTGAGTCGGAAAGTCCCGTTGTATACACAGCCTGGGTTGCCATTGTAGTTACCTCCAACTGGTAGGTTCCAACGCTTACCTCCTCTGAAATATAAGTTGTCTGAATGCTGTATTCACTTGAGAGTGTACGTCTTGTCATATCTCCGTTTAAAAGCTTTTGTCCATTAAACGCAGTCGTATCTGTTATCTGGTCAAGCTCCTCAACAAGAGAATTAATTTCCTCCTGAATAGAATCTCTGTCTTCCTCGTAGTTTACATCGTTTGCTGCCTGAACGGCGAGCTCTCTCATTCTTGCCAATATACTGTGGATTTCTCCAAGTCCACCCTCTGCTGATTGAATTACTGATATACCGTCATTGGAATTTAATGATGCTCTTTTTAATCCTCTAATCTGGGCATCCATTCTCGTTGATATCGCAAGACCTGCGGCATCATCTGCGGGACTTGTTATTTTGTATCCCGATGAAAGCCGTTCCATGGACTTAGACAGGTTGGAATTTATTTTTGCGAAATGGTCGCTGGCATTCAGTGCAAGTGAATTGTGGTTTATTCTCATATTTATGTACCTCCCAAATATGTGTTCAATATGCTTCGTTATATTTAATTTATAAATATCTCATATTATGTTTACTCTGTATTTATCGGCAATTTTGTCTTGTTAATGAAGATTTACCTTATAATATTTCCAACTGCTTTTACAAGTGCAACGGATGCCTTATAAATCTGTACTCCATCTCCTGTATAGCCCTTTGCTAAAGCAATCTTTGCTCTTGCTCCCATTTGTATGTTTTCACAGTCAAATCCTTCCTTTGACATATATGTCTTAAATTCTTCCGATGCTTCCATCAAACTGTAATTTCCGTCGCTGGTGGTACTCTCTATATACCCTGTAAGGCTGCCCTCATCGGACATAATGATTTTTGAGCTTATGCTGCCCATTTCCCCACCTTTAATTGACAGTTCTATAGTTCCCCTGCTTTCTCCGTCGGACTTTATTTTCAGATTCATTATCTTGGTTCCCTGCCTTGTATCAACAGGTATCTGATAATTACTCTCCTTCGCCATAGCACTCACAATGTTAAGTCCCGCATTTACAGTCTTTATTGCAGAAATATCCTTGGCACTTATGATTCCTGATGCACCTGCACTGTACATCATTCTCGTAATCTCATCCCTCATGTCAGAGTACTTGTATGAGATATCTCCGCCATTTTCCAAAGCATCAAGGATACCCTTCATGGAGAAATCTATTTCCACATCGTCACCCATCAAGGATTTGTATATATTTTCCGTCTCCTCATCCACTGCATGTTCCGTAGTGTCCGTATCAAACCTAAGCTTCGCAATCACCTGTGAAACCATATCATATATTCCGTTGTCAGTGTTCATCATGGCATTTACCGCAAATGCATTGGTCATCGTGTAAGAAATATTGTTTTCTATTATAAAATCCTCAACAGACTGTGGAAGCTTGGCAAATTCCTTTACCGCCTCAGTATTATCAGTAAATGCACGTTCAATCTGCTCCGTTATACCGTTTGAAATACTTCCCGACTCAAGAAATCCTACAGTGTCATCAACGCCAACGTCAATTCCTGCTGCCCGTCTGCTTCTCATGGCAGAAACAAGATTTCTGATTGTAAGCCTGCTGCCGTTTGCAAAAATCCATCCTGCCTCCCTGTCCTTTGACTTGGCAAGCCTGTTCATCACCCTGTATATTCCGATGTAACTCTCACGTTCCTCTTTACTTATATTTCCCTGTTTTTCAACATCCATAAGATATGTCGCAAAGTTTTCCGCCTCCGTGACACCCTCGTTGTAGTTGTGTGCCCTAACGGTTTCCACAAGCTCATCTATGGAAACATCAAGGGGATTGATACCTTCCTTTATCATGCCAAGCACTGCTTCAGGATAAAATGTTTCCACAAGCTCATTTACCTGTCTGTCATAATTTATAATCTGGTTAATGTTGTCAGGTGTTATCTCAATGGAATTATACCCAAGTATCCGCACTGCTCTCTGTGTCTCAGGCGTAATTTCATATCCAAGGTCAGCGAGAATATCATCCACATTTGCAAATGCCTTTGTAATGCTGTCTCCCATGTCACTTCTCGGTGCAGTCTGCAATGCCTCGTAGCTTCTCCTTACCTTTTCAAAGCCTGCTGCCTTTTCAGTCTCAGCGTCATCTGCCATAAGGAGTCCATGTATCGTGTACTCCCTATCTATAAGCGGTGCACCAAGCACCTTTGCATGTGCATTTCCCAGTGACGTAACATTTTTCTCAAGGGACTGATAGATTTCTATATTCGCTTCCGTAACCGCTGCACCTGCATCAGCAAGCTTTTGTTCCACCATGCGGTTTTCCACTGTCTTTAGTGCATCGATAACCTTTGCAAGTGCTCTTGTATCAATATTGATATCCATTTTCGCAAGTCTGCCCGCCGCACTTACGGTCATGGATAACCGTATTTCCTCCATCTGCCTCATTGCAACTACGGCTCTTAGCTGCTCCTTCGTAAGCTCATTATCTGCCAAACTTTCAGCATCTTCCCCTATATACTTTTTAATGATTTCCCTGTCAGTCTCATCAAAGGCTACATTTTTTTGCTTTGCCAACACGCTTTCGTTATATGCTGTTGCTATTGTTATCTCTTTACCGTCTTTCGCCATGGCGTAGACAGTGTCAAAGCGGATTGTTTCCACCTTTTCATATAACTGTTCTCCAGCCTGCCCGACTGCCTCCGCATCAGTCATCGGAATCTCTGCCTCTCTTACGTCGGTGCCCACAAACTTCTGATACTCCATATAAGCCTTCACAGTATCAGTATTTAAAAGAAGGTCATTGTCCATCATAAACTTGGCACACTCATATTTGTCAGTGGCATTTCCATAGCCTGCCTGCTCCAGTATCCGGTCAATCTGGTTTTTCATGGAATCAATAAGCTGTTCTGACGCATTTCCAGCCTCCTGCCTGCTGCCGCTGTAATGTGCCTTATAAATATTTTCCTTTGTAAGCTTAAGATTATTTTTTAATATGTAAACAAGCTCATTGTTGCTTATGTCAAACTTCTCCCCTGTGGACAGGTTATCCGCTGTTTCAGATACGGAAGTTTCCTCAAGCACTTTGTTATCAGCATCCTTTTTGTCTGTTTCTATATTATTCTTATTATTTACATTATTCTGGTTCTTTGCTTCGGATGCTGCTACAACATCAGACACGGATATACTGTCAACCTCCGCATTTGTACCTGCAACCTTAACGCTTCCCCCAGCAACCTGTAAGTTCTCTACGTCTCCGTCTGCCGCCTTGATTTCAGCAAACAGCTTTGACAGCTCCTCCTTATGCTCATTTGACCGCATTGTATTTACAATGCCCATCAAATCAGACAGTGTGGCACCCTGCAAATCAATGCCCATCATTTCCAACCTTTTTATTTCCTCAGAAGAAAGGTTGTTTCTTATCTCCTTTGCCGCTTCCTTATCTTCTTTCTCCTTGGACTCGCTGTCAATTCCATCCTGCTTTGCCTTTTCTCTTTGGGCATTCAGATAATCCTCAAAATGATTTTCCGTTACTAAATTTCTTCGGTCTTCCGTCTTTTCCCCGTCAAATATGTAAGACAGGCTCTCCTCCGGCTTTATCGGTGCCGTCTCAAAGTCCCTGCTATAATTCACAGACGGTACGTCGTTGTTCTTTGCGTACGCCGAATTTGCCTTGATTATGTTGTTATCAATTACATTTCCCATATTAACACCCTATCCCTTTATACTTATCATGTATTTTCCGTTTCTGTCTCTTTACATTTTATCGGTTTTTGCGGGTGAAAACTTTACTTGGACTATCCTTACAGTTATAGGCGTAACTACAGATAAGGGCTGCCACACTAAGAATATTTCTTTGTGCGGCAGCCCCTGTTCCCATTATTCTTCCTCCATGTATTCGACAGGATTTCTTGCCTGTCCATCAAAGATTAATTCAAAATGAAGGTGTGGTCCTGTACTGTTTCCTGTATTTCCCGAAAGAGCGATGCACTCCCCCTGAACGACCTCTTGCCCAACCTCCACCAGCGGATTACTTAAATGTGCATACCTGCTTGTCACTCCGTCTCCGTGGTCAATATCCACGCAAAGACCGTAGCCGTTATACCACGATGACCTTGTAACGACTCCGCTTGCCGTTGCCTTTACCTCTGTTCCCGTGCAGACCGCCATATCCACACCATTGTGGTTTCTTCCCCATCTTGGTCCAAACTCTGATGTGATAAAATAATCAGTTACCGGTTCTATATATTTGGGAGGAACGTAAGTACCGATGTGTATTACCTGTGGTTCCGCTTCCCTTACAAGCTCGGTGTCAATAACCTTATTTTCAACCTCCATGCCCTTGTAGTAGACTTCCATGACCGTAATTTCACGGCTGCCAACTACCTGTGACTGTTTTATGTCCACTTCGCCTGCATCCATCGTATCATCGTATATATACATACATGGCATGTAAATAGGCTCAGCATATGATGTAACCTTTGCGGTAGTATACACGTCCTTGTGAGGAACAATTTCTCCCGCTGATAAATGTTTTTCATATAATAAAGCTGTTACTATTGCTACTGTTACTGTCATTAAAAAAAATGTTCTCGCATATCTTTCTCTGCTTTTTCTTCTGTAGGAGTATTTTAAATAATTTTTCATTTTCAATCTCCTTATCTCACACAATTCAAAGCTTTAAAACATATGGTTTTTTCAGCGCCTACCACATATTTTATACAATTTGTTCACACACTAAACACTTGTGTAATGTTTTGTAACACTTTCGTAACAATTAAATTGTATGTTACCATGCGACTGATGTAAAGCCCATATCGGTCGCTTTATTAATACATTTTTTGATAAAAAAAGCGTTTGTATTAACATCATTTATATGGTACACTTTATAATAATGTCCAGTACGGATTAAACTTATTCATATTCATTAATGATATTTTTGAGGTGGTATGGTATGGCAAGAACAATGATTGAGATTGAAGATATCCCACCTAACCTTTCCAACAAGGTTAAGCAGGATTTAAAATTCAAAACAGGAAATTTTGTATGGCGTGTCCGTTTCAGCACTCCATTGGACCCAAAAACAGTAAACAAGGAAACTATGTACGTTGTTAACTCACAAAACCAGCGTATTAATACTTTGATTAAATATGATACGGAAAATGAACTTATAGAGGTTGAACCTCTTGAGCCTTACGCCACAAATGAGTATTATACCCTCATCATAACAACAAACGTAAAGTCAAGAGGCGGACAGACCTTGGAGGAACCGGTAAAAATCAAATTCAAGTTATAATATATTAACATGCAACCGAGGATATGGTATTTTAACAAGGGATATAAAAAATAAAGACAAGCAACTGGTATGGTTATATAGGCCGCATGGACTTATAATATACTATACTCACACTGCTTGTCTTTTGTGATTTTAAACAAATACTTATTATTCAAACAATCCCTTTATTATATCGCTTGCTTTGCTGTTGTCGTTTGACACGCACAGCACAGCATAATTTCCATTTGTATATATTACTGCCGAATCAAGCTTCGGCATCTCGTCAGGCAGATAATCTTTACACGCTTCTTTCTGGTCAGCAACTCTTTTCTCATAAGCTGCCTTTACGGTTTCAACATAATCTGGTGAATTTACCTTTATAACAGCAATTTCCTCTGCTGTTGAGTTAGAATTTGTATAAAATGCCGCTGCTTCCACAGATGCCTCATCTAAACTGTAAAGTCTTCCAAGAGCCATACTCTTGTCGACCGTGGCAAGCTGGTCCTTAAAATCTCCATCCGAAAGAATTTTGTCCGCAGATGTCTGTACATCTATTTCTTTTCCTTTTGCATCATCCTTTTTATCTTTTCCACCACATGCAGTAAGCACTGCAACCAACATAACAGCAAGCGCCAATGTATAAATTATTTTTTTCTTCATTGTACTTTCCTCACAATCTATAATTGTTTAGGAGTGCTACTCCCATCAGACAAATATATTTATATCACTACCCGCAATAAAAATCAACTTTGTTTTATTTTTTGCCGTTTGTACAAAACTTTATTGCTGGACATAACACATCTTCTATGCTATTATTTGTTCTAATATAAAATTATAAACTAATGCTTTTGGAATAAAATGTATTCTATTTATAAAGTAAGATAGGAGGTAGCGGTATGAGTTTTTCAGCCAACATTACGAGTTATAAGGACAAAGAGGTTATTGAGCTTATCGCAGGCAAATATAAGGCGGTTATAGCTCCGTTTTTGGGAAGTAACGTTATCCGCATGCAGGATACCCTGAACAATATAGAAATTTTCAGATATGACGAGGAGCTTACCACGGATGAGCTTAAGGAGTCAGCCGAGGTTTATGGTCTTCCTACCTTATATCTTCCAAACCGTTTGGCAAAGGGAGTTCTTAAGGTTTCCGACGCAACCTATCAGCTGCCTGTCAATGACCCGCTCGGAAATCACATTCACGGATTTCTGCATAAAAGAGAACATTCCATAGTAAGCGTGGAGACAAAGGACGAAAGTGCAATTGCAAAAACGGAATATATATATGATGAAAAGGACGAATTCTTTCAGTATTTCCCTGTAAGCTTTAAGGCAGAATTTACATTTACCCTTTCTGCTTCCGGGCTTGACTATGCATTTACCATGACTAACACTTCGTCCAAACAGCTTCCGTTTGGCGTATGTAACCATACAAGCATAAACGGACCTTTCACAAAGGACGGAAACGGACTTGATACAAGACTTTACATTCCTGTTGGCGACAAGTGGCAGCTTGACAAAAACTGCATCCCTACAGGTGAGTTTCTTCCTATGACCAACCATGACAGACAGTACATGACCGGCTCACAGGTTCCTGTACTTCACGATATAGACAATGACGTTTTTTTTGCTGAGATGGGGTCACGTGATGATAAGCCATTCTATGGTGCACTCATATCCGACAACATTACAGGTCAAAAAATAGTCTATGAGGTTTGCGAGGACTTTAAATTTTGGATTATCTGGAATGACCACGGTGACAAGGGTTATTTCTGCCCTGAACCATGTACATGGATTATTGACGCACCGAACCAGCCGATTCCTGCTGATGAGTCTGGTTACCTTGAGCTTTCTCCAGGAGAGTCAAAAACAGTAACCGAGCGTATTTACACAGAATAATCTAATATATTTAAATATAATTGGGCTGACGCACGAAGTGTAAATATTTTCTTCGTGCGTCAGCCCTTTTTTGTATATTTTGTAACCTTAAGGCGAGAAATATTGTTGTCTTTTGGTTATTTTTATTATATAATGAAAGCAGTGTTTTATGAAAGGAAGGTATATTACATGAAATTTGGTTACTTTGATGACTCCAAAAGAGAGTATGTAATCACTTCGCCTAGGACTCCATATCCATGGATTAACTACCTAGGCACACAGGGTTTCTTTTCACTGATTTCCAATACAGCCGGAGGATACTCTTTCTACAAGGATGCTCGTCTTAGAAGAATCACCCGTTACCGCTACAACAACGTTCCTATTGATATGGGCGGCCGTTATTTTTATATCAATGAAAACGGTACAATTTGGAATCCGGGTTGGTCACCTGTTAAGACTGAGCTCGACGCTTATGAGTGTCGTCACGGTATGGGTTACACAATTATTACCGGTAAGAAAAATGATTTGAAGGCAGAAGTTACATTCTTTGTTCCACAAAATTATGATGGTGAAGTTCAGCAGCTCGTTCTCACAAATGAGGGAGCAACGGAAAAGACATTTTCACTTTTCTCATTTGCTGAATGGTGCCTGTGGGACGCTCAGGATGACTGCACAAACTTCCAGAGAAACTTCTCTACAGGTCGTGTCGAGGTTGCAGGTTCAACAATCTACCACAAAACAGAATACAGGGACAGACGTGACCATTTCGCATTTTACACGGTAAATGACGAGATTGACGGCTACGACACAGACAGGGATGCTTTTATTGGTCTTTACAACGGATTTAACAATCCGCAGGCAGTTGAAGCAAATGCGGCTAACAATTCGTTTGCTGACGGCTGGTCGCCAATCGCTTCACACTACAAGAAGATTACGCTTGCTCCAGGCGAGACAAAGACATTAGTATTTGTTCTTGGCTATGTTGAGATGCCTGTAGACGAAAAGTTTGAAGCTGACGGCAAGACAATCAACAAGACGAAGGCACTTGCCATGATGGACAAGTATAATACGCCTGAAAAGGTTGCAGCAGGTCTTGCAGAGCTTAAAGAGACTTGGGACAAGCTTCTTGGCATTTTAACGGTAGACACTCCTGATGATAAGGTAAACCGTATGGTTAATATTTGGAATCAGTATCAGTGTATGGTTACATTTAACCTTTCACGTTCTGCTTCTTATTTTGAGTCAGGTATCGGTCGCGGTATGGGCTTCCGTGATTCTAATCAGGACGTTCTTGGTTTCGTTCATCAGATTCCGGATCGTGCAAGAGAGAGAATTATCGACATTGCCTCCACACAGCTTCCTGACGGTGGCTGCTACCACCAGTACCAGCCTCTCACAAAGAAGGGTAATTCAGATATCGGCGGAGATTTCTCTGATGACCCATTATGGATGATCCTTTCCGTATCAGCATATATCAAGGAAACAGGCGACTGGGCAATTCTTGATGAGATGGTTCCTTACGACAATGACGAGTCAAAGGCTAAACCAATGCTTGACCACCTTAAGGTTTCATTCTACAAAATAGTAAATAATCTTGGACCACACGGACTTCCGCTTGCCATGAGAGCTGACTGGAATGACTGTATCAACCTTTCATGCTTCTCAGATACACCGGGTGAAAGCTTCCAGACATATACAAACCCTAAGTTTGCAGCAGAGGGCGGCTACTCAAAGGTTGCTGAATCAGTTATGGTTGCTACACTCTTTACTTATAGCGGACCAAACTATGTGGCTATCTTAAAGCATTTAGGCAAGGACGACGAGGCTGCGGCTGCTCAGGCTGAGATTGATAAGATGAAGAAGAATGTTATGGAGCATGCATTCGACGGCGACTGGTTCCTCAGAGCTTATGACTCAACAGGTGCTAAGATGGGCTCTAAGGAATGTGAGGAAGGTAAGATATTTATTGAGCCACAGGGCTTTGCTGTTATGTCAGAGATTGGTAAGGAGGAAGGTGCCGACATAAAGACACTTAACTCTATTGATAAATACCTTAACACAGACTTCGGTCTTGTACTGAACAATCCTGCATTTACCAAGTATTACATTCAGTATGGTGAAATTTCAACATATCCAGGCGGTTACAAGGAAAATGCCGGAATATTTACTCATAACAATGCATGGATTATCTGTGCCGAGGCTTATGCAGGACGTGGAGATAAGGCGTTTGAATATTATTCAAAGATTGCTCCTGCTTTCACAGAGGAAACTTCTGACATCCACAAGACAGAGCCATATGTATACGGTCAGATGATTGGCGGTAAGGACGCAGGTTCCGATATTGGAAAACCAGGCAACCACTTTGGACAAGGTAAGAATTCATGGCTTACAGGTACTGCTGCATGGAATATGGTAGCCATTTCACAGTACATTTTAGGTGTTCAGCCTGATTGGGATGGACTTAAGATTGACCCATCCATTCCTGCCGCATGGGACGGACTTACTGCAACACGTCAGTTCCGTGGCGATACTTACGATATTAAGGTTACAAACCCAGACCACGTTAACAAGGGCGTTAAGAGCCTTGTTGTAGACGGAAAGGCTGTTGAGGGAAATGTTATCCCTGTTATGGGAGATGGCAAAACTCATACAGTTGAGGTTGTAATGGGTTAAAAAAATACAGTGCATAAATACCGTTACTAAAAATTGCCGGTTTAAGATAATTCCATGTAAGGATATCTTAGACCGGCAATTTAAGTCCCGACGTCTTCAAACGGTTTTTGTTATTATTGTATCAGGAAATATGAAAAAGGAACCATTTCATTAAAGATTACACTTTAACAGATGGTTCCTTTTTCTTGATAGGAAACTTTGTTCCTTTATATGTAGTAGTCATTATATCGACTACTCCTCAATACCCATTTCCTTAAGGTACTTGATGATATCCTCTACTGTTGCTATTGATGTTAAATCATCTGAAGGAATCTCACAGTTGAACTCCTCTTCAAGTGCCATAACAAGCTCAAATAAATCAAGTGAATCAGCGCCAAGGTCGTCCTTAAAGGATGTTGAAAGCTCTACATCTGAAGCATCTACTCCCAACTGTTCAGCAATAATTTCTTTCATTTTCTCTAACATAATTTAATATTCTCCTTTTTCTTTATATATCTCCGACAGCCATACCATCGGTTTGTTCTTTATGTTTTTCAATATACAACAGCTATATATATATGTCAAGGACACAACAGCTATTTTTTCTTTTAATTTTTAAAACTTAATTTATCAAATTCCGAAAGTGGCATCGGCTTCGCAAAATAATACCCCTGGGCGATATCACACTTTGATTTTCTTAGGAAATCAACATGTGCTTTTGTCTCAACTCCCTCAGCGATAACCTGAAGATTAAGTTCCTTTGCCATATCTATGGTATGGTTTACTACTATCTTTCCCTTATCAGATGCAATTTCATTATCAAGGAAATCCTTGTCAATCTTAATCGTGTCTACTGAAATGTTCCGAATAAAGTTAAGAGATGAGTATCCTGAACCAAAATCATCTACTTCAAGCTTAAAGCCAATCCCCCTGAGCTTTTCCATAACGCGGTTCAGCTTGGCAGGCTCATCCAAAAATAATGACTCGGTTATTTCCAAATGTAGCAGCTTAGGGTCAACATCATACTTTTTAACCAATTCAACAAGCACACTTTCCAAATTGTTATGCTTTATGTGGTATCTTGAAACATTTACAGAGATAGGAAGCGGCTCCTTGCCCTCATCAATCCAATTTCTGATTGTTTTGCACGCTTCTTCCCACATAAATTCATCCAGTTTAAGGATAAAACCATTTTTCTCAAACAAAGGTATAAAATCCGATGGTGGTATAATTCCCTTGCTTGGATGAAGCCATCTTGACAATGCTTCAGCACCGCACAGCTCCTCTGTATCCAGCGTAAACTTTGGCTGCAAATACATTTGAAACTGGCCTTCTTCGAGAGCAGTAACCATATCACGCTCAATTTCACTTACCCTTATCATATCCTCACGATACTGTTCATCATAAAAGGCACAAAAACGCATCACATCGCCCTTGGTAGTTCTGCTTGCCACCATAGCTCTGTCACACATAAGATTTATGGGAACACTTCTGTCCTGAACAAGATAAATACCGTATGAGGTATTCACCTCTGCTCCGCTTTCCTTATTTCCTATCTTTTTTCTAATCTTTTCTATTATTCGGATAATATCAATCTTTCGCTCATATTCTATGTAAAATGCAAACATATCGGAATGCATTCTTGCATAATTTTCATTGTAACCAAATATATCCATCAAGACTTCTCCGACATGCTTCAGAATGTCATCGCCCTTTGTCATACCATATAAATCATTTATATTTTTAAAACGGTCTATATCAAATACAATGATGGCATATTCCTTATCCTGATTTGCCTGAATTGCCTTTTCAGCGTTCACATAAAATCTCGCATATCCCGGTATACGGGTCAGCTCATCCATTTCACTTCGGTCAATATTTATACTTCTGGCTATCTTTTCAGACATGCTCTTTTTTACAGGATCTTGCTCATTCTCCATCTCAATCAGTGTTGCCATAACAACATCCCTGCCATCAAACCAATTGATTTTGGAATATTTCCATGTAGCATTTTTTTCTAAAATTTCTGAATATTTTGACGCAACAATAGAACTGCTTTCCAGACTTACAAGATTACACCCCTGACATGGAACGTCCTTTGTGCAAAATGTCTCGTAACACAGGCAGTCAACTTTGCTTCCGAATATTTCCTTCGCAAACTTATTCATATATACAATTTCAAAAGTTTGTCTGTCCACAATAACAGTAGCGCTGTACGATAAATTCAAAATTGAATCTACAATACTTTTTGCCCTGTCAACGTCTACAGGCTCCTTTATTTCACTAAAATTCATTAAATCCTAACTCCCTAAAAGCACTAACACACTATTTTACCCTTACTATTAAAATATACCAATTTAATATACTTATGTCAATTAATTACTATATAAATGTACCAAAAAATATATATAAAAATAACACTTTATTCTTGACATAATTCACTAATTGCATTTATACTAAAAATAATAATTATTATTATTTTGAAAAGAGGAGCACCTGATAGTGCACCAGTCGTCAACCTCCGGTTGGTGACATAAAAAGGAGGAAGTTATATGCCTGCACCCATAAAATACAGTCATCAGAGAGAAGCGATATTAAATAACTTAAAATCACGGTATGACCATCCAACCGCAGAAATGGTTTTTCAGGATATCCGTGTAGATATTCCAAATATCAGCCTCGCCACGGTTTACAGAAATTTAAACCAACTGGCGGATGCGGGAATTATTACCCGTCTTTCCTGTAACGGAAAAACAGACCACTTTGACGCCACCACAAAGCCACATTATCATTTCCTGTGCACGTCATGTGGTGCGGTTAAAGACATAGACATGAAGCCTATGGATAGCCTTATTACCGAGGCATCCAACCATTCGCCTTATAAGATAACGGATGCAACTGTTCTTTTTTCAGGAACATGTGAAACGTGCCAATAATAAACGAGGTATACGATTATAGAACAAAGGGTGCAGCACTAATAAGGATTGTTAATGCTGCACCCTTTGAAACAGGAAAGGCCCGCCACAGACAATAAGATTTGTACTGCAACAGACCTTTATATATCTTTATTATTTTATTAACGTTAATGGATTTATCGGGTCATTGTCCTTTGAAATCTGGAAATAGAGGTGGGTGCCCTCCTCTGTGTAATAGCTGCTTACTGGTCCTACCTCAGCTATATTCTGGTCTGCACTTACCACATCGCCAACATTTACACATACATTCATAAGCTGTCCGTATGTTGCCATATATCCGTTTCCAAGATTAATCTCAACAACCGTTCCGTGTTCCTTTGTCTCATATATATTTTCGACAACACCTTCAAATACGGACATTACATTTGCCCCTTCTGTTCCCTTTATCAGCATACCCGGATTACACTTATATGCATTAAGAGTTTGGAAGTATACGGTTGTATCCATGCTATATGGAAGTATTACGTCACCTATAAGCGGCCATGAAAGCTCCTGTCCCCCATTATAGGTAAACTCTTTTTTAGCATCTGCGACAGCGCCGTCACTTGATGCAGCTACGGCTGATTCCTCTGTACTCTCGCTCTCCGTAGTTTCTTTCTTATTGCTTTCCTCTTTCTCCTTAACCGTTGCAGGTTTTTCTGTTGTCTTGTTTGTCTTATCCTGCTTGCTGTCCTCATTTAATTTTCCGATTTGAGCAACAGGCTCATTGTTATCCTTAGCATCACCATTATCTGCAATCTGCTCGTCCACCGGCTGGTTTAAATCTATTGCCTGTCCCGTTGAAAGCTCTTTTTTGGCATCTTTATAATTATATGCCACTACCAAGCCTGCAAATGCAACAATTCCCACACCAAGGGCAACATAAAATATTTTAGATCTGAATATTTCCCATACTTTGTTCATAATAAATGCCTCCTTAATCTATGCTGATATTATTGGCAAAGGTGGAAATATTTATTCATAATATTTTATTACATTGTTGTTCCTACTGTATTTAAAACTGCATTTTCATATTTTCTCATGTTTTTAGTGTAAGCTTTTTCCCCCAGTTTTTCTTTTATCTGTTTTTCCGACAAAAAATCAAACTCCAAATCATTTGCATCTATAATTGTGTTATTTCCCATTGAAAAATAAACTTTTGTTCTTACTGCTACTGCCTGTGCCTCCATAACCTCCTGACTGCTATCAGCCGATACTACAGAGGGAAGCACTCCTGCTATGTACTGCTCCACATCTATGAGCTTATTGCCATTCTCAACGTGAACAATAACATCCCGGCCTGTGTTTAAATTTGCAATACGTGAGCCTGTTGTTTTTGGTTTTCCATTTATCATTATCGTCATTAGGTACGGCGCAAATAAAAAAAAGCACACAATAATAAAAAGTCCGACTAATCTTTCTTTCATAAACACCTCCCCAAAATTTGAACATCACGCATACTAATTTTGCTCCGCAAAAGCGGCGATGCTACATGTCGCTCGTAACGTACTTTACCAGCTCTGATATAAACATTTATCCATAAGATATACTTCAATCAATTTCCTTTTATAATTGTATGCATCACCTTAATGTAATATCCCTTTTGTCCAATTAAAAACATATCAATAATAAGAATTATGGGCACGGATACAGTGGCTTGTATCCGTGCCCATAATTTAAACGTTTATATTTTAGAGACTTACATTAACTTTCTCAAGCTTCCATATCTCCTGTGCATACTGCTCAATTGTTCTATCTGATGTAAACTTGCCTGAGCATGCTGTGTTGAGCATTGCCATTTTAGCCCAGTTTGACTTATCCTTATAAGCATCGTTTACTCTCTTTTGAGCTGCCTTGTAAGAATCAAAATCCTTAAGCGTGAAATATACATCTCTCTTAGTAAGTGAATCAAACAATGGTCTGAATCTCTGCTTATCATCAGGTGAGTAAGTTCCGTCTATAAGCTGGTCAAGTACCCTTCTTAAGTCTGGATTTGAGTTGTATACATCCATTGGATTATATCCACCCTCACGCTCATACTTCATAACCTCATCTGCTGACATACCGAAGATAAATGCATTCTCCTCGCCAACCTCCTCAACAATCTCAACATTTGCTCCATCCATAGTTCCAAGCGTAGGTGCACCATTAAGCATGAACTTCATGTTGCCTGTTCCTGACGCCTCTCTGGAAGCAGTTGAAATCTGCTCACTTACATCTGCTGCCGCAAATATAATCTCAGCATTTGAAACCCTGTAATTTTCTATGAATACAACCTTAATCTTATCCTTGATTGTCTTGTCATTGTTTACCACATCTGCCACTGCATTGATAAGCTTAATTGTAAGCTTTGCAGTCATGTATCCTGCTGCTGCCTTTGCACCAAAGATAAATGTTGTTGGCGTAAAGTCCATATCAGGATTAGCCTTTAACTGATTGTAAAGATACATAATATGAAGGATATTAAGCTGCTGTCTCTTATACTCATGGAGTCTCTTAACCTGAACATCAAATATGGAATCAGGCGAAATGTCTATACCGTTTTTAGCCTTAATGTACTCAGCAAGACGAACCTTGTTGCTGTGCTTAATGTCCATGAATTCCTTCTGTGCCTTCTTATCTGTTGCAAGCGGCTTAATCTTTTCAATAGCAGGAAGATTTGTAATCCACTCATTACCTATCTTCTTGTTAATCCAATCTGCAAGCAGCGGATTTCCGTGGAGAAGGAAACGTCTCTGTGTAATACCGTTTGTCTTGTTGTTAAACTGCTCAGGTCTCATCTCATAGAAGTCCTTAAGCTCTCTCTTTTTAAGAATTTCCGTATGAAGCTGGGCAACACCATTTACTGAGTAGCTTCCTGCAATTGCAAGATGAGCCATCTTAACCTGTCCGTCATACAGAATTGCCATATTCTTAACCTTATCCGGATTTCCAGGATACATATCCTCAATCTTGGCAACAAATCTTCTGTTTATCTCATCTACAATCTGATAAACTCTAGGAAGAAGTCTCTGGAAAAGGTCTATCGGCCATTTTTCAAGTGCCTCTGCCATGATAGTATGGTTTGTATATGCACATGTTCTGCAAACAATATCCCACGCATCATCCCACTCAAGTGCTTCCTCGTCAACGAGTATTCTCATAAGCTCAGCTACAGTTACAGTAGGATGTGTATCATTTAACTGGAATGTAACCTTCTCTGGAAGCATATGAATATCATCATTATTTTCCTTAAATTTAAGTATCGCTCTCTGTACAGATGCCGACACGAAGAAATACTGCTGCTTAAGTCTAAGCTCCTTACCTGAATAATGATTGTCATTCGGATAAAGTACCTCAACGATATTTCTTGCAAGGTTTTGCTCCTCAACCGCTCTCTGGTACTCACCCTTATCAAAGCTGTCAAGATTAAACTCCTGCATAGCTTCAGCATCCCAAATTCTAAGTGTATTAACTATGTTATTTCCGTATCCGATAACAGGAAGATCATATGGCACTGCACGAATTGACTGATATCCGTCATGTATAAATACATTTTTTCCGTCCCTGTTTTCAACACGGACATATCCGCCAAACTTAACCTCGACAACATACTCTGATCTTCTTACTTCAAACGGATTTCCATCCTTTAACCAGTTGTCCGGCTTCTCAACCTGATATCCGTCCTTAATAGCCTGCTTAAACATACCATAACGATATCTGATACCACAACCATATGCCGGGTAACCAAGCGTTGCAAGTGAATCAAGGAAACATGCTGCAAGTCTTCCCAAACCTCCGTTACCAAGTGCTGCGTCAGGCTCCTGATCCTCAATAAAATTAAGGTCAAACCCTAATTCGTCAAGTGCCTCCTTAATCTGGTCATAACATGTAAGGTTAATAAGGTTATTTCCAAGTGCCCTACCCATAAGGAATTCCATGGAAAGATAATATACAGTTTTGACATTCTGCTTTTCATATTCCTTTTGTGTTGCAATCCAACGGTCTATAATATCGTCCTTAACTGCATATGCCACAGCCTGAAATACCTGCTTTGGGGTAGCTTCGGAAATTGTTTTTCTAAATAATGTTTTAACATTATTGATGACTTCCTTCTTGAAGCCCTCCTTATCAAAGTTAGTTACTTTTTTCATATTTGTCCTCCTTAATTCTTAAACCAGACCCTGTCTGGTTAAGTTCACGATAAACCTTTATAAGTTTAGCAAAAATCACGTTATTATACAACCGCATAATTTTTTTTCGTTATATTATCCTATAAATGTATACAAATTGACTAATTTTATGCAAATTGCTAATGAATATCAGCGTTTTTACGCGTCTACGGCAACTCCCAGAGTAACCTTTTCACCATTGATGTTCCATTCCTTTGAATTATCTGTTGTTGCATCTACCACAAATTCATTTGCCAGACAAACGGTTTTTATCTCGTCGCTATTTCTTGTGATAATATCAGTTATGTTATTATTTCCCGATACATACACCTTAATTTTATCCATAACATTAAAATCAGCTTCCTTACGCATTGTCTGAACCTTGGAAATAATTTCTCTCACAAAGCCCTCCTCAATAAGCTCTGGAGTGAGGGTTGTGTCAATAACTACCGTTACATAATTATCACCCTCTGAAACAAATCCGTCCATCTTTGCAACATCAATAAGAAGATCCTCCTCTGTCAGGGAAACCTCAACATCACCGACGTTAAACTTTAATGCACCCTCTGTCTTAAGTGTATTCATTGCAGCATTTCCGTCAACTGCAGAAAGATGCTCCCTGATACCGTTAAGCTGCTTGCCGTATTTTGGTCCCACTGTTTTGAGCTGTGGCTTAAAGCTGTAAGTCGTAAAGGATGATACATCCTCCTTAAACTCAACATTTTTAATGTTAAGCTCCTCCTCAATTATTTCCACAAAATAATCATCCAGCGGCTTCTCAGCCTTAATGTACATATTTCCTATCGGCTGTCTGCTCTTTATGTTTGCCGTATTTCTTGCAGCACGTCCAAATACAACGCACTTTAATACCTCATCCATGCTTGACTCAAGTTCAGCATCGATATATTCGTTATTTACCTTAGGGAAGTCACAGAGGTGAACACTTAACGGTGCACTCTCATCCACACTTCTCACCAAATTCTGGTAAATATCCTCCGTCATAAACGGAATCATAGGTGCGGCAATCTTACAGAGGGTAACAAGTGCCTCATACAAGGTCATATATGCATTTATCTTATCCTGCGGCATTTCTTTTGCCCAATAACGCTCCCTGCACCTTCTTACATACCAATTACTAAGGTCATCGACAAAATCCGACAATGCCCTTGTTGCCTCAGGTATTTTATATGCTCCCAAATTGTCATCTACAGCCTTAACGACTGAATTAAGCTTGGACAAAAGCCACTTATCCATAACAGAAAGCTTATCGTAGCAAAGCTCGTATTTTGTCGGATTGAACTCATCTATGTTTGCATATAACACATAAAAGGCGTATGTGTTCCAAAGTGTTCCCATAAATTTCCGCTGTCCTTCTATAACAGCATCCTCATGGAAACGGTTTGGAAGCCACGGTGCCGAATTACTGTAAAAGTACCATCTGATTGCATCTGCACCGTATTTGTTAAGTGCCTCCATCGGATCAACCGCATTTCCCTTAGACTTAGACATCTTTTGTCCATCCTTATCCTGAACATGACCAAGTACAATAACATTCTTATATGGTGCCTTGTCAAATATCAGGGTTGATATTGCCATAAGTGAGTAGAACCATCCTCTTGTCTGGTCAACTGCCTCACTGATGAAGTCCGCCGGGAAGTTATCATTAAAGATATCTTCATTTTCAAACGGATAATGCCACTGTGCGAATGGCATTGCTCCCGAATCAAACCAACAGTCAATCACCTCAGGAACTCGTTTCATTTCGTCACCGCACTTTGGACATGCAATTGTCACATCATCAATATACGGACGGTGAAGCTCAATATCGTCAGGGCAGTTTTTGCTCATGCCTTTAAGCTCCTCTATGGAACCGATGGCATGTCTTTCACCACAGGAACACTCCCATATGTTAAGTGGAGTTCCCCAATAACGGTTACGGGAAAGCCCCCAGTCCTGAACATTTTCCAGCCAATCACCGAAACGGCCTTTTCCTATGTTTTCAGGTATCCAGTTTACGGTATTATTGTTCTTTACGAGCTTGTCCCTGACTGCCGTCATCTTTATAAACCATGTATCTCTCGCATAATAAATAAGCGGTGTGTCACATCTCCAGCAGAATGGGTAATCATGCTCAAACTTAGGTGCATCGAACAAAAGTCCCTTTGCCTCAAGGTCAACGAGAATTTTAGGATCTGCATCCTTTACGAACATTCCTGCGTAAGGAGTATCCTCCGTCATCTCACCCTTTCCGTTTACAAGCTGAACGAACGGAAGGTCGTAAGCTCTGCCCACATTTGCATCATCCTCACCAAAGGCAGGTGCTATATGAACAATTCCCGTACCGTCTGACATCGTTACATATGTGTCACAGGTCACATAATGTCCTTTTTGCTTTTGATTTTCAACTGCCTTTGCAGTACATTCAAAAAGTGGCTCATATTCTTTACGCTCAAGGTCTGCTCCCTTGTACGTCTCAAGTATTTCATAAGCTTTCCCGCCTTCCCCGGCAAGGTCACCTAAAACCTTGTCAAGAAGTGCTTCCGCCATATAATAAACATTTCCGTCTGCTGCCTTTACCTTGCAGTAGGCTTCATCAGGATGTACACAGAGCGCCACGTTACTCGGCAATGTCCACGGTGTCGTTGTCCATGCAAGGAAATATGCATCCTCACCAATACATTTGAACCTTACGACTGCCGAACGCTCCTTGACAGCCTTATAGCCCTGTGCAACCTCATGGCTGGAAAGCGGTGTTCCACATCGTGGGCAGTATGGCACAATTTTGAATCCTTTATAGAGAAGTCCCTGCTCCCAAATCTTTTTGAGTGCCCACCACTCTGATTCTATGAATGAATTTTCATAGGTTACATATGGGTCGTCCATGTCAGCCCAAAATCCAACCTTACCTGAAAATTCTTCCCACATTCCTTTATATTTCCATACGGATTCCTTACATTTTGTAATAAAAGGGTCAAGACCGTATTCCTCTATCTGCTCCTTGCCATCTATGCCAAGAAGCTTTTCAACCTCAAGCTCAACAGGAAGACCATGTGTATCCCAGCCTGCTTTTCTTATAATTTTATGACCTTTCATGGTCTGGTATCTCGGAATCATGTCCTTGATAACACGGGTAAGTACATGACCGATATGCGGCTTTCCGTTTGCAGTAGGAGGTCCGTCATAAAATGTATATGTCGGTAAATCCTGCTTTTCCTGAATGCTCTTTTCAAATACTTTATTTTCTTTCCAAAATTGAAGTACCTTGTCTTCGCGTTCAACAAAATTCAGTTTTGTAGAAACTTTTTCGTACATATTTATATTTCCTTTCTTCTAAAATCTGAGTCCTCACCAGTTTTTTAGTATACCCCAATTGCCCTTGGTCTGTCAATGAAAAGCCCCAAATAAACTTTACAATTCCTTTAGTTGAATATTACTTGACTTTCAAGTATAATGTAGGGAAGCTTGTGCTTATTAATTTAGAAATGAGGTAATTTTATGATAAATTTTAAAGTCGGTATTTTAGGAGCTGGAAAAATTTCTGAAAAAATTGCTGCTACCCTTAACAGCTTAGACAGCTTTGAGCCTTATGCAATTGCTGCCAGGGACATAGAACGGGCAAATGCATTTGGCGACAAATATAACATTACCAAAAGGTACGGCTCTTATGAGGAGCTTGTAAATGACCCTGATGTGGAGCTCGTCTACATTGCAACTCCCAACTCACTCCACGCAGAGCATGCAGAGCTTGCCCTGAATGCAGGTAAGCCTGTGCTTGTGGAAAAACCATTTTCCTACGATGCCAAAACAACAGCAAAGGTTTTAGCGTTAGCAAAGGAAAAGAACCTGTTTGCCGCAGAAGCAATGTGGATACGCTGTCTTCCAATGTACGAAAGAATGATTTACAATATTAAGGAGGGCGTTATCGGCAAGGTTTACAATATAACATGCAGTCTTGGCTACAAGGTTTTTGATAAGGAACGTATCCATGACCTTTCCTTAGGCGGAGGTGCACTCCTTGATTTGGGTGTTTACCCACTCAATCTGATTCACATGGTTTATGAGATGCTTCCTGCAACCGTTGCTTCCTCATGTGTGAAGCTTGAGACAGGCGTAGATGCACAGGCATCCTTGCAGCTTGGTTACAAAGGCGGCGTTACGGCATCCGCCTTTATATCTGTTATGTATGCAGCCGACAATGGTGCAAGAATATATGGTGACAGGGGATATATAGAGGTTGACAATATAAATTGCCCTGAAGCATACCGTATCTATCAGGGCAATCACAATCTTGTAACGGAAGTCAAGCTTCCTGAAAATCATATTTCGGGATACGAATATGAATTCCTTTCTGCCCGTCAAAGCATCATCACTGGAAAAATCGAAATGCTTGAATATACACACGAACAGATTATTGATACTATGAAGTTTTTGGACGCAACCCGTTCCGCATGGAAAATAAAGTTCCCTATGGAGTAATGGCCGTTATATTATCCATTATATTCTTTAACTGTTTTACAGGAATCTGACCGGGTGCAGAGCTTTCTCCCATGGAAGCAAATGTCACATCGCTTCCATATAGCTCCCCTGCAACCCGGCTTAGAGTTCCCTGACCACCCATGGAAATGGCAATAACAGGAGTGCTTCCACTTTCTTTCACTGTAGCCGCCCCATCCATCAGCGTAAACACATCATGGATATTGTTTGGCATAACCGCTATCTTGGCAATATCAGCCCCTAAGTCCTGCATTTTTGTAAGCTTTGATATTATCTCATCCTTTGGCGGAGTCTCATTAAAATTATGATACGATGCCACAATCTTAACATCATTTTTCTTTGCAAGCTCCGTTAAATATGCAAAGGCTTCCTCTCCTTGATTTAACTCAACATCCACAATATCAGCCAACTTATGCTCTATTACATAGCGGATGATATCTTTAATTGTGGGAGCAGCAAAATCAAGCATCTGTCCCCCTTCACATTCACTTCGTATTGTAAATAAAATTATTTTGTCGCTTAACTTTTCGTTCATGCGTTTCATTAAAACGGTTAACTCGTCCATGTCGTTCAGGCTTTTAAAATAATCCGCCCTTATCTCAACGATATCTACAAAAGCATTTGCGGATGAACCAAGTAGTCCATCCGCATTGCTTTCATAATCCTCTATCGTTGTACCCATGAACGGAACACATATTTTCGGACATCTGCCCCCTATACATGTTCCTTTTATATTGATTAAATTCATAGGCTAACCTCTCTACTCTAAAACATCCGTCCATTCCAAAGCTTGCTTTCAGCATATGTTCCAATTTACTTTGTAAATCGAGAACCTGTGAAGTGACGCTGCCAACTTAATTACTTTACCTTGAAATTTGCATCTGCCAAAATCTCTATAAGTTCATCAGAGGATATCACCTCGTCATATACAAAAACCGTAACTGCGATGCAATCTTCACCTATCTGTTTTGCAATGTATGCCGACACATATGAACGTCCGTTATTTTCTCTTTTTGTATAGGAGTAAACTACCTTGGATGAATCCTTTAATGTTTTTTCAACATCAATTTCATCAATGTCTCCGTCTCCTGACGGTGCCTCCTGATAAAACCCATTTTGCACCAGCTCATTGGCACTGTAGTCTTCATACAAGGTATAATCTATATTAATGTCCTGACTGTCATCGGCAAACGATATATAGTGCTCATCATTGTAAGTACATTTTGTTCCTGCATAGCTGTTAAGGATTTCTACCTCTGCATCGCCTGACTTCAGTATCTTTGCTCCGTCCAAATTGTTGTCATTAGACGATTCTGCTTCTGTGCTTTCAGGTTCTTCATTAATTACTCCTGACGAACCCCATATTGTTAAATAGTCATTTATTAATTGTTCATTATCTTTTATTATGTCTAAGAACGCATCTTGTGTAAGTGTTGCAACTTCATAAATCTTTTTGCTTCCATCATGGGCAACAGCAGCATTATTTGTTGTATCAACATCTATTCTTCCGTTCATGTTAATCCCTATGGTACCGTCAGTTGAAAAATATATTTTATCAAGAACCACACCATAGGACGTTCCCTTGACAATATCCACGAATTTACCTGACATGATAAATTCCGCTGAGTAATCACCTTCAGGGATGGTCATGGTTCCATTTACACTAAATGAATTATCAGCATTATTTCCCTCACACTTAAGATTCATAATCATAAGCTCTTCATTGTTATGAGTCAAGTGCATATCAACATTTGCCGTTTTAGCCGCATCTGTATTTTCAACAGTAGAAGTAAATGTGAGGTCAATATAGTTATCAGGAACAAAAACGGAAATCTTGCCATTTGGACTACCCTTCCTGTCCTTAACTTCAAAGGAAATGCCTACGCTTTCGTCCATAACCTTAAAGGTAAACATGCCCGCAACATTATTTTCGTCAAGGTCCATATAAAAGTCGTAACCGAGCCTTACTCCATAAAGTGAGGTGTCATCTTTTGATGTACACTTTACAATCTTCCCGTCCTTTATATAGACATATAATACGAAGTCACCAGTTATAAAAGAAGGAATCATAGCCTTTAGCTGATTTACGGTAGCCTCATACTGCTCTGCCGTAAGCCCTGACTCTGCCAAAGCATCCGGGTTCGTCTGTGACGCACTATCAAACGCAGCAACAAGTGCTTCCTCGATATTTTCCTCCTGAACGGTAACTGTGTATTCTTTCGCCTTTACGGTGGAACCATTTACATCAATCTTTGCATTTCCCTGTTTTTTGTATTCTGTTTCGTCCCAAAGCTTTTCAAAAGCACTGACATATTGTGAGTTAATGGATGCAGAAGCACTCACCTCATCATAATCATCAGCAAATGGGTCTATGCTGATATCAGGTATCGTTACATTTTCTTCCCTCAAAAGCTCACCAATAAATGAGCTGCTGATTGCTCCGCCAATATTATTGTTCGGGAGCATAAAGTATCCGTCTATCATATTGGCAAACTCAATGTATGTATTATCCTGTTCGCTGATTAAGTTACATGTAAATACATCCTTGCCGTCAGCAGCGGCACTAATCGTATAATTGACAAGCTTGTCAATGGGATTATAAATCTCACTGACATTAAATGTGGCATTTCCTGATACACCGCCCATCTCAGTAACCGTAAATACTGCTGAAACTTTACCGCCATTATCATGAAGCTTCTTTTCAATTTCTTCGGACCCAAGTACATCGTCTGTGTCTGCTTCAACAACTTCTGATTGGAATGCTGCATTGAATGCATCAATAACAACTTCCTTGTCCGTTTTTAACAGCCTTGGTATAAATATAACGCCACATACGATTGCCGCAACTACTGCTACTCCGCCCAAAATAATGCCTGCCAGCTTACCGCCTGACATCGGCTTCTTTGTCTTCGGTGGATTTCCCAAGCCGCCATTACCGCCACCCATAGGAGCCTGTGGCTGGTTATACACCTGCTGATTCATCTGCTGCGGCTGACCATACACCTGCTGGTTCATATCCTGTGGCTGACTGTATGCCTGTTGATTTGCCTGTGGCGTCGGCTGACTGCCCGTCGGCGAATCCTGCTTAAGGCTGAATGAGCTGTTACTGCCATTATCCATTTTATTCTCCTTTCACTGAACATCAACCCATTCCAAATTTGCTTTCAGCATATGTTCCGATTTACTTTGTAAATCGAAAACTCATGGGCTGACACAACCAATAGGATGCTTTCCTATCAATTAATATGTTTTTGCTTCCTCTTCCTTGTTCAAAACTCTAAGCGCTCCCTGTGCAAGGGCAAGAAGCTCGTCCTCACCTGCATATACTGTAACAGGTGCGATAAAGGAAACCATATCCTTAATTCTACCTGTGGTATATGCTGAATATGCAATACCGCCCGTAAGTATAATCTGGTCAACCTTTCCTGAAAGAACTGCTGCCTGTGCACCAATATCCTTACATACCTGATAGGAAAATGCATCAAGGACAAGCTTTGCATTCTCATCCTTTTTGTTAAATGCAAGATCCTCAACATCCCTTGCATCGTTTGTTCCGAGGTAAGCATTGTATCCGCCCTTACCTACAAGCTGCTTAACCATTTCCTTTTCTGTATACTTTCCTGAATAGCAAAGTCTGATAAGCTCTCCGTTTGGAACACCTCCAACTCTCTCTGGTGAAAATGCTCCGTCTCCGTCAAGAGCATTAAACACATCTATAACCTTTCCATTCTTGTGGGCACCTACAGATACTCCACCACCCATATGAACTACGATAAGGTTTAAATCCTCATACTTCTTGCCTGCTTCCTTTGCGTATCTCTTTGCAACCGCTTTCTGGTTCAGTGCATGGAAGATACTTGTTCTCGGAAGCTCCGGATGACCGGAAAGTCTTGCCACATCCTGAAGCTCATCTACAACGACAGGGTCAACGATAAATGATGGTACTCCAAGCTCATCTGCGATTTCCTTTGCAATGATTCCGCCGAGGTTTGAAGCGTGCTCGCCTCTCTTTGCCTCTACCAAATCCTTAACCAGCTCATCGCTTATTGCATAGGTTCCGCCTGGGATTGGCTTTAAAAGGCCTCCACGTCCAACAACCACATCTAAGGTCTTAATGTCAAAATTCTTCTCTGCAAGTACATTTGTAATAACCTCCTTACGGAAGTCCTTCTGTGCTACGATACTGTCATATTGTGCGATTACCTCTGTTGCATGTCTGAGTGTCTCCTCAAACAATAATGTTTCATCCTCAAATACACCAATCTTTGTTGATGTTGATCCTGGATTAATAATAAGTGATTTATATCCCATTTTTAATTCCTTTCTCCTGCTTCGCGGGTCTGTCCTTTGTTTCGCGGGTCTGTCCTAAGGTATCCTCCCGGCTTCGCCGGGTCCCTCCTTAGGACATTCCTTAGGACATAGCTTCTGCTACCACTGCTGCAAGTGCAATTGAGTTTACTTTTGTTTCACATGTATCTGAACGTGATGTAAGAATTACAGGTGCCTTTGTTCCTGTTAAGATACATCCGTTTTTCGTTTTTGCCGTATGAACGAGCGTCTTATATGTAAGGTTTCCTGCATGTATGTCAGGGAACAGAAGGATGTCGGCATCTCCTACAATCTTACGACCCGTAGCACCCTTATGTCTTGCTGCCTCAGGGTCAATGGCAAGATCCATAGAAAGCGGTCCGTCTATAATACATCCTGTTATCTTGCCTTCCTCGTTCATCTTGGTAAGCTGCTCTGCCTCAACCGTTGCAGGCATTTTCGGGTTTACAACCTCAACTGCCGCAAGCGGTGCAACCTTAGGATTTTCAATGCCGCACGCATGAACAACCTCAACCGTATTGTTTATAATTCCAACCTTATCCTCAAGGGTTGGATATGGAATAAATGCCACATCCGTAAGGAAAAACATTTTCTCATATCCCTCTATCTCAAAAAGTGCTACGTGGGAAAGAGGCTTACCTGTTCTAAGTCCGACCTCCTTGTCAAGGACACTCTTAAGAAATCCCTTTGTGTCAATGAGACCTTTCATGTACATGTCAGCCTTTCCGTCATGTACGAGCTTAACAGCAGTACGTGCTGCCTCTGTAACATCCTTAACGTCAATAATCTCAAAGCTGCTAAGGTCCATGTTAATGCTTGCTGCTATTTCCTTTATCTTGTCCTCATCTCCAACAAGAATTGCATCTGCAATATTTCGTTCTTTCGCTACGGAAACTGCCTCAAGGACTGCATCGTCCTGTGCAACTGCAACTGCAAGCTTCTTAATGTTGCATGACTTTACCTTATCAAGTAATCCATCAAAATTATTCATTTGTTTTTTGTCCTTTCTTTTTATTATTTATAATTACATCCAGTCCTGATGAAATTATGCACAACAGAACTGCAAAAACGCTGACGTATTTTGTGACAGCCTTTTCAATATCTTGCCTATGCTTTGCTGCATCCTTAAGCAGCCTCTTTTGTTCTTTGGTAAGCTTATACTTTACAGCCTTTTTAGGCGCCTTTGCTTTTTTAGGCTTTTTTGCCTTTTTCACACCAGCCAAAATAACCCTCCATTCTCAAAGAAAATCTATACATAGTCTATCTTTTATTATAACACATTTATCAATATTTTTTCAAGATGAACCACATATTTCCGTTTCTTTTCCATCTTGATTATATACCTGCATAATTTCCATCAGTCTGTTTTGACTCAGTCTGTACCTTTGCGTATGCTACACCGAGAAGTATGGTCATCAGCACCCAGCTTATCGGCTCCGTAAATGCAACTCCCTTATATGCAAAAACTGGAACGATGATATTTGCTGACAAAACCTTAACTACCATCTCCAAAACACTTGAAGCTACAGGTACAATTTTATGTCCCATACCCTGAAGGGAACAGCGAAGTATAAACAATGGTCCAAGCACATAGAAAAACAATATGCTTATTCTTGAATACATCACGGATGCAGAAATGATTGACATGTCATCTGTGCTTGTAATCCATCTTAATATTCCCTCACCAAATGCAAAGCATACAACAATTAACATTGTTGTTGCAATTGTGACAATGAAAATCGCATGTCTGATACCTTGTCTGACACGTGCGTACTTTCCTGCGCCTACATTCTGGCTTACAAAAGTAGTCATTGCAAGTCCCACCGAATAAAGGATTACCGTTAATATATCAAACAGCTTTCTGGCTGCCGTGTGTGCCGCCACATAAACAGTCCCAAGCTTGTTTATCGCATTTTGAAGAACGATTGAACCGATATTTACGATGCATGACATAAAGCCCATGGACATACCTGTTGTAACAAGCTCAGGATACTGTCCCTGTTCCAAATGCCAGTCTCCTTTTTCAGGAATTATTATTTTAAATTTCCTGATTATATATATAACACAAAGTCCACCTGCCAGTGCCTGTGATATAACCGTTGCATAGGCAGCTCCCTCAATTCCCATTTGCATAAACTTAACGAAAACGAAATCCAGCGTTACATTTACTAAAACTGCTGCAATAAGACAGTAAAGCGGTGTCTTGCTGTCCCCCACTGCCCTGAGTAAATTTGCACTTAAATTGTATATGGCGGTTAAAATAATTCCGTACAAAATAATTTTTACATAATCAAGGGAATCATGCATGATATCCGCCGGCGTATCAAGTGCTACCAATAAATCAGATATAAAAATCTGTCCCAAAACGGTAAGCAAAATTGCAATTACTCCTGTCAGCAATATGGAGCCTGCTATAAACCGTCTCATTTTATGGTAATCACGTGCCCCATAACTATTTGCCACAGGTATGGCAAAGCCTTGTGTCAATCCATTAATAAAACCAATTATCGTGTTGGAGATAACACTTGTTGCACCTACCGCCGCAAACGCATTTGTGCTTATGTATGTGCTTACGATTTTACTGTCTGCAAGATTATAAAGCTGCTGAAAAATATTTCCGCACATGATAGGTACGGCAAACAATAAAATAATTTTCCACGGCTTTCCGCTTGTAAGTTCCTTCATGTTAAAATCCTCAACCTCTCTTAAATATCAGATGATTACCCGCAAATTCATTTAAGGATATGTCTATCGGAACCCAAGTTTCCATAAAACCAGTTTTACCTTTTGCAAACCAATGACATTCCATAAAACATGTCGAATTATAAATCAGGTTAGGAGAAGATTATAAACATTAACCACATATTTTTCAACAATTACATTGAAAACCCGCATAAAAAATTTGTATATCGCTAATTTCTTTCCATAATCAACAACATACATCGACAATTTCTAAAAATAAATCGGAAATTTCAACATAACCTTGGGATATTATGTCGATATTGCATCGGCTCCCTAATATTATGGCTCTCTGTTTCCGTACAGCGCCCCTATACGCTTCGCATGTCTATAAATTATTCCATGCCTCTAATCTGCTTCCCGCTTTCTGCATATGACAGCAGCATATCAATATGCGTTTTGGTTATCGTCTCTCCCTCCGCCACAATGTAACTTCCTGGCGGATATACATATATGTTATGCTCTGCCCTTGTTCCGAGCAGCTTCTTTATATGGCTTTTCGTCTCCTCAATGTTATTTTTCTCCCAATCGTCCGCCTTACGCTGACCCGATGAAAGCAGTCTGTCCAGCCTGCTTAAAGCCTTATAAAGATATTCAAAATCTCCCTCACTGTCAAAAGGGGTTGAGATAAGCACAACATAATGTGCCCCTGACATTTCACATATTATTCCGCTTTTGCGAAGCTCCTCCTCCATAACGATACCATATGCATCTGCCTCGATAACTATTCTCGATAAATCATAAGAATCTGTTTTTAACAGGGTTATATTATCAAGCTGCTCCGCCATGTCTCTGAACCTTTGCAGCCGTCCCAAATATGGCGTGTAATCATACTCCGCTCCCCAGCATACTGCCAGCTCCATGCTGCAAAGCATCACATAGGACGGTGACGATGACATAAGGATGGACTTATATTTTCTCACTGCCTCGTCCAAAGCAGGATTTATAACATGAATCAGTGCTGTCTGCGTCATGGCAGGCATTGTCTTATGCAGACTATGGACAACCAAATCTGCCCCAAGCCCTATAGCACTTGCCGACGGCTCCATAAATGGCAGATGTGCCCCATGTGCCTCGTCAACAATAAGTTTAATACCGTATTTATGGACGACATCACTGATTGCTTTTATATCAGATAGTACTCCCTCATACGAGGGACTTGTGACAACCATTGCCGCTATGCCTTTATTTTCAAGGCACAACGCTTCAAGCTCCAAAATATTTATCCCACCATAAAACTTATCCCTGCATGATTGCCCGTTTTTTGCGGTCAGAGATATTTTTTGCGGTTCAATGTAAAGCGGATTAAGACCAAACAGCCCGACTGCATTTAGAACTGACCTGTGGCAGTTTCTTGCCACGATAATGTCACGTGCATTTTCATTATTTCCCAGACAGCAGGCAGCGATTGCGGTCATAATACCGCTAGTTGACCCGTTTATAAGATAATAGCTTGCAAAGGTATGATACACCCCTGCAAGCTCCTCCTGCGACTTTGCAATCATTCCCTCAGGCATGTGTAAATCATCAAGACCATAGACCTCCGTAACATCCATACGATGAACCGCAGATATAATCGTTTCAATATCTGCACTTCCTCCTGCGTGATGAAAGCCTTTTCTTTTGTGTCCCGGCATATGCCAGGGAATGTTGTTTTCATCTATATATGATTGTAGATTTTCAACAATATATTTTTTCATTTTATACTGTCCTATGTAAGTGTCAGATTTTCTACATCAGACATAACAATCGTTGTAAGATCCTCATCTGAAAAATCAGAAGATTTTACAAGCCTGTTTGCCTGATTATTAATTGCATTGTCCAAATAATTTCTTACGGAACGGGCATTTCCGAAATTATCAGGTGGAAATTCCAGCACCTTTCCAAAATAGCGTTCTATATACCTGATTGCATCCTGCGTAATGCTGTAGTCAAGCTTTGTCGCCCTGTTTTTCATAATGGCGATAAGCTCCCCTGCACTGTAATTCGGGAAATTAATTGTCCTGTTAAATCTGGAACGAAGACCCGGATTGGCATCCAAAAAGCTCTGCATTTCCTTTTGATAACCTGCCACTATAACGATAAGGTCATCCTTATAATCCTCCATCGCCTTATTTAACACATCAATTGCTTCTTTTCCGAAGTCTCCCTCCTGACCTGTGGAAAGAGCATATGCCTCATCAATAAACAATACTCCTCCCTTTGCTTTTTCGACTACTTCCATTACCTTTATACCTGTCTGTCCCATATAGCCTGCAACAAGTCCTGACCTGTCGACTTCAACAAGCTGTCCCTTTGAAAGGACCCCGAGACTGTGATATATCTTGGCAAGTATTCTGGCAACCGTCGTTTTACCTGTGCCCGGATTGCCCAAAAATACGAGATGGTTTGTAGTCGGAGGCGTTTTAAAGCCCTTTTCTTCCCTGATTCTGCATATTTTGAGAAGATTAACCAGATTGTTGACTTCCTTTTTAACGCCGTCCATTCCCGTAAGTCCGTTTAGCTCTACTAAAAGCTCCTCAAGGTTTACCGCTTTCTCGCTTTCTGAAATCCTGCCTACAAACTGGGTTTCATCTTCACGTTCTTCTGTTGCCTTTGGCGTTATATCTGCATTGAGACTTTCCTCTTTTCTCTCTTCCATTTCCACAAATTTCTTTCTGTCAGCAAGTGGTATTGTACTGTCAAAATCCAAGATTTCCTGCACTTCTCTCTTCTTTGGACGAAACTCTATTGTCGGCTTGTTATACTCTACCGTTTCCTGCTTGATACGGCTGCCTGATTTATACTCTATTGTCGGTTTATATTCAGCAATCTTTTCCCTGATGATTTCTATATATTCCCGAAGCATCATCATATAGCCCGAAAGTGCCGCAACCTCATTAGCGGTAACCTCCTCATCACAGGATATAAAATCATTTCCCACATAATTGAATGTTGTAACGTAAAGCATGACAAGATCATAATACTGATTGCTTATTTCTCCCGTTTCAGGACCTATGTTAGACCTGACAAAAGCCTCCAAGGTGATCGGCGGCTGTTCCTTGATATGCTCAGTTTTTAAATCCCACAAATCTGCATACTTGGATAAATCTTGAAATTCATACGGCATGTCAAAAAATATATTTATATATTTTAACTCATTCAGGGAAAGGTCTCCGTCTGAATATGCAAGATACACGAGAAAATTAAGCATATCTGTCCTGTATGACTCAGCAAGGTCAACCCGTCCCTCTGTACGGATATACTCTGCCTTTCCTATACTGCCTGCCCTTTTTAGGCACAGCTCATACATGGCAATACTTTCATCCTTAACCTTTATTTTTTTTGACTTTGACATAAAACCCCAATCAAATGCCATTTTGTCCCTCCGACCAAATATAATTGATTTGAAATTTATTAAAATCCAAGCTTTAAAAGCTGATGATAAACAGCAGAAATAGGAAGACCTACAACATTGTTGTAATCTCCTGTTATACGTTTGATATATACCCCAAATCTGCCTTGTATTCCATAAGCTCCCGCTTTATCCATACATTCCCCCGTATTTATGTAAGCGGTAATTTCTTCCTCCGTCATAGGATAACAGCTCACGGCAGTACCCTCACAAAAACAATGTGTCCTGATTTGACCCGTATCCTCACCCATCCACACAAAAGCAACCCCTGTGTAAACGTGATGTGTTTTTCCTTGCAGACAACGTATCATTTCACCCGCATGCTCTATGGATTTGGGTTTCCCAAGGATTTGTCCGTCAATGGCAACTACGGTATCTGCTCCGATGACAAGCAATTTATCCTGCGTATATCCATCACATACTGTATTATCCAGACTGCATTTGTCAAATACATCTCTTGCCTTTTGCATTGCAAGCTCTTTTACAACTGCTTTCGGTTCATTGCATGTAACTGTTTCTTCCACTGTAGATGGAATTATCTTAAATGTATACCCTGCCTGCTCCAAAAGTTCTCGTCTTCTAGGCGACTGGGATGCTAAAATAATATTTTTCATACTATCACCTGTTTTGGAACGCCAATAATGGATAGAGACCAAGACAGTCCCTATCCATTATTATATCATTATTTATTTTATTTTAATAGTTCTAATTTTCTTCGATATGCTCACAGCCCTGGGCTATAATCGTCCTGACGTGGTCATCAGCAAGGGAATAAAATATTGACTTCCCTTCCCTGCGGCTTTTAACCAATTTGCTCTGCTTCAGTATTTTAAGCTGATGGGATATGGCCGACTGTGTCATATTTAACGCCTCTGCAAGGTCGCACACACAAACCTCTACCTCAAAAAGTACAAACAGTATTCTTATTCTTGTGGAGTCTCCAAATACCTTAAACAGCTCTGCAAGGTCATAAAGCTCCGTTTCCGGCGGCAGGGTTTCCCTGACAATCTTTAATAAATTATCGTGCACACAAACTGTTTCACAGCATCCTTCCGGTCTTTCATGTTCTGCCATGCAATCACCTTTTTCCTTTCATTTCACCTTATTCTGCTTATAATAAAGTGCACGTATGGCATTTATTACCGCTATGACCATAACACCTACATCGGCAAATATGGCGAGCCACATGTTTGCGATACCCAGTGCACCCAACACAAGACATATCAGCTTAATACCGATGGCAAAATAAATATTTTCGTATACTATGCGAAGACATTTTCTTGCTATTCCTATCGCCACTGATATTTTTAGCGGATCATCATCCATAAGAACAATATCTGCTGCCTCAATCGCTGCATCGGAGCCAAGGGCACCCATGGCAATTCCTATATCTGCCCTCGATAGAACAGGAGCATCGTTTATTCCGTCACCTACAAATGCCAGCTTTTCCTTTTTGTCTTTCTTTTCAAGAAGCTCCTCAACCTTTGAAACTTTATCTGACGGAAGTAATTCACTATATACTTCTGATATATTTAAATCTCCTGCAACACTTTTTGCCACCGCGTCTGCATCTCCTGTCAGCATGACCGTCTTCTTTATACCTGCGTCATAAAGTCTTGCAATTGCTTCCTTTGCGTGAGGTTTCACCACATCAGCAATCAAAATATGTCCTGAATATTCCCCGTCGATTGCCACATGAACTACAGTTCCTACATGATGGCACTCCTTGTAACCTATTCCAAGCTTTTTCATAAGCTTGTGGTTTCCCACAGCAACCGTCGTGCCGTCAATTTTTGCAGTTACGCCATGACCACCAATTTCTTCTATATCCGTAACCCTCGATTTATCGATAGCTTTCCCATATGCCCTCATAAGACTTTTACTTATTGGATGTGATGAAAAGCTCTCTGCAAGTGCTGCATATTCTACAAGCTTTTCCTCCTCTAGTTTGCTGTGGTGTATTCCTGCCACCTCAAATATTCCCTGGGTCATTGTTCCTGTTTTATCAAATATTACATACTTTACCTTTGATAAGGTTTCCAGATAATTTGAGCCTTTTACGAGAACGCCCTGTCTTCCTGCTCCACCGATTCCTGCAAAAAAACTTAACGGAATACTGATAACAAGTGCACACGGACAGCTTATAACAAGAAATGTAAGTGCCCTGTATATCCAAGTACCCCACTGTGGCGATGCACTCATAAATAGCATGTTCACAAGAGGCGGCAATATTGCAAGAGCAAGTGCACTGTAGCATACGGCAGGTGTATAATACTTTGCAAATCTTGAAATAAAGTTTTCTGACCTTGACTTTTTAGAGCTGGAGTTTTCCACCAAATCCAAAATTTTAGATACTGTGGACTCACCAAATTCCTTCGTCGTCTTTATCTTTATAACACCTGTCATATTGATACATCCGCTTATTACCTCATCACCCGAAGCCGCATCTCTCGGAACACTTTCTCCCGTAAGTGCACTTGTGTTAAGTGATGTAGTTCCCCCTTGTATGATTCCATCAATCGGGACCTTTTCTCCCGGTTTCACTATAATGATACTTCCGATTTCAACCTCATCCGGGTCAACCTGTATAATTTCTCCGTCTCTTTCTATGTTTGCATAATCAGGACGAATATCCATCAAATCGCTTATGCTTCTTCTGCTCTTTCCCACAGCGTAACTTTGAAAAAGTTCTCCTATCTGATAAAAGAGCATAACGGCAACGCCCTCTTTATATTCTCCCAGTACCATAGCACCGACAGTGGCAACTGCCATCAGAAAATTTTCGTCAAATACCTGTCGGTTAATAATTCCCTTAACCGCCTTTTTTAATATGTCATATCCTATAACAAAGTATGGTATCATAAACAACAAAGGTTCAATGAAACCTTTGAGCGGAAGCAGGGAAAATATGAGCATCAGCAAAGCTGATATTATAATTCTTATAAGTACCTTTTTTTGTTTCTTATTCATATACTCTCCCACCTTTTGAGTCATTCCAATAACTTTGAGCATCATCTCATTACTTGGCAGGTTCCTTTAGAAACGTGCCTATAACCTTCTGCTACTTTAAATATATTTCGCAATCATCTTCAACCTTTTTGCAGTTTTTCAATACCGCCTTCATAACGGTATTCGGATCCTGACCCTCCTCAAACTCGACTGTCATTTTAAGTGTCATAAAATTCACCACTGCATCCTTGACACCCTCTGTCTTTTTAGCAGCATCCTCCATCTTATTGGCACAGTTTGCACAATCAACATCAATTTTATAACTCTTCTTCATAAATAAAACCTCTCTTTCTTTTAATATTCCTAGATAATTGTAATGCTTCGTTTTTCAATGCTTAATATATAGTATAGACAAACCACAACGTCACAATTACCTCATATAGATTGTTTTAGTTTCATCAAACGTATGAACAATTATTCATATGTTTGATATTATTATATTCTTTATTTCAAATTTGTCAATTACTTTTTTATTTTTTTGTTTTAAACTTTATAAATTACCAAAAAAATGGTTGCATTATAAACACATTTTCATATATTCTATAATTAAACATACTTGCAGATAAGCGTACAAAGCTTACTATTGTAAAGATGAACAAAACGCATTATTTCTAAAAAGTTTTGTTCATTTCTACACTATTGAAAAATGGAGGTGTTTAATTATGTTATCAAATTGGAAACAACCGAAAAAGCTTGAGCCGGAGCTTATGGACGAAAAACTTAAAGAGCTTCGTGATTTACTTGCCACAAAGCAGAATGCCATTAAGGACAGCAAAAAACCGATAATGGTAATTGTGGAAGGCTGGGGTGCTTCTGGTAAAGGCAGCCTGATAGGAAAGGTTATACGAAACATTGACCCCCGCTTTTTTAAGGTTACAACCATGAGTGTAAAAACTGAGGAAGAAGAAAGAAAACCATTTTTGTACCGTCATTTTGTGCGCATTCCTGAAGCAGGAAAATACACCTTTTTTGATGGAAGCTGGATGGATGAATCCACTTACGAATATCTTCACGGAGAGCTTAATGACACCGATTACAAAAAACGTCTGACCAGTATTAAGCATTTTGAACGCCAGCTTACAGATAACGGTTACATTGTTATGAAATTTTTCCTCCATATTGACGAGGAGGAACAAAAAAAGAGAATAGACCAGCTACTGTCTGACAAAAATACAAAATGGCGTGTTTCCGATGCAGATTTGTGGCAAAACAAACATTATGATAAATGTCTGGATGTATATGATAATTATCTGACGGAAACAAACCAGCCTGCATCACCTTGGTACATCATTGATGCCTCATCAAAAAAATGGGCGGAGCTTCAGGTGCTGGAGCTTTTAATATCAGGTATAGATACGGCCCTTATGAACGGTGCCCGTGCAGTTCCTATTTTGCAAAATATTTTTCCTCTTGAAGATATTCCTAAGCTTTCAGACATCAAGCTTGACAAAACAATATCCGATGAGGATTACAAGAAAGAATTATATGCCTGTCAAAATAAGCTGAACAGCTTACACTATGAGCTTTACAGAAAACGAATTCCTGTAATTATTGCCTATGAGGGATGGGATGCTGCAGGCAAAGGCGGAAACATAAAGCGAATTACAAGTGCCCTTGATCCTCGTGGATATGAGGTTCATCCGATTGCAAGTCCTGAGCCCCACGAAAAATCACGTCATTACCTGTGGCGTTTTTGGAACCGGCTGCCTAAGGATGGACATATTGCAATATTTGACAGAACATGGTACGGACGGGTAATGGTTGAGCGTCTCGAGGGCTTCTGTACTGAAAATGAATGGCAGCGTGCCTATAACGAAATAAATGAATTTGAATATGAGCTTGCAAACTGGGGGGCAATTATTATCAAATTCTGGGTACAGATTGACAAGGATGTTCAGCTTCAACGTTTCACCGACCGTCAAAACACGCCGTCAAAGCAATGGAAAATAACCGATGAAGATTGGCGTAACCGGGAAAAATGGGATTTGTATGAATCTGCAATTGATGAGATGCTGAAAAAGACCAACACATCCTACGCCCCATGGGTCATACTTGAATCCAACAATAAAAAGTACGCAAGAATTAAGGCACTGAAAACTGTAATTGAACGTATAGAAAAGAAATTAAAATAAATAGCTTACAATAATCAAGACAACATAAAAACGTGAATTTGCCCGCCTTAGATTTAATAATATCTCTAAAGCGGGCAAAATTATGCCATTATGATATAATTGTTAAAATTTAGCTTTTCTTTTAATCATCTTACTCTTGTATTTTTTCCTTTTCTTCCATCAGTTTAAGCAGCACTATACTTACCGCCTCTATGAATACGGGAACGCTTATCATATTTGCAAGCTCCATATTATCCATGTTAACAGCCACACCACATATAATAATCTGTATGCAGACGAACGCTATTGCACCGAATTTTTTTCTCCTTATTATCTTTTCATCGGTTATAGGATTATTTTTTGTAGATGCAGGTGCATAGACAGCTACAATAATAAGACTTACACACAACATGACAGACATAAGCGGCATTGAAATATTTACATAAACAGACATTATTCCCGACAACCATATAAGTATCATGGTTGAAGTACACCCAAGGCTTGTCTTGCAGTGTATCCCACCTGCCAGCAGCCTCAAACCGCAAAAGCTTCCTATCACAACAATTGTCGCGTAAAGCTTATGTGTTAAAACAGCAATTATCATTAAAATAATCATTTTATAGATACCTTCTATAAACAACGTTATCCCGTATGATACAATTTCAACCTGTTCTTCGTCTTCTTCGCCCACGCTCCACTTTGCAACAGCATGTGCCATATTTTCAATTACATTTTCCATTATTACTTTTTCCTCCCCTTTCTTGAGCATCAACCAACTTTAAATTTGCGTTCCACAAATAAGCTGATGCCACTTGTCAGGTTTTAATAGACAGCCTGACATAACCAAAGTAATAAAATCAGAAATACAATATTCAGTTATTTCATATTCCCAAGATTACATATAGGTTTGACTACTTTTGCTTTTAAATTTTTTTGGTGCCAAAAACATTGTTTTTTATCCTCAACAAGTTTTTGTTGTGTTTTAACTAAAAAACATTTCTTTAAAAATTGTTATACTGGGATTTTCAACTAAATTGTCCTAAATGAAATATAAAACTCAAATTGATATTATTTAACCAAGATAATTATATAAAATTAAAGAACAAAATGCCTTTGTAACTATAGTTCACATATCGACAGCCCTCACAAGAGACACTCCGATAGGAAACCTTATTTATTATTAAATTAAAAGCCCTAACTTTTATGTAAGTCAGGGCTTTTCAGAGGCGCCAACCAGATTTGAACTGGTGATAGCGGTGTTGCAGACCGATGCCTTACCACTTGGCTATGGCGCCATAAGCTCCCCGAGTAGGGCTCGAACCTACAACAACTCGGTTAACAGCCGAGTGCTCTACCATTGAGCTATCGAGGAATAATAGTACATGAATCATCAAGTACTGATTAATGACCTTATGATTATATGAAAATATGTGTGATAAGTCAACCAAAAACATACGCATTTTTCGATAACTTTATATCTTTTTCAATAATCATAGTAAGCGGAGATGGAGGGATTTGAACCCTCGCGCCGCGCAAACGACCTACACCCTTAGCAGGGGCGCCTCTTCAGCCACTTGAGTACATCTCCAATGCCTAAATTCAATCGAAAAAATCGATTTACATATTTAGTTTATTCAGTGACACATAATAACGTGTCAACACGCTTGAACATAATAGCAAAATTTGTTAATTTTGTCAATAACTTTTATTCGGGTTAATCAGATAAATTTGTAAAATCTGAATTGGGTTCAGCGTATCAATTAAATATATATTATCATATACACCGAAAATTATTTTATTCAAAAAGAATTACAGTAATCGCAAAGACAGCCTCAGAATACATAATTAATGTACATCTGAGACTGTCTTTAACAATATTATGGGATTATTGATTATTACTTATATCCGTAAATTACTTCCTCATAATTTTCTACATAATCACCATAATCTATTTCTATATCCTTATTTTCATAAGTTGCTATCTTATCATGCTCGGCGTTACATGTATCATAGTCAACCTCAGAACCGTTGACAATATATTTGCTTCCGTCTTCGGCAGCATAATAGTATTCCTCAACGCTCCATTTGCAGTTTTCAAGCTTAATGAGTGCATAACCAATATACCCCTCAGGCATTGCTGTTGGTATTGTAATAAGGTATGGCGCATCACAAAATGTTGCAGCCTGAACAAATCCTGTCAGAACAGCCCTCTCGCCATTATAACCGACAATAAATGCATAGGAACCATTTGTAAGTAACATTTCAGGTATTCCATCGTTATCAAAATCATAGAGATACATTTTATCAGGCATGTAATCATCTACATTGATAAGAGTAGAGTCATCACATTCTCCAATCTTAACTCCCTTTGCAGCCTGTCTCTTAAGATTTTTTTCCATATTTTTCATGTACTTTGCATATACTTCCATCCACGGTGCAACAACAAGTGCCTCTAATTCAGAAGTATCTACCTCATCACCATACACTTCCTTAATACTGTTAATAATATCTCTTGCACCCTCATAATCATTTGCATTTGCTAAATTTTCGGCTTCCTTTACATAGTAGGTTTTTCCTGCATCATATGCATCCTGCCTCAAGGTTTTAAATTTATCATAAAATCCTGTTACATCTGATTCAGGTACTGCCGCATTATCACATTCTTCAATTGTCTCAAAGTACTTCATATCATCGTAATATTTTTTTGCAATATCATATTTTTCCTGATAGTCTTCAATCAGTGAAAGCTGCATTTGCAAGTCTATTGCGTAGTAGCTTGCATCGCCTGGTAAAACGTAAGATGCAACATCCATGTACTCAGATATTTCATCAAAGCTCATAGTTCCTGCTAAATAGCTATCATATTTTTCATCAATGAATTTTTTAAGCTCCTCATCAATATATGTTCTTTCATTAATATCATAGTAAATATCCGTTACCTGAGTCTGATACTCATAAAATATAGACGATTTTCCATTGGCATTATTTTCTTCATAAGCCAAATCACAAATTTTTATAATTTCTTTTGATGCAGCATATGTGTGGAATTCTCTTGAAAATCCATAATAATCATCCATATCATCAATTGACTGAAGTATTTGGTGCAGCTTATTATAATCAATTGCTCCCTGTGCATATTGATTGCACTGATAGGTTGCAAAATCATCCATTAATTCTTCAACCTTATCCTCGTTTTTATCTGAAAGCTTATCCAATGCGGCTTCTGCTTTTTTTGAATTCCCCTCTTCAAGTGCCTTAAAAACATCATTGATATTTTTACTTGGAAGAATAAATACAAACACTGACACAATTTCAAGTGCAAACACAATGAGAGAAATAATTGTTATTGTTGTCCATTTTTTTCTATTCATTCTTATTCCTCCTCACTGCTTAAACTATCACCGGACGATGCTGTCTCCGTGGTCGGAGTTGAATTGTATAACCCCTTTTCAGCTTCCTTATCGTACTTTTTATAATCGGCATTCAATACAAATAAAAATAACATAACGGCAACTGCAACAAGTCCTATACCTGACACAATCAAGGAAATCAATCCACAGGTTTTTGCTGTTTTTTCCTTTTGCTCCTCAGACTTCTTTGGCTTTGCAGGTTGCTGCATCGGTGGCATCTGACCCGGCATCTGCTGCATTGGTCTGCCGTTTGGCTGCATCGGTGGCATCTGACCTGGCATCTGTTGCATTGGTTTGCCATTTGGCTGCATCGGTGGCATCTGACTCGGCATTGGCTGCTTTGGTACGCCATTTGGCTGTGTCTGTGGTGCCTGTTTCTTCATGTCTGCTGTAAGTATTGATGTAGTTGAGTCCTCATCATCCTCATCACTGTCACCTTCTGCCGTTTTTTCTTCACTCTTATTATCTTTATCATCGGCTTCAGCATTTTTGTTCTTATTGTCTTCTTTGTCATTATCGGCAGGACTGTCTTCACTCTTGCTGTCCTCACCATCAACAGAAACATCCTCGCTTTTACTGTCTACAGGGCTATCTTCCTTTGAATTCCCAGCCTGTTCTGCATTTTCAGGATGCTTAATAGGACCTCTCATATCTGCCGTAAGCACAGACGTTCCCGACTCATCATCCTCTATAGCATTTCGTATCTGCTGTTCATTGATTAGAACGGTTTTTTCTTCCTCATCCTCAAGACGTTTTCCACAAACACGGCAAAATCTGTCTTTATCGGAGTAGGTGATTCCGCAACAAACCTTACTCATATTAACCTCCTTCTATGTACCTTTTATATAACTGTTTAAATCTAAATATATTAATTTTATAGTTAACTTGTTTAAGTATACATCCTCGTTAAATTTTATTCAAGATTATTACGTGAAGAAAAATAGTTATTTATTGCCGTTTCATATAAATTATTACCATTAGAATCTATTACTACGATTGCAGGAAAATCTTCAACTACCATTTTTCTTATTGCTTCTGTTCCCAAATCATCGTAAGCGATTACCTCAGATTGTTTAATACACTTTGACAAAAGTGCTCCTGCACCACCAACAGCAGCAAAATATACCGCTTTGTTTTCAACAATTGATTTTATTACCTGCTCGCTTCTCTTTCCTTTTCCAATCATCCCATTAAGTCCCTTTTCTAAAAGAAGCGGTGTATATTTATCCATGCGACTGCTTGTTGTAGGTCCTGCGGAACCGATAACCTGTCCCTCTCTTGCAGGGGTCGGTCCAAGATAATATAATACGTTATCCGTCACATCAACTGGTAAAATACCTTTTTCATACAGCGTTTTTCCATCCGCATCCTCATACCCGGAGGAAAGAATTGCGTCATACATTCTCTTGTGTGCCGCATCCCTTGCACTATATACTGTTCCTGAAATATATACATAATCTCCGGCATTTAAGTCCTTAAGCTCATCCTTACTAAATGGTACTTTAATATGCTTATTCATGTATCCTCCTTTATATTCTGAATCTTGAAACAACAGCTCCTGCACATTTCACAGCTTAAAATATCATTTTCTAAATATTATAATATCTTTGTCATATGCCTGTTGACATGACAGCACATATTTACTGCGAGAGGCATACCTGCTATGTGTGTGGCATAGCTTTCAATATTTACCGCGAGAGCTGTTGTTTTTCCACCTAATCCTCCCGGTCCGATTCCCGTATTATTAATCGTCTCTAAAAGCTCTCTCTCAATCCTTGCAATATGTTCATGGTCTGAATGTGAATTTGCATTTCTCGTAAGAGCCTTTTTTGCCATCTTAGCAGCAAGCTCGAAATCGCCACCAAGTCCTACACCGATAACAAGTGGGGGACAGGCATTCGGTCCTGCATTTTTAACTGCGTCAATTACAGCTTCCTTGACACCATCTTCACCATCAGCAGGTTTTAACATATAAACCTTGCTCATATTCTCACTACCAAAGCCCTTTGGTGCTATGGTTATTTCAAGCTTATCACCAGGCACAATATCATAATGAATAATTGCTGGTGTATTATCTCCTGTATTAACCCTCAAAAGTGGGTCTTCCACAACCGATTTTCTAAGATAACCTTCCTTGTATCCCTGTCTTACTCCCTCGTTTATGGCCTCTGTCAGATTCATACCCTCAATATGTAAATCCTGCCCTACATTCACAAAAAAAACTGCCATTCCTGTATCCTGACAAATCGGTATTTTTTCTTCTCCTGCGATTTTTAGATTTTCTATAAGCTGGTCAAGAATTTGTTTTCCTAAGGCTCCATCCTCATTGACAGCGGCATCCTTTAGTTTATTTTCCATATCTTCTGCAAGGTATAAATTTGCATTTATGCACATGTCACGAACCGTATTTATAATGACATCTGTATTTATCGTTCTCATTACAAGCCTCCTATCCTAAACATTAGCCCATTACCTAGCAGGTTCCTTTAGGAACGTGCCTATAGGAAACGAAGTTTCCTATAAAACCAAATTTTCTTTCAGCATATGTTCGATTTACTTTGTAAATCGAGAACCTATGGGCTGACACAACCAATAAAGGGCTGCTACTAAAATTTTGCAACAGCCCTAACTATTATTTAATCATCAAGGAAATCATCATTATCATTTGTGTTACCCCTGCGTTTTCTATTCATATAACACACAAAGGTGGAAAAAATGTAAGCAACAAAAAGTATAATAAATATAACAACAAGCCAGTATACCATTCCAAATAGTACATCTGCAAAGCCATCTATTTTGCTTAATCCATCTAATCCCTCTTTTAATTTTTCACCTGTCATAATATGTTCCCCCTATCCTTTTGAACATCAGTTCATATCAACGAACAAATTATTCTTCTTTTTCATCTGTTGCTTCTTCAGGTTCCTCTATGATGCCCTCCTCGTTGTCAGCTTCCTCCATCTCTTTTTCTAATGCAATAAGAGATTCTGATTCGTCTGCTGACTTCTGTCTTACCTTTGTAATGCTTGCAACAATGATATCATGTTCAACATCCATGTTAATAAGCTTAACTCCTGTAGTAATACGTCCAAGCATGGAAATATCCTTGCAAAGTATCCTTATGACTATTCCCTGATTTGTAATAATCATAATTTCATTGTCATCATTAACAGCCTTAAAGCCTACCACATTTCCTGAACGCTCATTAATCTTGTAACATTTCACGCCTTTTCCTCCACGTCTCTGTGGGGTAAATTCATCAATATGTGTACGCTTACCAAGTCCGTTTTCAGCTACAAGGAGTAACGCCTCTCCCTGCGTATCAAGCTGCATACCGATAATTTCATCATCCTCTGCAACATTCATACCGATAACACCCATGGATGTTCTTCCTGTACTTCTGACATCTCTTTCATTAAATCTGATACACATACCATGCTTTGTCACAAGGATGATATCCTTTTTACCGTTGGTTGCCTTTACTTCGATAAGCTCATCATTTTCTTTTAATGTAATGGCGGCAAGACCTGATTTTCTTACATTTGAATACTCTGTAATGCGCGTCTTTTTGACAACACCATTCTTTGTACACATAAACAGGTATCTGCCCTCAACATACTGCCTGATTGGTATAACCGCAGTTATCTTTTCATCTGGCTGAAGCTGAAGCAAATTAATAATCGCAGTTCCTCTTGCCGTCCTGCTCGCTTCAGGAATTTCATACGCCTTTAGCCTGTATACCTTTCCCATATTTGTAAAGAACATGATATAGTGGTGCGTCGTTGTCATAAACAGGTCTTCAATGAAGTCTTCCTCTATGGTCTGCATACCCTTTATGCCTTTTCCACCTCTGTTCTGGCTCTTGAAGTTGTTTACCGTCATACGCTTAACATAACCAAGTTTTGTCATGGCAACAACGATATTTTCTTTCTTGATGAGATCCTCAACCGTCATACCGTCTTCAACGTCTATTCCGATTGATGTTCTTCTCTTATCACCATACTTTGTTGCAATAATAAGAATTTCCTCTTTAATAACACCAAGAAGCTTCTTCTTATCTGCAAGTATTGCTTTAAGTTCTGCAATTCTCTCCATAAGTTCCCTGTACTCGTTTTCAAGCTTCTCTCTTTCCAAGCCTGTAAGTACACGAAGTCTCATATCAACGATAGCTGAAGCCTGGGCATCTGAAAGACCAAATCTTTCCATAAGAGAAAGTTTTGCATCTGCGACAGTCTTGGCTGCTCTTATAAGCTTAATTACCTCATCAATATTATCAAGGGCAATCAGAAGTCCTTCCACTATATGTGCCCTTGCCTCTGCCTTGTTAAGCTCATACTTTGTTCTTCTTGTAACAACATCTTCCTGATGCTTCAAATAATATGTAAGCATTTCAAGAAGATTCAGCACCTTTGGCTCATTGTTGACAAGTGCAAGCATAATCACACCAAATGTATCCTGCATTTGGGTATGCTTAAATAACTGATTCAGAAGAATATTTGCATTACAATCTTTTTTAAGCTCGATTACGATTCGCATACCTTCTCTTGAAGACTCATCCCTTAAATCAGAAATACCATCTATCTTCTTTTCTTTGACAAGCTCTGCAATCTTTTGTATCAGCTTTGCCTTATTAACCATATACGGAAGCTCAGTTACAATAATTCTCTGTTTTCCGTTAGCCATTGGCTCTATATCAGTAACAGCCCTTACTTTTATTTTTCCTCTGCCTGTTCTGTAAGCTTCATCAATACCAGATGTTCCGAGTATTTGTGCACCTGTAGGAAAATCAGGTCCCTTAACGATTTCCATTATCTCGTCAAGCTCAGTTTCCCTGTCTTCCATTACCCTGTTGTCAATGATTTTCACAACCGCACTGATTATCTCATTCAAATTGTGAGGCGGTATATTTGTAGCCATACCAACGGCAATACCTGATGTACCATTTACCAAAAGATTTGGATATCTGCTTGGAAGAACTACAGGCTCCCGTTCTGTCTCATCAAAGTTTGGTACGAAATCAACCGTATCCATCTCTATATCAGCAAGCATTTCCATTGAAATCTTGGAAAGCCTTGCCTCTGTATACCTCATTGCTGCGGCTCCGTCACCATCAACTGAACCAAAGTTTCCGTGACCGTCAACCAATGGATATCTTGTTGACCATTCCTGGGCAAGCTTAACTAATGCCTCATATATGGAAGAATCTCCATGAGGATGATATTTACCCATTGTATCACCGACAATACGTGCACATTTTCTGTGCGGCTTGTCAGGTCCGTTATGAAGCTCCATCATAGAATGGAGAATTCTTCTTTGTACCGGCTTAAGACCATCTCTGACATCAGGAAGGGCTCTTGCTGCGATAACACTCATGGCATAATCTATATAAGAATTTTCCATGGTTTTCTTTAAATCCACGTCATGGATTTTATCAAATATTGTACTATCGTCCATTTTTTCCTCTCCTTTTATCAGATATCGAGATTTTTAACAAATTTAGCATTTGTCTCTATAAACTCACGTCTCGGTTCAACCTTTTCACCCATAAGGGTGTCAAATACAATATCAAGCTCCGACTCACTTTCCTCATCAATGGATACACGAAGAAGTACCCGCTTTTCAGGATCCATTGTTGTATCCCAAAGCTGCTCTGCATCCATTTCTCCAAGTCCCTTATAACGCTGAATTTTATTATTATTGTCTCTGCCTACTTCATCTAATATCTTTGCTAATTCATCATCACTGTACGCATACCACGTTTTCTTATTCTTTTCCAGCTTATAAAGCGGCGGCTGTGCAAGATACACATGTCCCTGTCTTATAAGATCAGGCATAAACCGGAAGAAAAATGTAAGCATAAGCGTTGCTATGTGGGCACCATCAACATCGGCATCCGTCATAATAATAATCTTATCATAGCGAAGCTTCTCTATATTGAAGTTCTCTCTTATTCCTGTTCCGAAAGCAGTTATCATAGACTTTATTTCCTCATTTCCTAGGATTCTGTCTATTCTTGCTTTTTCAACGTTGAGTATTTTTCCCCTTAATGGAAGTATCGCCTGTGTTGCCCTAGAACGTGCAGTTTTTGCAGAACCTCCCGCAGAATCTCCCTCAACGATATATATTTCACAGTTTTTAGGATCCTTGTCCGAACAATCTGCAAGTTTTCCCGGAAGTGCCATACTATTTTCAAGTGTACTTTTTCTGGCAACATCCCTTGCTTTTCTTGCAGCAATTCTGGCTCTTTGTGCAAGTGCAGCTTTTCCTATGATTATCTTCGCAATTTGAGGATTTTGTTCAAGGAAATAAGTAAGTTTCTCATTTACAAGGCTTTCAACTGCGGTTCTTGCCTCTGCATTTCCAAGCTTCTGCTTTGTCTGTCCCTCAAACTGTGGTTCAGGAATTTTTATACTTACAATTGCAGTAAGTCCCTCTCTTAAATCATCACCTGAAAGATTTTCTTCCTTTTCCTTTATAAGCTTATTTGACCTTGCATAATCATTAAATACCTTTGTAATTGCACTCTTAAATCCCGTAAGATGAGTACCACCCTCAGGAGTTGTAATGTTATTAACAAAACTAAGAGTCGCTTCATTATAGGAATCATTATGCTGAAGTGCAACTTCAACATACATTTCATCCTTATTTCCCTCAACATAAATAATCTTGTCATAAAGAGCAGTTTTATGTCTGTTTAAATATTGAACAAACTCTTTTATACCACCCTCATAATGATAATGCTCCTCTTTTTCCACGCCCTCTCTTTTATCAAAAAGACTAATCTTTAATCCCTTTGTAAGAAAAGCCATTTCCCTAAGTCTTCTCTTTAATGTATCAAATTCGAAAATAACATCATCAAAAATGGTATCATCAGGCATAAATGTTACTTTTGTTCCGACTTTGTCTGTTTTTCCAATCTCTTTCAGCTTATATACAACATGTCCTCTCTCGTAACGCTGCTTATATACCTTTCCGTCTCTTGATATTTCTACCTCAAGCCAGTTTGAAAGTGCATTAACAACAGAGGCACCAACACCGTGAAGTCCTCCTGAAACCTTGTATCCTCCACCGCCAAACTTTCCACCTGCATGAAGTATTGTAAATACAACTTCAACAGCAGGAATACCTGCTTTTTCATGTATACCAATAGGGATACCCCTACCGTTATCTATAACTGTTACAGAATTATCCTCATTTATAAATACCTGAATTTCCGTACAAAAGCCTGCAAGTGCTTCATCAACAGCATTATCCACAATCTCATAAACAAGATGATGAAGACCTCTTGTAGATGTACTTCCTATGTACATTCCCGGTCTTTTTCTTACTGCCTCAAGACCTTCCAATATCTGGATTTGGTCGGCCCCATAATTTTCGTTACTATTGCTCATAAATTTTACCTCCGGTAACCTTATATATCTTATCGATATTAAGTCTTTCCTTTATAAAATCATCATATCCTGTACATGTAATGATAGTTTGAATTTCACTGATATACGATAACAGTGCATCTCGTCTCGTTGAATCTAACTCTGACATAACATCATCTAACAGTAATATGGGATTATCCTTTATAATATTTCTCACAAGCTCTATCTCTGCAAGCTTAAGGGATAATGCAACAGTTCTCTGCTGCCCCTGAGAACCATATTTTTTTACATCAATATCATTTACAATGAATGATATATCATCTCTATGTGGACCTACACTTGTGGATTGATATTTTAAATCCACAAATCTTTTATTTTTTAATTCTTCGAGAAAAATATCTTCTTCAACATTTTTTTCATATATAATCTTGATTTTCTCTTTCTCTGAAGTAATACTTCTATGTATCTTTTCTATTATTTCATTTATCAGCTCTATAAAATTATTCCTCGCCAAAATAACCTTTATACCATATTTTACCAATTGTTCATCCCAAACATCCAATGTTTCTTTACTTGTTCCATCAAATGATATCTTTTTTAAAAGATTATTTCTTTGATTTAATGCCTTATTGAAGTTTGATAAATCACTATAGTAAATCTTATTGAGCTGACAAAGCTCCATATCTATAAATCTTCTTCTCTCCGCAGGACTGTTTTTTATAATAGATAAATCCTCAGGAGAAAATAAAACAATATTCACAATTCCAAAAAGCTGGGCACTTTTTTTTAAAGTTACTAAATCAACTGCAACTCCCTTGCTTTTATTTTTTCTAAGATGCATATCAATTCTGTGAGATATATCATTTTTAATTACATCTGCTCTTATATGGGCTTCATCATATCCAAATTGTATTATCTCCTTGTCCTTGTTTCCTCTATGGGATTTTGTGGTTGCTAACATATAAATAGCTTCAAGTATATTTGTTTTTCCCTGTGCATTATTCCCATAAAGAATGTTAATTCCATTTGAAAAATGAATATCTGCCTCATCATAATTTCTGAAATTATTAATTGCAAGTCTATCGATAAACATTCTTTATCTCCTTTTCAACAATTACTTTTGAATGCTTATCTTTTCATCATCATAAGAAACCTCTGCCCCATCATAAAGCTTTCTTCCACGTCTTACTTCAATTTCCCCATCAACCAGCACAAGACCTTGTTGTATAATCTCTTTTGCATCTATACCTGAATCAACAATTCCCGTTGCTTTAAGAGCTTGTCCAAGCTTTATAAATTCTTCTCCTTCTCTCAATTTCAAAATATGCATGATTAAATACTCCTTTTTAATATGCTCCTGCATTTATATTTACAGGAAGAACAACATAAATATAATTTTCTTCAACATCCCTAATAATACATGGAGACTTGGCATCTCTCATATAGATGTTAATTTTTTCATCATCAATAACTCTCAAAACATCCATGATAAATTTAGGATTGAAACCAATTATAATTTCTTCTCCTTCTTTATCTATTTCTATTTCCTCATTCATGGAACCCATAAATGTATCAACCTTAAGATACATATTATTGTCATCCTTTATACTTACAATAATAGGCTTCTTATCAGATTCCTTAATAAGAAGAGATGCTCTGTCTATACAATCAAGAAATTCCCTGTTGTTAACCTCTACTTTAATTTTATGGTCCATTGAAAGCATACTTACTATCTTGTAGTATTCTCCCTCAAAAAGTCTTGAGACAACAATTGTATCATCAAACTCAAAAAGAATATGATTTTCGGCAAAATAAATATTAACCATATCATCTACTCCGCCATTTATTATCTTAGATAAGTCACTTAAGGTTTTTCCCGGAACAACAACACTAATGTTATCCCCTCCATCCTTAAGTTTAATATTTCTGAGTGATATTCTGTGTCCATCAAGAGAAACTACGGTAAGCTTTCCATTCTTCACCTCAAATAATTCACCTGTCATAAGCTTATTATTTTCATTATCTGAAATTGAAAAAATAGTCTGTCTTATAACTTCCTTTAATGTAAATTGTGAAATGGTAATTTTCTTTTCCTTTTCTATCTCAGGAAGTTCAGTAAATTCTTCTCCTGATTTTGAGGAAAGAACAAATCTTGCTTTTTCACATCTTATAATTGTTTTATAATCAGGAGTAGTTTCTATTGTTATTTCACTATCAGGAAGCTTTCTTACTATATCATTAAATATTTTTGCTTCTATTGCTATCCTACCCATCTCGACGATGTTACCTTTTAAGCTTGTCTCAATTCCAAGCTCTAAATCATTTGCGGTAAGTTTAATTCTGTCTGAATAAACATCTATAAGAATACATTCAAGTATAGGCATAGTTGTTTTAGTAGAAACAGCCTTTGATACTATATTAAGTGATGCAAGAAGATCTGATTTTGAACATGTTATCTTCATTTGTAATTGTCCCCTTTCGATTGTGAAAATGTAATATATATATTTAATAAATTAATAGTATTATTATTAATGGGTGTTAATATGTTTAAAATTCCTGTACAAACGTATTTACAAGAAAAATTAACTTTAAAATGGTGTTGTTAAAGTCTGATATTAATGTTAATCAATTATGGATAATTAAAATTATAAAAATATGATTTAGAAAAAATAATAAAGTAATCAACAAAATAACATACTTGTTTATAACATTAATTAACATATAGTTGATAATTATTTGTTAGGATTAAGTTTTTTAATAATAGTATCAACGGTAGCCTTGAAAGAAGGATCCACAAGCAGCTTTTCCTCCACTCGTTTAATACCGTTTATGACAGTTGCGTGGTCTTTTCCCCCTACGGCATTGCCAATTGATTTAAGTGCAAGGACAGTATATTCCCTGCAAAGGTACATAACAATTTGTCTGGCAGTGGCAATATCCTGACTTCTTTTTTTGGAACATATGTCATCTTCAGAAATATTCATATGTTCAGATACTGTTTTTATAATTATGTCAGGGGTTATGGTAACTATATTATCCTTATTTATAATATCCTTAAGTGATTCCTTTGCAGTCTCAAGTGTAACATTTTCGTTCATAAGTTTAGAGAAAATACCTATTTTATTCAAGGCACCCTCCAGCTCACGGACATTGTTGGTAATGTTTTCAGCTATGTAAGAGAAAACTTCATCAGGAATTCCTTTCAGGTGATCCATTTCAGCTTTGTTCTTTAGTATTGCCATACGTGTTTCATAGTCAGGCTCGTGGATATCAATAGGAACACCACACTCAAACCTGGAAATAATTCTCTGGTCAAGAGTTTTGATTTCTTTTGGAGGCTTGTCCGATGATAAAATGATTTGTTTTTTATCGTTATATAATGAATTAAACGTGTGGAAAAATTCATTTTGGGTACTTTCTTTTCCTATAAGAAATTGAACATCATCCAAAAGAAGAACATCTACCTTGCGATATTTTTCCCTGAATTCTGTTGTAGTGTGATTTCTTATGGCATCTATAATTTCATTTGTAAATACTTCTGATGGAACATATAAAACATTGATATTGTCATCTTTTTGAAGTATATAATGAGCAATGGCCTGCATAAGATGAGTTTTTCCAAGACCTGAATTTCCATATAAAAATAAAGGATTAAAATTATCCTGAGCCGGCATATCAGCAACGGCAAGACATGTAGCATGAGCATGCTTGTTACCATCTCCGACAATAAATGTATCAAATGTATATTTAGGATTCAGGTTACTTCTGCTTATTGCTTCCTTATAAGATTCTGATTGATTGTTTTTATCTTCATCAGATTCTTCATTGGATGAAAAATTCTTTTTTTCGTCAATGACAATTTCAATGTTGCTGTCATTTACTGTTTCTCTGATAGAAGACAATAAAAATAAGTCAAATTCTTTTCTGCGTAGAAATTTGACAGCATTTTCACCAAGCTTTTCATCAACATAAAAATAAATGGTATTATCTCTTACTTCATATATTTTTAAGGAACGAATCCATGTATTTATCATAATAGAAGAAATGTCATATTGAGTTTCCAAAAGAGATAAAATATCTTCCCATTTACTTTCTATTAAAGCTTTCATTTACATTCCTCCAATTATATCTAAAAACCCATTTTAAAATGAGCGCATAACTATCTATAATATACTATAAAATTTGGATATTTACAAGATTTTTAAGAAATAAATAACCTATAATATTATGTGAAATAGTTTTATGTAAATTAAATTATTATTTACTAAGAGTAATCAACAATTATAAAATGTTGAAAAATGGGGGCAAAGAAAGTAAATCAACAATAATTCTACAAGTTATCAACAGGTTAATAACATTTTGTGGATAACATTATGTAAATATATTATGGAAATCAAAAAATTGTGGATAAAAATACTGGGCAGATCTGCCCAGTTGGATGGGTCTGTCATGGGTAAATGTTTATGTAATTTATCTTCTAAATGAAAAAACAGCAAACAACCGGTATTATAAGAAATAATATTCCAGCAACATAAGTTTTCAGTGTACTTTTCAATTTTTTTGATAAATATATAATAAACATTGTAAAAAATAATAAAAATAAAAATTTTATTGTCAAAGCTATTATTGTAAAAAATAGAATAGAAATAAATGAAGGTACTTTTTCCAAATAAGGGAGTGAGGGAGCAGGAGCAAAAAAGCTGTTCATACCATATATTTGACAACAATATATAAATAAAGGCAAATATGTTATTATAAATGAAATGAAGGTACAACTGATACCAGCCTTTATTTTATTTTTTTCAAGATATTTTTGACCATATTTACATGTATTTAAAATAAAAGAAGTCTGGTATTCTTCTTCCATAGGAAATATGCCTGATACGGATATAAGCACACAAAGGCAGGAAAATGCAAGTATAAGAAAATTTTGACGTTCAAACTCTCCAACTCCCAGAAATATGTACCAACCTTTTTCATATACAAGCCATTTCGTAAAATCTTTTTTTGAAAGATAATTCAGCCTTGATTCTACAAGTGAGAAACCCCCACTGCTTACAGTCATTGACTGATATTTTGATATAAGGGGAAAATATTCTGACATTGATAATTTTCCTGTTTCATATTGATATTGAATCTGCTCTTGTTTTTTAAATGCAGATTCTAAACGTTTAGATTCCATTTCAATCAGATTTGTATTTTTTTCAGAAAGTACTCCTTCATATGAATGCATATATCTCATATAATATTGTCTGTCAAAGTTTTCAGGTTTTGTTGTATGCGTTAAAAAAATATAGAATAATGGTCCTATTAACAAAAATAAAAGTAATAATTTTCTTCCAAAAAGGATTTTATACATTTCATAGGTATAAATACTGTGTCTTTTAAATTTAATATTTTTATCTGTTTTTTTTCTCAAAGAAAAAGAAAGGGATAAAGGTTGTCTTATGTTTGCCTTGCTGTAACCAATAATGAAAAGTATAGTCATTACCGCAAGTATGATGAAAAACAATAAAAGGGATATGTATGTAAATAATACAGGATATCCAAAAAAATTTATATTTTTATATTCGGATAAAAAGCCAATTGATTGCAGTAAATAAAAAGGAGAAATGTATTTCATTAAGGAAAATAGTGTATTGCCTTTTATATTTTGTAAAAGAAGCCCAATTACATAAACTAAAATTGAAATTAAGGTATATATCTGGATGGTTGAAATTAAATTTGTAAGTGTGAGAAGACAAATGCCTATCATAAAAGCACTAATCCATCTTAATAAGAATAATAAAAACAAAAAAGTGATAATTTTCATGTTAAAAATGCTTTGATAACAACCATAAAAAGATTGTATAGCACAAGTCATGTCAATAAAACCATAACGAAATATTGAAATAAATAATGTTATGCCGGTAAGTAAAAATGTAAATATAAGAGAAAAACATAGCAGTGTCCAGATTTTTGATAAAGCTAAAACGGATTTTCCATTTTTCATAGTGTTATAAAGCATATTATAATGATTGTTTTTATCATCTACTACTAATAGAATTGTTAATATAAATAGAAAGACAAATACAATGACAGAGTAAGCAGGCATATGTAACAGTTCTGACATACCGCGACTTCCTGTATAAGATATTATTTCTTCAGAAAATGAAGCATAGTCAGATTTTGTTTTTTGTATATTTCGTTTTGAAAAATCATTTTTGCTTTTCGAAAAGATAGAGATATTGGAAATCAAATCTGCAGTTTCTCTTGTATTTTTTAAAAAGTCTGCATAGGAATATGCAGCATCAATATCATATCTTATATATGAAAATAAGTTATATTCTTCTGAAATATCTGTATTGTCAAAAAAATAATTTTGAAAATATGTATTATTTTCTTTTGCTTCAACCATTTTATTATAGGTATTTACAATATAATCTATACCTGTTTCATAATCTGTATTGATCATTTCATTTGTGTTATATGTTTGCACATAATTCTTTAGTAATTTGTAGTTTTTATCGGAAAATCCACGATTTTTTCCATAATTAAAACAAATAATAATAAAAAAAAGTAAACTAATACAGAATGTGAGCCAGAATATTTTATTTGATAAAATCTTTTTCGTATCATATATACTTAAATATATAGATTTTTTTAACATAGTGGGTATTACTCCTCTCCAAAAACAGAAAGATACTTTTCTTCTAAATTAGCTTTTACTTTTACATGCGGAAAATTTTCAGGTTCTTTTTCTGTGATGATGCGTACATAAATATGTTCATGTTCTCTTCTTATATTGCTGATTTGATAAGTATTTTGTATGTTATCTAAATCTGAATTGGAAATACAGATTTCATATACTTTATCATCAATAGAAGCCGTTAGTTGTTCAGGTGTACCATATTCTACAATTTTTCCTTCTTTAAAAAGAACAATTTCTTTAGCAATATATTCTATATCAGGTACAATATGGGTTACGATAATTACAATGGTATCCATTGCATATTTAGAAATGACATTTTTCATTCTTATCCGTTCTTTTGGGTCTAACCCTGTTGTCGGTTCATCTAAAATAATAAATTTTGGATTTCCCAATAATGCTTGTGCAAGTAATAATCTGCGTTTCATGCCTCCAGAATAATTTTTTACTTTAATTTCCAGTTGTTCTGTAAGGTTAACCTGATTCATTACACGTAATACTTCGTTTTTAATTTCTTTTTCGGGTATATCTTTTAATTCTGCAATATACGAAAGAAATTGCCGCCCTGAAAAAAAATCATAAATGCTTTGGTGCTGAGGCATAAAACCGATTTTTTCCCTGTATTTACTGTTAAGCTCTGAAATAGGATGTCCATCATATAAAATTTCTCCATCCGTAGGGGTTAAATTACCTACAAGCATATTGGCAAGGGTTGTTTTTCCTGCACCATTAGGACCTAAAAAACCATAGATTCCCGGAGACAATTGCATGGATATATTATTTATGGCACACTTTTCACCATAGTATTTCGTTAAGTTTTTTATTTCCAACATATTATATACCACCCTAATTTATATTTAATAATGCGTCCGCATATTCATTTTCATATTCCTTATAGCAGTCTTTGTAATATGTATTCATATCAGTTACCTGATAATCGTATGCGATATTTTGTGACTGTAAAATTTCCATACTATAATAATCCGTGTAATCCACGATACCTTTCTCTCCCGATGAGTAGATTGGATAATGTCCGCCTTCCTTTGCCACATAAAACTTTTCTTTTTTATAGTCAAAGTAAACCCATCTCTGGTAGGTTTTTGCGTAATCTGTATCTTCACCATAGCCCCAATTCCAGAAAAGCTTATCGTCTGATAGGAAAGAATCTGTACTTTCCCCCATATCTGCCAGTTTGGTTATTGTTCCTGTATTTATGTCGTAACAACAAAAGTCGCCTGTATCTTTATCACGATAATACAGCTTTTTATTATAAATTCGCATCGTGCCAAAAACATCACAGGCTGAAAAGTCTGTCATAATCTCTTCATATGTGTTGGAAGCGATATCATAGTAGTACCATGTTGAAGAAAAATCAGCACCGGCACCAGAAACATAATAAAATCCATGTTCATCATCGGACGGGACAATGGATTCTATGGCATATTCTTTTTCACGTTTGCCAAAGGATTCCTGAAGCTTGGTAAGTTCTCCGGTTTGTGTATTATACGACCATAGACTATAGCAAATATGTTTTTGCATTTCGTCATAATCTTCACTTGTTACCTGTGACATATCCTTACCCTCAAATTGCTTCATAAATGTTTTATCATTATAGGCAGTTGAAAAAATAATTGTATTTTCAAAGGTTACAATTTGCTGGAACAACTCATGGTCCAGCGTAAAAAGGTGTTTTCTGTTTTCACCGTCAAAATCCTGTGCATATAAGGACATACTGCTTACACCACCGGCATCATCGTCTCCCTCCCTAATTGAAAAATACAGCTTATGGTTAAAAGTAAAAATATAAAATGCCATTTTATTTTCATCTGCAGAGACAGAACTACATAAAAAAGCATTGCAGTCCCTTGTGTCATGTGAACATTCCGGCTTGTTGCATACGGCAATATCCTGTCCTGTTTCGTAATCTATAAATCGGATAAAATAGTCCAGATACCCATTGTTTTTAATATAGATATAGAAAACCCCATCAGGAGTGGGAGCACCATATATGCCACCATGTTCGTTCGTATAAAGTATTGATTCACTGCTGGTATTTTTTTTATGTTGTTTTTTTGCTATATAAAACAGAGAAATGCCAAGCAGCAAAAAAAGTGTCAATAATATGTACAGGATTCGTTTTGTTTTCATATTAATTCCCCCGATTTGTTATAATAAAGCTACAGACTATATAAAATTAAAGATATTAATTATTATTTTATCTCATATACGGAACTCCCATATAAGTATGTGTGGACATATCCTACATCTTTGGTTGCTTTTGCTGAATATCCGGGACGTAGAGAAACTGTGCTGTTTGTATATGTAAAACCACCAAAGCTGACGCTGACACTAATGTTTTTTAAATTTTTTGTAGCTGTAAGTACGCTTTCTCCTTGCGTGTTAGTCCAGCGTACCTGTAATGTGGCTGAACTGTTGGAAACGGCTTTTATTGGTCCGTTTGTTGATACGGATAAGCTAACCGCTTTACTCTCATAGGTCTGCAATGCTGTACCCCCAAATAACATAAGGCTTAATAAAATAGTAATCACTTTTCGTTTCATGAAATGTACCTCCCAAGCTTTTAATCAGTAAAAAATATCTCCCACTTATTATATAATCTGTAGCTTATGAGTATATGTCATACTTAAATTATAAAATAACAAAACCCCCATGTAAATAAGTACATTGTCCTAGTACTGGTCAAATCCGCCCAATTGGATGGAAAAAAATAAATATTGCTTGACGTGGCAGGTCTTTTTAAATATAATATGTCTTGGTGTCTTTTCACTCGATAGGAAATTTTGTTTCTTTGAAAATGAAAAACATACAAATATAGAAAGGAGACATAAGATTATGAAGATGACATTTCAGCCAAAGAAGAGACAGAGATCAAAGGTTCATGGATTCAGAAAGAGAATGAGCACTTCCAATGGAAGAAAAGTATTGGCCGCAAGAAGAGCAAAGGGAAGAAAAAGATTGTCAGCATAGGTCACAATTCGTTGTGACCTTTTGTTTTTCATGCAATAGGAAACTTTATTTTCCTTGTCAAATTGAAATCACAAGGTGATTAATTAAATGAAAAATATTGTTACTCTAAAAAACAGCAGAGAGTTCGGCAAGGTGTATAACCAAAGAGAATCGTTTGCCAATAAATATTTAGTGATGTATCTGAGAGCCAACAGCTTGGATTACAGTAGAATTGGAATCTCTGTTAGTAAAAAAGTTGGAAATAGTGTGGTCAGGCATCGTATAACAAGATTGATAAGAGAAAGCTATAGACTTAATAAGGACAGGCTGAAGCAGGGATATGACATAGTAGTTATAGCAAGAGCTGCGGCAAAGGATAAATCATATCGCGAGATAGAAAATTCCTTTTTACATTTGTCCAAGCTTCATCACATTATCGTTGATGAATAAGAAATTGTGTCAAGTGAATAAAACCTGATACATCAAGAAAAGAAAGTGATTGAATGAAGAAAATTTGTATTGCTTTAATTAAGTTTTATAGAAAATATTTATCCCGGTTTATTGGGTATGGTCATTGCAAATATACTCCCACATGCTCCCAGTATGCGATTGAAGCATATGAAAAGTACGGATTTTTTAAGGGAACAGCTTTAACAGTCTGGAGGATATTAAGATGCAATCCATTTTCAAAGGGAGGATATGATCCTGTTCCATAATGGAGGAAAAAATGTTATTAACGCAGCAAGGTGGATTTATTATCAAACCAATTGCAAAGCTTTTAGGTGCTATTCTGAATGTACTTTATAATGCACTTACCAATATAGGAATAGTAAATATCGGTGTTGCAATTATTCTTTTTACGGTGTTGGCAAGACTTCTTCTGCTTGTACCTTTAATAAAGCAGAATAAATCTACAAAGGTAATGAATTATATTCAGCCTGAGGTCAACAAAATTAATAAGAAGTATAAAGGAAAAAAAGATCAGGATTCTATTTTGAAGCAGCAAAGCGAAATTCGTGAGTTGCAGAACAAGTATGGTGTAAGTATGACAGGAGGATGTCTTACATCACTTATCCAGATGCCTATTTTCCTTGCATTATACAGGGTTATTCAAAATTTCCCTGCATATGTCAGTAAAATTTATGATTACTATAGCCCGATTGCACAGGCTATTAAAGCAGATGAAGGAGCCGTTCAGGCATTTCAGGATTTCCATCAAAATGGAGAGTATGCAGCTTCAATAAAGGCAATAGCACTCGATACATCAAATGTTGATACATTTATTGATGTGCTTGCAAAATTGCCGGCAGATGCAATTGATTCACTCAAAACATTATTTGCAGGAAATCCAGACATTATAAATGCGATAAACAGTAATGCTGAAAATATTAAGCACGTGTATAGCTTTATAGGTGGTATAGATTTGTCAACTGCTCCGGGCTTTGCACTTACTGCCGCTTTTGCCATACCTGTTCTTTCCATGGTGTTTCAGTATTTAAGTATGAAGGTAACACCACAACAGGCAAGTGATGATCCTACGCAGCAGGCAACCATGAAAACAATGAACATGATGATGAAAATTTTCCCTATCATGTCATTTATTGTGTGTGTAAATGTTCCGGCAGGTCTTGGTCTTTACTGGGCAACAGGCTCACTTTTAAGCTTTTTGACTACAATCTGTATTAATACTTACTTTAGCAGATGTGATATGGAAAAGGTTGTGGAAAAATGTAAAGAGAAAGCCGCAGTAAAAAATGCAAAGAAAAAAGCTTCAGGAAAGAAATCATTTATGGAAAGAATGCAGGAGGCAGCTATGGGACAGGCTGAGGGTCAAAGCACTCAGCTTAACAATAGGGTTTCTTCCACAAGCTTAAAGAGCTATACTTCAAATACCATGAACAACAATGGTGAAGTTAAGAAGTATAGGGAGGGAAGCCTTGCAGCAAAGGCAAACCTCTTGCAAAGATATAATGATAGTAGTAGTAAAAAATAAATAAGAGGTAGATACAATGGAGTATAGAGAATTCAAAGCGAAAACAGTTGAAGAAGCTATAACCGCTGCTTCAATGGAATTGGGTGTTGCAAGCACAGAGCTTGATTATGAAGTGATTGAAAAAGGTTCCTCAGGATTTTTGGGAATCGGCTCAAAGCCGGCAGTTATAAAGGCAAAAAAGAAGGATTCATTTATTGATGATATTTATGCATACTTAAATCAATTATTTAAGGTTATGGATATAGAAGCAAAGGTTGAAGTAAACTTTGATGAAGAAGATTCAAACATGGATATAGAGGTATCCGGACCAAATATGGGTATCCTTATCGGTAAGCGTGGACAGACACTTGATTCACTTCAGTATCTTATAAGCTTATATGTAAATAAAAAAAGCGAGTCATATATAAGAGTTAAGCTTGATACGGAAAATTACCGTTCAAGAAGAAAGGATACACTTGAAAATCTTGCTAAGAATATTGCATTTAAGGTTAAGAGAACAAGAAGATCATTTACTCTTGAGCCTATGAATCCTTATGAGAGAAGAATTATTCATTCTGCCCTTCAAAATGATAAGTATGTAGGAACAAGAAGTGAGGGAGAAGAACCATACCGTAAGGTTGTAATATATCTAAAGAAGTAAGAAGGTATGTAAAATGACAGTTGGTATCGTAGGACTTGGACTTATCGGTGGGTCATTTGCAAAAGCATTTAGTGACAATGATGAGCATAAATGTCTGGGCTATGACATAAGCAATGATGTTATGACATCCGCTTATGAACAAAAAATAATTGATGGCGAGCTTTCTGAAAAAAATATTGCAGAGTGTGACCTGATACTCGTGGCACTTTATCCGAAAGCATCCATTGATTATATAAAGAAAATGGCTCCATATATTGACAGAAAAACCGTGGTTATTGACTGTTGCGGTATAAAGAAGGATGTTTGCGGGGAATGTTTTCCATTGGCAAAAAGGTACGGATTTACGTTTATAGGTGGACATCCTATGGCAGGAAGACATTTTTCAGGCATAAAGTACAGTACAAAAACTATGTATGATGGTGCATCTATGGTGCTTGTTCCTGAAAATGTTGATGATGAAGCAACCATTGATAAGGCAAAGCAATTACTTGCTCCCATCAGATTTGGAAAAATAACAGTGTGCTCTGCCGATAAGCATGATGCCATGATTGCATTTACATCACAGATGGCACATGTTGTTTCAAATGCATATGTAAAAAGTCCGACTGCACGGGAACACGTAGGATTTTCGGCAGGAAGCTATAAGGATTTGACAAGGGTTGCATGGCTGAATGAGGACATGTGGACGGAGCTTTTCCTTGAAAACAAAGAACATCTTCTTTATGAAATTGATGTATTTATGAAGTCAATGGCTGAGTATAAGGAAGCAATGGAAAACAATGATGCAGGGAAGCTTCGTGAGCTTTTAGCATATGGAAAGAAATGCAAAGAGGAAATTGACGGAATAAATTAACGTATTTCAGGCAAAATAAATGCGAACCATGATGAAACAAAGTGAAATTGTGGTATAATGCAAAAACAAATGGAGCCGACAGGCGATATGGTATATTTTTTACAAAAATATGTGCTTGACATTTTAAATTCAAAATTTTAAAATTAGTACAATATTTAAAAACATATTAACAGCTATGATGAGACGAGTAAGATAAAAACGAATTTACAGAGAGAATTTTCAAACGTGCTGAAAGAAAATTTAATTTACGCTTATCTGAAAACTACCTCGGAGCTGCTTATACAAAATATAAGCCGTTGATTACGTTATAATCTGAAATGAAGTGCTGTTGCAGATAAGAACTGTTGCAGAACTAGGGTGGAACCGCGATATATCGTCCCTAGCATACAAAAAAGTATGCTGGGGACTTTTTAATTAATTCAGAAAGAGAGGAAAAAGAAAATGATTATTACTTTAAAAGATGGTTCATCAAAAGAATATCAGCAGCCAATGTCGGTCATAGATATCGCTTCTGATATCAGTGAGGGATTAGCCCGTATGGCATGCGCAGGTGAGGTTGACGGTGAGGTTGTTGACCTTAGAACAATAATTGATAAGGATGTAAACCTTAACATTCTTACATTTAATGATGAGGCAGGCAAGAAAACGTTTTGGCATACGGCAAGTCATGTGCTTGCACAGGCAGTCAAGCATCTTTATCCTGATGCAAAATGTACGATAGGACCAGCGATTGATAACGGATTTTATTATGATTTTGATATGCCGTCTCTCACAAGGGAGGACCTTGACAACATTGAGGCGGAAATGAAGAAAATAGTAAAAAAGGGTGATGATATTACTTCATTTACGCTTTCAAGGGATGAAGCAATCAAGCTTATGGAGGAAAAAGATGAGCCGTATAAGGTTGAACTTATCAATGACCTTCCTGAGGATGCAGTAATAAGCTTTTATACCCAGGGTGATTTTACTGATCTTTGTGCAGGACCTCATGTAATGAATACTAAGGTTGTAAAATATTTTAAGCTCACATCATCATCAGGAGCTTATTGGAGAGGAAACTCTGACAATAAGATGCTTACACGTATTTATGGAACAGCTTACACGAAAAAGGCAGATCTTGATGAGAGACTTGAATTCCTTGAAAATATTAAACTCCGTGACCATAATAAGCTTGGACGTGAGCTTGAGCTTTTCACTACCGTTGATGTTATCGGTCAGGGTCTTCCGCTTATTATGCCAAAGGGCGTACAGATTATACAGACCCTTCAAAGATGGATTGAGGATGAGGAAGAAAAACGCGGTTATATGAGAACAAAGACTCCTCTTATGGCAAAGAGTGATTTGTATAAAATATCAGGACATTGGGATCATTATAAGGAAGGAATGTTTGTTTTAGGAGACGAGGAAACGGACAAGGAAGTATTTGCACTTCGTCCTATGACCTGTCCATTCCAGTATTATGTATATAAAGCAAGCCAAAAATCATACCGTGACCTGCCATGCAGATATGGTGAGACTTCTACCCTCTTTAGAAATGAGGATTCAGGAGAAATGCACGGACTTACAAGAGTTCGTCAGTTCACGATATCAGAGGGGCATTTGATTGTGAGACCAGACCAGATGGTTTCCGAGTTTAAGGATTGTATTGCCCTTGCACAATATTGTCTCCAGACATTGGGTGTTGAGGAGGATGTAACATACCACCTGTCCAAATGGGATCCTGATAACAAGGAAAAATATATCGGGGAACCTGAGGTTTGGGAGCAGACGGAGCAGGATATCCGCAACATATTAAATGAATTAAACATACCGTTTACCGAGGAAGTGGGAGAAGCAGCATTCTATGGACCAAAGGTAGATATCAATGCAAAGAATGTTTATGGTAAGGAAGATACAATGATTACCATTCAGTGGGATGCACTCCTTGCTGAGCAGTTTGACATGTATTACATTGATAAAAATGGCGAAAAGAAACGACCATATATTATTCACAGGACATCAATGGGCTGTTATGAGAGAACCCTTGCATGGCTGATTGAAAAATATGCAGGTGCATTTCCTACATGGCTTGCACCAGAGCAGGTTCGTGTTCTTCCTATTTCCGATAAGCACCATGATTACGCAAACAGCGTTGTCGATAAGCTTAAGGCGGCAGGAGTACGTGTAACGATAGATTCCCGTGCAGAAAAAATAGGTTACAAAATTAGGGAAGCAAGACTTCAGAAGTTACCTTATATGCTTATTATAGGTGCAAATGAGGAGGAAACAAAGACGGTATCTGTCAGAAAACGTGGAGAAGACGGTGATATGGGAAGTATGGATACAGATAAGTTTATTGCGGATATTGTTAAGGAAATTAATGATAAAATCATACAATAGCGGTATAAATATTTCACAGAAAAAACATATTTCTAATTTTTTGCACTATACAATTTAATGTATTTATGTTACAATTTTATTTGTTACTTTAAAAGTAAGACGAAAGAGAGGTTACACATTTATGAATTGTCCAAATTGTGGAGCAGAATTACCAGAAGGTTCAACCTGGTGTGCATCTTGTGGTAATGCTATTGATGCACCGAATCAAGGTGGAGCTGGAGATGCATTATTTTCATCAACTCCTACCGCACCAGCACCTGCCAAGAAAAGTGCTGTAGGTCCTATTATAGCTGTAGTTGTTATTTTAGCAATTATAGCTGTAGCAGCAGTACTTTTGGTTCCTAAGATGAAGTACAATGGTACTTATGATCTTTCAGAGGTATCTGCTATGGGTATGACATTTACCGCTGAAGAGTTTGAGTCAATGTCAGGTCAGAAGATTGACATGCAGCTTAAGGTTTCATTTGGTAAGTGTGAGCTTTCTGCTGATATGGCAGGCATGGGTGTTGAGGGTAACGGCGTTGCTAAGATTAAGATTAGCGGAGATAAGGTTACTATCACAGATAATGGTCAAACCCTTGAAGGAAAGTATGATAGTAAAGAAAAGACTATTACACTTACTGCTGAAGGTGTAGACATGGTATTTAAGAAAAAGTAATTCTTAAAAGTACAAATAAAAATACTCAGAATATAGGGAAACCGAATATTCTGGGTATTTTTTTTTGTGTTAAATATGAAAATAGATTCCAATCATGCAATTATACCGATGGGAAGTTATGATATTGTTTTATTTTGAAAAAACAGCTCATATAACTTGTTATTATCCCACATGCCAAAAAGTAAATACCAGGCATGAAGCTTTTAACTATCTCTTGAATGTTTACCTTAATGTTTTGGGTAGAACTGAATTTTTGTAATACATTGCTTACCCAGCTTATTATATGTTCCATATCTACAAGCATAAGTACAAACATTGCCGTTATAAGCAGGGACGGAAGTATTTTTAAAACAGGTATCTTTGTAAATGATAGTATTACAAGTGCAATGATACCAATTATGATGCCATACGGTATGCCTGTCCACAGGCTTGAAACCAGACCGACATTTTCACATATTTTCATAAGATTGTATTGAATATCAACGCTTTCGTGAAAATGGGAAAAATCGATGACAGGTAGGGTTAACCCTAATGTAAGTAGTATTGCCGATAAAAGTCCCAAAATTGTGCTGGGGTTAATAATCCAAGGTTTATTTTTGTTCATATTAAAATTTGTTCCTTTCGTATTACCTACAGCATCTATGATGCCTTGTTTTCTTTCATATCAATTAAAACGGAAACGGCATATATACATGTGCCTGCAATGTAAAAGATAGGACCAAGACCTCTGCCGCCATCAAAATTGGAGGATGCTCCCAATGATTTTGCAAGTTCAATCTGACTTTTAATATTGTTGTAAACAGTGCTGTAAGTGTTGTCTTTTAGTATTAAAATAAAGACGACAATTGAAATAATAATCGGTAACAGCTTTAATATCAAAGTCAACAACTGATTGTTGTGTATTTTTTTCATTGGTCTTATAAAGGCTGATGCTGACATGATAAGCATCAAAAGTCCCGCTGCAAAAGTCAATATTCCCAATATAAGAAATTTCGATGAGCCAAGGTACATTTCTTGTGATTTGATACCAAGGTCGAATAAATTTGCGGAAGTTTTATCATCGAACAGTCTATTCCATAACCATGATGAAAAGGAAGAAAAGTAAAGTAATAAAGCACCGATGAGGGCAAGTAAAATGGTAATGGAAGATTTTAGCTTGTTAACATATCCGGACAAGTCAAAAAATGGTCCCTGCTCCTCAACAGGCTGTGATACTTTTTTTTGTGATGCCTTAATCGCTTCTTTATCAAGCACGGCAGGCTCCTCTATTGGCGCACCACATTCCATACAATAGTCCATGCCATCCTTTATTTCTTTTCCACAATTTTTGCACTGCATATATTAGCCTCCTAAACGGACAGTTTGTTTTTATTGTTGCATGATATTCTTAAAAGCTATTTTACACTTATTTGAAAATATTTACAATACAGACAAATAAAAAATGAGCTGCCGAAACAGCCCATTTTTTATTTTTGACCTTTTTATAAGTCAGTATGTAAAAATAGTATTTAGTTTGTTTTTTTCAGAAGCTGCATAACACGTGGAAATGCGGAGCATACAATACCAATCATGGAAAGTATTGGTCCGAAACCGTGATTTACGTGTCCTTTCACACCATCATACCAGTCTTTTGCAAAATCAAGAGTATCTTTACCGTAATCGATAACATCCTTTAATTCGCCATTGAAAAATGCCAAAAACCAAAATAAAAGAACGAGTACTACTAATCCAATTCCAATATACTGCATATATTGATTTTTATTAAGAATGGATTGTACAGCAGGAATATTGTCCTTTAAGGCTTCTGCAATAAGCACGATACCACATACCATCATGATTATGGCAGCTATTGCAAAAAATGCATTATCCACACCACCTTTTCCGGCAAGTCCAAATAAGTTAAAGTGTTCTTTATCTTTGTTATCATCATATTTTATCTTCATCGAAAACCAATTAAAAAGTGGTGCCAGTGTAATAAATAAACCGCCAATAAGAGCTAAAAGCTTCATACTGCCTGCCTGTCCCTTAAGACTGTCCATAAATCCATTAAAATTAACTGATGGACTGCCCATTGGCTTCTGATAACCGCCCATTGGCTGCCCATAGCCATTCATTGGTTGCTGTTGGTAACCCATTTGCTGGTTCATCGGCTGCTGCTGGTAACCCATTTGCTGGTTCATTGGCTGCTGTTGATAACCCATTGGCTGCCCATAGCCATTCATTGGTTGCTGTTGGTAACCCATCTGCTGGTTCATTGGTTGCTGTTGGTAACCCATCTGCTGGTTCATTGGCTGCTGTTGGTAACCCATCTGCTGGTTCATCGGCTGCTGTTGGTAACCCATCTGCTGGTTCATCGGCTGCTGTTGGTAATCCATTTGCTGATTTATCGGTTGCGCTCCACCCATCGGCTGTGGACCTCCCTGCTGGTTAACAGGTTGTGCCGGCGCACCTGATGTAACAGCATTTCCACAAGCTGGACAAACAGATTGTCCGTCTGGAACTACTGCTCCACACATTGTACAATGCATAATAAATCCTCCTAAATACAATTATAAATTCGCTTACGCTACAATCACCATACTATCATATTTGGTGGCTTTTTTCAAGGTGAATGATGTATGAAAACGGTTAAATATCCAACATTAGGGAGATAAAATGCATAAGATAATGCTTTTTGTCATTAAAGCTCCACAGGATGGATTTTTGGGATAAAATTCTTATAAGCTGTTCATTTTGCCATAGGTTTATTCTTTCTTGGACAACGACATTCCCATCAATATCAGAGACTAACAGGTTATTTGAAGAATTGTCATCCATATAAGAAGGTATCTCTGCCGTTGTCGTTTGAATATTTCCATACTCTACAAAAAAAGAACCAATAGGAAAGGGATTGCTTCCTATTGTATGAATAAAGTCATCAACGTATGCTTTGTGCTCATCCCAAAGAGCGAAGGTTTCAGAAGTATAAGCTTTCAACTCATAACCTACAAGCAAAAGCTTTGACGTCATGGCTTTCAGGGCATCAAGCAGCCGGTTGACTGCTAATGTATTTTTATCTGAAAAATAATTGTAGAATGTGTTGCTGTCAGCATCGGAATACAAATGTTTATAATAGGAAAAAAGTGCAACAAATCTGGAGCACAATTGGCTTGACAATCCCGATGCTACGCTAAAGTCAAAGTGAGGGAGATTATCATAATCAGGGGTCGGCATTTTTTCAATATATTCATCAAGATAAAGAATGATTTCTTCCACGGGAGTTTTATCACTTAGCATTGCTTCATACATTTCATATATGTCGTGGGAAATGTCCCAAAAGGGTATGTTCACACAGATGATATCAGAGGAATATTCGCAAGCTTTAGAACGGGCAGCCATAATGGTATCTGATTCACAGTCAATAAGAATGAGCTTAAAATGCTTTGCAAGTACTGAAATGTCTATATCTGTGCAGCTTCCTGCTCCCCATATGGCAAGGGATGCTTTTTCACCAGTCGGAAAAAAATCTTCACTGCAACGGATAGCCTTTTTATCTCGAAGGTGGGAAAATCTGTAATAATCTTCTATGCTGTCTGATATAAGCTTAGTAAGTGAAGCTCTGTAGCTTGCCCAGTCATCATAGTAAATACTACTGTTTTCTGATTTAATAATTTCGTTAAAAAACATATGGACTCCTTTAGATTATATCCAGGGATGAGAAAAACTCTACTTTCACGGATATCCGTTATATATGTGTCTGTTTAATGACTCTAAGCAATCCGTCTGCTATGCAGCCACCTTAGGACATATACACGAAAAAACACCGACTCCGCAGATACCTGCAAAACCGATGCCTTTACGAGTGGGCCGCCGGGGGCTCGAACCCCGCACACCCTGATTAAGAGTCAGGTGCTCTACCAAATGAGCTAGCGGCCCGTATCAAATTTTGTGAATATTCTGTGTTTTTCAGAACAAAAGCTATTATATATCAACAATTTAATAAATGCAAGTATATTTTTAAAACTTTTTACTTTTTTTCTTTTTTTTAGGAATATTGCTGTTTAATATGCACTTGAGTTGTTGAATATTACATGAAAGGCACAGCAAATCCTTGTTAATTTTAGGACAACTATATACAGCAGATTTAATTTTATATTTTAAATTATTTTTTCCCATATACCATACCTTCTAAAATATTGAACATCAGCCTATTCTTTAGCAGGTTCCGATAAAAGCGAATTTTTTAGTAAATAGATAGGCACGGCATGTCAGGCTTTTATGAAAACCACACATAAGCTTTGTAATTCTTTAATATAGTATATTCAAAAAATAGGACGAAGTTTAATTTATTTTATGGCTTGCACACCATTCGGCAAATTGGATTTCCCATATCCGAAAAACGCTTTTCATATTCCGTCATAATATTTCCTTCATTGTACTCTGAATGATGAAGGTCATGGGTTGCATTGATAAGCTGCCATTTTGCCACTTCAAGCTCTGCAAGTGAAAAATCAAACAGCGCCTTGTTGTCCGTTTTGAAAGTGACCCCTCCCTTATCTGAGAGAATGTTTACATACCGGTTTAAAAACTGATGGGATGTTAATCTTCTCTTTGCATGTCTGTCTTTCGGCCACGGATCAGAAAAATTAAGGTAAATATAATCAACCTCTCCCTGTTGGAAAACATTTTCTATGTACTCAGCATCCATTCTTATAAACTTAAGATTAGGGAGCTGTCTTATTTCCTGTTTTTCTATGGCACGGACGAGAACACTAGAAAACTTTTCTATTCCAATATAATTTATGTCAGGGTTTTGGTCTGCAAGCTCCATTATAAACTGTCCTTTTCCCATGCCGATTTCGATATGTATCGGTTGGTTATTTCCAAAAATTTCATGCCAGTGTCCTTTAGCAGTTTCCTCGTCATGGACAACAAATTCATTTACCGCAATTGTCTCACGGGAGCCTTTCACATTTCGTAATCTCATAATTATCACCTTTCATCCTATTAAACACCAGCCCATTGCTTAGCAGTTTCCTTGGGAACGTGTCTGTAATATCTAAATTAGTGTTTCAGCAAATGAGCTGACATAATAATCATTTTAACATTAGAAATACATAAGAGCAATCTTAAAAAATTTGAGACATTGATACTATATTTTGAAAATATGCACGTGCTATAATTATTTTCTTGTTTTTTTCCGCATTTTATAGGATAATTAAAGAAGTATTGTCTGTTGGTGAATAAATAATTTATGTGTGAATGGTAAAAGGGAGGAACTATGGGTAATCAGCAAAAGGAGAAGATTAAATTAATTCAAAAAGCGAATAAAGAAATGCTGGATTATTTTAATAGTATTTTTATCAATCAGCTTGAGGATATACAGGAATTAAAAACCCGTATGTTTGAACTTGATGTTAAGATAGATGAGCTTGAAAAGACAAAGGAAATTTATGCGTTTAAATCCAATTCAAAGAAAAGCGTATTTACGCCGGTTGTCACTATTGATGATAATGATGAGCGTGGAAAATTAATAGACAGACAAATTAAGGATTTAAATGAGGTAAAGTCATCCCTTGATATTAAGATAATTGGTCTTGATAATTCTCTCAAGTCACTTAAGAAGAGATTGGAAGTATTAAATGATGCGGGAGATGCAATAACAGATTTGGCGCTGGAGCTTGGTGATAATACAGACAGCACAGAAGACATGGAGGAAAATGGGTTCCAGTTTGTCAGTGATGAGCCTGCTTTAGATGATGAAAGCAACGAAAATCATGGGTATAATATTCTTATGCTGGATGCCTTTGAAAGAACCTTTTACGCGACCTTGTTGGACAAGGATGTAAAGGATGGTTTGTCAAATCTGAACCATAAGCTTGACGTGCTCTCCTATCTGGTTGGAACGGATGTAGAACGGGCAAAACTCACGGTTAAGGAGATTGCAGGCTGTTCGGATGAAATCAAGGATTATGTGGAAAATGTCTGTGAAAAAATGAATTCAAATATAGACAGCACGAAACCGATAAGTACATTGTTGGATGATTATGTTATGGGACAGAGGGACGAGCATCCTGAGGCAATTATAGATGCACATATGGAATGTACTGATTTTGAAATGATACTTCATCCTGTATTTACAATAAATTTGTTCAGACTGCTTGACATCTTTTTTGAGAATATATTCACACATGCAAATTGCACCAGCATAGGAGTTACGGTTGCAGTCAGTCCACACATAATAGATGTGAAAATAGATGACAACGGAGTTGGCATAAAAGAAAATTATTTAAACGAAAGTCCGTGGTACAGTGGTATTCATAAAGCGCAAGAAATTCTCTATCTGCTTGGTGGAAAGCTGGATATATCGGAGGGGGAAGAAGCAGGTACCCATGTTGCATTTTCTTTTTCTGTCCGTGAACAATAAAATCATATTATAAACAGGCAATTGCAATGCAGTGTCTGTCAGGGCATTTAGCATTACAGGAGCATTTAAGTAAGAAAGGGGACGTTGACCACCTGTAAATGATGGTCATACAGAAGACACATGAAAAATAAAATAACAGATTTAATTGCAAATAATGTTGAGGGACTGTCAAAGGAAGATATATTTTCTTTGATAGAAATACCACCGAAGCCTGAGCTTGGTGACTTTGCTTTTCCGTGTTTCAGACTTGCTAAGACAATGAGAAAGGCACCGCAGATGATTGCGGGTGACATAAAGGAAAAAATAGGTGATGTAGATTTTATTGATAGAATTGATGTACAGGGCGCGTACCTTAACTTTTTTGTAAATAAAACCTTTTACATTAATAATATGGTGAATGCTGCACTGGAAGAAAACTTTGGCGGGTCAACTGTTGGAAATGGAAAAACAATTTGTATTGACTATTCCTCTCCTAATGTTGCTAAGAATTTCCATGTGGGACATTTAAGGACAACAATTATTGGAAATGCATTATATAAAATATACAGCAAGCTGGGGTATGAGGTTGTAAGAATTAATCATCTCGGCGACTGGGGAACACAGTTTGGTAAGTTGATTGTTGCATACAAGGCATGGGGAAATGAGGATGCTGTTAAAAAGGACGGCGTTGCAGAGCTTATGAAGCTGTACGTTAAGTTCCACGAGGAAGCAGAAAAGAATCCTGATTTAAATGACGAGGCACGTGCATGGTTTAACAGAATGGAACATGGGGACGAGGAGGCACTTGCCATCTGGCAGTGGTTTAAGGATATCAGCATCGTGGAATATAAGAGAACCTATGACCTGCTCGGTATGGATTTTGACTACTATTTGGGAGAAAGCTTCTACCGTGACAAGACAGATGCCATTGTAGATAAGCTGAAGGAAGCGAAGCTCTTAACAGAAAGTGACGGAGCGAAAATCGTTAATTTAGATGAATATGATATGGCACCGTGTCTGATTTTAAAAAATGACGGAAGCTCTATTTACGCAACAAGAGACCTTGCTGCTGTCTTCTATCGAAAGGAGACCTATAAATTTTCCAAATGCCTGTATGTTACAGGCCAGGAACAGAAGCTTCATTTTGCACAGGTGTTCAAGGTTGTGGAGCTTCTCGGAAATGATTGGGCAAAGGAGCAGCTCATTCACATACCGTATGGGTTGGTAAGTCTTGAGGGTGCAAAGCTTTCTACACGCAGCGGAAATATCATATATGCTGAGGATATTTTGCTTGAGGCAGTTGCCAAAATAAAAGAAATCATAGAAGAAAAAAATCCTGATATTGAGGATAAGGAAGAAACAGCAAAGAAAATAGGTGTTGGTGCAGTTATTTTTAATGACTTATATAATCAAAGAATAAAGGACGTATCCTTTAAATGGGAAAAGCTTTTGAACTTTGATGGCGAGACAGGCCCTTATGTTCAATATACTTATGCAAGATGTGCGAGCATCTTAAGAAAGCTTGATGGATTTGACGTTGATACGGATATTGATTACAGTATACTTGATGATGGGGATGCATTGGTACTTTTGAAAGAAATATCCCGTTTCCCTAAAGTTGTTGCGGATGCAGCAGAAAAATATGAGCCATCGGTTGTCGCAAGATTTGCGGTGGATGTTGCACAGGCATTCAACAAATTTTACAATTCCAACAGAATAAATGTTGAAGATGAGGCTGTAAAAAAGGCAAGGGCAACGGTTGTATATATAACAAAGAATACAATTAAGGATGCAATGCTGCTTCTTGGTATAGAATGCCCGGAACGAATGTAAGCAAAAAGATAATAGATTTTAATAGGGTTGTCAGATTAATATAATTTGCAGGACGATAAAAAACCGTTTGAAGATAAGGAATATAAAATACCAATATCTTCAAGCGGTTTTTGCTGTCATGTACCTGTTAATTCTAACAAACATTTTTTACATTAGGCGTATTTGTCATGTCAAGAGATTTTTCCGTTAAGCTTTTGTTGATGTAGCATTATTTTTATCAAATGCCAAAGAATTTTCAAAACCCGTCAAACCAGTAAGAGGTAAAATTCCTTTGATAGTAATTCTTCAAATTTATTCTTATTAATTGTTTTTAGAATCATTCCTTATTAAAACAATGTTGTTTATCTTATATCTTCTCATTAATTTCAAGGGGGCATATTCCAATTTTTTCGTTCAACTTTTTTTGTTTTGCCATAAGTCCATCATACATATTTTGTAGGTACTCCTTATGACTTCCAGGCAACTTAGCATTTTGCAACATGTTTTGTACACTGATACCATCTTTTAAAGTTTGCATAGCTTGTGTTACCATTCTTGCCTCGTGTTCATCTTGTAGTCTTTTATCATTTTTAACTTGGGCACCAGCATTAACCAGATGCTCAATACATTCACCAATGCCACCCAATCCAATGTCAATTGGTGAATGATAAGAAATATCACATACCTTTATGCCTTCGCTACCTCTTGGATTGTACAAAAATATAACCTCGTTATCCTTCGTTATCGCAAAACATATTGGTCTCTCGCAACTGCTAAAATAATGCCAAAAGTCTTTTTTCCTTTCTTCGGGTATATGACTCATCAGACAATACTTTTCTTTATTTGTATCTACTTTTGAATCCTTTACATAGGCAGTGAGTTTATTTTCAAAAGCCCTTCCATCTTTGTCAATAGGTACAGATTCAGTTGATATCCCTATATCAATTATATCTGATTCTTCGTTCGAAAGGATATCTATTATATTTAGTATATATACAAGTTTCGTATAGTGGTCACATGTGGATTTTATGTAATTATTTATTATCCACATAGGCATTCCTTTTGTTTTCGTTCCTCTGATTTTTACTTCGCTTATTTTTCGTTCCATTTTCCAGTTGTAAGTTTCCATACTGCTATAGTCATAGTAATATTTGTTCATTTGTCTTCTGCACTCCAAACTAATCCATAAAATTGGAATTTGCCATCTCAGCAAATTCCGTTTGTCATTCTAAGTTTTGTAAATAGTATACCATGCGATTTACTATAATTCTATATTTATCATAGTGTAATTAATGTATATTCTGCTTGAGGGAAAGATATAGAAAAAGGCATGCTTTAAGGTTTTGTTTAAATCAAACGGTATTGGAGTTATTAAAAAGATTTAAAGTTATAAATATGTTAAAAGCTATTATAAGTACAATATACATCGACAGCTAAAGTGATTAAATATTTCATACTTTATAATTTAAAAATTAATTATAATAAATTGGCTTTTAAGTATGTAAATATACCAATAATTTGTATTTTTAAAATGTTACATACAATATATAGTATTTTATTACAAAATAGAATGTATTTTAGTAAAGAAAATATCAAATTAAAAGTGAAGTTATCAACATATACAGGTGCAATAAACACCAAGTTATCAACAATTCTGTGTATAACTATGTGGATTTTTATTGTATAAAAGTATGAACCTAAAAAAACATAATTAGATGTTTCACGTGAAACGTAACATATTCATAATCCAGAATAAAAAATTGTATAAAAGAATGCGTGGTTTTTGATATGTTTTTCTATAAATGGTATTCAAAAGAAATTTTTAAATTTATAGACTATGAAAAACTATTTAGGTCTGTCGTAGAGATATTATAAAAGTGTAGCTTTGTTTTTAAAATATTGTTTTTTTATAATGGACATGCTTTCTGAATGATAAATATAAAAATGATATAAAAATATTTTCAAAACTGATAAAGAAATTGTAAATTTTTATTAGTTTGTTATTAGTATATTTATGCACAAATAATTATTTGGTTGGAAATATAGGTATGTAAAAAACAAAGCTTTCTAAATTGTTTCACGTGAAACATCTTGTGTACTCCTCCCCTATCCTTTGCAGGAAAAATAAAATTTGGTTTTAATAGAGAGCTTATTGATGCTCTGATTGTATTTGTGATATATACAAATATAAAAGTATGAGATAAAAAACTTCTGGGTTTGTGTTGTGAGATATTCTAATAAGCCATAAAACAAAAATAGTTTAAGGATACAAAGGATTTTATATTATAGTTGTTTTGTGTGTTTTTTATAAATAATGATAAATGATTGTTTGGATTGATGAAAAGGAATCGTTAGTTATTAATTTTACAATAAATTGCCTGATAAAATATTTGCGATATAAAATGACAGTTATAAAATAAAAATTCATATACAATTAATGTTATATGATAAGTTATTATTGTGTGTTAAAAAAGATAAGCTGTTATAATAAAAAATTATATAATAAATAGACAAATGCTTATAGCATTTAGTGTGAATATTCTTTTTGGGAAATTTTAAAATATTTCTGATTATTTCTGCAAATAATCAGATTGGTTTGGCTACCTAATATATGTTTGATAAATTATAACATGAAATTTAAATTGCGATAAACAAAGTATAATATGGTGTTTAAGAAGTTACAATTATATATAATGTGTGATTGTATATAAAGTTGTGTTTCACGTGAAACATACAAAAAATTTATAAAGAATAACTTAAAATATTATTTTAATTAAGAAAGATTGAAATAACTATATATATGGAGAAGCATTTTAGTAACTTAGTTTTTGTCCTGAGATTAGGGATATAATTATAAATAAAAATTATCGTTAATAAAGGACGAAATATTGGCAACAAAATTAATGATGTTGTAATGTAAAATTAAATAATTAGTAAGGAGAAACATAAATTAAAATTGGCATAATTGGGTTGAATGAGTACTTGGGTTTTATCATAATATAAATATGATTTTAAAGTTTAGATTTTTATAAAATGTAAAGCATGTAGTCCGCCAATATCGAGCTTTAATTTAAATTAGTTTTGAATTAGAAATATTTTATTTGAAAATAAAATGATATATAAAAATTGAAAAGAACGTGTAAAAATAAATAAGTTTAATTAAACGTATTATAAAGAAGACATCTGTTTTTAATTAAGTGACTATAGTAATATTCAATATAATTTTTATCTGTGTTTCACGTGAAACATATTCAACCATTAGGTTGAGTCACTTAAAACAAACCTGCAAAAAATATTTGATTTGAATAAAAAGTACAGTATAAAAAAATAGTGATAGCAAAATATTTTTATGCCGGCGAGGAATATTATATTTGTAATATATTAAAAATCGAATTAGCCAACCTGTTAAATCAAAATCTCATTTCAGTACTATTTTATTGGAAAATCACGTTGCTTCAAAATGCTATGTAAAAGAGATATATAAATAATAAAATAAATCCAATGATTTCATTGACTATGTTTCACGTGAAACATTTATGAAACATAGTTTTATTTAAGAATGTATTATTCTCAAAAAAAAATTTAAGCATTAGAAAAAAGTTGGTAAATTCTGTAACGACAAATTTTCGTGCGATTAACCAATATGAGATATAAAACATCATTAAAAATATGGCATATTTAATGTTAGTATTCAATTTTTAGCGGATTTCACATAATATATCAATAAAAATTCTGTCAAATAAAACATAATTATTACCCATGCTTCCATATCAAAATCTATATATTGTGGTAATATTAAATTAATGGCTATATTTAGATATGGCGAAAGCTCTAAGTAAGTGTTATAATGTTGAAATATGGGAAATAAAATGCATCAGGTTTCATGTGAAAACTTGATATGCAGTATGTCCGGCGGATTTGCCGCCGAGACTCGTCAGTCCATTTATTGAAAGTAAATTGGTTTTATAGGAAACGGCCTTTCCTATAGACATATGTCCAGGGGCGTCTCAAAGTAAATGGGGTTTTAAGGATAAATTGTTCCGTAGGGAATTATGAAATGATGGATTGATGTTTAACTAATTTGGAGGCACATTGATGGGAAGAATTATAGCTGTTGCCAATCAAAAAGGCGGCGTAGGAAAGACAACAACTTCAATTAATCTGGCGGCATGTCTTGCTGAAAAGGGCAAGAAGGTTTTGGCTGTTGACATGGATCCACAGGGGAATCTGACCAGTGGGCTGGGGGTTGATAAAAATGACCTTTCCCTTACTATATATGAAGCAATGTGTGGGGAATGCAATATTGGGGAATGCATGATAGTTCATCCATTAGGTTCCCATAAGCTGAATCTTAGCCTGATTCCAGCGGGAAGGAATCTTGCCGGGGCAGAAGTTGATTTTATTGACGCAGATAATAGACAGTACATATTGAAGAATATTCTTAGCAGCGTGAGAGATAAATATGACTTTATAATCGTAGATTGTCCTCCTGCACTTGGAATATTAACGGTAAATTCAATGACAGCTGCCGATACGGTTCTTGTTCCTATACAATGTGAGTTTTTTGCTTTGGATGGATTGTCACAGCTTATGTATACGATTGATTTGATTAAAAAGAAGCTGAACAAGGCACTGGAGATAGAGGGCGTTGTATTTACAATGTATGATGCCAGAACAAATCTCTCGCTTGAGGTGGTAGAAAACGTAAAAAGTAACCTTGACCAATTTATCTATAAGACAATTATACCACGAAATGTCCGACTGGCAGAGGCACCAAGCTTTGGTTTGCCTATAAACTTATACGACAGCCGTTCGGCAGGGGCACAGGGATATAGAGATTTAGCAGATGAGGTTATAAAAAATAAGCTTTATGCAAACTTATAAAATTATTATTTCCTATAATAATGGGTTTGTTAAAGTGTAGAATTCATTGCCACATTCAAAGGAGGAAATGTATGGCTACTAAGAGAGGGTTAGGTAGAGGACTTGATAATCTGATACCGACAGAGGAGGTTACGCCTGCTCAGGCAGCTGAGAAGCAAAAAACAGGGGTTAAAGAAGTAATAAAAAAGGTTGAGCAGACTTTAAATATTAATAGAATAGAGCCAAATAAGTCACAGCCACGTAAAAGGTTTGACGAAGATGCTTTGGAGGAACTTGCTGATTCCATTAAGCAGTTTGGTGTTATTGAGCCGCTTGTTGTTGCCAAACGCAAGGGGTATTATGAGCTTATTGCCGGTGAACGAAGATGGAGAGCTGCCAGAATGGCAGGACTGAAAGAAGTTCCGGTTGTTATAAAGGATTATACGGATCAGCAAATTGTGGAAATTGCTCTCATAGAGAATATTCAAAGAGAAGATTTGAATCCTATTGAGGAGGCAATGGCATATGAAAGGCTGATTAAAGAATTCAACTTAAAACAGGATGAAGTTGCAGAACGTGTTTCCAAGAGCAGAACAACAATTACAAATGCACTTCGTTTGTTAAAGCTTACGGATAAGGTTCAGCAGATGCTTGTGGATGATATGCTTACCACGGGACATGTGCGAGCACTTATTTCCATAGAGGATGAAGAACTTCAATATGATACTGCCATGATGATTTTTGACAAGAAGCTTAGTGTGAGAGATACGGAAGCTTATGTGAAGAAGCTTTTATCAGGCAAGTTGAAGAAAAAAGAAGACGTTGCGGTAACAGAAGAAAACCTTGACTTTTTGTATAAGGATATTGAAGAAAAATTAAAAGGTATTCTTGGAACAAAGGCAACTATAAAATCGAAAAATAAAAATAAAGGTAAAATTGAAATAGAGTACTATTCACAGGAGGATTTGGACAGAATCGTCCAAATGCTGTTCAGTAGTGGTGAATAGGATATTAGGAGGGAACCAAAATGACAGGTTATACTGTTTTTGGTATTGAGGCAAAGACAGTGATTACTGTCTTAACGTTGTTAGTATTTATGCTTATTTTTCTTGTCATATTTGTTATTTATAAGATGAATATTATGACAAGAAAATACAGTGTTCTTATGAGTGGGAAAAAGGGTGCTGATTTAGAAAAAATAATACGGGTCCGTTTCAAGGAAATGGATCAGGTTAAGGCTAATGCAAAGCGTATAACAAAAGAACATAAGGAAATAAAAAATCTTATCGGGTCATGTATCAGTAAGGTAAGTCTTGTTAAATATGATGCTTTTAATGAGATGGCAGGAAAGCTTAGTTTTGTTATGGCTTTGTTAGATGATGAAAATACGGGTATAATATTTAATGCCATGCATTCCCGTGAGGGTTGTTTTACATATGCCAAGGAAATCATTAAGGGAGAATCCTATATTCCTTTATCCGAGGAAGAAAAGGAAGCTTTAGAAAAAGCAAAGACTGTGGATGAAGAAATTGAAGATTTGACCAGTGAAGCAGACGGTGATGACGAATTCAGTTTTGATATAGACATAAAGGAGGATTAAGTTAAATGCTGGACATGAAATTTGTCAGGGAAAATCCTGATATAGTTAAGGAAAATATAAAGAAGAAGTTTCAGGATGAGAAGCTTCCACTTGTTGATGAGGCGATAGAGCTTGACAAGCAGGCAAGAGAACTTCAGCAGGAGGCGGATGACCTTCGTGCGAAGAAAAATGTGATTGCAAAGCAGATAGGTGCCCTTATGGCTCAGGGAAAGAAGGAGGAGGCTGAGGAGGTTAAGAAGGAAGTAACCAAAAATGCAAGCCGACTTGCCGAGCTTGAGAAGCAGGAGCCTGAGGTTAAGGAAAAACTTAAGAAAATTATGATGGTTATTCCTAACATTATTGATGAGTCAGTTCCAATAGGAAAAGATGATTCGGAAAATGTGGAGCTTGAAAAGTTTGGTGAACCAGTTGTTCCTGATTTTGAGATTCCATATCACACAGAAATTATGGAGCGGTTGAATGGCGTGGATTTAGATAGTGCACGTAAGGTTGCAGGAAACGGATTTTATTATCTGATGGGGGATGTGGCAAGACTTCATTCTGCAATTATTTCATATGCAAGAGATTTTATGATAGACAGAGGCTTTACTTATTGTGTACCTCCGTTTATGATTAGAAGTGATGTTGTTACAGGTGTTATGAGCTTTGCGGAAATGGATGCAATGATGTACAAGATAGAAGGTGAAGACTTGTATCTTATCGGTACAAGTGAGCATTCTATGATTGGAAAATATATTGACACTATGATTGATGAGGAGACGCTCCCGCACACGCTTACAAGCTATTCACCTTGCTTTAGAAAAGAGAAAGGTGCACATGGAATAGAGGAGAGAGGACTTTATAGAATTCATCAGTTTGAGAAGCAGGAAATGATAGTTGTATGTAAGCCTGAGGACAGCATGGAATATTTTCATAAGCTTTGGAGAAATACGGTTGATTTGTTCCGCTCCATGGATATTCCTGTAAGGACGATAGAATGTTGTTCTGGTGATTTGGCGGACCTTAAGGTTAAATCGTATGATGTTGAAGCATGGTCACCACGTCAAAAGAAGTACTTTGAGGTGGGAAGTTGTTCCAACCTTGGGGATGCACAGGCGAGAAGACTCAAAATAAGAGTTAGGGGCAAGGACGGAAAGTATTTTGCCCATACATTAAATAATACGGTTGTTGCACCACCGCGTATGCTTATCGCATTCTTTGAAAATAACCTAAATGAGGACGGAAGCATTAATATACCTGAGGTGTTAAGACCTTACATGGGCGGAAAATCTGTTATAAGCCCTAAGGCGTAAAGTTAGTAAATGTTGATGAAATGATATTTTTGCAGGAAAGGAGACGCAAATGCATTCTTATCTTAGAGCGATTGGTTTTAGCCAGTACAAATCCAGAAAACAGCTTGAAAAGATATATTATAGTACATTGAGAAGCCCGAATCGCAAGATTGTCACTACTATAAGTATTGATACGTCTCTGATTCAGATTGAAAAGGATTTTGGAGCTGGAATTGGGTTAGCGCTTGTGGGTGAATATGATATAAATGGTGCTCTTTCTATTGAGCATTATTATCCATATCTCAAAGGAGATGTATTTTCCGAGTACGAAGGCATTTCCATAGAAAAGCAGACGGACAAAGAGTCCTATGCAGGTGTGTGTGATGACTACAGGCTTGGGATGACACTCATATTTTACTTGTTAAATATTGCGGATTACGCAAAATCCAAATGGCTTAATTACTCCAACAGGCATCTTAAAAATGTTAAGCTGTCAGGGCTTTCTATCGCAGGGACCATATTGCTGGGTGTTCAGAGGGATAAGAACCAAAAGTGGGTGGATGCACAGCAGAGGGACCTAAGGAACCGGCTTCTTGCAGCGGCAAAAAATGGTGATACGGATGCCATAGAAAATCTTACGCTTGAGGAAATGGATATTTACACTTCTGTAAGTGGCAGAATTCATAGAGAAGATATACTCTCAATTGTGGATACAAGCTTTATGCCATGTGGTGTTGAGTGCGACCACTATATGATATTGGGAAATATACTTAAGGTTGAAAAGATTACAAATGAATTTACTGACGAAAATGTTTACAAGCTGCTGGTCGAGGCAAACGATATTGTGATTAGTATCGGTATCAATGAGCTTGACCTTCAAGGCGAGCCAAAAGAGGGCAGACGCTTTCGTGGGGAAGTATGGCTCCAGGGGTATGTTAGAATATAACATGCCCCTGAGGTTTTTATTCATGACAATGGAAAGTTTGCAAAGCGTATTTTTTGTTGTTTGGGCAGTTTTATTATATTGTTGAATGGGTTTTAGTAGTATAACGGTATATCCGCATATAGTCATAGATGTTTAAAATTTAATATAATATGGACAGATGTCTTCGTAACTGCCATCTTTTAGGCGGAAGCCGTCTGGAATTGTGCCAAGCTGCGTAAAGCCAAGCCGTTCATATAAATGTCTGGCATGTATATTTGTTGCAACAACAGCATTAAACTGTAGTATCTGAAAGTCAAGCTGCTTTGCCTGTTTCATACAGTCAAGCACAAGCTGTTCTCCGATATGTAAGCCCCTTGCATGGGATGCCACTGCATAGCTGGCATTACATATATGTCCACACCTGCCCACATTGTTAGGGTGCAGGATATACATACCCTTAATTTCATCTGTATCTTTTTCAACAGCAACACCGCAGTAACTTTGTTCAGCAAAAAAATCCTTACCGGATTGCTCCGTCAGACAATTTTCCTGCGGAAATGCAATGCCCTCATCAACCACTTCATTCCAAATGGAAATCATGGAAGAAATGTCTTCTTCATTATATTTTCTTATTATCGTTTGTATCATATTTTTACCTCAGTGTTAAACATCAACGCATTACTTAAAATGAGATGACGCTGTATCTCAAATTTTTATTGTGTACTTGGCATAATGATTAATTTATAAATTTTCTAGGTACGGCAGGGTGAGCCATAAGAGGATTTGACTCTATGCGTACCATGTCACCAACCTTAAAGTTTGTGTCCGTAAGGTCAATTGTAAAATGTGAAACACCTGCACAGCCCACAATAGGTACATGCTTTCCATCTATAATAAATGTTCTTACATGATGCTTTGGGCGAAGCTTAAGTGAAATCAAATGCAGGATGCCGCTTAAAAATTGGTCTGGAATATCAGAGTAGGATAAAAATATTCCGTCTGCATGTCCTGCACGCACAATTCCAAGTCGGGAATCCCGCTTCAGTTTTGCAGTTGCAAGATAACCCACAGTACTTCCCTTTGGCAAATTCATTGTCTGGTATATGGGAGCCTCCGTCCACATGGCACATTTCAGGCGTCTTTTTTGGTGGTAAGACGTTTTGCCGATAATTGCGGAGCCCACACGAACCGCATCCATACCAAGGTCGCCCAGCAAAATGGTTGCCTGAGAGTTGCTCACATGTCTCATACCTGTGTTGATACCTTGTGATTTCAAGCTTTTTAAGGCAGCTTTAAAATGCTCAAGCTGCACATTAACATTATCAGCATATTTTTTAGGGCGTCCATGCAAATGTGTGTAACAGCCGTCAAGTTGCACATAGTTATTTATATCTGATAAATCAGGAATTTGGTTCCAGAAAAAACCGTATCTGCCCATGCCCGTGTCGATTGCAATGTGAACGTGGGGCTTATGACTTTCGGCATTGGCAAGCTTCTTTAATATGTTAAGCTGTGTAATGCTTCCTGCCACAAATGTAATTTCTGCCTTGTTCAATTGTACTGCCTCATCATACGACATGCAGGGGGTCAGGAGAAGGATGGTTTCGGTACATCCAAAGCTGCGGAGTGCTAATGCCTCTGCCGTGTTAGTAACCGCAAAATAATTAAGTCCGTTTTGTTTCAGCAGGTCGTATTCTGCTTTCAGTCCCATTCCATAACCGTTTTCCTTTATTACAGCAATAATCTGTTTGTCTGTAATTTTTCGTATGACTTTAACATTATGGGTGATGGCTGCTTTATCTATCACCAATGTTGTTTGTTTATCAAAAATTTGGTTTTCATTTTGACTCATTTATAATTCCTCCTGATTATTGGACGTCAGTTATTTGAAATTACTTTCAGTAAATGGGTTGACAAGTCTCAGCGGCTTAACCACCGGACATACCACAATCAAGCTTTCACAGAAGACTTGATATAACCGTAATTTAGGTATTCGTAAACCTTGTATGGTTCAAGTATTAATTTTGCAATTGGATGCAACCAAAAATAATTATAACATATTATAACAGTTTTTTTAATTTACTATTTACTTTTTGCATATATTAATTTAAAATACATAAGAGTTAATAATATGTCGCTATAGCTCAGCTGGATAGAGCGACCGCCTCCTAAGCGGTAGGCCGGAGGTTCAAATCCTCTTAGCGACGTTTCAGGAAAAGCCGAAAATACAATATTTATCGTATGTTTGACTTTTCCTGTTAAAGTACAAAGGGAGTAGCATGCATGAATGTTTTCATGTTTACCTTGCCGTCAGTACGGTCCTTGTGACCCGGCTTTGTAATGAAATTGCGAGACTTTGCTATTATTTTTATGGCGAAGTCTCTATTTTTATTTCATCGGAAACTTTGCCGGAAATCTATTGTTCAAGGGAGGGAAATAACATGGAAATTGTTTGGTGGATGTTTGTTTTGGCAGTAGGGCTTGTCATGCTTGTAAAGGGAGCTGACTGGTTTGTAAGCGGGGCTTCCCAGCTTGCGTCAAAGCTTGGAGTAGCACCTCTTGTAATAGGTCTTACAGTTGTTGCAATAGGTACGAGTATGCCCGAGGCAGCGGTTAGTATTTCTGCCGTTCTGAAAGGAAATGCTGATATTACGATTGGAAATGTTGTGGGAAGCAACATACTAAATATTCTGATTATTCTTGGCCTTTCGGCAGTCATTACTCCATTAGCGGTGGAAAAAAGCACAATAAAATGTGAGCTTCCATTCCTGACTATAATTAGTGTATTGCTGATTATACAGGGACTTGACGGCAAAATCGGCTTGGCGGATGGTATTGTTCAAATTATTTTTTTCGTACTGTATCTTACGTATCTGTTTCTGTCATCGAGAAAAACCAGTTCAGGTGATGAAACTGATACCATAAAACAAAAGGAAAGAAAAATGTGGCAGATAATAGCACTCTGTATTCTCGGTCTGGTAACTACGGTTGCAGGCAGCAGTATTGCAGTAGATGCAGCCTGTGGAATAGCCGAAAGGCTTGGTATGAGCGAACGGTTTATTGGGCTTACAATTGTGGCACTTGGCACATCGCTTCCTGAGCTGGTAACATCAGTTACGGCGGCAAGAAAGGGAAATGCAGATATTGCTATAGGAAATATTGTAGGAAGTAATATTTTTAATATTCTATTTGTGGTGGGAATTTCCGCCCTTATCCGTCCTGTGGCATTTGCACAAGGCTTTCGGTTTGATGGAATCATAGCTGCGGTAGCAGCTTTATGTTTGACACTGTTTTGTGTTAAGGATAACAAGCTGAAACGCTGGCATGGTGCACTGCTGCTAATCGGGTATGCAGCATATTTTATTGCAATCCTGTAAGGCTGAGGGTTTCAAGCTGTTTTGAAATATTAAAACCCCGACAAAAATATTAGAATAGTGCAGTAAGATTTTCAAGGAACAAGGGCTGTCACAATAAGGCTTCTGCTTATGCGTGACAGCCTGCATTCCCGTAACGTTTTGTTGAAAAATATATTTGGGTAGTTTTACTTTCTTTTTATTTTATTTATGATGCAATTCTTTTGATTACCCCATCTGTTAATGTATATCTTATAGGGCAAAAATCAGCAACCAATAAATTATGGGTAACAATAATAATTGTTATTCCCTGACTATTAAGTTCTTTGAAAAACCTCATCAATTTTTCAGTGTTTTGTTTATCAAGGGCACCAGTCGGTTCGTCGGCAATAATTATTTTTGCATTCATTGTAAGTGCTCTGGAAATTGCAACTCTTTGTTTTTGTCCTCCTGAAAGCTGATTCACTTTCTTTTTCACTACATCATCAAGCCCCATAATGTGAAGCATTCTTTTTGCTTTTTCAATGATAGCCTTATTATATTGTCCACTAATCATCTGTGGCAGGCACACATTTCTAATTACTGTATCATCACCCAATAGTCCAAAGTCCTGCATAATAATTCCAATTTTTTTATTTCTGATTTTACATCTGGAGATGTCAGACATTTTTGAAACATCTTCTCCATCAAAAAAATACTCGCCTGATGTCGGTTTGCTTATACCTGCCAATATATGAAGCAATGTCGATTTACCTGAGCCGGACGGACCGGTAATTGCAATCATTTCTCCTTTATTAATTTCTAAATCAGCATCTTTTATTGCGTGTACCTCATAATTTTTACCCTGATTATATATTTTATTTACCCGCTTCATTTGAATCATATTAGTCACCCCCCATGATATATTGCTATTTCCTCAAGTCGTCCCGACAATCTAAAACCTGCAAGGACACTAAACATCAGAATCATCATCAATACAGCCCCACAAAACACATAACTGAAAAATCC